>NZ_JAVQLT010000001.1:4800000-6383380 GCF_051188035.1 Mycolicibacterium sp. Y3 | reverse complement strand
CACCGGATAGCTCCGTGTTGCCGTCTGACCCCCCGACCCGACGGCAACACGGGGCTCTTTAGTTTTCCCGTCGCTTCGCTCGCCCCGGATCATCTTTTCGGCTGTTTGGAAGCCGTGATCGGCCCGGGCGCAGCCGGCGCGAACAGGCTGCCCGCCAGGCTCCCGCGTGCCGTCCGCACCGCCACCAGGCCCCAGGTGCAGAGCAAGCCGACGTAGGCCGCGACGGCCGCCACCTTGAACGCCGGCAGCCCGGTGTGCACGGCCAGCTGTGTGGTGCCGGTGACGAAGGTGCCGACGGGAAAGGTCAGGCTCCACCAGGTCAGGGCGAACGGCATCCCGCGGCGCAGGGTGCGCACGGTCAGCGCGGTGGCCAGCGAAATCCACAACACCGCGAAGCCCCACACCGGAACGCCGAACAGGATCGCGAACACGCTCATCCCGGCCGCCACGTCGGCGGGGGCGGCCAGCACAGCGTTGGTGCCCAGCAGCCCGGCCGCGGTGATGCCCTGACCGAGCGGCCCCAACACGATCCACAGGGTGGGCACCCGCGCCGTCCCGGACGTGCCGTAGTGCATCAGCCGGCTCCAGATCAGGCTGATGATGATCAGCGCGGCGATCAGCGACAGCCCGAACATCGCGTAACAGCCGTAGAGCATGGTGGTGCGGCCGGTGCCCGGCACCATGTGCGGAATCAGCAGGGCACCCGCGGCGGCCGAGACCATCGGCGGCACCACCGGCATCAGCCAGCCGCCGAAGGCCGCGTCGGGACCCACGTCGATCTGGGTGAACATGATGAAGGGGATGGTCATGGCGGTGAATAACCCACCCACGGTGCCCGCCGTCCACAGCACCCAGTCGATGTCGACGGCCAGCCGTTCACCGATCAGGTCACGGCCGACCAGGATGGCACCGGTGCCGACGGTGAGCAGCGCCATCGGGGCGGCGCCGTAGAAGTGGGCCATCTGCGGGTTGTGCACGTGGCTGCGCGCCACCGTGGGGTGGCGCACCCATTGCACCGTCACCGCCACCAACAGCACCACCAGCAGCGCCGCGGCCACCACCCACACCACTTCGGCGAAGCCGCGCAGTCCGGGTAGATGAATGGGTAATGTCGCGCCCGCGGTCGCAACGATGCCCGTCCCCATCACCGATGCGAACCAGTTCGGCCCGAAATTTCCCAGCCGTGGCTGCTGCGTGGTCATGGTGCGACATTCAACAGGAGCGTGGCATGCAGGTAAGTCTCTTCGGGTCGTTGAGTGGTGGCGGTTCGCCGGTGGACGCCACGGTGAAGTACCTCGCCCAGGCCCGCGACGAGGGATTCCGGCGCGTCTGGATGACCCAGATGCCTTACGAGCCCGACCTTCTCACCGTGCTGGCCGTCGCCTTTCGGGAGGTCGACGGGATCGAGGTCGGCACCGGGGTGGTGCCCATCCAGAATCAGCACCCGATGCAGTTGGCGCAGCGCGCGCTGACCCTGAACCTGATCGCCGGCGGGCGGTTCATCCTGGGGCTGGGCATGACCCATGCCGCCGTCACCGAGGGCATGTGGGGCATCCCCTGGGACAAGCCGGTGCGTCGGCTCAACGAGTATCTCGACGGGTTGCTGCCGCTGCTGGCCGGTGAGCCCGCGGATGCCCCGGGCGAGACCGTCACGACCCGCGGTGCCCTGCAGATCGCCGGTGCCCCGCGCCCGGATGTCTACATCGCCGCGCTGGGCCCGCAACTGCTGAAGATCGCCGGGCGCCGCACCGCGGGCACCATCACCTGGATGACCGGTCCGAAGACACTCGGTGGTCATGTCGGTCCGGCGTTGCGGGCCGCGGCCGGGGAGCGTCCGGTGCGCGTGGTGGCCGGGTTGCCGGTGGCCGTCACCGATGACGTCGACGGTGCCCGCGCCCGGGCCGCCGAGCAGTTCGCGATGTACGGGCGCCTGCCGTCGTATCGGGCGATGCTGGACCGCGAGGGCTATGCGGGTCCCGCCGACGCGGCCCTGATCGGGGACGAGGCGACCGTGACGGCCCGGGTCGAGGAGCTCAAGGCCGCCGGTGTCGACGAGTATGTGGGTGTGCTTTTCGATGCATCACCCGAGGTCAGGGCCCGTACCCGGGCGCTGCTCCGGTCGCTGGATTCAGATTGAAATTGCCTCTGGTGTGATCTTGATCACGGGCGTACATTCGTCTGCACGACGGGTTCGGGAAGTGACAGATCCAAAGAGCCGGAACAAGAGGTGAAGATCCGGCCGCGTGCCATACCGAAAGGTAGTGAAGACGCCCCTCAAGTGTCCTTCCCGAACCCGCCCATTTGTGCTCATGGCGAACAGGCAGGCGCCCGGCCCTCCCGGCGGCGAAGATACGGGGATGGGCGAGGTCATCCGTATCCATCCCGGTATCCACCCCCACCGCGAGGCGCCGGAACCGCTGTGGCGTGAGGTCCTCGGCCGTCGGCTCCGCGAAACCCGCCATGAACAGGGGCAGCGTCTGGTCGACGTCGCCGCGCGGGCCGGTGTGTCACCGCAGTACCTCTCCGAGATCGAACGCGGCCGCAAGGAGCCGTCCAGCGAGATGATCGCCGCGGTGTGCGGGGCGTTGCGCACGGACCTGGTCCGGCTGCTGGGTGGTATCTCGGCAGATCTCAGCCGCCCCACCCGGCCCGTGCGCGGCCCGATGTTGATGGTGGCCTAGGGGTTTCGCTGGTCCAGGACGCGGTCGGCCAGGCCGTAGGCGACGGCCGCGTGGGCGTCGAACACACGATCGCGATCGGTGTCGTGCCGTAGCTGTTCGGTGCTGCGCCCGGTGTGCCGCGCCAGGATGGCCTCCAGCTGGCTGCGCACTCGCGCCACCTCGTCGGCTTGCAGGATGAGATCGGGAATGGTGCCGCGGCCCTGCGCGGCGGGCTGGTGCAGTACCACTCTGGTGTGCGGCAGTACCGCCCGGCGGCCCGGTGCGCCCGCGGCCAGCAGTACCGCCCCGGCGGCGACGGCCTGGCCGATGCAGGTCGTCGCCACCGGCGCTTTGATGAACCGCATGGTGTCGTATACCGCCAGCATCGCCGACAGGTCGCCGCCTTCGGAATTGATGTAGAGCGCGATCTCCTGCTCGGGGTTGTCGGCCTCGAGGTGTAGCAGCTGCGCGATGAGCGCGTTCGCGACGCCCGGGTCGATCGCGGTGCCCAGGTAGACGATGCGCTCGCTGAGCAGGTGTGAGTAGACGTCCATGATGCGCTCGCCACCGCTGGTACGGGCGATGACGTTGGGGATGGTGTAAGTACTCATGCATGAATTCCCAACTGCTGCTTTTGATTCGGCGCTATCTGGGTGAAGTCGCCGACGATGTGGTCGATGAATCCGTACTCCCGCGCCTGCTCGGCGGTGAACCAGCGGTCGTGCAGCGAGTCGGTGAAGATGCGGTCGATCTCCTGACCGGTGTCCGCGGCGATGAGGCTGAGTACGGTGTCGCGGGTATATCGCAGATCGTCGGCCTGGACTTCCACCTCGACCGCTGATCCGGCGATGCCCGCCGACCCCTGGTGCATCAGGATACGCGCGTGCGGCAACGCGAAGCGTTTACCAGGCGTGCCCGCGGACAACAGGAATTGCCCGGCGCTGCAAGCCAACCCGAGAGCCAGCGTGCCCACATCCGCAGGGATCAGCCCCATCACGTCGCGGATCGCCAGCATGGCCGGCACCGAACCGCCGGGGGAGTGGATCCACAACCAGATATCGTCGCCGGAGTCGGCGGCCAGCGTCAGGAACTGGGTGACCAGCACGGTCCCGTTGTCATCGTCGAGTGCGCCGTCGAGTACGAGAACTCTTTTGCGGTACAGGTCTTCGCGTAGTTGTCGGCTGAACAGCGGTGGCTTGTCTGTCATCCCTCGACAATGCAGCCTGTCGACCCGATCTCGCCGCCGGTGCTGCTGTGAGCAGAACGACCTCTCGCGTTGACTTGGCGCTGAGGGCAGGGGTGTCTCGCACTTTCGCGCCGCCAGCGCCAAGTGAATCCATCCCCAGTGCCGGATCCATCCACAGGTGACGTCAGTCGTGCAGCTGGCCGTCGATGACTGTCGGGGGATACGGCGAAGGTACCGCCATGAATACCGATACCGCGCCCTTCCTTGGCAGCGAGGCGCTGGCCGCCGGCACGCTCACCCGATACGAACTTCGTCGGTACTACCGGGCGATCCTGCCGAATGTCTACGTGGAGAAGCATCTTGCGCCCTCGTTGCGGCAGCGGACGGCCGCAGCGTGGCTCTGGTCCGGACGGCGAGCGGTGATCGCCGGGGTGGCCGCGGCAGCACTACACGGGGCGAAATGGGTACGAGACGACGCGGTGGTGGAGCTTATCCACGCCAATGCCAAGGCGCCGACGTGGGTTGTCACGCGCAATGACCTGATCTACCCGGAAGAGGTGACAAACATCGACGGGATATCGGTCACGACGGGCGCGCGGACGGCCTTCGATCTCGGGCGTCGTGGTGACCTCGGTGAGGCTGTGGCCCGACTGGACGCACTGGCCCGGGCTACGCGTGTCACCGCAGACGATGTCATCGGGATCGCGGAGCGGCATGGTCGCGCGCGAGGACTCCGTCAACTGGAGCATGCACTGGCGCTGTTCGACCGGGGTGCGGAGTCACCGAAAGAAACCTGGTTGCGGCTGCTGCTCATAGACGAAGGCTTCCCGCCACCCCAGACTCAGATTCCGATACTGGGTCCCGACGGATTCCCGCTGTACTACCTCGACATGGGGTGGACGCATCTCAAGCTGGCCGTCGAGTACGACGGTGCGCAGCACGCCGGAACCTTGGGGTACGACATCCATCGCCACGACTACATGGCACACGTGGGCTGGACCGTCGTCAGAGTCGCCGCCGGACACCGCCGGCCGGGCATCGTGGCTCGGGTAAACCGGGAGTGGCTTCGCCTGTCCGCGTTGACTTGTCAGTGAGGGCGCACGCTACTCGCACTTCTGCGCCGTCAGCGGCGAGTCAACGCGACCCCCTCAACGACAAGTGCCCCCGGGATCGCCGGGGGCACTTGGTCTATGAGAGATCAGAAGGAGGCTTCGGCCAGCTCCATGACCTCGTTGTCGATACCGTCGATGACGGTGCGGGTGCTGGTCAGCAGCGGCAGGAAGTTCTTCGCGAAGAACGACGCGGCCGCGACCTTGCCGTCGAGGAAGGCCTTCTCCTCGCCGGTGGCACCGGCGTCGAGGCGCTCGATGGCGACGGCGGCCTCACGCTGCAGCAGCCAGCCGACCATCAGGTCGCCGACCGAGAGCAGGAAGCGCACCGAACCCAGGCCCACCTTGTAGATGCTCGCGGCATCTTCCTGCGCGGCCATCAGGTAGCCGGTCAGGGTGGCGGCCATGCCCTGCACGTCCTCCAGGGCGGTGGCCAGCAGCGCACGCTCGGCCTTCAGGCGACCGTTGCCCGACTCGTTCTTGATGAACGTGTCGATCTGGCCGGCCACGTAGGACAGCGCCTGGCCCTTGTCGCGGATGATCTTGCGGAAGAAGAAGTCCTGCGCCTGGATGGCGGTGGTGCCTTCGTAGAGCGAGTCGATCTTGGCATCGCGGATGTACTGCTCGATCGGGTAGTCCTGCAGGAAGCCGGAACCACCGAAGGTCTGCAGCGACTCGGTGAGCTTGGCGTAGGCCTGCTCGGAGCCGTAACCCTTGACGATCGGGAGCAGCAGGTCGTTGACCCGCAGTGCCAGGTCCGCGTCCACACCGTGCAGCGCCTGGGCCACCTCGTCGTCCTGGAAGGTGGCGGTGTACAGGTACAGCGCGCGCATGCCCTCGGCGTAGGACTTCTGGGTCATCAGCGAACGACGCACGTCCGGGTGGTGCGTGATGGTCACGCGCGGCGCGGTCTTATCGGTCATCTGGGTCAGATCGGCACCCTGCACGCGCTCCTTGGCGTACTCCAGAGCGTTGAGGTAACCGGTCGACAGGGTGGCGATGGCCTTGGTGCCGACCATCATGCGGGCCTGCTCGATGACGTCGAACATCTGCGCGATGCCGTTGTGCACCTCGCCGACGAGCCAGCCGACGGCGGGCTTGTCGTGCTGGCCGAAGGTCAGCTCACAGGTGGCCGAAACCTTCAGGCCCATCTTGTGCTCGACGTTGGTCACGTAGACGCCGTTGCGCTCGCCCAGCTCGCCGGTCTCGAAGTCGAAGTGGAACTTCGGCACGAAGAACAGCGACAGACCCTTGGTGCCGGGGCCGGCGCCCTCGGGGCGGGCCAGCACCAGGTGGAAGATGTTCTCGAACATGTCATCGGCCTCGGCGGAGGTGATGAAGCGCTTCACACCGTCGATGTGCCAGGAGCCGTCCTCCTGCTTGACGGCCTTGGTGCGGCCGGCGCCGACGTCGGAGCCCGCGTCGGGCTCGGTCAGCACCATGGTGGCGCCCCAGTCGCGCTCAGCGGCGATGACGGCCCACTTCTTCTGCTCTTCGGTGCCGTTGTGCGCGAAGATCTGCGCGAACGCCGAACCACCGGCGTACATCCACACGGCCGGGTTGGCGCCCAGGATGTGCTCGTTGAGCGCCCACAGCAGCGCCTTGGGGGCGGGCACGCCGCCGAGCTCCTCGTCGAGGCTGACCTTGTTCCAGCCGCCCTCGATGGTCACCTTGACCGACTTCTTGAAGGACTCGGGCAGCTTGACGGTGTGAGTCTTGGGGTCGAACACCGGCGGGTTGCGATCGCCGTCGGCGAACGATTCGGCGACTGGGCCCTCGGCCAGGCGCGCCATCTCGGAGATCATCTCCTTGGCGGTGTCGGCGTCCAGGTCGCTGAACGAGCCGGCACCGAGCGCCTTGTCGAGACCGAGTACGTCGAACAGGGTAAAGACCTGGTCACGGACGTTGCTCTTGTAGTGGCCCACGGTTTCTCCTCAATGAGATGGAAGCTGTCGGTTGGGTACTCAGGGCTAAGTTACCCACCAGTAACTGGCCTGAACTATACCGCCCGGTAACCCCATCGCAAAGGGGCTCCGAGCAAATTGTCGCCAGCGAACCAACCGCCTGGTTGATTGGGCGGCTCTCGACGCTCATTTTTGCCGTGTGACCTGCAATGACATTCAATCTGTGATGCTCGCCACGGAGACGCCCAACAAACCTCTAAGGTGAGGCGCATGAGGCGTGTGGTGGTATGGGGAACGGGCAATATGGGCTCGACGGCGATCCGCTCGACGGTCGCCTTCCCGGGTCTTGAGCTGGCCGGCGTCATCACCTCGTCCGCCGACAAGGCCGGCCGCGACGCCGCCTCGTTTGCCGGACTTCCTGACTCCATCGGCGTGCTGGCCACCACCGATGTCGACGACGCCCTGACCGGGGCCGACGCGGTGGCCTATATGGCGTCCGGCGATATCCGGCCCGAGGAGGCGATCGCCGATATCGAGCGCGCGCTCAAAGCCGGCGCGCATGTGGTGACACCGTCGCTGTACTCGCTCTACGACCCGCGCTCGGCGCCACCGGAGTGGGTGGCTCGGCTCACCTCGGCAGCCGAAGCGGGCGGGGTGTCCCTTCTGGTCAGTGGCGTCGACCCGGGCTGGGGCAACGACGCGCTCGCGGTGCTCGCGGCGGGTTTGTGTACCCGCATCAAGACCATCCGTTGCCAGGAGATCTTCGACTACTCCACCTACAACCAGCCGCAGTCGGTGAAGGTGCTCTGCGGTTTTGGCGGGTCGATGGACGAGACACCGATGATGCTGTTGCCGTCCATCCCGACCATGGTGTGGGGCGGCAACGTCCGCCTGATCGGGCGAGGGCTCGGCCTGGAGATCGACGAGATCACCGAGGACGTCCAGCGTCTGGCGCTCACCGAGGATGTCGACACCGTGATGGGCACCTTCGAGAAAGGCACCCAGGGAGCGTTTCGGCTCAAGGTGATCGGCTGGGCCGGCGGACAGCAGCGGGTGATCATCGAACACATCACCCGGATCCATCCGTCCGTCGCACCGGAGTGGCCGGCTCCCGATCAGGGCGCCGGCGACCACCGGGTGATCATCGACGGTGATCCGGAGTTGACCATCGTCGTGCGGGCCGACGTACCGGGTGGCACCCGGGCCGACGGCGGCAACACCACGGCGGCCAACCGTCTGCTGGGGGCCATCGAATGGCTGGCCACCCAGCCCGCCGGGATCTACGACGGGCTGGATGTGCCGATCCATCCGTCGCTGCCACTCGAGGTGGAAGCGACGCGCTGGGCCTAGTCCGCGGCGGCCGGGGCCGGCTCCTCGGCAGGCGCCTCCGGCGTGGCCGGGGCCGCTGGGGCTTCCGAATCGGGCAGCTGCGAGACCAGGTGCTCGGCCAACTCTCCGATGGTCGGGTAGTCGAACACCGCTGTCGGGCTGATGTCGAACTTGCCGCCGAACTGACCGAACAGCCGGTTGCGCAGCTCGACGGCCATCAGCGAGTCGGTGCCCAGATCCAGGAACCGGCTGGACGCCGCGGGTGGCTGGGCCAGTCGCAGGAAGCCCTGCACCTCGCGCTGCAGGAATTCGGTGATGAACCCGCCGCGCGCTGCCACCGGCAGCTCCTGCAGCTGCCGCAGCAGCTCGCTGTCGCCCTGCACCGATCCGTCACCGCTGGGCAGCACCTGATCCAGCAGCGGCGGGCGGATGCCGCCCAGCATCTTCGCTGTGCGTTGCCAGTTCGCCTTCAGGACGGTGACCTGCGCCGCGCCATGCCGGATCGCCTCGCCGAGGGCGGCCAGCGCCGCCGACGGCTCCAGCGGCATCATGCCCTGCGCACTGAGGTTGGCGACGGCGGCCTGCGAGCTGGCCATACCGCCATGACCCCACGGCCCGAAGTTGACGGCGGTGGCCGGCAGCCCCTGCGCCCGCCGCTGTGCCACGAGCCCGTCGAGCAGCGCGTTGGCGGTGGCGTAGTTGGCCTGCGACGGCGAACCCAGTACCGCCGACGCAGACGAGTACACGATGAAGAACTCGAGGTCATCGTCCTTGGTCAACCGGTGCAGGTGGTGCGCACCATAGGCTTTGGGACCCAACGTCGTCCGGAAGTGCTCCAGATCCTGCTGCGGGAGCAGCGCATCGTCGAGCACACCGGCCAGGTGTGCGATACCGGCCAGCGGCGGCAGTTCGGCGCGGATCCTGTCCAACAGCGCCGCCACCGAAGCCTCGTCCCCGACGTCGGCCGAGAACACGTGGATCCGGCAGTGGAACCGCTCGGTGATGGCGTCGATGGCCTGCTGGGTCTCCGCGTCGGGTGTACGCCGGCTGGTCAGCACGATGTCCCCGGCGCCGAGTTGAGCCAGATAGGACGCCGTGTGCAAACCGAGCGCACCCAGCCCACCGGTGAGCAGGTAGCTCCGATCACCGTGCGGCTGCAGCGGTTTCGGCATCTGCACCACGATCTTGCCGATGTGCCGGGCCTGCTGCATCCGGCGGAACGCGGTCCTGGCCTCGGTCAGCGGGTAGACCTCGGCGGGCACCGGGGTCCACACACCGGTGGCCAACCCCTCGGACACCTCCGCCATCAGCTTCTGGATGTGATCGGGGTCGGACATCATGGTGACGTCCAGCGCCACGATCTCGTAGTTGATATCGGGCCGCACCTCGGCCATCCGCTCGACGGGCCAGATATCGCGCTTGGCGATCTCGGCGAACCGACCGCCGTGGGCCGTGGCCCGCAACGTCGCTTCGATGAATCCTTCGCTGGTCAGGCTGTTGAGCACCACGTCCACGCCGGCGCCGTCGGTGTCCGCGAGGATCTGATCCGCGAAATCCGTTGTCCGCGAGTCATAGACGTACTCCACACCCATCTCCCACAGCGTGGCGCGCTTGTACTTGCTCGCGGTGGCGAACACGATCGCGCCGTGCTGGCGGGCCATCTGGACCGCGGCCAATCCCACGCCACCGCTGGCGGCGTGGATGAGCACCTTGTCGCCGGGCTTGAGCTGCGCCCAGTCGAATGCCAACCGGACCGTCAGTGCCGCAGCGGAGATCGTCGCCGCATCCACCGAGCTGACGCCGTCGGGTACCACTGCCAGCAGCGGTGCCGGGACGTTGAGCCGGCTGGAGAACGCGCCTTGCATCGAGCCGAACACCCGCTGTCCGACCTCGAGTCCGGTGACCGCCGACCCCACTTCGGTGACCACACCGCAGAGGTCGCCACCGATCGGGCCGGGATCGCCGGGGTACAGGCCGAGCACGTTGAGCACGTCGCGGAAGTTGAGGCCGGCGGCCTCGATCCGGACCTGCACCTCGTTGGCCTCCGGCGGGGTCAGTTCTTTCTCGACGAGGCGCAGGTTGTCGATCGCGCCGCGCTCGGTCGGGGCCAGCACGTAATCGTCGCTGCGCGGCATCGGCAGCTGCCCGCTACGCGCCCAGTGCAGCAGCCGCGACACCAGGAAACGTCCCTGCCGCACCGCCATCTCGGGTTCGACGACGGGTGCACCCAGTGCACCGGCCAGCCAATCCAGGGACTCCTGGGAGCCATCCCCGTCCACCAACCGGACCCGCAGGGTCGGCTGCTCGGCGATCAGGGTACGCCCGAAGCCCCACAGCGCGGCCTGGACCGGATCGACCGGCTCGCCGGGTTCGGTGGCCACGGCCCGTTCGGTGACGATCCACAATCCGCCGCGCAAGCCATCTGCCACCCCGGTCTGGGCGGCACCCAGCAGGGCGGTGATCTCGGCCTCCAACCGGGCCGACGGGTTCTCGTCGAGTTCGGGGTGTCCGATCCCGCGCCAGACGATCCCGGTGACCGGGACACCGCGCTCGGCGGCATCGGCGAACGCCTTCTGCCAGGACAGCGGATCGCCGGTGTTCTCGACGGTGACGGCCCCGGGCACCTCGGCGGCCAGCACGTCGGACCCGGCGATCAGCCAGGTGCCGCCGGTCGTCGCGGCGCCGTCGTCACCGTCGGTCGCCGGCGGGGCGGCTTCCTGCCAGCCCAGGGTGTACAGCAGCCGGGTCGAGTCCCCGCCCAGCCCGCGCAGCAGCGCCTCGCGGGGAGCGCGTTTCACCGTGAACTCGCGGATCCCGCCCAGTACCCGCCCATCCCGGTCCACGAAATCGATGTCGAAGACCTGGGTTTCACCGTTGAGGGCGCTCTCATGCCAGCGGGCCCGGCAGTAGAACCGGCGCGGCATCTTCTCGGCCACCTGAACCTGGCCGTACCGCAGCGGCAGGAACAGATCGTGCATGCCCTGCTCGGCGGCGAGGATCGCGGGGAAGGCCGGGAAGGCCACACCCGTGCACAGATCCAGCAGCACCGGGTGGATCGGCTCGCTGCTGAGGTGCTCGGCCAGTTCCTCGCCGATCGAGATATCGCCGATCGCCTCGCCCTCGCCGACCCACAACGACTTCAGCGAGGTGGACCACGTGGGCCCCCACGCCAGTTCCATATCGTGGAAGATGTCGAACAATTCCTGCGGGCGCGTGCGGTTCATCTGCTCGATCGCCTCGTCCGGCGCGACCACCACATCCGGGGACTCCGCATCGGGCTCGACACCTGCCAGCAGGGTGCCGTCGGAGTTCAGCGACCACTCGGACTCCCGGACACCGTAAGGCCGGCTGTGCACCTGGAACTTCCAGCCGTCGTCGACCGGATGCAAGGTCAGCTGCACTTCGCGAGAAGCTTTGTCGGGCAGGATGATCGGCTCGTAGAAGAAGACCTCCTTGACCCGCGCCGGTGCGCCGGCCGCGGCCAGCGCCATCGCGGCGTAGGTCGCGCCGGGAACGACGACGGTGCCGTAGATGACGTGGTGCGCCAGCCATGGCTGCGTCTTGACCGAGAACACGTTGCTGTACACGGTGTCACCGGAGGCCAGATCTTTGGCGCTGCCCAGGATGCCCGACGTCGCGGTGCCATCGGCCCGCAGACCGGAGGTCTTGGGCCAGTAGCGGCGCCGCTGGAACGGATAGGTGGGCAACGCGAGCCGCTGACCCGGCGTGTGGTGCTTGGCGGCGAAGTCCGGCCGGTGCCCGCAGATGTAGGCGTTGGCGAGCGCTTCGGTGATCTGCCGTTGTGCGTTGGCGCCCTTGCGCAGCGACACGATGGTCCGCGGAGTGTCCGAGGACTCGGGCCAGCTCTGCAGCGCGGCCGCGGTCAGGATCGGCTGTGGGCCGATCTCCATCAGCACCGAGCAGCCCAGGGCTGCGACGGTACGCACGCTCTCGGTGAACTGCACCGGCTGCCGGGAATGCCGCCGCCAGTACTGGGCGTCGATCGGTGTCTCCGCGGTGAGCACCGTGCCGGTCCGGTTGCAGACCAGCGGCAGGGTGGGCACCGCGTAGTCGAATTGCGAGGCGAACGTCTCGAATTCGTCGAGCACCGGATCCAGCAGCTCGGAGTGGAAAGCGTGGCTGGTCTCCAGCCAGGTGCAGCGGGCGCCGTCCTCGCTGCAGTTGGCGACGATCTGTTCCAGATCCTCACCCGGGCCCGACAGCACGGTGTTGCGGCCGTTGTAGGCACCGACCGAGACCCGCGGGAACGCCTCGGCGGCGTCCTCCACGTACTGGGGATCGGCGAACACCGCGACCATCCGGCCGCCGGCCGGCAGGCTGCCGAACAGTCGGCCACGTTCGGCGATCAGCCGGGCCCCGTCCTCGAGGCTGAGCACGCCGGCCACGCAGGCCGCCGCGTACTGGCCCACGCTGTGGCCCAGCACCACGTCCGGCTCGATACCCCACGACTGCCACAGCCGGGCCAGGCCCATCTCGACGGCGAAGATCGCCGGCTGCGCAAAGGAGGTGTGCTTCAACGTTTCGGCGGCATCCCGGCCGGAGCCGAACAGGACCTCCAGCAGCGGCCGTGGCAGCATCCCGTCGACGGCTTGCGCGCACTGCCGGACCGTGTCGGCGAATACCGGTTCGGATTCGAACAGCTCGCGCGCCATGCCCGGGTACTGGCTGCCCTGGCCCGGGAAGAACCACGCCGTGGTCGGCGGGTCGGTGCATTCGCCACGGACGACACCCGGGCGCAACCGGTTCGCCACCAGATCGTCGAGCAGCATCTTGGTCTCGGCGACCGAATTCGCGACCACCGCGGCCCGGTGCTCGAAGTGGGCGCGGCCGGCTCCGGCGGTGAAGCTCACGTCGTCGATCGCGACGTCGGGGTGGGCATCCAGCCAGGCGCTGTAGCGCTGGGCCAGAGCGGTCAGCCCCTGCGCCGAGCGGGCCGACAGCGGGATCACGCTCAACGGCTCGCGCGTTGCTTCCGGTGCCTCGTCGGCGGGTTCGTCCGCCGCCAGCGGCGCTTCTTCAAGCAGCACATGGGCATTGGTACCGGTGAATCCGAAGGCGCTGACACCGGCACGCCGCGGCCTGCCGTTGGTCAGCCACGGGGTGGCCTCGTTCACCACCTGCACGGGCAGGGTGTCCCACGGGATGTGCGGTGACGGATTGTTGAAGTGCAAAGTCTGCGGCAGCATCTCGTTCTGCAGCGACAGCACCACCTTGATCAGACCGGCGACACCCGCCGCGGACTCCAGGTGCCCGATATTGGTCTTGGCCGTGCCCACCAGCAGCGGCCGGTTCGGGTCGCGACCGGCGCCGTACGCGGCCGCGGCCGCCTGCACCTCGATCGGGTCACCCAACGGGGTGCCGGTGCCGTGCGCTTCGAGGTAGTCGACATCGCCTCCGGCCAGACCCGCCCGGGTCAGTGCCGCGGTGATGAGTCGTTGTTGCGCACCACCATTGGGTACCGTCAGGCCACTTGAGGCGCCGTCCTGGTTGACGGTGCTGCTGCGGATGACAGCGCAGATCCGGTCGCCGTCGCGTTGTGCGTCGGACAGTCGCTTGAGCACCAGCACACCGCAGCCCTCACTGCGGACGTAGCCGTCGGCGGCGGCGTCGAAGGTCTTGCACCGCCCGTCCGGGGACAGCATCCGGGCCTGCGAGGCGGCGACGATCGACGCCGGGCTCAATAGCACGTTCACGCCGCCGGCCAAGGCCAGATCACAGTCGCCGGAATGCAGGGCCTGGCTGGCCTGGTGCACGGCCACCAGGGAGGAACTGCACGCGGTGTCGACCGCCATCGCCGGCCCCTCCAGGCCGAGGGTGAAGGCGACCCGCCCCGCGATGGCGTTCAGCGCGTTGCCGGTGATGAAGTGTGCTTCCAGCTTCTCCACCGAATCGCCGGACAGCAGGTGCGAGTACTCGTTGGCGCCGACGCCGACGAAGACGCCGGTTCGGCTGCCGCGCAACGAGGTCGGCCCATACCCTGCTCGTTCGATACCCTCCCACGCGATTTCGAGCATCAGGCGCTGCTGCGGGTCGATCCAGACGGCCTCGCGCGGCGAGATGCCGAAGAACTCCGGATCGAAGGTGTCGACACTGTCCAGGTATCCGCCGCTGCGGGTGTAGATCTTGCCCGGGGTCTGCTGATCGGGGTCGTAGAACTCGTCGACGTCGAAGCGGTCCTCGGGAATCTCGCGGATCGCGTCGACACCGCCTGCCAACAGTTCCCAGTAGGCGTCCGGATCGGGCGATCCGGGGAACCGGCAGGCCACCGCGATGATCGCGATCGGCTCGTCGGTCGCGGAGGTGGCCAGCGAGGTGTGCTTGGTGATCACCTTGGCGCCGGCGCGCTCGTTGAGGTTCAGCACATCGCCGAGCAGGTAGTCCGCGACATCGGTCAGGCGCGGGTAATCCATCGCCAGCGTCGCCGGAAGTTCCTTGCCGACAGCCTGTTCCAGACGGCGCCGTAGTTCGACGGCCATCAGCGAATCCATGCCGAGGTCGAAGAATCCGCCCTCTTCCCGGATCTCTGAGGCGTCGATCTGCGTCACCTCGGCCACGGCGTCGCGCAGGTACTCCAGGACGAGCTTCTTGCGTTGCTGCACCGGCGCGGCGGTGAGCTGTTCGACGAATCGGGTGGTGCCCGAGGGGCCGGGGGCCGCAGCCACCGAGTCGGGCACCTCGCGGGCCACCTCGGCCAGCAGCGAACGCTGCCCGGTCTGCAGGTAGATCGGCAGGAAGCGGGACCAGTCGATCCGCGCCACGATTCCTTGGGCGGTATCCCCGACGATGACGTCGGCCATCCCCGCCAGTGCATCCGCCGGGGACAGCGTGCGCACGCCGCGCCGTTCCAGCTGGGCACGGGCGTCGGGATCGGCCATACCCGCCGACCAGGGACCGAAGTTGACGCTCAGTCCGGGGATGCCCTGGGCGCGAAGGTGCCAGGTCAACCCGTCGAGGAAGGCGTTGGCCGCGCTGTAGGCGCTCTGACCGTAGCTGCCCCACACCGAGGAGATCGAGGAGGTCGACAGGAAGAAGTCCAGCTTCAGGTCCGCTGCCGCTTCGCCGAGGTACCAAGCACCCCAGACCTTTCCGGCGAATACCCGGTCCAGTTCTGCGGAGTCCAGATCGCTCAACGGCGTGGTGCTGTTCTCACCGGCGGCATGCACGATGCCGGCCAGTGGGGGAAGCTCGGCAGCCACGGTGGCGAACAGGTGCGCGACCTCGTGCGGATTGGCGACATCGGCCGTGACGACCCGGACCTCGCAGCCGTGCTGCTCACGTAAGCCGTCGATACGCTGCTGCGCGGCGGCGTTCGGCGCGCGCCGGCTGGTCAGCACCAGTTGCTTGGCACCGTGCGAGGCCAGATGGCCCGCGATCTCCAGTCCGAGTGAACCCAGCCCGCCGGTCACCAGATACGTGGCGTCCGAACGCAATTCCAATGGCGTCGGGTTGGGCTGACCGGTCCGCCGGACCAGCCGGGGCACGTAGGCGGCCTGCTCACGCAGGGCGATCTGGTCTTCCCCGCGCGGGGCCGCGACCAGGGCCCTGATCAGCCGGAACCACTCGTCGGAGCTGCCCTCGGTGACGTCGGCCAATCCGCCCCACACCTGCGGGTACTCCAGCGCGACGGCGCGGCAGAACCCCCACAGGCTGCTCTGTTCGGGCGCCACGGTGTCGGTATCGGTGACGCGTTGTGCGCCGCGGGTCGCCACCCAGATGGGCACGCGCAGTTCGGCGGCGGCTGCGGCACGGAACAGTCGTTGCGTGCCGCCCAGGACGCGGTGCTGCATCCGCAGCAGCGAACGCATCGAGGGCGTGCTGTCGGATTCCAGCGCCGCCACATGCAGGATGCGAAGTTCGGGTTCGTCTTCCACCGCGGCGCGCAGCTCGGCTTCGAGCTGTCGCTCGTCGGCGTCGGATGCGGGCAGGGGGAGGACCCGCTGCCGGTGGCCGTGTGCGGTGAGTGCGCCGATGATCGGTGCCAGCACCGCGGCATCCTCACCGATGAGCAGCCAGGCCGAGCCTTCGCCGACGGCCGGTCCACCACCGGCCGCCTTCTGCCAGCTGATCTCGTAGCGGGCATCCGAGATGGACTGCGCGCTGCGCTGCCGGTTGTGTTGCGTCGCAAGCTTGTTCAGGACATCGGTGACCGTCTGGCCGCCATTCGAGCCGCCGAGCAGGGCCGCGAGCTCGTCGATACGACCGTCCTCGAGCAGGCGGACGGCCTCGGTGCGGGCCGAGTCGGTCTTGGCCGCCGGCTGTACCTGCTTGTCCCGGAACCAGTAGTGCCGGTGCTGGAACGGATAGGTCGGCAGGTCCAGCTTGCGCGCGGGTTGCTGCAACAGCGCGCCGAAGTCGGGTACGTGTCCGGCCACGTATGCGTTGGCCAGGGCTTCGGCGATCTGGCGGTGGTCGGCGCCGTTCTGGCGCATCGAGGCGATCGCCCGCGGTGCGTTGGCGGGGTCGGGCCAGGCCCGCATGGCTGCGGCGGTCAGCACCGGCTGTGGGCCGACCTCCAGCAGCACGGCGCAGCCGAGTTCGGCCAGCGTGGCCACGCCTTTGGCGAACTCGACGGGCTGACGGGCATGGCGGCGCCAGTACGCCCCGTCCAGCTTTGCGGTGCGGCCAAGCGCTGCACCCGTCCGGTTGCACACCAGGATCCGTTGTGGGGCTTTGAATTCGAACTGTCCGGCGAACGACTCGAACGCGTCGAGCGCCGGATCGAGCAGTGCCGAGTGGAACGCGTGGCTGGTATCGAGCCAGTCGCACCGGACTCCGTCGGCCGACAGCCCGGCGATCGCCTGCTCCAGGTCCTTACCCGGACCGGACAGCACGGTGTTGGCGCCGTTGTAGGCGGCCACCGACAGGCTCGGGTACTCGTCGGTGAGACGCTCGACCCGGTCCGGGTCGGCGAAGACCGCGGCCATCCGCCCACCGGCGGGAAGTTCACCGAAGAGACGGCCCCGCTCGGCGAGCAACCGGATGCCGTCTTCGATGCTGAACACCCCGGCGACGCACGCCGCCGAGTACTGACCGACACTGTGCCCCAGCACCACGTCCGGCTCGAGGCCCCACGACTGCCACAGGCGGGCCAGGCCCATCTCGACGGCGAAGATCGCGGGCTGGGCATGCTGGGTCAAGCGCAGCGTGTCCGCGCCGTCTGCGTCGAAAAGCAGTTCGAGCAACGGCTTTTCGAGTACACCGGCCAGTGCGTCCGCGCACTGGGTCATGGTCGCGGCGAACACTGGTTCGGTCTCGAACAGCTCGCGAGCCATTCCGGCGTACTGGCTGCCCTGTCCGGGGAACAACCACGCCGTCTTCGGCGCATCGGCGCACTCGCCACGCAGCAACCCGGGTGCGGGCCGGTCGTCGGCCAGCGCACCGAGCAGCTCACGCGCCGAATCGAGCGAGTTCACGACCAGCGCGGCGCGGTGCTCGAGGTGAGCCCGGCCGGCTCCAGCGGTCAGACACACGTCGGCCAACGTGGCCTCCGGATGCGCGCTCAGCCAGCTGCGGTACTGCTCGGCGGTCTGCACCAGGGCGGCCGGGGTCCGCGCCGACAAGGGGAGCACCTTGAACTGCCGGTCATCGGACGGGATGTCCGCGGCGGCGGGCACCGTAGCGGGGGCCTCTTCGAGGATGATGTGGGCGTTGGTGCCGGAGAACCCGAACGAACTGACCCCCGCGATGCGCGGCCGGTTGGTCGCCGGTGGCCACGGGGTCGTCTCGGAGACCACCCGCACCGGAATCCGATCCCAGGGGATGTGCGGCGACGGGTTCTGGAAGTGCAGGTGCTTGGGCAGTTCCTGGTTCTCCAGCGACAGCACGACCTTGAGCACACCGGCGATACCCGCGGCGGCCTCCAGGTGCCCGATGTTGGTCTTCGCCGACCCGATCAGCAGCGGATGGTCGGCGTCGCGGCCCTTGCCGAGCGCGGCGGCCGCCGCCTGCACCTCGATCGGGTCGCCCAGCGAGGTGCCGGTGCCGTGCGCCTCCAAGTAGTCGATATCGCCGGGCGTCAGGCCCGCGCGTTCCAGCGCTTCGGTGATGACGCGCTGCTGGGCGACGCCGTTGGGCACCGTCAACCCACCCGAGGCGCCGTCCTGGTTGACAGCGCTGCCGCGGATGACGGCCCGGATCCGGTCCCCGTCCCGAAGCGCGTCCTCGAGGCGTTTGATGACGATGACACCGCAACCCTCGCCGCGCACATAGCCGTCGGCCGCCGCGTCGAACGTCTTGCACCGGCCATCGGCCGCCAGCATCCGGGACTGCGAGAACGTGATCATGGTGGCCGGGCTCAGCAGGGCGTTCGCCCCGCCGGCCAGCGCCAGATCGCATTCGTCGAGCAGCAGTGCCTGGCACGCCTGGTGGATGGCGACCAGCGACGAGCTGCACGCCGTGTCGACGGTGACCGCCGGGCCGTGCAGACCCAGCCGGTAGCTGATCCGGCCGGCCCCGGCGGCACCTGAGGTACCGATGGCCAGGTAGGCCTCGATCTCGGGGTAGGTCAGTTCTGACGAGGCCATGCCCAGGTAGTCATGGGTGGACAACCCGACGAACACGCCGGTCCGGCTGTTCGCCAACGCGGTCGGCGCGGTGCCCGAGTGCTCGACGGCCCGCCACGAGGTCTCCAGCAGCAGCCGATGCTGAGGGTCCATCAACCTGGCTTCGCGGGCCGAGACGCCGAAGAACGGGGCGTCGAATCCGACGACGTCATCGACGAACCCGGCGCGACGGGTGACCACCTTGCCGGCTGCGCCGGCGTCGGAGTCGTAGAACTCGTCGGCATCCCAGCGGTCCTGCGGGATCTCCGAGACCGCGTCGCGCCCCTGGTGCAGGACGTCCCAGTACTGCTCGGCGTCGGCGGCACCGGGAAGCCGTGCGGCGTACCCGATGATCGCGAAGCTGGAGGTCTGCCCCGCAGACGCAGCGGCGTGTTCACTAGTTGACATCAAGAGTTCGCTTCCGCCGCGGTCCGACAAGATCTGAGGCTGTCCCGACCGACCGAGGACTGCGAAAGTTGTGCGACGGCTCTGGCGCGCTCAGTCCCCGACGGTCACAGCCGGCTTCTTACTCGCCGGTCAGTATGGCACGCGGGTTGCTGAAAGAGACCAGTTCGGGTCAGTAGGTACATCGCCGGTGGTAGATGTGCTAAGCGGGTGCACAGGTTCAGGTCCGGCGGGCGTACAGCAAATCCGCAGAGGTGTAGCCGCGGGACCGTCGGCGACGGTAGGCGCTATCGTGAAGTCGCCATCAGCGTTGCCGGACCGGAGCCGCCGCCGCTCAGACCCGGGAGGAACATTTTGCAAATCGGGAAAATCACGATCGGCACCATCGATGATTGGGCGCCGAGTCCAGGTGTGGTGACGTCCTGGCACCCGACAAATACGGCCATGGAGAAGGCCCGGCAAGCTCCGGTCAGCACGGTGCCCGTCAGCTATATGCAGAGTCAGCATATTCGTGGGGTCTACCACCAGGAAGTCGCGGGCCTCGATTATTCTCGTCAAATTATCGCCACCTGCGAAGTGCCTGGTAAGTGCGATATTTCGGCGATGAATCACGCGCTCAACGCGTACCTGCGCCGGCACGACACGTACCGCAGTTGGTTCAAATACGAGGGCTCCGGTGACATTGTCCGGCATTCCATCGTGGACCCAGAAGATATTGAATTCGAGCCCATTAATCATGGCGAGCTCACGGCTGAAGATGCGCGTAAACACATTGTGGACATACCGTCTCCGCTGGAGTGGGGTTGCTTTTCTTTCGGCATTGTTCAGAGTGAAGATCATTTCGATTTCTACGCGAGCATCGATCACGTCCACGGTGATGCCGCGCTGATCGGCATCACGATGCTCGAGGCTCACGGGATGTACACCTCGCTCACTACGACCGGTCAGCCGATGCCCCTACCGGAAGCGGGTCGGTTCGATGATTTCTGCGTCAACGAACGCGCATCGACGGAGAGTCTGACGGTCGATTCGCCCGAGGTTCGGGCCTGGATCGAATTTGCTGAGAACAACAACGGCACCCTCCCGGAGTTCCCGCTACCGCTGGGGAACCCGCAGGAGCCGACGGTGGCCGACATGGTCGGCGAGATGTTGCTCGACGCCGATCAGACGGCACGATTCGAAGCGGCGTGCACCGCGGCGGGTACCCGTTTCGTCGGCGGTCTGTACGCCTGCACCGCCATGGTCGAACACGAGCTGACCGGTGCGGCGACCTACTACGGGCTCACCCCGCGGGACACCCGCCGCACTTCGGACAACTTCATGACCCAGGGCTGGTTCACCGGCCTGGTCCCGATCACCGTCCCGATCGCCGCGACGACTTTCGCCGAAGCCGCGTGGGCGGCGCAGACTTCGTTCGATTCCGGGCTCAATCTGGCGAGGGTTCCGTATTACCGCGTACTGGAATTGGCGCCGTGGTTGGAGAACCCGCATCCGAACTTTCCCGTTTCGAACTTCCTGCACGGTGGCGCAGCTCCGCTGAACGCGGTGATCGCTGCAGCTGAGATGGGTTATTCGGACAATATCGGAATTTACTCCGACGGCAGATTCTCCTATCAGTTGACGATCTACGTATTCCGGTACGAGGCCGGTACGGCAATGGCGGTGATGTTTCCGGACAACCCGGTTGCCCAGAAGTCGGTCGCCCGCTACATCGCCACGATGAAGTCCGTGGTCGAGCAGGTGGCCGACAGCGGCGATTGGGGCCGTTTTGCGTAGGTTGCCGTGCGTGGCCGGACAGCACAACGCGGCTTGAGCTTGTGACAGTGATTTTCGGGGGCCAGAGAATACGAGGACCACAGGTGGGGGCAACGTGCGCCGACTAGCTGATTTTGTCGTGCGAATGCCCTGGGCGGTGGTCGGCCTGTGGGTTGCCTTGGCGGTGGTGCTGCCGTTGACGTTCCCGAGTCTGAACGAGATGGCTCAGAAACACCCGCTGGCCATGCTGCCGGCCGATGCGCCGTCCAGCGTCGCCGCCAAGCAGATGACCGAGGCGTTCCAGGAGCCCGGCGGCGATGACCTCCTGTTGGTGGTCCTGACCGATGAGCGCGGGCTCGGTCCGGCCCATGAGGCCACCTACCGCAAATTGGTCGACGCGCTGCGCGATGACCAGCAAGACGTGGTGATGCTGCAGGATTTCGTCGGGACGCCCGCCCTGCGGTCGTTCCTGACCAGCAAGGACGACAAGTCCTGGGTGCTGCCGGTGGGTCTTGCGGGTGCGTTGGGCACGCCGCAGTCCTATGCCGCCTTCACCAGGGTGGCCGAGATCGTCAAACAGAACACCGCGGGAAGCCCGCTGGAGGTCCACCTCACCGGCCCGGCGGCCACCGTCGCCGACCTGACCGTCGCGGGGCAGCGCGACCGTCTGCCGATCGAGATCGCGATCGCCGTCCTGGTGCTCCTGGTGCTGCTGGTGGTGTACCGCAATCCGGTCACCATGCTGCTGCCGTTGACCGGTATCGGGATCTCCCTGGTGATCGCGCAGTCCCTGGTGGCCGGCTTGTCGCAGCTGACCGGCCTGGGGGTGTCCAACCAGGCCATCATTCTGCTCAGCGCGATCATCGCGGGTGCCGGCACGGACTACGCGGTCTTCCTGATCAGTCGCTACCACGACTACGTGCGCATGGGCGAGAGCTCCGAGGACGCGGTCCGGCATGCCCTGGGTTCGGTGGGGAAGGTGATCACCGCGTCGGCGGCGACCATCGGACTCACCTTCGTCGGGATCAGTTTCGCCCGGATGGGAGTGTTCTCCACGGTCGGTGTGTCCTCCGCGATCGGGATCGGGGTGGCCTTCCTGGCCGCCCTGACACTGCTGCCGGCCATCCTCGCCATCGTCGGGCCACGGGGCTGGGTCACGCCGCGGCGCGAGCTGACCACGCGGATGTGGCGCCGGTCCGGTATTCGCATCGTGCGCCGGCCGCGGTTGCACCTGGTGGCCAGTCTGCTGGTGCTGATGCTGCTGGCCAGCTGTGTCGGTCTGGCGAAGTACAACTACGACGACCGCAAAGCGGTTCGGGCTTCGGACCCGAGTTCGGTCGGGTATGCGGCGCTGGAACGCCATTTCGACCTCAACCAGTCTGTTCCGTCCTATGTCCTGGTCCGGTCGCCGCACGATCTGCGCACCCCGCAGTCCCTCGCGGACCTGGAGCAGATGGCCGAACGCATCACCCAGGTACCCGATATCTCGATGGTCAGCGGTATCACCCGGCCGCTCGGCGTGGTGCCGCAGGAGTTCCGGGCCACCTACCAAGCCGGACTGGTCGGTGATCGGCTGGGTACCGGCGCCGACATGATCACCCAGAACATGACCGACCTCAATCGGCTGTCGAAGGGGGCGGGCACCCTGGCGACCGGCCTCGGCGATGTCCGCGGTCAGGTCAACCAGATCGCCGGGACCATCCAGCAGATGGTCAACGCCTTCTCGTCGATGCGCGATCAGAACGGCGGCGACAAGCTGGTCCGCAACGTCGAAGTCGGCGCCAAACTGGTCGACAGCATCAACCAGCTCGGCAATTCGATGGGCATCAGCGTCACGGCGGCCAAGGACATGTTCGGCTGGGTGGGGCCGGTGCTGACGGCGCTGCAGGGCAATGTCACCTGCGATCTGGACGCCTCGTGCAGTGAGACCCGTGCGCACTTCTCCCGGCTGGCCCAGGCGCGCCAGGACGGCACCCTCGATGAGATCAATAAGCTTGCGGGACAACTACAGTCGATGCAGGACAGGCAATCGCTGAATGCCTCGCTGAATCAACTGGGCAACGCCTTCACCAACCTCACGAAGCTGATGAAGACGTTGGGTCTGGACTCGCCCGCCGGGGCCCAGGCGACTTTGGGCAAGCTCCGGCAACAGGCCGACCGCTCGGCGACCGGCAGCCGCGAGGTGGCGACCGGGGTGAACGAGGTGGTCGGCCAGATCCAGCTCATGCGCAGCGGTCTGGACCAGGCGTCGGCGTTCCTGCTGTCGATGAAGCAGAACGCGGCGGGCCCCGCGATGGCGGGATTCAACATCCCGCCAGAGGTGCTGCAGCTTCCGGACTTCAAGGCCGCCGCCAAGATGTTCATCTCGCCGGACGGGCACTCGGTGCGCTACCTGGTGCTCACCAAACTCGATCCGTTCAGTGTCGCGGCGATGGATCAGGTCAATGCGATCAGTGACGCGGCCAAGGGCGCTCAGCCGAACACCAGCCTGGCCGACGCGTCGATCTCGATGGGCGGATACCCGGCCGCGCTGCGCGACACCCGCGACTACTACCAAATGGACATCCGGTTCATTATCGCCGTCACCATCATCGTGGTGCTGCTGACGTTGATGCTGCTGCTCCGTTCGGTCATCGCACCGCTGTATCTGGTGGGGTCCGTGGTGATTTCGTTCTTCGCGGCACTCGGTATCGGTGTGCTGGTGTTCCAGTACGGCTTCGGGCAGCAGTTGCACTGGACCGTGCCACCGTTGGCCTTCGTGGTGTTGGTCGCGGTGGGGGCGGACTACAACCTGCTCTTCGCGTCCCGACTGCGCGACGAGTCTCCGCACGGCACGCGGTACGGCATCATCCGGACGCTGTCATCGACGGGCGGTGTGATCACGGCGGCGGGCCTGATCTTCGCGGCCTCGATGTGGGGTCTGCTGTTCTCCAGCATCGGTACCGTGGTGCAAGGCGGGTTCGTCATCGGTGCCGGAATCCTGCTGGACACATTCCTGGTCCGAACCATCACCGTGCCGGCCATCGCTACGCTGGTCGGCAAGGCGAACTGGTGGCCATCTCGACCGAAATCGCAGGGGAGCAGTCAGGCATGAGGAAACTTCTCGCCGCGGTGACGGTGCTGGTGACGGTCAGTGCCACGGGCGCCTCAGGTATCGCCGGAGCCGACGAGCCGGTGCCCGTACCCGCCCCGGGAGGGGGATCTGCCGCCCCGGCCCCTCAGCGCGGCACCCCTGGCAACGCGTACGCGCTCGGTGGCGCCCATGTCCTCGGTATTCCCTATGACGAGTACATCCGCCGCACGGGCGCAGACTGGTTCCCCGGCTTGAATCGCATGAATATCCAATATCCGGCAGGTCAGGTTCAGGGGCACACCCTGGAGCGACTGTTCCCCGGAATCGGAAAGCTGGATGACGGTTTCCCGGGGCTGGGACTTGACGGCCCGAGCATCGGCGAGTCAGTCGACGTGGGTGAGGGCAACCTCATCCGTGCCATCCAGGCGGGTGGTAGTGGCACGGCCATGGGGTTATCCGAGGGCGCCATGGTGCTCAACGCGGTGAAGAACCGGCTCGCCAACGATCCGGCCGCGCCCCCGCCAGATCAGTTGTCCTTCGCGACTTTCGGTGATCCTCTGACGACGAATCCGTTCGGCCAGAGCTTCCTGAGGCAGAACTTCCCGGTCGGCAGCGTCGTCCCGTCGCTGGACTTCACCATGCCGCCGGAAGTGGACAGCCAGTACGACACCTACCAATTCATCTCCCCGTACGACAGCATCGCCGACTGGCCGCAACGGCAGGACAACATCATCTCGGTCACCAACGCGATCGTCGGGCTGGCCACCGGTCACACCGCGGTGGCCTTCACCAATCCGTCGAATGTGCCGCCCCAGAATGTCGCGGTCACGTACAACTCGCGGGGCGCGAAGACGACGACGTACATGATTCCCGAGCAGCACCTGCCGCTGGTTCTCCCGTTCAAGTACATGGGGGTGGACGAGGGCACGCTGAACAAGCTCGACGGGGTGCTCAAACCCTATGTGGATGCCGGATATACGCGTAACGACAATCCGTTGACGGCTCCCATCACGGTGGATCCTGTTCGCGGCTACGACCCCGCGGTCGTCACGGCGGGGGCGAGTGAGGCCGCCTTCGGCAGTGGAGGCGTCGACCCGTTGTCACAGCTGATGGCCGGGTTCCAGTACGTGTTGGATCACAACGTGCACTGAGGCCGGCGTCTCGAGGTTGAACTGGCTCATTTCGGATCTCTTCGCGCAATCCCAATGCCGTCGGAGTTCGGATGTCGGCTGTGATTTCCGCAAATTACTCGTTGCGGCACCGAAGATTTCAAGTCGGCGTCCAGTCCTTGCTTGTGTGGCTTTGCTGTCAGATTTAGCGTCAATTTGCCGTGTCGCGACGGTATGCTCGGGCCGCATACACAGCGATGGGAGTGAATCGGTGTCGGTAAAGGTAACTGCCGGTCGTGTCGCAATTCTGGTCGCGGCGTTCGCTTCCACCATGCTCACTTTGAGCGGCGGGATTGCGCACGCAGATGCGTTGGCCGGCCAGACATATGCCGACGCGACCAAGACCGCATCCGGGTGGGGAAGCAAACTGATCATCTCCACCGTGGTCGGCGGTTCGCTGCCCACCGACCAGTGCATTGTCACGTCCTCGCAGAAGGCTCCGGCTGTCAGCGGTGACAACTTCACCCACCGGACCGGATTTCTCGTCGCGTTGAATTGCGGCGCAAAACTCGCGAGTGGCGGTTCTTCTGGCAACTCCCTGATGACCCCAGAAGGGCAAGCCGCGAAGAAGGATCTCAGGAGCGTGGACTGGATCAACAACACGCCCGAAGGTACGGAGTGGTGCACGTCGAACGCCAAAGACTGCCAAACGTTGTGCGATCGGACGGAAAGTTGCTCGGCTGAGACGCTTTCGTCGTTGGGTTAGCGCCAGCTATCACCGGACTAGGCCGAAGCGTTCGTTGTCGCAAAGGCAGAGGGATTCGATAAGCGTTGCTGACGATGTCGTGCGATGCATCTTTTTCGGCGGCCCGCCGGATAGTGGCTTCATGGCAGTGAAAGTCATTGGACTTTCACAGGAATGTGCACGCGATGGGCCGTTACCATTCGACCCGACATACCCGCCGATGAGTTTGGGATGCACTGTTCCGTTCAACCGTCAACGATGACGGCATCGCTGAGTGTTGCGGTTGCATCTGGCTCCCCGTTGGGGATGATCAATGCATCACCGTTCGCGTCGACACTGGGCCTGTCACTTCCCATCAGTCACAGCGACCGCCGACGAGAAGGACTGACTTAGTGAAAGCAACGATGATATGAGTTGGGACATTTCCCGTAGGTCCGTCTTGGGAGCTGCAGGAGCCGCTGTCGCCACCGCAGGGGCGAGTATGGCCTTGAGTTCCTGTTCGCGCGAAGAGGATTCGAGTCCACCGAACGACGAGGAGTCGATGCTTTCAACCGCCCGGGCTCCCCAGCGCAATCCCCTCCGCGGCACGCTGCTATTTCACGACACCTTCGACGACGGCTTCAACGGTTGGCGAGACCATTACAACGGCCGTGGCCCTGCGACAGCCCTTTCGCTCACCTCCTATCCCGTATTCTCTGGCAGTCACGCGCTGATGATCGGTTGCTCGGCGGCACCCGACGATGGCTATACCGATGGTTGGGCTCCTGCTAATGCGGCCGCTTTCAAGAATCTATCCCGCTACTACGACGGTCGGCTGGTGACGTTCTCGTGTTACATCGCTCATGGGTCGGATGACTCGACAGCGTCACTCGGGGGATTCTGGCTGATGATCGACACCCAAGCTTGGGACAACTCCAAGCGCGCTTTCTTCAAACTGCAGGTGAGCCGTAAGGCGGCAGGTGAATCTCGCACCCTTTCGATCTCCGACAACGACCACAAATGGGTTGATGTCTATAGCGGCTCCGATTTTGTGGCTGGAGACAACGAGAACAAATTCAACTTCGACTGGCTCAGTCTCACTGTGGATTTGGATGCAAATGATGGAGCGGGTGGATACCACTCGTGCCAGGTGAACCGGCGGACGTTCGATTTGACGAAACTCAGCGGGGGTAGTGCCAATGAGAATCCGCAGCGTGGCGGCGCGATGGCGTCGTTCGCGGGTGGGCTGAACTTCGGTGTGGCAGCGTTCCCCGGCCCGCCTGGGACGGGCGAATCGTTTATCGTCGTCGATCAGGCCGCGGCCACTGTCAATGAGGTGGCAGGCTGATGCTGCGGTTCTCGAAAACTCAGATTCTCGTTTCTTCGTCGACGACTGAGGGGCTAGGTCAAGGACCCATCCGGCCGGCATCTGCAAAAGGTCGTATCAGCCTCGCTCAGCCGGGGCACCCCATGGACTTCGGGTGGGCGGAGACTCTGACATGGGTGCTAGGCGTCGAGTCGGTCACCGGTAACCCGGCCACCTGGTCACTAGGAGTGACGTTTCAGTATTGCCTCGACAACATGGACGGCTTTCAGTACACGAAGAACCGTTGGTACGACCTCGCACCGGAGAACGTCGTCTCCGACATCGCTGAGGGTGTGCCATGGCATGGCCCGAACTTGCCGGTGCCGACGGTGGCCAATGAAACCTCGATCCTGCCGCTCACGGTGAAACGCACCATTCGCAACCATCCTCGGCGCGTCCGCGTCCTGCTCGATCCGCAATTTGCCGGTGGAGACAACCCCGGACTCTATATAAATCTTCAAGTCACGCCCAGAACCTAGGCTCGGGTCTCCGTACTCGAAGTAACCCGAGTCATACGTCGTTAACGAGAGTGGTGAGCTGGGTATGAGACTTGCTAAAGCGTGCGCAACCGTAGTTGCGGTGCTGTTGGCGGGTTGCTCGCTGGGCCAGCAGCTCACAACTTCAGAGTTTCCGCAGACGAGTACGTCACTTTCCGGTGCAAGCCACGCGGTGGCGGATTTCATCACCGAAAGCGACGCATCCGATGTGAACAGCACGGCGGGTCGGCCCTACTGGCATGCCGCCGATTCGGCATTCGGTGGTGGTAATTCGGCCCCGCCGGGGGGCGCCGGCTTGGCTGCACGAGTCACTTCGGTGCCCGCAGTGGCGGGACTTGGCACCCTCATCCCGGGCATCAAGGTGAAGGGCGGTAACATTGTCGTCAAGTCCTATGGCGGATCGTGGGGCGGTCTCTTCTCCGAGTGGGACTGGAACAATTGGATAAAACCGCAGGTTGACCGTGCGCGGATGCTGGGAATGAACACGATACGACTCATCGGCAACCCCGGCATCATCTTTGTGGCCGCGGGAGATAACTATCCTGCGATTACCTTGGAGCAGTACGTCTCCAGGTGGCGGCAACTTGCCGACTACACGAAGTCGCTCGGGATGATGCTCTACCCGGCGTTGTGTGAGAAATGGGCATTCTGGGACGGCACGACTTTCGATTTCACGAACGCGGATCGAATCGACGCGATCAAGGCTGTCGCGAAAGCGCTGGCCGCATACCCGAATGTCATCGGGTTCGACGTTTTCCAGGAAGGGTCCGGAAAAGACGACGGGTTGACGGTAAAGAACGTTCTCGACCTGTACAGCGCGATCAGGTCAGTGGCGCCGGGAATGCCGCTCACCACATCCAACTCCTCAGATGGTTTCGGAAATCCCGCGGATTTCTGGTCCGACCACAGCTCGATTCAGTACCAAGCATGGACGGCGAGTGGCGGGGCTGATTTCATCGATATTCACGTCTATTTGGAGAATGTCGATGTGTCGAACCTCTCGAATTTTTCCAGTCTGGGTAAACCGATCCTTGTGGGCGAGTTCGGAACCCCGCAGTCTTTGACGCCTGACCAACAGGTGGGCCGTATTGTCAGCGGGAAGGACCTGCACAATCTGCCAGGTGTGCTGGGAACGATAGTCTGGGGCCTTGCTGATCAGGGGACGGCAGACGCAGACAAGATCGGAGTATGGGACAACAGTGGGTTCTCACAAGGCAGTAGCCCGCTCTCTACCGAAACCGGACAGCGGACGAGCCTGACCGATCTCCTCAGCCAGTTCGACTAGCCCACATCGAGAATCGGAACGTTGACGTGGTGAGCGCGACACTGCCCGCTTCTTCCCATGAGCATGAATTCCAGTCGTGGCTACGGGCCGCCGGGCTTGATCCCGCTTCGATGATCCGCTCCTGCATACGGAGCCAAGAAGGGTCGGTAGCGCATCGCCCGACACGGAATCGACTGACAGTCGAAACGAAACAAGGCCGCGCCGTCGACTCCACAGACCAAGGCGATCTCGATGTCTCAACCCACTGATCATGTGCGATCCCCTTCCGCGACGCGAGCGGGAGCGGTCACCATGGTTGGCCAACTGGTCAAGGCGATGGTGCAGCTGGTGGGCTTGGTTGCCTTCTCACGACTGTTGAGCCCTTACGAAATCGGCCTGATTGCGATGCTCGCCGTCTTTATCATGCTCGGAGAGTTACTACGTGACTTCGGGCTGTCACAGGCTGCGATCCAAACTTCCAGTCTGACTCACGGCCAGGCGAGCAACCTGTTCTGGACGAATACGCTCGTCGGAATCGTGATGACGGCAACGCTGTCGCTGGCGGCACCTGCGGTCGCGAGCATGTACAGCGAGCCGGTCCTACGGGATATCGCGCCGTTCGTTGCGCTCGCTTTCACGATCAATGCACTTCAGGCCCAGTTCCAAGTGCGATTGGCGCGCGAGTTCCGGTTTGTCGCACTGACCATCACCGATACGACATCGCAGGTCATCGGCCTCGCCGCCGGGCTCGCCGCCGCGCTGGCCGGCGCAAGCTATTGGTCGCTCGTCATCCAGATGCTGGGTGCATACGGGTCGCTGCTGATCCTGCGGATGGCTGTCACTCGCTGGTGGCCTGGGCGCCCCCGCCGGGAGCCGGGAATGAAAGCCCTCTATCTGTTCGGCGTCCACTCGGGGGCTTCCCAGCTGATCAATTACGCCGCATCGAATACGGACAGCTATCTGATCGGTATCCGCTGGGGGGCAGGCCCGCTCGGCCTCTACAACCGCGCTTTTCAGATATTCTCCGTTCCGGCGAACCAACTGCTGGCACCCCTGACAAACGTCGCACTGCCGCTGTTATCGCGGAAACGCCACGAAGGCAACGATTTCTACCCCCTTCTGTGGAAGGCACAGGTGGTTCTCTCGGCTTCTCTGGTGTTCGTCTTCACGCTGACGGCCTCGCTCGCGGAGCCCTTGGTACACGTCGTCCTCGGACCGAAGTGGGCTGCATCTGCTCCGCTCTTGGCGATTCTGTCGATTGGCGGTGCGGCGCAGGTCCTCAGTTACGTGTCTTATTGGGCGTTTCTTGCCTCAGGAAATGCGAAGCAGCTGTTCTACTTCAGTCTTGTCACCAAGCCGATGCTTGTCGTCTGCATCCTTGTGGGGTCGATCGCCGGAGTTCAGGGTGTCGCTTGGGGATTTGCGACCGGCCTGGCGATGTCCTGGTTGATCAGTCTTGGCTGGCTTCAGCGTTGCGATTCCATGCCCGCGTGGAAGTTTCTGCGCACCGGTATTCATGTGCTCCTGTGTGGCTTCGTGGCGGGCGGAGCCGTGCGAGTGGTCACTACGCAATCAGGCATGGGCTCAACCGTTCTCACCCTCGCGGGCGGATTTGCGCTCAACAGTTGCCTCTATCTTCTGCTGCTGCTTTCGAGTACCCCGACGCGAAAATTGTTGGCCGAGTTCCTTGGTCGCGGCCTCACCCGGGTGATGGCAGGACGATGACATCGCGGTGAATCGCATTGGTTTCCGGAGCCATCGAAACCACGGAACCCGCAATGGTGTCATCGGGTCTTGGGTGAGACTCCTGCGGAACCGCTCCTCTCGAGCGCGTCGTACACCGCGGCAAATCCCGCTGCCATCGACGACGGGGAAAACTGTTCTCGTCCGAACTCCCATGCTCCGCGGCCGGCTCGGGCACACCGTTCCGGATCCTTGAGAAGTTCGACCACGGCACTTGCGTACTCGCGGGTGTCGAACGGACGTACCGCCTTCGTCGCGTCGGGCAGAAATTCCTGCACTTCATCGATATCGAACGCAAGTATCGGACGTGAATAGGAGTACGCGTCGAGTATCACCCCGGATTGGGTCATGGATATGTACGGAGTAAGCACGAGTGTCGCGTCGCGGAAATACCGCTCGACGGCCTCCTCCTCGATGAAGTGGTCGTCAAGATGGACGTTCGGGCACGCTGCGATTCGAGAAATGAGTTCGCCTGGCAGGTCCTTCGACGGCTGGCCGGCGACAGTGATCTTGATAGTGGGATCGAGTCGGTAGACCTCGTTGAAAATCTCGGGGTACATCTCGCAGCCCTTGTACAAGTTCAGCCGACCGAACACGAGGGCGCGCTTCGATGTACCGGCATCGGCGGGCTCGTAGTCCCTCCACCGTTTCAAGCCGAGCGGAGCCCGGACAATTCGACAGTTGGGCCGGAGGACCCGCTCCGCTTGCGATCGCGCTGTCTCGGAATGGACGATGATCGCATCTAGTCGGCGTTGGATTGCCTTGTGGTAAGCGACGACACCACGCTGGACCGAGTCACCGTCGTGACCTATCGGATCGTGGAACGTGTGTACCCATCGGGTGTCGATGCCTCGCCACCGCACTTGTTGCAGAAGCAAGTAGTTCCACACGTGCTTGTTCACAAAATGGATGACATCTGGCCGCACCCGTTGGATGAGCTCTGCGACGACATGGAGCGACTTCTTTGATGACCACAATGATGCAATGGATGGGCGTGGCGTTGCCGGTGTAGGTACGACGATGTTACGCGGGCCCAAGTCATACGGACTTCGCAGAGTCGCGGAACCGGCAGTCCACACATCGTGGCCGAGGGAAGCAAGCTCGTCGCTGGCGCTGTAAAGGTACTTCTGCATCGTGGGCAGGGTCGAAAATGAGATCAGCAGTACCTTCGCCAAATTCTCGGACCCTTTCATTCGGTCAAGCCGCCCGTTCGGCTCGTAGCGGATACGTGAAGCCACGGCGTCACGCGATATGCACAGGAGTGTAGAAGCTACTGCCCGACATTTTATGGCCTACGGCGATCGATCGCGACTCCCGATGAGGGAATTCGACACTGTGTGTGGCGCCGGAATGCCGAGTCAAAAATAGCTGCGATCTGCCCCGCGATGAAATAGGCCATGTGAGGAATCTGGCAACGCGGCAGTGGAATGTGCTGAGGACGGTGAACCACGTTTCTCTAATCGCATAAACGCCCACCCGAGGGGCGGCACTGTCCAATGTGCGTCTCCAGCTTTCGTAAATGAGGCAGCCGAGATACCCTCTCCCGGGAAAGTGCCGCGATACGCCGACCGTTAGCGACCCCTGGGGCGGTCCGGTCCTGTCGCTTCCTCAAGATACGTTGCCGCACAACAATTTTCATCTCCTATTGACCGCTTCGCATGACACTTTTTGCCTGACTCAAGCTAGACTCCGCGTAAGCGAATCGGTGGTTCATTGAACGTCGCGCACCTGATCCAGGAGGGCTGTTGAAGATTTTCTCCAAGCGCTGCTGCCCGCTGCGAGATCATTATTGCGAACCGTCGTTCGACAACGAATCGTTGAGGGAGTCGTTGTCAAAGGGCGGGCCGCTGCGAGGCATTGAGTGGAATGTGGCCGACCTGCGCGGGTTATTGGTGTCGTTCCCATATAGCAGCGATGACTGCAGCAGTTGAGAGCTGGTGCGCGTCCACGCTCACCTGTTCCGTACGTGACCTTTGACAGCCACCCCGGAAGCGGTCTGGCCGCTTCCCTACAGAGAGTGTGATCATGACGCCAGCAGCCAACGAATTTGAGCCGGGCGACCGCGCATGAAGCTCTTCTGGTGGTCACCTCGTAGGGATGTGCGCGCTGCATGGGTCGAACTGAGGTCGAACTCTTCTACGTGGATTCGATTGCGAGCCGGCGGAGGCAGGCTGCTCTCGAACTTCGGTGACGAGATGTCGCCACTTGTTTTTCGTTCCCTCGGATATGACGTCACCTGGGCGCCACTCGACTCGGCTGAGGTGACTGGCATAGGTTCCGTCCTCGACTTGTATATGTGGGCGCGAAAACCGACGTGCTCGGTGGTGTGGGGCTCAGGCTTGCGCACGGTTCCGACGCCCGAATCGCGGGATGCCGTGCAGCGATCAGTACGAAGATTCATCGCTGTCCGAGGCCCCAGAACACGGGACGCACTCGGGCTTCCTATGACCACCACACTGGGTGATCCAGGCCTTCTCGCCCCCGCGTTGGTCGATGGATCGAAATTGCTGCGCGGTGTGCACGCCGTTGTCGTCCCGCACTATCGGGTCTGGGCTGATCCGGAGTCTCGGGGTCACCTGAAGGCCTTGGCTGCGCAGGGCTGCGAAGTGGTCATGCCGAATGAGCACCCGATAAAGGTGGTGCGTGCCATAGGCAGCGCAGCGATCGTCTACACCTCCAGCCTGCACGGCCTGATTGTTGCCGATGCCCTTGGTGTGCCGGCGGTGTTGCTCCGATTCTCGGGGCCAGAGCACTCGGGTGAGCCCGAGTTCAAATACGCGGACTATTTCGAGAGTGTGGAATCAACACCGCGCTGGATCGATGTCCACGAGATCGCCTCCGGGAGCCGAGTATTGCTGGACCGGATCGAGATGGAGTCGGAGACCCGGCAGCGGTCGGCTGCCGCTCTCAGGTCGGGGCTCGAGGAGTCGGCTGCCCTGTTGTCGGGCGCATTATGAATGCTGGAGTGGAGGAATTGGCTACCGGCGTAGGTATCGTGCGCGCGAAGATCAGCCCTCTATGTCTATGACAAGGGTTTTCCTCATTTCGCCGTTCTCCCCGCTGGATTCTCACGACCACGCGGCCGCTGACTATATGGCTCCGCTGGTGCACGAACTCGGCAAGCTCGTCGACTTGCACGTGTACGCGCCCACCAGCTGCATAACCCGGCCTTCTGTGGTCGCTGGTGTCAACTTCCACGCGGCTTCCCCGGCGCGTAGACCAGTGACAGCAGCAGCTGGTATATACCCGTATCACTTCCGGGAATCGTGGAGCCGACAATCAACGCGCGAAGCGTTGCGCATTGTGAAGCAGATCAATCCCGATGTTGTGCACATGGAGTACATCCAGCCGGCCGAGGCTGCACTGGCAATCCGAGACGTGCCCGTGACGATGACACTGCACGACTTGGCCACGCGCGCCTATCGACAGTCACTTCGGGCGCCTTGGTATACACCCCGCGGCGCCTTTGAACGTGTAGAGCTTGCGCGGTACGGGTTCTGGGAACGAGCCGCTGTTCGACGTGCTGCGCATATCTTCACCTTCTCCGAGAACGACGCAAGGGACGTATCACATTTGGCGGTGTCCACTTCTTCACCGAGAATCGGTATCTCGTTGGATGTACCGGCTTGGTCACGCGCAGAGCGCAGCGACCCGGTGCTGCTGTTCGCGGGCGCGATGTGGCGCCCCGCGAACGTCATTGCCGCAGAGTATCTGGCACATGAGGTTCTTCCGTTGGTTCGTCGCGTACACCCCGGCGCTGTTCTTCGGATCGTCGGCGCGAGGCCCAAGGACTCGGTGCGGGAACTCGCGTGTATCCCAGGAGTGGCCGTCGTCGGGGCGACGGATGACTACTACGGGGAGTTCGGGCGCGCTGACGTGGTCTTGGCTCCCTCGATGGTTGAGGCCGGTGTGCTGCTCAAATCGCTGCATTCCCTGGCGGCGGGTGCGCCGACCGTGCTGAACTCGTTCGCCGCGCGTGGACTGGAAGGTCTCGACTGGGGGAAGGATGCCCTTGTTTCTGACGGCGCAGGGCAGATGGCGGAAGCGGTCAGCCGGGTTCTCGCCGACGCCTCATTCGCCCGAGCCCTTGGAGCCGCGGGCCGGCGCTTCGTCGAGCAGCACCATTCGTGGTCTTCTTTTGCCCGAGAGTATGCAAGGGTCTTCCGCGAATTGGCGGCAAAGTGAGTGGCCGATCGACATAGCGATAAGTGGAGGGCCCTGCCTGGTGATATGTCGATCCGGACGAGTCAACGAGGCACGGGTGCAAGAATTTCAGCATATTCCGGTGCGCGGCACGGCCTGTATTGGATCGCAAAACTGATCTTGCTCCATACGTCGCAGCGCCACTGAATCCCTTATCCTCAAGTGAAGTGGAGCCCTCATGGTTATTCGGCCGAACGCGTTTGGAGCGCATGCAATCTTGACGAACTTGGCACCGAGGTCTGGTGGGCCTGGCGCTCCGGCCGTGGACGTTGGCTCACTCGCCCTCCAGGCCGACCGCAGGGGTGTACCTGGGGCACGTCGTGCTCCGCGCGCACGTCGGTGTGTCGATTGCGGCCCAACCGCCACGTGTGGTTCCGCAGCCCGATGAACAGTCCAGTGGCGATCGTCGTGGGGTTTCGTTCAGAGACGGTGATCGGCGAGTGTATTAATGCTCTGCTTGCGGTTCCGGACCTAAGCGTCTTTGTATGGGACAACTCGCCGGATACAGCGACACGGTCAGTGATCGAGGAGTTCGGCAGCGATAGGGTCACCGTGCTGTCAGACGGTCTGAATTACGGCTTCGGCGGCGGCGTCAATCGCGCTGTTGCAGCTGCCCGTGCAGCGATTGCGGAGGACATCAGCCTTCTCGTGGTCAATCCGGACTGCGTGGTCACGCCTGACGTGGTCGATCGGCTTCATGCTCGCGTCACTGGGGCGGATGATGCCGGCATGGTGGCGCCGAGGATGCGATATCCGGATGGTCGCGCGGGATTCGCCGGCGGCCCTTGGCCATCGCTACTGAAAGAGGTTGCCGCAGCGACTCGGCTGGATGACCTGTTGCCAGTCGGACTTAGAAACAAGATCCTTGCGGGCGGCGGACGGATTATGGGGCGGCGGAACACGCTTGCGGATGGTTTGAGAGAAGGATCCGAACTGGAGGTGGACTGGGTTTCGGGCTTCTGCTTCGCAATTCGGTCCGAACTGTTCCTCGCGGTCGAGGGATTCGACGAGGATTATTTTCTGTACTACGAAGATGTCGATCTGTCACGTCGTGTGAAGGCCAGAGGCTATCGCAATCTCATTCTGCGCGATATCGAGGCGCTTCATTATGAAAGTACATCAACCCGAGGCGTGGGGAAGTCCAAAGTCTATTGGAAAGGCTTCGCGACGTATTGCGCAAAGCACAAGTCCAGAAGTGCGGCCCGGATCGCAAGTTTGCTGGCCTCATGAACGGCTATCGGGATGTGGTCGTGATGTCCCTGAAAGATCAGGGATGCTGACTCCATGACCATCATCTATGTGCTCGCCGTGGTGTTTGCCCTGGTTTTGGTACGCGGACTGCAACGAGGTCCCGAAGAAAGCTCGGCGATCACCTTGGTGTTTGTCGCCGCAGTGTGCTATCTCGCGCCAGCTTATGTTCTCTACCTGGGCGATGTGTACAAGCATGTCGACATTGCGCCGTCCTCCGTCGGTGTGACTTCAGTAATGATTGCCGTCGTCGCGGCATTGCTGATCAACCTTGCCGGGCGATTGCATTTTCCGGGAGCTTGGCTTCTTGTGCCCGCGACTATTTGGCTCGCGGTAGGTACCTGGCTTTCGTGGGGCAGGTCGGACGAGCACGATGCCGGCCTGGCGCACTTGGGTGTGGGGTTTGCCGCCTGGCTTGTCGGGACGTCATGTGCGTATGCCATACGCGCCGATCCGCGTGTCCGCGAGCGTGCCGCGATGTACCTGACCGGCCTACTCGGGATACAAGCTGTGGTGGTTACCGGACAGGCGATCGGGTTTGACATCAACCCGATGAGCGCTGAGGAGCTCGCCATCCTCGATGGGCGCTACAACGGCCTTCTGAATCATCCCGGACAGCTGGCCAACGCCACATTGATGATCTTCGTCCTCATCCTAGCGCTTCGGGATACCGCCGCTTCGTGGCGGAGCGGCCGGACGTCGCTGATCTTCGCGCTTGTCATGGGAATCTGTATCGCCGCTGGAAGTCGAGCTCAGATATTCGGAGCCCTTGTCTTGCTTATGGGTTGGGCGTTCTTTGCCTATGGGCAGAGGGCTCCGCGAGGCAAGAGGTTCGGCGCGTTGGGCATCGCGATAGTCGGGCTTGTTGCGAGCTACCCGGTACTACAGCGAAGGTTCGAGGAGGATCCGACCGGTGGTGGTCGCAGTATTCTCCAGGAAATCGGGTTACAAGCGGTGATGGATCATCCTCTCGTGGGGGTGGGGCCGAACAGCTACGTCAGTGTCATTGGGTTGTCCGACGCTCTGACAGCTTCGGGTGTGCCTGTACACAACGCCTTCCTGCTCTCGGCCGTGGAGATCGGTGTTGTCGGCGCGATTGCGTTGTGGTTGCCCGTGCTCTGGACGTTCGTCCGGGGGTTTCGCCTGCGAAAACAGGCCGGCACGGCCCACGCGCCGGCCGCGGCAGCGACTGCTTTTTTCATCCCGTTCGTCATCAGCACCTTCACGGGATGGGGTCTGTTGTCTGACCCGCTGTACGGTCTGCTGATGTTGGTGATGGGGGCGATATACGCTCTGATGTTCCCGCTCGGCGGAGATGAGGAAGTGCTGAAGCCGGCAGTTCTGCAACGTCGCGCGCGATTCTGACGCAGGCAGCGCCAGGCACGTAATCACCACGGCGGCAACGCGCTAAATCACCGCACGTCGCCGGCGTCACACGCCGTCAACAGCTCAGGGCGTAGCATCCAATCGCACGAACTGCCCTTGCCGATGCTGTTCGATGCAGGCGGCGCGGCGGATCTTGCCGCTGGTGGTGGTCGGGATCGAGCCGGGCGCCACCAGGACGATATCGGCGACGTGAAGTCCATGCGCGCGTGAAATCGCAGCGGTCACATCGTTTTTCACGACTGCCAGAGCGTCGGAACCTTCGAGTTTCTTCAGTTCGATGACGGTGACCAACTTCTCGGTCTGGTCGTCAGGCACCGCGATAGCCGCCACCCGGCCACGGGTGATCTGCTGAACGGTGGCTTCGATGTCTTCAGGGTAGTAGTTGCGGCCCCGCACGATCAGCATGTCCTTGATGCGTCCGACGATGAATAGGTCTCCTTCGGAGATGAAGCCTCGATCGCCGGTGCGCAGCCACCCCGTCTCGGGGGTGCCCGCCGGCGCATCCGCCAATGTCGCGCCGAAGGCGGAGCCGGTCTGCTCGGGTTTGCACCAGTACCCGGCGGAGACGTTCTCGCCGTGGGTCCAGATCTCGCCGATGGTGCCGTCCGGACAGGGTCGGCAAGTGTCGGCGTTGACGATTCGCACCAGCGGCGAGACTGGCATCCCGTACCTCATCAGGGGTGACCCACCCGGGCTGCGGGTCGCGACGCCCTCGACCAAATCCTCGGCGGCGAACTCGACGGCCTCGGGCACCCGGTCGCTGTTGCCGCTGGCCACGAAGACTGTTGCCTCGGCGAGTCCATACGAGGGCACCATCATCTCGGGCTGGAAGCCCACGGCGCTGAACCGCTCGTTGAACTTCACCAGGGTGGGCGGATGGATCCGCTCGGCCCCGTTGATGATGCCGAGGATCCCGCTGAGGTCGAGATCCGACAGGTCGGCATCGCTGGCGCGCCGCGCCGCGAAATCGAACGCGAAGTTGGGGGCGGCCGACCACGCGTACCTGGGCCGAGACAACGCTTGCACCCAGCGCATCGGATTGCCCAGGAACGCCAGCGGGCTCATCAGGTCCGCCGCGTGACCGGCGAAGATGGGCCCCGCGATTCCCAGCATCAAGCCCATATCGTGGTAAAACGGCAGCCACGAGACCAGTTTGGTGCCGTCGGGGAGCACGCCTCCGTGCTGGGCGAAGTAGTCGGCCATCAACTGCTCGTAGTTCGCCTGCAGGTTGCGGTGGCTGATCATCACGCCGGCCGGCAACCGAGTCGAACCCGAGGTGTACTGCAGATAGGCGGTATCCGGGCCCTGCGCCGGTGCGGAGCCTCTGGGGGCGGGTCCGTCGAGATCCAGGTTGTCCACGGACACCACCGCGATCATCGCGGCACCGTCGTCGACGTACTGCGTGGCGAGGTGGGCGACCGCCGAGGTGGTCAGCACGACCGCCGGCGATGTGTCGGCGACCACGGCGCTGACCCGCTCATCATGCGAACCGGGTACCGGCACCGACAGGGGCACAGCGATGAAACCCGCCTGCATGGCGCCCAGGAACGCCACGATGTAGTCCAGGCCCTGCGGAGCGATGATCAGCGCCCGGTCGCCAGGGGACCCGTACTGCTCGAACTCCACGGCCGCGTTGAGCGTGCGGCGGTGCACCTGCGCCCACGTCAGCGTCTCAACCACACCGGCAGGGTTGACGTCGTAGTCGGTGAAGGTGAAGGCCTCGGCGTCGGGAGTCGCGGCGGCGCGTTCCTGAAGCAGGGTCAGGAGGGACGCGTTTTGCATGGTGGTCAGGCTACTCAACGGCTTGTACGGTCATCCGGTGGTGGGCCCCGCCTACCTGTCCGACTGACATAGGTCGCGCTGAGACAGAGTGTCGATGGAGGAAGCTTGCTTACCGGCTTGATCTCTCGCGATACAGCACCACCGCGCGGAACGTACGGATGATGATCTTGATGTCGAGCCACAGCGACCAGTTCTCGATGTAGAAATTGTCGTACCGGGCCCGGTCAAAGATCGAAGTGTCCCCTTTGAGGCCACTGACTTGGGCAAAGCCGGTGAGACCCACCTGAACCCGATGCCGATAGGCGTACCGGTCCACCTCGGTGGAGAACTGCTCGACGAAATGTGGCCGTTCCGGTCGTGGACCGACAATGGTCATATCCCCGCGGAAGATGTTCCAGAGCTGAGGCAGTTCGTCGATCGACGTGCAGCGCAGGAACCGTCCGACTGGGCCAACGCGGTTGTCTGAGGCCACATTCCAACGGGTTTGTGACTCTGCCTCATTTGCCGGGCGCATCGAACGGAACTTCAGTAATTCGAACTGCTTTCCGTCTCGGCCGACGCGCACCTGCCGGAAGATGACGCCGGGTCCGCCCTCGATCCGAACCGCGATGGCCGCTGCGGCCAGCACCGGCATCAGCACGATGAGAGCAATTGTCGAGACCACGATGTCGAACACTCGCTTGATCACTCGTGTCGGTCCCTGCAGGTTGGGGTTGCGGATCCGCATGATGGGAATGGAGCCGATCTGGTCGGCGATACCGGTTTGGGTGTGGAAGTGATGCATCCGCGGAACGATCAGCAACTCCGCCGACAGGCATTCCGTGGTTCTCACGGCTGTCATCAGCGCACGTTCCTCAAACGAGCCGTCGGCAATCAGGAGCGTGTCCGCACCTGACGTCACAACGGCCATATCCAGGTCGGCCAACCGGCCGAGGCGCTTGAGGTATTGCTCGGCCGGGCAGATGTCGCAGTCATCGACGAAGCCCTCGATCTTGAGCCCGTACTCAGGGTGTTCGGCGAGAGTTCTGGCGAGTTCGGCTGCCGCCGCACCGCCGCCGATGAGGACGGTGTGGTGTCTGGTCAGCCCCCGCCGGCGGCTTGCGGCGATGAGCCGTGTGGTGATGAGCCGCCCGAGGACGACCAGCGCGATTGCCTGCGCGGCAGTCTCGAGGAAGGTCAGCACCGAGATCTTTTGATGCATATAGAGGATCGCGGTGGAAACCACGGCGGCTGCGGCCAGCAACCGCGTGAGAATCATGGGGAGTTCGTCAAGGACACTCAAGTGCAGTGGCGCGGTGTACTTGGTTCCGCCGGTGAGAAGCAGGATTCCCAGCGCGGCGAAGGCAAGCATCGAGTAGATCTGGGGTGGCCGCCACGCGAGTGGCATGAGCATCATCGCGAAGTCGATCACCGGAACCACCATGTATCCCCGGACACGACTGAGAAGTGGCCTGCTCGGCGCCGTCTTGTCGACCTGTAGCGGTTCGATGTGTGTCGTCGGGAAGCGATTGGTCCTCGATGCGCTGGCACGTTCCCAGCGGGTGCGCGGCGGTTCGAGTGCACCCCTGGACAGCTTCTTAACCGCGACGGCAGCGCTTGCGGCTTTTCCGGCGGCCGGGACATGCGTAATCGCATCAGCTACGTCTGTCACTTACCCGTCCGTTCGAAGTCAGCAAACAATCTATCCTCCGAATGATTTTGATGATCTTGCGTATATCGACGCTGAGGCCGATATCTTGCTGACGGCATCGTCAATGGGAGCAATGCTTCGTGAGTGAGTGTGCGATAGCGGGCATCCTTGGAGCCATCGCTGAAGGGGCGTTGCGAAATCCGGGCATCTAATTTGCTGGATCGCGGGGAACGCGTGACGTGCAAGGTCGGGTTGCAACTTGCGTCCGTCATGACTCGGTTCACGTCCTTTCCGCAGTTCAGAAGGATACTAATGGGCCCGCGCTGCCTTTGCACAGTGAATTATTAACGTTTCGGAAGATAAATGTCGACCCCTGGTGCTGCGAGTTGAAGGATGGCAAAAAAGGCCAGTTCAGGAGCACTGTTACCCCCAGCGAGCGTCCGCGCGGGCATCGAAACCGGCCGCGTGGCGCCGCGGTCGAAAGCGTGCAGCTTAAGCGCAGTCCAAATTTGCTGGATTGCTATCTCGTGTGCTGGTTAATGGTGGTTTGGCATCCGCTGGGAATCGTCGCGGACATTCGCCGAAGTAGCTCGATAACGCGCCGACTGAACCGCTTCGAGATGCCTTTCTGCAATAGAGCAAACCGATTGGTGCGAGACAGTGTGCGGGGAAAGTCCTCCACTGTTTGTCGTGTTGCGGCTTTCCTGCCTGATAGGGCCGGAATTGCCGATGCGGTAGGCGTGTCACTTGAGCGAATTTTGGCGACGCGCGGCGACGGATCCTGAAGTTGCTGAGGATCGCGGCCGTGGGATTGCTGAACGGGCCACCCCAGTTGCCGTACGCGACAGGGATAGTGATTATGCGACTGGTGCCAGACCTGCGCCGGCGCCCGTCAGCAACGTACGGGCGGTAGCGGGCACGTTGCACCCTGTGAACTTGAGCGGGACCTGGGTGGGTCCGCGGTGGTGATCGTGAACGAGACGTAAATTTTGGCGCGCGAACGTCGTAGGTGTCGGACCGTAACGCCGGGGCTCAGACGCCTGACAACCCCGCCAGCAGCAGCGCTGCGCCCACCACGGTCAATAGACCAGCGACTTCTCTGCGTCGACGCGCACGGATCCAGTCGTTCAGAGCGGTCATCACCGCGCTGGTCTTGGCCGGCGCCACCAGATAGGCGATCAGTGGAATTTCGACAAGGGCGAATGCGACGCCGTTGAACAAGACAAGTGCGCCCAATTGCGCAGACGTGCCGATCCCCGACGCCGCGATGACGGCGAGGGCAGCCAGATAGTCCACCGAGGGAAGGGCAATCCCGAGCCCGGCGGTTCCCGCGACCCACAGCGATTCTCCCTCCAGCAGCCGCGTCATCCACGCCGGAGGCGTTCTCGTCTTTCCTGGTATCACCGCTAGGGCGAGCGCGGCGACCAGCGCCATCACGCCGATGGCGATCTGGACGCGGGGCAAGGTGAAATGTGCCTGGGGTAACCGCTTTCCGATGACGAAAAGCACTGTCACGCCGGTGGCCAGGCCCATCGCGAACCCGCCGGCCAGAAACGCCCCCAGCTGAAGGTGCGGGCGGGGACGGTTCAGCATCACCACCGACATGCCGATGCGGAAGGGTTCCAGGCTGACCGCAACGGCCATCACCAGGAGGGTCAGCCACATGTGTCGGCTAGTCGCTCGGTGAATCGGAGGAGCGTCGGCACAATTCAAGGATTGGGGTGAGCAGTTCGGCGATGCGAGCTCCGACTGCCGCGAAATACTCCGGAGCCTGCCCGATCGGGTCGCCGATATCAGCCGCCGCCCGGCCGGCCAGGTGTGGGCGCAGCGCGGCGAGGTCAGTGACGTTGGGCGGGTTGCACTCGGCGGCAAGCAGTGCGGCCTCGCTGAGTGTGAAGGTCTTGCGGAATTGCCGCGGCGCGAGTTCCAACACGTCGTTTCTCTGCGCCGCGGTCATGGTGAGAACCAGGTCCGCGTCGTTGGCGACAGGGGCCGTGAGGTGTCGTGCCACGAAGCCGGATGGATCCCCGCCCAGTTTCTCCAGGACTCGTGCGGCGTCGGAGTGCATGGGACTACCTATGACAGCACGCGTGCCGGCACTCGAGGTGGCGAAATCCGGGATCTGCAGTGTGGCGCCACGTGCTGCGGCGAGTCGCTCACCTGTCGGCGATCGGCAAATGTTGCCGGTGCAAACGAATAGGATGTGCAGATCAGCCCCCGATTCGGTCTGGTCAAACGTGTGGATTTGCTGCTCGTAGATCACGGCATCCATCCGTGCACCAAAGTTAGCCCACCCGCTTCCGCTGTGCCACGATGGCCGCGTGAAAGGGATAATCCTGGCCGGCGGTTCGGGAACACGTTTGCACCCGATCACTTTGGGTGTGTCCAAGCAGTTGATCCCGGTCTACGACAAGCCGATGGTGTATTACCCGCTGTCGACGCTGATGCTGGCCGGTATTCGCGACATCTTGGTCATCACGACGCCGCATGACGCGCCGAGCTTCGGGCGGTTACTGGGAGACGGTTCCCGATTCGGTGTGTCGATTACCTACGCTCAGCAGCCATCGCCTGACGGGCTGGCTCAGGCGTTCACGATCGGCGCCGAATTCCTCGGCGCTGACAGCGTGGCGTTGGTGCTGGGCGACAATTTGCTCTACGGACCTGGATTGGGCACGCAACTTCAAGCCTTCAATGACATCGATGGCGGGGCGATCTTCGCCTACTGGGTGGCCGAACCCGGCGCCTACGGTGTGATCGAATTCGATCGTGATGGATTGGCGGTGTCGTTGGAGGAAAAACCCAAGGCGCCCAAGAGTAACTATGCAGTTCCGGGACTCTACTTCTACGACAATGACGTGGTGGCGATGGCGAAGTCCCTGAAGCCCAGCGCGCGTGGTGAGTACGAGATCACCGATATCAACCGAATGTACTTGGAACAGGGCCGGTTGCAGGTGCAGGTGTTGCCGCGAGGAACGGCATGGCTGGACACCGGGACATTCGATCAGATGACCGACGCCGCCGAATTCGTTCGTACCATGGAGCGGCGCACTGGATTGAAAATCGGTGCTCCTGAGGAAATCGCTTGGCGGCAAGGATATTTGACTGATGACGAGTTGCGCGAACGGGCCGAGTTGCTGGTGAAATCGGGCTACGGGACGTACTTGTTGGGTCTGCTCGACAGGAGCCACTGATGACACGGTTGCTCGTTACCGGGGGTGCCGGATTCATCGGGTCCAACTTCGTCCACTACGCCGTCGAACACACCGACCATCACCTCACCGTTCTGGACAAGCTCACCTACGCGGGCAACCGCGAGTCGCTGGCGGGCCTGCCGGAAGATCGGGTGGCCTTTGTATTGGGCGATATCGCGGATGCCGCGTTGGTCGACGACTTGGTGGGATCGGTCGATGCCGTCGTCCACTACGCCGCGGAGTCACACAACGACAACTCCTTGAGTGATCCGCATCCATTCCTGCACACGAATCTGGTCGGCAGCTTCACGCTCCTGGAAGCGGCGCGCAGGCATAGCGTTCGGCTGCACCATATTTCGACCGACGAGGTGTACGGCGACCTGGAACTCGACGACCCGGCACGTTTCACCGAAGCCACTCCGTACAACCCGTCCTCGCCCTACTCATCGACGAAAGCGGGCAGCGATCTGCTGGTGCGTGCCTGGGTACGGTCCTTCGGGGTGGAAGCCACCATCTCCAACTGCTCCAACAACTACGGGCCCTATCAGCACGTAGAGAAGTTCATTCCCCGTCAGATCACCAATATTCTGCGCGGCGTGCGCCCGAAGTTGTACGGCGAGGGTCGAAACGTGCGGGACTGGATTCACGCCGACGATCACTCGTCGGCTGTGCTGACGATCCTGGAAAAGGGGCGCGCCGGTGAGACGTACCTCATCGGTGCCGACGGTGAAATGGACAACAAAACCGTCATCGAAATGATCCTGACCTTGATGGGCCAGCCCGCCGACGCGTTCGACCATGTCACCGACCGCGCAGGGCACGATTTGCGTTACGCCATCGACTCGACCAAATTGCGCACCGAACTCGGCTGGCGGCCGCAGTACCAAGATTTCGAGAGCGGTCTGGCCGCGACCATCCAGTGGTACCGCGACAACGAATCCTGGTGGGCGCCGGCCAAAGACGCGACCGAAGCGTTCTACGCTCGCCTAGGCCAGTAACCGTGACCGAGTATGGAAAGGCGCTGCGCTGCAGTGCGACTCCGATTCCCGGTCTGACCGTCTGGGACCTACCGGTGCACGGCGACAACCGCGGTTGGTTCAAGGAGAACTGGCAGCGCGAGAAGATGGTGGCTGCCGGGCTGCCCGACTTCGGGCCGGTGCAGAACAATGTGTCGTTCAACGATGCAGTCGGCACTACCCGGGGTATCCACGCCGAGCCCTGGGACAAGCTGGTCTCGGTGGCTACCGGCCGGATCTTCGGTGCCTGGGTCGACCTGCGATCCGGCCCCTCCTTCGGAACGGTGTTTACCGCTGAGCTCGACCCGTCCCGGGCGGTGTTCGTGCCGCGTGGCGTCGGCAATGCGTTTCAAACCCTCGAGGCGAACACCGCCTACACCTATCTGGTCAACGACCACTATTCACCCGAGGCCACCTACACGTCGGTGAATCTCTCGGACGAGACCCTCGCCATCGCCTGGCCGATCCCGTTGGAAAGGGCCGAATCATCGGCCAAGGACCAGGCTCATCCCCGGCTTGCTGACATTGTTCCCGTGCTGCCACGCAAGACGCTCGTCCTCGGCGCGAACGGACAGCTGGGCCGGGCCTTGCGGGACGTGTACGCCGATGTCGCCTACATCGACTTCGCCGGGCGGGACGAGTTGGACCTCGCCGCCGCCGACTTCGATCACAGATTCCCGTGGCGGGACTATGACACCATCATCAACGCTGCGGCGTACACCGCGGTCGACGCGGCAGAGACGGCCCAAGGCCGCGCCGCGGCCTGGGCGACGAATGTCGTGGGCCTCGCTGCCTTGGCGCGGATCGCCACCGCACACGGACTGACCCTTGTCCACATCTCGAGCGACTACGTGTTCGACGGCGCCATCGAGCGGGCCTATCGCGAAGACGATCCGCTTACCCCGCTGGGCGTGTACGGCCAGACCAAGGCCGCCGGTGACCAGATCGTCAGTACAGTTCCCGGTCACTACATCGTCCGGACGTCCTGGGTTATCGGCGACGGGCCCAACTTCGTCCGCACCATGTTGAGCCTCGCTGGACGTGGCGTGAACCCGTCGGTCGTCGACGACCAGTTCGGGCGGTTGACCTTCACCTCCGAGCTGGCCGGTGCCATCCGGCACCTGTTGGACGCGCGCGTCCCGTACGGCGTGTACAACGTGACGGGCTCCGGGCCGGTGACCTCGTGGGCGGGTATCGCGCGTCGGGTGTTTGCGCTGGCTGGTCATGATCCAGATCGGGTGGCGGCGGTGAGTACCGAACGATACTTTGCCTCGATTGCAGGTCCTGTCGCACCTCGGCCACGGAATAGTGTCCTGGACCTGGCAAAAACGTATTCCGTTGGATATCGAGCAATCGGCGCTGACGAGATGCTGGCCCGTTATGTATCGGACGTAAAACAAGTCCGCGGGCAGCGCTGACCAAAGATTGCCTCGATATCGGTATTCCGCGCAATTTGCTTGGCCGTAGAAACATCCCTTCACCTGCGCTCTTTCGTGTTGACAGGGGGCACAGGGTCTGGGATTCTTTTCCCAAGTTCCTTGACGGAAGGCCATCAGAAAATGTCCGCTATCGCGACACGTTTTTCCAACGCAACGACCAAATTCCAGGTGGGAGTCGCAACGTGCGCCGTCGCGGCCGCTGCCACCCTTACCCCGGCGATTGCCGCCCAGGCCGATATCGCCACACCGGCTCCGCTGGCCCCGGTAACCCAGGTTATCGACAACATTGCTCAGGACAACTGGTTGCAGAACCAGTTGTGGTGGATCGGTAGTGCCAATCCGAATCCGCCGGCCCAGACCACTGTGCTGACGTTCACGCCACTGGCCTTGATCCCGGGTTTCCTCAAGCCGATCTACAAATCGATCACGGGCGGACTGAACTTCCAGGTGTGCCTGCTGGGGGCCAGCGCGAAGATCGGGCCATACGGCACCTTGACCGTCTCGTTCGGTAGGGGCTGCTAGTAGGCAGACCACCGCACTGGTCAGTAGGGACACATCAGCCGTCCCGTTGATGCTGCAGTCAGATAGGCCGCAGCCCTGAATGGGAAGGCGATGTCCGCTGAGCGACTCTTCGAACGATGAAGATCGAGTGGAGACTGACCGCGCGCCACGGTTCGAACGCTTTCGCGAGTTGCTGGCCCGCCGGCAGACCAAGGTACTGGCTGCGGCATTCCTGGTGATCGTCATCGCGTTCCTCGGGTGGCTTGGGTTCGAGGCGTACTCGGCCAAGAGTCAGCTGGAGCAAGCGCGGGGAGACGCGCAGCAGGCCAAAGACGCCCTGTCGGACGGCCGAGTCGAAGAGGGCCAGCGATTGGCAGACTCGGCGGCGGCCCGCGCTCAAGCAGCGAACGACGCGACGCACTCCGTGCCATGGACCATTGCCGCAGCTGTTCCCTGGTTGGGCAGTCCATTCGAGACCGGACGGCAGATCTCGAGTGTCGTGCTCGGCCTTGCCAGTGACGTGCTCAAGCCGTCTGCCCAAGTCGGCGTGACGATTTCGCCCGACAAACTATTCGAAGGTTCACGTCTGAACGTGCGCCTTCTTCAGGAGAACGAGCCGGCGCTCAGCAAGATCTCCGCGGTTGCGCGCCGTCTGGAAACCGAGGCGAGTGCGATCTCCGAACCGGCCTATCTGTCGGTACTCGGAAAGGCGCGAACGGAAGTTCAAGCCCAAACGGCAAAGATCACCTCCCTCCTGGAAAACACTGCTCTTGCAGCCCGGTTGGCCCCGTCGATGATGGGGGCCGATGGTCCGCGCACCTATTTCATGGGCTTTCAAACCAACGCCGAGGCGCGCGGCACCGGCGGAATTCTCGGTGGGTTCGGCATCCTTCATTTCGAGAACGGCAAGCCCACCGTCGAAGCGCTGGGACCCAACACCGAACTCAAGGGACCGTTCACCCCGCTCGACCTCGGACCCGAGTACGCCGAACAGTACGGCTTCGCCAACGCCAGCATAGATTTCCGCAACAGCAATCTCAGTTCGCATTTTCCGTATACGGCCCAGATCTGGAAATCCATGTGGGCGCAACAGTCCGGAACCAACGTTGACGGCGCCATCGCCATTGACCCCGTTGCGTTGAGCTACATTCTTGGCGCAGTGGGGCCGGTGACACTTGCCGACGGTGAGAAGGTCACCAAGGACAACGTCGTCGAGCTGACCGAGTCGATTGCGTACCAACGCTTTCCCACCGATCAGACGGCACGCAAGCAGTATCTCCAGGATATTGCGAACGCAGTGGTGAAGAAGATGACGGGCACCGTGGAATCACCACGACAAATGCTCGAAGCATTGGGTAAAGCAGTTGGGGAGGGCCGCATCGCCGCCTGGAGCGCGTCACCCGACGAGCAGAAACTGCTCGAAGAGACGCCTCTGGGTCATGTCGTCCCCGCAGACTCAGCGCCCTACGCCGCGGTCGTCATCAACAACCTCGGCGGTAACAAGATGGACTACTACCTGCGGCGGGAGATCGAATACGCCGCAGACGGCTGCTCCGCGGACCATCGGAACACCACGGTCACGGTGAAGTTGAAAAGTGTTGCCCCCGAAGCGCCATTGCCCGACTACGTGGCCGGAGCCAATGGCGTGATCCCGAATATTCCGTTCACCATGCCGAGCGGGTCGATGTTGACGTCGGTGCGCCTCGTGGCGACCAAGGACGCAAAGATCTTGAGCGCCTTCTCCAATGGCGAACGCATACCGGTCTTCACGGGCACCGAGCGTGGGCATCCGACGTTCGAAGTCCAAGTCGCGATCCCACCGCGTCAAGCAGGTGAGCTGGTGTTCCGATTGTCTGAACCGACCGCGCCGGGAGTGCCGCGAGTTCCGGTTCAGCCCCTGATCGACAGTGTCGTTCCGGTCGTCAAGGTGCCGGAGTGCCCGCAATGACGAAGAATCATCCCCATTGGGGGTCGGCGGTCGTCGGAGAACGTCGCATACGAGCGGGTTGACACGGCTGAAGCGTTGACCGGCGGTAGGGTTCGCGAGCGTCGACGATATGACAAACAGACTTTGAGGCGCGGAAGAGTTACGGCGAAGGGTTGACCTTGAAACTACAAGACTTCTTGAAGTTGATCCGGGCACGGTGGATTACGGTTTGTGCGTCTGTGCTGGTGGCGACGGTGGTCGCGGTCGCGGTGACACTGTTGACAACTCCGCTCTATCAGGCATCGACGCGGCTTTTCGTATCGGCATCGACCGCCTCCAGTGTTTCTGACATCTACCAGGGAAACCGCTTCTCACAGGAGCGCGTCGTCTCCTATGCGCAGCTGCTCATGGGTGAGACGCTCGCGCAGCGCACGGTGGACAAGCTCGGCTTGGACATGACGGCCCAGGATCTTCAGGAAAAGGTCAAGGCAACGGCAAAAACGGGAACCGTACTCATCGACGTCAACGTCGTCGATGCCTCGCCCGTTCGTGCGCGTGACATCGCCAATGCGCTTTCTGACGAGTTCGTGGTCATGGTTCGCGACCTGGAAACGGTGGAGCGTGGTGCAACCCCCGATGCCCGGGTCGTGGTGGAGCAACGGGCGTCCGTCCCGGAAACTCCGGTGAGCCCGAAGAAGACCCGCAATATTCTCGTGGGGCTGGCCGCAGGTCTTGCGCTCGGTGTCGCACTGGCCATCGTTCGCGACCTCCTGGACAACACCGTCAAGAGCCGAGAGGTTCTTGAGGAGATCACCGATGTCGGCGTGGTCGGCGGCATCCAACTCGACAAAGAGCGCCGAAAGAACCCGGCCATCCTGTTCGGCAAGGACAACAGTGCGATCGCAGAATCGTTCCGTAAGCTCCGCACGAATCTGAGCTTTCTCGCGGTCGACAACCCGCCACGTGTCATCGTCGTGACGAGCTCGATTCCCAACGAGGGGAAGTCCACCACCGCAATCAACATCGCATTGGCATTGGCGGAGAGTGGCAACAACGTCGCATTGGTTGACGGCGACATGCGCCGGCCCACGGTGCACAAGTACCTCGACCTCGTGGGACCCGTGGGGTTCAGCACCGTGCTCAGCGGTGCGGTACCGCTGACAGAAGCGCTGCAGAAGACACAGTTCGACGGCCTCACCGTCCTGGCCGCCGGCACGACACCGCCCAATCCGAGCGAACTGCTGGCTTCGCAGGCCGCGACGAAGGTGCTTGCCGAATTGCGGGCACATTTTGATTACGTCATCGTCGACTCCTCGCCGCTGCTGGCCGTCACAGACTCGGCCATACTCGCCGCCAATGCCGACGGTGCCTTGATCATGGTCAGGTACGGCCAGACGAAGCGCGAACAGCTTGCCCAGGCAGTCGAAACTCTGCAGGGCGTCGGTGCCACTCTCTTGGGCTCGGTGTTCACCATGATCCCGTCGAAGGGAAGCGCAGCGTACGCCTACTCGTACAGCTACTACGGCGAGTCCAAGGAGAAGTAGCTCGCAGTCCTGTGGCGGGGTGACCCGACTGGGCGGTTCCATTCACCCTGAGCCGGACCATGGCCCTCCGTCCGTTCGGCGGGAAAGATGGGCCTGTGGTTTCTGCGCAGACGGCGTTGCCGGTCGTCGACCTCCGGGATGATCCGGACGTCCTGCGACGCCGGCTCGGTCAGGTGGCGCACGAGGTGGGCTTCTTTTACCTCACTGGTCACGGCGTCCCCGATGAGCTGATCGACCGGGTGCTGACCCAGGCCAGAGGACTGTTCGCGCTGCCGCAGGCAACCAAAGACGCGGTGGCGATGGTCCACAGCCCGCACTTCCGCGGGTACACCCGGCTGGGCGGTGAACTCACCGGTGGCCAGGTGGACTGGCGCGAGCAGATCGACATCGGCCCCGAGCGCACCCCGCTGGCCGACCCGGGTGAGCCATACCTGCGGCTGCAGGGGCCCAACCAGTGGCCGGAGGGACTGCCCGAACTCCCCGCTGTGATCGCCGAGTGGGATGCGGCCTTGGCGCAGGTGGGGCGAACACTGTTGCGGCACTGGGCCGTTGCGCTGGGCAATCCGGAAAGCGTGTTTGACGCGGCCTTCGCGGATACGCCGGCCACGTTGATCAAGGTGATCCGGTATCCCGGTGGCGCACCGTCGAGTCAAGGTGTCGGGGCGCATCGCGACGCCGGCGTGCTGACCCTGCTGCTCGTAGAACCGGGTAGCGCCGGCCTGCAGGTGCGCACGAGTGGGACCGGCCCAGATGGCTACGTCGATGTCGACCCGCTGCCGGGGGCGCTCATCGTGAATATCGGCGAGATGCTGGAGATCGCCAGCGGCGGCTACCTGCGTGCCACCGAGCACCGCGTCCGGATCCACGAGGCCGAGCGTCTGTCAGTCGCCTACTTCTTCAATCCGCGCCTCGACGCGCAGATACCCGTCCTACCGCTGCCCGCCGACCTGGCAGCACAGGCCCGCGGGGTCACCGACGACCCCGCCAACGATCGCATTTACGCTGTTTACGGGCGCAATGCGTGGAAGAGCAGGTTGCGCGCGCACCCTGATGTGGCCGCCGCGCACCGTTACGTGTGAAGATGGAAGTGTTATGAGCGACACAGAGCTGAGCCCAGCCTCCCTCCGCGAGGCCTTCGGCCATTTCCCGTCCGGTGTCATCGCGATTGCCGCGGAAGTCGACGGCGTCCGGGTCGGCCTGGCGGCGAGCACCTTCGTTCCGGTCTCCCTGGATCCGCCCCTGGTGGCGTTCTGCGTGCAGAACAGCTCGGAGACCTGGCCCAAGCTGAAGGATCTGCCGTCCCTCGGTCTCAGCCTGCTCGGCGAATCGCACGATCAGGCCGCACGCACGCTGGCCGCCAAGACCGGGGATCGGTTCGAGGGCCTGGACACCCACTCACACGAGAGCGGCGCGGTGTTCGTGCACGGCACCAGCGTGTGGTTGCGCAGCACCATCGATCAGCAGGTGCTGGCGGGCGACCACACGATTGTGGTTCTGCAGGTCACCGACATCACCGTGCACGACGTGCCGCCGATCGTGTTCCACCGCAGCACGTTCCGCAAGCTCGGCGTTTAGGGGCGCCCCGCGAGCTCCTCGCGGTAGACGGCGATCCGCTTCTCGATCTCGGCCGCGTCGCCGGGGCGGCCCTCCTTACGGGCCAGCTCGGCGCGGGCACTCAGCTCGCGGATGGCGTTGCGAATGTCGTTGACGCTGTTCGTTCCACCCAGTGTCATCGGTGTCCCTTTCGACGCTGATCGGACATCTTTCGGTCGCTCCACCAACCGTACGCCGAGTGCCGGCGGTTGTGGGCGCCGATTTCGTCGTGGACTCGGCATGCCAGCGCACCGTTCCCCCGATTGGGGGACAAGCAGTTCACCCGGTGCATCCACCGGTCACCCGACATATCCCACGTGCGAACCAGGGCATTCTTATCTCAACACCAGAAAGCCACTCACACAAAGGATTACCGAAATGATCAATACCCTAGGACTCAGCATTGTCACCGCCGGAATCATCGGCGCCGGAGCTCTCGGCTTGGCCGGCACCGCCGCCGCGGCCACCACGACCACCGCCCCGACCGGCCCGGGCTACTCGTACAGCCCCGACACGTACGCCCACCCGGCCCCCACCGCGAAGCCCGGCTGGCACAACAACCACGGTCCGGCCCGTATCGCCAACCTCGCGAACCAGTGAGCCAGAAGTAAGAATGCCCTTCCCGGGAAAAGCCGGGAAGGGCATTCTTACCTCGAGCTGACTATCGCCGGAACAGCTTGTTTCCCAGCCACACGATCGGGTCGTACTTGCGGTCGGCGACGCGCTCCTTCATCGGGATCAGCGCGTTATCGGTGATCTTGATGTGCTCGGGGCACACCTCGGTGCAGCACTTGGTGATGTTGCACAGGCCTAGGCCGTTCTCGTCCTGAGCCATGTCGCGGCGGTCCAGGGTGTCCAGTGGATGCATGGACAGCTCGGCTTGGCGCATCAGGTACCGCGGTCCGGCGAACGCCTCCTTGTTCTCCTCGTGATCGCGGACCACGTGGCAGGTGTTCTGGCACAGGAAGCACTCGATGCACTTGCGGAACTCCTGGCTGCGGTTCACATCCTCCTGCTGCATGCGGTAATCGCCGGGTTGCAGGTCCTTCGGCGGCGTGAACGACGGGATCTCGCGGGCCTTGGTGTAGTTGAACGAGACATCGGTGACCAGGTCGCGCATCACCGGGAAGGTACGCAACGGCGTCACCGTCACCGTCTCGTCCTCACCGAACGTCGACATCCGGGTCATGCACATCAACCGCGGGCGCCCGTTGATCTCGGCCGAACAGGAGCCGCACTTGCCGGCCTTGCAGTTCCATCGCACGGCCAGGTCACCGGCCTGGGTGGCCTGCAGGCGGTGGATGATGTCGAGCACCACCTCGCCTTCATTGACCTCGACCGTGTAGTCCTTCAGCTCGCCGCCGTCCTCGTCGCCGCGCCAGACCCGCAGACTCGCGTCATAAGAAGCCATGGTCAGCCCTTCCGTTCGGGGTGCTCGGTCAATTCGGCCTCGGTGTAGTACTTCTCGAGTTCGGCGAGCTCGAAGGTCGCCAGCAGGTCCGGTCGCATCGGCACCTGCGGCTCGGGATCGACCGTGACACCGGGGACCATCGCCTCGGCGGTCGCGGCACCCGTGGTCTTGCACACCAGCAGCGTGTTGCGCCAGTTGGCGTCCATTGCCGGATAGTCGTCGCGGGTATGCCCGCCGCGGCTCTCGGTGCGCTGCAGGGCGGCCTTGGCCACGCATTCGCTGACCAGCAGCATGTTGCGCATATCGATGGCCAGGTGCCAGCCCGGGTTGTAGATCCGGCCACCCTCGACGACGACGTTCTGCAGGCGGCCCCGCAGCTCGTCCAGCTTGACCAGCGCCTCCTCGATCTCTTCCTTCTTGCGGATGATGCCGACGAGATCGTTCATCGACTGTTGCAGCTCGGCATGCAACGTGTACGGATTCTCGGGATTCTCGTGCGCCTCGTACGGAGCCAACGCCATCTTGGTGGCCTCTTCGACAGCCGCCTCAGGGGGCGTCGGCCGCTCGGTCAGTGCCCGCACATAATCGGCTGCCCCGAGTCCGGCCCGGCGGCCGAACACCAGCAGGTCCGACAGCGAGTTACCGCCGAGGCGGTTGGAGCCGTGCATGCCGCCGGAGCATTCACCGGCCGCGAACAGTCCCGGAGTCGCGGCGCCGCCGGTGTCGGGATCGACCTCGATACCACCCATCACGTAGTGGCAGGTCGGACCGACCTCCATCTCGTCCTTGGTGATGTCGACCTCCGCCAGCTCGATGAACTGGTGGTACATCGAGGGCAGCCGGCGCTTGATCTCCTCGGTGGGCATGCGCGAGGCGATGTCGAGGTACACCCCGCCGTGTGGGGTACCGCGGCCCGCCTTGACCTCGGCGACGATGGCCCGGGCGACCTCGTCGCGGGGGAGCAGATCAGGGGTGCGCCGCGCGGAGTCGTTGTCCTTGAGCCACTGGTCGGCTTCTTCCTCGGTCTCGGCGTACTGGCCCTTGAACACCGGGGGGATGTAGTCGAACATGAACCGCTTGCCCTCGGAGTTCTTCAGCACCCCGCCGTCACCGCGGACACCCTCGGTGACGAGGATGCCCTTCACCGAGAGTGGCCAGACCATCCCGGTGGGGTGGAACTGGATGAACTCCATGTTGATCAGGTTGGAGCCCGCCCTCAACGCGAGGGCGTGGCCGTCGCCGGTGTACTCCCACGAGTTGGACGACACCTTGAACGACTTGCCGATGCCGCCGGTCGCGAGCACCACCGCCGGTGCCTCGAACAGGATGAAGCTGCCGCTCTCACGCCAATACCCGAACGCTCCTGCGATCCGGTCACCATCTTTGATCAGGTCGGTGATCGAACACTCGTGGAAGACCTTGATCCTGGCCTCGTAGTCGCCGAGTTCCTTCTTGTCCTCCTGCTGCAGCGAGACGATCTTCTGCTGCAGGGTGCGGATGATCTCCAGACCGGTGCGGTCACCGACGTGGGCGAGTCGGGGGTAGGTGTGACCGCCGAAGTTGCGCTGGCTGATCTTGCCGTCCTTGGTGCGGTCGAACAGCGCACCGTAGGTCTCCAACTCCCACACCCGGTCCGGTGCCTCCTGCGCGTGCAGTTCGGCCATCCGCCAGTTGTTCAGGAACTTGCCGCCGCGCATGGTGTCACCGAAGTGCACCTGCCAGGAGTCCTTCGAGTTGACGTTCTTCATGGCTGCCGCGCAGCCACCTTCGGCCATGACGGTGTGGGCCTTACCGAACAGCGACTTGGTGACGACTGCCACCCGGAGGCCCCGTTCGCGGGCCTCGATCACCGCTCGCAACCCCGCGCCGCCGGCACCGATGACGACCACGTCGTACTGGTGCCGTTCGAGCTCAACCATTAACCACCCTCATCTATCGAAAAATGCAGTTGTGAATTGTTCTGTTAACCAATGAATCTGAGATCGGCGATGGTGCCACTGGCCACCAGCATGATGTAGAAGTCCGTCAGCATGAGGGTGCCCAGCGTGATCCAGGCGTACATCTTGTGCCGGGTGTTCAGCCTGCTGACCTGCGTCCACATCCAGTACCGCACAGGGTGTTTGGAGAAATGCTTGAGCTTGCCGCCGACGGCGTGCCGGCAGGAGTGACACGAGATCGTGTAGACCCACAGCATGATGACGTTGACCAGCAGGATGATGTTGCCCAGGCCGAAGCCGAAGCCACTGGCGGTCTTGTCCGAATGGAAGGCGATGATCGCGTCGTAGGTGTTGATCAGCGAGATGATCCCGGCGATGTAGAAGAAGTACCGGTGGGTGTTCTGGATGATCAGCGGCAGGCGCGTCTCGCCGGTGTACTTGGCGTGCGGTTCGGCCACAGCGCACGCGGTGGGGGACTGCCAGACCGAGCGGTAGTAGGCGCCTCGGTAGTAGTAGCAGGTCAGCCGGAACAGCAGCAGGAACGGCAGCGACAGCGCGGCGTAGGGCAGCCACCAGACGTCAGGAAGGAACTGCGGCCAGAAGTGGCTTGCTTCCGGCACGCAGCCCTTACTGACGCACGGTGAATAAAACGGTGTCAGGTAGTGATAGGCGGGAACGTAGTAATTGCTCTGCAGGAAGGCGCGCACCGTCGCGTAGATGACGAATGCGGCGAACCCGAGATCCACGATGAGCGGAGACTTCCACCATGCGTCGGTGCGCAGGGTGCGTTGTGAGATCTGAGCTCTCGTTGGTGAGAAGACGCCGGTACCTTGACGATCCGAGGTCGGTGCGCTCACTGAGTTCCCTCTTTTTCTGTTGTGTGCTGGCGCGGTGCTTACCGCGTGCCGCCGAGCCCTTCGTCGTCGACGTCGCGCCAGAAGTCACTGTCATAGTCGGTGTCGGGGATGGAGATCTTCTCCACCGAATGCGGGTGGTGCACCGTCCGTCCGCCGCGATCTATCTCAAGCTCTCCGGCGTCGATATCGAGTCGGTCGATATCGTTGAGCATGCGTTCGGCGTCGTTCACGATGCGGCGCATCGCGGGGCTGTCGCCGTGCCGGGCCGCCAGTGATGTGACGCATCGGCGAAGGCCGCCGATGAGTTCGTGGAGTTCGGCAATCTCGGTCGTAGTGGACAAACTAGTGACCTCCTTGGGCTGAAGGGTGTCATGGCTCACATTACGCATTCGATGTTAGCCACAACACGGACTCCATAGTGAGACAGATCACGTCTACGAAACGAGAGGTAACCGAATTGTCGAATCAGGTGCTTGTGGAGAAAGCTGCCGCGCTGCTGGCGCTGCACCGTCCTGGCAATCCAGGGGTGCTCCCGACGGTGTGGGATGCCTGGTCGGCGAACACCGTGGTCAACGCCGGTTTCGGTGCCCTCACGGTGGGCAGCCACCCCGTCGCGGACTCCCTCGGAAAGCCCGACGGCGAAGCGATCAGCTTCGATGATCTGCTGGCCCGCGTCGCCCAGATCACCGCCGCCGTCGATGTCCCGGTGTCGGTGGACATCGAGTCGGGTTATGGCGAGTCGCCCGCCCGGCTGATCGACGGACTGCTGTCGGTCGGGGCAGTGGGTTTCAACCTCGAGGACACCGTGCACAAGGAGGGGGACCGGCTGCGCACTCCCGAGGAGCATGCGGCGCTCGTGGGCGAACTGCGCGCCGCGGCTGATGCGGCCGGGGTGCACGTGGTGGTCAACGCCCGCACTGACATCTTCATCAAGAAGGAAGGCGCTGATTCCGACCGCGTGCAGCGCGGGATCGACCGGCTCACCCTGGCCGCCCAAGCCGGCGCCGATTCACTGTTCCCGGCCGGTCTGCAACCCGCCGACGGATTGGCGACCCTGGTCGAGGCCGTGCCACTGCCGGTCAGTGTCACGGTCAAGCCCTCCAGCGACCTCGCCGAGCTCACCGCCATCGGCGTCGGCCGGATCACCTTCGGCCCGTTCCTGCAGTGGGCGCTGACCGAGAAGATCAACGAGATCCTCACCCGCTGGAAGTAGCGAGCTGGATTCCGACGTTCTGGTGTCCTGAACGCCCGCGCCATGACCGGAACGTCGGAATCCGCAGCACCAGGGAGCCGTCGCGGCATCCGGTGCGTCTGAACAGATGTGCGCATACCGTTTGTGGGCAGCGCGGCGGTCACCGAGGGCCATCTCAGCCGGTCACAGCTACGTACGAGCTACCGGCCCATTTATCGCGGCATCTACGTCCCGGTTCGCCACGAGCCGACGCTGCGCGATCGGATTGTCGGTGCCTCGTTGGCCACGGGCGGGGTGATCGCTGGTGTTGCGGCTTCGGCATGGCACGGCGCGAGCTGGGTCGATGCGGACACCGATATCGAGGTCGTTTCCGCTGGCCGCCCGCAGCGCGGCCTGGTCCTGCACGATGAACGGATCACGTCTCACGAGATCACCTGTATCGACGGCGTGCGCGTCACCACGCGTGCCCGTACCGCCTTCGACCTTGCTCGGCGTCTGCCGCGAGATAAGTCTGTCGCCCGTCTCGATGCCCTGATGCACGCCAATCCGTTCGAGATGGTTGACGTCTATGCGCTGGCCGGGCGCAACCGACGGGCGCGCGGATTACCACTGCTTCGCAAAGCGCTGCCGCTGGTCGACGGCGGGGCAGAGTCACCGCGGGAAACCTGGCTGCGACTCCTGTTCATCGACGCAGGATTGCCAAAGCCCACAACGCAATTCGTCGTCTACGAGGACCGTCGCTACGTCCGCCGGATCGACATGGTGTGGACGGAGTTCAAGGTAGGGGCCGAGTACGACGGCGCCCAGCACCTCACCAACCGCGCCCAGTACGCGAAGGATGTGTGGGCGGCCCGCGCGCTCGCGAGACTCGACTGGCACATCGTGCACGTCATCAAAGAGGACGACCCCCACGAGATCGTGAATGAGGCACGCGCAGCGCTGCTCTCCCGTGGCTGGCGTCCGTGAATCCCGACGTTTTGGTGCCCTGGCGGTCGCCGGAGCCGCCAGAACGTCGGAAACCAGGCTCAGGCGCCAGGCCCGCTACAGCGTGCCGTCGAGCTCCCCGAGCCTGTTGGTCAGGCTGATGTTCTCCGAGTAGTCGACCGGGCAGGCGATGATGGATACGCCGTCGGAGGCCAGCGCGGTGCGCAGCGTCGGCAGCAGTTCGTCGGCAGCGTTGATCCGATACCCCTTGGCGCCGAAGCTCTCGGCGTACTTCACGACGTCTGGGTTGGTGAAACCGACGTTGTAGTGCGCGCCGAGTTCAAGGTCCATCTTCCATTCGATGAGACCGTAGCCGTTGTCCTCCCAGATCAGCACGACAAGCGGAATCTTTTCCCGGACAGCCGTTTCGATCTCCTGGCTGTTCATCAAGAAGGCGCCGTCACCCATCACCGCGAGCACCTTGGCATCCGGCCGGGCGAGTTTCACACCCAAGGCGCCGGGCAGGGCGAACGCCATGGTGGACAGCCCGTTGGAGATCAGACAGGTATTGCGCTCATAGGTCGGATAGAGCCTGGCCATCCACATCTTGGCCGCACCGGTGTCCACCAACACGATATCGCTGCGTCCCAGCGCGGCCCGGGTATCGGCCACCACCCGGGCCGGGGCCAGCGGGTAGCGCGCATCATCGGCGCCGCGTGCGATCTCCTCGGCGAGCAGATGAGCGCCGGGCGCGGGGCGCTCCCGGTCGTAGCGTTGCCCGGCCATCGCCTCCCGGATTGCGTCGAGTGAGGCGCTGATATCGCCCATGATGCCGACGTCGACGGAGTAGTGCGCGTCCACCTCGGCCGGAAACCGGTGCACGTGGATGATCCGCTTGTCGGCGTTCGGGTTGATCCGCACCGGGTCGAATTCCTGCAGTTCATAGCCGACCGCGATGATGGTGTCGGCATCGTCGAAGCCGAAGTTCACGTAGTCGTGCCGCATGAAGCCGAGGGTGCCCATGCCGTTGGGATGATCGTCGGGCATCACCCCTTGCCGTGGAAGGTATTGGCCACCTGGATGCCGAGTTCTTCGGACAGCTGCACCAGCGCCGTCGTCGCATCCGCGCGGGCGGCGCCGTGGCCGGCCAGGATCACCGGCCGTTTCGCCTCCTTCAACACCGCGACGGCGCGCGCGATCTGGCCGGGGGAGGGGGATTCGGCGCGAACCACGTTGCGTGGCAGTGGGTGTAACGCGTAGTCGCCTTCGTCGGCGTCGATGTCCTCCGGGATGGCGAGGTACACCGCCGCGGGACGCTCGGTTTCGGCGAGTTTGAATGCCTTACGGAACATCTCGGGGATGGCCAGTGGTGTGGGCACCCCGTCGGACCACCGGGTGATGGGTGCGAACATCGACACCAGGTCGACGTACTGGTGGGATTCCTTGTACTCGCGGTTGCGTCCCACCTGCGCAGAGATGGCCACCAAGGGGGTGCTGTTGGTGGTCGCATCGGCCACCCCGAGTTGCATGTTGATCGCGCCCGGGCCCAGCGTGCTCGACACCACGGCGGGTCGTCCCGTCACACGCCCGTACATCTCGGCCATGAATGCGGCGGCCTGCTCGTGGCGGGTCAGCACATAACGGATCGTCGACGAGCCGGCGAGCGCCTGCACGAATCGGATGTTCTCCTCGCCGGGGATCCCGAAAACCAGTGAAACTCCCTCTGCTTCAAGGCACTCGACCATCAATTGTGCTGCCGTGGGCATCCTCAGACCTCCAGATCACGTTTCCACCGTCACGCTACGCCGGTCTGGTGGCGTGCCGGCGTCAGCTGCCGACGGGCACCTCGGTGAATCCTGGTTCGCCGGCGTCGACAACCGAGTTGAATCGGCGGCGGGTATGCAGGTGGTGGCTGATCTGGTCCATCGCGTGTTCCGAAAGTGCACTGACGTCGAAGTTCTCGGCTATCCGCGTGGCGCTGACCGACGACGTGAGAACCGCGGTGCCGCGCTGGATGCCCCAGGCCAGGAGCACCTGGGCCGGGGTTTTCCCCGCGTCGGCCGCGATGGCGATGATCACCGGGTCATCGAGAAGCCGCGGCTCCAGGGCATGCCCCAGCGGCGCGAACGCGAGCAGGGCGATGTCTTCGGCTTGGCAATAGTCATACAGCTCCCACTGCGGGTGGTAGGGGTGTGCTTCCACTTCCACGACCGCCGGTTTGATCCGGGACGCGGTGACGATTCTGCGGGTGCCCTCGACGTCGATATCGGACAGACCGATGGCGCGGGTGAGCCCGGCGTCGACCAGCTCCTCCATCGCGGCCCAGGTTTCTTCGAGGGTGACACCGTCGTCGTAGACGACGGCACCGGAATCATCGCGGGGGTCCTGGTCGTCGCCGGGCCGGAATGCGAACGGGGTGTGCATCAGGTAGAGGTCGGCGGCCTCCACACCGAGCCGGCGCAGGCTCGCCTGCAGGGCGGGTTTGACCCGTTCCGGGCGGTGGTTGTTGTTCCACAGCTTGGTGGTCAGGAACAGGTCGTCGCGCCGGACGGTACTGGCGCCGAACACATCTTTGAGCGCCTCACCCACGTCGGCTTCGTTGCGGTAGCGCTCGGCGGCGTCGAGGTGCCGGAAGCCCGTCTCGACAGCGGTTCTGACCACCTCGCGGGTGCGCCGACTGTCGGAGATCAAGGTCCCGAACCCGAGGGCGGGCATCTCGCCGGCGTCGTCGCGCAGCTTGATCCGTTGTTCGAAAAGTCTCATTTCTGTTCTCCTTGAAGGTGTTTGACGGCCTGCGCGGTGGTCCACACCGCGCTGGCGAGGAAGCGGAAGTTCACCAGTGCCGCCAGGTACCCGTCGCCTTCGGGCAGGCGCGGCCCGGCGGTGGCATCCTTGACCACCGCCACCTCGAAACCCTGCTCGATGAGTTCGCGCAGGTGTCCTTCGACGCACAGGTTGGCGGCCATTCCGGCCAGGATCACCTGGCTCACACCACGTTTGCGCAACTGAAGGACGAGGTCGTTCGATTCCGGGCCGACGATCTTGTGTGGTGAGGTGATCACGGTTCGTCCGTCGTGGATATGGCGGTGGTATGCGGGCAGGAAGTCCGCGCCCGAGCCGGTGAACCCGTCGAGGGTGTACGCCCCCTGGCGTGCGAACATGCCGACCGAACTCATGAACTGTTCGAGCGGATCGCCGAAAGTCCACTGTTCGTCGGTCGGATAGAAGTAGTGCGGAGACACCGCGACGGTGATGTCGGCCGACTTCGCGGCGCGCAGGAGTTCGCCGATGTGGGCGACGGTGTCGTTCTCGATGACGCTGGGCCCGAACGCCGCCCAGGACGCCCCCTCGGCGCTGAGGAAATCGATCTGCGGATCGGTGATGACGAGCGCCGCGCGCTTCGCGTCGAAGACGAACCCGGAGGCCGGCAAGGCGGGGTTCGCGGGTTCTCCCGATGTCGTGAGCTTCATTGGACCGTCCTTGTGTGGGTGACTGTTCACAATAATAAGTGACCGGTCGTCTATTAACAACGTGCCTGAGGTGTGATTCGTCAGACGCGCGGTGGATCAGGGCGTGAGGAGGGCGGGGATCGTGACCGCTTCGAAGCGCTGATAGGGGGCGCGGCTGCGGATGACCTTCCCGCGCAAGGCGGCGCCCTCCCACGCTTCGATCAGGGTGGCGGCCAGTTCGCCGGCATCGATATCGGTTCTGATGTCGGCCCGGAAGTCGTGGCCGTCACGCTGCCCGGAACGCACGCACGCCGCGAGTGCGTCATCCCAGCGGTCCAGGATGCGCAGCAGTTCGGCGCGGACCGACTCGCTGGACCCGCCCAGTTCGAGCGACAGGTTGCCGACCAGGCAGCCGAGCAGGAAGTCTTCGGCCTCGTGATCGTCGGTGAGTGCGCGGAAGAAGCGGATGATCCGCTTGCGCGCCGGCCCGGTCGACTCCAAGATCGGCAACAGCCGTGCTTCGATATCGGACCAGTAGTGGTTCAGGATCGCGGCGCCGAACTCTTCCTTACTGGGGAAATAGGCGTAGAAGGAGCCTTTCGGCACGCCGGCGACGTCGGTGATGTCTTTGACCCCGCTGGCGGCGAACCCCCGGGCGTGCACCAAGCCGAGGCCGGCGTCGAGCAGGCGCTGGCGTACCTCGGGATTCGCGGGACGGGGCACGATGAAATCATAGCCGACCGGTCACTTATCGACAGGAGAGCACTCACACCCGCCTCCCGGCCGATGTGAGAACACCGTGACGGCCGCTTCACACGACGCGACATTTCGGCAATATCGACTCCCTAACGTCGTGGTATGCACTCAGCCAAGCATGTTGTCGTGGTCGGACACGGCATGGTCGGACACCGGTTCGTCGAAGCCCTGCGATCCCGGGACACCGAAGGCTCCTGGCGGGTCACCATCCTGTCCGAGGAAGCCGATGCGGCATACGACCGCGTCGGTCTGACGGGATACACCGAGCACTGGAACCGGGCCGCGCTGGCCTTGTCCGGTAACGACTATGCAGGCGACAACGACGTCGTGCTGCACCTCGGCTTGGCGGCCCGGGAGATCGACCGGGCCGCCAAGACCGTGACCGCCGCCGACGGCCAGGTGCTGGAATACGACGCCCTGGTGCTGGCCACCGGGTCGTACGCCTTCGTGCCTCCGGTGCCCGGACACGACCTGCCGCAGGTGCACGTCTACCGCACCCTCGATGACCTGGACGCCATCCGGGCGGGCGCGAATACCGCCCTGGCCACGAGCACCCCGGTCGGTGTCGTCATCGGCGGCGGCCTGCTCGGTCTGGAAGCGGCCAACGCCCTGCGTGGGTTCGGGCTCACCACCCACGTGCTGGAGATGTCGCCGCACCTGATGGCCAACCAACTCGACGAGGCCGGCGGTGTGCTGTTGAGCCGGATGATCAAAAGCCTGGGTATCGAAGTGCACACGGCGGTGGCCACCGAGAGCATCGCCCCGGTGCAGCGGCACCGGCCCATCCGTAAATCCGCCGTCGACGATTCGATGCGGGTCACACTCAACGACGGCAGCACCATCGACGCCGGCGTGGTGGTCTTCGCCGCCGGTGTGCGCCCCCGGGACGAGCTGGCCCGCGCCGCCGGCCTGGACATCGCTCAACGCGGTGGTGTGCTCACCGACCTTTCCTGCGTCACAAGCGATCCGCACATCTACGCCATCGGCGAGGTGGCTGCCATCGAAGGCCGCTGCTACGGGCTGGTGGCCCCCGGCTACACCACCGCCGAAGTGGTGGCTGACCGGCTCCTCGGTGGCGAGGCCGAGTTCCCCGGCGCGGACATGTCGACCAAGCTCAAGCTCCTCGGCGTCGACGTCGCGAGTTTCGGTGACGCCCAAGGACATACGCCGAACTGCCTGGAGGTCGTGGTCAACGACCCGGTCAAGCAGACCTACGCCAAACTGGTGCTCTCCGATGACGCCAAGACGTTGCTCGGCGGCATCCTGGTCGGCGACGCGTCGGCTTACGGTGTGCTGCGGCCCATGGTGGCCAGCGAGCTGCCCGGTGACCCGCTGGCACTGATCGCCCCGGTGACCGACGGCGACGCACCGGTACTCGGTGTCGGGGCGCTGCCCGATATCGCCCAGATCTGCTCCTGCAACAACGTCACCAAAGGTGATCTCAAGGAGGCCATCTGCGGTGGCTGCGACGATGTCGCCGGCCTGAAGAAGTGCACCCTGGCCGGCACCTCGTGCGGATCATGTGTGCCGCTGCTCAAGCAGCTGCTGGAGGCCGAGGGGGTCGAGCAGTCCAAGGCGCTGTGCGAGCACTTCGGTCAGTCGCGTGCCGAGCTGTTCGAGATCGTCAGTGCCACCGAGATCCGCACGTTCTCCGGCCTCATCGAGAAGTTCGGCACCGGAAAGGGTTGCGATATCTGCAAACCCACCGTCGCGTCCATCCTGGCGTCCACCAGTTCGGATCACGTGCTCGACGGTGAGCAGGCTTCGCTACAGGACTCCAACGACCACTTCCTGGCCAACATCCAGCGCAACGGCAGCTACTCGGTGGTGCCGCGGTCACCCGGCGGCGAGATCACCCCGGAGCAACTGATCCTGATCGGCGAGATCGCCAGGGATTTCGACCTCTACACCAAGATCACCGGCGGGCAGCGCATCGACATGTTCGGCGCCCGGGTCGACCAGTTGCCCGAGATCTGGCGGCGCCTGGTCGAAGGCGGCATGGAATCCGGTCAGGCCTACGGCAAATCCCTTCGCACCGTGAAGAGTTGCGTGGGCAGCACGTGGTGCCGGTACGGCCAGCAGGATTCGGTGAACATGGCCGTCGAGATCGAGAAGCGCTACCGCGGTCTGCGCTCACCACACAAGATCAAGATGGCGGTGTCGGGCTGCGCTCGAGAGTGCGCGGAGGCCCAGAGCAAGGACGTCGGCGTCATCGCCACCGAACAAGGATGGAACCTCTACGTGTGCGGCAACGGCGGTATGTCGCCACGGCACGCCAAACTGCTGGCCAGCGACCTCGATGACGAGACCCTGGTGCGGTACATCGACCGGTTCCTGATGTTCTACATCCGCACCGCCGACCGGCTGCAGCGCACCGCGCCATGGCTGGAGGCCATGGACGGCGGACTCGATCACCTCCGTGATGTGGTGTGCAACGACTCGCTCGGCCTGGCCGCGGAGTTCGAGGCGGCCATGGAGCGGCACGTCGCCGGCTACGCCTGCGAATGGAAAGGTGTGCTCGACGACCCGGAGAAGCTGTCGCGTTTCGTGTCGTTCGTCAACGCCCCCGATGTGGTGGATCCCACGATCGAGTTCACCGAATCCTCGGGCCGCAAGGTCCCGATCGGGATGCCCACCCTGCGGCCAGTTCAGGAGAAGTCATGACCTTGCTCGACGACCGCAAAGACGTTGACGCCCAGGGTGACTGGGAGTGGGTCGAAGCCTGCCCGTACGACCGGCTGCTGCCGTGCCGCGGCGTGGGAGTGCTGTTGCCCGACCAGACCCAGGTGGCACTGTTCCGCCTGGACGACGGGTCGCTGCATGCCGTCTCCAATATCGACCCGTTCTCCGGTGCCGCGGTGATGTCACGGGGGATCGTCGGGGACCGTGCCGGCCGCGCCTGCGTACAGACGCCAATCAAGAAGCAGGCCTTCGCCTTTGACGACGGCAGCTGCCTGGACGACCCGGACGTGTCGGTCGCGGTGTTCCGGACCCGGCTTACGCCGGACGGTCTTGTGCAGATCGCTGTGTAGCGGCGGCGGCCCAGTGGGCGTCCCGGCCCGGTCCGGGCCGGCGCACGACGTCGCCACGCCGCTCCAACACGGTGAGATTCCGATAGACAGACTCGATCACCGCGCCTTTGCCCAGAGCCTTGCCCTTGAGCTGCACGTAGTCGCGCAGTTCCGCGGTGGTCATCGTCCCGTCCGTGTCGTCTAACGCGGTGAGCAGCCACTCCCGTAGCTGCGCCGCCCCCCATTGTGAAGCCATCGCAGAGATAGTAGCCGAGGAGTGCGACGCGTCCGACCAGTTGCGTTATGTCAACCTCGGGCGTCGAGTTCAATTTGAAAAGTGCTGCGCCATCTGGTAATTGCCGCCAACCTTTCGCGCAGGTGAACATCAAGCGGCCGACTCGAGCCAATCGTCGGCACTGACTAGTATCGACCCTGAAGTGGGGGGCGTTATGGGGATGCGTTCGGTAGCGACGCTGGTCGGAGCGGCAGGGGTGCTGGGCTCGCTGCTGGCCCTCGCCACAGCCGTCGGACTCGGGGCGGTGGACCGCAGCGGCGCACCCATTCCGTGCGGGGACGGTTTCCGTCCCGATTTCGAGGTTGCCGCCAAGGTGGACCGGCTCAACTTCGACCAGAACATCCTGAGCGGGCCACAGTTCGAGACCAGCGACTACGCCGAACAGTGCGGCGGGTTGATCGACACCCGGCGGACGGTGGCCGCGGCGGTTGCCCTTGGGGGAGCGGTGCTGCTGGGGTCCGTGTCTGCGGTCCCGTACCTGGGCCGGCTACGCCGCGCTGGGCAGGCCGACCGCACCGGCACGGCGGAACCTGCTGGCGATGAGCCGGACCATGCCCGGGTGGATGCCGAGTGGGTCGCCGACGATATCGGCACCGGAGGCACGCAGCCGATCCTGGAAAAGCCCGTCGGCCAGCAGATAGGACGCGACAGCCACCCGTCCATCCGTGCGGTGGCGCGCAGCTTGGACGGCCTCCGCGACGGTGGGGGCCCCGGTAGCGGCGAAAGCAAGCTCTACGCGGTCTCCGGTCAGGGCCGATAGCATCGCCGCGGTCTTACGCAGATCGGACTGCGCACTGCGATCCGAGGTGCCCGCGGCCGCCAGGATGACGGAATCGCCTGGCCGCCAGCCTGATTCGAAGAGTCTGTCGGCCATGACCCGCACCGTTCCGTGGCATGGCCCCAGGGGCTGGGTGACAACGACCCGCTGGTGCCCGCTGGCGGCGACATGGGCGGGCACGTCCACCCGCACGTGGTAGCCCCCGGCCAGGAACGCCGGCACCACGACGGCGGGCTCGTGTCCGGGCAACGAATCGAGCACCTCGCACGGCGTCGGCCCGAGGACGTCGACGAACGCCACGCGCACCTCACGGTCCAACACCGAGGAGACGCGCTGCGCCAGCTCGCCGATCATGTTCACCCCGCCGGCCTTACGGGTGCCGTGCGCCACCAAGACGTATCTCATCATGCACCCACCGGGAATTCGTCCACGGCCAACCGATAGCCGCGCTTGACCACGGTCGCGACGATGTTCTTGTCGCCCAGTGCCGTTCGTAACCGCAGCACCGCCGTTTCGACGGCGTGGGTGTCGGTGCCGCTGCCGGGCAGGGCGCCCAGCAGGTCGGCGCGCGACACCACCGCGCCCGGCCGGTGCGCCAGCGCGCGGATGGTGGCCATACCCGCGGGCGGGAGCTCCTTGACCACCTCGTCGACCATCACGCAGGTGCCCCGGATCTCCAGGACATGTCCGGCCACCCGGATACGGCGGGACTGCAGCAGGGGCAGTTCATCGGTGATGTGGCGGGCCAGCGCACCCAGGCGCATCCGCTCCGGGGCCGAGGTGGGCACGCCGAGCCGGACCAGCGGCCGGGCGGTCACGGGGCCGACGCACATGGCGTGCACGGTGGTGCGCAACGCGTGCAGCAGCGAGTCCTCCACACCGAGTTCGGCCGCCCGCATCAACGTGGCCGCGACCGCGGGGGCGGAGGTGAAGCTCACGGCGTCGAATCGTTGATCGGCGATGGCCATCACCATCTGGTCGAAGGCGCCACCGCGTGGTGCGGGATGCCAGCGGTACACCCGGATGGGCACCACGTGGGCGCCGGCGGCCATCAACTCGTCGAGGAATTCCGGGAACGGATCCCACTCGTCGGTGGCGCCGTGCAACTGCACGGCTATCCGCATGCCGACGATGCCGCCCTCGAGCAGATAGTGCAGCAGTTCGCGGGAGGACTCCGATTCCGGCGACCACTCCTCGGGCAGGCCGGCCGCGCGTAACGCCCCGGTGGCCTTCGGCCCGCGGGACACTATCCGCGCCTTGGACAGTGCGGAGGTCAGTTCGCGCGCCAGTCCCCAGCCGTCGGCGGCGGCGATCCAGCCGCGCAGCCCGATCCCGGTGGTGGCGATGACGATGTCGGGCGGGGCCGCGATGAGGGCCTCGGTGTTGGTGCGCAGTTCGTCGTCGTCGGGAAGCGGGACCATGGCGATGGCGGCCGCGCTCGTGACGTCGGCACCGCGCCGCGTCAGCAGCGCGCTCAGCTCCTCGGAACGCCGGGCCGAGGTGACCGCAACCCGGAACCCGGTGAGCGGAGCCCAATCAGGTTCGGTCATGGCACCTGTGTATTCAGCTCATGTTTCGGGCGGGTTACCCGGCCGTTGCCGAGGTGTGTCGCGTCATCGCGAAGGTGCTGCGGGCTGCGCATGCCGCCCACGTTAGGAAGACTATGTTGCGCGAACACTCTCTGCGATAGCCCGGCTGTGAACTTCCGCTCACTGCCGCCAGAGTACTCCTGTGAGGTCCGTGGGCAACGGTTTCACCAAATGTCACCGTCCCGCCAATCGCAGGTCAGATCCCCGTCGGGGTCGAGTTGTGCGGTGACCGGCAACACGTAGACGGCTCCGTCGTCATCGGGGGTCGGGGTGATACCGGACGGGGTCAGCGCAGAGGTCGCGCCCCGCCACTTCACCCAGCCTCGCGCGCCGTAGAGCGAGCGACCCGCGTCTGAAGAACTGAGCGCACCGATCTCGTAGGCGCCGCGCAGCACCTGCTCGACGGCGTCCATCACTGCTCCCGCCAGCCCTTGTCCGCGCCAATCCGCGCGCACGGCGACCGCTTCGACGTACCCGCAGCGCAGCGCACGGCCCTGGTGCAGCAGCCGGCGTTGCACCACGGCCCCGTGGGCGATGATCGCGCCGTGGTGCCAGACGAGCGCGTGCATCCCGCCCAGCGCATGTTCCCAGTCGGCGTCGGTGAAGTCGCCCGCGAACGCGTCGAGCACCATCTTCCGGGCGTCGGCTCGGGTTTCACCGTCGAGATCGGCGGTGTGGATCAGGCGTGCGGTGTATGCACCCACATCTGCCGTTCTACCAGGCGCCGTCACCCGACACGCGGAGTGCGCGCCAAAATGCGACTCCGACGTTTCAGTGCGCCGGGTTGCGCGGATGCGACCAATGCAACCGAATGGTCTGCCCCGGCCGTGCCTGCCCGACCTTGTCCAGATCGGCGTCGGTGATCACGCCGATCACCGGGTAGCCACCGGTCACCGGATGGTCGGGTCCCAGGATCACCGGAAAACCGTTGGGGGGTACCTGGATTGCGCCACGGGTGGCGCCCTCGCTGGGGAGCTGCCGATCGGGCCAGCGGTACTCCAACGGCATGCCGACGAGGCGCATGCCGACGCGGTCACTGCGATTGGTGACGAGCCAGTTGGTGCGGACCAGGATGTCCGCATCGACGAACCAGTCGTCCCGCGGGCCGGGCACCACGTGCATCTCCAGGATGTCCGGCTCGATGGAGGCCACCGGCGCCTGGTCCAGTTCGGGGAACTCGGCGGTGTGTTCGCCGACCGGGAGCACATCGCCGGCGCGCAGCGGGGCCGGGCCGATCGCCGACATCACGTCGTAACTGCGTGAGCCCAGCACCGGGGCCACGTCGATGCCGCCGCGCACCGCCAGATAGCTGCGAAGCCCGGAGTGCGGCGCGCCAAGCGATATCACCTCGCCGTCATGGGCGTAGTGAATGCTGTTGGTGCCGAACGGCTTCCCGTTGACCGACGGATCGGTGTCCGCTCCGGTCACCGCGATCGCCACGTCCCCGCCGCGCACCCGGGCCGAGAATCCGCCGAAGGTGACCTCGACGGTGGCGTGCTCACCCGGGTTGGCGACCAGCCGGTTGGCCAGTGTGTGGGCGCGCCGGTCGGCCGCACCGGAACGGGTGACGCCCATGTGCGCCAGCCCGGGCCGGCCCAGATCCTCCACCAGAGCCAACGGCCCGGTGCGCAGCACCTCCAGCGTGACGCTCATGCTGCCTCCTCGAATCGCACGGTCATACCCGGCACCAGCAGGGCGGGCCGGTCGCGGTTGATATCCCACATGACGGCATCGGTGCGCCCGATCAGCTGCCAGCCACCGGGGGTCTCGCGCGGATACACACCGCTGAACTCGCCGGCCAGGGCCACCGCGCCGGCGGGGACTCGGGTGCGTGGCTCCGAGCGCCGCGGCACGTGCAGGCGAGGGTCGCCACCCACCAGATAGGCGAAACCCGGTGCGAATCCACCGAACCCGACCTGCCACAGGCTGCCGGTGTGCGCGGCGATCACCTGGGCGGGACTCAAACCGGTCAGCTCGGCCACCGTGTCGAGATCGGCACCGTCGTAGACGACCTCAATCACCACGTCGGGTCCGGCCGGTGGTGCGGTGGCCTCGTGGTCGACGCGCACCTTGCTCAGCCGTTGCCGGGTCGGGGCGACATAACGCGGCCCGGCCAGCTTGAGCAGGATGGTGCGCGACGCGGGGACGATGTCGAGCACACCGAGCAGGTCGGCGTGGCGGATGGCAGCGGCCCAGGCCAATACCTCGGCGGTGCTGCCGAACTCGAGGAGCAGTGCCTGATCCCCGTATTCACGAACGGTGCTGAGCACCGGCGAATCCGTAGTGACGGTCATCTACCAACGCTACCGCCGGGTAAGTTCATTGCGCCGCGGTCTGTGAGCTTTGCCAGAGGAGCCTTAGGGGCTGTTTAGGCGGCCAGTGCGTACGTGGGTTCGTGGCGTTTCACATACGCGATCACCCGGTAGGTGATCGGCAGCATCACGATCTCGACCGCGGTCTTGTAGATCCAGCCCAGCGCGGTGTAGACGGCGAGATCCTTGAAAGTGGTGATGCCGATGGCGCCCGCGGCGATGGTGCAGAACACCAGGGTGTCGCCGAGCTGACCGGCGAAGGTGGACCCGACCAGCCGCGCCCACAGGTGCTTCTCCTTGGTGCGCTCCTTGATGGCCACCACGACCCAGGCGTTGATGGTCTGCCCGACGATGAAGCCGGCCAGGCCGGCGACGATCAGCTGGGTGTAGGCGTGCACGACGTTCTCCAGGTGCGGCTGGTTCTCGTAGAAGTCGGCCGCCGGGAGGTACAGGGTCACCCAGAACATGAGGGCCGCGAGGATGTTCATCGCGAATCCCAGCAAGATGGCCTTGCGGGCCGCCTTGAATCCGTAGACCTCGGAGAGCACGTCGCCGATCACATAGGTCAGGGGGAAGACGATGAAGCCACCATCGGTGAGGATCGGCCCGAACGCCACGCCCTTGGTCGCGGTGACGTTCGAGATGATGACCAGGGCGGTGAACACCGCGACGAAGACCGGATAGTAGGCCGAACCCATCTGTGCGAAACGGGTCGGCTCACGGTCCTCGGTGCTGATCACCCGGATATCTTGTCAGGCCATTCCTGTGGGCCGGTTGCTAGCCCACCGCGGTCGCCAGCAGCGGCGGTAGCCTATCGGCGACCAAGGGTAGGGACAGCGGCGACGAGAACATGATGGCCGCGGCCAGCTCGGAGTCGGTGAACACGTTGTGTTTCGTGCGGGCGGCGATATCCGGTTCGGCCAGCAGGGCATCCCGGGCGGCGTCACCGTCGGTGGTCCAGATCAACACGTCGGCGCTGCCGAGCTCGGTTTTGAACTTGTCGCGTGGCACCGGGGAGTCCACCGTCGGTACCGAGAAGCCGAGTTCGGTGAGGAATTCACTGCGCCATCCGGTGCAGACCAGGAGGTGGTCGGCGCTGAGCGCGCCCTCCAGAAGGAGCGCGGTGTGCCCGGCGAACTGCCCGCTGTTCTTGCCCGCGGTGGTGAACTTGTCGTCCACCTCGGTGACCAGCCGCTGCATCTCGTCGTGCTTGAAGACCGCCTGCCCGATGGTGGTGGCCTGGTCCTTCCACGGTTCGAAGAAGGCCTCCTGGCCGGACTGCGCGACGGTCGGCGCGATCCCGGCGAGCTTGTCGTAGGTGTCCTTGTCCAGCCCGGCGTTGGTGGCGACGATCAGGTCGGGTTTCAGCGCCGCGATGGCGTCGGTGTCGATACCGTCGGCCAGGTTCAACAGCGCAGGCTGCGCCGAGCCGAGTTTCGCGGTGGCCCACGGCCAGACCCCGAACGGCTGCCCGCCGAACCAGTCCGTCACCGCGATCGGCACCACACCCACCGCCAGCAGGAAGTCCTGTTCGTTGAGGCCCGCGCTGACCACCCGTGTGGGCGCTGCGGGAATCTTGGTCGCCCCGAACGCGTGCTTGACGGTCACTGACCCGTCCTTGGCCACGGTGCCCGGTTTGGCCTCGGGGCTGCAGGCGGCCACCAGTGCCACCCCCGCGGTCATCGCCAGGAAACCGCGCCGGGACAGATGTGTCGACACGCTGCGAGACTAGCTAAGTCCTCTCTGGTACGCCGATTGTGGGTCTTGTGCACGCTGTGGCGTCGAAACGCGTGCACAGGGCCCACACGGGGCGGCGGTTACGGCGTCAACGCCAGCCCGAGTGCGCGCCGCGCGGCGGCCTCGTCGCCGTCGATCCGGGCAACGGCGGGCAGGTCGAGGCGTTTCCACAGTCCCAGGTAGAGCGTCTGGGCATCCGTGGTCAGGGTGGCGACGGGCTCGCCGTCGCCGAGCGTCCAGGTGTCTGCCGTGTCGGCGGCCACGATCCGCAGCGGTTCGGACACCGGTGCGCTGCGCTCCAGATGCACCTGTCGGGGGTAGAACATCGACACGACCTCGTCGACGCCGTCGGCGGCGAACGCCGCGTCGAAGACGGGTGTGGTGCCGAAGGCGGATTCCAGGTCGACGCGATGGATGGCGTGCTCATGGGCCTGGCGGCGGATCCACCAGCCCGCGGTCCTGGGCGGCGGCCCGAAATTCCAGCACGGTTCGTCGGCGGCAACGGCGCGCAGCGCGGTGAGGAAGTCGGAGATCCCGTCGATGAAATCGGCCACCGGCGTAGGACCCGGCTCCGGAGTGGACTGCGGCTCCCGGTCACGCAGGATCGAGCGCACCCAGGACTCGACAACCCAGAGGTGGGCGAGCAGATCGGTGACGGTCCAACCCGGGCAGGTGGGTACCTGCCGCTCCAGATCCGGGCCGCCGGCCAGTGCTGTCGCCTGAATGGCGATCACGTCCTCTTGCAGTTGCCGCAGCAGCGCATCGTTGTCCACTGGGGCAGATTACGGTGCGGGATCAGGGGGCGCCGATACCCCGCAGCAGCACGGCCAGCCCGAACTCGAAGGCCTCGTCGGCGCGGCCCGGCCGGTGGTCACCGGTGGCCAAGGCGGCAGCGAACTCGGGTGCGACGTCCGGACTTGAGCCCCATGGTGTTTCGGGTGCGGCCGCGTCCAGTGCGGAGCCGAGGACGAAATTGTCGATGAGGGTGATGATGTGCAGCGTCTCGTCGGGTCCGAAGCCCGCGCGGGTGAGCGTCAGGGCGAGCGCGTTGTACATCTCGACCGCGTGCGGGCTGCTCACCGGGTACGCCGTCATCAGCGGGATCAATCGCGGGTACCGGGCGTAACTCCGTCGATACGACCGCATGATCGCGGCGACCACCTCGGCCCATGGGCCGTCGAGTTCGGGGAGCTCGACCTCGCTCATCGCGATCTCGCGCAGCAGTTCGACGATCTGTTCGCGGCCGGTGACGTGGTTGTACAGCGAGGACGGGCTGACCTTCAGCTTGCGGGCCAGGTCCGGAATGGTGAATCCGCCGGTCGCAGTGACCAGGTCCATCGCCGCCCGTGCGATGCGGTCGGTGGACAGGATCGGAACTGAAGGTCGGCCCATGCGAATTTCTCCGAACACTTGCGAAGTCGTGGCGTCCATCACACAATAAACGAAATCAATTCGTTTTAGGGGTATCGACATGCTCACCTTGACCGCAGCCGCGCCCGCTCCGCTGTCGCGCACCACCGCCTCCGATCGGGACCCGCTGCGCGTCGCGCTCGTGCAACACCGCTGGCGTGACGACGCTGCCGAACTGGCCCGGGTGCTGCGGGACGGCATCGACCGAGCCGCGGGCGAGGGGGCCCGGGTGGTGTTCCTGCCCGAGATCACCCTGCTGCGCTACCCGGCCGACACCCAGGCCGGCCCGAATCCCGGCGACGCTGCGGAGGAGCTGACCGAAGGCCCGACCTTCGCCCTGGCCGCCGAGGCCGCCCGCGCCAACGGCATCTTCGTACACGCCTCCCTCTATGAAAAAGCCCCTGCCGCAGACGGTCTGGGCTACAACACGGCCATCCTGGTGTCTCCGTCCGGGGAGCTGGTCGGGCGTACCCGCAAGATGCACATCCCGATCTCGGCCGGCTACTACGAGGACACCTACTTCCGGGCCGGGCCGGCAGAGAATGCGTACCCCGTCTACGAGCCCGAGGGCCTCGGCGCGCGGCTGGGTATGCCGACCTGTTGGGACGAGTGGTTCCCCGAGGTGGCCCGCAGCTACTCGCTCGGTGGTGCCGAGATCGTCGTCTACCCGACGGCCATCGGATCCGAACCGGTGTTCCCGGCCTTCGACACCCAGCCGTTGTGGCAGCAGGTGATCGTCGCCAACGGCATCAACAGCGGGCTGTTCATGGTGGTGCCCAACCGCACCGGGAACGAGGGTGCGCTGTCGTTCTACGGTTCGTCGTTCATCTCGGATCCCTACGGCCGGGTGCTGGTGTCGGCTCCGCGTGACGAGGAGGCCGTGCTGGTGGCCGATCTCGACCTGGACCAGCGTCGCGACTGGCTGGAGCTGTTCCCGTTCCTGCTGACCCGCCGGCCCGAGAGCTACGGCGCACTGACCGCGCCCGTCGACCCCGAGCGTCCGTACGGTGCGGGGCATGCGGCGACAGCGGTGGTCAAATGACGTATGTCATGCCCGCGGAGGCCGCGCCGCAGGACCGGGTGTGGATGGCCTTCCCGTCGGCGGGGTACTCGCTCGGTGACACCGAAAGTGAGCACCACGAGGCCAGGTCCACCTGGGCGGCGGTCGCGCACGCCATCGCCGAGTTCGAACCAGTCATCATGCTGGTCGATCCGGCCGAGCTGACTGCGGCCAAACGCTATGTCTCCCAATCGATCGAGATCGTCGAAGCACCGCTGAACGACGCGTGGATGCGCGATATCGGGCCGACCTTCGTGCACGCCGAGGACGGCTCGGTGGCCGCGGTGAACTGGCTGTTCAACGGGTGGGGCGCTCAGGACTGGGCGCGCTGGGATCGGGACGAGAAGATCGGCGCGACCGTGGCGGAGCTGGCCGGCGTCCCGATCGTCAACTCGGAGTTGGTCAATGAGGGCGGCGGTATCCAGGTGGACGGGCACGGCACCGTGTTGGTCACCGAAACCGTGCAACTCGACCCCGGACGTAACCCCGGGCTCGGCAAGGCTCAGGTCGAGGCGGAGTTGGCGCGCACCATCGGCGCGACCGATGTCGTGTGGTTGCCGCGTGGGCTCACCCGCGACTCGCAGCGCTTCGGTACCAGGGGACATGTCGACATCGTCGCCGCCATCACTGCGCCGGGACGGTTGCTGCTGCACACACAGACCGCCGACGAACATCCGGACACCAAGGTGTGCAAAGAGATTCGACATGCGCTGGAGGATCGCTTCGACATCGTGGACATGCCCGCACCGGACACCCTCACCGATGCCGAAGGCTACGTCGACTACAGCTACATCAACCACCTGGTGGTCAACGGCGGGGTGATCGCATGCAGCTTCGGCGATCCCCGCGATGCCGACGCCGCTGCCATCCTGGCCGAACAGTATCCCGGGCGCACCGTGGTCGGTGTGGACGCCCGACCACTGTTCGAGCGCGGCGGCGGTATCCACTGCATCACCCAGCAGCAGCCCTCGCCGAATACCGAGCGCGCGTAGATGTCTGGGCGTACAGTGCCCCGGGTGGCGACACTGTTTGACAACGGAACAATCTGGACCGGGGCGCAGACCTCGGATGCACTGCTCGTCGCCGACGGCGTCATCGTGGCGCTGGGGCAGCAGGCCCGCGAAGGGCAAGCGGACGAGACCGTGGACCTGGAGGGCGGATTCCTCATGCCCTCCTTCGGGGACGGGCACGCGCACCCCCTGTACGGCGGGCTGGAGGCCGCGGGCCCCCAGGTACGTCAGTGTGGGTCGGTCGACGAAATCGTCGCGGAGGTAGCCAGATTCGCTGCCGAGAATCCGGACGAGGAATGGATCGTCGGTGCGTCCTATGACGGCAGCCTGGCGCCGGGTGGTCTGTTCGACGCACGCTGGCTCGATGCCGCCGTACTGGATCGGCCGGTCGTGCTGCGGGCGTGGGACTACCACACGTTCTGGGTGAACTCCATTGCGTTGCTGCGCGCCGGGATCACCGGGGATATGGACGATCCGGTGCTCGGGGAGATCCCGCACCGTGCGGACGGGTCCGTGCTGGGCACCCTGCGGGAATGGGGTGCCACCGACCTGGTCAGCAATGTCATGCCGGCCCGCGACGAGGCCGTGCGCATCGCGGCGCTCGGCACCGCGGCCGACTACTTTCTGGCCCGTGGTGTCACCTGGGTGCAGGACGCCTGGGTGGAGCCGGCCGACGTCGACACCTATATCGCCGCCGCCGAGCAGGGCGCGCTACGGATGCGGTTCAATCTGGCGTTCTATGCCGACCCGCGTCATTTCGATTCGCAGGTAACGCAATACGCGTCCGCGCGGGATCGGGTGCAGGCTGCGGACTCGCCGCTGCTGACCGCCAACACCGTGAAATTCTTCGCCGACGGGGTGGTGGAGAACGAGACCGGGGCGCTGCTGGCGCCGTACTGTTCGGGCCTGCACAGCCACGGAATGCAGCTGTGGGAAGGCGATTCGCTGGCCGAGGCCGCCCGCCGGGTCGACGAACTGGGATTCCAGATCCACATCCATGCGATCGGCGATGCCGCGGTGCGCCAGGCGCTCGACGCCATCGAGTACGTCGTGGCGCACAACGGTCCCCGGGACCGACGGCCTGTCATCGCGCACGCCCAGCTGATCGATGACGCGGATATCGACCGGTTCGCCGCGCTCGGTGTCATTCCCAACATGCAGCCGTTGTGGGCCCAGATGGATGCGCTGATGACGGTGCTGACCATCCCTCGACTGGGTGTCGAGCGTGCCGATAAGCAGTACCGGATGCACACGCTCGAAAACACCGGGGCGGCATTGGCCTTCGGCTCGGACTGGCCGGTGTCCTCCGGGGCGCCGCTGGACGGCATCGCGGTTGCGGTGTCGCGGCGCACCGCCGAGGGTGATCCCGAAGGCGGCTGGATTCCCGAGGAGATCGTGCCCATCGACCGGGCGCTGTCGTCCTATACCGCGGCCGTGGCGTATCAAGCATTCGCCGAGAACGCGTGGGGCCGCCTCGTGCCGGGCGCCAGCGCCGATCTGGTCTGGCTGGACGGCGATCCGACCACCACTGCCGCGCTGGACCTGCCCGGATTGCGGGTACGCGGCACCTATCTGCAGGGCCGGCGCGCGTACGCAGCCGAACAGTGAAAGGCGCCAACATGTCTGAGACGATCGCGGAAACTGAAGGCAACCTGAAACGAGTGCTCGGCCTCCCGTCGCTGGTCCTGTTCGGGCTGGTGTACATGGTGCCGCTGACGGTGTTCACCACCTACGGCATCGTCACCGAGACCACCGGTGGCCGGCTGTCGGTGGCCTACCTGGTCACGCTGGCGGCCATGGTGTTCACCGCGCGTTCGTACGCGCGCATGGCGATGGCGTATCCCGTGGCCGGATCGGCGTACACGTACACGCAGAAGTCGTTCGGCGCACCGATCGGTTTCCTCGCCGGCTGGTCGCTGTTGCTCGACTATCTGTTCCTGCCGATGCTCAACTACCTCGTCATCGGCATCTATCTCAACGCCGCCATCCCGGCCATCCCGGCGTGGGCGATCGTCCTGGTCACCATCGCGATCGTGACCGTGCTGAACATCGTCGGCATCGTGTCGGTCGACCGGGCCAACTTCCTCATCATCGGTATCCAGGCGATCTTCATCGTGGTGTTCATCGTCATGGCGTTCATCGCGATCTCGCACTCCGGAACGGTCGACGCGATGGCCCCCTTGCGCGGCGATGGGTCGGCCGGCGGCTTCGACCCGATCCTGGCCGGCGCGGCCATCCTGTGCCTGTCCTTCCTCGGCTTCGATGCGGTGTCAACACTTTCCGAAGAAGCCAAGGACCCGAAGCGGACGGTCCCGCGGGCCATCATGATCGCCACCGTGGTGTCGGGCCTGATCTTCATCTTGCTGTCGTACATCTCGCAGCTGGTGTACCCGGCCAACCAGTTCGCCGATGTCGACTCAGGCTCCCTGGAGGTCATGACGACCGCAGGTGGGCAGTTCCTGAACTCCTTCTTCACCGCCGCCTATGTTGCCGGTGCGCTGGGGTCGGCGATCACCTCGCAGGCCTCGGTGGCGCGAATTCTCTTCGCGATGGGCCGTGACGGCATCCTGCCGCGCAAGGTATTCGGCCACGTTTCGGTGCGCTTCAGCACACCCGTGTACGCGATCGGATTCGTCTCCGTCATCTCACTGGCGGCGGTGTTCGTGGACCTGGCGCTGCTGGCCTCGGTGGTCAGTTTCGGTGCGCTGGTGGCCTTCTCGGTGGTCAACCTGTCGGTGATCAAGCACTATTTCGTCGATCTGAAGCACCGGGCGGGTGCGCAACTGCTCGGCAGCCTGATACTTCCTCTGATCGGTTTCGTGCTCACGCTGTGGCTTTGGACCAGCCTGTCCGGTACCGCATTGATCGTCGGATTGATCTGGCTGGCGATCGGGTTCATCTGGTTGCTCGGCGTCACCCGCGGATTCTCCCGGCCGACGCCGACGCTGGATCTCGCCGAGTAAAGGCAGCGCGCCGAACAGCCGACCGCCGGCTACGGGACGTCAGTAGCCGGCGGTGGAGCTTTGGCCGCGCGCGATCAGACCAGGGTGACGGTCACCGGGATGTTGCCGCGGGTGGCCTTCGAGTACGGGCAGGTCTGGTGCGCGCCGTCCACGATCTTCTGGGCGATCTCGCGATCCACACCGGGCACACTGACGTTCAACCGGGCCTGCAATGAGAATGCGCCGTCGGTGTTGAGCAGGTCGACCTCCGCGTCCACGGCGGTGTCGGCGGGCAGCTTCACCTTCTGGGCGGCCGCGGCCACGCCCATTGCGCCGATGAAGCAGGCGGACCAGCCTGCGGCGAACAACTGCTCGGGGTTGGTGCCGGTGCCGTTGGCCCCGGGCGGGGTGAGCTGGATGTCGAGGTTGCCGTCGGCGCTGTAGGACTCACCCTGGCGGCCACCGGTGGTGTGGGTCTGGGCGGTGTAGAGGACGGACATGTGGGGACTCCCTCGGCTTGATGTGTTCGTTGTACAACCCAGAACGGGTGGTTCCGGCAGATCATTCCCATCCGATTAAATCGGATCCGATTATTTTTGGCTACGCTGGGGAGATGACACCGGATGTTCCGAAGCTCGCCGACTTCATGTGCTTCGCGGTCTACTCGGCCAACCTTGCCTACGGGCGGGCCTACAAGCCGATCCTGGACAAACTGGGTGTCACGTACACCCAGTACATCGCGATCGTCGCGCTCTGGGAGGAAGACCACCAGACGGTCGGGCAGCTGGGCGACAAGCTGTTCCTGGAGTCCAACACCCTCACGCCGATCCTGAAGAAACTCGAATCGGTGGGCTTGGTCACCCGTGCCCGCGATCCGCGCGACGAACGCCAGGTGCTCGTCAGCCTGACCGACGCCGGCCGCGCGCTGCGTGAGCAGGGCGCGGAGATGGATCTGGTCGCCGCGACCGGCCTGTCCCTGGACGAGCTGCGCATCTTGCAGCGCGGGGTGGCCACCCTGCGGGACAATCTGCGCGAGCACGTGCGGCAGACGGCGGACTGAGCCGGTGGACCTACGGTTGCAGCCGGATCTTCAGGTGTTCGCCCGAGCGTGACATGGCCGCCGCATAGCCGGCCGCCGCAGCGTCCAACGGCATTGTGGTGGTGAAGATTCCGCTGACATCCAGCCGCCCGTCCTGCAGCAGCGGGATCAGCTCGGGCCAGGTCTGTTGCACCGGGGCGGTGGTCAGCCGGATGGTCAGGCTGCGGATCAGGCAGGCCAGTGCCGGGAGTGGGTAGGGCTGCAGGTCGTGCACGCCCACAATCGACACCGTCCCACCGGTACGTACGGTGTCGAGCGCATCGTTGATGGAGGCGTCGGTGCCGACGGCGTCGATCACCGAGTCAGCGCCGAGACCGTCGGTGAACTCCCGCACCTGCTGTCCTGACGGCGGCGACACCGCGACGGCCCCCCGCACCGTCGCGCGGGCGCGGCGGGCCGCCACCGGGTCGACGGCGAAAACCGTGGCAGCGCCCAAAGCGAAGGCACTCTGTAACGCGCACATGCCGACCGCGCCGAGCCCGATCACCGCGACCGTCCCGCCGATCGGGATGTCGGCACGTGTGGCGGCGGCCCAGCCGGTGGCCAGGTTGTCGGTGAGAAGCAGTGCCTGGTCGGTGTCGATACCGTCGGGCACGGCCAGCAGCTGGAAGTCCGCTGCGGGCACGGCGAGCAGATCGGCCTGCGCACCACCGAGCGCTCCCGAGCCGAAGATCCGCGGCCCGCTGACACAGCGGATCGGATCGTGTGTCGCGCAGCCGGGACAGCGTCCGCAGCCGGCGACCGAGGACACCAGGACTCGGTCGCCCACAGCGAATCCGGTGACCTCCGAGCCGATTTCGACGACGGTGCCGACGGCCTCATGTCCGAGGGTGACGGGGTCGACGATGGGGTAGTGGCCTTCCAGGAAGTGCAGGTCCGATCCGCAGATGCCGGTGGCGCTCACCTCGACGATGGCGCCATCGGGGCCGGGTAACACCGGGTCCGGCCGCTCGGCGACGCTGATCTGTCCCGCATTGTCGACGACGACCGCGCGCATACTCACGCCTCCTGATAGTCGGAGAAGACGGGTTCATCTATGGCGGAGCGATATTCGGACAGCCGCCACGGGCTGACGGTGTGGATCTCGCCGTCGGCGTTCTTGAAATACGAATGCTTGACCGACGGGTGCGCCCACACCGTCTTGCGGATCGCGTCCTGGGACCGGGCATGCCACGCGGCGGTGGGTTCGGGTAGGGGCTCCATGGATCGCAGTCCCGCCGTGATGAGGTGCTCGAGGCACTTGTTGATGTAGCGCATCTGCAACTCCGAGTTCATGATGAGGCTGCCGCCGTGCGCGAGGTGCGTGCCTGGTCCGTAGGTCATGAAGAAGTTGGGAAAGCCGGGAACGGTGATTCCGCGGTAGGCGAACGGTCTGCTGCCCCATTGGGCGTGTAGGTCGGTCCCGTCGCGGCCGGTGACCGTCATCGGGAACAGGACATCGGTGGCTCGAAAGCCGGTGGCGTACAAGAGGATATCGGCGTGGTGCTCGACGCCGTCGGTGGTGACGATCCCGGTCGGCGTGATGCGCTCGATCGGAGTGCGGATCAGATCGACATTGTCGCGCTTGAGGGTGGACAGCCAGCTGCCGTTGTCCTGCAGGGTGCGCTTGCCGGTGGCCGGATAGTCGGGCAGCACCTTGGCGAGCAGTTCGGGATCGTCACCGACCTGGGTGGTGATCCAGTCGGTGAACATGATGCGAGCGAGGGCGTTGATCTCGCTGACGGCGTCACCCTGGTCTGGGTAGTCGGGGTCGACCCGGGCGGCGTCGAGACCCTTGTCGGCGCCTGGCCACAGCAGCAGGAACCGGTACCACCGGCCGTAGAACGGCAGGTGCTGCATGGCCCAGCGGGCGCCCTCGGGTACCCGGTCGTGATACATCGGGTTGGGGAACATCCACTGGGCGGTCCGCTGGAACACCGTCAGATGCGCCACCTTGTCCGCGATGGCTGGGGCGATCTGAAATCCGCTGGCACCGGCGCCGATCAGTGCGACGCGGTTACCGGTGACATCGATGTTGTGGTCCCACCTCGCGGAGTGGAATGCGGGTCCGGCGAACGTCTGTGCCCCGGGAAACTCGGGGATCCGTGGCCGGTTGAGCTGGCCGACGGCGGTGATCACGGCGTTGGCGGTGAGCGTCTGCGTGCCGTCGGCGGTGCGCACCGTGACATGCCAGCGCTCGTCTTGCCAGGTGGCGGAGAGGACCTCGGTGTTCCACCGGATATGCGGTTCCAGGCCGTGCCGGTCCACCACCTCGCGGAAGTACTGGCGCAACTCGGGTTGTTCGGCGAAGAAGTGGTCCCAGTGATTGCTCGGTTCGAAGCTGAAACAGTAGAAGTGGTTGGCGACATCGACACGCGCGCCGGGATAGCTGTTCTCCCACCAGGTTCCGCCGGGGCCGGCGTTCTTCTCCACGATGGTGAAGGGAATGCCGGCTTGGGTGAGCCGTACGCCCGCCAGTACACCGGACTCTCCGCAGCCGATGACGATGACCCTGAAGTCGTCGGTGTCCTGGAGTGCCGTCGGGCGCCTGGGGTCGGCACCCTCCAGATCCAGCTCTTCGAGCATCAGCGCCATATTGTCCTGGTCGACGGGTTCGCAGGCGGCCCAGTCGAGCATCTCTTTGACCAGTTCGGAGGGTAGCGGGTCGGGTACCGGGCAGCCGCGGTCGCGGTAGTCGGCGATGACCGGCAGCGCGGCGGCGCGGGCGCGGGCCTTGTCTGCCTCGCTCATGAAGCCCTGCACCTCGTTGAGGAACAGTCCGGCCTGCGTGAAGTCGCGAATGTAGGACGGGTCGCCCGTGATGTGCACCAACGACAGCAGCAGGGTGGGGATGCTGACGTCCTCGAGGGCCTTGGTGATGTCGACGTCCGGCGTATCGAACGGCTGTCCCACGTGGAAGTGACGCGTCACGCGGGGTTACGCTACTCGCCGTAGCGTTATGGGACAAGGGTCTCCGGCCTCCAGTCCATCGTGCTTCGGCACCCGGATGGCAGGGCGTGGGAGGGGAATCGGCTAGCGGTGGATGCCGGTGGTACGGAATCGGCTTCGATATGTGCTGGGTGAGACCCCGAGAGCGCGCCGAAAGGCGCGCCGCATGGTGTCCGCAGACCCGAAGCCGGCCCGGCGCGCGATGGCTTCCTGACCGTGATCTCCCGTCGCCAGTAGCACTTTCGCCGCCTCGAGTCGCGCCTGTTCGACGAACCGGGCCGGAGTCAAGCCGACCTGATCGTGAAACATGCGTACCAGGTGTCGTTCGCTGACCGCAGCACGTTCAGCCATCGCCGCGATCGAATGATCGGCGCCCGGATCGGCAACCACCGAGTCGAGGATCTCGCGAAGTCCACTCTCGACCGGCAGCGCAGCCTCGGTCCAGACGCTGAACTGGGCTTGACCGCCGGGGCGCTGCAAGAACACCACCATCCAACGCGCCACCCGCCGGGCCACGTCGGGACCGTAATCGCTTTCCACCATGGCCAGGCCGAGGTCGATGCCCGCGCTGATTCCTGCTCCGGTGATGTACGGCCCGTCCTGGACGAACAGCGAGTCCGGCACCACTTCGATCTCGGGATACGTACGTGCCAGCTCCTGGCAGTGCGCCCAATGCGTGGTCGCCCGGCGGCCGTCCAGTAGACCGAGCGAGGCCAGCACGAATGCGCCGGTGCACACCGAGGCGACCCGCCGGGCCCGCGGCGCCAGTTCACCCACCATCTGCAATGCCGCCGCAACGACGTCCGGCGTCTGCTCTTCGGGGATATCGTGCTCGCCGGGCGTGAATGAGAAGTCGGGCGGCACCCCGCCAGGGACGATCAGTGTGTCGATCCGGTCGGGCACCTCGGCCAGCGACATATCGACCTTCAATGAGACGAACGACGTCGTGTCGACGGCCTCGCCTGTGGGCGAGGCCAAGATCACCCGGTAGTGCGCTCCGAAATCGTTTGCCCGGGCGAATATTTCGAGTGGCGCGGCGACATCCTGCAGCGTCACCTTGTCGTACAACGCGAACACGACGATCTTGGACGCCTTGGATTCCCGCGCTTTCGCGGGTTGGCGCCCTGCGGCAGAGAGCCGCGCTGAGCTGCGCGTGTCCGACACCCGGTGATGTCCTTTCCTGGCCCCGGCCGAGGTGACAGTCAACGTAGCGGCAGACGGGTACGACGGCAATGGGGGCGGAGCCGAGAACAGTGCCAAGTCCGGAATTGCGCGATTCGTGTCCGGACCTGACGGGCGGAGCAATCCACGTGTAACACCGCTGAAACCCACTGGTACGAAACTGATTTCAGCGTAGCTCGCGCCGAAGTCGAAGCGAGCCATCCCCTCAGATTCTCGAAGGTGAGCCATGGATTCTCGGACAGCCTTGACGCTGAGCATCGGCGTGCTTGGCGGCGTGGCAGTCGCATTCACTGCTGAAGTCATCACAGTGCCCATCTGGGTGGTGTTCCTGGCCTGGGCATCGTTCTTCTTCGTCGGAGGCGGCGTGGCCGGCTGGGTCCGTTCGGTCTCGTCGAACCTCGTCGGTGTGGTGATCGCTTCCGCCAGCCTGTATGCCGCCCATCTGATGGGCGGCGGCCTGCTGGTCACTGCCGTCGCCGTGGGCGTCGGCAGTGCAGTGATGGTGCAGGCATCCTGGGTGCCGCTGCTGGCCACCACCCCGGCCGTCGTCGTTGGATTCGCCTCCACGGTGTCGACGGTCGCCGGGCGGGGCAATGACATCACCGTGACCACCATCTCGCACCCCGGCCTGGTTGCCGCCGTGGCCTGTGTCCTCGGCGCATCGTTCGGTTTCTTCTCCGAATACCTCGCGACGGTCATGACCAAGAAGCCCGCTGCGACCCCGTCCACAGAAGGAAGCCCTGCCTGATGAAACTGCAGCACTATCTCGGCGGCCTCGAGGGGTTGCCCGAGCCGCTCACCTTGGAGAAGCGAGTCTTCGTCGAGGACTGGGAGAAAAGGATCTTCGGCATCCATGTCGCGATGATGGGGTTGTCCAACCATCTCGGATCGGCGTTGCCGGAGTACCCGATCGATGAGGTACCCACCGCGTTCAAAGACGAGTGGACGTGGGCCGACCTGCGCACCGGCGCAGAGGCGATGAACCCGTTCGACTACTTCAAGTTCCGCTATTACGAGAAGTGGTTGGGCGGCATCACCCAGTTCTTCATCGACAAGGGCTACGTCACCGAAGAGGAACTCGCCGATCGGATTGCCGAACTGACCCCGCCAGCAGGCGAGGATCTGCCGGCCATCGACGATCAGGTGATCGCCTATCTCCGCCTCGGCGACAGCCCGCGCCGCGACGTCGCGCACCCGAAGTTCGCGGTCGGCTCGCAGGTGCGTATCACCAACGTCCCTGCCGACGCGCACAGCCGACTGCCGGGATACCTGCGTGATCGGGTCGGCGTTGTGGAACGGGTCTTCGAGGGCGACTACGGCTACTTCACCCATACCGGCGACGGGATCGGTGACCCGATGCCGATCTACATCGTCGAATTCGACCCGGCCGAAATCTGGGGTCCGCGCGCCGAGGGCGGCCCGCAGAAGCTCTACGCCGAGCTGTTCGAAGCCTATTTGGCACCGATCGAGGAGGAATCATGACCGGCCAGTTCGCCTACCCGCCCGACCGCGAGGAGATCAGCGCCAAACAGGTGACCGCCTTGGAGGCGCTGCTCATCGAAAAGGGCGTCATCACACCGCAAACCGTCGACAAGGTGCTCGCCTACTTCGAGACGGAGATGACCCCACTCAACGGCAAGAAGATCGTCGTCAAGGCGTGGACCGATCCGGAATTCGCCGCCAAGATCGTCGTCGACACCCCGGCGGCCGTCGCCGAACTGAACCTGCCCGAGGGTATGGCCGGTGCCGAGGGTGAGCACCTGCAGGCCGTCGCTAACACGCCCGGGGTGCACAACCTGGTGATCTGCACGCTGTGCTCATGCTTCCCGTGGCCGGTGCTCGGGTTGCCGCCGTACTGGTACAAGGATCCGACATTCCGGTCACGGGCCGCGCGGGAGCCGCGCAAGGTGCTAGCCGAGGTCGGAGTCGATCTGCCGGCCGACACCGAAATCAAGGTATGGGACTCCAGCGGCCACTCGCGATGGTTCGTCATCCCCGAAAGGCCGGAGGGCACTGAGGATTTCACCGATGAGATGCTGATGGATCTGGTGACCACCGAGTCGATGATCGGCGTGGCGTTGGCGGGTCCCGCGTGATGAAGCTGCACGAGACCTGCACCACCGACCAGGCTGCCCCGCAGTTCGACCACGAATGGCAGCGCCGGGCATTCGGGTTGGCCCTCGCCCTCTCGGAGTTCCGGCACTACCCGTGGAGTGAGTTTCAGCAGACCCTGATCGCGACGATCGGGGAGTGGGAAACCACCCCGGAACCCGAACGGGGGCAGTGGGAGTACTACGACCACTGGGTCGCGACGCTCGCGAAGCTCGTCGACCGCCACGAGCTGCTGACCGCCCCGCTGCTCACCGACGCCAATGATCACGCCATCGCCCACGACCACGATCACGATCACTAGAACTGCGAGGACTTGAGATGAACGATGCCAACCCCGCCCTCGGTGCGCCACTCGCCGATCTGCGTGCAGCAGCTACCAGCCTCGCCGTACCGGTCCAGCTGGCCGTCCTGACCCTGCTCGCGGTCATCGCCTACTACTTCGTCGGCTACGACCAAGGCGCGGTGTCCGTGTTCGGTTCGGACACCCATGTTCACGAGTTCGTGCACGACGCGCGACACCTGCTGGGCTTCCCGTGCCACTGAACGTCGAATTGCCGCCCATGTTGCGGTATCTCGTGCCCGGTGTGGTCGGCGGCATCGTCAGCTTCGCGTTCAGCCGCGTGATGATCGAGCCGTTGATCAGTTCGGCCGTGGACTACGAAGGGCAACGCGAGCACGCGCAGGCCCAGCTCGCCGGAAGTGATCACGAGCATGCCCACGAGCTGTTCAGCCGTTCGGTCCAGGAGAACTTCGGTGCCGCAGTCGGAATCATCGCGATGGCGGTCGCGATGAGCGTGCTGTTCGCGGTGGCCCACAACGTGATTCGCACCGTGCTGGAACGGCGAGGCGCCACGCCCGATCCCACCGCCCTGGCCCTGTTGCTCTCGGCGGGTATGTTCACGGCGATCGCGTTGGTGCCGGGCCTGAAATACCCTGCGAATCCACCGACCGTCGGGCTGGAAGAAACCATCGGTGCCCGAAGTTCGGCGTTCCTGACGATCACCGTGATCTCGGTGGTGGGTGCGTGTGTCGCGGTGGCAGCCGGCCTGGCGTGGTCGCGTCGGTGGGGAAGTTGGCCGGCTGCTGCCGTCGCGGTCGGCGGTTACGGCTTGGTCATGCTGGCGGCCTTCGTATGGTTGCCCGGTTTCCATGAGGTTCCGGGACCGATTTCCGGGCCGGATGGCGTGCTTGTCGACGGCTTTCCCGCCCAGGTGCTCGGGGACTTCCGGGTGTATTCACTGCTGAACCAGGCGTTGATGTGGCTGACGATCGGTGCGACCGGGGCATGCCTGTCGGCGTTGTCATCGTCGATGCGACGCAGGAACGGACTGTCGTCGCTGGCCACGGTCGGTGGGCCGCACGGGGATGCTCGTCGCCAACGGGAGTGATCAGCGCCGGTGGTCTAATGGCCCGCGCCGCACAGGGTGCCGTCAGGCGGAGGCAACGTCCAAACAGCAAAAGATTTTGGCCAAGTCATGACTCACACCTCCACCCCGCCGGACCGGTGACCTCACTCACGGCGATGCGGCACGCGCGTCGTCCGGCAGCCGTGGCCGATCGTCACGAGTGGGAGTCCGGTTCAGACCATGAATCGAGCCCTCTGCAGTCACCACATCCGACGGCGGTGAGAGATTCATGGCAGGAGGAATCGCAAGAATGCTGCTAGGTGAGTCGGGTTCCGCCATCGACTTTGACAACCGACAGGCGCCACTGTGCTGGACGCATCGAGCCCATCGTCGGCCTGTATCCGTTCGGTCGCGTGGCGCTCAGTGGATGGCGGTTCCGTGCTCCTCGTCGATGCGGGTGGTGACACCGGTGGCGAGGTCGGTGCGCGTCACGTCTATGGATGCGTAGGTCCAGAAGATGTGCATCTCTTCGGTGGCTGAGGTGTTGTGGAAGTAGTGGCGGATACCTGCCGGGATGAAGGAATTGTCGCCCGCCGAGACGGGATACGCGACACCGTCGATGTGCGCGACAGCAGATCCCTTGATGACGAGGACGCTTTCGTCGCAGTTGTGGATGTGCTCGGCTATTGCGGAACCTGGGCCGAATACGGTGATTCCGTTAAGGAATTGCTGTGATCCGACTTGCTGGGAAACCAGGGGTACGGTGCTGGCACCGCCACCACGTTGGTCCGCGATCTGTTTCGAAATGCGAATCGTGTTGGAAGGCACAGCTACTCGCCAGGTGGCCGCAGCTGCCCGTACTGACGAAGGGATACGGCGCGTGTTCGCCGACCTGCGAGACCGGTTTATAGAGGTGGCCCAGGATGACTCGACGCCGGTGGACAGCGACCGCTTCTACGAGCTCACCGAAGCCTACGACCAGGCGATCATCGCCCACGCGGCTAACCAATACCTGTCGCGGATCATTGGAGAGCTTCGACCGCATAGCGCCCGGCTGCGTATCATCGCCCACTCACCGAAGCGGCTCGCGCAGTCACGCGACGAACACCTCATTCTGTGCAGAGCAATCGTCGAGGCTGACCCCGACGCCGCGGCCGCCGCCTGCGTCCTACATCTGCGTCATACCGAAGAGACCATCCTCGCTGCCGTGATGGAGTCAACGCGCCGCATGCAGGTGGATCTCATCTCGATGTGACGGGATCCAAGGAATATAAGTCGGGGGAGGATCGTCTTGTCCAGGCCCCAAGGGCGGACCGCCAGGACGCAAACCGTCTGAGAGCTGGCCTGACCTATCGATGCGGCAGACTCTCGGACAGGTCTTTGTCGATGAACAGAGCTACCTACCGCAAAGGCGCACAGGTAGTTCCGTTGATACGTGTATCGGCGGATCAGGTGCGCGCTGATGCCGGGCGAGTGAGGTGGCCGCCGACGATTGTTGCGGTGACATCGGAGGATCGCGCGACGAGGGGTAGTTGGTCTGGCCGCGCGCCGCGTGTCCGGGGTGTTCGCACATCGACCTCGACGGCGTCGAACGGCAGGCCCACGGCAAGTCCGGGGGAACGCCGACGGCCCATCGTCAGCCCGAGGGAGCGCAGGCCACCAAGCGAGCCCGCTTGCCACAGCATGTCGGGCGAGAAGACGCCGCGCCGCCGGAACCGTAGCCGCTGATCGAGCTCGAGTCGACCGAGCTCCTCCCACGGATCGATGACGGCGTGCTGGTCGGATCCGATCGCCAGACCGGCGCCCGCCGCGAGCAGTTCGGGCGCAGGCCCGATCCCGTCGCCGAGATCGGCCTCCGTCGTCGGGCACATCACCACGGTCGTCCTCGCATCTCCCAGCAGACGGATGTCGTCGGCGGTCAGGTGCGTCGCATGCACGGCCGAGAATCGCGGCGTGAGCATTCCGCAGTCCGCGAGCAACCCAACCGGCGTGACGCCGTACGCAGCCATACACGCGTCGTTCTCGGCAGGCTGCTCCGAGACGTGTGCGTGCACGGGCACATCACCCGGCAGGTGCTCCACGATCACAGCGAGGTCTTGCCGTGAGACCGCGCGCACCGAGTGGATCGCCGCACCCAGCGTCACCAATCCCCGGCCCGCCGCGTCGAGCCTGTCGCGCAAGGCGTGCCAGCGTTCCAGCCAGCCGTACACATCCGAGTCCCCGAACCGTCGCTGCCGGTCGTCGAGGGGTTGGCCAATGCCGCCCCGCAGATAGCACGTGTCCAGGAGGACGAGCCGGATACCGGCCGCCGTCGCGGCATCGGCGAGCGCGATCTCCATGTCGTGGCACGGATAGCGTGTTCCGTCGGGCAAATGGTGCACGTAGTGGAACTCGCCGACGGCGGTGTATCCCGCGTCCCGCATCTCGGTGAACACTTGCTCGGCGAGGTCGCGGTAGCTCTCCGGCGACAGCCGAGACGCGATGTCGTACATGCGGTTTCGCCACTGCCAGAAGTCGCCGCCATCGGCGTGGGTATGGCCGCGCAGATCTCGGTGGAAGGCGTGGGAGTGCGCGTTGACGAACCCGGGCACGACGACGTCGAGCTGGACGTCACCGGGGCGCTGGTCGACACCGGCCTCCAGCCCGGTGACCATCCCGCGGTCGAGCGTCACGCGCACGTCGCCGGCGAATACACCGTCGACGAGCGCGAGGCGACAGTGATACGACAGATCCGGGCCGGTCACGGAATCGGTTCTCCTGCCAGGTCGCGCAGTGCTGCCGCCAGACCTCGGGCACCCTCTTCGCAGTCTTCGTCGCGCGCACTCTCGCCCGGGGCATGCGATACCCCGGTCGGATTCCGTACGAAGATCATCGCGGCAGGAAGGTAGGCGGACAGGATGCCCGCGTCGTGGCCGGCACCGGTAGGTATGGCGGGTGCGCCCCCGATGGCTCTGGCCACCCGCTCGGTCAGAGCCTGATCGAAGGTGACCAGCGGTGAGAACGACTCCTCCTCGACTTCGAGGACGCACTCCTCGTTCGCCACACATTTGTCGATCAATTCGATGGTTGCCGACAACTGCGCACGCACGTCGGCGTCGGAGTGCGCGCGGATGTCGAGCCACGTGTGCACGCGTGAGGCGATGACGTTGGTGCCGTTGGGCGTCACCGAGATTCGGCCCACCGTACCGCGTGCGGTGGGGTGTTCCAGCGCCGTGTTGCGGACCACCAGCGCAGCTGCGGAGGCGGCGACGACGGGATCACGTCTACCCGCCATGGGAGTGGTACCGGCGTGATTGCCCTCGCCGGAGATGGTCAGCCGCCACCTGCCGTGCGCCATGATCCCGGATGCGACGGCCAGTGGAAGCCCGCGATCCTCGAGGTCCACGCCTTGTTCGACGTGCAGTTCGACGAATGCGTCGAGGAGAGCGAGACGGTCGGGATCCGGGCCGATACGCGACACGTCCATACCCGTTTGGCGCCAGGCTTCTTCAAGAGTGACTCCATCGCTGTCCACGCGGACCAGCGCGGCGTCGGCGGTGATCTCTCCCGTGAGCAGCCGCGTGCCCAGGCACGGCATGCCGAAGCGGCTGCCTTCCTCCTCGGTGAAGGCGCAGACGGCGAACGGCCGGCTGGGAACCCAGCTCTCGGCCCGCAGGATCGCCACAGCCTCGAATGCACTTGCCAGCCCGAGTGGGCCGTCGTAGGCGCCCCCGCCGGGGACCGAATCGAGGTGGCTGCCCGTGGCAATCGCACCGGGGCCGGAGCGGCCCCACCATGCCCACAGGTTGGCATTTCCGTCGGTCTCGACCGCCAGGCCGAGGTTGGTGGCCGAGCGGACGAACCAGTCCCGCAGCGCCATTTCAGCCGGATCGAACAAGTGACGCGAATAGCCTCCGCGCACCGGATCGCGGCCGATCTCACGAATCTCGTTGAGTCTCTCAAGAACCGACATGGCTCACCCCCTGGACGGGTCGCGGTTGCGCCGTCGGTGCGGTGATCTCGTGTCGGTCAGGGCGACATATGGTCGGCATTGCGGTCAGGTTCGTTTCTCTCGAAGGCTTGCGGTGATGGATTCGGGCGTCAGGATTGCGCGAAGAAGGCGGTCAGTTCCGCAGCGACCGTCTCGGGCTGCTCGAGAGGGCCGGCGTGTGCCGCGCCGGGAATTGCCCGGACGCTGCCGTTCTGCACCTCCCGGGCCAACTGCCGCGACCGCTGTTCGGGCACCAGTTGGTCGTACTGGCCCCACAGCGCCAGGACCGGAGGTGTCACCTCGGGCAATCGCGCGGTGACGTCGTAGTCGGCGAGCGCTTCGCACGCGTAGGCGTAGCTGAGGTCGTCGGCGTCGAGGAGTGCGGCCAGAGCCCGCTCGATTCGCTCAGGATGGTCGTGGGTGCCGGGGGCGAACCAGCGCTGGCGGGATCCGGCTGTCAGTGACGCAGTGCCGTTGGCGCGCACCGATGCGGCCCGTTGCGCCCACGATTCGGGTGAGTCGACACTGGATCCCGCTGCGAGGATCGCAGCCCCGGCGGTCTTGTCGGCGTGGCTGAGCGCCAGCTCGATGCCCACCGTGCCACCGATCGACACGCCCGCATAGAAGAATCTCTCGACACCGCGAGCATCGAGGTGTCCGACGACGGCATCGGCCAGGTCGCCGATCGTGAATGGGTTTGCAGCGCTGGGTGAATCACCATGTCCGGGGAGATCCCAGCAGATCACCCGGAACGACTGCGCGAGCAGTGCAAGCACGTCTGTCCACAGCGCGGCGGAGGTGCCCAGGGAGTGCCCGAGTACCACGACCTCCGCGTCGGGGTCGCCGACTGGATCAGTGAAATGTATTGCAGGGATTGGCATGACCTTGTCTTGGGATGTTCGCCCGTACGTCGCGGGGGTAGTTGAATTCGGGTGCGGGTGCGCCCTCTGCGCTGCTGGGTCATTCGACGTGTTGCAGAAACGTCTTCGTTCGTTCCGAAGTCGGTGCGTCGAGAAGGTCGACAGACGTGCCGATTTCCGCGATCTGGCCGTTGTCCATGAATGCGATCCGGTCGGCGACGTCGCGGGCGAACCGCATCTCGTGGGTCACCACCATCATCGTCATGCCGCCCTCGGCAACTCGGCGCATTACGGCGAGCACCTCGCCGACCAATTCCGGGTCCAGCGCGCTCGTCGGTTCGTCGAACAACATGAGCTTGGGCTCCATGGCCAGGGCGCGAGCGATGGCCACCCGCTGTTGCTGCCCGCCGGAGAGGTGTCGCGGATAGTAGTTCTGCAGGTGCTCGAGGCCGACGTCGGCCAGCGCGGCCGTCGCTCGTTGCACAGCTTCGCGTTTCGGGAGTCCGCGGACTTTGATCAGGCCGATCGTGACGTTCTCGAGGGCGGTCAAGTGAAGGAACAGATTGAAGTGCTGGAACACCATGCCGATGTGCTCCCGGTAACTCGCGGTCTCGGACTCGCTGGCTTCGTGCAACTCACCGTTTCTGACCACGGCACCCGCGAACCGATCGTCCACCCGTATGTATCCGCCGTCGATCTGTTCCAGGTAGTTGACACAACGAAGCAACGTGCTCTTTCCCGAACCGGACGGACCGATGAGACAGAGCACTTCGCCCTTGGCGACCTCGAGATCGATTCCCTTGAGGACCTCGACATCCCCGAAGCGCTTGGTCACGCCGTCGATGGTGACAAGGTTTGGTCGTGTCATAGGGTCGCCTCCACCCGCCGCTGCTGGGCGGATCTGGGCGCAGGCCCCCCGGACATGGAATACCTCTTCTCCAGAAAATGCTGTCCGAACGTCGCGCAGGTAACCAGTACCAGGTACCAGAAACTCGCGACCATCAGCAGCGGTATGGTCTGGAAGTTGGACCCGTAGATCTGCTGGGCCCGGGTGAGCAGGTCGCCGCCACCGATGACGGCCACGAGGGCACTCGCCTTGAGAAGGCTGATGAATTGATTGCCGGTGGGCGGAATGATCACCCGGATGGCCTGCGGGATGACGATCGTGCGCATGGCAAGTCCTCGTTTCATGCCCAGGCTGCTGGCGGCCTCGCGCTGGCCGCCGGGCACCGACATCAATCCCGCTCGGATTATCTCCACCATGAAAGCGCCTTCGTGAAGCGACAATCCGATGATCGCGGCGGTGAACCCGGTGATCAGTGTGTTGGTGTCCCAGCTGTGCTCGCCGAAGCCCACGCGGGGGATGAACAGTGCGGCGTTGAAGCAGATGAGAAGCAGGATCAACAACGGAAGGCCGCGGAAGAAGCCCACATACGCCTTCACGAGCGTGCGCAACACCGGATTGCGGGACTCCCCGAGGAGCGCCAGCAGGCAGCCGATGGCAACGGCGAATACCTGGGAAACCAGCGATAATTCGATGGTCACGAGCACACCTTGCAGGATGGGCTCGGAGAACAAGTAGTGCGCGAAAACCGGCCATCCCATGTGTTTGTTGGTCGCGAACTCATAGACCACGAGGGCGGCCAACAACGCCGCCACGAGCCCACTGACCCAGTAGCTGCCATGTCTTCGCGGAATGGGCTTCGCGTGGGGATCACGCACCTCGATATCGAGTGCAGAAACGGTCATCTGTGCACCTCCTTCCTATGATGTTCGCATGCTGGTGGATCACATTCTGCTGTAATGGCATTCGCCGGATCTCGGCGTCGGGTGCCATCAGAATCCGCAGGCTCCACAGGGTTCGGGTACCTTCAGCGGCCGGGTGGTCGCCAGGTTGATACCCGGCTCCTTCAGGCCATCGTCCTGGACGCCCCATTTCGCCATCACCTTGTCGTAGGTGCCGTCCTTGACGATGGCTTCGAAAGCTCCGAGGAGAGCCTGTGCGGTGCCGTCGGCATCAGGCGCGACGACCACGCCGACATACGTGCGAGACAACAGGGGATTGGGCGTCACCTTGAACATGTCGCCGGTGGTCTTGGCCTGCCACGCTCCGGTCGCGGTGTTGGTGACGGCGAAGTCGATGCGGTTGGACTGCAGCGCGGTGTTCTGATCGCCCGCGGAGGTGAACGAGGTGACCTCCACCGGCGGCTTCCCGGCTTGCACGCAGTTCTTGTTGAACAGGTCGACGTCCGTGACGAACTCGGTGCCGGTCTGTACACCCGCTTTGAGTCCGCACAGACTCAGTGGGTTCTCACTGATGCCTTTCGAACTGTTCGACGTGGTCAACACGCTCTTCGTCGCGTAGGCGTAATCAACGAACTTAACCGCCTTTTCGCGTTCCACGTTGTCGGTGATGCATTCCATCGCCGCAGGGAAGCGGCCGCTCTGCACGCCCGGTAGCAGGCCGTCGAAGGTGATCGCCTTCTGCTCGATCTTGACCCCGAGTCGAGGTGCAATGGCCATGAGCAGGTCGTGGTTGAAGCCGTCGATCTCACCTGACTCCGTGGTGAGGTCGCACGGCGGGTACTGCGGGTCGGTTGCCACGGTCAGGACGCCGGAGTCTCGAACCTGCTGGGGAAGCTTGTCATGCAGCTCGGAAATAACTGCGGCGGTGGAGCTTTCGGTAGCCTCCTGGGCGGATTTCGGGGAACCGCAGCCCGAGACGAGCAGTGCTGCCGCCAGGGCGGAGGTTGCGGCTGCGGCTGCGGTGAGCTTGTGGGACGTGGGCATCAAAGGCTCCTAAGCCATTCGGAGGACCGATGTGAACAGAAATATTCAGGAATATGAAAAACGTATCAGCAGGTATGCAACGCGGCAAGACGCAAATGTGGTCGACACATACTCGTTTCACATCGGTAACACGGTGCCCGGTCAATCTCGACTGACGTGGGTAAATAGACAAACGTCTGCCGAGACGCAACAGGGGTGAGCACCCGGCGTGCTCACCCCTGTCGTTTCTGCGCCGACCGCGTCAGGCTGCGCCGTCGAGACTCACCCCGACGATCGTGCTGAAGGCGCCCGCGAGAACGTCCGCGGCGATACTCTCCATTTCCGGCGCCATGATGCGGTCATCCTGGAGGAACTCCGCTCTCGACCGGACCAGCTCGTAGGACGGCCGGTTCGCCGGTGCGGCGTGTCCACCGTTTCGAAGATCCAAACCCTGTGCGGCGCTGAGTAATTCGATAGCCACGACGTAACCCGCGTTGCGCACCATGGCTCCCAGGCGCAACGACGCGTGCGTCGCCATGCTCACGTGGTCTTCCTGGCCGGCGGAGGTGGGAATGCTGTCCACACTGTTGGGCGTTGCTTTGGCGCGGTTCTCGGCGACCAGTGCGGCGCTGGTGACCTGGGCCATGATGAACCCGGAATTCAACCCCGCATTGCCGACCAGGAACGGCGCCAGCCCGCTCATGGAGGCATCCATCAGCATGGCCTGCCGCCGCTCCGAGATCGACCCGATCTCGCAGACCGTCATGGCAATGATGTCGGCTGCGTAAGCGATGGGCTGGCCGTGGAAGTTGCCGCCCGACAGCACGACTCCGTCATCGGGGAACATCAGTGGGTTATCGGAGACGGCATTGACTTCCTGTTCGATGGTGCGTGCGGCGAAGGCTAGAAGGTCGAGCGCTGCGCCCATGACCTGCGGCTGGCACCGTAGGCAGTACGGGTCCTGGAGCCGGCGCCCGTCGAACTCGATGTCGAGCACGCTGCTGTCGTCGACAAGTCGGCGCAGTGCCGTCGCGACGCGGATCTGGCCGTCATGGCCGCGGACCTGCTGGATCCGATCGTCGAGCACCGTCTGCCGCCCGGCCGTTGCTTCGAGGGTGAGCGCTCCCGCGGCCAGGCCGGCGTTGAACACGGCCTCGGCGCCGAGCAATCCGCGCAGGGCGATGGCGGTGGACGCCTGAACACCGTTGAGCAAGGCGGTGGCCTCCTTCGGCCCGAGCACCAGGGGTGCTATCCCGGCCCGGGCCATGCCGCTGACGGCGTCGTAGGTGACCCCGTCTATCCGGACCTGGCCTTCGCCGATCATGGCTCCGGCCATATGTGCCAGCGGGGCAAGGTCGCCGGACGCCCCCACCGATCCCTGCGACGGGATCACCGGCAGCACATCGGCGTTGATGAGGGCCTGCAGCATGGTGGCCACCTCCACGCGAATACCGGAATGGCCCCGGGCCAGACCGATCAGTTTCACCACGAGAATCGCGCGCACAATGTCGTCGGGAAGTGGGTCACCCACACCCACCATGTGCGAGAGGACCGACCTGCGCTGCAACTCGGCGAGATCATCGGGCGAGATCCGCCGGTCGGCCAGCTTGCCGAAACCGGTGTTGACGCCATAGACGACATCTCCACGGCCGATCGCATCAAGGATGACCTGGTGTGCGCGGCGGATGTTCTCCAGCGCGTGATCGGTGAGTTCCACGCGCACCGGTCCGTGGAACACGGGTCGCAGCTGATCGAGGTTCAAGCGTTCGCCGCTGATGGTGATGGTGGACATGGTCTGATGTGACTCCTCGTGGTCATAACTCCGGTGGCGATGCCGAGATGTGCAGGACCGCATCAACGAAGGCGCCGCTGTCTGCCGTTTCCGTGGCCGGCTAGCGGTGCGGACCGGCGCTCCTGCCTATATGCAGAAAAACATTCATTTGACGCACAAACTGTATCTTTCTCATGCAGGGCGGGCAACCTGCACGTATGGTTGGTCCCATGACTCGGTCGACGGCCGTCGTGCTTGCCTCGCGTCCGGACGGTGAGCCGACACCGGCGAATTTCCGTCTCGAAGTGCGTGACCTCCCTGCCGTCGGGCCGGGCCAGGCGCTGCTGCGCACCATCTACTTGTCCCTGGATCCCTATATGCGCGGCCGAATGGATGCAGCGAAGTCATACGCGAAACCAGTCGACATCGGCGCGGTGATGGAAGGTGGAACCGTATGCGAGGTAATCGAATCCACGTCCGATCAGGTGGCGGCGGGAGACATCGTTCTGGCGCATACGGGGTGGCAGACACATGCGGTCGCTGATGCTGTCGCCCTGCAGGTGATCGATCCGAGCCGAGCGCCCATCTCGACCGCGCTGAGCGTCCTCGGAATGCCGGCGTTCGCCGCGTACGTCGGGCTGACCGAGATCGGGCGACCAAGGCCGGGTGACACGCTGGTGGTGGCCGCCGCAGCAGGCGCGGTCGGCTCGATGGTCGGACAGATCGGGCGCCTGCTCGGCGCCCGCACCGTCGGGATCGCCGGAGGTCGCCGGAAAGTCGAATGGCTGCGCGAACTCGGGTTCGACGCCGCTGTCGATCACCAATCCTCCTCCTTCGCTCGGGATCTGGCGGACGCGGTGCCCGGCGGTATCGACATCTACTTCGAGAACGTCGGCGGCGCGGTGTGGGATGCCGTCTTCGATCACCTCAACGACTTCGCCCGCATCCCGGTCTGTGGCCTTGTCTCGCAATACAACCAGACAACCCTGCCGGCCGGCCCCGATCGCCTTCCGATGTTGATGAAGGCGATCAACACCAAACGGCTTCTGGTCCAGGGATTTACCCAGCGCGACTTCGGAGCGACACATCGTGAGCAGTTCCGGCGCGACGTGTCGCGCTGGCTGGCCGACGGAAACCTACGCTATCGGGAGGATTTCGTCGACGGGATAGAGAACGCTGTCGGCGCGTTCCTCGGACTTCTACAGGGCAGGAACTTCGGCAAGCTCATGGTCCGGGTATCCGATGACCCGACTCGCACGCACGCGGTCCGGGCCGGAACCTGATCGGACATGCCGCAGAGCCGTCAATCCTCGAAGACGTTCAATTCGACAGCGTGACCATCGAAGCGCTCCAGCCCTTCCTGCGCACGTCCGGGACTCGAATCAGCCATTGCGTGCAGCAGTGCGCTGGATACGATGTTGATCGCGGCAGAGGTGTCGAACAACAGGCCGCTGCCCACCTTGACCGTGATGAGCTCGTCGGTCTCGTGGCGCACCGTGGCGAATGATTCGTCGCTGAGCACCGCGACCTTCAGTCCGATCTGACGGGCATAGCGCACGAGTTCGCACGCCTCGCGGGGGTATCGCGGAAGTATGAAGAACAGGCACCACGAAGCCCCCTGGCCGAGAGCCCGGGCGATGGTCTCCTTCGCCTGGGTGTCGCCACGGTCGATGACGGTGATCCCCGGATGGACTTTCGCGCCGAGGTAGGCGAAATGTTCGGCGAACGAACGCGACACCCGAAGTCCCACCACGGGAAGAGGATGTGAAGACATGATGGCCGCACCCACCCGCGTGAGCTGTTCGCCCAGGCCGGAGTTGCTGAGCCACTGCAGATTTGCGATCTCCGCGCTGATCGCCTCGTCGAGCGGACTCACATCCTCGGTCTGCGGCGCGCGGTTCGACATCTCCAAATGGGCCCACTTCTGCAAGCCGCGCTTGAAGTCCGAGAACCGCGTATAGCCGAGTGCGGCAGCGAATCGTGACACGGAAGGCTGGCTCACACCGACCTGACGGGCGATGCTTTCACTGGTCAGGAACGCCGCTGAATCCCGATGGTCGACGATATAGCGTGCGATCCGGCGCTGGGCCGGGGAGAGCCGCGCTGTGCGTAGCCGATCGTAGATGTCGTGGGTGTCGTCACCGTCGAAGGCGTCGCCGGGCACGATGTCCGAACTCGCCGTCATTGCGGCACTCGTACGCCGCGGGTGCCACGTGCTGCCGCAACGCGCGAGAGCCTCGCGCCGTCACTGTCCGAGAGAATGCTCAGCAGTAGTGCTGCGGTGGGGTCCGGGTCGCTCACATTGGGGGAGTGCCGCGCGTCGATGTCGTGGACGGAGCACAGCGGTGTGTGCTCAGCGATGCGTGGTGCCCAGTCCCGCTCCACGAGGTCATCTTTCAACCCACTCACCAACGCGAGCGGTACCGCGACATATCGTAGATTCGACGGATACGGGTCCGCGCTCTTGGGCGTGCCGGAGAACGGTGTGACGATGCCTGCGGCGGCGACGGCGCGGTAGTGCGCCGGGCTGACCGCATTCTCCATTCGGAGGTCGACATGATCTTCGATGCCGTCGAAATCGCCGGTGAGAAGGTGCACGATGCGCAGCATATCCTCGCGGGTGCCGTCGAAATGCGAAAGCGATTCCAGCGACTTGCTGGTACGGTACGGCCCGCCTGTTCCAGCGATGGACACCGCCGATCTCATGCGCCATGCGAACCAGGGCAACGTCGCAGCGCGAAGGGCCATGGCCCCGCCGAATGAGTTGCCGATGAGGTGCACGGTGTGGTCCCGTAGCCCGATCGCGTCGAGCAGATCGGCGATCTGCTGCAACCTGAATTCGTATGGCGCGACATCGAGCTGGACGAGCTTGCTCGAATGTCCGTAGCCGTAGAGATCTGGCGCGATCACGCGGTAACGTGCGGCCAGGGCCGGAATGACGCCGCGCCAGCTGGCTTCCGCAGATCCGCCCCAGGCACCATCGTGTAGCAGTACAACCGGGTCGGCACTCGGGTTCCCGGCGGAAAGAAAGCTCGTGTGTACGCCCCCTGAGGTGACCCGGTGTCGCTCTATGGTTGGCATCCGTGCTCCCGTCGATTCGGAACGTGAGGTGGTAGTGATCACGGGAGGAACTCGTAATCGTCTTCGTCGATCGACTGGGTGATATTCCAGTACTCGACATTCGTGTACGGCCAGATCTGGGACACTCGGCCATGTCTGTTCTGATACCACGTCTTGACATACGGTTGGCCCCACGCCATTTTACGGTTACCTTCGTCCACCCACCCGACGAAGCGATCGAGGGCCTCGGGCCGGACGTCGATCGCCGAGATGTCTCGCTCGAGGATCTCGCGTATCGCCGTGAGTGAGTATTCGGCAGCCCGCTCGAGCATGAAGTGCAAGCTGCCGGCGACGACACCGCCGACATTCGGGCCGTAGATCAGGAACAGGTTGGGGAATCCCGGAACAGTCACTCCGTTGTAGGCGCGTGCATCGCCGTCCCAGAACTCGTGGATCTCGCGGCCATCACGCCCGATCACCTCGACCTCATCCAGATAGTCGGATGGCTTGAATCCCGTTGCGTAGACGACAATATCGACGGGGTGTTCCCGGCCGGAGGCGTCGACGATTCCGTTCTCGGTAAAGCGATCGATTCCGGATGTGACCAGTGTGGTGTGGGCCGAGCGCAGTGCGGCCGCCCATACCTCATTGTCGCGGAGCATGCGTTTGGCGCCGGGCGGGTAGTCGGGGATCGCGTGCTCGAGAAGGTCGGGACGGTCCGCCAGTTGGGCGCGTACCCGTGCCGTGAGGTAGTCCCGAAGTTGCTGGTTCTTCTGCGAGATGCTCAGCGGGCTGCCGCTCCAATTCTGCTCTGCGGTAACCGTATGTGCCCGGCCGGGAATGCCGGTGAGAATGACCCACAGCCGGTACCACTGCGCGTAGTGGGGCACTTTGCGCCGCAGCCAGGTGAAGGCGTCGGTAACCGGATGGTGGTAATTCGGTGCGGGCAGCATCCACGGGGCACTGCGCTGGAAGACGACCAGCGAGTCCACTGTGTCGACGATTGCCGGCACCACTTGGTAGGCGCTCGCACCGGTGCCGATCACCGCGACGCGCTTACCCGTCAGATCGACACCGTGGTCCCATTCCTGGGTGTGCATGGCCACGCCGCGATAGCGCTCCGATCCGGCGATGTCCGGAATATTCGGTCGATCGAGCTGCCCTACCGCGCTGACTATGGCGGAGAACCGCCGGACCCGGTCGACACCGTCGGACCCACGGGTGGTGGCCAGCCATTGCCGAGCGCTCTCGACCCATTCCAGCCGAACCAGCCGAGTCGAGAATTCGGTCCGTCCGGTGATCCCGGCGCGCTCGGCGATATCGCGGAGATAGTCCAGGATCTCGCCGCCCTGCGCGAACTGATTGGGCCAGTCACTGCGCTGGGCGAAGGAATACGAGTAGCCGAAGGTAGGGGTGTCGAGCCGCACACCGGGATAGACGTTCTTGGCCCAGGTGCCACCCACCGAGGTTCCGGCTTCGATGAGAACGAACGGCACGCCGGCTTGCGAGTAGCGGAAGGCGGCGGCGATGCCGCTGACACCGGCGCCGACGATGAGTGTGCTGAATTGGCGGCCCCCCGCCACATCGTCGAAATTCCAGTCCGGCTTGCCGTCCTTGTGCTCTGCTATGTCGAGTTCGTGGGTGAGCATGTGTCGCCACTCGTCGCGTCCACCGGTGAGGTAGGCGAAGATCTCGCGGACAGTCGAGTCCGGCAGCATGTGCACGGACCGGATCGCGTCATCACGGATGGCCTTGAGGCCGGCCAGAGCCAAGGTGGCGGCCTTCTGCTGCTGGTCTTCGGTCATTCCTCCGTGCGGATGAGGCGCGGTGTCCATGGGAGGCAGCGGGGGAACGAGTTCCGCGGCGAGATAGCTGGTGTCGCGCAGGACAGCGGCGATCGCAGCCAAGAGGACCGGGAGCTCGGCACCGGCCACCATCTTGCGCAGGAACGCATCGTCTTCGACGATCCGCTCCGATCTGGCTTCCCAGTACAAGTCGTCGAACTGATCGGCCTCATCGGCATGGGGATCGGGAGTGCACGCCATATCGAGTTGGATCCTCTCCGTCGCAGTCGAGTCGACGTCGGTGGCGAACTCTTGCTCGGCTCGACGAGTTCTCCGTCGCCGCGCCATTTGCATAATCCTATGCGAAAATTGTCCGCACGCATAGAATGTCATCAAGTTGGTGGCGGTGCCCGTCATCGTGAAATACGAAGTGAGTGAGGAAGGTTTGATGAGCGTCTCGGCTGTCAGTGTCACGTCGTGGTTGGAGGGTTTCGGGAGAGTGTGGCGCGAGCGTGACGCCAAGGGTGCCGCCGAACTGTTCACCGACGACGCCAGCTACCGCAACAGCCCCTTCCTCGGCGAACCCTTCGTCGGCCACCCAGCCATCGAGGGTTTCTGGCGGGCGGCGGTCGCGAACGTCTCCGATGTTGACTTCCGCTACGGCGTTCCGGTGATCGACGGCGACCGCGTCGGCGTCGAGTGGTGGGCCACACTGAAGTCCGACGGTGAGGAGCACACGCTGGCCGGGAACTTCCTGCTGGCCTTCGCCGGCGAGCGCGTTGCCGATCTGCGGGAATCGTTCGTGAAGCAGAAGGGTACGCATCAACCACACCCCGGCTGGGGCGAATGATCCACGGGAGTCGGTCACCGGCGGCCAAGCATGTGGAGGCGATGTGGGCTCCGGACTAGAACGTCGAGCTGAGATCCTGATCGTCGGTGCGGGCGTGATCGGCGCCAGCGCGGCACTCGCGCTGGCGCGCGCGGGCCACGACGTGCTCGTCGTCGATCGCAACAGCGGCGTCGGTGACGGATCGACCGGATCCTCCGCGGGGATCATCCGGGTCCACGCCAGTGATGCGCAGACCTCGGCGCTTGCCGCCGATGCACTGTCGGTGTGGAACAACTGGCGGGACTTCCTCAATGCGGACAAGTGCGATGAGCTCGCCCGCTTCGTGCGGTGCGGATCGCTCATCCTGGATGCGGACAACGGCTTCGCAGACCAGGTGACCAGGGCGATGGAGGACGCGGGTGTCGCTTTCGAGCGCTGGACCCTCGACACCATGGGTGAACACTTCCCCTACTTCGACTTCCATCGGTTCGGCCCGCCCCGACCGGTCGATGACGAATCCTTCTGGCAGGAGCCGGCCGAGTATCTCGGCGGCGCCGTCTACACGCCGCAATCTGGATATGTCGGAGATCCCACGTTGGCGGCCGCCAACCTCATGCAGGCGGCGCAGCGCGCCGGAGCGCGGATTCAGCTGTCGGCCAACGTATCCGGTGTCGACGTCGACAACGGTCGCGTGGTGGGGGTGATCCTGCAGAACGGCGACATCCTGCGGGCCGAGGCAGTGCTTGTCGTCGCCGGCCCCCACACGGACGGCCTCATCCGGTCGATCGGGGCGACATCGGACTTCCGGGTCCGTACCCAGCGCATAAGGGAAGAGTTGCTCCACGTTCCGGCGCCACCCGGCTTGGATCTCGCGCTTCACGGCGTGCACCTCGTGGACGCCGACCTCAACATCAACTTCAGACCGGAACGCGGCGACGCGTTCCTGGTGGGAAGCAACGGTGATTGCCCCGACGAACAGACAGTCATCGACGACCCGGACGATTTCGATCAGCTCGTCACGCTATCGGCTTGGGAGCGGACGACCCTCAGACTCGCCCGCCGCATCCCGGATCTGGGCATCCCGCGTGTTCGCGCCGGAATCGTCGGTCTCTACGACGCGGCCGAAGATTGGCTACCCATTTACGACCGGACTTGCTACGACGGACTTTTCGTGGCGATGGCGACGTCAGGAACGCAGTTCAAGACCGCACCTCTCATCGGCGAGATGCTCCGGTTCATCGTCGAGTCCGAGTTGAACGGCCGCGACCACACCGCCGAGCCCTTCCGATGCCCGATCGGAGGTCGCGCGTACTCGACGGCACAGTTCTCCCGGCTACGGGATCCTCATGAAGGACAGGCCCGCGGATGAGTGATGTGAAATCCCTTGTCATCGATGAAATCTCAGAGCTGACGACCAACGGTGACGAACACGGGGGCAGGCTCACCGATGCCGCGCTGGTGATCGAGGGGAATCGCGTCGCCTGGGTGGGCTCGTCCGCCGCCGCACCCGCAGCAGATGAACGAGTCGCGCTCGGCGGCCGTGCCGTGCTGCCGGGCTGGGTGGACTCGCATTCACACATGGTGTTCGCCGGCGACCGTACAGCCGAGTTCGAGGCGCGGATGGCCGGCGAACCGTATGTCGCCGGGGGCATCAATCGCACCGTGCGCGCCACGCGCGCTGCCGGCGATGAGGAGCTGGAAGCGAATCTCACCCGACTCGTCGCCGAGGCGCGCCGCGGCGGAACCACGACGCTGGAAACCAAGACCGGCTACGGACTGACCGTTGCCGACGAAGTCCGAGCCGCACGCATCGCCGGGCGGCACACCGACGCGGTGACCTTCCTCGGAGCCCATGTCGTGCCCGAGGACCAGGATCTGCGGACATATCTCCAGCTGGTCAACGGACCGATGCTGGATGCGGTCGCGCCCCTCGTCTCGGCGGTGGACGTGTTCTGCGAGGCCGGTGCGTTCGACGAAGCGTCGGCGCGTCAGGTCCTTGAGGCTGCCAGGTCGCGCGGACTGGCGCGGCGAGTGCACGGAAACCAGCTCGGCCACGGGCCGGGCGTACGGCTGGCCGTCGAGTACCAGGCCCTCAGCGTGGACCACGTCGGATTCCTCACCGAAGACGACATCGACGCGCTGGCCGGTACGTGGTCGGCGAACCTGCGCGGGACAGTCGCGACCGTCCTGCCCGCTTGTGATCTATCCACCAGGATGCCGCTCGCACCGGCGCGCCGGCTGCTCGACGCCGGCATCGTCGTGGCGATCGCATCCAACTGCAATCCGGGCACCTCCTTCACGACGTCGATGGGCTATTGCGTGACGACCGCCGTCCTGCAGATGGGTCTGTCGGTCCAGGAGGCGATCCGCGCCGCGACGTTGGGTGGGGCGACGACGTTGGCCATGCATGTGGACGGCTGGACCGATGCGCACGGCTCGCCTCAGCCTGCGGTCGGTGCCCTGCGGGTGGGAGCGCGAGCGGATCTACAGGTGCTGGATGCGCCGTCCGTCGCGCACCTCGCATACCGCCCGGGTGTACCCCTCACGTGCGCCGTCTGGAAAGCCGGAGTTCGTCTCATTTGAGCAGTCATGCAATCGACACCTCATTCACCCCAACCCATTTGGAAAGAGCTGATGAATCAGACACTCGAGGGCCAAACAGTTCTCATCACCGGTGCTGCCGAGCGCGCAGGCCGTGAGTTCGCACGTAGATTCGCCGCAGCCGGCGCGGCGGTCGTGGTCAACCACTGGCAGCAAGCCGAACGTGCCGCGGAGACGGTGGACATGATCGGCGCCGAAGGCGGCCAGGCGATCGCCCTGGAAGCGGACGCTTCGGAGCCTGCGCACGCCCGGTCACTCGTGGAGCGGGCCGCCGCCTGGCGAGGTGACCTCAGTGTCCTGATCCACAACGCGAGCTCGCTTCGCGCAAAGGAGTTCGAGGACGTCACCGAGAGTGATTTCGACGCGGCGTTCGGAATCAATATCCGCGGGCCGTTCTTCCTCAGCCAGGAAGCAGCCAAGGTGATGAAAACTCAAGGGCATGGCAGGATCATCGCGTTGGTCGGGAATTCCACCACCGAGGCATGGCCCAATCTGATCCCGCACGGGGTGTCGAAGACCGCGCTGGTCCGGTTGATGGAGCAGCTCGCCGTGGCGCTGTCACCGACCGTCCAGTGCAACGCCGTGGCGCCGACACAGTTCTTCCGCTCCGACGACGGGACTAATGACGCCTTGCGTCGATACCGTGGCGAGGCTGTCATCGACGGTGACACCTATCGCGTCGGAACGCGCTATGAATTCCGTAACGGGGACGCCGACGACGTCGCCGAGACCCTGCTGTTCCTGTCGACGTGTTCGCCTTACCTGACAGGCAACGTGATTCGCCTCGACGGCGGCAAGGCGCTCTATTAGCGAGGAGGTGCCGAGCATTCCGAACACCCGCCGCAAGAAGGGCTGGCAAGCCGTAAAGCGCGTCGAGTCAGGCGGAGACGGGGCCGGAGCGTAGTTGGCTTCGCGTGATCTTCGTGCGGCGCGATCGGTGGAGCTCAGCCGCCGAGCACCGTGGCGTAGTTGGCGACCGCCAATCCACCCATGTTGTGCACGAGTCCGAGTTTCGGGGCCTGCAGCTGCATCTCCCCGGCGCGACCGGACAGTTGCAGTGCGGCGATCACATGCTGGGACACTCCGGTGGCGCCCACTGGGTGGCCTTTGGCTTTGAGCCCGCCGGACACATTGACCGGGAGCCGTCCGTCGCGAAAAACCCACCCCTCGTCGATCGCGCGGCGGCCCTGCCCGCGCGGAGTCAGCTCGAGCATCTCGTAGCAGATCAACTCGGCAATGGTGAAACAGTCGTGGACCTCGGCAAAAGACAGCTGGTCGACGGAAGCGCCCGCCCGCATGAGTGCCTCATTTACCGCCTTGCGCCCGGCGGCGAATTCGAGCACATCGCGCTGGTTCTTTTCCAGTCGGTCATTGGCATGCCCGAACCCCAGGATGGTGGCCATCGGGTGGTCGGGGTCTTTGCGGAGGACGAGAGCCGCGGCACCGTCGCTGACCAGTGAACAATCCGTCCGTCGCAGTGGTTCGGCGACCACCGGATTGCGTTCTGACACCGCCGAACAGAACTCGACTCCCAGGTCTTTGCGCAGTTGCGCCCACGGATTTGCGCAACCGTTGAGGTGATTCTTGGCCGCGATGCGCCCGAGGGTGTCGCCGAGCCAGTCCTGCGCGTGGTAGCGATCCCGGTATTGCCGTGCCACCTCGGCGAAGACGCCGGCGAATCCCTCCGGCGACTGGGTGCCGGCCAGCTCGGCGTCGGCCCCGAGCAGGGCGCTCGCCACCTGTGCGCCGCCGGCATGAGTCATCTTCTCCACACCGACCACCAGCACGGTATCGGCGAGTCCGGACAGAATCGCCCGAATCCCTTGGTGTACTGCTGCTGAACCCGATGCACATGCATTTTCCACCCGGGTCATCGGGATTCCCCACAGCGCGGGCTCGGCGCCGATCGGCAGTGACGAGGGGAAGGCGAATGGCGTCAGGCCGCTGTTGAACTGGGAAACGAACACCTCGTCGACTTCGGCGGGTTCGATCCCGGCGTCCTTGATCGCACCGACCGTGACGGAGCCGACCAGGCTCGCCACCGTTTCGTTCTCGAGTCGGCCGAACGGGCTGTGGGCAACACCGATCACGCCGACCCGGGGTGCGGGGATCATGGTCACTGGCTCTCCTCGTCTGTGCGGTGGGGCACGATCGGTCGGCCCCTGTCGCCCGACGTTAACGGGAAAGAGAGTCGTTGCACTGTCCTATCTTTGGACAGTCACCTGGCGTCATACGGTGATGCCGTAGGTCTTGAGCTTGCGGTAGAGGCTGGACCGCGACATACCCAGATGGGTTGCCGCCGCCATCCGGTTCCCCGCAGATTCCCGCAGCGCCGCGACGATCGCGTCTCGCTCGGCGCTCTCCAGTGGGGTCAACGTGTGCCGGGCGACCGTCTGGCAGTACCCGGGCACATCGGCGGTCTGGATTTCCCCGACGGGGCGCCGTCGCACGGCGTGCACCAGAGCCTCCCGAAGCTGGGATATGTTGCGCGGCCACGAATAGCGCGAGATGAGCCGCATCGCTTCCGGGCTTATCCGCACATGACGCTCGGGGGCGATACCCCGGAGCAGGGCGGCGGTCAGAGCGGGCAGGTCGTCGGTGCGGCAGCGCAAGGGTGGCACGGCGATCGAGATGTCGAAGTAGTGAAGTAGCTGGCGGAACGGCAGATCGGCTGTCGATGAACCGTCCGAAGCGGTGGCCACCATCCACACCGGGCCGTCGAGCGACACCAAAGCCTCGAAGTACGCGGTCAAGCGCTCCACCCCGTCTGTGGTGGCCTGGTCGATGTCGCGGACGATGTGCAAGGTCGGTTCCGCCGAATCACCCAGTAAGGTCGCGAGATCCGACGGCGGGCCCTCCATGCCGAGCTGTGTCGCATCCACGGAGATACTGCGCCCAGCGGGGTAGACCGAGTGGAAGAGCTCGGCCACCAACGTGAACTTCCCTACGCCGGTCTCTCCGACCACGAGGGCGGGCTGGGTTCGTCGAAGCGCTTCGCGCAGCTGGGCTCCGGCCCGAACCCAAGCTGGAGTCGTCCCGCCGGCCAGAGACTCTCGTGCCTGGCTCAGGCCGTCGATGATCTGCGACGTGTGCGGTGTGGCGATCGCGATCGGTGGAAGCTGATGCACGCTGAAGTCGGTCGGCGATCCGGAATGATGGGCGAGCACCAGGTCGGCGATCACCACGATCCCGGCCACATCGGAACCTGCAAGGATCCGAGTGCCGCGGATGTGCACGAGGCGCTGTCCATCGGGAAGCGCCACCGTATCGGTGACGCGGTCCTTACCTGCCATCAGGAATGTCGCATGCTCGCGGAGCACCCGCTGCTCGTCGGCGTTGAACATCTGCTGCGCCACCGGATTGGCAATGAACACCGACTCGCCGAACCCGAACACGGCTTGGCGTTCCGAGCGTGCCGTCACCTTGAGATAGGTGTCGAAGATGGCCCGCTGGGCTTGGCCGCGGTCCATGAGGAGATTGTGGCCGATGTCTTTGGCGGCGCTCTTGGCGAGCGTGTGCATCAGCGGACTCCACGAGTGTGACAGCGCGGAGATATCCAGCACTCCAGCGACTCGTCCGGTCACCGGGTCGATCACCGGCGCGCCGGTGCACGCGAACATGTGCAGGTTCTCGCTGAAGTGTTCCGGGCCGACGACGCTGATCGACTGCCCCGCTTCGAACACCGTGCCGATCCCGTTCGTGCCCATGGTGGACTCCGAGTAGTCGAAACCGGGCGCAAGGTGAACTCGATCGAGAAGTCGGGCGACGGCGGCCGAACTGTCGATGCGCTGCACCACGCGGGCCTTGTTATCGGTCAACACGATGACCATCGGCATGTCCGCGGTGTCGATTTCCAGCTGCTGCAGCACGGGGCGGGCCGATCGGATGAGCAACGACCCGGTGTCGATTTCGTCGGTGAACTCACTGTGCGGCTGCGACACGTCGACCCCCGCGGCCTGGCTGCGTTCCCACGAAGCCGCGACGAGTTCGGAGACACCGGCCGCCCCGGAGCCACCGAACTCCAGGAAATCCGCCCGAGCGGCCGCAACCCGCAGCATCCGCGCCGCGCTGTCGGGCATAGGTGACTCCTGTCCGTCTGGGTCGAGGCCTCCAGTGTGAACGAGAGCCAGATCACATCCAAGCGATCACGCTGTCCCATTTTGGGACACGCCACCGGGGTGAGACGTGGGCAACGTTAATGCCAGAGATGTGTCACGGAGCACATCAGATGCGCAGTGAATCCTGAGAACGGAGCGGCATGGAAACCCTGATCAACATCGACAACGGTGGCACGCTCACCGACATCTGCGTGTGGGACGGCGGTGCGTTCACCTTCACGAAGACCCTGACCACGCCGCATGACCTGTCGGAATGCCTGTTCGCCGGTATCGAAAAGGCGTCGCAGGCTCTATACGGCGAGGCGGACATCACCCGGTTGCTGCACGCGACGGAGCACATCCGTTACTCCACCACGCAGGGCACCAATGCCCTGGTGGAGCGGCGGGGACCGAAGATCGGTGTCCTCACCACGATCCCCGATCTGCAGACCGCGATGCAGCAGACCGCCGCCGAGGAGAAGCTGTTCGCCGGTCTGGTGTCCGACCGTTTCCTGAGCCTCGATTCCTCCGCCGACGACGAGACCTTCGAGTTCGACGCGGTACAGAAGGTCAACCGGTTGACCACCTTGGGTGCGGCCCGGGTCGTCATTGCCGGGAGCGACCCCGAGCAGGAGCGGCGGCTCCGGCACGTCTTGCTCCGCAAGTTCCCGCGCCATCTGCTCGGGTCGGTGCCACTGATCTACAGCTGGGAGCTGGCCGGCGACCGCAATGACATCAGGCGGGTGTGGTCATGCGTCGTGAACGCGTTCCTCCATCCCACGATGGAGCGCTTCCTCTACAGCGCCGAGCGCCGGCTCAAGGACTACAAGGTGGCCAACCCGCTGCTCGTGTACCGCAATGACGGGGCGTCGTCGCGGGTTGCCAAGTCGATTGCGCTCAAGACCTACTCCTCGGGTCCGCGGGGCGGGTTGGAAGGCACCTCGGCCTTGGCCAAGGTCTACGGCCTCAAGCACGCCCTGATGATGGACATCGGCGGCACCACCACCGATGTCGGCATCGTCGACGACGGTGTGGTGGCGGTGGCCGATCGTGGCGCCATCGAGGATGTCGAGATCTCGTATCCCATGAGCGATGTCACGTCCGCCGGTGTCGGTGGATCGTCGGTGATCCAACTGGTCGACGGTGCGCTGCGGGTGGGCCCGAAGTCCGTCGGTGCCGCGCCCGGTCCGGCCTGCTTCGGCTTCGGCGGCAAACAGGCCACCATCACCGACGTCAACCTGCTGCTCGGCATTCTCGACCCCGACACCTACCTCAACGGCACCTTCAAGCTCGATCCGAGTCGGTCGAAGGCGGTCATCGCCGAGACGATCGCCGCGCCGCTGGGCATCTCACTCGAAGAAGCCCTGATCCGGATGGAACATGCCTACTTCCAAGCGTTGTCCACGTCGTTCGCCCACCTGGTCCGCGACGACACGACGCTGCTGGCGTTCGGCGGCGCGGGACCGATGAGCGCGGCCGGCGCAGCGCGGCTGGCAGGTGTGAAGCACGTGCTGATTCCCCGGACCGCCGCGGTCTTCTCCGCGTTCGGCATCTCGTTCTCCGATATCGGCAAGACCTACGAAGTCATCGTTCCCGGAACGTCCACGGGGGCGGCCCGGCAGACCTATGACGAACTCCTGGTTCGAGCCGAGCGGGACATGTTCCAAGAAGGCTATTCGCTGGCCGACTGCGAAACCTCATGGACGTTGCTCGTAGAGAACGCCGACGACCGGGATTCGGTGGACGGCCCCAAGGTCTCGCGCTTGCCGTATCAGCCGGGCGACGAGGTGGACTATCCCGGGTGCGTGGTGTCCCTGCAGCTGAACGCCACCGCGCGGTTGTCGCATCCCGCACTGGAACAGGGCAATTCGGTGGAGCCCAGCCCGGCCACCTCGGTCAGCCATCGATCCGTCCGCGCCACGGCAGACCGGGTCGACGAGATCCCCGTATACGTCCTCGATGAACTGAGCCCGGGTCACACCGGCGAAGGGGCGGCCATCATCGAAGGTCCGTTCTTCACCGCACGGGTGTTGCCGGGCTGGACATTTCGTGTCACGTCGGCCGGCGATCTACTGCTCACCGACAACAACTGACCTCACTTCACCCAGACCAATTCGTTTAGAAGGAAGGAGACTTGCGATGCGAGTCCCCATGACCGAATACCTCGTCATCGATCTGGACACCGAACGGTGGGTATGCCGTGTGTGCGCCCATGACATGGGTTCGGCACACGAGAACTACAAGCCGGGCACCCTGGTCTACGACCGCGACCCGCGCGAGATCCACCAACCGATCATCGACCCCGAGCGTTACGAGTACACGTTCAGCCCGGATCCGACGTACTGCCGGATCCTGGAGTATTACTGCCCCGGATGCGCCACCCAGATCGAGTGCGAGTACCTCCCGCCGGGACACCCGCCGGCCGTCGACATCGTGATCGACATCGCGGCGCTCCGAAAGCAATGGGAAGAACGCGGTGTCGACGCCGAGGCAGTCCACAACTACGGCCCCGGCGAAGACGCGCAGAAGTACACGGCCGCGCTCAAAGCATCCGCCCACCATCACTGACACGAACCTCAACCTGGAGAACTACTGACATGAAACGCATTTCAGTCGACATCGGTGGCACCTTCACCGACTGCTTCTTCGTCTGGGACGACATCTACGTCGATGCCAAGGCGCTGACCACCCACCACAATCTGGCGATCGGGTTCAACGATGCACTCGACCTCGCGTGCAAGCGCGCCGGGCTGGACCGCTCCACGGTGCTCTCGGAAGTGGACTCGGTGCGTTATGCCACCACGTTGGGCACCAACGCGCTCATCGAACGCAACGGGCCCCAGGTGGCGGCCATCGTCACCCATGGGTTCGAGGACACCATTCCGTTGTCGCGTGGCCGTGGCTACGGCGAGGGTCTGGACTATTCGATGCAGCAGAACCTCCCCGCAGCCGAGCGGCCCGAACCACTGGTGCCCCGGGCGATGATCCGATCGGTCAAGGAACGCATCAACTCTGCGGGCAAGATCGTCGCCCGGCTCGACCCCGACGACGTGCGCACGGTGGTCCGCGAACTCGTGGATGCCGGCGCTGAGGCGATCGTGGTCTCGACGGTCAATTCGACCGAGAACCCGGAGCACGAACTGGCCATCCAGGAGATCATCCTGGACGAGTTTCCGCCGCACGAGCTGGGAGCCATTCCGGTGCTGCTCGGGCATCAGGTCTCCGGCCGCAAGGGCGAGTACGTGCGCGCAACGTCGACCATCATCGATGGTTACCTGCACGAGATCATGCTCCATGCGCTGGCACAGTTGTCGACCAACCTCCGGGACTTCGGTTACGACAAGCCGATGTTGGTCATCCACAACTCCGGTGGCATGGCCCAGATGAACTCGACGGACGCGCTGCAGACCATCCATTCCGGCCCGATCGCCGGTGTGGGTGCCGCCGAACACCTTTCGAGCGAGACCGGGATCGGTCATGTCATCGCCACCGATATGGGCGGCACCTCGTTCGATATCGGCCTGGTGCCCGAGGGAGGCGTCAAGCACTACGACTTCCTGCCCACCATCGACCGGTGGCTGGTATCGGTTCCGATGGTCCACCTGGACACCCTGGGCGCCGGCGGAGGATCCATCGCCAGCTACGACCGCATCCACAACTCGATCAAGATCGGCCCGAAGTCGGCGGGTTCCAACCCGGGCCCGGCATGCTACGACCGCGGCGGGCTCCGTCCCACCGTGACCGACGCGGACCTCCTTCTCGGGTACCTCGACCCGGACAACTATGCCAACGGTTACATCAAACTCAATCCGAAGCGCTCGCTGTTCGCCATCGAAGAGGATCTGTGCGACCCCCTCGACATGGATCCGATCGACGTGGCACGGGTGATCAAAGACGGTGTCGACGAGCAGATGGCCATCGGTATCGGCAAAGAACTGCGGGTGCGGGGCTATCTTCCCGAGGATTTCACCATGCTCGCCTACGGCGGCAACGGGCCACTGCATGCGTGCGGTGTCGCACGGCACGCCGGTATCAAACGTGTTCTGGCGCCGCCCTTCTCCTCGGTGTTCTCGGCATGTGGTGCGGGCAATATGAAACAGCTGCACTTCCACGAGCGCGGTGTGCACATCACGATGTACAACGCCACCACGCGTTCGCTCTACGCCAACTACGCCGAGTTCAACGCCGTGGTACAGGAACTTGAGGATGCCGGGCGGGAAGACCTGATCCGCCAGGGGTTCTCCGAGGAAGACGTCCGGTACCGGCTCGAGCTCGACATGCGGTACGGCAACCAGCTGCTGACGCAGGCGGTGGCGCTGACCGACCTCCACCGCATCAACGGTGTCAAAGAGGTCCTGGAGATCATCAAGACCTTCGGCGATGTCTACAGTCACCGCTTCGGGGCCTCATCGGCGGCGCCGGAAGCCGGAATCCGATGCAGCACCGTACGGGTGGCGTCATTCGTCGACGGCGATGTGGTCAATTTCGAGTCACTGGAGCACGGTGGCGCGCGGAGCGCCCCGACCCCGGTCGGTAGTCGCACGGCGCACTTCATCGGAATCGACGATCCGATCGACACCCCGGTCTACGACCAGGACTCGCTTCGTCCGGACCGGGTGATCGCCGGTCCGGCAATCGTCACCACCGAGAACACCACATTCCTGGTCGAGCCCGGTTGGCGGCTCGAGCCCACGGCCCAAGGCGCCGTGTGGTTCCTGCAGGACTGACCGAAACCCTGAACCGTCGAGAAAGTTGAGTACAAGACCATGACCACAGTCAACGAACGGCCCGCCACCACGCTGACGAACGAAGAACAGCAGTGGGTGGACAAGTTCATGGACGAAACCACGCTGTTCCTGGGACCCGACGCCGGGATCATGCGCAGCCACAGCATCTCCGAACGTTCGGCGCACGAAGAGGTGGCGCTTGCCGCCGGCGTGGATCGGCTGCAGGTGGAACGCATCCGCAAGCGCATCGCCGGTGCCCTGGACGAGGGTTACGAGATGTGTGAGGCCCAGGGCGCGGCCCCGGGAGCCAAATGGGGCGACCTCACCACGGCCATCTACACCGCCGCCGGCGACGTGTCGTACCTTTCGTGCCACGGCGTCATCGCCTTCAGCGCGATCCTGCACCACCCGATCCGGTACATCATGAAGTACTGGAAGGACGAACCGACCGTGGGCGTCCACGAGGGTGACGGATTCATCCACAATGACGCCAGGTACGGCAATGTGCACAACACGGACCAGTCGATGATCATGCCGATCATGCGCGACGGCAACATCATCGCGTGGGTCGCCGCCACCATCCACGAAGGTGAGAACGGCGCATGCGAACCCGGCGGTATGCCGTCCGGGTCGGAGACGCCGTTCGATGACGGCCTGCGCATGAGCCCGTTCAAGATCGTCGAAGGTGGTGAGCTACGCCGGGATCTGCTGACCTTCCTTCAGCATTCGGTGCGAGATCCCAAGCTGCAGCTGGCGGACCTGAAGGTGAAGATCACCGCGGTGCGCAAGATCATGGAGCGCATCGACAAGGTGATCGACGAGGTGGGTGTCGATACCTTCGTGGGAGCACTTCGGACCACCATCGAAGACGTCGACGCCGAGGTCCGTCGTCGTATCTCCGAGTTGCCGGATGGCACCTACCGGTTCGACCAATTCATGGACAGCACGCTCAAAGAGAACATCCTCATCAAGATCGCGTGCAAGATCACCGTCAAAGGCGACTCGATGACCGTCGACCTGCGTGGCACCGGGCCGGAAATCATGAACCGTGCCATCAACTCACCACTGTGCTCCGTGAAATCCATGATGATGCAGGCAATCCTGGCGTTCTGGTGGCCCGATCTGCCGCGCTGCACCGCGGCGATGAGCTGCATCGAGATCATCTCGGACGAGGGCACCTGGGCGGACGCGTCCTATGACGCCCCGATGGGGCAGTCCCTGCAGGCCTCGTTCCGCGGATTCTCGGCGATGCAGGCGCTCTACAGCCGGATGTCGTTCTCCACGCCGCACAAGTACAGCAATGTGGTTGCCAACTGGTTCAACCAGATCAACACCTTCCTGTGGGGCGGCATCACCCAGCACGGCGACATGGTGGGCAACCTCTGCGCCGACCTCAACGGAATGCCCGGTGGGGCAAAACCGTTCCGCGACGGAGAGGACGCGGTCTCGCCCCTGTTCTGCGCCATGGCCGATACCGCCGAGCAGGAGGTGATGGAGGAAGAGGTGCCGTTCATGCAGCTCGTGGCCAAGCGCCTGGTCCGCGACAACATGGGCTTCGGCAAGTTCACCGGCGGCATGGGTTACGAGATGATCGTCGCTGCCGAGGGCTCCCCGGAGTGGGGATTCATGACCGTGACCTCCGGTGCCAAGTTCTCCTCCATCTACGGGATGTACGGCGGATACGGCTGCGGCACCTACCCGCTGGCCATGGTCAAGGGCACCAACGTCTACGAACACTTCCGGCAGGACAACAAGAAGTTCGACCTGTCCATCGAGAAGGTCATGAACGAACGCCCATTCCCGGACGGCCGGTACTCGACCTACCACATGGGGCTGCAGTTCGATCGGGCAAAGGACGGCGAGCTCTACATGATCAGCCAGGGCGCCGGCGGTGGCTACGGTGACCCGCTGGAGCGCTCGCCGGAGTCGGTCATCCGGGACGCCGAACTGGGGCGCATCAGCCAGAAGGTGGCCGAGACCATCTTCGCCGTGCACTACGACCCGGCGACCTTCCGGCTCGACGTGGCACGCACCGAACAGGCACGCTCCGACGCCCGGCAGGCACGTCTGCAGCGCGGAAAGCCCTTCGCCGAGTTCTGCCAGGAGTTCGTCAAGCCGGAACCTCCGAAGGAACTCGCCTACTACGGATCCTGGGGCACCTGGGAGCCGGGCAACGAGGACATCACGGCGACCGTGTACACGATCGACGGCCCCGAGCGGGTGAAGGCCCCGTTGGTCGAGCTGCCACTGGTGGTGGTGCCGGACCGCCGCGAGGTCAAGATCGCCAAACTTCAGGAGCGCATCGACGAGCTGGAGGCGCGTTACGGCGAGACCGCGCGCAAACTCGCCTGACACACCGGTGGTGGCGGCCGCTCCCGCCGGGACCGCCACCACCGTCCCCCTACCGAGCCGAACGTCACAAGGATCCGCCATCAGCCTGAAAACCCTTGCCGCCGCGCCTCCCAGCGGGCGCCCTCGACCTTTGTTGATCAACGATGACGGCTATTCCACTGCCGTCATCCGCCAGGGCGCACCGATTCCCTGGACGGACACCACCCTCGCGGCCGGGCACTTCGGGCAGGTCCGCGGACTGTTGGATCCCGACAGTCACTGGATCGACGTCCGCCGGCTGATGGCCGCTCACCTGGCGGCTCGCCCCGAACTCGTCGAGGCGATGGGGGCCCGGTCCCGGACGGGCTACCCGCTGCGCACCTTGCTCGGCGACGAGGCGCTGCTGGAGTCGCTGCTGGAGGTGCTGGGCACGGTGTCCCACACCACCCGACGCGGGCTGGTTCTGTACACACCGTCACCGGCCGCCTGGCTGTCGTGGGCGCACCAGATCGCGGGCAGCCCGATCGACGCCGTGGACCCCGACCGCGCCGACAGCGCGTCGATGTACGTCGCCGAATGGCTCGGGCGACTCGGCGAGCTCACCGTGGCTCTGGTACTGCTCGACGCGCGTGGGACTCCCTGCAAGACCGCCGAACGGCTGGACGGCTACACATCGATTGCCAACGTCGCGGGGCACTTCGACTGGTCGGTGGCGCTGTGGCACGACGGTGGAATCGAGACCGCGGCAGGGGATCCGGGGATCGTCGTCATTCCCGACCAGTTCTGGACCGCCACTGCCGAGGTTCCCGAAGGGGAGGTGCTGATGACCACCATTCCCGACTCGGCCCAGCCCGAACACGTACTCGACCAACTCGCCACACTGCGCTGAAAGGACCGCATGGACAAGACAGTTGCGACCGCCGCCGAGGCGGTATCCGACATCCCGGACTCGATCATGCTGGCGACCGGAGGCTTCGGGATCTGCGGCATCCCGTCGGCGTTACTTGCGGCCCTGGCCGAATTGGGCAGTCGGGACATCACTTTGGTCTCGAACAACTGCGGTATCGCGGGCGTGGGCAATTCGCTGTTGCTGGAGAAGCGGCAGATCAGACGTTTGATCGCCTCCTATGTCGGGGAGAACAAGGAACTGGAGCGGCAGTATCTGTCGGGGGAGGTGGAGATCGAGCTCAATCCCCAGGGCACGCTGGCCGAGCGGCTGCGCGCCGGGGGCTCGGGTATCGCGGCCTTCTACACCCGCAGCGGAGTGGGGACCCAGATCGCAGACGGTGGCCTGCCCATTCGGTACGCGGCGGACGGGTCGGTGGCCGTCGCCTCGAGTCCCAAACCGGTGAAGGCATTGAGCTGGGACGGTGTCGAGCAGCCCTTCGTCCTGGAGGAGGCACTGCGCCCCGACTTTGCCTTGATCCACGCCTGGAAGGGCGACCGGCATGGAAACCTGGTTTTCCGCAAAGCCGCCCGGAACTTCAATCCGCTGTGCGCCATGGCCGCGAAGGTCACCGCAGCCGAAGTGGAGATCCTGGTGGAACCCGGTGAACTCGACACCGATGCAGTTCATCTGCCCGGTGTCTACGTGGATCGCGTGTTGCCGTTGACCGCTGCCGAGATCGCCGGCAAGGGCATCGAGCGGCGCACGGTCCGGCCCGGGCCTGCAGATGCGGCCGATCGGCATTCGGAAGGTGAGGTGGCCTGATGGCCTGGGATCGGCATCAGATGGCGGCGCGGGCCGCCGCGGAACTCAGCGATGGAGACTATGTCAATCTCGGAATCGGATTGCCGACGCTGGTCCCCGAGTACGTGCCCCGGGACGTGCACATCGTCCTGCAGTCCGAGAACGGGATCCTGGGCCTCGGGCCGTATCCGTACGAGGGTGCCGAGGATCCGGATTTGATCAATGCCGGCAAGGAGACGGTGACCACCTTGTCCGGCGCCAGCTTCTTCGATTCGGCGACGAGTTTCGGCATGATCCGATCCGGCAGGATCGATGCCGCGATCTTGGGCGGCATGCAGGTCAGTGCCCGTGGCGATCTGAGTAACTGGGTGGTGCCCGGAAAGCTCGTCAAGGGTATGGGCGGCGCGATGGATCTGGTGCACGGTGCGAAGAAGGTGATCGTCCTGATGGAGCATCGAACCAGGGAAGGGGCATCAAAGATCCTCGCGGAGAACACCTTACCGCTCACCGGTGCGGGCGTCGTGAACCGGATCATCACCGATCTCGGCGTGCTCGACATCGATGCGCAGGGATTGAAGCTTGTCGAACTGGCCCCTGGAGTTCACCCGGACGAACTGCGGCGCAGTACGGCGGCGCCCATCACGGTCGACTGAACCTGTGCCACAGAGTAATCGAGTGAGGAGCCTGTCATGAAAGCACTGGTCTACCACGGCAATGGTGAGAAGTCCTGGGATGACGTACCGGACGCCACCATTGTGCAACCGACGGATGCTGTGGTGCGTGTCGACGCGGTCACCATCTGCGGTACCGATCTACACATCCTCAGGGGTGACGTCGCCACCGTGTCACCGGGCCGGGTGCTCGGTCACGAGGCGGTCGGCACGGTGGTCGAGATCGGTCCGGGTGTGCAGCGGGTAGCCGTCGGCGATCGGGTACTGGTGTCCTGTATTTCGTCATGCGGAGTCTGCCGGTACTGCCGTGAAGGTTCCTACAGCCAGTGCCTTGGTGGCGGTGGGTGGATCCTCGGCCACCGCATCGACGGTACGCAGGCCGAATACGTCAGAGTGCCCTTCGCCGACAACTCCACCCATCCGATACCCGATCAGGTCGGCGACGATCAGATGATCCTGCTGGCCGACATCCTGCCCACCGCCTACGAGGTGGGCGTCCTGAACGGAAAGCTGCGACCGGCAGACGTGGTGGCCATCGTCGGTGCCGGGCCTATCGGGCTGGCGGCTGTGCTGGCCGCGAAACTGTTGACTCCCAGCCATATCGTCGTCGTCGATCGCGTGGACGCACGACTCGACATCGCGCGCAAGATCGGCGCCGACATCACCATCAACAATGCCGACCAGGACCCGGCGGAGGTGATCGCGAGTCTCACCGACGGTGTGGGCGCCGATGTCACGATGGAGGCCGTGGGCATTCCCGCGACCTTCGACCTGGCGGTGTCACTTGCCCGTCCAGGGGGACACATCGCGAACATCGGGGTACACGGCGAACCGGTGACACTGCATCTGGAGGATCTCTGGATCAAGAACCTGACCCTGACCACCGGGCTCGTCGACACCCGGTCCACCCCGACGCTGATCAAGCTGGTCGCCAGCCGGCAGATCGACACCTCATCGCTGGTCACCCACCGGTTCGCCCTGTCCGATATCGAGCAGGCATACGGTGTCTTCTCCGACGCGGCCTCGTCCGGCGCGCTCAAGGTGTTGCTCAGCAATGACGCGGGGGTCCGCTGAACGACGGCAACACCGAGGCGTCATGCGGGCTGCGCACCCGTGTTCGTCCCTGTCTCGCAGGGGTTTGCACCGCACGGAAGGCGGGTACTCGCGCTCATCGCTACGCCCCTCGGCGAGGCCGTTCTTTCGCCGTCGACCCGTACAGGAGTTACCCGTGCCCACTTTGAATCAGTCGGTTGCCCGATGACCGTGTCACGGCAGATCGCCGCAAGCCGCGAACGCGTGTGGGCCGTGCTGTGCGACGGGTGGACGTACTCGGGCTGGGTCGTGGGTAACAGCCGTATCCGGGCCGTTGGCGCCGACTGGCCGGATACCGGATCCCGGATCCTGCACTCCATCGGCACGTGGCCTGCGGTGATCGACGACGAAACCGTGGTGGCCAGTGTCGATCCGGGGCGTGAGCTGGTTCTGCTGGCCAAGGTCCGGCCGGCGGCCGAAGCGCGAATCACGTTGCACCTCAGTGATACTGCCGATGGTGGCTGCCAGGTGGAGATGAGTGAGGTAGCCGTGGGCGGCCCACTGAAATGGTTGCCCGACGCCGTGGCGCTCCTGGCGGTCGCCCCACGTAACAGGGAGTGCCTGTGGCGGCTCGCGATGATCGCCGAGCGCAACGAGCCCGACCAGGTCGAATAAGCGCGGTGGGTCCTGCACACGGCCGCCGCCTACCCGCGTGCACGATTCGTCTCTACGCTGTGACAAGAGGCGGCGGAAGGAACCTGTGAATGAGCACGCCCATGGACGCAAATGCGATCGTCATCCTACTGGTCGAGGACGACGCAGGAGACGAGCTGATCACCCGGGAAGCGTTCGAACACAACAAGATCAAGAACAACCTGTACGTAGCCCGCGACGGCGAAGAGGGCTTGGACTTCCTGTATCGGCGCGGCCCCTATGCCGACGCGCCGACACCGGATCTGATCCTGCTCGACCTCAACCTGCCGAAGTATGACGGGCGCCAGGTGCTGGAGCAGATCAAGTCCGATCCGGAACTGCGTCACATCCCGGTGGTCGTGCTCACCACGTCCGCGGCCGAGGAGGACATCCTGCGCAGCTACAAGCTGCACGCCAACGCGTACGTCACCAAGCCCGTGGACCTCGATCAGTTCCTGAATGCGGTGCGCCAGATCGACGAGTTCTTTGTCCAGGTGGTCCGGCTGCCGAAGGTCTGACGACCATCGTCACCCGGTGATGTCGGCGACGGCTTCGTCGAGCGTGGAGAACAGATCGATGATGTTGGCGATCCCGACCAGTTTGAGTGGCCGGCTGGTGGCGGGTCCGTCGGCGACGACGACCAATCGCACGGCCGGTGCCAGCTGCCCGTGGGCTTCGACGAGCACTCCCATGCCGGTTGAGGCCAGGAACTCCACGGCGGTCAAGTCCACCACGATCGCGGTGGGCGAGCTGCCCGCAGCAGCGGCGATCGCCGCCTTCAACCGTGGCGCGGTGAGCACATCGACCGTGCCGGCGACGGTGAGGACGCGCACGTCGCCGAGCTGACTTTCGGCGACGGCGCAGTGGGGCACGGCAGCGGGACCGGCGCTGTCACCCGGGTCTGCGTCGTGCGGCACATCTACCTCCGAAGTGTTCCTCTGCCTATCGGCAGTGGACTCATCGTAGCGGCGGCGGTGGATCCAGCCGTCTGAGTAGTGGCACAGAGGCACCTTCCCGCCCGTATCGATTGCGATGGGCAAGACCTGGGTACTTCGGTATGAGGTGGTCGGCGAAGGGACTCAGCTTTGGTGCAACGGTTGGTCGTTTCACGATGACGGCGCAGGCCAGGGGTGCCCTGTGGCTTCTGGACCCCCGCTGGGATACCGTTGCGCGACTCGACATGGGTCGGAACCCCGGTGTGTGCACCCATATCGTGCTGATCGGCAGCCCCGTGCTGGACGGCTGCGCTGCCGTGGGTGCGACGCTGACCGATCTCGGGCGGGGTCGCGCCGGTCCCGTCGTGGATCTGATCGATGTGATGACAGGTCCCGCCGACGCCGAGCGCCCACCGGGCTCGGACGGCGGGGACCGCTTGGTCGCCGGTGGCCGGCCGATATCGTGGGATCTGCGGGGACTGGAGCTCGACGCCGTCGAAGACCTGGTGCGTGCACGCCTCACCTCGGTACTGCATCCGAACTCCCTCCTCATCGCACCCGCCGCGGTCGCCGACTCGCCGGTACGTTGCGGTCTCGCCCGTGCCGCCCTGGCCGCGGCGCGCAGCCAGGTGGCAATACTGCTGGAATACCCTCAGTGGCCTCATGATTCATCCTCCTTCGAGAACGTGCAGTGGACCAGACTCCGCCTCCTTGCGCCGTCGCTGACCGCTCTGAGATCCAAGGAATCCGCGCTACCTGCCCTGGGGGATCCCGCGCCGGAGGGCGATCTCGCAGCGGCGCGGTGCGTAGCCGAGATCGTGGCGCTCCCCGGGGATCCCGAACTCGCCGAGCGCAGCGATGTCTTCGCCGAACCTGCGGATGCGCATGCCGACGTTGCGGACCCCTTCGACGCGATGCTCACCGAGGGCGCCACCGACGATCCTTGGCATCTGGACCATTCACCCTACGAGCGCCGACGCCTGGAACTGGTGTTGGCCTGTCTCGGGAGGCCACGCTACGCACGGGTCATCGAAATCGGCTGTGCCACTGGTCAACTATCGGTGCAGCTGGCCGAACGCGCCGATCTGGTCATCGCCGTGGACGCCAGCGCGAAAGCGCTGGAGGTGGCACGCCGAAACCGTACCCCGAACATCCGTTGGATGCTGGGCACGGTGCCGCAAGACTTCCCGGCTGCTGAGGCCGACGTCGTGATTCTGTCCGAGATCGGCTACTTCCTTGACGGACCCGACCTGTTGGCCACGGTGCGCGCGGCCCGTCGGGCTCTGCGGCCCACCGGGGAAATCGTTGTCGCGAACTGGCGGCGTCCCACCGAACGCATACCCCTGGATGGCCCTGCGGTCCAGGCACAGGTGGCGGAGATCATCGACCTGCCGCTTCGCGCCCGCTACCAGGATGCGGATCTCGTCATCGAGGTGTGGGGTGAACCGGTATCGGTGTACGACGAGTACGCCGAGCCACCGGACCGCCGGTCGACGGCAGCAGAGCACGAGCGGTCATGCGAGTAGCGATCTTGGCGCCGTCGCGGCATCCGTTGTGCGAACCGTTCGCCGGCGGTCAGGAACGACTGGCCGCCGATATGGCGGCAGGGTTACGCCGGCGCGGACACCACGTGCAACTGTATGCACGCGCTGGCACCGATTCCGCGCTGGCCGACGATCTGCACGTGATGCCGCCGGTCCCGGAACTGTCCGAGATCGCCTCCGGTGACCTGAACATGCCCGAGCCAGGTTTCCTGTCCGATCAGGTGGCGTTCCTCACTGTGATGCGAGATATATTGCGGGACAGAACTATTGACGTGGTACTCAATCAGAGCCTGCATCAGCTCCCGCTGGCGCTCAGTCCCGCGCTGGATGCGCCGATGCTGACCACGTTGCACACACCGCCGTTTCCGTGGATGGAGGTGGGGGCCTGGCTGGCAGGCGACGCGGGTCATTTCGTCGCGGTGAGCGAGGCATTGCGACGGCAGTGGACCACGTTGGTGCATGCCGAGGTGATCCACAACGGCGTCGATCCCCAGGTGTTCTCGGAGGGCTTCGGTGGTGACGACCTTGCCTGGGTGGGCCGGCTCACGCCGGAGAAGGGCGCCGACATCGCGGTCCGCGCGGCAGCGCAGACCGGTCGGCACCTGAGGTTGGCTGGACCGCTCAGCGACCCGGAGTGGTTCGACGGTGTCCTGCGCCCTCTGCTCGGCGGCACCGCCGAATATGTGGGCACGCTGGCCGGACAGGAGTTGTCCGATCTCTACGCGGGCAGCGTCGTCACGCTCGTCACGCCGCAATGGGATGAACCATTCTGCTTGGTGGCAGCGGAATCTCAGATGTGTGGCACGCCGGTCGCCGGACTGGCGCGGGGCGGACTGCCGGAGGTGGTGCAGCAGTCCGGAGGACAACTGGTCAGCGAGGACGCTTCGCCGGCGGAGCGGCTGGCTCAGGCCGTCGAGGTGGCCGCTCGAATGGACCGCCGAGATGTTGCCGTCGATGCGCGTCGGCGCCTCACCACCGATCACATGCTGGATCGTTACGAGGACGCGCTCACGAAACTGACGGCAGAGCAGCAGGGCTGATGCCGCCGGCGTGGTGTCAGGTTTCGATCAGCGCACCCGGGGAATACCACCAATGCAGGCTCAAGCCAATGGTCTGGTCCGAAATTCCGATATGACGAAGGAGCCCAGCATGGGTGAGAAGAACGGTGTCCAAGAGGGTGTTGAAGGCGTAGTCGAGGGTGTGAAGGGCAAGGTCAAGGAAGTCGCGGGCACCGTCACCGGCCGCGACGACCTGCGCCGTGAGGGCGAGGCACAGCAGGACAAGGCCGACGCGCAGCGCGAGGCGGCAGAGAAAGAGGCGCAGGCCGAAAGTGCCCGCGCCGCCGCTGCCGCCAGCGAGGCGCGCGAGAAAGCCGAGCAGTAGGCCTATCGCACCAAGGGGACAGCCAACCGGACTGTCCCCTTGGTGGTTTTCAGAGGAACGTGATGACCACAGTTGAGACAGCGCGGTACCACGCTGCTGCCCCCGGCGTTCGGTGCAGCGCCCCCACCGCGCAGGCCGTGTCCGAGCTGATCGTCGTCGTGCCGGCCCACAACGAGGAACAGCTCATCGGCACGTGTCTGGCTGCGCTACTGGATTCGCAGCGCGCAGCCCATCGCCTCTTCCCGCAACTCACCTGTCGTATCGTCGTGGTTCTCGACGATTGCGATGACGACACCGGCGTCATTGTGCAGCGGATGGGTATCCGCTCGATCGTGGTGGACCGGCACAGCGTCGGTGCGGCCCGTCGCGCCGGTGTGCGTGCCGCGCTGGCCGATGCCGGCGCACCGCTGCGGCGAATCTGGTTGGCGAGCACCGACGCCGACTGTCGGGTGCCCGCCGGCTGGATGTCCCGATTTGTCGACGCCGCGGCGCACGGCTACCACCTCGTGCTCGGAATGGTCCAACCGTCGGGAGACCTGCCGGCTTCCCGGCTGCACGCCTGGCAGGACCGCCATCCCTACGTCGAAGGGCACCCGCACGTCCACGGTGCGGCACTGGGCATCCGAGCGGACGTGTATCACGATATCGGCGGGTGGCGCCCGCTACAGACCGGTGAAGACGTGGAGTTGGTCAAGCGCGCCGAACACCGGCCTTGGATCCGTATCCTGCGTACCGCCCAGGACCCGGTGTGCACCAGTGCCCGGACGGTGGGTCGTGCACCTGCCGGATTCGCCGACTACATGACGAATCTGCCGGAGCTGAGCCGCGACAGATGACAGTCGATCGACCGGCGGCGGAATCGGGGACCCACGCCCTGGTGCGGCGATGGCTGGACTCTGGTCGCCTCGATGTGTCGTTCCCGGGTTCCGGGGCCACCGCCCAGCGGTGGCATCGGTTGATGAACCTGGCCGAAGAAGATCTCGGCGCGGGGCGTCTCGCCGAAGCCCACACCGATGCGGCGGCCATTCTGCACGAGCTGGGCGAGAAGCCGCCGAATCCGCATGAACTCTGGGGCGTATGGGCAGCGGAATCGTCCACTCTTCGGCTCGTGGCAAAGGTCCTGTCTGACAACGTCTTCCGCCTGGAGGGCACCAAGCCGTGGTGCTCAGGTGCGAGCCTGTGCACGCACGCGTTGGTCACCGCGGAGATCGAGAGTGGGCAACGCGCGTTGTTCGCCGTGGCGCTCGACGCCCCGACGGTCACCGCGCTTCCGTCGGCCTGGTCGAATATCGGCTTGGCGAGCACCGATACGCGGGCCGTGCAGTTCACCGCGACCCGGGCCGTGCACGTGGGCGCAGCAGGCCGGTATCTCGAGCGTGCCGGCTTCTGGCACGGCGCGATCGGGGTGGCCGCATGTTGGCTGGGAGGCGCGCACGCGGTGGCACGGCCGCTCTATCGATACGCGGTGGAGCGCGCCGAGGATCCGCACCTGCTGGCGCACCTGGGCGCCGTGGATGCCACGCTGGCCGGTGCCGACGCCATGCTGTCCGTGGCGGCAGCCCATGTCGACGCCGACCCGTTCGACCGGACCGACACCGCACGGTTGCTTGCCCGGCGCACCCGCGCCGTCATCGAACACGCCGTAGAGGAAGTGATCACCCGCACGGGCAGGGCAATGGGTCCGGAGCCGCTTTGTCACGACAACCTGCACGCCCAGCGCGTGGCCGATCTGGTGATCTACGTCCGCCAGAGCCATGCCGAGCGGGACCTCGCGGACCTGGGCCGATTGTGCCGACCGCGCAGATGAACGGCGAGTTGGACAATTGTGCGCGCTTTGCCGCCACTCCCCTGGATACCGGAGGCACCGGCACAGCCGCGTGGGCGTCGGCGGATCCGTTGCCCGCCATGGACTTCAGCGGTTGTCGAGCACTGGTCGTCGTGGGGGCTCATCCCGATGACGAAACACTGGGATTCGGGGCAACGTCGGCATATCTCGCCTCGCGGGGGATCGAGGTGCGTGTGGTCTCGGCCAGCGACGGGGATGCTGCCCACCCGGGGGCGTTCACCTCGGAGCGAAGTCGGCTGGCATATGAACGCCGCATCGAACTCGAGGCGGCCATCCGGGTGCTCGGCCTCACGAGCGCGGTCTCGCTGGGCTTGCCCGACGGGCGACTGGCCGACCATGAGAGCATCATGACCGGCTTGCTGACCGACATCCTGGCCAACAATCCGGCGGGCACGTGGTGTGCGGCGACCTGGCGCGGCGACGGCCACCCCGACCATGAAGCAGTAGGGCGGGCCGCCGCCACGGCCGCGGCGGCCACCGGCGTCCGCATGCTGGAGTACCCGGTGTGGATGTGGCACTGGGCGAGGCCGGGCGACCCCGCGGTGCCCTGGGATCTCGCCCGCCGCGCCCACCCGCCGAAAGCGTTCGTGGACCGCAAAGCGCAGGCTGCACAGTGCTTTCGAAGTCAGTTCGAATCCACGGGAGCAGGACGGCCGCCCGTCCTGCCCGCCTTCGTCCTACGGCGCCTGCTGGCGGTAGGCGAAATGGTCTTCAGTAATCCCGACGCGCCACCAATCGCTGGAATTTGACGGGTTTGCACATTTGCTCTCAACTGCCGCGGGACTTTGCTCCAAATCGTTCGCGGGTGAGAAGTGCAAGGCCCACAACGAAAACGTATGGGCCCGTCTTTTTCCTGTATTCGTCAGCGGGTGAAGGCGGCAAAAGCGTTGTCAGATCTGGTCACCGAATGGCCCTGAAATGGCCCTGAACTTCCCGTCGCCGGCTCTAGACTTGCCCGGTGGCGCGGAGCGGGCTGGAGTCCCCATCGGGGCCGAGGATACCTTTCGAGGATCCGCGGGGGACTTTGCTGTCGCGCATGATTGTCGAGTGGTGGCGTACCCCAGTCGATTACGACGCTCAGGTCGACTTCTTCGCCAAACGGGGGTTGACGCGAGCCAATCAGGTTCTGGTCGGTGCGAGCGTGATGATGGTCGCGGTCATCTCGACGATCATCCAATTCACCCCGGCTGGACCGGGAACATTGCTATCGCGCGTTCTGGCGGCGGGCGTCGCAGTCGGTGCCGCGGGGTGGGCGCTGCGGTGGTGGCTGGGTGCCTGGCCGGGCAAGGTCACCTCGCGGGTGTTCATCGTGTGCGCGGATGTGGGAATGTTGATTCTCGCGATCGTCAACACGGATGCGTCCGTGGTGGGCTTCGCCGCGACCGTGCTGGCCTTGTTGTCGTTCTATCTGATGTTCTTCGAGGGGCCGAAACTCTTAGCGGTGCATGCGATCTGGGTAGTGGGGACGGTGGTGCTGCTGGCCGTCAACGTGATGGTCGACACCGGTGGCGATATCGCTCTCGCTGCGGTGAAGGTTATCGTCGGGGTGGGCCTGGCCTGTGTGCCGGTCGCCATCCAGTTCGGTATCTGGACGCTGCAGAACGAGGCCAACGAGTCGTTGATCGACCCGCTCACCGGCCTGCTGAACAGGCGCGGAGTGCAGCTTCACCTACGAAATCTGTTGAGTCGTAAAGGTTGTGGTGACGACCACATCGTGGTGATGGTTGTCGATCTGGACCGCTTCAAGGACATCAACGAGGTGCACGGCCATGGAGTCGGCGACGAGGTTCTGGTCCGCAGCGCGCGCCGGATCCAGTTGGCCGCTGCTCCACAGTCCGTGGTCGCGCGGGTAGGTGGAGAGGAGTTCGTCGTCATCGCGGTCTTGGCGGCCACGGCGGTGGCGCGGGCAGCCGATCTGGTGTGCGCGGCCGTCTACTCCGCCACCGACGCCGTACCGGTCACCGGCAGTGTCGGAGTGGCCAGTACGACGATGACCACATCCGGGGACAAGCCTGCGGTGTCGGCGCGGATGTGGGAAGCGCTGTTGGATTGCGCGGACCATGCGATGTTCGACGCCAAGCGGGCCGGGGGTAACAGGTCGGTGCACCTGCCCACGGAACACCGGACCTCGATGGCGCCGACGATGTATCCGTAGTCGTCGGCGGCGGTGGTCAAACCCGTTGTCACACAACGTCGAGGATGGTCCAGTGCCGATTCGCGGCGGAAGCGGGTTTGCCAACGGGCCCGGATCTCACGTTACCGTCGAAGGCATGGATGTACACGCCCTGGCTTTCGAATGGACGGATACCAACAGACACTGGCTCATCGAGGTACCGGTGCGCGTGGTCGTTTACACCGCGGTCGCGCTGCTTCTGCGCTACGTGGCACACCGGATGATCGACCGCGCCAGCGGACAGAATCGCAAGGGTGACGCACAGCCGCAGGGCAAGCCGACACTCCTGGGCAATCTGCGCGGCCGCATGCCCGCCGCGGCGGACCCCAAGACTGCCGAGCGCCGACTTCAGCGGGCGCAGACGATCGGCTCGGTGCTGAAGTCGACCGTCTCGATCGTGCTACTGGTGTGGCTCAGCCTGGCGGTACTCAACGTGCTGGGGGTGAATATCGCGCCGTTCATCGCATCGGCCGGCGTCATCGGGCTGGCCATCGGGTTCGGTGCGCAGAATCTGGTCCGGGATTTCGTCTCAGGCGTCTTCATGCTGTTGGAGGACCAGTACGGGGTGGGCGACACCGTCGACCTGGGTGACGCTACCGGTGAGGTGCAGAGCGTGGGACTGCGCATCACGACGGTGCGCGATATCGACGGCACGCTCTGGTACGTCCGCAACGGCGAGATCGCGCGGGTCGGGAACATGAGCCAGGGGTACGCCGTGGCCCGTATCGAGGTACCCGTCGCCCTGACCGCCGACGTCGAGCGGGCCGAGCAGGTTGCCCTCGACGCCGCCGAGACCGCCCTGCAGGATCCGGCACTCGCGGCGAAGGTGTTGGGCGAACCCAACATGCTCGGAGTGCAAGAATGGTCGCCCGACCTGGTGAAGCTGCGGATGACGATCAAGACGCGGCCGAACGCGCAGTGGGCGGTGCAGCGTCGGCTCCGACGCGAGATTCACCGTGCCTACGACGCACACGACATCGATCTGCCGTATCCGCGCGGACGTGTGCAGGCAGCTGCCGGCGAGTAGGGCGAATGAGGCCTCCTGGCCGACGGGCTGGTGTGAACCCATGCCGAGACGGGTATGGACAACCATTCGGGTCCTACGTGGGAGTCTCATGCGGTCGGCATTTCGGGAGCAAATCGGTGCGCTGGGCACCGGCATCGCCGGTCTGTGCGATCTCAGCGGAAGAGCGATGCAACACGCCACCCATGCGCTGCTGAACGCCGACCTGACCGTCGCCGAAGAGGTGCTCGGCCGGCACGAAGAGCTCACCTACCGGTGCGCCCAGGTGGAAACAGATGCGTTCACCATCCTGGCCCTGCAGGCGCCGGTCGCCGGGGATCTGCGCGCCGTTCTCGGCGCACTCAAGAATGTGGCCGATGCCGAACGGATGGGTGTGCTCGCGCTGCACGTGGCCAAGATCGCCCGCCGGCGCCACCCCCGCCCCGCGCTGCCCGACGAGGTCAGCTGCGATGTCGCCGATATGGGCCGCATTGCTGTCCGTATCGGCAACGACGTCACAGACGTGGTGCTGAACAACGACTCCGGCAAGGCAGCGCAGCTGGCCCTGGACGACGAGGCCATGGACGACCTGCATCGCCATCTGTTCACCGTGGTCATGAACCCCGACTGGCCGCACGGTACCGCCGCTGCCGTCGACATCACGCTGCTCAGCCGCTACTTCGAACGCTTTGCCGATCACGCGGTCGACATTGCGGGCCGTGTCATCTACCAGAGCACCGGCGCCCACGCCTGACCGATCGGACACGACGACGCCGCCCACGGCGTTCGACTCGGCCGGATGCCGGCGTACCCCCTCCATATGGTCGGTTCGCACCGGTTTGTCCGACATTCTCGGCCGATCCCGGTTAGCCTGCCCGGGATGAAGTCACTACTGGCCTCCTGTGCAGCCGTGGCCGTGGCGTTGGCATCCGCGGCCTGCGGTACGTCCTATGGCACCTCCAGGTCGGAGGCGCCACAGCTTGCCGCGTACCCCGCCGAAACGCCGGGAGGTGCCGCGGTCACCTTGGGCGCGGCCACCGTGTCCGCGCAGGGCATTGTCGACAGCTTCGCCGCGGGCGACTTCGCCGAAGTCTGGGAACACATGGCGCAGGAGGTGCGCCAGGGGATCACGCGCGAGGACTTCGTCGAGTTCTACAAGACGTGCAAGAAGCCGGGTCCGCGTCTGTCCGTCGAGGGACTGCGCATGGAGCCCGACGGCCAGGCCATCGTCCGCGTGATGAATCACGGTGCTGGGGGTTCCCGGTTCATGGTCTACGAGGACGGGGCCTGGAACATGCGGGCCACCGCCGACTTCGCCGCGCACCTCGGGCAGCCCCTACAGCGGATCATCAGCGAAGAGAAGGCCGCCGGTCTCTGCGACAGCTGAGTGTCAGTGCCAGTCCCAGACGGACATGTCGTTGGCCGGGTAGTTCTGGCAGATGTCGGTGGTGTGGGCGGCGACGCCTTTGTTGTTGAAGAACAGTTTGGCCCAGTTGGGCCAGCGCCAGGACATTTGTTCGTAGAAGGCGTTGGTGGCGGTGTCTTCGGAGTATTGGCGCCGTCCTGCGTAGTCCATGGAGAAGAACCAGTGGATGCGGTCTTGGGTGCCTTGTTGGTCGGCGGCGGGTTTGTTGTTGTAGTCGATCATGTAGCGCTCGTAGTAGACGGGTTCGACGTCGCGGGCGGCGGCCATGATCTGTTCGGCGGTGCAGGGGGTGCGCAGGATGCGGTTGGGGATGGGGTAGTCGTCGGTGGCATCTGCTGAAGAGACTGCGGAGGTGGCGATGCCTGTGGCGAGGGCGCCGACGAGGGCTGCGGTGGCGGCGGCGAGGCGAAGTGTGGTGTGCATGATGGTGTTCCTTCCTAGTGCTGGGCGGCCGCGACCTGGTCGAGGATGACGCGTTGGTCGGGGCAGTAGTAGTTCAGTGCCGAGCCCAGGAACTGCCAGTTCTGCTCGGTGGTGTTGTGTCGGTCGAGGTTGGCGCCGATGAACTTGGCTGAGTCGAAGGCGGTGTGGTCGACGTTGTTGGTCAGGCGTTTGCAGACCAGTTTGCCGATCCAGGCGTTGTAGTCCTTCTGCCCGTAGATGCCGTAGGTGTGCAACTCGTGGGCGAAGTTGGTGTCGGGATCGCGGTCATAGGCCGGGTCCGCGGCCGCCGGGGCGGCCAATCCCACCACGGCCGCCGGGGCCGCCAATCCCAGTGCTGCACCGACGATCACGGCTGTGACGACAGACTTCACGACGAAACCTCCTCAGATTCCTTGTGGGCGGGCGCCGGCCACGGTGCCGGCAACGGACGCTGTCGCACGGACACCGGCCACCAGAACCACTTGCCCAGCAGCGCCGCGATCGACGGCGTCATGAACGACCGCACGATCAACGTGTCGAACAACAGGCCCAGGCCGATGGTGGTACCGATCTGTCCGAGGATCACCAGATCGCTGAAGATGAACGACGCCATCGTCGCCGAGAACACCAGACCCGCGGCGGTGACCACCCGGCCGGTACCGGCCATGGACCGGATGATGCCGGTGTTCAGGCCGGCATGCATCTCCTCCTTGAACCGCGACACCAGCAACAAGTTGTAATCCGCACCCACCGCCAACAACAGGATGATGGCCAGCGGCACCACAATCCAATACAGATGGATCCCTAAGATGTACTGCCACAACAAGACCGACAAGCCGACCGAGGCGCCCAACGACACCGCGACGGTGCCGACGATGACGATCGCGGCGACGATGCTGCGGGTCACGAACATCATGATCAGCAGGATGAGTGCCAGTGCGGCCAGTGCCGAGATCAGCAGGTCGTACTTCATCCCTTCTTGAATGTCCTTGTTGGTGGAGCCGATTCCGGCGACGTAGACCTTGGCATCCGACATCGGCGTGGCCTTGAGCGCGTCGAACACCGCATCCTTCATGGCGTCGATGTGCGGGATCGCCTCGGGAGTGGCGGGATTGCCCTGATGGGTCACGATGAACCTGGCGGCCTTGCCGTCCGGCGAGAGGAACAGCTTGAGTCCGCGCTTGAAATCGGCGTTGTCGAAGGCTTCCGGCGGCAGGTAGAACGAATCGTCGTTCTTGGCGTCATCGAACGCCTGGCCCATCGCGGTGGCGTTCTTCAGCGCTTCATCGCTCTGGGCATTGGTGCCACCGGTGGTCGCGTAGTTCGACAGGGTGAGATCGCGGTTGCGTTCCTGAATGGCGATCTGGGGCGGCAGCAGCGCGACCAGTCGCGGCTGAAGCGCGTCCAATTTGTCCAGACTCGCGGTGATGTTGCCGAACTTGTCGGACAGTTCGGAGATTCCGTCCAGGGAATCGAACACCGACCGCAACGCCGAGCACATGGGAATGTCGAAGCAGTGCGGTTCCCAGTAGAAGTAATTGCGCAGCGGGCGGAACTGATCATCGAAATTGGCGAGTTTGTCGCGCAGATCGTTGACCGTTGCCACGGTGTCGTGGAACGCCTGGGTCTGCTCGTGGGTGGCCTCCGCGCTCTGCTGCTGCAGGGTGAGCTGCTGCTTGAGCACGTTGATGGTGTTGTCGATCTCGTTGGCCTGCTTGAGCAGATCATCGGCCCGGTCCTTCTGATAGCCCAGGTTCATGATCTGGCTGGCGCTGGACGCACTGATCTGGAAGGGGATGGAGCTGTGGGTGATGGGGGTGCCGAGCGGTCGCGTGATGGACTGCACCAGTGCGATTCCCGGAGTGTGCAGGACCGCCTTGGCCGCGCGCTCAAGGATCAGCATGTCAGCGGGATTGCGCATATCGTGATCGGTCTCGATCATCAGCAGCTCGGGGTTGATCCGCGCTTCGGTGAAATGCCGTTCGGCGGCTTCCATCCCGATCACCCCGGGTGCGGTGCCGGGGTGATCGGGCGGTTGTCGTAGCTGGTCTGATAGCCGGGCAGGGCGAACACCCCGATGAGCGCGATCGCGCCCGTCACCACCAGTATCGGACCCGGCCAGCGGACGATGGCGGCGCCGGTCCGGCGCCATCCGCGTGCGCGCAGTTGGCCCTTGGGCTCCATCAATCCGAACCGGCTGGCGATCAACAACACGGCGGGCCCCAGCGTCAACGCGGCGGCCAGGGTCACGAGAACGCCGAGAGCGGCCGGGATACCGAGTGTCTGGAAGTACGGCAGGCGGGTGAACTGCATGCAGGCGACCGCTCCGGCGATCGTCAATCCCGACCCGACGATGACATGGACAGTGCCCCGGTACATGTCGTAGTAGGCCGGGATCCGCTCCAGCCCGTTACTGCGGGCCTCCTGATAACGGCCGACGACGAAGATCGCGTAGTCGGTGCCCGCCGCGATCGCCAGCAACGTCAGCAGATTCGTCGAGTACGTGGACAGCCCGATCACACCGGAGTGGGCGAGGACGGCCACCACGCCGCGGGCGGCCGCGAGTTCGATGGCCACCGTCAGGAGCACGATCACCATCGTCACCACGGAGCGGTAGACGAACAGCAGCATGATGCCGATCACCAGGAAGGTGATGGCGGTGACCTCGTGGGTGCCCTCGCTGCCCACCTCGAAGTTGTCGGTCACCAGCGGTGACGCACCGGTCACATAGGCCTTGATACCGGGCGGCGGCGGTGTGTCGGCGACGATCTTGCGCACCGCGTCGACCGATTCGTTCGACTGGGCCTCGCCCTGGTTTCCGCGTAGGTACACCTGCGTCAGGGCGGCCTTGCCGTCCTTGCTCTGCGAGCCGCCGGCGGTCAGCGGATCACCCCAGAAGTCCTGCACGTGCTCGACGTGCTCGGTGTCCTCCTGGAGCTTCTTCACCAAGCCGTCGTAGAACTTGTGCGCCTCGGGCCCCAGCGGCTGGTCGCCCTCCAGCACGATCATTGCCGCACTGTCGGAATCGAATTCGTGGAAGACCTGGCCGATGTGCCGCATCGCCAGAATGCCCGGCGCATCCGGCGCGTTGAGCCCCACCGAGCGCTCGGCGCCGACGACCTCCAGTTGAGGGGCGATGATGTTGGACACCGCGGCGATGGCGATCCAGAGGAACAGGATCGGTACCGACAGCGTCCGGATCAGCCGGGCCGGCAGGGACCCTTCGGTCGGGCCGACCTCGGTCTGATGCTGGCTCATGCTGTCTTGTCCAAGCAGGCGATGTAGCCGTTCACGTTGTTCGAGGACCTTTCGTCCTTGACGATGCCGTTGACGGTGATGCGGCAGCCGATGGTGTCGCCGTCACCTTGTGCGCGCAGATCGGCGTACATCGTCGGGTCGTCGGTGGTCAGTGTCTGTGACCACGGCAGCGGGACATTGTCGACGTGCTGAGGCTGGGCATGAATATCGAGGTAGTTGATGGTGGCCACGGATCCGGGTGAGCCGAATACCTCGAACAACACGTGCTTGGGGTTGTAGCCGGTGTTCTCCAGGGCGTCCGAGCCGGCCCGGGACACCTCGTTGTCGGAGCCGAACACACCGTGCAATCGGGTGACGGTGAACGCGACCAGAGCGATCACCACGATCGACACGATCGCGATCCACTGCCGCTTTGCCAGCGCAGCCACCGAGAACCCACTCAATCCAAGACCTTTCGCCGCCCCCGCTGGCGATCACACGATGCCACGCTGTGAAATCGCCACGTGAAGCAGAACGGTACGGTACCGTACGATCTGTCGCAACTGCTTGACGTGCGCGAAAATAGCTGCTCTAGCTGCGTCAACGTGGTTCAACGTCGCGGCGTGACCGCGATATTCCAAGGGAGGGCGTACGCGATGGTCACCGATCAGCCGGACGATGCCTCGAGCTGTCCTTGGAACGAGCGAGAGACCGAGCTGTTGGCCATCACCCTGGAGTTGCTCCAGGAACACGGGTACGACCGCCTGAGCGTCGAAGCCGTGGCGACCAAGGCCAAGGCCAGTAAGGCCACCATGTACCGGCGCTGGCCGTCCAAGGCCGATCTGGTGCTCGCGGCGTTCATCCAGGGCACCCGGGACACCGCCATCCCGCCGCGCACCGGCTCACTACGGGGCGATCTGTTGGAGATCGGGCGGGCGACATGCCAGCAGTCGAAGCAACACATGCGCACCATGCGCGCTGTCCTCAACGAGATGTCGCACAACCCGGGTCTGCAAGATGCGATGCAGGAGAAGTTCGTCCTGCAGCGCAAGATGGTCATCGACGGCGTGCTGGCCGAGGCGGTCAAGCGGGGAGAGATCGACGCGTCGGCGATCAACGAGGAGATTTTCGATCTGTTGCCGGGATACCTGGTGTTCCGATCACTGGTCTCGGATCGGCCGCCGACCGAGGATACGGTCCGCGCGGTGGTCGACGGTGTGTTGCTGCCCAGTCTGATGGGTGCGCGAGGGCGCTAGATCCACACCGGAGCCCTTGCCCCGGCGCACTGGTCCCCGGCGTCGGTGAAATACCTTGTGCGCAACTGTAGTTGCGCGGGAAGTGCGGTGAGTCACCCAGCGCGTGATGGGTGCTGAGTTTGCGACTTCTGAGTCGGGGTATTCACAGACGGAGACGGTGAAGGACGCCGGATTCCTTCAGGAGATGTCATGCCCCCACCGCGCAAGCGCGATCAAAAAGCCCCGGCGAATGCCGGACCCACCGGTGCTGTCAACGGACGGGTATCCGATGCGGACGATGCCCGTGCCCAAACAGGCACCCATCTGACCACCGCGCAAGGCCTGCGTCTGCCGGATACCGACCATTCCCTGAAGGCAGGTTCCCGGGGCCCGACGCTGCTCGAGGATTTCCATCTGCGGGAGAAGATCACCCACTTCGATCATGAGCGGATCCCGGAGCGGGTTGTGCACGCACGCGGCGCGGCAGCACACGGCGTCTTCGAGTCCTATGGCACCGCCTCCTCGGTCACCAAGGCCGCCTTCCTGGGCAAGAAGGGCACGAAAACCGAGGTTTTCACCAGGTTTTCGACGGTTCTCGGGTCGCGCGGGTCCGCCGACACCGTCCGCGACACCCGTGGGTTCGCGGTGAAGTTCTACACCGAGGAAGGCACGTTCGATCTGGTCGGCAACAACATGCCGGTGTTCTTCATCCAGGACGGCATCAAGTTCCCCGACATCATCCACGCAGCCAAACCGCAACCGGACCGCGAGATCCCGCAAGCGCAGTCCGCGCACGACACGTTCTGGGACTTCGTGTCCTTGCATACCGAAGCCACGCACCATGTGTTCTGGAATATGAGCGATCGCGGCATACCGCGCTCCTTCCGGACGATGGAGGGGTTCGGTGTCCACACCTTCCGGTTGGTGAACGCGTCCGGCGAGACCAGCCTGGTGAAATTTCACTGGAAGCCGGTCGCCGGGGTGCACTCGCTGGTCTGGGAGGAGGCGCAGATCGCCGCCGGTTGCGACCCGGACTTCCACCGCCGTGACATGGCGGACGGGATCGAGGCAGGCGCATTCCTCGAATACGAGCTCGGTATCCAGGTGATGCCCGATGACGGTACGGACAGTTTCGAGGGCATCGACCTCCTGGACCCCACCAAGCTCGTGCCCGAGGAGCTGGCAGCGGTGCAGCTGGTGGGCAAGATGACGCTGAACCGGAACCCCACCAACTACTTCGCCGAGACAGAACAGGTGGCCTTCCACACCGGCAACCTGGTCCCGGGTGTCGAGGTCACCAACGATCCGCTCATGCAGGCCCGGTTGTTCTCCTATCTGGACACCCAGCTCACTCGCCTGGGTGGACCGAACTTCACGCAGCTGCCGATCAACCGGCCGCACTGCCCGGTCAATGACATGCTTCGCGACGGTATGCACCAGAGCGCGGTTCACACCGGTGTCGCCGCCTACCATCCCAACAGCATCGACGGTGACGAGCCGCACCCGGCTGATGCGTCCGAGGGCGGCTACGTACAGGTGCCGCGTGTCATCGACGGGACGGCCGTGCGCGCCCAACCGGCCTCATTCGACGACCACTTCTCGCAGGCGACGATGTTCTACCGCAGCCTCAGTACAGTCGAGCAGGACCATATCGTCGAGGCGTTCACCTTCGAACTGGGCAAGGTGTACGAGCAGGCGATCAAGGAACGTGAACTGCTCGTGCTGGCCAATGTCGACACCGACCTGTGCCGGCAGGTGGCCGCCGGCCTGGGGCTACCGGCCCCGAGGGGCGAGCCCGTCGCCGAGGCCACACCCTCGGCCGCGCTGGCGCAGCTGCCGGTCAAGGAGGGCCCGGTGGCCGGCCGCAAGATCGGCATCATCGCGGATGCGGGTTCAGACCTGGCCGGTGTGGCCAGACTGGTCAAAGACACCGCGGCGCTGGGTGTTACGGTCCTGGTAGTCGCACCCGTCGGGGGCACCCTCAAATCGGGCCGACGGCAGATCGTCGTGGATCGTACGTCGGCGACGGCCCGGTCGATCGAGTTCGATGCGTTGGTGGTCGCAGCGGGAACCGACCCCAACCCCGATCTCAAAACGGTCGTGATGCTGCAGGAGGCGTTCCGGCACTGCAAGGCGCTGGCGGCGTGGGGAGATGGTGCCGGACTGCTCAAGGCCGCCAAGATCCCCGGCAAAGGACCCGGCATCGAACTGGCCGATGATGTCGACAAAGATTTCACCGCAAGGCTTTCGGCTGCCCTGGTCCTGCACCGGGCATGGGAGCGCGCTCCCATGTCCGGAACTGCCCGAAGGCGGAATTCCGGTGGCGTCCGTTAGCGGCACCGGGCACGATCGCGCCCACGAGGCGCATCCCGACATGGTGGCGCAACCTCATACCGATGAGGAAGGTCCGGTCGCCGAGGCAGAGGTGCGGGCCGCCGAGATACGTTCTGCCGAGCGGCCCCTCGGGCCGCCCGGGCGGCGGTTCGACCGACGGTCGCCCTTCTTCATCGGCCTTACCGCATCCGCCGGAGTAGCGGTGACTTATGGTGCCGTTCAAGTTCTTTCGTCGCTGTCCTCGATTCTGGTGGTCATCGGCGTCGCGTTCTTCCTGGCGCTCGGGCTGGAACCGTTGGTCTCCTGGCTTGTCAGGCACGGGCTGCGTCGCCCGCTGGCCACGGGCCTGGTCTTTGTCGTCTTCCTGGCATTGATGGGCGCCTTCGTCGCTGCGGCGATTCCGCCGCTGGCGCAACAGGCCAATGAGCTGATCAGGCAAGCACCGCTGTACCTTCAGCAGGCGCAGGACAATTCGTCCACGATCGGACGGCTCAACGACCGATTCCACCTGCAGCAGCGAATCACCGATATGATCAACGGCGCAGACGGATCAGCCTTCAACGGGGTGGTCAGCGCCGGCACCGCGGTATTCGAAGTGCTCGCCGACACGCTCATCGCCATCGTCTTGACGCTCTACTTCCTCGCCGATATGCCGCGCATGCGAACCGCCATGTACCGGTTGGTGCCGCACACCCGGCGGCCGCGGGCCATCCTCATCGGTGACGAGGTCTTCGCGAAAGTCGGCTCGTATGTGTTGGGAAATGTGCTGATCTCGGTGATCACCGGTGTGGTGACGCTCATCTGGCTGGCGATATTCGACGTACCCTACCCGTTGTTATTGGCGATCTTCGTCGCGATCCTCGATCTCGTTCCCGTCGTGGGATCGACCATAGCCGGCGTCGTGGTCGCGGCCGTGTCGCTGACGGTGTCACTGCCGGTGTGCGTCGCGACGGTTGTCTTCTTCGTCGTGTTCCGGCTGCTGGAGGACTATCTCCTGGTGCCCAGGATCATCGGCCGTGCGGTGAAGGTCCCGGCATTGATCACCGTCGTCGCCGTGCTGCTCGGCGGTGCCCTGCTCGGCATCGTCGGCGCGTTGGTGGCGATTCCGGTCGCCGCTGCTCTGCAGCTCGTCATGCAGGAAGTGCTGTATCCACGCCTGGACAAGGCGTGAACGACGACGGCTACGACGCCGCCATCCAGATACCCAGGGTGACCATGATGACGGCGATGACGGCGTCCAGGATGCGCCACGTCAGGGGGGTGGCGAACAACCCGGCCAGCCGCCTGGCGCCCAGCCCCAGTCCGGTGAACCACAGCGCACTGGCCATGACCGCGCCTGCACCGAAAAGCCAACGCTGGTCTCGGTGTTCGTTCGCGAGCGAGCCGAGAAGGACCACCGTGTCGAGGTAGACGTGCGGGTTCAGCCACGTCAGCGCCGCGCAGGTGAGGAGCACCTCGGCCAGCCGCGCCGGGCTCTTCTCGGAGGGGTTCAGCGCGGCGGCCCGGAAAGCGCGGCGTGCAGCCAGCGCACCGTAGCCGATCAGGAAGACGGCCCCGCCGAGCTTGGCGACGGTCATCGCGTCGGGATGTGCGGTGATGAGCGCACCGACCCCGGCAATGCCGGCGGCGATGAGGATCAGATCCGACACCGTGCACAGTGCGATCACCGGGACGACATGTTCGCCGCGGATGCCCTGACGCAGCACAAACGCGTTCTGTGCGCCGATGGCGGCGATAAGCGCCATGGTGGTCAGGAAGCCGAGGAGGACGGGCGAGCTCATACCCCTGACGCTAGGGCCGTCGGTGGTATCAGTACAGCTAAATATTCTTACCTGGAATTAGATGAACTTAATCCACTCGCCCCGGGCCGCAGGCCGGGTCCTCATGCGGCTTCGAGGTCGAGGAGCACTCGCTTGGCTTCGATACCCCCAAGGTAACCGCCCATGGTTCCGTCGCTGCGGACCACTCGGTGACACGGCACGACGACCGGCAGGGGATTGGTCGCGCACGCGGTCCCCACGGCGCGGACCGCCTTGGAGTTGCCGGCGAGCGCGGCGACGGTTGCGTAGCTGGCGGTGTGCCCGTACGCGATCTCGGGCAGCCGGCGCAGCACGGTGCAGCGGAATCCTGCGGACAGCCGCCAGTCCAGCGGCAGGTCGAAGGTGCGACGTGTGCCTGTGAAGTACTCGTCGAGTTCGCGTGCGGTGGCGTCCAGCCGGTCGTGGTCGGGCAGGATCCGCGGACTGATCTTGTCGGCCAGTTGCTGCAGGACGGTGTCGTGGCCCTCGCTGGCGTACGCGACCCGGAGCAGTCCCCGGTCGGTGGCCGCGACCAGCAGCGGCCCGACGGGGCTGTCGACGATGCGATAGGCGATGTCGAGTACGCCGGCGCGTTGCGCGTCGGCGGTCAGCCGTGTCTGAAGCGCGGCCAGGTGGTCGACGCTGGGGTTCACGCTTCGGGTCAGACTTCGGATGAGTTCCCGGTCGGCGGCGGTCATGAGCGTTGTCCTTTCGTGCCAGGTGTGGCGGGTGTACGCGCGAAGTTGCGCCGCAGTGCGGCGATACCGTCAGATGCCGACCGGCGTGCGGCCTCGGGGCTGCTGCCGATGATGGCTCCCACTTCGGCGTACGGCAGACCGGCCAGGTAGTGGTATGCCACGGCTTGCTTCTGCTTCGGCGAGAGTCGGTTCAGCGCGTCCGTGAGATTGTTGCGATCCTCGACGTCGGGCGGCGGGATCGGTCGGTCCGGGATGTCGTCGGTGGGAACGGCGTGCCGAGACCGGTGTCGGATGATGTCGACGGCCTTGCGGTGGGCGATGGTCACCAGCCAGGCCTCGACGTTCGCTTCGGCCGGCAGATCGGGGTAAGCCTTCAGCGCGGACAGAAAGGTCTCTGACCAGGCATCGTCGGCGTCGACGGGGCCGAGGATGACCCGACAGACCCGTAGCACGGTGGCGCCGTGATCGGAGACCACCGAGGGGAAGGGCTGCTTGGGTTTCACACTGAGTAGACGCTTCGGCCGTTCATTTTGTGAGTATCGATCGTGAAACGCGGTAGGGGCAAAGTCGGCGGGCCGGCATGGGCTGGTCCGGATCCGCGCTGTCGCGAAACGCATTCTTCGGCAACAAGATTCGTCGGGTGACCGAGATCGTGGCCGGGTGCTGCTCGGGTCAGGCTGGTGTGCGTGCGCCATCTGCTGCCCGGAACCGCCACCGAGATCGGCCTCGGCGGTGAAGCGGCATTCACCGGGCACGCCTCTGGACGCCGCAGGCTTACGCGCATAAGCTCTGGATGATTTGGCCCCATCGGGCCTGCTCATCGCGGAGCGGCTCGGCGAAAGGATGAAGGACATTGAGCGACACCATTGCGGTTTTCAATCCGTCAACCGAGGAACAGATCGCGGAAGTCCCTCATGCTGACCAGGCGACGGTCGACGCTGCGGTGGCCCGGGCCCGCGAAACCTTCGAGTCCGGGGTGTGGCGCAGGCTGCCCGCCGCGCACCGGGCCGAGGTGCTCTTCCGCGCCGCGGAGATCATCAGGCAGCGCACCGAGGAACTCGCCGAGATCGAAGCGCGCGATAACGGCATGAATGCGATGGCCGCGCGGCAGATCATCAAGGTGGCCAACGAGATGCTGGTCTACTACGCCGGCTGGGTGGGCAAGATCCACGGTGAGTCGGCCAACCTCGTCTCCGACGGGCTGCTGGGGCATTTCGAGGAGTACCACACCTTCACCCAGCTGGAGCCGGTCGGCGTCGTCGGTCTCATCATCCCGTGGAACGGACCGTTCTTCATCGCCATGCTCAAGGTCGCGCCCGCGCTGGCGGCTGGATGCAGCGCGGTGCTCAAGCCCGCCGAGGAGACCCCGCTGTCGGCGCTGAAGCTGGAAGAGATCTTCCGCGAGGCCGGACTACCCGATGGCGTTCTCAATGTCATCACCGGGCACGGCGAGACCACCGGCGCAGCACTCACCGCCCACCCCGACGTCGACAAGATCGCATTCACCGGGTCGACCGAAGTGGGGCGGCTCATCGTCAAGGCTTCCGCGGGCAACCTCAAACGCCTGACGCTGGAGCTCGGCGGCAAGTCGCCCCTGATCATGTTCGACGACGCCAACCTGGACAAGGCGATCATGGGCGCCGGCATGGGTCTGCTTGCCGGGTCGGGACAGAACTGCTCCTGCACCTCACGCATCTACGTGCAGCGCAAGATCTACCATCAGGTCGTCGAAGGTCTGGCCGCATTCGCGCAGATGCTACCGATGGGCGGATATGACGACCCCACGTCTGTTCTCGGGCCGCTGATCAGCGAGAAGCAGCGCACACGAGTACATGACATCGTCACCGAAGGGGTAGCCCGCGGCGCCGAGGTGATCACCGGGGGCAAGCCGCTTGACCGCCGCGGCTACTTCTACGAGGCGACGATCATCGCCAACACCACACCCGATATGCGACTCATCAAAGAGGAGATCTTCGGCCCGGTCGGGTCGGTGATCCCGTTCGACGACGAGGAGGAGGCGATCGCCGCCGCCAATGACACCCATTACGGGCTGGCCGGAGCCATCTGGACCGAGAACCTCAGCCGAGCCCACCGCGTGGCGAATGCGCTTCGCGGGGGCCAGATCTGGGTGAACTCCGCACTTGCCGCGGACCCGTCCATGCCGATCTGCGGTCACAAGCAGTCCGGCTGGGGCGGGGAGCGCGGTAAGAAGGGGCTGGAGGCCTACTTCAACACCAAATCGGTGTACATCGGTCTGACCTGACCAACGGCTACGGGCCGGTGCTGACGCAGACCGGGCCCGCGCATGCACCGGCGCCGCCGGGGCCCGCGCTGGCTCCGGCACCCGGTACACCCGCGGTGGCGCCGCCCGGCCCGGCACCGGCCCCTGCGCCCGGCACACCTGCGGTGGCCCCGCCCGGACCTGCGCCGGCACCGGGTGCCATCGGTGCGCCCGACTCGGTCATCGCGGGACTGGGGGTGGTCGTCTCCACGGTGGTCGTCACCGTGGTCACCGGAGTGGATTCCGTCGTCGACGTGGAGGTCGAGGTGGAGGTCGAGGTGGAATTGCCGCTGCCGGAGTCCGAACCGCACGCTGCAGTCAGGCCGCCGACCAGCACGGCACCCGCGACAGCGGCGGCAACAGGAAAACCACGAACGATCTGAACGACGGTCATGTGAGGCTCGATTCTCTTCAGTACGGCTGCCGGCGGCATATCAGCCGGCCGGCAGAAACGACGAGAAGCGAGTACCCGATTCGTCCTCACGTTAAGCAGGACGCCCCACTCGGCCCGGAAGGACAGTCACGGCTGTCGATCGATGGCAGTCTCCGCCACCGGAAGCATGTTGGGGTGGAAGGTTTTCAGCCATGTGTACGGGTGTTCGGGAGAGGTGGTGCCGCCCAGGATGAACGTCCGGTCGGTGCGGCGTGCCCGGGCGATGGTGGCCAGCCAGGTGGCCACCGTGCTGATCCGGTTCTCGACTCCGGTGAGGAAGGCGATGTGGATGAAACCCCATCCCAGCCAGCCGAGAAACCCGGCCAGGCGCACCGGTCCGGCTTGGAGCAGTGCGTGTCCCCGGCTGATATAGGCCGCTGAGCCGAGATCGCGATAGCGGAAGGGGCGGCGCGGTTTTCCCGCGAGGTCGCGGCGGATCGATGCGGCCGCGTGCAGTCCGCCCTGCATCGCATTCTCGGCGACGCCGGGCAGCTGATCGCGGCCGACCAGATCACCGATGACGAAGATCTTTGGATGGCCGGGTACCGACAGGTCGGGTTCGACCGCGATGCGGCCGGCCCGGTCAGCGTGGGCACCGGTGACCTCGGCGACCCGGCGCGCGAAAGGCACCGCCTCGACACCCGCGGTCCACAGCACGGTCCGGGCCGGATGGTCCTCGGCCGGTCCGCCGTTCTTGGGCGTCACCGTGACACCGTCCTGCCGGACATCGGTGACGTGCACACCCATGTGCAGTTCGACGCCCAGGTGCTCCAATGCCCGGGTGGCCTTGTCGGTGAGGCTCGGGGCGAAGCTGCTCAGCACGCAACTCCCGCCGTCGAACAACAGCACGCGGGCGTCCTCGGGTTCGATGCTGTGGAACTCGTGCGCGAGCGCGCGGGTGGCCATCTCACGGATCTGGCCGGCCAGTTCCACCCCGGTGGGACCTCCGCCGGCGATCGCGAAGGTCAGCCAGCCGTCGCGCTCGGGTCCGGGCGGCAGCGTCTCTGCCATTTCGAAGGCGCCGAACAGCCGGCGTCGGATGGCCAGGGCGTCATCGAGTGTCTTCATGCCGGGCGCCCATCGGGCGAACTCGTCGTTGCCGAAATAGGCCTGGCGCATGCCCACCGCGACGACGAGCACGTCATAGTCCAAGGTGAAGGTGGTTTCGTCGGGTCTGCGGGCCGTGAGTACCCGGGCGTCGGTGTCGAGGTCGATCGCCTCGCCCAGCAGTGTCGTCACGTTGCTGTGCCGGGCCAGTTCCTCGCGCAGTGAGCGACTGATCTGACCGATGCTGAGTGTCCCGGTGGCGCATTGGTAGAGCAGCGGTTGGAACACGTGGCAGGCGGCCCGGTCCAGCAGGACGACATCGACGTCGACCTTCCCGAGCCGCCGCGCACAGAACAAGCCGCCGAACCCACCGCCGACGATCAAAACCTTGGTCCTAGAAGACACCATGCACTCCGTTACTTCGACCGCGTGGCTATTTCGACCGCGTGGTTATTTCGACTGCGTGCCGACTGCCACGCAGACCAAGCCCGCGACGGCGAACCACAACGCCGAGCTCGCCGTCCACATCGACGGGGTGAGCGCCATCTGTGCCGCCAGATCCGCACGCAACGAACTGAATTGGGTCTTCCAGTAGGCCGCGACCAATATGCAGGCGCCGAGGATGAGCACCACCTGGACCACCGACACACCGCGTCGGCCGATCCGCATCGCGATGACGACGAGGATCGCGGCCGCGACCGCCGTCACGATCGACGTCACGCCGAGCAGAATGGTGCGGTCGAGAACCCGCCGGCATACATACAGTCCGGCGCAATCCGGCCGCCCGGCCAACGCGGAGTAGGTGCCAAGGGCTGCGGAGATGAGCAGGCATCCGACCCCGATGGCCCACGTCCCGCGCCGGAGCGCAGGAAACGATCCGCTCTTGCCTGCCTCTGTCACGAGTGCAGACTAGCGGTTCAGTGTGACGCCGGCGCCGAATCAGGGGCAGTCAGGGCCGCGATCGGGCTCTCGTCGAGGTGATCGAGCAGATCCCGCGGATCGTCGTAGATGACCGCCGCGCCGGCACAATCCAATTCGCACGTTCCCACGCCGCCGCTGCGCAGCCCGATGGTGACGACACCGGCTCGCCGTGCCGCGAGGGCATCCCACGTCGAATCACCGACGAACACGGCACAGGACGCGCTGACGCCGGCACGCTCCAGAGCCAGCTGCACAATGCCGGGATCCGGTTTGGCGACGTCGACGTCCCGCGACGAGGTGACCATCGAGATCACGTCGTCGCAGTCGAGCACCCGGCGCAGCAGCATCAGTTCGTCTTCCGGGGCCGAGGTCGCGAGCACCACGTGCATGCCCAGATCGGACACCCGATGCAGCAGATCGCGTGCTCCCGGCAGCACGGTCAGCATGGACGCCATCTCACGGTAGAACTGACTGTGATGGTCTTTGAGTCGTTCCCGCACGGCGTCATCGGCGCCCCGGGCCAGGGTGCGCAGCAAGGCATCGCCGTCCATGCCGATACTGCGGTGCACCCGCCACGCCGACACCGGTTGATCCTCGACCTCGAAGGCGCGAATCCACGCGTGCACGTGGATGTAATTGGAGTCCACCAGCGTGCCGTCGACGTCGAACAACACCGCGGGAACGTCCGAAGAAGCCGGCCGCATCATCACTCCTCACTTCGGTCTCGGCTCTCCTGTCAGGAGCAGTCGAAACACACCCGGGCATCCTCGTCGGCCATGTTGTGCCGGTGATGGACCAGAACGCAACGGGTGCAGACGAATTCGTCGAACTGCTGGGGCGGGACCGCCAGCCCAGCGCCCGCACCGAGATCGATCCGGTGTGAGGTGTCGTAATCAATGGTCACGGGCACGGCCCCTTCCGATGCAATATCAATGACCTCAACAGGTGCAGAGATAATGCCCCGCCAGGGCGGCTGGTAAACCGGCTGTCGCCTGCGCAACTCGACGACGGGGATCACCCGGGCGGTCTTCTGCTGGTATTCCAGTTGTCGGCCACGAGAATTCGGTCCGCGCGCACGCTGATCTCTATGACGGTCCTCACCGCCGGGCCGAGCACGCCGCGCAGCGCGACTGCCTGCAAAATCTCTCGCATCGATATCGCCGGCACCGACGTCGGCGAATCGCGAAACTCCCGGTCAAGATGACGGTGAGTTGCGACTTCGGCATGGGGACTGGGTATTGTCGGTTGTTGTCACTGAAGCAGAAGGTCAGCGCGACCTGGGTGACCTTCATATGTGCTGACGTGAAGGACGTGATTCCCCATGCGCGCGCCACTGGACCCACGGCTCATGCCGGTACCGTCAACCGGTGCCGTTCCCGGCTCACAGCGTTTGTCGCTGTTGCTGGTCGAGGACGACCGCGCCGACGCGCTGCTGGTGGAAGAGCTGATCACCGATGCCGCGATCGATATCGACTTCGTCTGGTCGCAGTCCATCGCCGACGCGGCGAGCAAACTCTCGGCGGCCCGGCCGGATTGCGTCCTCCTGGACCTCAATCTTCCGGACGCCCAGGGGATCGACGCGCTGCGACGCGTCGGCGACCTCGATTCGACGATCCCGATCATCGTGCTGACCGGACTCAACGACGAGCACTTCGGGGTGTCGGCGGTGGCCTCGGGCGCGCAAGATTACCTGGTCAAGGGACGTGTCGATCCGGAGATGCTGCGCCGGGCCGTGCTGTACGCCATCGAGCGCAAACGGGCCGAGCTCACCGCCGTCGATCTGCATGCCAGCCGGCTGCGTGCTCAGGAGAACGCCCGGCTGGAACGCGGGCTGCTCCCGTCCCCTCTCCTGCACGACAACCCGGGCGTCAACATCGTCACGCAATCGCTGCCGAGCAGGCGGGAGGCCCTGCTCGGCGGTGACTTCTACGATGTCGTGCAGACCCCCGACAGGACGGTGCACGTCATGATCGGTGACGTGGCCGGACACGGCCCCGACGAGGCCGCCCTCGGCGTGGCGCTGCGCATCGGCTGGCGGGCGCTGACATTCGCCGGACTGCGCGGCAACGACCGGATGCGCCAGCTGGACCGGATCCTCACGACCGAACGCCCCGGCCGAGGTACGTTCGCCACGTTGCTCAGTGTGGCGCTGGAACCCGACACCGGCCGCTTCTCGGCGGTGCGGGCCGGCCATCCCGGCCTGCTGGTCCACGGCGGGGGCACCGTGGACTGGCTTGAGCCGGCCGCCGGCCCCGCCCTGGGCCTGGGGGCCACCGAGTGGCCGGTGAACGTGCTGCAGCTGGACGACGGGCACGGTCTGTTGTTGCTCACCGACGGACTCTTCGAAGGGCACGCGGGACGGGGGGAGGAACGTCTGGGTGAAGGCGGACTGCTCGATCTCGCCCGCTCCGTCGCCACGCTGCCCGGGCCGGACTTCGTCCACGCCCTCATCAGTCAGGCTGATGCACGCGCGCGGCCGCACGGCGGTCTCACCGACGATATCGCGGTGATCCGGGTAGAGCGGTCGGCACGGTGAGGCTCACCGTCCAGGGCTGGCAGAACCTGGTGTTGTCGGTGATGGGCGTGGTGGTCCTGTCCGGCGCAGTCGGCGGGGCATTGCTGATGAGCCGGACCGACCAGGTCTCCGCCGAGCTCATCGATCACATCCAGCCCGCCCGAGTCGCCGCGTACGAACTGCAGGCGGCACTGCGCGACCAGGAAACGGCCGTGCGAGGCTACGCGATCGCCGCCGACGCGCAATTCCTGACGCCTTACCAGGAGGGGCAACGCAATGAGGGGGCGTCGGCCCAAGTCATTCGAGACCTGCTGGCCGGACGTGACGAGTTCATCGGGGATCTGGACGCGATCGAACGCGCGGCTCGCGAGTGGCGGGCCGGCTACGCGGAGCCGCTCATCGCGAGTGTCACTCCGGGGCGACCCGTCGTCGTCGACAGCGGCACCGCGGAGCGGGGCAAGGACGAATTCGACGGCTTACGCACGCTTTTCGATGTCCAGAACGCTCACCTCGGACAGGCACGCAACGCGGCGATCGACGAACTGAACTGGGTTCGGCACTGGCGCGACGGCGTCCTGGTCGCGATGGTGTTGGCATTCTTCGTGATGGCGGTGCTGCTGGCGGTGGTGGTGCGCAACGCCGTGACCCGGCCACTGGGCCTGCTGGCGGCGTCCTGCCGCAGGATCACCGAGGGGAACTTCGGTGAGCGCATCATCCCGCAGGGGCCCAGTGATATTCGGGCGATTGCCGCCGGCGTGGAGGATATGCGGCAGCGGATCGTCGAGGAACTGGCCGTGTCGCAGGCGGCACGTGACTCCCTCGACGAGCAGGCCGAGGAACTGCGTCGCTCCAACGCCGAGCTCGAGCAGTTCGCCTATGTGGCGTCCCATGATCTGCAGGAGCCGTTGCGTAAGGTCGCCTCCTTCTGTCAGCTGCTGGAAAAGCGTTACGGGGACAAGCTCGACGAGCGGGGTACCGAGTACATCGCCTTCGCGGTGGACGGTGCCAAACGCATGCAGGTGCTGATCAACGACCTGCTCACGTTCTCGCGGGTGGGCAGACTCAACGCCACGCATACCGAGGTCGATCTCGACGCGGCACTGGATTCGGCGCTGAAGAATCTCGCGGCGGCCATCGACGAATCGGGCGCGCAGGTGATCCGCCCGCCGGAACCCCTACCGCTGGTGGACGGTGACCCCACGCTGCTGGCGATGCTCTGGCAGAACTTGATCGGCAATGCCATCAAGTTCCGCCGCGAGGGTGTCGCTCCCGGTGTCGACGTCGAGTGCCGGGAAGGCAGCGGGGAGACCGCGGGCTACTGGGTGTTCACGGTGTCGGACAACGGCATCGGTATCGGGGTGGAGTTCGTGGACAAGGTCTTCGTCATCTTCCAGCGGTTGCACGGCCGGGACGCCTACTCCGGCACCGGTATCGGGCTGGCACTGTGCAAGAAGATCGTCGAACACCATGGTGGGCTCATCTGGATCGACACGTCGTATACGGGCGGAACCCGCTTCGTCTTCACCCTGCCCATCACCCCTGCCACCGAGCCGAACCCCATCCCAGAAGTCGTGTCGGAAGGACATCGCGAATGAGCGCGCCCGAGAGCAGAGCTATCGACATTCTGCTGGTCGAAGACGACCCGGGAGACGAGCTGATCACCCGGGAAGCCTTCGAGCACAACAAGATCAAGAACACCTTGCACGTCGCGCGCGACGGTGAGGAGGGCCTGGACTTCCTCTACCGGCGCGGTGTGTACGGCGACGCCCCGCGGCCGGATCTGATCCTGCTCGACCTCAACCTGCCCAAGTACGACGGACGCCAACTGCTGGAGAAGGTGAAGTCGGACGCCGATCTCTGCCATATCCCGGTTGTCGTGCTCACCACGTCGTCGGCGGAGGAGGACATCCTGCGCAGCTATAAGCTGCACGCCAATGCCTATGTCACCAAACCTGTTGATCTCGATCAGTTCATGAATGCGGTTCGGCAGATCGATGAGTTCTTCGTTCAGGTGGTCCGGCTGCCGCAGTTGTGACATCGGACCGCCCGCCGGTCAATGCGCCGATGTGGTCCCACTGCAAGCGCACCCGGGTCCCGGCTGGATCCGGATCGATATCGGCCCGGTCGGCCAGGGCGTGCATCAACGGGATACCGCGTCCGCGAGCAGGATTGGCGATGCTGGGATCTTTGATCCGCCACGAACCCTCATCGGAGATCGCCACGGTCAGTGTCTCCAGTCGTCGATCGTGGTCCGCCTCGAGGTGCATCACTCCGGGTGTGGCGTCGAGGTAGGCGAACTCCGCGGCGTTGGCCAAGGCCTCGTTGACGGCGAGCACGATATCGCTCGCTTTCGTGGCGTCCACACTAAGCTCTTGGTGCAACCAGTCCGAGAACTCTTGGCGCACAACGGCCGCGCGCTCGGGCACCGCCGTTACGCCGATTCGCGTAAAGCGGGCACCTGACTGCGCTGGGTCTGTCATATCGACTGCTGGCTACCCGATCGTCGTCCGTTTTATGTCGTCAGCGCGCTGAGAGCTTCGTCAAGTGTGGCGAACACATCGACGACGTCGGCGATCCCGACCAGTTTGAGAGGTCTGCTCGTCGCGGGTCCGTCCGCAACCACGGCGAAGCCTACGGCCGGTGTCAGGTCGCCGTGCGCGGCCACCAGTAGGCCCATGCCGGCCGACGCCAGGAAATCCACTGCGCCCAGATCCACCACCACCGCCTGAGGCGATGCCGCCGCCGCAGCGGCGATTGCCGCTTCCAGTTGCGGTGCGGTGAGCATGTCGAGGGTCCCGGTCACCGCGACCACACTCACGTCACCTATCCGCTTCTCCTCGACCGTGCAGCTGGCCGCCGCGGCATTGCCTGCTGACGGGTCTGGCTGGCTAGTCATCGCCACCTCCGAGGTGTTCGTGCGTACGCCGGTAGTCGACAAATTCTAGCGACGAGCGCAGCGGACACGGCCGAACGCCCAGAGCGCGGCTGATCACGGTTTGACCGCAGCGATCACGGCGAGCGTCTCGACGCGTTTGCCCACCGACAGCAGGCCGGTCTCTTCGAGCCACGCGGCCCGGCTGAGCAGCACCGGTCCGAACGGCACACGCTTCTGGGCGACCACCGAACTGCGTAGCCCGTTGGCCGTGAGGGTGTTGACGGTGCGTGAGATATCGGCCAGTTCCGACTGCACGATGAGCAGTGTGCCGTGCCGGCGGAGTAACGCCGGTGCCGCGGCGCACAGCGGGTCCAGCACCTGTCTGCCGTCACGGCCGGCGTTGACCGCCAATGCCGGCCCGGGCGTGGCGACCGGATAGGTCTGCGGTGGCTCGGGCACATACGGCGGGTTGCACACGACGAGGTCGTAGGGACCGGTCGAGATCGCATGCGTCCATGCACCCTCGAAGACATCGATGTCGACACCTGCTTCGAGTGCGTTGAGCCGGGCGCATTCGACGGCAGCGGGTGAACGGTCGAACGCGCTGACCGAGTACGCGCCCGCGCTCGCCGCGGCGAGCGCAATCACCCCGGAGCCCGTGCACAGGTCGGCCACGGTCATGCCCTCCGCAGGAGCGACGGCCGCCATCGCTTCGATGAGCAGATAGGAGTCCTCCTGCGGCTGGTAGACGTCGGGACCGACATCGAGGGAGCGCGCGCTGGCGGCGGGTGTGGCGGGGCCATCGGCGATGACGGTCATCGGATCCTTCCCAGGACGAGCATTCAGGTCGGCGCGAGCAGACGGCTGATAATTCCCAGTTACCGGCCCGGCTAAACCCGCTGGCTCGGCGTCATGCGACGCGGCACCGCGAATGGCTTTGCAGGCCAACGGAATGTGGCCCGCCGACAGGGACGAGGCGGTTCGGGCGGGTTCCGTGCTCAGACCACGGCGGCGGCGCAGCCCTCCGTCGCGGCGGGCTGCGCACATGAAACGCAGTCGGCCGAGTCGATGTCGAACTGGCCGCAGGTGGGGCAGATGTACGGGATCACGGGCGTCTCCTCCGTCTGGCGGGCCGGCGCTGTCATGGCGCGGGTCGCCGACCCTGTACCCCACACGTGACCCCGTCCAAACGTGGTCGCCCCGCTGTTTCCGGTACGCGCGGTGGCATCGGCTAAATTCCTCTCGTGGTGGAGGGACAAGACGGCGGATCCGACGCCTCGCCGGTCGAACAGGCGCTGGCCGGCGGTATCCCGCAACGCGTGGGCTGGTATCGCTTCCACTTCGCCGATGAGCGGTGGGAATGGTCCGCAGAGGTGGAGGGCATCCACGGTTATGAGCCGGGAACGGCCAGCCCGACCACCGAGTTGGTTCTGCACCACAAGCACCCCGACGACTACGACGACGTGGCCGCGACGCTGCACGACATCCGGCGCACGCACAAGCCGTTCAGCGCTCGGCACCGGATCATCACCGTGCAGGACACCATCCGTGAGGTCGTGGTCATCGGTGAACAGCTGCGGGACGACACCGGGGAGGTGGTCGGCACACACGGCTACTACATCGATGTCACCCCCACCCGCGACGCCCTGATCAGCGACGCGGTGGCCGAGATCGCCGACAACCGGGCCGTGATCGAGCAGGTGAAGGGCATTCTGCGGGTGATCTACCGGATCGAGCCCGAGGTGGCGTTCGACGTGCTCAGGTGGCGCTCACAGGAGACGAATGTGAAGCTGCGCGTGCTCGCCGAGCAACTGATGGCCGACTTCGTGACCATCGGTGGCGGTGAACGGCTGCCACCGAGAGAGGTGTTCGACCACCTCTTGATGACGGCGCATCAGCGCATCCGGGCGCATGGTGCCGGCCGGAGGTCTTAGTCCCCGGCACTGACCAGGCGTGGAAAGCCCGCTGCGCCGCGCTGCACGCAGTCCAGCGCGGCCGTCATGTTTCCGTGGACCGGTAGGACCGGGTCCGGGTCGCAGATCCGCAGTAGCCGGGTGACCTCCCGGCTCGGGATCATGGCCCAGCTCACACCCTGTGCATCGGCGTGGGCGCCGATGGTGTGCACGGCGGAGAACCCGGCGGTGCCGAAGAACCGAACAGCGCTCAGATCCAGGATCAGGTGAGCGCAGCGGGGCAGCAGGGCCGATGCGTAGCGGATGAACTCGGGGCAGTTGGCCGCATCGAGCTCGCCGTGCACAGTCACTGCCGGGGTCGACGTCTGCAGCCAGCACGTGGAGAAGGTGGCGAGACTGCCCCCTGGGACGGGGAGCTGCCGGGCGGTGGATGCGGTTCTCATGGTGACTCCATCAGTCGGAATAGCGTGTTCGACCTGCGGAGCTATCTGGGGCGCCGGCGCTGGCGGACCAGAAACCGTGGGGCAGGGATGTTGGCAGCCTCCGCGCCGTCATCTTCGACGTTCCGCAGCCGGCTGTGAACTCAACCTGCACCAACCCTACGCCAGGGGCGCGTGCGCGCACAATCGCCTGTGACGGATTCTCATCATGCCCGGCCGGTTTGTCTTCCGCAGGCTGCGGGTAGTTCAGGGATGGCGATGCACGGGTGACCAATGGTGTTGTCCGGCAGCAGATTGTGACCCAGGCCGCACCGTACGTGTCGGCCGGGTTACATCTGGGCGCTGCGCGTTTCTTGTTTACCGTGCTGGGGTATGCACGGGTGATGACGCACACCGATGCTGTAGAAATCTGGCCGGGCAAAGCGTATCCATTGGGCGCCACCTATGACGGCTACGGCACCAACTTCTCGATCTTCTCCGAGGTCGCCGAGCGGGTCGAGTTGTGTCTGTTCGGTGCCGACGGCACCGAGACACGGGTGGTGTTGCCCGAGGTCGATGCCTTCGTCTGGCACGGCATGATTCCCAATGTCGAGCCCGGCCAGCGCTACGGTTACCGCATCCACGGGCCGTACGACCCGGCCAATGGTCAGCGCTGCAATCCCAACAAGCTGTTGCTCGACCCGTACGCCAAGGCGATCGACGGCCAATTCCATTGGGACCAGTCATTGTTCGGCTACAACTTCGGCGATCCCGACAGTCGCAACGACGATGACTCCGCGGCCAGCATGCCGAAGTCCGTGGTGATCAACCCCTTCTTCGACTGGGGTTCGGACCGTTCACCGAAGCACGAGTATGCCGACTCCGTCATCTACGAAGCGCACGTCAAGGGCTTGACCCAGACCCATCCCGACGTGCCGGCGCAAATGCGAGGTACCTACGCCGGCGTCGCGCACCCCGCCATCATCGACCACCTGAAGTCGATCGGTGTGACCGCCGTCGAACTGATGCCGGTGCACCACTTCGCGAATGACTCGACGTTAATCGACAAGGGGCTGTCGAACTACTGGGGGTACAACACCATCGGGTTCTTCGCCCCGGACGCGAAATACAGCGCGAACCCGAATCCCGGTGGCCAGGTGCAGGAGTTCAAGGCCATGGTCCGGGCCCTGCACGAAGCCGATATCGAGGTCATCCTTGATGTCGTCTACAACCACACCGCCGAGGGCAACCATCTGGGGCCCACGCTCAGCTTCCGTGGTATCGACAACGCCGCCTACTACCAGATCGTCGACGACGACAACCGGTACTACATGGACTACACCGGGACCGGAAACAGTTTCAATGTCCGCCATCCGCACTCGCTGCAATTGATCATGGATTCGCTGCGGTACTGGGTCACCGAGATGCGGGTGGACGGCTTCCGATTCGATCTGGCTTCCACGCTTGCCCGGGAGTTCTACGACGTCGACCGGCTCGCCACGTTCTTCGAACTGGTGCAGCAGGATCCGACGGTGAGCCAGGTCAAGCTCATCGCGGAGCCGTGGGACGTCGGGCCGGGCGGCTATCAGGTGGGCAACTTCCCACCGCAGTGGACCGAATGGAATGGGAAGTACCGCGATACGGTCCGCGACTTCTGGCGCGGCGAGCCGTCCACCCTCGACGAGTTCGCCTCCCGGCTGACCGGGTCCGCGGATCTGTACGAGCACACCGGCAGGCGACCGGTCGCCTCCATCAATTTCGTCGTCGCGCACGACGGATTCACGCTGCGAGACCTGGTGTCCTACAACGAGAAGCACAACGAGGCCAACGGCGAGGACAACAACGACGGCGAGAGCCACAACCGGTCGTGGAACTGTGGTGTCGAAGGCCCGACCGACGATATCGCGATCAACGAACTGCGCGGTCGCCAGCAGCGCAATCTTTTGGCGACATTGCTGCTGTCCCAAGGGGTACCCATGATCTGTCACGGTGACGAACTGGGCCGCACCCAGCAGGGCAACAACAACGTCTACTGCCAGGACAACGAGTTGTCCTGGATCGACTGGGCGAACGCCGACGAGGAGTTGATCGTGTTCACCCGGCAGGTGGCCGCGCTGCGCACCGAGCATCCGGTGTTCCGCCGGCGCCGGTTCTTCAACGGGCGGCCCGTCCGGCAGCGCGCCAGCGCCGGAGTGCCCGACATCTCCTGGTTCCGACCCGATGGGTACGAGATGGGTGATGACGACTGGGAGAGCGGTTTCGGCAAGTCTGTCGCGGTCTTCATCAACGGCAACGGGATCCCGGATCGGGACCCGCGCGGCCAACGCATCACCGACGACTCGTTCCTGTTGTGCTTCAACGCGCATCACGAGCCCATCGAGTATCTGGTTCCCCCGGCGGTATTCGCCGCCCGCTGGCAGCCGGTGCTCTACACCGCGGATTCGGTTCAGGTGGACGGCGCCAAGGCGATCGACGCCGGGCAGCCCCTGATCGTGGATGCCCGTTCCACGCTCGTGCTGCGGGCCGTGCCGTCCGCATCGTGACCGCCGTCACCCCATCTGACCGGCGACGGGGCATATCACTGCAGGTTTGAGGGGAAGCCCCGGTGGGGTACTGACCGGGTACGAATTTTCCCGTCGAAAGGAATCACCATGGGCGACAGTGGACCCGAAGAGGCCGTGAAGGGCATCGTCGAGGACGTCAAGGGCAAGGCCAAGGAAGTCATCGGCATCGTCACCGACCGCGACGACCTCCGCGAAGAGGGCCAGGCCCAGCAGGACAAGGCGGACGCCGCGCGCGATGTGGCCAAGAAGGAAGCCGAAGCCGAAGCTGCCCGCGCAGCCGAAAGCGCCGCCGAGGCGCGCCAGAAAGCCGCCGAATAATCGCAGCCCCGTCCGAGCGGCAAGAGCCACCGCGGCTCTTGCCGCTCGGCTGCTGCATCGACCAAAAAGGATGACCGATGCGGGATTTCACCTGTCCGAATTGCGGGCAGCGGCTGTCGTTCGAGAACTCGGTCTGCCTGAGCTGTGACAGCAGGCTGGGTTTCGCGCTGGATCAGATGGCATTCCTGGTGATCGCGGAGGATGAACTGGCCGAGCAGGCTGGTTCGGTCGCCGACACCGAGTATCAGCTTTGCGCCAATCTTCATCTCGCCGAATGCAATTGGCTGGTTCCGGTTGCCCCGGTGCGTAAGTTGTGCCAGTCGTGCGCGTTGACCCGGACCCGCCCCAACGACGCCGACACCAAGGCCCTGGCCGCGTTCGCGCTGGCCGAGAAGGCCAAGCGCCGGATGATCGTCGAGCTACGCGAGCTGGGGTTGCCGATAGTCGGCCGCGATGCCGATCCGGAGTACGGGCTGGCGTTCGACCTGCTGTCCAGCGAGCAGGAGAAGGTGTTCACCGGCCATGAGAACGGGGTGATCACCCTCGATCTCGCCGAGGGCGACGACGTGCACCGCGAACAGTTGCGCATCGCGATGGAGGAGCCCTACCGCACACTGCTCGGCCATTTCCGGCACGAGGTGGGGCACTATTACTTCTACCGGCTGATCGCACCCGTCCAGGAGTATGCGCAGCAGTTCGAGCAGCTCTTCGGCGACCCGGATGAGGACTACCAGCAGGCTCTGGATCACCACTACAACGACGGTCCGCCCACGGACTGGCAGCAGGACTTCGTGTCGTCGTATGCCACCATGCATCCTGCCGAGGACTGGGCCGAGACGTTTGCCCACTACCTGCACGTCCGGGACACGCTGGATACGGCCGCGGCGTTCGGTTTCGCTCCGGCCGGGGCTACCTATGAACGGCGCGTGCTGGGGCCCAGCGGGTTCGGCACCATCACCGATATGTGGCTGCCGTTGTCCTGGGGACTCAACATGGTCAACCGGTCGATGGGCAAGGACGACCTGTACCCGTTCGTGCTCACGCCTACGGTGCTGGACAAGATGCAGTTCATCCACACCGTCATCGACGCGAGCACCGCCGCCGTGTGACAAATCGCTGGAAGTCGGGCCGCTCGATATGCCAGGATTCCGTCGTGCCCAGCTCACTGGTCGAAGTCCGCAAGCAGTACAGCGTGGCGGAGGAGATCGCCATCATCGACGCCGTCCACGATGCCCTGGTGGCGGCATTCCGGATTCCGTTGGCGGACAAACATGTACGGCTGGTGGTGCATGCACCGCACAGATTCGCCCACTCGCCGGGGCTGGCGGACCCGCAGCGCTACACCCTGGTCTCGATCGACTGTTTCGCCGGGAGATCGGTACAGGCCAAACGGGAGTTGTTCGGCGAGATCGTCAGTCGACTGGGCGGCCTGGGTATCCCGGCCGACCACGTGACGATCGTGCTGCGCGAGAGTGCCCTGCAGAACTGGGGGATCCGCGGCGGTCAGGCGGCCTGCGATGTCGACCTCGGGTTCGAGGTGACCGTCTAAGCCGACCGGTCGACCAGGTAGTCGGAGCCGCCGACGTAGACGATGCCGGGGTGGTACGGCGAGCGTGCCGCACCGGCGATGGCGGAGGCGAACTCCTCGACGGTCGGCAGCGGGGCGAAGGCGCGGCGGGCGTCGACGGCATCGGGGTCGCGACGCTGCAACAGCCGGATGATGATGGTCCCGTCGATCATGTCACCGGAAACCACGGTGAAATGGATTCCGCGCCGGTCGAATTCGTGTTTCATCCCGTGCAGGGCGGTCTCCCCGGCGCGCTTGCTCAAGGCGATGGGGGCGTAACCCTTGGGAACGGCCTTGTGCGGGTAGAAGTGGGCCTGATGGCTGGTGACGAAGACGATGCGGGCACCGGTCGGCATGAGTGGGAGCGCCAGCTCGACCAGCCGCCGCTGTGCATCGCGATTCAGCCGCATGGCGTAACCGGAGTTCGCGCCCTGCTCCAGGCCGCCCGAGGCGTTGAGCACCAGCATGTCGAGCCGGCCGAAACGTTCGCCGATCTCGGTGATCATGGCGGCCACGGCCGTCTCGTCGGAGATATCGGCCCCCACTGTCGAGGCCCGGCCGCCGAGGGCACGGATATCGTCGGCGACGGTCTGCGCCCGTTTGACCTTCTCGCGGTAGTTGACGATGACGTGGGTGTCCGGCTCGGCCAGCTGGCGGGCGACTTCGGCGCCGATGCCGCGGGACGCTCCGGTGACCAATGCGATCCGGCTGTCGTGCATTTCGGTTCCTTCCGCTGATCACGGGGGAGAATGCTCACCCGTGCTGGCACCTGCGAAGCTTCACCGTACATCAAAATTAAGAAAAGTAAGAGATACCTAAGGTAACGGTAAGGTGGAGTAACGGTCGCTTTTGCCGTGGTCCGGAACCGATGAGGCATCGCCGGTATCGCTCGATTACCGCGAACGGGCGCCGTTCCCGTTCGAAGGTCACATCCACCGCGTGCGGGTCGCCTACACGTAGGAGCGCTCAGCCGTTGCTGTAGACCCGGACCGGATCGATGAGCACCGCGGTGCGGCCCTGCTCCCGCATCACCTGGTCGTAGGTGTCCCAGTCGTCGTGGGTGCCGCCGGCCGCGGCGAAGATGTCGCGCAGCAGCACGCGTAACCGGTCGGGGTCCGTCAGCCACGGTTGCGGATCGGCCGGCCCGGCCAGCTCGGCGCGGCCCTCGACGGTGGCCCACTGCCAACCGGACCGGAACGTCACCGCGATCTGGGGCCGCTCGCGCAGATTGGCCAGCTTCACCGGGCCGTAGGTGACGAACGCCAACACCGGAGCCCCGGTGGCCGGATGGGGGAGCACTCCCGCGTTGATCAGCGAGGACTGAATCGTGGCGTCGGCGCGCAGGGTGGACACCACCGCGAGGCCTTGATCCGCGGACGCCAGCGCTGCCGCCTCCGTCAAAGTCGGCATGGCCCACTCCTTTCGGCATCGCCGAGGTGTTTCGTCATGTCACCACATTGGCCGGGGCGCCGCCCTCGGCGTAGATGTCGATCTGAGTGCGAGCGACGGCCCAGGCGCGTTCCCACGCACCCTCGGTACTGCCCGCCACATGCGGTGTCAGCAGCAGGCCCGGCGCCTTCCACAGGGGATGCCCCGCGGGCAACGGTTCGGGATCGGTGACGTCCAGTGCGGCGCGCAACCGCCCCGCGTTGAGTTCGGCCAGCAGCGCGTCGGTGTGCACCGCCCCGCCGCGGCCCGCGTTCACCACCACTGCGCCGTCTCGCAGTTTGCCGAGGAATTCTGCGTCGACCAGCCGGTAGGTCGACCTGTCGGCGGGCAGCATGGCCACCACGACATCGGCGTCCGGGAGCAGATCGTCGAGGTCGTCCAGGATGCGGACCCCGGGGCGCGGTCGACGGCCGACCATGGTGACCTCGGCCTCGAACGGCGCCAAGCGCGACGCGAGATTGGTCGCCAGATCGCCTGCGCCCAGGATGACGACCCGTTTACCGATCAGCGTCTCGGTGACCTGAGGTCGCCAGAGCCCGGCGTCCTGTCGATCGCCGAACTCGCGCAGATCCCGGAAAATGGCCAGCAGCGCGGCCACCACCCATTCGGCCGATGAACCCCCGTGCGCCCCTCGCCCATTGGACAACATGACACCGTCGGGCAGCAGCGGTATCCACTGTTCATAACCGGCGTTCAGCGTCTGCACCAGGCGAAGGTTGGGCAGCTCGGCGAATCGGGCCCCGACCGCCGGGGCATTCTCGTATCCGACGACGACCACCGCGGCATCCAGTCCCGCGTCCGGCCACGGAGCGCCGGGCTCATAACGGACGGTCTCAAGATGCGGTGATTCGCCGAGTACCTTGACGCCGATCTCGTCCGGGACCAGGACCTTGCACGTGCTCACCAGTGCCCCTTGTGCACTACCTCGCCGAAGGGCCGGCGATCGGGCTTCACGATGGGCCGGAACGGGCGGTCGGCCGGGTAGCCGATCCCGAGCAGATAGGACACCAGATGACCTTCGGGCACGCCCAGGATCTCGCGAGCCTTGACCTGATCGCCCACCGCCGAGTGGCCGGTGCCGATACCGAGATCGGTGGCGGCGATGGCCATCGCCAAGGTTGCCTGGCCGAGGTCGTACTGATCGATGAGTTTGGTGCGCTCGTCCGGCGGCTCCGGCACCACCAAGGCGATCGCGGCCGGGGCCGATGCGATATGCCCGGCGCCGCGCCACACCGTCGAGAGTTCCCGCAATTTGTCCCGGTCGGTCACGATGACGAAATCCCAGTGCTGCTGGTTGCGCGCCGACGGCGAGCGCCAACCCGCTTCGGCGATCCGGTCCAGATCATCGTCCGTCACCGGATCGGGGCGATAGCTGCGCACGTTACGCCGAGCCCTGATCGCATCCCAGGTTTCCAATTTCGAACTCCGTTCCTCGACAATCAAAACTGCGCCGAGGCGCCGCGTATTTCATGTATCGGGCCTAGGATTTTCCTGTGACCACCCCGGAGGTCCTGTTCAGTCTCCCCCTGGCCGAGGAAATCCTGGAGTCGCACCGGTACCGCGCCGGCGGTGATGATGAAGGCTTCGATGCCTACAAGGCGCACGTCTACCGCGTCATCAACTTCGCCCGCGCGCTGTCAAAGGATGGTCCGGAGCGTGACGACAAGCTGGCGATCGCCGCAGCGTTCCACGACCTCGCCGCCTTCGACACCCTCGACTACCTGGTGCCGTCGATCCTGGCCCAGGACGCCTGGCTACACCGGGCCGGACGCGAAGCGTGGTCGGACGAGCTGGCGGTCGTCGTGGCCGAGCACCACAGATTCTCGCGGTACCGCGCGCCGCGCCCGCACGCCGAGCTGGTCGAAGCGGTGCGCCGGGCCGACCTGATCGACGTCAGCCAGGGCCTCGTCAAGTTCGGCCTGCCCAGTGCGTATGTCAGGGAAGTCCGCGGCGCCTTCGACGCCGGCGTGTTCTTCACACGGGTCATCCCGGCGGGGGCTGTGCGCGCCGTGCGGACACTGCAACCGCTGGGCTTCCTGCGTCCCCGTGACGCGCTGGAACGCTCGGGCCATCTTGGGGCAGATCGTTGACCCAACCCCGGTCGCTCCGCTCGCCGCAGGCAGCGCGCTGCTCCAGCCGCCGGACCCGTGGGATGACGCGCTCGGCGACGGTGTCATAGCTGCCGACGAGCCCGGCGGCGGTTCCGCCGTTCGTGCCGACGTGGGGGTGCGCGGCAAACGTCTTGAACATCTGGGCCTTGGGGTCGGCGTTGGACAGTACAGAGTGCGTCTCGGCCGTGTCGCGGCCCGCCAACTCGAACGCGTACGCCAGCTCATCGGCGGCTTCCTGGTCGGTGTCGCGGGCGATGACGAACGCCGCCAGACCGAACCGGGCCGGCCGGAGTTGATAGTCGTCGACGTGGAAGTATTTGCCGTGGAACGTGGTTCGTCGGCCGCGGATCAGGGAGTCGACGACGGTGAGCCATTCCCGGCCGTAGGAGTAACGCTCGTCGTGCTCCAGGAAGGGTAAGCCTGCGCGGGCGATCTCGGGCCGGAACCAGGCATTGACGACCTTGACCCCGAATCGGCCGCCGCCGATCTCCTCGATCTGCAGGGCCTGCTTGGCGAGCACCACCGGGTGATAGAGCGCCGGTTTGATGGCCGTGATGATCTCGATCTTCTCGGTCACCGCCGCCAAAGCCGCACTGGCGGTCCAGGCTTCGAGTTGGTCGTAGTGATCCCCGGAGGGATTGACCTCGTGCTGCGCCACCGGGGTGGCGTCGAAACCGAGGCGGTCGGCCTCGACGACTGGTCGCGATTGCGGGCCCAGGATGCGTCGACGGGCTCGAGTGGGTGTTGTTTGGCGCCCCACGTTCCCTACACCAGAGCCCAGACGCCGAATCGCGAACTCATCGCTCAAGGCTAGAATTTGCCTGACGCGGTGAAAACGATTGCCGTCAGGCTGATTCTGTCAGCGCGGATTCTGCTCGCCGGCCTCGACCGCGAACGCAAGGCGGTTCTCGGCGGGAGCCACCGGGCACGTCGCGTAGTCGGTGAACGCGCACGGCAGGTTCGACGCCCGGTTGAAGTCGAGGGTCACTGCGCCGCTGGCATCTGGTGCGGACACCGCCAGGGAACGGACCCCGGCATAGGTGGTCACCCCGCTGGTGGCGTCGGTGAAGAGCACCTGCAGACTGTCGCCCGCTCCGCCCGGGCCCGCGAACGCGATCAGTTGCTGCGGTTCGCCATTCCATCCGAAGTCGATGACACCGACCGCATTATGTTGGTGCTCAAGGCCTTCCACCACGGCACCCGTGGTGACCGTTCGGTGCTGCGGGTAGGGCGTGAAGGTCCCGTCGAGGCGCCACCGCGCATCGGGCGCATACGCCGGGATGCCCCGGTAGGTGGCCAGGTGTGGCGATGCGGGGTCGTGCACCCGCAGGGCCACCGAACCGGTCCGGCGGATCACCTCGATACGCCGGGCGCCGTCCTCGACGAGCAGACCGGGGGCGCCCTCGACCGGTTCCAGGCGCTCGGTGCCGTCGATTCCCTCGACGTAGACCGCATCCTCGTCGGCCCGCCAGCGGCCGGGCAGATCGGCCACGGCGGCGAATTCCTCGGTGAGCCAGTGCAGGCCCGTCAGGCTCACCCAACCCCGGGGCTCACCGAAGTAGCGCTCGCGGTCACTGTGCCACTGGCTCCAGGCCGCTTCGAAGGTGTCGGTGACATCGGTGGAGAGGGTCATGTCGGGTGCTCCTGATCTCGTTGAAACTGATTACTGCGCAACATGTCTGCGTGTCGCGGACAGCGGCCGGCTCGGAATCTGCGTCCGCAGCACGGGCGCGACCTCGGATTGGAACAGCTCGAGGCTGTGTCGTTTCTGTGCTGCCGACATCCCGTCAGTGTCGGCGCTGAGGTGGATGACCTCGTGACCGAGTTGTTCGTGGTACCGGCTGACCTTGTCGATCACCTGTTGTGGGCTGCCGACCAGGGCAGAGCTGCGCTCAACGAAATCCTCGATGGATTCGAAGACCACCGGCAGTCCGGCGCGCCGGGCGAAGGCGAGTCTGGCCCCGAAAGCCGGTGCGAACTCGCGCACCGCCTGCTGTGAGCTGGATGCGACGTGGAACCCGGCGGTGCCCGCACCCACCAAGGCATCCTCACGACGATGGCCGTAGAGCTCCCACTGGTGTCGATAGTGCCGGATCAATTCTGCGTACGGCTCAATCGGGTAGGTGACATTGGCCGAGAAGACCGGGTCGCCGTGTCGGGCGGCCAGGTCGACTGATTCCTTGCTCGTCGCGCTGCCGTGCCACACCCGGATCCGGTGCTGAAGCGGCCGGGGCAGCGCCTTGGCTGCGACGAGGTCCGGACGGAACCGGCCGGACCAGGTGACCTCATCGCTGTCCCAAAGAGCGCGGAACAGTTCGTAACCCTCGCGGTTACGCTGCCATTGATCGTCCGCGGTGACGTGGAACAACTCGGCCTGTGCGGCGCCGTTTCCCTTGCCGATGATCAGTTCCAGTCGGCCGCCGGAGAGGTTGTCCAGCGTCGAGTAATCCTCGAATGCTCTTACAGGGTCGAGCAGACTCAGCGTGGTGACCGCCGTGAACAATCCGATATGCGAGGTGCGGGCCGCGATATTGCTCAGCACCACCGGTGGGGAGGAGGAGATGAACGGGTCTTCGTGCCGCTCGCCGACCGCGAAGCCGTCGTACCCGAGTTCCTCGGCCAGCGCGGCCGACTCCACGACATCTCGCAACCGCTCGGCCGGACTGGTCTTCTCGCCCGTCACCGCATCCGGTTGGTGTGCGATCAGCGTGAGCAGCAGAAACTTCACGGGGCTGTCTCCGTTGGTCGTGGCTGGAGTATCCCGACCAACCCGGCGGCTTCGTGATTCATTCCCGAGCCGCCATGCACCGAACCGTTTCAGGAGTCTGTGAAAACCACCCTGGTTGTGATCACCACGATTCCATGGTGGCTACGGAGTTCTGGCCGCTGCGCTGCGCGGATGCTCCAGCCGCAGGATGGCGGCGTCGACGAGGCTCCGGATGATCTCGTCGGTGCTGAAATCGCTGAGCCACAGATTCGGCGAGTCGCTTCGGTGCAGCATGGCCACCCCATGCAGGGCCACCGACAGTGAGGCCGCAATCCGGTGCGCCGTCTTGCTCGGTGGTGACTGCGGCGCACGGCTGCGACAGGCGAGCAGCCCGCGGGTGACCGTTTCGAGGGCCTGGCGCGCGGCCGGCGGAATATCGGCCGACTGGGTCATCAGCGCATAGCGCAGCGGAAACCGCTGCGCGAAGGACACGTACGTCTGGCAACCGAGTATCAGTTTGTCTCGCGGGGTTGCGCCCGGTGCGCTCAGCTCGGTGATCTCGTCGCAGACCTGGCGCCAGCTGGCCTCGGCCACCGCCATCAGCACCTCGTCGCGGTCGGCGAAATGGGCGTAGACCGACGGGGCCGCGATGCCGGCTTCGCGGGCGATCCCGCGCAGGGAGACTTCCGCTTCGGTCTGCGCGGCGTCGATGACGCGGGTCGCGGCGGCCAGTATCTCGTCGCGCAGCAGTGCGCCGTGGCCGCGCTGGTTGCGCCGGCGAGCAGACTGGGACATGCCGACAGCATAACATCCGTAAGTTTACAGTTGTTAGCTTTCGATTCGCTCTGGACCCGCGGACATCGTACCCAACGGTGCGGCGCGGTGGTCCGGTGTCGGCAACACCGAATTCTGCGCCGGCCATGAGCTGGCTCACGCTAACTTTACAGTCGTTTCCTTACTGTCGTAAGGTCAGCCACCATGGTTACCGACCAGGCGCGTATATGCGCCGTCGCGAACGGGGTATGGCGATGAACGCAGTGGTACGCGCCCTGGCCAGGATCTGGGTACCCCTGGTCATCGTCGTCGTGGTCGGCGTCGGTGGGGTGATCATCAACCGATTCCACGGTGTGTTCGGATCCGGTCAGGAGACCGGCGGCGGACGTGCGGAGAACATCGTCTCGACCGTGCCCAAATACGTGACGTATGAGGTGTACGGACCCGCGGGTACCGCGGGCATGATCAGCTATGTCGACGAGCATGCGCAGTCGCAGGAGGCGCGGTTCAGTACGCTCCCCTGGACTGTCACCCTGACCACCACGCTACCGAGCGTCTTCGCCAACATCATCGCCCAGGGTGACAGCCCGGAGCTGGGCTGCCGGATCACCGTCAACGGCGACGTGCGAGATCAGCAGTCCGTCAACGGAACCGATGCCACCGCGTTCTGCCTGGTGAAGGCGGCATGAGCGATGCTTGCGAGCGAATCATGAACCCGCGCGGCCACGGCGCACCAGGACGCTACCCGCGCCTGGTCCGGACCCTGTCGATACCGATCATCCTGCTCTGGCTGGCTGTCACCGCCGCGACCAATCTCCTTGTCCCGCAGCTGGAGAAAGTCGGCGCCGACAACGCCGTGTCACTGTCCCCACAGGATGCACCGTCAGTGATCGCGATGAAGCACATCGGCGAGAAGTTCGGTGAGTTCGGTTCGGACAGCGTGCTCATGGTGGTGCTGGAAGGCGACGAACCGCTGGCCGAGCAGGCGCACGGCTACTACGGCGCACTGGTACAGCGGCTCCAGGCGGACACCGCGCACGTGGAGCATGTTCAGGACTTCTGGGGCGACCGGATCACCTCGGCCGGATCGCAGAGTGAAGACGGCAGGGCGGCCTACGTGCAGGTGCACCTCGCCGGCAACCAGGGGTCGGCACAGGGTGTGGAATCCGTTGACGCCGTGCGCCACATCGTCGAGGAATCCGACCCGCCGCCAGGGTTACGGGCCTATGTGACCGGCCAGGCCGCGCTGGTCGCCGACACCAACGAAGCCGGCGACAAGAGCATGGTGAAGATGACGGGCATCACCCTGCTGGTCATCGCGATCATGCTGTTGGTCGTCTATCGCTCGGTGACGACGACACTGATCGCCCTGCTGGTGGTGCTCACCGAGATGAGCATGGCCCGCGGGCTGATCGCGGTGCTCGGCGCGCAACACATCCTCGGGTTGTCGACCTTCGTCGTCAGTATCCTCACCGCGCTGGCCATCGCGGCGGGCACCGACTATTGGATCTTCCTGCTCGGCCGGTATCACGAGGCCCGCAATGCCGGAGAAGACCGCGAGACTGCGTACTACACGACGTTCTCCGGTGTCTCCCATGTGATCCTGGGATCGGGGTTGACGATTGCGGGCGCCATGCTCTGTCTGCACTTCACCCGGCTGAACTACTTCAACACACTCGCCGTCCCCTGCGCACTGGGCATGCTCGTGATCCTGGTGATGGCGTTGACCTACGCGCCGGCGGTGCTCGCGGTGAGCAGCCGGTTCGGCTTACTGGATCCCAAGCGCGCGACCAAGACCCGCGGCTGGCGGAGAGTTGGCACCGCGATCGTCCGGTGGCCGGTCCCGATTCTCGCCGCCGCCACGGCCATCGCGCTGATCGGAGTGCTCGCGCTGCCCGGTTACCGGACCAACTACGACAACCGGCATTACGTCCCGGCGGACGTGCCGTCCAATATCGGCAATGCCGCGGCCGAGAAACACTTCTCGGCGGCCCGGATGAATCCCGACATGCTGATGGTCGAAACCGACCACGACATGCGCAATTCCCGGGACATGCTGGTACTGGACCGGATCGCGAAGAACATCTTCCGGGTGCCGGGTATCGCTCGGGTGCAGAGCATCACCCGGCCACTGGGACCTCCGATGGAACACGGGTCGGTGCCGTTCCAGATCAGCGCCCAGGGTGTGACGATGCGCGAGACACTGCAGTTCCTCAAGGCCCGTCTGGACGATACGCAGACCATGACCGACCATCTCAGCGCGATGATCGCCGTCATGGCGCGCCTGCACGATCTGAGCGTGCAACTGTCCGATGCCACCCATACTTCGGTGGGTGCCGTACACGACATGCAAGCCACCACAGCTGAATTACGGGACCGGGTAGCCGATTTCGACGATTTCTTCCGGCCGCTGCGCAACTACTTCTACTGGGAACCGCACTGTTTCGACATCCCGGCGTGTTCGGCGATGCGTTCGGTATTCGAGGCGACCGACAGCGTGGACACGCTGTCGGAGAACACCAAAGCGCTGGCCGACCAGATGGACAAGGTCGATGCGCTGACCCCGCAGATCGCCGCCCAGATTCCGCCGATGATCAGCCTGTCCACCAGCGTGCGCGACCTCATGGTCACCATGCACAGCACGTTCGGCGGGATGATCACCCAGATGGAGCAGATGACCGACACGGTGGCGGTGATGGGTCAGACCTTCGATGACGCGAAGAACGACGACATGTTCTACCTTCCGCCGGAAGCCTTCGCCAGTCCGGACTTTCAGCGCGGTATGGCGTTGATGCTGTCCCCGGACGGTAAGGCTGCCCGCATCATCATCACTCACGACGGTGATCCGGCCACCATCGAAGGTATCGCGCACGTCGACGCCGAACTGCAGGCGGCCAAGGAAGCGGTCAAAGGCACTCCGCTGGCGAACGCGAAGTTCTATCTGGGCGGAACCGCGGCCACCTACAAAGACATTCAACAGGGCGCGCACTACGACCTGCTGATCGCGGCGATCGCGGCGATCATCCTGATCTTCGCCGTCATGTTGCTGATCACCCGCGCGCTGGTGGCGTCCGTCGTCATCGTCGGGACGGTGGTGCTGTCGCTGGCGTCCTCGTTCGGCCTGTCCGTACTCATCTGGCAGTACTTCCTGGGGATCGAGCTGCAGTGGCTGGTGGTGGCCATGTCGGTGATCGTGTTGCTGGCCGTCGGTTCCGACTACAACCTGCTGGTGGTGTCCAGGATGAAGGAGGAGATACCCGCCGGTCTCAAGACCGGCCTGATCCGGGCGATGGGAGCCACCGGCGGTGTGGTGACGGCGGCGGGCATGGTGTTCGCGTTCACGATGATCTCGATGATCGTCAGTGACCTTCGCTCGGTCGGGCAGATCGGTACGACCATCGGGTTGGGGCTGCTGTTCGACACGTTCATCGTCCGCTCGTTGATCACCCCGTCGATTGCGGCGTTGTTCGGGCGCTGGTTCTGGTGGCCGCTCAAGGTGCGCAGCAGGCCGGCCCGGGCCTCGCAGCCATCCGATCCGGATACCGAACCCGTGCCCGTACTCGCAGTGGAAGGACAATCATGACCGGTACCCGGCCGTTTACCGACCTGATCGCCTTGGAGGTGCTCGGGGAGGGCCACTTCGGGGCGACGGTGGACCCCATCTGGACCATCGGACCCAAGGTCCATGGCGGCTGCATGATGGCGGTGTGCGCCGCCGCGGCCCGGCGCGCGATCGGTGCGGTGGCACTGCAGCCGATTGCCGTGAGCGCCAACTACCTACACGCACCCGATCCGGGACCGGTCGGGCTCACCACCACCGTGCGCAAACGTGGACGTCAGGTCTGCGTCGTCGACGTCGAGCTGCGCCAGCGGGACCGAACCGCGGTGTCGGCGACGGTCACGCTCGGGCTCCTCGACGTCTCCGCACCGCGCCACCAGGAACCACTGGCCGTCGCCGCGATGGCATCGGAACCACCTGCCGATGCCATCCACGTCACCGCGGACCACCCCATGGGCCAGATCGTGCACGTCGCCAGGGGCTGCGATCTGCGCGTCGACCCGTCCGCGGCGCACTACCTGTCCGGGCAACAGGGCGATCCGATCAACCGAATGTGGCTGCGACCTTTTGCCGATGACGAGGCCGACACCGACACCTCGTTGCTCTTCGCCCTCATGGCCGGGGATATCAGTGCGCCGGTCACGATGAACCGCGGCATGTTGGGTTGGGCACCCACCGTCCAGCTCACCACCTATCTGCGTCGACAGCCGACCCCCGGCTGGATGCGGGTGCTGGCCAGCGCCACCGTGCTGGGGGACACGTGGTTCGAAGAGGACCACGTCATCCTCGACGCGGCCGGGCAGGTCGTCGTGCAGAGCAGGCAGCTCGCGATGATCCCGAAAGGGGCGTGACCGCAGACCGATGTCGACGCCGACGACGGTGCGATCTCGGCGGCCCTGTGCTTCTCGCGAGGTTGCCAGGATATCCGGCGGGTAACCCAGCTCACATGTTTGCACCGGCGGATCTTCGGGAATGAGAAGACGGCTCATGATTTGCCGAGGGGCGAGGGGGTAGTACGTTGCCGAATGCATCGATCAAGAACGAGGAGCTGTACCAGGAGCTGCGAGAGGAGGGCGACTCCAAGGAGAAAGCCGCTCGAATCTCCAACGCAGTGGCCAACCGCGGGGCGTCCACCGTCGGCCGCAAAGGCGGCCGGTCCGGGAGCTATGACGCATGGACCGTTGCCGAGCTGCGCAAGCGTGCCAAAGAACTCGGATTGACCGGTTATTCGAACCTGTCCAAGGACAAGCTGATCGCCAAGTTGCGCGACTACTAGCCACCGTCGGTGCGCAGCGGTTCACGCACTCACGTCGGGACCACTCCGCGCGGCAGGATCAGCGGCAGGTCGTTGTAGGTGACGATGCCCGGTGCCGCTGCGACGACGGCCGGAATCGCGTTCAGCGGGGGTGTGGCCGTCATGATGTGGCCGAGCACCATGAACTCCTCCAACGTGGTCGCCTCGAAGTCCGGTGGTGGCAGGAAGCCGACCTTCATGGTGACCGTCGGCCGGCCGGCCACCTCGATGACCCACCCGTCCTGGTCGATCTGCCAATCGGGCTCCAGGGTCTGGCCCTTGCGCCAGCGCAGGGTCAACTCGACGATGGTGCGCTGACCACCGGCTGGATCATTTTTCAGGCCCTTCCAGCTGACGAAAACCCCTGCTACGCCCCCGGCCGGAATGGTCCAGGAGCCCAGGTCCAGGTCAGCGGTCGTCTTCGCATAGTCGGCGTCGCAGCGCACCTCATCGAACTCGACGCCCAACGCGTCGCCGATCATCCGCACCGCTTCGCCGAACACCCCGGTGCCGTGCGCGGTCATCGTCGGCAGCTCAGGGTCGTCGATGGGCCTGCCGAAGCCGACGGGCTTCTCGGTCTCGGGGGAGTCGTAGAACGTGGTGTCGGCGGCCTCGTTGACGGTGATCTTGTCGACCCGGTCGCAGATGCCGGCCGCCACGACGGCCAGCTGGTTGACGTAGCCGGGGCTGATGCCGGACCCGAACATGGTGGACCCGCCACGCCGGCACGCGTCGGCGATGCGCTCGCGACCCTCGCCCTGGTTGTGGCCGGTGATGAACGAGGCCGTCGCGACGACGTTGACGCCGGCCTCCAGGATGCGGACCAGTTCGTCGACGTCGATCCACATCGGGTTGTAGACCACGACGTCGGGTTTGAGCGCGAGCAGTGCGTCGACGTCATTGGTGGCCGTGACCCCGAGGGGGTCGATACCGGCCAAGTGGCCGACGTCCTTTCCGGTCTTGTCCGGCGACCAGGCGTAGCACCCGATCAGTTCCAAGGTGGAATTCCTGGCGATGGCGGCGACAGAACTCTTGCCCACATTGCCCGTCGTCCACTGCACCACCCGGTACGGCTCGGTCATGCCGGTGAGTTTTTCACGGTCGTGATAAAAAGAAAAGAGGGCTAGTCTCGGCGGGATGACAGCGCAGGTCGACAGCGATGATCGCGCGCCGCGGCGCCGTGGCCGTCCGCGCCGGATCAGCCACGAGCAGATCGTCGAGGCGGCCCGCGGCATCGCCCCGGCCGAACTCACGATGCAGGCCGTCGCCGACGCGCTCGGCGTGGACCGCACCGCACTGCACTACTACGTGGGCGACCGCGACGGGCTGCTGGAACTGGTGGTCGCCGATCTCTTCGACACCGAACTACGCACCGTGGAACTACCCGAGCATGCCGACTGGCGTGAGGTACTGCGCGCCTACGCGTCTGCCATCCGGGACGGTGTATTGCGCTGCGGGGTGACCACCACGAACTTCCGGCTCCGGGGGATCGGCGGCACCGCCGGACTGGCGCTGGCCGAGCGGGTGCTCGTGGTGCTGACCGGAGCCGGCTTCGCCGTCGGTGACGCGGGCCGCATCCTGACACTCGTCGCGGGTATCGCGATGTCCGCAGCCCACGATGTGCTGGGTAGCGCGGAATCGCGGCTGCACCATCAGACACCGGAAGTGGCACGTGCGCTCAACGAGCTTCCGGCACAGGATTTCCCATTGCTGTCCGCCGTCGTCGCGGACAGGCCCGGGGCCGACGATTTCGACTTCAATCTCGGCGTCGTCATCGCAGGCCTGGAGCGCTATCTGAAGCTGTAGCCCCCGTCCGGGAACACCGTCGAGCCCGTGGTGGCTGCGTTGATCAGCAGGTATGCCACCGATTGCGCCACCTCGTCCTCGGTGACGGCCCTGCCGAGCACAGATTGGGCGCCGAAGAACTCGAAGGCGGCGCGACGGACATCGGGATCCCTTTGGTTCCAGAGGTTTCCATCAACGGTGCCGGGAGCGATCGCGTTGACTCGCACGGGCGCCAGCTCGGCAGCGAGCCCCCGGGCCAGCCCTTCGATCGCGGCGTTGGCCGCCACGTAGGCGGGTGCGTTGCCCGCCGGGCGGATACTCGCCGCGCCCGACATCAACACCACCGACGCGTCGGAGGCCAGTCGCGGCAAGGCCGTCTTCACTACCCGGTACTGGCCCCAGAATTTCGAATCGAACGGGGTTGCGGCTTCCTGGATCGACAATTCCGCCAGGGAGCCGGTGACATAGGTGGCGGCGGTGGTGAACAATCCGTGCACCACGGCCACAGTGTCGAAGAACTCGTCGAGGCCGGCCTGATCGGCGGTGTCCACGACCTGGGCCCGGGCGCCCGCGCCCAGTTCGGCCACCGCGGCCGCGAGCCTCGCGGCGTTCCGCCCGCCCAGGACGACGCGCCCACCGGCGGCGGTGATCAGCCGGGCGACGGCTAGCCCGATGCCGGAGGCACCACCGATCAACACCACGGTGCGGCCGGCAAAGGCTGTCCGAGAAAGGAACGAATTGGCAGGCACGCAGCGACGCTAGCGCGGGTGTCGGCCGTCGATCGCCGTGCCGGCGACCCACAGCCGCCCCGGCCGCGGGTTTTGGTTTCGCCCAAGTCGAGCCGAATGCGCCAGGATGGGAGGTATGGGCCTGATCCCGATACCACGAACCGACCTGACCGATACCGACGTGACGAGCGCGCTGGGGCGTGCGGTGAGCCTGATCGACCTCATCCTGGATGTGCTGGCCGAAGCCGATCCGCTGGGGTTGCGGCGGCGGCTGGACTGCGTGGACATCCCCGGGACCAAGGCGTGGGAGGCGAAGGATCGCGCCGCGCGCATCCGGTGGTGGGTTCGCCGCGTGGGTGCGTTGGACACGGTGCTGGTCGCGTTCCCCGGGGTGTTCGGTGTGGTCGCCGACCGGCTGCCCGTCCAGGATCTGCTCGGGTTCACCAATCAGGCCATCGTGCTGTGCGCCGTCGCGCGTGAGTACGGCATCACGGATACGCAGACCAGGGTGCGGATGCTGGCGGCGGTGCTGTGCGCACGAGAGGTGTCCGACCAATCCGACCAATCGGAGTCCGAACCGGCCGTCCAGGATCCCGGTTGGTCCGCGATGTCCCTACCCCGCAAGGTGTGGCACCTGGCGGGCATCCTGAACGCCATCGGTACCGAACTCGGGAAGCGGCCCCACCCGAAGGGCGTGTTCCGGTACCTGGGCATGCTGCCCTGGTTGGGTGCTGTCGCCGACTACTTCGGTGAGTACGGCGCCCTGATGCGTGCCGCCGCGGCAGGCGAAACGTGGATTACCTTGCACACCAACGTGATCGGCTCAGCCGCCGGCCAGTAGCGGCTGCGGCGTGGTCTGTGCCCGCGGCGCCACGCTGCGGCAGGCGGCGATCGACAGCCCGGCGACGACGAAGCACACCACCGCGTACCAGAGGCTGCCGATCGGATCCCCGGCTGCTGTCACCCCGTCGGTGGCGCCGAAGTACGCCGGCAGCGCCGCCACCCACAGCACCGCCATGACCGCCAGGTACACCGCGGCATAACCGAGGATCAGCGGGTTGGTGTGACGCGCACCGGTTTCGCGCAGGGAACGCCACTGACCGACGAGCACCGGTACCGCGACGACTGTCAGGGCGACGAGTTCGAGGGCGTAGACCACCCCACCGATATCGGTACTACCGGTGATCTTGCCGACCACCGTCGCGGGCAGTGGCAGCACCGCGGTGCCGATGGACGCGAGCACACCGACGACGACGGTGCGCCACAGCACCTGTGCCCCGGTATAGGTCGCGCCGGCCTCGACGTGGCGGCCCACGAACAGCTGCACGCAGAAGGCCAGCGACATCGGCCACAGCGCGGCGAATACCACGACGCTGGGCAACGGTACCGAGTCGAAGAACGGCTGGTTCATCGGATGGTCCAGAGTCCATTCCCACCAACGCAATTGCGGCCCGAGGTGATCGAAGATCTCGTAGAACGCGTGATGGATGAAGCCCACGCAGATCGCGCCGACCAGTACACCGCGCCGTTGGAACACCCCGAGGATGCGGACGATCTCGAAGGCGACGGTGGCCATCATCGGATAGATCGCGACGATGTACAGCGGTAGCCGGCCCCACAGGAAATCGACGCTGAACACGTTGTGCGCGAACATCGTGTCCACGTATGCGCCGATTCCGAACTGGGCCGGGAAGTACAGCGGCGGCTCGATGATGAGCAGATAGGCGATGGCGCCGAACCACAGCACCACATTGGTCGGGTCGTTGTGGCGACGCCACCGGTTGACGGCGTACACCAGCGACAGCACAGCGCCGGCGATCACGAGGAGCTCCAGCACCGGAAGGGTCCAGTTCTCCAGGTTCAGCGGGTTGCGGAACGAGACGAGGCCACCCATGTCCTCGCAGGAAAAGCCAAGTCGCGCAGCCAGACCGGCGAATGTGGGCGCGCACAGATCAGACATCGGCGGATGCCTTCCCGGAGGTGTACCACTTGGTCACGTCATACCCCTCGTCATAGCGCTTGAACCATTCGCCCGCCAGCGCCGGGAGCTTCTCGTGCGCCGGGTCATGGCCGGGAATCTGACTGCGCACGATACCCACCAGCGCGGTGAGCATCTCCCGCTTGCCCAGATCGGGGAACGGGCTCTGGAACGGTCCGTAATCGGGTCGGCGGCCGATGCGCTGGAGCAGGGCGTTCTTGCCGCGCTCCAGGGCGAAGGTGGACACCGCGTCGACCTTGCGTACCTCCAGCGGGATGTGCTTGTTGAAGCCGTCGCATGCCATCCGCACCACGTCCATGACGTGCTTGAAAATCGACGGGGCCACCCGAGCGCGGTACCAGGGGTCGCCCACCAGGCCGTTGTAGATGATCAGCGCCGAGCTGCGGTGCTCGACCTCTTCGACGAAGTGCCACAGGAACAACGAGGCCACCCGGTCATCGCCGGGGGCGAACAGGGTGGCGTCGTTGTCCAGCATCAGTTTGAACACCGGGGTGAACGTCGCCTCCAGGTCGGCGGTGTAGGCCAGCCGGTACTTCAGCGGTTTGTTGTCGACGAGGTCGTCGAAGGCGGCGATCACCTGATCAAGGGTCTCTTTGAGCGCCGGGTAGGCCTTGATGAGTCCACGGGCGTGCTGGCGATGGGCCATCGAGTGCTGGCCCTCCTGCCGGGTGAACGCATCGGCTTCCTCGGCGATCACCGGATCGGTGAGCAGGGGTTTGGCCTCGGCCATCGTGCTGACGATCATCTTCTCGAACGCGATCGCCAGGAACGACACCGCGTTGGCCATCGCGGAGAAGGCGGGATTGGTGTCGTTCCAGCAGAAGGGGACGTCGTAGTCGGCGAACGCGAACCGCATCTTGCGTACCTGTAGATCCGTCATCAAAGCACCTCGCAGTAATCATACAAATCAATCGTTGACTGTATGGTGGCACTGCGCGGCAGGCCCCGTCAATCAGCGATTTGTGTACGTCCACCGGCGTCCCCCGCCGCTGAACGTGCACAAATCGCTATCCTGCGGCCATGTCGGCGGAGGGATGTGACCGTGGCGCGTAGGCGCGGATGGGGTGGCGAGCCGCCGCGCACCGATGAGGAGGCGACCGCGCGCATCGTCGATGCCGCGGTGAAGCTCATCGCCGAGACCGGCAAAGGCATCAGCATCGCCGATGTCGCGGCCGCGCTCGGCGTCATCCGGCAGACGGTGTACCGGTACTTCCCGACGGCCGAGGCGCTGATGCATGCCGCGGCCATCGCCTCGGTGGACGGCTTCCTGGACCGGTTGGCCGGCACCGTCAGCGGCATCGCCGACCCGGCCGAAGCCATGACCGAAGGGGTGATGTTCACCCTGGAGGAGGTGGCCCGGACTCCTCATCTGGCGATCCTGTTGTCCGAGCCCTACGAGAATGCCCGGCCCAGCAGCATGGCCTCCGACGAGGCGCAGGACTTCGGTATGCGGATGATCAACCGGTTCGACGTCGACTGGGCGCGCCACGGATACGACGATGCGGCTCTGCATGAGCTGGTGGAGTTCACCCTGCGCACCATGCTGTCGTTCTTCGTGGCACCCAATCCGCCGGGACGGTCACGAGAAGAGTTGCGCCACTTCATCAAAAGGTGGCTGGGTGGCGCCATTTCGGCCCAGAGCTGATCAGCGGGCCCGGGCCTGCGCCGCGGCGGTCAACGACGTCCACCGGATGGGGTGAGCCAGTCGGCGATGTTGCGCACGTAGTCCTTGAAGGCCTCCAGGTGCGAGGAGTCGTCCTTGATACCGCTCCCCGGCGCCTCGGTGACGAAGGAGGGTGCGCCGCGGCCGACGTCCCAGTTGTAGTCCGCGAAATGATGGAAGGTCGATGTGGCCACCGCGCGGCCGATACCCGGCTCCTGCAGCGTCACCGCCAGGTTGAACCGCCGCCCGGTCGTGGCACTGCGACCCTGCGCGACCACTCGGGCGCCCGGGACATCGGCGGACACCAGACCCTCATGCGGATGGGCCGGGAACCATTCGATGCGACCGCTGGCGGTTCGCCCGGTGTGCAACAGCTCGTGTACCTCGCCGTCCACCAGCACCGGCTGATAGTCACCGTTGGCACCGGAATGATAGTTCGGCCAAGAGATCTCGGGATTGTCGACATCGTCGCACATCGTCGCCGGATCGACGGTGGCGTCGTGAAACCGGTTCACCACCCCGAGCGAGCCCAACTGGAGCAGACAGCTGCCGAGCTCCTGGTGGTCGCGCGCGGTGAGCACCCCGCCGCCGCCCAGCCGGAACCGCCCGATGGCCGCGCACTCGGCGCCGGTGAGGCCGTCTCCGGTGTCGACCGCCATCAACCACAGCTGGTCGTAGCCGAGCTGATCGAGGTGCACCAACACCGGATCGTCGCCGCTTCCGGACCGGTTGCGGGCGACCACCTGGTGTCCGGCAGCCCGGAGTTCATCGGTCAGCAGGGTGAAACGGAAGATATCCCAGTCGTCGGCGTTCGCCGTGATCGTGGTCTGCAGAAGAATCCTGGACATCGGAGCTCACCCTTGGCCGGGTATCCGCAGGTGTGCCCGGGCGGCGAGTTCGTCGTCGTCCACCAGGGTCAGCATCGGCTGCCCGGGGACACACATCATCGTCACCAGGAAGCGGCTCCTGATATCGGTGCGGTTGTTGGCATCCGAATAATGGATGACATCGCCGCCGGGCTCCCAGAACGCCTCGCCGGCGCGGATCACGCGGGGCGGCTCGCCTTCGAGCTCGAACAACATCTCGCCTTCGAGCATGTACCCGAAGGCCGGACCGCTCGGGTGCTTGTGCGGTGGGGCGCCGGCGCTGCCGGGCGGGTATTCGATGACCACTGTCATCGCATGTGCGCCTTCGGGTATGAATGGTGGCATCACCTCCTGTACCACGGTCAGGGCGTCCTCCCAGCCCGGGTCATAGGTCTTGGTCATGGGTCTCTCCTTCCGGTGTGGGGTTCAGACGGCACTGCCGCCGCCGTCGGCGTGCAGGGTGGAGCCGCTGATGAAACTGGCCCGCGGTGAGGCCAGGAAGAGCACTGCTTGGGCGATCTCCTCGGGGGCTGCGGTACGACCCAACGGGAGCGAACGGCCGAGCTCCTCATTGGTGTCACCCCATTCCGCTTGTACGCCTTCGGTTCTGGTGGGGCCGGGTGCGACGCTGTTCACCCGTACACCGGCGGCGCCGAATTCTGCCGCCCAGGTGCGGGTGAGGGATTCCACCGCGGCCTTGGAGGCGCTGTACGCCGACGCCCCCGGTACGCCCTTGGTGGCCACCATGGTGGTGACGTTGACGATGCTGCCCCGCCGGCGGGCGAGCATGCCGGGAACCAGCCCGGCGGTCAGGAAGTACAGGCCCCGGACATTGGTGTCGAAGGTGCGTTGGAAGGCTGCGATCTGCTGGTCGACGGTCAGGGCGGCGGGGAACCCTGCAGCGTTGTTGACCAGGATGTCCACCGCACCCGCCTGCTGGACAAGGGCTTTCACCGATTCGATATCGGACAGGTCGGCCCGGACGAACCTTGCGCCGATCTCGCGCGCGGCGGCGTCGCCGCGGGCCGGGTCCCGGCCGGTGAGGATCACCGACGCGCCGGCTTCGGCCAGCAAGCGGGCCGAGGCCAGCCCGATCCCGGCGGTGCCCCCGGTGACCAGGGCGGTGTGTCGTGCCAGTTCCATATCAGGCGATGCGGCGCTCGAGCGGAGCCAGCGACGTGCGCAGCCGTTGACGGCCGCGTGACACCCTCGACATCACGGTCCCCATCGGGATGTCCATGATGGCGGCGGTTTCGGCGTAGGTGTAGCCCTCCACGTACGCGTAGAACATGGCCTCGGTGAAACCGTCGGGCAGTTCGGCCAGCGCGTCGGTGACCTCCGGGTCGGCGACGGTGCTGAGCACCTCAGCCTCGGCAGAACGCAGGCCGCCGGACTGGTGAGTGGCGGCGCGGGCCAGGTCGCGGTCGGTGATCTCCTCGACCGCGACCTCGGCCGGGCGGCGCTGCTTACCGCGGTGGTTGCTGACCCAGCGGTTGTACATGATCCGGAAAAGCCATGCCTTCAGGTTGGTGCCCGCGCGGAACTTCCGGAATCCGGTGTAGGCGTGGAGCAGGGTGTCCTGCAGTAGATCCTCGGCGTCGGCCTCGGTGCGTGTCAGCCGCCGCGCGCCGCGGTGCAGCACGTCGAACAGGGGTTGGGTCTCGCGGGTGAAGCGCGCCGCGAGGTCGGTATCGGATTCTTGCTCGTCGGGCGCATCGGGAACACATGTCAGCGTCATGTCGCTTTTCCTCGGGGTGAGTCGGCTTTCCATCGAAAACCAGCCTCATCCGCAGGCGCGCGGGGCGGACCCTTGAAAACCCGTAGTCCGTGGACGGCGATCCGGGGGACCGGGGTCTCACCCGGTCCAGGACAGCGTGCGCAGTTGCTTGCGTGAGGTGATGCCGAGCTTGACGAACACCTTGCGCAGGTGCCATTCGACGGTGTGGGTGCTGATGAACAGTTGCGCGCCGATCTCCTGATTGGTCAGGCCGTCGCGGGCCAGCCGGGCGATCTGCCCTTCCTGGGCGGTCAGTGCGTCGCCCGAGCCGACCTGCTGTTTGCGTACCTTCTCGCCGGTGACGGTCAGCTCGCGGCGGGCCCGCTCGGCGAATCCGTGGGCGCCCATCTCGGTGAACAGTCGGTGGGCGGCGCTGAGTTGTTTGCGCGCGTCGGTGCGGCGGTTCGCGCGACGTAACCATTCCCCGTAGGACAGCCGGGCCCGGGACAGATGTAGCGCGATATCGGCGCGTTCCAGCCGTTCGATGGCCTCGACGAAAGCACCTTCGGCAGCGTCGTTGTCGGCGAGCAGCGCCTGCGCCGCCGCGACCGCGCCCAGGCCCCAGTCGGTGCCGCTGGCGCCCGCCCGTTCCTCGAATTTGGGGAGGGCCGCCGCGGCGGTCTCGCGGTCTCCGGCGTGGACGGCGGCCTCGATGAGTTCGTACAGGCACCACCCGTAGAAGCCGAGGTCCTCGTACTCGCAACATCGGCGTGCCTCGGCGAGGGCCTCGTCGTAGCGGCCGAGCCCGTTGTAGAGGACCGCGGTGCTGAATCCGGACAACCCCAGCAGTCGGCCTTCGCCGCGGGCGGCGCCATCGGTGGCGGCCGCGGCGATGATGTCCTCGGCCTCGGTGAGCGCACCGCGCCAGGCCGCGAGCATCAGCGTGTGGTACCGCACCGGCGCGTAGCCCATCGATGCCGTGATGGTCTTGGATTCCTCGATCAGTCTTGTGGCCGAATCGAATTCGCCGCGGTAGAAGTGCACACCCGCCCGATACCCGAGAGCAGGCGGCAGGGCGGCCAGCGCCCCCGCCTCCCGGGCACGGCGGACGGTGTCGGTGGCGATTCGTTCGAGCACCTCGTCATCCCACAGCTCGTGGGCCGCGGACTCCTGGGCTATCGGGAACGGCCAGTACAGCCACTGGCCCGCGTGCTGCTGCGCGTGCGCGTTCCACAGTTCCAGCGCCGCACGCAGATCGTCAGATCCGGCGCCGGGGCCGTCCACGACCCTGGTGGCCATGCCGCGCAGCAGAAGGTCGACCGGCCGCTCCAGCTGTATCGGGCCGCTGACCGCGGCCAGACCCGCCGCGGCCACCTCGGTGAGCAGGCCGGGCTCGCCGAGACGACCGGCGTACATCGCCGCGGTCAACGACTCCAGGTACGTTTCCCGGGCCAGGTCGTCATCGAGACCTTCCAGCCCCCGCGCCGCGTCCAGAAGCTGGGTGGCCGCCGAGCCGACGAGCGGGGCACCCGTGGATTTCGCCCGGCTGCGCACAAAGTCCATCTGGGCCCGCATCCGGGCGACCTGGGCGCGTTGCAGGTCGGACAGCGGCCCGGCTTCCGCCAGCGACAACAACTCGTAGGCGGCCTCGGGGGCGGCCGCGTCACGTTTGGCCTGGGCCGCGGAGATGGCGCGGGACCCACGAAGTTCCGGGTCGCGTGTGAGTACGGCCGCACGTTCCAGAAATGCTGCCGCGGCAGCGATTCCGCCCCGGCTCTGGGCGCGGCCGGCGGAAGCTTCGAGTTCCGCGGCGACGCCGTCGTCGGGTCCGGTCGCCGCACTGGCGGCATGCCAGGCCCGACGATCCGGATCGGCCTGCGGGTCGGTGGCTTCGGCCAGCGCACGATGGACCGTCCGCCGGTCCCCGAGTTCGGCGGCGCGGTAGGCGGCCGAACGCATCAGTGGATGGTGGAACCGCATCCGGTGCCCGAACTCGATGATGCCCGCGGCTTCGGCCGGTGCCAGCGCGTCGATCGGGATGTCCAACTGCGCGGCAGCGCGCAGGAACAGTGCCGCGTCTCCCACCGGCTCGGACGCGGCGATCAGGAGCAGTCGCTGGGTGGCTGCCGGCAGGGCGGTGATCCGCTGGACGAACCCGGCCTCCAGTGCCGCGGTCGATGATCGCTTACCCGCGATCCAAAACCCGCCTGCCAGTTCGGTTGCGGTCGCGGTGCGTGGCACGTCGACCAACGCCAGCGGCAGCCCGCGCGTCTCGGCCACGATGCGGTCCCGTACCAAGGGGTCGATCCCGCCGAGCATCACTGATTCCAACAGCGCCCGGGCGTCCGCATCGGAGAGCCCGGTGATCACGAGTTCGGGCAGGCCGGGCAGCAGCTCGGAGAAACCGTCGCGGATCGCGAACACCATGGCGACCTTCTCCGCGAGCAGGCGCCGCGCAACGAACGCCAGCGTCTGCACCGACACCTGGTCGAGCCATTGTGCGTCATCGATCACGCAGAGCAACGGCTGGTCGTCGGCGGCGGCCGCGAGCAGACTCAGGACCGCCAGTCCGACCAGGAAGCGGTCCGGGGTCGGGCCGGCGCCGTAGCCGAAGGCCACGGACAGCGCTTCGCGCTGCGGCGCGGCCAAGGTGTCGAGGTAGCCCATCAACGGGGCGCACATCTGCTGCAGGCCGGCGTACGCGAGTTCCATGTCGGACTGCACCCCGGACACCTGGACGGTGCGGAAGTCGGTGGCGGCCGCGGTCGCGCAGTCCAGCAATGCGGTCTTGCCGACCCCGGCCTCGCCGCGCAGCACCATGGCCTGCCCGGTTCCGGACCGCGCCGTGGTGATCAGGTCCGCGAGTCTTGCGCATTCCGGGCCGCGGCCGTGCAGTTCCGGCTTCGACTGCCCAGCCTGAGTCGACATAGCTCCCACCGCATCTGTTGGTTCGATCTGGAATGCTAGCGGCGGTATCAGCCGTCGACGAAGGTGACGGTCTCGTGCAACGGCGCCCAGCCGGTGCGGGTCATGGTCCTGGATTCGTCTTCGAAGCCGATCGACATGCCGCAGAAAAGGCTGAGATCGTCTGGGGGTGAGAGGACGTCTGCCACGGTCGCCCCGGTCAGTGAGTCGCCGCTTGTTCGATAATCCAGTCCGCGAACCGGGTCTCGAAGAATGTCGCGGCCCCGCCGGGAACCAGGGTGTCGTCGTCGATATCGATGCCCCAGTATTTCGCAGCGGGATCGGTGATCACCGGGCGCTTGTCCCCGCGCGCGATCAGGGCGGTCCGGATGAGATCGGGCAGCGTGAACCGTTCGGGCCCCCCGATCTCGGCAAATCCGTTCACCGGGTCGCCGAGCGCGGCGATGGCCACCCCTTCTGCCACATCGGCCGCCGCCATCGGCTGAATTCCTTTCGCGGGCAACCGGATAGCACCGTCGACGGCGGCCGAATCGGCGATGGTATCGAGGAATTCGAAGAACTGTGTCGCCCGGACGACGGTGTGGGGGACCGGTCCGGCGGCGATCAGCTTCTCCTGGGTCAGCTTCGCGTCGAAATAGCCGCTCTGCTGCGCCAGGGTCGGGGTGCCCACTACCGAGAGTGCGACGTGGTGACCGACTCCTGCCGCGGATTCGGCGGCCAGCAGGTTGGTGGCCGACCTGGTGAAGAACTCGCGCGCTGCGGCATCTTCGAACGTCGGCGAGTTCGACACGTCGACGACGACCTCGGCGCCCTCGAGTGCCTCGGACAGTCCCTCGCCGGTGACGGTGTTCACCCCGGTGCGCGGCGATGCCGGGACTGCGTCATGACCGTGTTCGGTCAAGGCGTGCACCAACTTCGACCCGATCAGACCGGTTCCGCCGATGACGACGATGCGCATGATGTCCCTCTCCGGCCGCAGCCCGCGGCGGCCTCCGCGCACCAGAACGGATGCGGTGGCGAGGATTCATCCCCGTTCGACTCGCCAGGGTCACGTCGGAACCGCGGTGGTCCCTCGCGCCACCAGCGTCGGGGGTACCACGATATCGGCCGGCTCGAGGCCCTCGGTCTCGTTGTCCAGGCGTCCCACCAGGCGTGTCACCGCCGCGCGGGTGAGTTGAGGAGTCTCCTGTCTGACGGTGCTCAGGTCGATATGTGCCAGGCCGGCCAGCGGGCTGTCATCGAAGCCCATGACCGATATCTGCTGGGGCACCGGGACGCGGGCACGCACCAGTACGTCGAGCACGCCGAGGGCGCACCGGTCGTTGAAGGCGAAGATGGCAGACGGGAGCGGTGTACCAGAGCTGAGCAAGGCAGTCGCAGCCGCCGCGCCCTCACGTTCGGTGAGCCCACCCTGGTGGATCTCGGCGGTCGCGCCGGCTGCCCGCATGGCCTGGGTGTAGCCCCGGCGCCGCTCGGCAGCCCCGGGCGCGCGGCCGCCGTCGAGATAGGTGATACGGCGGTGGCCCAGGCTGTGCAGATGGGCAACGGCCATCGCGGCGCCGGCGGTGTCATCGCTGCGGACGGCGTCCACGCCCCGCACCTTGCGGGCCAGGACGACCACCGGGGTGCTGGCCGCCAGGGTGACCAACTCGGCTGCCGGAAGGTTCGGCCCCAGGAGCACCAGGGCCTCACACCGGTCGTCGACCAGGGCGCGCACCGCGCGACGCTCGTCGTGATGCGGGGTGACGCCGCTGAGCACGACCTCGTAGCCGAATTCGTCGGCCGCGGCGTACACACCGTCGACGAGTTCGGCGTGGAACTCCTGTCCCGCAGCGAATGTCACGCCGAGCAGCTTGGTGCGCAGTTGACGTAACCGTCGCGCCCGCGGATCAGGCCGGTAACCGATTTCGTCGGCGGAACGGCGCACCCGGGCGCGTGTCTCGGCGCCGGCACCGGGCGCATCGCGCATGACGATGGACACCAGGGCCCGGGAGACGCCCGCGTGCCGGGCGACATCCTCCAGTGTCGGACGATGCTGCATGAAGTGAGACTAGAAGGTTCTAGTGCGTCGTGCTTTACTGATCGCGACTAGAGCGTTCTAGTACCTCGAAAGGTGACCTATGAGCTTCCAGCTGGCCGTCTGCTCGGAGATGGTCTTCCGGGATCTGCCGATCATCGACCGTGTCACGCGGATCCACGAGCTCGGGTTCGCTGTGGAGATCTGGAGCTGGCACGACAAGGACCTGGAGGCGCTCGCCGCCACGGGGGCCACCTTCACCTCGATGACCGGCTACCTGCACGGTGACCTCATCGACCCGGCCACCGCCGACGACGTGGTGCGCACCGCCGAGCTCAGCATCAAAGCCGCCGAGACGCTCGGGGTGACACGGCTGAACCTGCACACCGCCGAACTGGTGGACGGCCAGGCGGCGCGACCGCGGCAGCGTGCCACCGGGCAGATGTGGCTGACGGCGTCGCGCACCCTGGAGCGTATCGGCGAACTCGGCGCGCGGGCGGGCGTGACGTTCTGCGTGGAGAATCTCAACACCATCGTCGACCATCCCGGCGTGCCACTCGCTCGAGCCAAGGACACCCTCGCGCTGGTCGAGGGCGTGGGGCATCCCCACGTCAAGATGATGCTGGACCTCTATCACGCGCAGATCGGCGAGGGGAACCTGGTCGAACTGATCCGCCGCTGTGGTGCAGCCATCGGCGAGATCCAGGTGGCGGACGTGCCCGGCCGCTGCGAGCCGGGCACCGGTGAGATCAACTACCCGACGATCGCCAGGGCACTGCACGAGATCGGATTCACCGGCACCGTCGGTATGGAGGCGTGGAACTCCGCGGACAGTGCGGCTGCGCTGGCGGCGTTCCGCGCGGCCTTCACGGTCTAGATTGCCGCCACTTCCGGTAGCCGCGGTGCGCGGCGACGGCGCCGACGATGGCGGTGACACACCACACCACCGCGGCAGCGACGGCCAGCGGGGCCGACTGGTTGCCCAGCGCGGCTCCCAGCGAGGTGTAGACGAATGCGCGCGGCACCGAACCGATGAACGCGCCGAGCGCCATCTGCCACAACGGAACTCCGAACGCGCCGAACGCATAGGAGGCCAGTGCGTCGGACATTCCGGGGATGAACCGCTGCCCGACGACGGCCCACAACCCGCGCCGTTCGATCTGTCGATCGAGCCGGTCGGCGCGCTCGGCCCCGAGCAGGGCGCGGGCGCTGCCGCGACCGGCCCGCCGTCCGACCAGCGTGCTGATCATCGCGGTTCCGACGGTGGCGCCGAGCGTCACACCGAGTCCCACGACCGGGCCGAACAACAGACCACTGCCCGCGGCCAGGATGGTGCCCGGGACGAAGATCGCACCCAGCCCGGCCGACAGCACGATGTAGGTCAGCGGGGCCGCCGGCCCGGTGGCGGTGACGGCGGCGCGGATCTCGTCGGTGTCGACGACCCGGCCGAACACCATGATGCAGAACAGTCCGCCCAGTACGGCCGCGAACAGCCCGAGACGCACCAGGTGGCGCCGCCGGTCGGCGATGAGGTCGCTCGCGGCGGAAGCCGGGCTGTCCAGGCTCTCGGTGTCGGTCATGTCATCTGCGATTCTGCCTGGTCTCGCGCGGGTCCTAACGGTTGGCCGCGAGCAACGCCAGTTCGGTGCGGGACCGGCAGCCCGTGTTGTCGAGGGCGCGGCTCACATACTTCTTCACGGTGTCCTCGGTGAGTACGAGTTCCGCGGCGATCCGCGCGTTGGTCAGTCCACGGGAGAGCAGAACGACCACCTCGCGCTGCCGGTTGGTCAGTGCGGCAAGGGGATCCGGCTGAAATCCGGGCAGGGCGCGGGACACCACGCGTAAGCGCCGGCACAACAGGCGCATGGTCGACGCGTCGCGTGGGCCGACGGCGGCGGGATCCGGGTCGAACAGGCCGACCAGGCCGTGCCGGTGCGAGCCCATCGAGAACGTGAAGGCATTGCAGGACTGCAGACCGGCCCGGCGCAGGAACTGTTCGACGTAACGGGCGGCGGGCTCCGGCGGCGGCGGCAGCTCGTCCAGACAGACCCCTCCGGTGTCCTGCAGCCGTTGCAGGGCGGCAGGGGTGGCGAACACGTCCGAGGTGTTCCAGGACCGCAGATAGTCGTCGAGAATCTCTCCGCTGGGATCGCCGGTGGTCGCGGGCGCAGCGTCGCGGAACGCATCGGCCACGCTGTCACCGGTGAAGAAGGTGACGCCTTGGACACCGAAGGCGTGTTGCACGGCGTCGACCACAGCACGGCGGAACTCGCCGAGATCGGCGGCGTCTTCGCAGGCTTCCAGCACGGCGAAGACGCGTTCGTAGTCCCGGGCGCCGAGCCCGGCGGCACCGGTCACGCCACCAGTAAAGCAGGCGCGTCGGTCGCGGAATGTCCTCTTTCGTGCACTGGGTCCGGCGCGGCCGGCTGGTTAGGTTCGACGTATGCGTGCGGTGATGGCCCGGCGAGGTGTGGTGGCGGTCGAAAACGTCGAGGATCCGGTCCCGGAAGCCGGTCAGGTACTGGTCGCGCCGCGGGCGTGCGGGATCTGCGGTTCCGATATCCACCTGGTGGAGTCACAAGCGGCCGCCCCGGATCTGGTGCCACCGATGGTGCTGGGCCACGAGTTCGTCGCGGAGATCCTCGACTACGGTCCGGCCACCTCGCGGATGCTGGTGCCAGGGACGCTCGTCACCTCGGTGCCGTTCCTCGACACCGCCGGCGGCCCACAGCTGTTGGGGCTCTCGCCTGCGGTGACCGGTGGGCTCGCGGAGCGGATGGTGTTGCAGGAGAGCCGTCTGCTGGCAGTGCCGGAGGGTGTGCCCGCTGCACACGCCGCGGTGACCGAACCGCTGGCGGTCGGGGTCCACGCCGTCGCGGCCGCGGGTATGGAACCCGGGGATGTGGCGCTGGTGCTCGGCTGTGGTCCGGTGGGGCTGGCGGTCGTTGCCGCGCTCAAGGCGGCCGGGCACGGGCCGGTGGTGGCTGCCGACTTCTCGGCGACCCGGCGCGGGCTGGCGGGGACGATCGGCGCCGATGCCGTGGTCGATCCCGCGGAGCACAGCCCCTACACCCGATGGACCGAGCTGGCCGGCCCGGCGTTGCCGATCTCGCCGCTGATGGCTGGACCCGTTCGCGCCAACACGGTGATCTTCGAATGTGTGGGCCGCCCCGGCATCCTGGCAGCGGTCATGGAATCCGCTCTGCCGCACAGCAGGATCGTCGTGGTCGGGGTGTGCACCCAGCCCGACACCATCGTCCCCGCGGTCGGCACGACCAAAGAACTCGCACTGCGCTTCGTCTTCGCCTACCGGCCGGAGGAGTTCGAGGTGTCGCTGCGGTGGATCGCCGACGGCACGGTGAATGTCGCAGCGATGATCACCGCGACCCTGCCCCTGTCGGCGGCGGCCGAGGCGTTCGGTGCCCTGTCGCTACCCGACGAACACTGCAAGATCCTGCTGACCCCCGACACCCAGGAGATCGTATGACCCGCTTGCGCTTCGGCTATTTCATCGCCCCGTTCCACCGGGCCGGTATCAACCCGACGCTCGCGCTGCAGCGCGACCTCGAACTCATCGAGCACCTCGACGCGCTGGGCTATGACGAGGTCTGGATCGGTGAGCATCATTCTGCCGGCAGCGAGATCATCAGTTCCCCAGAGGTTTTCATCGCTGCTGCCGCCGAGCGCGCCAAGCGGATCCGATTCGGTACCGGCGTGATCTCGCTGTCGTATCACAATCCCCTGTGGGCGGCCGACCGGTTGATGCTGCTCGACCACCTCACCCACGGCCGCATCATCGGTGGTGTGGGGCCCGGTTCGCTGCCGACGGACTCGGCGATGATCGGTCTGACCCCGACCGACACCCGGGAACTGCTCGAGTCCAACCTCGACATCATGGTGCGGCTATTGGCCGGGGAAACCGTGACCGCCAAGACGCAGACCCACGAATTCTTCGACGCGCAGCTGCAATTGGCGCCCTACGCCGACGGCGGGATTCCGCTGTCGGTGGCAGCGGTCGCGTCGCCGACCGGTGCCCGGCTGGCCGGCAAACACGGGATCGGGTTGCTCTCGATCGGGGCCACGCTCACCGAGGCGGGGTTCGACGCGCTGGCGCACCATTGGAACGTCGCCGAGGAACGCGCTGCGGCCTTCGGGACCACCGTGGACCGCGGCAACTGGACGCTGGTCGGACCCTTCCACGTCGCCGAGACCGACGCGCAGGCTCGCGCCGACGTCCGGTACGGGATCCAATCGTGGTTCAACTATTTCCAGAAGGTCGCGGCCTTCCCGCAGATGACCATGCCCGGGGACAAGATCGATGAGATGATCGACACCATCAACGATCTGGGTGCCGGCGTGATCGGCACCCCGGAGCGGGCACGCGCTCAGGTGCAGCGACTGTGGGATCAGTCCGGCGGGTTCGGGTCGATGTTGCAGATGGCCGCCGACTGGGCGAATCCGGCGGCGACGAGACGATCGGCGGAACTGTTCGCCGAGGAGGTCATGCCGCACTTCCAGGGACAGGCCCAGCCGACACTGGACGCCGCGGCGCGGGCGGGTCAAGTTCGGGAGGGGCTGGCGCAGACCCAGATCGACGCCATCACGCATATGACGCGCAAGTATGAGTCCGAGAAGGCCGGCGGGTAGTTTCTTCTGCCATGGGCACCCGATGGCAGAACGCGGACGCGCCGAGGGGTGACGACTACGACGCCCGCTGGCGCACACTGTCGGCCAGCGGGCAGAGCGTCCACGGGGAAGCCGACCTGGCCGAGTCCTTGCTGCGCGAGCACGGCGGCACCCGAGTCCTGGACGCCGGTTGCGGTACCGGACGGGTGGCCATCGAGTTGGCTGAGCGGGGGTTCTCGGTCGTGGGCGTCGATGCCGACCCGGCGATGCTGGACACGGCTCGCGCCAAGGCCCCGCACCTGGAATGGGTCCTGGCTGATCTGTCCGCCCCAGAGGCCGGGGTGGCCGGAGAGTTCGACCTCATCGTCGCGGCGGGAAACGTGATGATCTTCCTGGAACCGGGCACCGAGGCGCAGGTGGTGGCCGGACTGGCCGGGCACCTGGCGCCGGGTGGACTGCTCGTGTCCGGGTTCTCGCTGCGCCCGCACAGGTTGTCGCTGGCCGACTACGACAGGTTCGCCACGGCTGCCGGTCTGGAACCGATGGCGAGGTGGTCGACCTGGGATCGTGCGGAGTTCACCGGCGGTGACTATCTGGTATCGGTACACCGGCGTGCGCCCCGACCGCCGGAGCGACCCAGTCGTTGAGGAATTCGCGTAAGGCGTGGCCCTGTCGGGCCGGCCGCCCCGGATCGACGATGAACGACTGCAGGATGCGCAGCATGAACTCGACCAGCTCGTCGAGTCGGCGATCGGCGAAGCCGGCTGCCGCCCAATCCACACCGAAGCGCTGCAGGATCGAGCGTCCGAAACCGATGGCGATATCTGACGTCACGCCCGCGGTGAAGGCGCTGGCCTTTCCTGGCTGGAGCACCAGGCCGAGGTAGCGGTCGTGCGGCAACTGCTCGATGGTGTAGGCGATCCCTTCGACGACGGCCTCGGTCGGATCGTCGATCGAACCCAGTTGGGCGGCAAGGCGATCGAGAAATCCGGCCACCGATGACACCGCAGTTGCGGCCAACAGCGTCTCGTGGGTGGGGAAGTACCGGTAGATCGTCTGGCGGGTGACGCCGAGGGTCTGGGCCACCTCCGACACGCTCACGGTACCGCGCGCGTCGATGGCGCTGCGCGACGTCTCGATGATGCGGCGTACCGCCTCGTCGTCGTCGAGCGGGATGTCACCGGACCAGCCGTGCCTGCGCATCCGACGATCGTCGCACGAATCCGCCGCAAAGCTTGACAGTACAGTTGTTGTTGAATGTATGGTCAGATCATGGTTCTCAGCCCGATGAGCAGCGCCGACGAATCCCTGACCCGGCGTGCCCTGCAGCACGCACTCGACGGCACCACCGATATGGCCGACGCCGTGCTCAAGGTGCCGCTGCACTACTACCGCGATCCCAAGATCACCGAGATCGAGGAGTCGCAGATCTTGCGCCGGGTGCCGCTGGCGATCGTTCCGTCGGCCCAGCTCCCGAAGAACAACGACTTCGTGGTCCGCTCCGTGCTGGGCGACTCACTGCTGGTGACACGGGACCGGAGCGGTCTCACCCATGTCTTCCTGAACTACTGCCGGCACCGGGGGGCGATGCCGGCCTGCGGCTCGGGTAACGCATCGCGTTTCGTGTGCCCGTACCACGCCTGGACCTACCGCAACACCGGCGAACTGTTCATGGTGCCAGGCAAAGCCGGGTTCGACACCATGGACAACGCCGACTACGGTCTGGTCGAACTCCCCTCGCAGGAACGGTACGGGTTCATCTGGGCGGTCCTCACCGCGGATGCCACCATCGATCTCGACGCTCACCTGGGTCCGTTGGGACCGGAACTGGCGCAATGGAATTACGGAAGCTACGGCTACCACACCGATCGGGAGTTCTCCTCGGAGGTGTCGTGGAAAGGCGCGTTGGAGGCGTTTGCCGAGGGCTACCATTTCCCGTTCGTCCACGGCGAGAGCCTGATCGGGCAGAACACCCTGCCGAACACGGCCATCTACGACGAGTTCGGCAAGCACCATCGGATCGGCTTCCCGTTCACCTGGATCAAGAACCTCGCGGAGGATTCGGTGGCCTCGCTGGAGCCGTCGGCCAACATGGGGGTGATCTACTGGGTGTATCCCAACCTGATCCTGGCCAACAGTCCGGTCGGGGTGGAGATCATCGACATGCTCCCCGAGGGCGAGCCGACGCGGTGTACGGTCCGGCACAGCTGGATGGGCCGCATACCGGCGGTCGATGACGATATGCGCGCTCTCTACGACACCGTCTACGAGGGCGTGCATGCCGCGGTGCGCGACGAGGATTTCGCGATGTTGCCGCAGTGCGGTGAGGGCGTTCGGCACGGCCAGCACGACCACATGATCATCGGTCGCAACGAGATCGCCGTGCAGCACATGATCAAGGTGTTCGCCCAGGAGCTGGGTGTCGCGCTGGCCTGAACACCCGCCGGCTCATCGAGGCGCGGCGACGTCGAGCACCATGAGGGCCGAGGAGAACTGAACGGTGGCGGCCGGATCGCCGAGGTCGACGCCGCACAACCGCTCGATGCGCCGCAATCGCTGCGCCACGGTGTTCGGGTGGATCGTGAGTCTCTGGGCGGTCACGTTGCGGTCCTGCTTACACGCGAAGTGGGTGTGCAGCGTCGAGACCAGATCGGTGCGGTGGGCGGCATCGTATTCGAGCAACGGGCCCAGCGTCCGGGTGGCGTAGGCCAAGAGCTTGGCCGGATCATCAAGTTGGAGAAGCAATCCGACGATACCGAGATCCTCCAGGCCGACGACGGAATCGGTGCGGCCGGCCCGAACGGCGATCTCCAAGGCGCCTTTGGCGATTCGATATGCGTCACCGTATTCGGTCGCCTGAGCGGGCGAGACGGCGATGGTCGCGGTGACATCCGGCGCCGCCCGGGCCATCGCTCGATGGACCATCACGCCTGGCGGCACGTCGGTATCGGTGGCGTCGGGCCACAGCGCGACCAGCACTCCACCGTGCATGGCGACCAGTGGACGCGGCTGATAACCCGATGCCACTTCGGTGACCGCCGAGAGCGCACGCTGCCAGGCCCGTCGGGTGGCCACCTCGCCGGAGCCGGTGAGGGTGGCGACGATCGCGATATGTGCCACGGTGAGGTCGTGACCCAGGCGCTGGGCGCGCTCCACCAACTGCGGTGTCAGGTGCCCGCTGCCGGTCAGCACATCGGCCAGCAACTCCCCGCGCACCCGGCGCTCCACCTCCGCTGCTGTCTGCACGCGCAACAATTCCACCGAGATCACGATGGACGCGTGCTCCACCGCGCGAATCTGCAGGGGGTCAAGCGAATCGAGGGTTCCCGGAAACCAGATCCGCGCCGCCACCTCGCTGCCGAGCCGCACGCTTGCGACGAGCCAACCGGTGGGAGCACCCGCACCGTCGACGGCCTCGGCGACAGTGGCCGGGGACGCTGTGGGCTCGCCGTCGGACATCGCGGAACGTAGGGCGGCGGTGGGATAGTCGACGCCATCGGAGGAGCGGGCGATCTCGCCCTGGCGGGCGTCATCGATGAGCACGGGCCGGCCGATCAGGTCGCTGAGGGCGTTGGCGATGCCTCCGATGCCGCCGGAGCGCAAGGTGACCGCCAGCAGCCGCTCGTGGATCTGTTCCGAACGCGCAAGAGCGTCGCGTTGTTCGCGCAGTGAGCCCGTCAAGGCGCGTAGCTCGTCGAGTCGGCGTGCCGAGGTCAACGCGATCGCTGCATGGTTGGCGAGCAGGATCAACCGTTCGATCTCGTAGCGGGTGAAGGTGTGTACCGAGGCGTAGTAGCCGTTGAGCGTCCCGAGTACCTCGGTGCCGGCGATCAGGGGTACGGCGACGATGGCCCGGTAGCCCTGGTCCTGTGCCACGCCGGCCCAGAGCGCGAATTCGGGTTCGATCCGCACATCACGGATGGCCACGGGCTCACCCGTGTGGAAGGCCCGAGTCGACGGTGAGCCGCTGTTCAGCCGGATGGGTCGGTCGGAATTGACCCGTCGGACGTACTCCTCGGACAGTCCGCTCCAGCCCTGTACTTCCAGTCGCTCCCGGGCCGCATCGGGGACGAGCACGCCGCAGAAGTCGAAGCCCAGCAGCGTCCTGGCCGTGTCCGCGACCAGGCAGAGCACCTCGGGCAGGTCGGTCTCGGCACCGGCCCGCGCGCTGAGGGTGCGCAAGGCGGCCAGCCACGTCACGAGTTCCGCGCCCGGCCGCTCGTGGCCCGTCGATACCGTCACCTGAACAGTGTCTCGCATAGATGTATGTCTGTGGATACATAAAAGACGATCAAGTATGTCTGTTCAGACATTGAAGGCGAATGCCGTTGTGACGACACTCATATCCATGACCCAAGTCTCACCGGCCACCGCGCCCCCGGCCCCGGCATCGTCGCCCGGTCAGTTCCGCGACATTCTCAACCCAGCCACCGGCGAAGTGCTCACCACAATCCCTGAACAGGGCGAGAACGATGTCGATGCCGCGGTCGCGACAGCGCGCGCGGCGTTCGAGGACGGACCGTGGCCGAACATGGTTCGCAGTGAGCGCGCCAAACTCCTGCTGCGCATCGCGGATGCCATCGAGGACTCCAGTGCGCAGCTCTACACCCTCGAGGCACGTAACAACGGGCGGCCGATCACCGAGACCCGTGCGCAGCTGTCCCGTGTTCCGGAATGGTTCCGGTACAACGCCGGTCTCCTGGCCGCCCAACGCCAGGCCGTACTGCCCGGCGATGGCCCATACCTGACCTATCAGCAGCGGCTGCCGCTCGGCGTGTGCGGCATCATCACGCCGTTCAACCACCCCATGCTCATCCTGGCGCGCAGCCTGTCCGCCGCCCTCGCCAACGGAAACACCGTGGTGGTCAAGCCGTCCGAACTGACCCCACTGACCACACTCGCACTCGCTGACATCCTCACCCGCGCCGGACTGCCCGAGGGTGTGTTCAACGTCGTGACCGGCGCACGGGACGCGGGGCGACGGCTCACCAACCACCCCGACGTCGCCAAGATCACCCTCACCGGAGGCACCGAAGCGGGCCGATCCGCTGCCATCGCGACCGCGTCCCGATTCGCGCGGATCACCGCCGAACTCGGCGGTAAGACACCGGTGCTGCTCTTCGACGATGTCGACCCCAGCATCGCGGCGGAGGGTGCGGCGTTCGCCGCCTTCGTCGCCGCCGGTCAATCCTGTGTCGCCGGATCGCGATTCCTGGTGCAGCGCGGCATCTACGACGAATTCGTCGCGGCGCTCACCGCGCGTGCGCAGGCGATTCGGCTCGGCGATCCGGGGCTGCCGAGCACGCAGATGGGTCCGCTCATCAGTGCCCGCCAGCGTGAGAAGGTCGTCGCGCTGATCCAGACCGGTCTGGACGAGGGAGCGACCTTGACCGCCGGCGGACAGGCACCGGTGCTGCCGGACCCGTTCGACAAGGGCTTCTTCCTCTCACCCACCGTGCTGTCGGACGCCACCATGGAGATGACGGTCGCCCGCGAAGAGATCTTCGGGCCGGTGGCCGTGGTGATCCCCTTCGACGACGAGCACGACGCCGTGCAGATGGCCAACGACAACCCGTACGGGCTGGGCGCCGGGGTATGGACCACCGATGTGAGCCGTGCCCACCGCGTCGCGGCGCGCATCGAGGCAGGCATGGTGTGGGTCAACGATCACCACCGGCTCGAACCTTCCCTCCCGTGGGGCGGCATCAAAGAATCTGGGTCTGGAAAAGACGCCGGCACAGAGTCTTTCGACGACTTCTCCTGGATCAAGACGATCGTCGTGCGGACCGCGGCCGACAACGTCGACTGGTACGGCGACCAGCCGCAGCGCCGACTGAACTGACCCGCATCCCCATACCCCGAAAGGCACCACCATGTCCGCAGGACGTTGGCATCACGACATCACCCGAACGCAATGGCTCGTGCTGGCAGGGACCACCTTGGGCTGGGGTCTGGACGGCTTCGCCGGCAGTCTCTACGTCCTGGTGCTCGGGCCCGCCATGACCGAACTGCTTCCGCACAGCGGTATCGGCGTCGACGGCGCTGCGATCGGCTTCTACGGAGGTATGACCGTCGCGCTGTTCCTCGCCGGATGGGCCACCGGCGGAATCCTGTTCGGCATGCTCGCCGACTACTTCGGCCGCACCCGGGTGCTCTCGATCGGCATTCTCACCTATGCGGTGTTCAGTGCCCTGGCGGTCTTCGCCGATACCTGGTGGCAGCTGGGCCTGCTGAGGTTCATCGCCGGCCTTGGGTCAGGTGTCGAGGCGCCGGTGGGTGCGGCGCTGATCGCCGAAACCTGGCGCAACCGTTTCCGGGCGCGCGCAGGCGGGGTGATGATGGCCGGATATGCGGGCGGGTTCTTCATGGCGGCCGCGGCCTACGCACTCCTGGGCGATCACGGGTGGCGCGCCATGATGCTGCTCGCCGGTATCCCCGCCCTGGTGGTCTGGTTCATCCGCCGCTACGTGCCAGAGCCGCCGGAGATCGGCGCGCACCTGGAAGCACGCAAGGAGCGAAAGGCGCTCGGTCACAACCACGATCAGGACCGATTCGTGCTGCGTCGGCTGTTCAGCCCGCCGCTGCTGCATCCCATGCTGGTCTGTACCGCCCTGGCCACCGGAGCGCTCATCGCCTTCTGGAGTGTGTCGACGTGGTACCCGCAGATCATCAGGCAGATGACCACAGCCGAGGGCCTCGCCCGGCCGGTGGCCGATCATCGGGTCGCGGTGGCCGCGATGCTGTTCAACGCGGGCGGCATCATCGGTTACGCCGCATGGGGTTTCGTCGCCGACGCCATCGGCCGCAAAAGAGCCTTCCTCATCAGTTTCGGGGTTTCGGCGGTCACCATCGGATGGTCATTCCCGTTCGAACGCAGTTATCCCGAGATGTTGATCGCGATGCCGCTTCTGGGTTTCGGATTGTTCGGCGCGCTGTCGGGCACTTTCATCTACGGCCCGGAACTGTTCCCGCCCAGTGTGCGAGCCACCGCACTGGCGGTGTGCAACAGCGTCGGTCGCTACGTCACCGCCCTGGGACCCCTGACAGCCGGTGTGATCGCCGCGTCCTGGTTCGACGGCAACCTCGGCATCGCCACGGCATCGGTATCGGCGATCGGCCTGATCGCCGTGATCGGCCTGGCCTTCGCGCGTGAGACACGCGGTACGCCCATGCCCGTTGACGACCCCGCTGACCACATCATCCCGCTGAGCGAAAAGAGCGCGTCATGACCGAATACTCCACCGCCTCGGCGATCGTCGTCGGGGGATCGATCGGAGGGTTGACCACCGCGCTGCTGTTGCGCGACTTGGGTTTCCAGGTAGATATTTACGAGCGCACCCCGATCCCGCTTGATGGTCGCGGCAGCGGAATCGTCCTGCAACCGGATACCGTACGCTGGTTCGCCGAACGGAGCACTCAGAATCTGGCCGACCTCCAGACCACCACCGCCTACGTGCAGTATCTCGACCCCAGCGGCGCCACCGTGCACCGCGAACCCGCCCGGTGGACCTACACGTCCTGGGGTACGTTCTATCGGGCCCTGCTCGCCGACTTCGGCACCGAGCACTACCACTACGGCGAATTCGCCTGCGGTTTCAGCCAGGACGCCGACACCGCGACCGTCCGATTCGTCAGCGGCAGAACCGCAACAGCCGACCTCGTCGTCTTCGCCGACGGCATCACCTCCCCGGCCCGCGAATACTTCGACCCCGAAGCCAAGCTGGCGTACGCCGGCTATGTGGGTTGGCGGGGCACCGTCGCATGGGCGAACCTCACCGCCGAGAGCCGCGATGTGCTGGGCGATGCGATCACCTACACCGTGATCCCGAACTCGCACATCACCATGTACCCGATCCCTGGGGAGGAGAGTCTCGACCAGGCCGACCGCCTGATGAACTACGTCTGGTATCGCAATGTGCCCGCCGGCCCCGAACTCAGTGAGTTGCTGATCGACAAAAGAGGATTCACCGGGTCGGTGTCCGTCCATCCGGGGCAGGTTCAGGATCGCTTCGTCGCCGAACTGCGGGAGGCCGCCGCCGCACAGTTGGCCCCCGCCGTGGCCGAGGTGGTCGAAAAGACCCCACAGCCCTATCTGCAGGTGCTCTCCGACGTGCGGTCCACGCGGATGGCGCTCGGCCGGGCCGCACTGATCGGTGATGCCGCGTGTGCGTCGCGGCCACACGCCGCGGCCGGAACCGCCAAAGCCGCGGCTGACGCGTGGGCCTTGGCCGACGCCCTGTCCACCTCGGCGGGTGACATCGCCTCCGCGCTGTCCAAGTGGGAGCCGGCGCAGCTGCAGCTCAGCGACGCCCTCCTGCGCCGCGTGGTGGATATGGGTGAGCGATCGCAGTTTCACAACACCTGGATGCCAGGGGATCCAGATCTGCGCTTCGGCCTCTACGGGCCTGGGCACTGAACACCTTCACGAGGAGAGGAACTCGACAATGACCGACAACAACTACCTGACCGATCTGCCGCTCGCGGGTGAACTGGTGGCCACCGACTTCGAGAGCTGGCCGGACTGGCTCAAGACCGAGTTCGCCGAGCACGCCTTCGATGGAAACGTCGGATCCCGGCTGCTGAGCGAGGATTCCCGCGTCAGGGTCTGGGAGATCCGGCTGGCGCCCGGGGAACGCTGGCATGCCCACCGGCATGTCCTGGACTACTTCTGGACCGCGATCAACGCCGGTAGCAGCCGCCAGCACACCCATGACGGCACGGTGCGCGAGGTCTCCTACCATGCCGGGGAGACCCGCCACTTCCATTTCGGGCCGGGGGAATTCCTGCTCCACGACATCGAGAACATCGGAGACACCGAGTTGGTCTTCACCACTGTCGAGCACCTGGACAGCGACAACACCGCTCTGGACATCGCACGATGACGGCCGTTGCTCAGCCGGGCGGTGTCATCGACGTCCACGCCCACTGGCTTCCTCGCTCGCTGTTCGGGCTGCCACCCGGCGCGCCGTACGGGCCGATGCACGACCGGGATGGCCAGCTGTATCTCGGTGATCTGCCGTTGTCCATCGCCACCGAGTCCATGAGCGATGAGGCGGCCATCATCGAGGACATGAACCGTGCGGGGGTCGCGGTGCGGGTACTCTCCGCACCCCCGTTCGCGTTCCCGCTCAGCGGTGAGGCGGGCGGCGCGGACTACGCCCGGGCCTTCAACACCGCCCTGGCCGATGTCGTTTCCCGGACCGACGGAAAGCTGCTGGGCCTGGGTGTCGTGAGCTTGGGCGCCCCCGAGGAGATCACCGCCCAGTTGACGGTGTTGCGCGATACCGAGGGCATTGTCGGGGTGGCCATCCCGCCGGTGGTCGCGGGCGAGTCCCTGCACCGAGGCGCGTTGCGGCACATCGTCTTCGAGGCCGCCCGCCTGGACCTCGCCGTACTGGTCCATCCCATGCAGATCGGGCGTCCGGAGTGGGCGGACTACTACCTGGCCAATCTCATCGGCAATCCTGTCGAAACCGCTACCGCGGTCGCGAATCTGGTCCTCAGCGGTATGAAGGATGAGCTTCCCGCGCTGCGCATCTGCTTCCTGCACGGCGGTGGCTGCGCCCCGGGACTGCTCGGCAGGTGGGACCATGGCTGGCGTGCCCGCGCCGACGCCAGGGGCGGGTGCGCGCGAGTGCCGTCCGAGGTCTTCGCCGATCTGTATTTCGACACGGTCACCCACGGCGCGCCCCAGCTCGAACTGCTCTGCAAGATCGCCGGGGTGGACAAGGTGGTGTGCGGCAGCGACTATCCGTTCGATATGGCCGAAACGGATCCGGTACGGTTCGCGGTGAAACACGGTCCCGACCGGGAAGCGTTGTCTCGGGCGGCACGCGCTTTCCTGGGGTTGAGCTGATGTCGGCGCTGTTCACCCCGCTGACCCTGCGCGAGGTCACGTTCGCCCATCGGGCGTGGATGTCGCCGATGATGCAGTTCTCCGCCGTCGTCGACGGACCGGAGGCCGGCACACCCACGGACTGGCACCTGCAGCACTTCGGTGCGCGGGTCATCGGCGGGGTGGCCCTGGCGATGGTCGAGGCCACCGCGGTGGACCCCGTCGGCCGCAGCAGCATCTACGACCTCGGATTGTGGAATGACGCTCAGGTGCCGGGATTTCGGCGACTGACCGATTTCATCTCCGCGCTCGGTGCAGTTCCGGGAATCCAGATCGTGCACGCCGGCCGGAAGGGATCCACAGGTCGGCCCTGGCCGGATCACACCCGTGACCCGCAGTCCTGGACGACGCTGGGCCCCAGTCCGATTCCTTTCGGCCGTCTCCCTGCTCCGGAGGAACTCAGCCGCCATGACATCGAGGGCATCGTGGCGTCCTTCGCCGCCGCGGCCCGCCGGGCCGCCGCGGCCGGATTCCGGGTGCTCGAGATCCACGGCGCCCATGGCTATCTCATCCACCAGTTCCTGTCGCCACAGTCGAATATGCGCACCGACGACTACGGCGGGTCGCTCGACAACCGGATGAGATTCGCTCTGGATGTTGCGTCGGCGGTGCGGGCGGCGTGGCCTGAGCACCTACCGCTGTTCTTCAGGGTGTCGGCCACCGACTGGCTCGCCGGCGATACCGACGATCCACGCCCCGGCTGGACCGTGGCGGACACCGTGGCGCTCACCACCGGATTGAAGAATGCGGGAGTGGACCTCATCGACGTGTCCACCGGCGGGGCGGTGCCCGACGCCAAGATACCGGTGGCCCCCGGCTATCAGGTTCCGTTCGCCAAACGGGTCCGCGCCGAGGCGGACATCCCCACCGCGACGGTCGGTCTGATCACCGAGGCCGAGCAGGCCGAGGCCGTCATCTCCGGCGGCGAGGCCGACGCGATCTTCGTCGCCCGCGCTCTGCTGCGCAACCCCAACTGGGTTCGCGACGCCGCGCATGACGCTGGGATCGCGCTGGCGCATCCACCCCAGTACAGCCGGGCCTTCACCTGAGTTGCGGGTGCCCGTCCGGCGGCGCACACCGCCGGACGGCCACACACCGCGGCTACTCGACGACGAAAACCGGGATCTGCCGGGTCGTCTTGGTCTGGTATTCCGCGTACGGCGGGTAAGCCGCGACGGCCAGTTCCCACCAGTGCGCGCGTTCGTCGCCCTCGATCTCGCGGGCGGTGAGTTCGACGACCTTGTCGCCGTCCTGCACGGTGACCTGCGGATGGGCCAGCACGTTGTGGTACCAGGACGGGTGGTTCGGGTCGCCGCCCTTGGACGCCACCATGGCGTACTTGCCGTTCTCCTCGACCCGCATCAGCGGGACGTAACGCTTCTTGCCCGACTTCGCCCCCGTCGTGGTGAACAGGACGATCGGGCGATCAAGGATCTCGACGCCCTCGGTGGTACCCGTCTCCAGGATCTTCTCGGTCTGGCTGCGGACCCAGTCGGTGGGGCTCAGTTCAGGATGCTCAGTCACCTGCTGCGCAACACCGATCGGTGTGCGGATATTCCCGGGTTTGTGACGCAACGTTACGGAAGAAAATCGCACCGATTTGATCGCTATCGCAAGAATCCGGGTTCGGACATCGTTTCGGGGTTAGCGCCACTACGCGGATCATCCGGCACGCCCGGCCATGAACGCCGGGACGAAGGTAATTACCTCGATGTCATCACTGCGCACGGCCGATGTGTTCCTGTACCCGGAGGCCGGCCGCCCGTGACCCGCCAGATCGTCCTCAACGCATTCGACATGAACTGTGTGACCCACATCGTTGCCGGCACCTGGCGGCATCCCGAATCGCAGGCGGCGCGGTACAAGGACCTGGAGTATTGGACCGACCTGGCGAAGCTGCTGGAACGGGGCCTGTTCGACGGCCTGTTCATCGCCGATGTCCTCGGCATCTACGACGTGTACGCCGGCGGCCCCGAGGCGGCGCTGCGCTCCGGTGCGCAGGTACCGGTGAACGATCCACTGCTGGTGGTACCTGCGATGGCCGCGGCCACCGAACATCTGGGCTTCGGCATCACCGCCGCCACCTCGTTCGAGCACCCGTACTCCTTCGCCCGGCGGATGTCGACGCTGGATCACCTCACCAAGGGCCGGGTCGGCTGGAACATCGTCACCGGCTATCTGGAGAGCGCCGCCCGCAACCACGGCCTGGACACCATCACCCCGCACGCTGACCGCTACGACATCGCCGACGAGTACACCGAGGTGCTCTACAAGCTGTGGGAGGGCTCTTGGGAGGACGACGCCGTCGGCGCCGAACCCGGTCGCGCGCACTACGCCGATCCAGCCAAGGTGCATCCGATCGAGCACCTGGGCAAGCACTTCCGGGTCCCGGGCATCCACCTGTGCGAGCCGTCGACCCAGCGCACCCCGGTGCTGTACCAGGCCGGTGCCTCGCACCGCGGCAAGCAGTTCGGCGCGGAGAACGCCGAGGTGATCTTCATCGGTGCGCCCACCAAGGCGCTACTGCGCGAGGCCGTCGCCGATATCCGCACCAGGGCCTCCGATACCGGGCGGGACCCCTACGACGTGAAGATCGTCAACGGACACGTCGCCGTGACGGGGGCTTCGCAGCAGGCCGCGCGTGATCGGTACGAGGATTTCCGGCGTTACACCGATCCCGAAGGAGCACTGGCCCTCTGGTCGGGCTGGCTGGGCAGCGACCTGTCCCGGTTCGACCTGGACGACCCCGTCGCCGTCACCGACAACGAATACCTGAAGTCATCGGTGCAGATGTTCGGCCAGGGTCAGTGGACCCTGCGCGACTTCATCGACGCCCACGCCATCGACGCCGAGGGTGGCTTCAGTGTCGGCGGACCCACCGAGGTGGCCGACGATCTGCAGTCCTGGGTGGAAGAGACCGATGTGGACGGGTTCAACCTGACCAACGTCATCACCCCGGGGTCGTTCGCCGACTTCATCGACCACGTCGTTCCGGAGCTGCAACGACGTGGTGTCTACAAGACCGCATACGAGGAAGGTTCGTTGCGGCACAAATTGTTCGGGCGAGGCGCGCGCCTGCCGGAATCACATCGCGCGGCGCGTTACCGCCGCGTCACCGAGGAGGTAACACGATGACCACCACCACCGAACCCCTGACCTTCGGCTCCGAGCGCCTGGCCGCGCTCATCGCGGCAGTCGGCGAGGGCGCGCTGGAACGTGAGCGCCACAACGAACGTCCCTTCGCCGTCATCGACCTCATCCGCGCGTCTGGACTGGGCGCGCTGCGAATCCCGCGCGAGCACGGGGGCGGCGGGGCGAGCCTGCGCGAACTGTTCGCCACGGTGATCGCGCTGGCCGCCGCCGATGTGAACGTGGCGCACATCCTGCGCGGGCACTTCGCCCACGTGGAGGAGCGGCTGCGGCTCGACGAGGTACAACGTCAACGGGTGACCGCACTCGCGTTGTCGGGCGCCATCGTGGGCAATGCCTCCACCGAGCTCGGCTCCGAGCCTGCCGGCGGCTTCGTCTGGCAGACCAGGCTCACCCCCGACGGCGACGCCTACCGGCTCAACGGCAAGAAGTTCTTCACCACCGGGACGCTCTATGCCGACTACGCCGAAGTCCTGGCCAGCGACCCCGCCGACGCCACCGTGATCGCCCTTGTTCCCACCGATCGGGCCGGTGTCACCGTGCTCGACGACTGGGACGGTTTCGGGCAGCGCGCCACCGGCACCGGGACCGCGATCTTCGTCGATGTCGCGGTCACCGCCGATGAGCTGCTGCAGTTCTCCCCGCCGGAGAGCGATGCCGAACGGCCGCCGCTGTACCACTCCGGCGCGTTCTTCCAGCTGTATGTGACCGCGCTGGAAGTCGGTGTGCTGCATGCGCTGCGCGCCGATGCGGTCGCTCACGTGCACCAGCGGGCGCGCAGCTTCACCTGGGCGCCCAACCCGTCGGCACCGGATGACCCGCTGCTGCAGCGCGAGATAGGTGAGATCGCCGCCGCGGCCTACGTCGGCGAGTCCACCGTACTGGCCGCCGCCGATGCGCTGGCCATCGCCTACGAGGCCGACGTCGACAAGACCGATCCGAATCTCGAACTCGCGCACGAGGCGTCCCTGCAGGCCGCCGCAGCCAAAGTCGTCATCGACGGCTTGGCGCAGAAAGCGGCATCGCAGATCTTCGATGTCGGCGGTGCGTCGGTGGTGCGCCAATCGCATTTGTTGGACCGGCACTGGCGCAACATCCGGACGCTGGCCTCGCACAACCCGACGTCGTACAAGGCCCAGGCCATCGGCGCCTACTACACCCGCGGTACCAAACTTCCCGGCAGCGGCTACTTCTGACCAGCGATTTGTGGAGTCTCAGCCGTAATGATTACGGCTGAGACTCCACAAATCACGAGAAAGCCCCGCGGTAGCGGGCCGCGGGGTGCCGCTCGTTGATCAGGTCGGCACCGAACAGCTTGGCACGCACGCTGCCGGGGGCGTAGTCGCGCTGAGCCAGCCCACGCTGCTGCAACACGGGAGTGACGTGTTCGACGAAATCCTCGTAGCTGCCCGGGATGGTGGCGTTGACGACGTTGATCCCGTCCACACCGGCATCGCGCCAGCGCTGCAACTGATCGGCGATGGACTCCGGGGTACCCACCACCCGCGAGTTCCGGCCCTGCAGCAGACCAAGATCACGCACGGTGGCCGTCTGCCCGGGTGGTACCGACTCCTGTACCCACTCCACGATGCTGCGGGTCCCGTCGGTCCGGCCGATATCGCCGACTGGGGTGTCCAGGTCGTGGCCCCCGAAGTCGACGCCCACCGCACCGGACAGATGGGCGACCATCCCATCGAGATCGATCGCCTCCTCCAACTCGGCCTCCCTGCGGCGGGCCTCCTCCTCGGTGCTGCCGATGACGAAGTGCAGCCCCTGGAAGAATTTGAGGTCATCGGGTTTGCGGCCGGCGGCCACCACCCGCCTGCGGGTGTCCTCGATCAGGTCGCGCGCCTGGTTCGGCCCAGGGCTGATGATGAACTGGGCTTCGGCGTGGCGGGCCGCGAAATCTCTTCCTGCCGAGGATGATCCAGCCTGGAACAGGATGGGAGTGCGCTGCGGAGACGGTGCCACCAGATGTGGACCCTCCACCCGGTAGCGCTTTCCGACGTGATGGATCTTGTGGATCTTGGCGTAGTCGCCGTGCAGTCCCCGAACACGGTCCTGCAGCAGCGCGCCGTCGTCCCAGGACCCCTCCCACAACTTGTAGGTCACATCGACGTACTCGTCGGCCCAGCGGTAGCGCTCGTCATGTTCCTCCAGATCGTCGTACCCGAAGTTACGGGCGGCGTTGGCCAGCGCGCTGGTGACGATGTTCCATGCGATCCGGCCGCCGGTGGCATGGTCCAGCGTGGAGATCTTGCGGGCGAAGTTGAAGGGATGTTCCTGAATCACCGAGCTGGTGATGGCGATGCCGATATCGCTGGTGTTGTACGCGATCGCCGAGGCGATCACACTCGGGTCGTTGCTCGGGATCTGCAACCCGGACTGCACGTACTTCTCGTATGACCCGCCGTAGTCCCCGTACAGGCCCACCACATCGGCGAAGAAGATGAAGTCGAATCGGCCCCGTTCAAGCACTTTCGCCAGATGCACCCAGTGCTCCAGCGAATTGAAGTTCGTCTGGCCGGCGTCGGGTTGGCGCCACAATCCCTGCAGGATGTGGGATGTGGTGTTCATGACGAAGGCGGAGAAGTGCAGGTGCTGCTGATCGGACACCTCGCCGACTGTTGCTTTCAATCACCCTTGGGCGCAACGGTTATACTCACCGTGCGTTGCAGTCGCGGTAATTCTTATGATGAGCCAGAATCTCGGCAAGGCCTCGGCCGGCCCGTACCGTCGGCGCGGTGAATTCCGAAGAGCGCCGAGCGATCGACCCCATCCTGGAGCGCCTGGACACCTACGGCCTGGGGCGGCGCCAGTTCGTCAAACTGCTGGCCGGCAGCGCCGCGGCGCTCACCGCTGCGGGCGCGCTGACCGCCGTGGGCCGCCGCAGCGAGGCCCGCGGTGACGCGGTCGCCTACACCGATGGCCAGTTCGCGCTGCTGAACTGGTCGGCCACCGGCGACTACCAGGTGCAGTGGGCCAAGGCCTACCAAGAGGCCGCCGCCCAATTGGGTTACAAGAGTGTGGTGTTGGACGGCAAGAGTGACGCCGCCGTACAGTCCAACCAGTTCAACCAGTTGCTCACCCAGAAGACCACCGCCATCTTCGTCGGGCTCAACGACGCGGGCGCACTGCCCACCCTCGCCCACGACGCCAACGACCGCGGGGTGCTGTTCCAGGCCGCCTGGAACTCACCGGCCTGGTACACGCCGTGGCACAGCGATGCCGACGGCAACAAATACAACAGCTTCCTGATGCCCGACGAGTACATCGCCGTCGGCAAGGCCGTGGACGTACTGGCCAAGAAGGTCGGTGAGGAGGGCACCATCGTCCGGGTCGGGGGCTACTACCCGTCTATCGACGGCTGTGAGGTGCAGCGCCGGCTCGCGGTGCACGACACCTTGAAGAAGTACCCGAAAATCAAGTTCGCCGGTGAATTGCACGCCAAGTACGACGCCGATCTGTCCCAGCGGGCTGCGGCGTCACTGCTGGCCCGGTACCCGGATACCGTCGGCATTGTCGCGGTCAACGACGACGCCGCCACCGGGGTGGTCGCCGGTATCGAAGCCGCGGGCAAGGTTCCGGGCAAGGACGTCTTCGTGGTGGGCGCCAACGGCTCCACGGCGGGAATCGACCGGATCGTCAACGGCACCCAGCTGGTGACCACGGGCAACGTCCCGGCCTACCCGTCGTTCGTCACCATCGCGCAGTTCCACGACCGGCTCAACGGCTGGAAACCCGAAGCCGCCGAACGCTTCTACAGCTGGCACGCCGAGATCATCACCGCCGACAACGTGCAGGCCTTCAAGGCCCGCTACGTCGATGGCCCGATCGCCGAGTCGTTCGACGTCAAGCGGCTGTCCCGGGTCGAGCATCCGAACGATTTCGATCTGCAGTTCGACGGTTTCCCGGTCGAGGATCTGGAGACCATCTGGCCGGGGGTCCCCAAGCCCAAGGACTTCCAACTGCCGCAGGCCTATCTGAACGCACAACGCAACGGCGACTTCGACCGCATCCGGGCCTTGTACAAGGACCACTACCGCACGCCGGTGCTCGCGCCATCCCCTTACCAGAAGGTCTGATATGACAGCACAGAGTTCGTCGGGCCCGAGGCTGCAGGCCAGCGGCATCGTCAAATCGTTCGGTGCCAACCGCGCCCTCAAAGGTGTCGACCTTTCGGTGGGCGACGGCGAGGTCGTCGGACTGATCGGTGAGAACGGCGCAGGCAAGAGCACCATCCTCAACATCATCTCCGGGGTGCTGCCGTACGACGCGGGATCCCTGATCCTCGACGGTCGTGAAATCGCACCGAAGACCTACCAGGAAGCCAACCGGCTGGGTATCTTCCGGGTGTTTCAGGAGGCCAACCTGGTGGACTCCCTGGCGGTCTACGAGAACGTGTTCTTCGGTTGGGAGCACCTGTTCCGCTCCCGCACCGGCGGATTGGATCGACGTGCGCTGCGCCGCGCGGCAACCGAGGCCTTGGACAAAGCGGGGGTGGACGGCGTCGACATCTCAGCCCCGACCGGCAAGCTGACCCCCGGCCAGAAGCAGAACCTCGACATCGCGCGGGTCACCGCGCTGGCACAGTTGCTGGAGGTGGCGCGTCCGGTAGTGCTGTTCGACGAACCCACGACCGCGCTGGACTCCGAGCACGAGGACAACTTCCTGCGTCTGCTGGAACGGCTGCGCGGCGTCGCCGCGGTGGTGTTCGTCTCACACCGACTGCCCGAGATCATCGAATCCACCGACCGCATCACGGTATTCAAGGACGGCGAGTCGGTGGCGCACCGGCCGACCGAAGGCGTCGACGAGAACGAACTGCACCGTCTCATGGTGGGCCGGGTGCGCACCGAGAACTACTACCGCGAACACGCTCAGCGCACGATAGGCAGGGACGTGGCGCCCCGGTTGGTGATCGACGGTATCGGCGGCGCCGGCGTGTTGCGGGAGGCCTCGCTGGAGGTGGCACCCGGCGAGATCATCGGCCTGGCAGGCACCGAGGGGTCCGGGAAGCGCGTACTCGGCGAGATCATTGCCGGGGCGGTACGCCCGGACCGGGGTCGCATCCTGGTCGACGGCAAACCGGTCGGCGGCACCATCGGCGACCATGTCCGCGCCGGGATCGCCTATGTGCCACCGGATCGCGCGGACAAGGGCCTCATCGTCACGCAGTCCATCGCCGACAACATCCAGTTGGCCTCCCTGCACGACCGGTTCGCCACCCGCCGGGTCGGGTTGTGGGCGGTGGGCCGTGCCCGCAAGGTGGCCCAGCAGTACGTCGAGGAACTGGGCATCGTCGCCGAGAGCATCGACGCCCCGGTGTCCTCCCTGTCGGGCGGAAATGCGCAGAAGGTGCTCATCGCCAAATGGCTGCTCCGCCAACCGGACATCCTGGTCCTCGACGAGCCCACCCAGGGCGTGGACACCGGCGCCCGCGAAGGCATCTACGACCTACTGCGCACGGTGGCCGCAGCCGGCACCACGATAGTCCTGGTCAGCGACGACCTGCCGGAGTTGATCGGGTTGTCCCACCGGGTCGCGGTCATCACCGAAGGCCGACTGGTGGCCGTCGTGGACGCACCGGCGGATGCCAAACCCGACGAACACGATCTCGTAGCCCTGATGATCCCCGGCGCCACCGCCGTCCCTACCACCATCGGATGACCAATGACCACTGAGCTCACCGCCCCCGCCCAAGAGTCCGTCTCAACCGAACCCGTTGCCACGCCGAATAGTTCACCACCTGGACTGTTCGCCCGGGTGAACCTGGTGCGGGATGTGCTGCCGCTGGCGGCGCTGCTGGCCCTGGTGGTGTTCTTCTCGGTGCGTGCCGAGGCGTTCCTGACAGCGGCCAACCTCACCTTGATCAGCGGGCAGGCGGGCATCCTGCTGCTGGCCTCGCTGGGTGCGACCCTGGTGATCGTGGCCGGCAGCGTCGACCTGTCGGTCGGGTCCATCGCCCTGCTCACCGGGGCGGTGGTGGCCTCACTGATCAACGACGGATTCGGCAACCCGTTCCTGGTGCTGCTCATCGCCGTTGCCGTCGGTGCGGCCATCGGCCTGCTCAACGGCGTGGTGTTCGCCTACGGCCGGGTGCCGTCGTTCATCGCCACCCTGGGCACCCTGTCCCTGTTCGCCGGGATCGGCCTGACCATCCTGCAGGGCAGCACCATCAACTTCACCAACCAGGGCATCCGGGATCTGGCGATCGGGCAGTTCATCCCGAACATCCAGAATGCCGCGCTGATCGCGTTGCTGGCGCTGGCCGTGGTGTGGTTCTTCGCGCGGCGCACCCGGTTCGGGCTGTACGTGTACGCCATCGGAGGAAACGAGAAGGTCGTCGAACTCGCCGGTGTGAAGACCCGCCGGGTCAAGGTGCTCATCCTGGTGGTCTCCGGGATCACCGCCGGACTGGCCGGCCTGCTGCTGACCGCCCAACTGGGTGCGGCGGGACCGACATTGGGCTCACAGATCCTGCTCGACTCGGTGGCAGCCATCGTGATCGGTGGCACCGCGCTGTCGGGCGGCGTCGGTGGCGTCGGCCGCACCGTGCTCGGCGTGCTGATCCTCACCGTGCTGTCCAACGGGCTGAACCAGATCGGCGCGGCCGACTACACGCAGACCATCATCAAGGGCCTGGTGATCATCGTGGCAGCCGTCTTCACCATGGCCTCCCAGCGCAAGCTCATCGTCAAATAGCATGGCGCCGCGGTTCGGGGTGTGGGCGCTGGAGGAGGGCACGTTCGGGTCACCTCATCACCCGGAGGATCCGCACGACGCCCGCTGGGAACGCGTGCGTGCTCAGGTGCTGCTCGCCGAGCAACTGGGCTACGACAGCACGCTCATCGCGCAGCTGTTCATCAGTCCCTACGGTGAGGACTATGACCAGGGTGAAGCGTGGACCCTGGCGGCGGCGCTGGCCGCGCTGACCGACCGGATCGAGATCATCGCCGCGGTCAAGCCCTACACCTTCCCACCCGCGGTGCTGGCCAAGATGGCGTTGCAGATCGAGGAGATCAGTGGCGGCCGTTTCGCGATCAACCTGGTGAACGGCTGGTTCACCACCGAGGCACGCCGGCTCGGGCTGACGTTCGGTGCGCACGACGAACGCTATGCCTATGGGCGCGAATGGATCACGGTGGTGCGCGAGCTTCTGACCGGCGGACCGTCCACCTTCGACGGACGGTGGTTTCACACCGACGGCTACCGGCCGCGGCCGGTGTCGCGATGGCGGGAACGCCCACGAATCTATTCCGGCGGCGAGTCACCGGCGGCCCGGGACCTGGCCGCCGACGCCTGCGATGCCTGGTTCATCAACGGACAGCCGCTGGACCGGGTGGCCGCACTCATCGACGATGTGCGGGCCCGGTCACGCACCGGCGCGCCGGTCGAATTCGGCATGGCCGCCTTCGTCATCGCGCGCGAGACGGACGCCGAGGCTGCCGAAGCGCTGGCCTATGCGTGGGAGATCGACAAACGGGACAAGGCCGAGCAGGAGTGGATCACCGGGCAGGTGGATCCCGCGGTCGCGATGTTCAAGACCTTTCAGGAGTTCCCGCACATCGGCACCAACGGAGGTACCGCGGCCGGGCTGGTCGGCAGTTATGACACGGTGGCCGCGCGTATCCAGGAGTTCCACGAGGCGGGCGTCGAATTGTTCATGCTCCAGTTCCAGCCGTTCGAGACGGAGATGACGCGCTTCGCCGAACACGTGATCCCGCGGGTTCGCAGCCGGGCTCCGGCCCGCTCGTCGACATCCCGCTCATAGACTTGGGACATGCCCCGCACCTACGCCACCGCAGACGATGTCAGCCTCGATGAACTGCTGGAGTTCGTGCGGCCGAGGCACCGTATGGTGCTGACCACCTTCCGGGCGGACGGCTCGCTGCAGAGCTCGCCGGTCACCGGCGGCGTGGACGAGCAGGGACGCATCGTGATCGCGAGTTACCCGCAGCGTGCCAAGTCGGTGAACATCGGCCGGACGCCGCGCGCCAGCGTCACAGTGTTGTCCGACGAGTTCAACGGCCCGTACGTACAGGTCGACGGTGACGCGGAACGGATCGATCTGCCCGAGGCGGTGGAGGCGCTGGTCGACTACTTCCGCGCGGTCGCCGGTGAGCACCCGGATTGGGACGAGTACCGGCAGGCGATGGTCGATCAGCAAAAGTGCCTGCTGCGCATCACTCCTACGCGCTGGGGCCCGGTGGCCACCGGCGGGTTCCCGCCGGCACGGGACTAGGCGGTGAACGCCGCCTCGAAGAATCCGAGCTCCAGTTGCATGGCGCGCCGGTAGGTGGCGTGCACGGCGGGGGTGTCGGTATGTTGCTCGTCGAGCAGCTTCTCCAGCTGGGTGGCCAACGCTTCGAACCCGGGATCGGCGTAGGTCTGCACCCACTGGGTATAGGGTCCGGCGGTGTCGTGGTCCAGCGACTGCCCCAGCCATCCGTAGAGCCGCATGCACGGCGTCATCGCTGCGTATACGGCTGCCGGACCCTGGGTGGCGGCGGTGGCCAGCAGGAACTCGGTATAGGCCAGGGTCGCCGGCCATGGTGTGACACCGGACATGTCGATACCCCACGACTCGGCGTAGGACGCGTGCAGGCCGAGTTCATCACGGACCCCTGCCAGCAGGTCGGCCAGGGTGAGTAGCGTGGCGGTGTCGGTGCTGCGCGCCAGCGCGAAAGCGTAGGCGCGGGCGAAGGATTCGAGGAAGAACGCGTCCTGCGCGACGTAGCCGGCGAAGAGTTCCCGCGGCAGCGAGCCGTCGCCGATCCCACGTACGAACGGGTGGTCGAGGACCTGGGCGGTGACGTCGGTGTTCTCAGACCACAGCCGGGCGGACAGTGTCATACCCCGGCCATCTCCCAGAAGTCGACCTCGTGGGACAGCACCTCGGCGATCAGCGCGTCTTTGCCGTCGGGGGTGGCCAACGCGGCGAGTTCTTCGACGTAAGACGCGAACTCCGTTGTGCTCCAATGCTCTACGAACTCGCGGAACCGCGAGGTATCCGAGCGGGCGTGCGTCCAGGCGAGCAGGTACACCCGCTCCAGCACCCACAGGGCGGTGATCGCCGCGTCGAACGGTTCGCCGTCGAGAACCCGCAGCAGCTCCCGGTAGGCCAGCGTGGCGGGTAGTGGTCGCTGGTCCAGGGCGATATCGCGCAGCCGCGCCTGCGCCTCGAACCAGTCCAGTTCCGTCACCAGCGCGACACAGCCCGCGGCGAGCACCGACTGGGCCGGGCGGGGTGCGCGGGCCAGCAGCCGGGCCTGGAACGTGAGCAGGTCGGCGACGAACAGGGCGTCCTGGCACAACCAACGATCGAAGGCCTCATCGGTGATGGAGCCGTCGCGCACCGCATCCAGGAACGGATGCCGGGTCGCGCTCTCCCAGAGCTCGTCTGACACGTCACGAACAATAGCGGTGTGCGTTCAACGTGGGTGGTCGCCGGTCCGGCTCGTCACTCGCTTGGCTCACCGGCGGTGAACACCGGTGATGCCGGTGGGAATTGCGCCGCGACGGCGGGCAGGAAGAAGACGTCGAGGTAACGCCTTGTCGTCGCGGGATCCTCGGAGCCGGGGATGACGCCGAGCAGCAGGCTCATGCTGGTGGCGATGAGGAACAGGCCGAGGTCCTTTGCGCGCAGCCCGGGTCGCAGTGTCTTGCCGGCGTCGGCTTCGACCATCGCGGACATCCATGTCTCGACCAACCGGTGCAGTTCGGCGTTGTTGGCCAGCATCATGGCGACGGTGCGCTCATCCGTCTGATCCGAGATCGAGCGCACCAGGGGATCTCGATTGAGTTCGCTGGCGACGATCACCAGGCTCTCGGTGATGACGTCGAGTGGTTTGGCGTCCTTGGGCAGGCGGTCGAGGATGCCGAGCATGTGCCGACGTGTGGTCCGCTGGATCAGTGCTTCCACCAGGAGGTCCCGGGTGGGGAAGTGGCGGTACACGCTGCCCCGTGAGTACCCGGCCTCGCGTGCGATCAGTTCGATGGTGGTGGCCCGGTAGCCGCGGCTGACGAACAGTCGCTCCGCCGCGTCGAGGAACGCCTCTCGTAATTCTTCGGCTGCCGCCCCGCCGCCGGAGGGGCGGCCCCGACGGCGGCGTACCGGCTCCTCGCCCACTCGTGCTGCCCTTCGTGCTGGTCGTGACACCGAAAGGGTACTCCGGCCGCGCGGGCAGACCTCGACAGTTAAATAACATATAGTCGGCTTTGTTTAATTAGGCCGCGGCCGCGGTGTCGAACAGGAGGCTCGGATGCGTGACCGGTTGATTCGATGGCTCGGCGCCCTGGCAGCGATGACGGCACTCACGGTCGCGCTGCTCGCCGGCGCGGCCACGGCCGCGGCCGACCCCGGATCGGAGCCGTCGGCGGGAAACGACAAGCCGGCCGCAGCGGGACAGCAGGACAGCCCGACATCCACGTCGGATGAAGGCGTGCCGCATCACCCGCGACCGGCCGGCGGCGACGAAACACGCGGAGCGGCCTCCGGGCATGACGTCGAACCGGCCTCGGAAGCCGATAAGTCCGGGACCGCCAAGAAGAAGGCCCGGGCGGCGCGCCTGAGTGTGGTCCGGAGTGTGGGCACGGTGCAGCGCGACATCGCAAGCCGGCAGGAACATCCCGACGACCCGCCGACGCAACAGAAACCCGCGGTGCCGACGAGCACCGCCGCGGTGACCGAGCGCGCGGCCGACACGGCGCTGGCGCAGGCTGCTGCTCCGCGCCGCGCGACGCCACTGGATGCTGTCGGTTCGGCGGTCCTCAACGTCGTCATGGGACTCATCCAGTTCTTCGCCGGACCACCCGTGCTCCCAGCCGACGCCCACGTCACCGTGCGGACGTCGACGCTACGCATCCCGGTCGCCGGCGGGCGTACCGTCACCGCCGATTGGTATTTCCCGGATACCGACGAACCACCCACTCGCCTGATCTACCTACAGCACGGATTCGGTGCGGTCGGTTCGATGTACAGCCACACCGCTGCCGCGCTCGCCGAACGGACCCACAGCGTCGTGGTGGCGCCGACCATCACGTCGAACTTCCTCGTGTCCGACGGTGCCTGGCTGGCGGGCGCTCCGATGCAACAGGCGATCGCGGATCTGTTCGCCGGCAATCGGGATGCCCTGACGGCCAGCGCCGCCGCTGCGGCTGGACACGATGTCGTCCTACCCACCCGCTTTGCACTGGTCGGTCATTCCGCCGGCGGCAGCCTGGTGATGGGCGCCGCGGCCGGGATGACCGAGAACGGTGCGATCGCCGACTTGACCGGAATCGTGCTGTTGGACTCGGTCGATATGAACGGTACGGTACCGCACGCGCTGTCCGTCCTCACCGGTGCCAATTACCGCCCCGTGATGGATATTTCGTCGGAGAGATACGTGTGGAACATGTTCGGCGCCGTCGGCGACGAACTCGAAGACGCCCGCCCGGGCCAGTTCAACGGGGTGATGCTGACCGGTGGCCGCCACATCGACGGCCTCTCCGGTGGCAACCCCGTCATCCAGGCCGCCGAATATCTGATCGCCGGGGTCTCGGCGCCGAAGAATGTGGCGGCAGTGCAGACGGTCGCGACCGGGTGGATCAATGATCTGTTCGCCGGTACTCGCGAGGGTTACTACCCTGCACCGCGTGAGGTGATCGACATCCCCACTGTCAAGGGCACGGCCACCGCGGTGGGGTTACCCTTCACCTGGACAAAGCACATCCAGGCGACGCCATGGGACAAGGTGTCCGAAGTCATCCTGACCTGGATCGCGCGGGTGGCGCACTACGATTCGGACTCCGGATCAGTTGTGGCTCTTAAGGACTAGAGGAAGGCCTGTGCACTAGCATTGCGGCATGAGGCTGGACGGTCAGCAGTTGGCGGCCTATGCGGCGGTCATCGAGCTCGGCAGCTTCGATGCTGCGGCCACCCGCCTGCACGTCACCCCATCCGCGGTCAGCCAGCGCATCAAAGCCCTTGAGCAGCGGGTGGGGCAGGTGCTTGTGGTTCGCGAAAAGCCCTGTCGTGCAACATCAGCGGGCGTCCCATTGCTGCGCCTGGCCGCCCAGACCGCGCTCCTGGAGGCCGAGGCGCTCGCCGAGACAGGTGCGGGACCGCAGGAACACGTCAGGGTCGCCATCGCGGTCAACGCGGATTCCATGGCAACCTGGTTCACCGATGTCTTCGCCGGCCTGCCCGGCATATTGTTCGATATCAGGATCGAGGACCAGGACCATTCGGCGCGACTGCTGCGCGAGGGTGAGGTGATGGGCGCCGTCACCACCGAGCGTGCGCCGGTGTCCGGTTGCCGGACGCGGCCGCTGGGTGTCATGCGCTATATCCCGGTGGCCACCCCCGCCTACATCGCGCGGCACCTACCCGACGGATTCACCGCGAAATCGGCCGCCCAGGCTCCGTCGCTGGCCTGGAATCGCGATGATGCCCTGCAGGACAACCTGATACGCAAGGTGTTTCGCCGAGAGGTGCGTCGGCCGGTGCACTACATCCCGACGGCCGAGGGATTCCGGGCGGCGGTACAGGCAGGGCTGGGCTGGGGGATGTATCCCGAACAATTGATCGGTCCGGACTTCGTCCAGATCGCCGAGGTGCATCTCGATGTGCCGTTGTACTGGCAGTGCTGGAAGCTGGACAGCCCGGTGGTCGACACCGTGACCGACGCGGTGCGGGGCGCGGCCGAGCACCTGGGCCGGCGCCGTTAGACACTGCGGGTGAATCGGGCGCTGCGGCACGCCGGGCCCCTATAACGACTGTGATAACCGCAGCGTGAGCTATGCTATGACGGTCGTTATAGCGAGGAGTGCCGTGACTGACAGCGGAGTGGATGCACGGATGCGCATGGTGGCGGGCGCGGCGGACATGATCGGGCGCCGCGGGGTGAACGCCACCAGCGTGCGGGAATTGGCGAAGCACACCGGCGCCCCGCTGGGGTCCACCTACCACTATTTCCCGGGCGGGAAGGGGCAGCTGGCGGCCGAGGCGGTCCGGTGGGCCGACGACCTCACCGCACGCATACTGGCTCGGGCGATGGCTGCCGGGCCGGCCGAAGGCCTGGATGCGTTTCTCGGGATGTGGCGGAAGAAGTTGGTGAACAGTGACTTCCACGCGGGATGCGTGGTTCTCGGCGTCGCGGTCGAGGAAACGGCCGACGAGGATTCCGTGGCGCGCGACGCGGCGGTCTTCGCCTTCGGGAATTGGACATCGATCCTGGCCGGCGCGTTGCGGGAGCACGGTGTCGAACCTACCCAGGCGTTGGGGACCGCCACACTGATCGTGGCCTCGGTGGAAGGAGCGGTGGCGATGTGCCGGGCCGAACGCGCCACCCAACCGCTGGACACGGTGGGGCACGAGCTGCACCGAGTCGTGCGGTCGGTGCTCGTCGAATCCGCCGGATAGGGACTAGCCGCAGGCTGCCGCGCGTGTCCGTTCGGCGAGGGGTGGGCCGCCCTCAGGGCAGCGGGACCTGCCACACGACCACGATGCCGCCACTCGGGGATTCCTCGAACGACAACGTGCCGCCGCATTCCTCGGCGCGCAGGCGCAGATTCGCCAGCCCGCTCTCGGTGATCGGTCCGTTGAAACCTGTTCCATTGTCCGTGATTTCGATGGTCAGATTGTCGTCGACGCGCACCGAGACCGAGATCTCGGTGGCGCTGCCGTGCCGCACCGCATTACTGACCGCCTCGCGTGCCACGGCCTCGGCGTGGTCGGCGATCGTCGGTTCGATCACCGACAGCGGTCCGCTGTAACTCGCCGAGGTCCGGACACCGTCTGACGCGAACTGGGTCAGGGCGGCATCGATTCGCTGGCGCAGCCGAGTGCTTCCGGCGGAGGATCCACTGTGCAGATCGAAGATCGCGGTGCGGATCTCGGAGATGACATCCTGCAGGTCGTCCACGCACTGCTCGACACGCCGTTGTGCATCGGCCGGACGGATACGGGGAACGGCGCCCTGCAGCGCCAGGCCCGCGGCGAACAGCCGCTGGATGACGTGATCGTGGAGGTCGCGCGCGATGCGGTCGCGATCGGTGAGCACATCGAGTTCGTGCATCCGCCGCTGGGTGGTGGCCAGCTGCCAGGCCAGCGCAGCCTGGTCGGTGAAGGCCGCAGCCATCGACAGATCGTCCTCGCTGAACGGGGCGCCCCCGGCGCTGCGCTGGGTGATCACCACGCCCGCAACGGTTTCGGTGGTGCGAAGCGGAAGCACCATCGCCGGTCCGCCGGCACCGGCAAGATCGAGATGGCCGGTCCGCACCGGAGCCCGCCGGGCGTAGGCTTCGCCGACGATCCCCGCACCGACCGGGATCGGCGCGAAGGCCGCGATGTCCACCGGTTCGGCGCTTGCGGCCTCGACCACGACGAGCTCACGCGCGGAGTCTTCGTCGTCCTCCTCGGCGGGCACCGCGACGACCGCGATCGTCGACTCGGTGAGCCTGCGGGCCTGCTCGGCGATCACCTGGAATACGGCGGCGGGTTCGGTGCCGGACAGGAGTTCGGTGGCGATATCGCGAGTCGCCTCGATCCATGCCTGCCGTCGCTGGGACTGCTCGTACAGCCGGGCATTGTCGATGGCGATACCGGCGGCGGCGGCCAGCGCTTGCGCGAGTACCTCATCGTCCTCACTGAAGGGCTGTCCCGAGTTCTTCTCTGTGAGATAGAGGTTTCCGAACACTTCGTCCCGAATCCGGATCGGTACCCCGAGGAACGTCGACATGGGCGGATGGTGCGCAGGAAATCCCACGGACGCAGGGTGATCGCAAATGTTGTCCAACCGGATCGGCCGCGGGTCGTCGATGAGCGCACCGAGCACCCCGAGGCCCTGCGGCAGCTTTCCGATGTGCCGACTGGTGTCCGCGTCGATTCCTTCGTAGATGAACTCGACCAGTTCATGCCCGTGGCCGCGAACGCCCAGTGCGCCGTAGCGGGCGTCGATCAGTTCGATCGCGGTGTGCACGATCGTGGTGAGGGTGGCGTCGAGTTTCAGACCGGATGTCACGGCCAGCATCGCGTCGACAAGTCCGTCCAGGCGATCTCGGCCCTCGACGATCTGTTCGACACGATCCTGTACCTCGCTCAGCAGTTCGCGCAGCCGCAGCTGCGACAGCGTCTCGCGAAGGGGGCGATGGTGTCCCTCATCTGGTCCGGCCACGACAGGAGTCTATTGTCCCTGGGTGGGCCGGCGATCCAACTTTGAGACGAAGACTGCGGCCTGGGTGCGGCGGTGCATCCCGAGTTTGGCGAGCAGCCGCGACACATAGTTCTTCACGGTCTTCTCCGCCAAGAACATTCGGGCCGCGATCTGCTTGTTGGTCAGCCCTTCGCCCAGCAGGTCCAGCAGGACCCGTTCCTGATCGGTGAGCCCGGACAACGGGTCTGCCTGTTCGGCCGAGCCGCGCAGCTTGGCCATCAGTGCCGCGGCGGCGCGGTTGTCCAACAGCGAGCGGCCGGCTCCGACTTCCTTGATGGCCTGGGCGAGCTCCATCCCCTTGATGTCCTTCACCACATAGCCGCTCGCGCCGGCCAGGATCGCGTCCAGCATCGCTTCGTCGGAGGTGAACGAGGTGAGCATCAGGCACCGGAGGTCTGGCAGCTGGGACAACAGCTCTCGGCACAGTTCGATTCCGTTACCGTCCGGCAGGCGGACGTCGAGGACCGCGACGTCGGGACGCAATGCGGGGATACGTGCCAAGGCCTCGGACACCGACCCCGCTTCGCCGATCACGTCGAGTTCAGGGTCGGAGTCCAGCAGGTCGATCAGTCCGCGCCGCACCACCTCGTGGTCGTCGACAAGAAATACAGAGACCATGGGCAGACCTTTCGCGAGAGACCCTGTGGTCACCATAGTGGCGGTGTGGGTACTTCGGGGGCGAGCGAAGCGGCTGGGTTGATCAGATCTCGACACGCAGCACGTCGTGCAGCGGCCGGCGCGGCGTCGGCGGCGGCACTTCCTCCAGCGGAGGGGCAATCCCCAGTCGCACCACCACCTGCGGCGAGGCGCGATGGACCAAGGCCGCGACGATATCCCGGCTGGCGGGCACCTCGGTCAGATGGCTCAGTGTGCACGACGACATCCCGGCCATGGTGGCGTCCAGCAGCACCGCAGACAGCGCCTCGCCGGCGGCGAGGACACCCTCTCGGGTGTCGTCGGAAGCGGAGATGACCAGCAGCCGTGCCTGATCTTCGCCGACGTCGAGCCGGCGTTCCCGATTGTGCGTGATGGGGAAGGTCCGGCCGACGTCGACGCGGTCGGCCTCCTGCGCCGATACCAGCGAGGTGTGGGGGATACCGTCGTTGACCTCGTACGGCGAAGTCCACCAGGTGATCTCGTGGTGATATTCGGAATCGTAGAGCCGCAGGGCGTCGGTGAGGTGGGAGGCCTCGGCCAGGGTCTCCCGGTCGGCGGGGTCGATCACGTCGACGGCGCACCCGGAGGGGTTGGCCGTGCTGTCGACGGCGGTACGTAACGTCGGTTCGAAGGCATCCCAGTCCGGCGGTGCGGCGAACGGCAACCGGTCGGTGCGCCGGTGCAAGATGGCGTCGGCCCGACGGCGCTGAGCGACGGTGACCTCGGCCAGCCTGCTCAGGCGGATATCCGCGATGCGGTGATGGTCGTCGGGGTCGGGATAGCGATCGACGTGGCTGGCATAGCCGGCGGCCGCCATGGCCACCCGGAAATGATCCAGGGCGACACCGCAGCTGAGCAGGGCCTGCCGCCCGTCGGCATCGGAGGCGACGAGGTGGTCGGGATCGATGAACAGCGATACGGTGCCGGACTGGATTACCCACCGCCACGGCTGGCTGTTGTGATATGACGGGGCACGGCACGCGAGGTGGACCGCGTCTTCGATGACGGTGACTGGGAGCAATGTCGTCGGCATCAGTCGATCCTGCTCGAGGGCGGGGCCGGACAGCAGGGTCAGAAGTCCTCAATCGCGGGACTTTCGGCGCTTTCGAGAGGCGACCCGGCCGATTAGCGTGACCGCCATGACGAGTTCTGAGGATTCGCCCATCACGGTGCTCAGCGCGGACGAGAGCTGGGATCTGCTGTCGTCGGTGACCCTGGGCCGGTTGGCGACCAGTATCGGCGGGCAGCCCGACGTGTTCCCGGTGAACTTCGTCGTCGTGCGGCGCCAGATCATCATCCGGACCGCGGAGGGCGCCAAGCTCACCGAGATCGTGCTCAACGACCGGGTGGCATTGGAGGCCGACGACCACGGCCTGGAAAACGCCTGGAGTGTGGTGGTCAAGGGTGTGGCTGAGGTGCTCGCCACCGCGGAGGACATCGCCGCCGCCGACCGGGCCCAGGTGCTGCCGTGGACGGCAACCGTCAAACAGCGCTATGTGAGGATCACCCCGGCCGAGATCAGCGGTCGCCGTTTTGTTTTCGGGACCGAACCGGAGTGGGGTTGCGGTCTGGGGTGAGGCGCGACGCCTCCAGGTAGGCCACGATCGCGTTGGACAGGCCGCGACGGGCCTCATCGAGGTCGATATAGCTGCCGAGTTGCCGCTCGGAGGTGATGCCGCGCATCGCCCCGGGGATGAACAGCGCCACCTCCCGGACCCGGGCCGGGTCGACATCGAGATCGGCAAAAGCCTTCTGGCAGGCTTCGATCCAGGTCCGCTGCCAGGACGCCAACTCCGACGCGGTCTGTGGGAACAGCCGCTCGAGCTCGGCGCGGTCGCGGGGGAGTGCCGCGCGCAGATTCTCGATGGCGCGGGAGTCCGTCGCGGTCAGCCCGTCGTACATGACGTCGAGGATGGCCGAGACGCGCACGGCGAGCGGACCGTGCGGCGCGGCCCGGGACGGCAGTTCGCCGCGCCGTTCCGCGGTGAAGCGCAGCACCGCCGCCCACAGCCCGTCGATATCGCCGAACTGGTATTTCACCGTGCCCCAGGTGGCCCCGGCGTCCTTGGCGATCCGATTACCCGACACCGACCCCGGCTCGCCGGACGCTAATGCGTGTAGCGCTGCCTCCAACATGCTTTCGCGGGACGCTGCGCCGCGCCGGTTGGTGCGGCGTTCGGCGGCTTCGGTCATCACGCGAATGCTACGCGATGGTTGACTTTGATAGAACCCTCTGTGATTCTAGGGTCCATGGCAAAACCGCCGTTATCCATGACGCCGACGGGGTGGTTCCAGGTTGCCTGGTCGGACCAGATCGGCGTCGGCGACGTCCGTGCGATGAAGTACTTCGACACCGAAATGGTGGCCTGGCGCGCAGAATCGGGCCAGGTCACGGTGATGAACGCGTACTGCGAACACCTCGGCGCCCACCTCGGCTTCGGCGGGCATGTCGTCGGTGAGGTCATCCAGTGCCCGTTCCACGGCTGGCAATGGAACGCCGAAGGGCGCAACGTCTGCATCCCGTACGAACCACGCCCCAACCGCGGTCGCCGCATGCGCACCTACCCCGTGGCCGAACTCAACCAGTCGATCTACATCTGGCATGACACCGAGGGACGCGAGCCCTTCTTCGACGTGCCCGACGTGTTCACCGCATTCGGGGACGGCAGCACCGTCGAGGACTACTGGCCGCAACAGCGCCTGCACCGTGAAGCGCTGGAGCTGCACCCGCAGTACGTCCTCGAAAACGGTGTCGACTTCGCACATTTCAAGTACGTGCACCAAACCCCGATCGTGCCGGTGTTCACCCGGCACGATTTCGCCGAGCCCACCTCGTACGTGGACTTCACCATCACGTTCGACGGCGACGAGCAACAGTCCATAGACGATGTCCGCAGTGGCGTGGAGGCCATCAACGGCGGACTCGGCATCGCGGTGACCAAGAGTTGGGGGATGGTCGACAATCGCACCATCTCGGCCATCACACCGGTCGACGATCGCACGTCCGACGTGCGCTTCATGGCCTACATCGGGCGGGTGCCCGGCAAGGATTCACCGAGGGCGGAGGCCAAAGCCGTCGCGTTCGGCGAGGAGATCATCCGTCAGTTCGCGCAGGACATCCACATCTGGAGTCACCAGCGCTATTCGGATCCGCCCGCGCTGTCGACCTCCGAATACGAGGGTTTCACGGCGATTCGCACGTGGGCCATGCAGTTCTATCCCGACGGCCGGGGCGGAAGCGCCGTGGACCTCGCACACCAGAAGGGTTGACAGTCATATGAATACACCGATCCGGGTATTCCAGGTGGCCACCGGCAACGTTGGCTCCGAGATGATCAAGCGGTACGCTGCGCAGTCTGAACTCGAACTCGTCGGCGTGCACTGCTACTCGCCCGAGAAGGTCGGACGGGACTCCGGTGAACTCGCAGGCGCAGCGCCGAACGGGGTGATCGCCACCGGCACGATCGCCGAGATCATCGCGGCGAAGCCCGATGTGCTGACCTTTCACGGGGTGTTCCCCGATGAGGATCTGTACGTCCAGGTCCTGGAGGCGGGAATCGATATCGTCACCACCGCCGACTGGATCACCGGCTGGCACAGGGACACCAACCACCCGCACCCGTCCGGAAAGCCCGTCAGCCAAGTACTCGCCGAGGCGTGCGAGAAGGGTGGTGCCACGTTCTACGGCACCGGCATGAACCCCGGCCTGAACCAGATCCTCGGTGTGGTCTGCTCGGCCGACGTCGCCGAGATCGAGAACGTCACCACCATCGAATCCGTCGACGTGTCCTGCCATCACAGCAAGGACACCTGGATCGAGGTGGGATACGGTCTGCCCGTTGATGATCCGTCGATTCCGGACAAGTTGCGCAAGTACACCGAGGTTTTCGCCGACAGCGTACTGATGATGGCCGACTGCTTCGGACTCGAGCTCGACGAGGTCAAGTTCAGCTACGAGCTCGGCGCATGCACCAAAGACGTCGACCTGGGCTGGTACGTGCTGCCGAAGGGTTCCCTGGGTGGCAACTACATCAAGTACCAGGGCATGGTCGACGGAGTGCCGCGGGTCGAGACGCATCTCGAATGGCAGATGACCCCGCATACGGATCCGAGTTGGGATATCAAGGGCTGCTACATTACTCAGATCAAGGGCGACCCCTGCGTCTACAACAAGCACATGATCTTCCCGAAACCGGGCGTGGACCTGTCGAACCCCGACAACTTCGCCTCGATCGGCATGACGGTCACCGGTATGCCTGCGCTGCACGCCATCCGGTCCGTCATCGCCGCTCCACCGGGGCTGCTCACGAGTGCGGACCTGCCCCTGCGCGGTTTCGCCGGCCGCTTCAAATGACCTGCAGCGCAGGTCCGGTCCGGTGCCGAGGGTAGGCGCCGAGCTCATCGGTGATCACGGGCACTGGCCGTTGTTGACGCAGGTCGCCGCTGCGGTGGCTTTGTACGTGGGTGCCGCGAGCGAGGTGGCCGGCGTCGACGCGGGAATCTGAGCTGTCGCGGTCGAACCCAGCTTCATGTTGCCGGTGGCGTTGATCGTCATGGCCGGCACCACAGGCGACGAATAGGTGCCGGTGGTCGAGGAATCCCCCGACCCGCCGGCGACGATGGTGGACTGCGCTGCGCTGCCGATGACGTCGATCAACAGGCCGACGGCGACCGCCCCGCCGCCGACCACAGCACACACTCGCTTCTGGAAATCCTGCATCTCCGCTCCTTCACACGACGCCGATGACGGAAGGATCAAGAGGGTTCCAGTGCCCGGCATTCCCGGAAAATCGCTGCATCAGCGGGCTTTACGGATACTTGCAACCGACGGGCAGCGTTCGGGGTGTCTCACAGTGACATCGCGGCCCCGATCCCACTCACCGCATCCGGTGACCTACTGATTAGCCTGTCAAAGGATCCGGGGTAGAGTCACGCCGATGACGGTGTTCGACGACGGGATTGCCCTGGAAGCCCTGGGCGACGGCCTGTTACGAGGGCGGACGATTCCGCAATGGGCGAATATGGTGGGCCCGTTCGGCGGTATCACCGCGGCCACACTGCTGCGGGCCGTCGAACTCCAGAGTGACGTGCACGGGTTTCCGGTGGCGCTCACGGTGAACTATCTGGCGCCGATCGCCGACGGAGATTTCGACGTTCGGGCACGGGCCGTGCGAACCAACCGGTCCAACCAGCACTGGTACGTCGAACTGAGTCAGAACGGTGAGGTGAAGACCACGGCGACCGCGGTGTTCGCGGTGCGCCGTGAAACCTGGGCCGACACCGAGATCGCGCGCCCGGACGTGGGCGACCCGGCGTCGATCGAGGACGCGAGTGCCGGGTTCGGGGTGGCATGGACCAGGAATTACGACCTTCGATTCATCGACGGTGCATTGCCCGCTGCCGGTGCCGGTGAGTCGACGTCGTCGACAACGACGTTGTGGGTTCGCGATCGACCTGCCCGCCCGATCGATTTCGCCTCACTCACCTCGCTGTGCGACATCTTCTATCCGCGTCTCTGGCTGCGGCGCGGGCAGCTTCTGCCTGCGGGCACCATCTCGTTCACCGCGTACTTCCATGCCGGGCCGGCTGAGCTGGCCGAGCAGGGTGACGGATACCTGCTCGCCACGGCACGTGCCCAGGGGTTCTCGGGTGGGCATTTCGATCAGTCGGCGCAGATCTGGAGCCGGGCGGGCGGTCTGCTGGCGACCACGCATCAGCTGGTCTATTACAAGGCCTGAACGCGCTGGGCTGAACATGAAAAAACCTGACCGGCGAGTCGCGCGACTCGCCGGTCAGGTTTCTTGGTGATGCAGTTAGTGGGCGTGCTTGCGGTGACGGCGAACCAACGCGGTCAACCAGCGAACATCGAGCAACATGTGATCCGCCTTTCTTTGTTATGCGGTCTTGTGCAGGAGTGGGAGCAGGCGCCGGCGGGCCAGGGTGCCCTCGGCGAAGTGATGCAGTGCCTCGGGTACCGATGCGGTGATCGGGAAGGCGTCGTCGAGGAGCCGCAGAATGTCGAGCACCTGCGGGCTGGCAACCAGTGCCCATTCGACACCGGCGAGGTCGCACTCGTCATCGAGTCCGTAGAGCAGGGACACGCCGCGCGCGGACAGTCCCGTCACGCCACTGAGGTCGAGGACGAACGGCTTCTCGGTGAGCACCATCTGCCGGACCCGATGCGTGAGTCGGTCGAAGTTGGCGTCGTCGATGACTCCGGTGAGCGTCGCCACGGTCGCCAGATGGCGGCACTGTGCGCGCAGCTGGGCACCGTCACAGTCGACCGCCGGATTGCCGTACCTGAATGCGATCGTCATGTAATGCCTCCCTTCGGTGCTTCGAACTAACACCGAAGTTATCCGGCGAATTTAAGGTACCTGGGAGTACGCATTAATACTTTGCTAAGAACTGCGCCTGATGAGCCCATAAGGTTTTGCTGAGAGTTTTCTATTATGTTGAGGCGCAACACTTTTGGATTACTATAAGAGTACTCCTCAATAATCGACGACAACTTACCGTTGAGTAGCCCCGATCCGGTCTCAGCGTCGAAATTGTCCACCGGTGTAACCGACCCAGGGCGAATAGTCGGCGATCAGTGGTTCCTGTGGCGGGCGTTGGTCTTCGGGAACGTGCTGCAGATTGACGCGTACCCGGTACCAGATCGAACTCGGGCCACGCATCCCGTCGACCAGCACGTCGACCGGTGTGAGCAGGTCGGCGGCCGCGGGGTGGCGACCCCGCCACACGTCCAGTGCGGCCAGCGCCTCATCCCGGGTCTTGGTGCGGGCTACCTCGATGAGCGGCATCTGCGACACTCGCCGGCCCGTTCCACCGGACGCCTTCGCCGGCTTCTCCGGCGGCCCGAACTCCTTGGCCAGGGCGAGTAGTGGCTCCAGCCCGCCCGGTGCGTCGTCCATGCCCTCCCACGGATCGCCGATATCGGCGAACCGTGCGGGCACGGTCGCGATGGTGAAGGCCTCGGCTCGGCACCCCGGTACCTCCGCCCAGTGCAGCGGAGTGGAGACCCGGGCGTCCGGGGTGGCCCGCACCGAGTACGCCGAGGCGACGGTGCGGTCCTTGGCGTTCTGGTTGAAGTCCACGAAGACGCGCTCACCGCGTTCTTCCTTCCACCAGCGCGCGGTCGCCAGGTCGGGTACGCGCTGCTCGACCGCCCGGGCCACCGTCTCGGCGGCCAGCCGAACCTGTCTGAACGGCCAGTGCGGGTGGATGCGGGCATAGATGTGGAATCCGCGTGAACCGGAGGTCTTCGGCCAGGCGGTCAGACCGTGATCGTCGAGCACCTCGCGCGCCACCTGGGCCACGGCGAGGATCTGCTCCCATTCCACCCCGGGCATCGGGTCCAGATCGATCCGCAACTCGTCGGGATGGTCCAGGTCGGCTGCCCGCACCGGATGTGGGTTGAGGTCGACGCAACCGAGGTTGATCGCCCAGACCAGGCCCGCCGCATCGGTGAGCACGGCTTCCTTGGCCGACGTGCCGGAGGCGTACTTGAGCTCGGCGACCTCGATCCAGTCCGGCCGCTTCTCCGGGGCACGTTTCTGGAAGATCGCCTCCTGGGAGATGCCCTTGACGAAACGCTTGAGGATCATCGGCCGGTCCGCGACACCGCGCAGCGCCCCATCGGCGACGGCGAGGTAGTAGTCGATCAGCTGCCGTTTGGTGACCCCTGCGTCGGGGAAGACCACTTTGCTCGGATTGCTGATCGGTACCTGCCGGCCGCCCGCCTCGAGTGAGACCGCTTCGGCCATGGCCCCATGGTAGTTACCGACCCGGGTGCGACGTGTGTCACATATTGTGGCCGTATGCCCAGTCTTTTCGACCTGCCGGCGCAGGTGGCCGCGAAAGCCCAGCAGTACTTCGACCGCGGCTCGGCGGAGCTGCACTACGCCCGCAAGATGTTCGAGGCGGGCGCATTCAAGCTCGAGCCGCCGCAGAACTTCGTGGCGATGCTCGCCGACATCCGGCGCTGGGGAGAGTTCGGCATGATCCCGGCGCTCAACGCGCGGCGTTACCCGGACCGACCCGCCATCATCGACGACGACGGCGAGATCACCTTCGCCGAACTGGATGAAGCTGCCCACGCGGTGGCCAACGGCCTGCGCAATATGGGTGTCAGGGGCGGCGACGGTGTCGCGCTGCTGATCCGCAACCACCGCTGGTTTCTGATCAGCGTCTACGGCGCGGCCCGGGTCGGAGCCCGCATCATCCTGCTCAACAGCGAGTTCTCCGGCCCGCAGATCAAAGAGGTGTCCGAGCGTGAGGGCGCCAAGCTGGTCATTTACGACGACGAGTACACCGCGGCGGTGGCGCAGGCCGAACCCGCGCTGGGCAAGCTGCGCGCCCTGGCCACCAACCCGGACACGGACGCGCCGTCGGGCAGTACCGACGACACCCTGGCCGATCTCATCAAGCGCAGCAGCAAGCAGCCCGCGCCCAAGGCCACCAAACACTCCTCGGTCATCATCCTGACCAGTGGCACCACCGGTACCCCCAAGGGCGCCAACCGGAGCACCCCGCCGTCGCTCGCGCCGATCGGCGGCGTGCTGTCACACGTGCCCTTCAAATCCGGCGAGGTGACCTCGCTGCCGGCGCCGATGTTCCACGCACTCGGCTTCCTGCACGCCACCATCGCGATGATGTTGGGCACCACCCTGGTGCTGCGCCGCCGTTTCAAACCGGCCACCGTGCTCGCCGATATCGAGAAGCACCAGGTGACCGCGATCGTCGTCGTACCGGTGATGCTGTCCCGGATACTCGACGAGTTGGAGAAGACCCAGCCGAAGCCGAACCTGTCCAGCCTGCGGATCGTGTTCGTATCCGGCTCGCAGCTGGGTGCGGAGCTGGCCACCCGGGCGCTGAAGGACCTGGGTCCGGTGATCTACAACCTGTACGGGTCCACCGAGATCGCGTTCGCCTCCATCGCCCGGCCCAAGGACCTGTCCAAGAATCCCGCGACGGTGGGCCCCCCGGTCAAAGGCATCACGGTGAAAATCCTGGACGACAACGGGATTGAGCTTCCGCAGGGCGAGATCGGGCGCATCTTCGTGCGTAACACCTTCCCGTTCGAGGGCTATACCGGCGGCGGCGGCAAGCAGATCATCGACGGAATGCTGTCCTCGGGTGATGTCGGGTACTTCGACGAAGGCGGTCTGCTGTACGTATCGGGTCGCGACGACGAGATGATCGTGTGCGGCGGCGAGAACGTCTTCCCCGCCGAGGTCGAGGACCTCATCAGCGGGCATCCAGAGGTGGTCGAGGCCACCGCCCTGGGCGTGGAGGACAAAGAGTGGGGGCACCGGCTGCGTGCTTTCGTGGTGAAGACCGAGGGTGCGTCCGTCGACGAAGAGGCGATCAAGACGTATGTCAAGGAAAATCTCGCCCGCTACAAGGTGCCGCGAGAGGTGATCTTCCTCGATGAGCTGCCCCGTAACCCGACCGGCAAGATCCTCAAACGCGAGCTGCGTGAACTGTGATGCCCTGAACATCACCCGGTCGGCTGCGTAGTCGGGACTTAAGTCCCTAGATCGAGACGCGGACAGGTCGCAGAGTTGAGGTGCTCTGACAGTCCAGTGCCGATCACGCCGCAAGGCGGGGGAGACGAATGTGGTAGCCGAAGCACCCTCAATCCCGGACGTCCTGCCGCGCCGACCCTTTCCCGCGCGCATGGGCCCCAAGGGCAATCTGGTCTATAAGCTGATCACGACGACCGATCACAAACTGATCGGCATCATGTACTGCGTCACCTGCTTCATCTTCTTCATGATCGGCGGGCTGATGGCCCTGCTGATCCGCACCGAACTGGCGGCACCGGGCCTGCAGTTCCTCTCCAATGAGCAGTTCAACCAGCTGTTCACCATGCACGGCACGGCGATGCTGCTGTTCTACGCCACCCCGATCGTGTTCGGCTTCGCGAATCTTGTGCTGCCGCTGCAGATCGGCGCCCCCGACGTGGCGTTCCCCCGGCTGAATGCACTGTCCTACTGGCTGTTCGCGTTCGGTGCGCTGATCGCGCTCGCCGGCTTCATCACTCCCGGTGGTGCGGCGGACTTCGGGTGGACGGCCTACACCCCGCTCTCGGATGCCGTACACAGTCCGGGTGCAGGTTCGGATCTGTGGATCCTGGGTATCGCCGTCGGCGGTCTCGGCACGATCCTGGGCGCCGTCAACATGATCACCACGGTGGTCTGCATGCGTGCCCCGGGGATGACGATGTTCCGGATGCCGATCTTCACCTGGACCATCCTGGTGACCTCGGTCCTGGTGCTGGTGATCTTCCCGTTGCTGACCGCAGCGCTGTTCGGTCTTGAAGCCGACCGCCGCATCGGTGCGCACATCTACGATCCGTCCAACGGCGGGATGCTGCTCTACCAGCACCTGTTCTGGTTCTTCGGCCATCCCGAGGTGTACGTCATCGCGCTGCCCTTCTTCGGGATCATCAGCGAAGTGGTGCCGGTGTTTTCGCGTAAACCGATCTTCGGCTACACCACGCTGATCTACGCGACGTTCGGCATCGGCGCCCTGTCGGTCGCGGTGTGGGCACATCACATGTACGCCACCGGTGCGGTTCTCCTGCCCTTCTTCAGTTTCATGACGTTCCTGATCGCGGTGCCCACCGGTATCAAGTTCTTCAACTGGATCGGCACCATGTGGAAGGGACAGTTGACCTTCGAGACACCGATGCTGTTCTCGGTCGGCTTCATGGTGACCTTCCTGCTGGGTGGCCTGTCCGGCGTGCTGCTGGCCAGCCCGCCGCTGGACTTCCACGTCACCGACTCCTATTTCGTGGTGGCGCATTTCCACTACACGCTCTTCGGCACCATCGTGTTCGCCAGCTACGCGGGCATCTACTTCTGGTTCCCGAAGATGACGGGCCGGCTGCTCGACGAGCGCCTGGGCAAGCTGCACTTCTGGCTGACCTTCATCGGCTTCCACACCACCTTCCTGGTACAGCACTGGCTGGGTGACGCGGGCATGCCGCGCCGCTACGCCGACTATCTGCCCACCGACGGGTTCACCACGCTGAACGTCGTTTCGTCGATCGGTGCGTTCGTTCTCGGTGTGTCGACGCTGCCGTTCGTCTGGAACGTGTTCAAGAGCTGGCGGTTCGGCGAGCCGGTGACGGTGGACGATCCGTGGGGGCACGGCAACTCGCTGGAGTGGGCCACCTCGTGCCCGCCGCCGCGGCACAACTTCACCGAGCTGCCCCGGATCCGTTCGGAGCGACCGGCATTCGAGCTGCACTACCCGCACATGGTGGAGCGCCTGCGGGCGGAGGCCCATGTGGGTAGAGGCGAAGGCGCGCACTGAACGACCCGGGGGTCTCCACCGGGGGTAAGGGCCGTTCGGGAATAGGCGACCGGGCGCGCGGGTAGAACTATGTCATGAATATCGACCTCTCCGGAAAGACCGCACTCGTCACCGGCTCCACCCAAGGCATCGGCTTGGCCATCGCCGAGGGTTTGGCCCGCAGCGGGGCGCGGGTGGCGGTCAACGGCCGCACCTCAGCCCGCGTCGACGAAGCCGCGGAAAGGGTGCGCGGTCTCGGCGGTACCGCTTTCGGGGTGGCCGCCGATGTCAGCACGGAAGAGGGCACGGCACAACTGCTCGCGGAACTGCCCGAGGTCGACATCCTGGTCAACAATCTCGGCATCTTCGGCGCGGTGCCGGCTCGTGAGATCACCGATGCGCAGTGGCGCACCTACTTCGAGGTGAATGTGCTTGCCGCGGTGCGGCTCATCCGCGCCTACCTGCCGGGCATGGCGGACCGAGGCTGGGGCCGGGCGATCCAGATCGCCAGTGACTCGGCCATCGTCATCCCGGAGGAGATGATCCACTACGGCGTCTCCAAGACCGCGTTGCTGGCGGTGTCCCGGGGCTTCGCCAAGGATGCCGCGGGTACCGGAGTGACCGTCAACTCGGTGATCGCCGGACCGACGCACACCGCCGGGGTCGAGGATTTCGTCTACGAGTTGGTGGACAAGTCGCTGCCGTGGGAGGACGCGCAGCGCGAGTTCATGGTGAAGTACCGGCCGCAGTCCCTGTTGCAGCGGCTCATCGAGCCGGCCGAGATCGCCAACATGGTGACCTATTTGGCATCGCCGCTGGCCTCGGCCACCACCGGAGGGGCGCTGCGGGTCGACGGCGGGTACGTCGACTCAATCCTGCCTTAGCGGGGGACTCCATCCTGCCCTAGCGGGGGACTCGATCTTGCCCTAGGGGTTGTTGACGTAATAGGACAGGCACACCGGATCGTGGCGGCACGCGATGATCGCCCCGGCATCGGGTGCCGATCCGCGGATCTTGGGTGGACGGGTCCCGAGATTGCAGTTGATGACATACGGGTTGAGCGGGACCACGCCGTTGACACACGGCTGCGCCACCGTTGCGGGCCGCTCATCGCCGCCGGTGAGGCCGTGCCCCTCGATGGTCAGCGTCGGGACGAACAGCGCCAATCCCGCCACCGCAGCGCAGAGCATGCGGCCGGTGCGATCTCGTGAACTGCTCACATCAATGGGCAACCGAATTCGACGGCCGGCTGATTCCTGCTGGGCCCGAGAGGTCCGGGATCGTGGGATGGCATGCTCTCCCACGATCCCGGACGCAGTGCTTTACGGGTCGCGGGGCAGGCCCAGCAGGCGTTCGGCGATGATGTTCAGCTGTACCTCGGTGGTGCCGCCGTAGATGGTGGTCGCCCGGCTGAACAGCAGATAGTCGGCCCATTTCCCGGTGATCTGTTCCTTGTCACCGACCGCGCCGTCGGTGCCGAACGACGACACCCCGAACTCGGCGTAACCCTGCCCGGTCTTCATCGACAGCAGTTTGGAGATGGCCGCGGCGGGCATCGGATCGCCACCGGCCAGGGTGAGCAGCGTCGAGCGCAGGTTGAGCACCTTGGCGGCGTAGCCCTCGGCGATGAGCTTGCCCGCGTGATTCTGCTCGATCTGATCGAACTGTCCTTCGGCCAGGAACGCCACGAACTGATCCAGGCTGGCCAGGAACGGCGGTTCGCCGCTGCCGATGGACACCCGCTCGTTGGTCAGGGTGTTGCGGCTGACCTCCCACCCGCGGTCGACCTCACCGAGCACCATCGAGTCCGGGACGAACACATCGTCGATGAACACCGTGTTGAACAAGGCGTCGCCGGTCAGCTCGCGCAGCGGTTTCACCTCCACCCCAGGTGATTTCATGTCCAACAGGAAGTACGTGATGCCGTTGTGCTTCGGGGCACTCGGGTCGGTGCGGGCCAGTAGCGCACCCCACTGGGAGAACTGCGCACCGGTGGTCCAGATCTTCTGCCCGGTGATCCGCCAGCCGCCGTCGACCTTGGTGGCCTTGGTGGTCAGGCTGGCCAGGTCCGAGCCGGCGCCCGGCTCGGAAAACAGCTGGCACCAGATCATCTCGCCGCGGAAGGTGGGGGACAGGAACTGCTGCTGCTGTTCGTCGGTGCCGTAGGCCACGATCGACGGGATGATCCAGGCCGCGATGCCCATGTTGGGGCGGGCGACCTTCCCGGTGCTGAACTCCTGGGCGGTGATGATCTGTTCGACGGGGCCGGCGTTGCGTCCCCACGGTTTGGGCAGATGCGGCTGCACCCAGCCGCCCTCGGCGATTGCGGCGTTACGCTCTTCGCGCGGAATGGCTTTCAACGCTGCGACCTCGGCGCGAATCTCCTCGCGGAGCTTCTCGGTGTCCGGGTCGAGATCGATGTTGAGGTTGCGCAGCCCGGAGCTGGTGGCGGTGTCGACGACAAGCTGCGGGTAGTCGGCAGCCCGGCCGAAGCTGGCCGCGAGAATCAGCGAGCGACGGTAGTAGATGTTGGTGTCGTGCTCCCAGGTGAAGCCGATACCGCCGTGCACCTGGATGCACTCCTGGGCGCAGTGCTGAGAGGCGACCGGAGCGAGCGTGCCCGCGACGGCGGCGGCGAACTCCCACCTGGAATCGGGATCGCCGTTGCGGAGTTCGTCCAGCGCACGCGACGCGTCCCACACGGCGGCGGTGGCACGCTCGGTCTCGGCGATCATGCCCGAGCACTTGTGCTTGATGGCCTGGAACTGGCCGATGGGGCGGCCGAACTGCTCACGGATCTTGGCGTACTCGGTCGCGGTGTCGGTGGCCCAGCGGGCGACGCCGACGCACTCGGCAGACAGCAGTGTGGCGATGAGCGCGCGGGCATGGGCACGGGTGAGGTTGGACAGCACCTTGTCGAGGCCCACCTCGACGGCATTGGCCCGGACGTGCGCCACCGGGCGCAACGGGTCGATGCTGGCCACCGGCTCGAGCTCCAGGGTGTCGGCATCCAGGACGACCCATTGCACGCTGCTGGCTTCACCGAGGCCGGACACCGGGAGCACCAGCAACGACGCCTGCCCGGCCGCGGGGACCGCACGGACCTCACCGCGGATGACGAGCTTGTCGTCGGTGGAAGTGGCCGTCAGTCCCGAGTCGATGGCGTAGGCGGCGATGGTGTCGCCGGCGGCCAGGCCCTGCAGCAGCGGGGACTTCGGGTCGTTCGCGGAGATCAGTGCGCTGGCGATGGCCGAAGGCACAAACGGGCCCGGCACCGCGCCGTAGCCGAACTCGGCCAGGGTGATCGCCAGCTCGAGGATGCCGAACCCTTGGCCGCCAACCTCTTCGGCGAGGTGCACGCCCTGCAGGCCCTGTTCGGCCGCGGCCTTCCAGTAGCTCGGCGGGTTGGAGATCGGGGTCTCCAGCGCCTCGTGCAGGACGTCGGCGGGGGCCATCTTGGCCACCAGGGACCGGACCGAGTCGGCCAGGTCGTTGTGCTCAGGATTGATCGCGATAGGCATATGCGCCCTTCCCTATTAACCGGTCGGTCGGGAACGAGGGTACCCCGACGTGACGGGCGCCACTTCAGGGGGCTATCTCACTTCGTTAACCAAGTGGGCCAGGGGTTCGCCGTCGCGCAGGCGGCGGCAGTTCTCGACGGCCATTTCCAGATATCTGCGCATGGTGTCGACCGTGTACCAGGTGACGTGTGGGGTCACCACGACGTTGTCGAGGGTGAGCAGGGCAGCGCCCGCGGGCACCGGTTCCTCGGCGAACACGTCGAGCCCGGCTGCGGCCAGGTGACCGGATCGCAGCGCCTCGACCAGGGCCGCCTCGTCGACGATCGGCCCGCGTGACGTGTTGACCAGGACGGCACCCGGTTTCATCGCCGCCAGCTCGTCGGGGCCGATCAGATGACGGGTGTGTTCGTTGAGCGGCAGATGCAGCGAGACGATATCGGCGGTCGCCAGCAGGTCGGGCAGGGCGCGCCAGCCGGGCGTCCCGTCGTCGCGGGTGCTGGTGTGCTCCACCTGGCCGCCCATGGCCAGCACGATGCGCTCGACCTGTTTGGCGATGTTGCCGTAACCGACCAGCCCCACCGTGCAGCCGCCGATATCGCGGACGGTCTCTCCGAGACTGGGATCCGACGGCCAGCCGCGGCCCTCTCGGGTGGCCCGGTCCAGCGCCGGTAGCCGGCGTAATGCGGCCAGCATGAGGAGCAGGGTGCCCTCGGCAACCGACGGCGCGTTGGCCCCTGGCATATTCGCCACCGCGATACCGCGTCGGGTGGCGGTGTCGACGTCGATGGTGTTCACGCCGGCGCCCAGCTTGTGTATCAGCCTGGCGTGCGTAGCCCGTTCCAGGTCGGAGCCCGACAGCGGCCGCAGCACGTGCCAGATCACCTCGGCGTCGGGCAGTTCGCGGTGGAAGGTCTCGTCGTCATCCTCGGCGCACCACCGGATATCGAGCCAATCAGATTCCGGTGCAACGAAATCCAGAACCTTCGCGCCTGGGGTGAAGTGGGCGAGGACCTTGACTACTTCCACCGCTTCGCGATCCATTTGGCGATGGTATCGGCCTGTTCGCTGCGGGCACCCGGGGTGGTGAAGTAGTGGTCGGTGTCGATCGAGCACAGTGCCTTGTCCGTCGAGGCCAGTGCGGCATGGATACGCTGGGCGTCGGACGGGAAAACGCCGGTGTCCTGTTCGGCGTTGATGACCAGGGCCGGGCAGTCGATCAGCGCCAGGTGCGGTTCGGCGCGGGTCTGCGCGTGCCGCAGGCTCCACATGCCGAGCCAGTTGCGCAGCGTGCACGCCGCGGCGATCCCGCGTGCGGATCGGTTGGCGTGCATCGGGGTTCCCGCGTAGCACAGGTTGGCCTGGCGCTTGGTCGGCTCCAGTGTCGGGTCGACCATCCGGGGATCGGCCCAGGTGCGCATCACGGTGAACGGGCGGTCGGAGTGTCCGGCCGCGCGGATACGTTCGAGTTCGGCTTCGGCCCAGTCGGTGATGGCTTCGTTGCGGGCGGTCTGCGCCGCACGGTATCGCGCGACGAACTCCTCGGTATAAGGCGGGCCGTTCTTCGCCTCGAACAGATCGAGCGCGGGATCGGTGGCCACCGGGTCGTCCTCGTCGACCACCGCGGCATCCATCCACGCGGTCAGCACGTCCGGGCGGCCGGGGTGTGCGGCGCTGGCGACGTAGCCGTCGGCGGGGGGTAGGTCGGACAGGCCCGCGGCGGGGCGCATCCCGTCGAGCACCGGCCGGACATGGTGGTGTAGCGCTTGTGCCTGATAGGCCGACATCAGTGATCCTCCACCGGAATTGCCCAGCAGGATCACCGTTTCGATACCTTGCACCTCGCGCAGCCAGCGCACGCCGACCCCGATGTCGACTAGGGCGTGGTCGAGCAGGAAGCTGCTCTCGAAACCCCGGAACCGGGTGTTCCAGCCCAGGAAGCCGATACCCCGGGTGGCCATGTAGTCGGCCAGATAGTGCTCGGAGAAGTCGATCTGATAGTGCGTGGCGATCATCGCGATCTTGGGTTTGCGCCCGATGCCGCGATGGTAGAGGCCCTGACAGGGATGACCGCCGGCGCCGGCGCGGATGGCGGTAGGTGAGTCCAGTCCGACGAATTCGCGCGTGACGCCGGCGGCAGCGCTCTTGCTCATGGTGCGACGTTCTCCTTGTGGTAGATCGTCCGGTAGAAGATGTTGGCCAGCGTGGTGATGCAGGCGGCGTCGTCCGCGGTGGCCGCGCCGTCACCCGAGAGTTGGGTGTAGCAGAACTGGTTGAGCATCGACACGAGGGCCACCGCCACCAGTTTCGGGTCGTCACCTGCGCAGAAACCCTGGCGCTGAGCGTCTTCGACCATGGCGGTGATCAGGGCGATGGGCAGCGCGCAGATATCCGCCCAGTACTGCGCGAAGTCGTCGTTGATCATGGCCAGCTGCGAGACACTGATGATCTCGGCGAGCCGGTGCCGATAGGTGTTCCAGTGCGCGGCGGCCGCGGCATGTGCGCGTTCGGCGTTGCTCAGACCGGGCTCGGAGGCCGCGCGCGCCCGGTGCCGGGCCTCGTCGCGGAACCGCAGGGCCCAGTCCCGGACCATCGCCTCCTTGGAGTCGTAATAGTTGTAGAACGACGCCGTGGAGCGGCCCGCTTCGGCGGCGATATCGGCGACCGTGGTGGCCAAGATCCCTTTGCGCGCCACCACATTCCGTGCGGCCGCATCCATCGCCGCCTCGGTCTGGCGGCCACGGACCGTCGGAAGCTGCACGCGCGCGGTCACGATGTTCCCCCTCGTCCGAGTCGTGCATTGATCGAATCTGAATCTGATGTTAGGTTCAGATTCAGATCTGCGCCAGAGGGGACGTCATCATGATCAGGCCGGACAATCCCAACACCGAGTTCGCGCTCGGCGGCATCAACCACGTCGCGCTGGTGTGCTCGGATATGCAGCGCACCGTCGACTTCTACTCCGGTGTGCTCGGCATGCCGTTGATCAAGGCGATCGATCTGCCGGGCGGTATGGGGCAGCACTTCTTCTTCGATGCCGGCAACGGCGACTGCGTGGCGTTCTTCTGGTTCACCGATGCGCCGGACGGCGTTCCGGGCATCTCGGCGCCGATCGCACTGCCGGGTCTCGGCGAGATCACCAGCGCCGTGTCCACCATGAACCACCTGGCCTTCCATGTGCCGCCGGAGAAGTTCGACGAGTACCGCGAGAAGCTGAAGGCGAAGGGTATCCGCGTGGGTCCCGTGCTCAATCACGACGAGAGTGAATGGCAGGCCTCGCCCAAGGTGCATCCCGGTGTCTACGTGCGGTCCTTCTACTTTCAGGATCCCGACGGCATCACACTCGAATTCGCCTGCTGGATAAAGGAGTTCAATCCGGACGAGGAAAAGGTGGCACCCCGGACGGCGGACGACCGCCGTCCGCGCGCCGCGGTCTGACAAAGCGAAGCCCCTCCCACCCTCGTGTGCCGCGAGGGGGAAGGGGCTTCGGGCTTTTCGGTTACCGGTTCTGCAGCGCGGCGATCTTGGCGGGGCCGTGGTGTCCGTGCCAGCCGGGCTGCATCGTCGGGGCCGGGTGGGCGTGGGTGTCGGGGCTGTAGGAGTAGCCCGGGCCGGTCGGGGCGGTGCTGGTGGCCGCGGCGGCGGTGCCGGCCAGGCCGAGGGCTCCGGCGCCGATGAGGGCGGCGGTGCAGATTCCGAGGGCTGCGGCCTTCAGGTTCTTGATCATGTTCGTAATCCTTTGTGTGAGTGGCTTTCTGCGTTGAGATAAGAATGCCGGGAATCACACGTCAGATCTGTCGGGTGACCGGTGGATACACCGGGTGAAGCTGGTGTCCCCCGATCGGGGGAGTCGGCGGCACGCTCAGTACAACCGGGGGTCGACGAAACCGTCGAGCAAGGTGGTCAGCTGGTCGATGAGTTCCTCCTGGCCGAACGCGATCGACCCGGTGAGCCACGCGTTGATGGCCTGACTGACCCCGCCGACCACGAAATGCGCCACGGCATTGATCCGGGGCGTCTCGTCGCGCTGCAGTGCCGTTTGCAGGTGTTGACCGGCCAGAGCCGCGAACACCCCGCCCAGTTCCGTCCGTTTGCGCATCAGCACGGCGTTGGACAGTCGGGGATCGAACAACAGCCGGCCCACCCGGGTGTCCTCGCTGACGGTGCGCACCAGGTTGGTGATGCCGGCCCGGTTCTGCTCGGCGAACGGGACCGAGGCCACGGCGGCCTGGGTGGTGGCGGCGATCACGGCGACCACCGAGTCGAACACCGCCGCGACGAACTCGTCCTTATCGGCGAACGCCTCATAGAAGTGGCGGGTGGCCACGCCAGACTGGCGGCAGATGGCGCGGACCGTGAGCTCCTCGGTGCCGCCACCGAGCAGTTCCAACCCGGCGTCGATGAATCTGCGGCGCCGGTCGGCCATCCGCTGCGGAGCCTCGACGCCGCGATACGGCCTGACCTGCGTCACCCTGACATCTTGACACCTGTCCAATCGGAAAGGCAAGATCAGGAAACATTCGTTCTCACTTTTGTGACAGGGGTATCAATGACGATCGCCGAACGTCCCATCAACGAGACCGCACCGACTTCGACGCGTACATCGAAGTGGGGTGCCGGCTTCGACGACGGGTTGATGGGGGTGGCCCTGCTCGCCGGTCCCGCCAACGTGATCATGCAGCTGGCGCGGCCCGGAGTGGGCTACGGCGTGATGGAGAGCCGGGTCGAGAGCGGCCGGATCGACCGGCATCCGATCAAGCGCGCACGTACCACCTTCACCTATCTCGCCGTCGCGGGACGCGGCACCGACGAGCAGAAGGCGGCGTTCCGGCGCGCGGTGAACCGGGCGCACGCCCAGGTGTATTCGACCGATGAGAGCCCGGTGCAGTACAACGCCTTCGACAAGAACTTGCAGCTCTGGGTGGCGGCCTGCCTGTACAAGGGCGCGGTGGACGTACACCGGCTGTTCGTCGGGGAGATGGACGAGCAGATGGCCGCACAGCACTACCGCGAGGGCAGCACGCTCGGAACGACCCTGCAGGTGTCCCCGGAGATGTGGCCGGCTGACCGCGCCGCGTTCGACAAGTACTGGGAGGAATCGCTCGAGCAGGTGCACATCGACGACGCGGTGCGCGAGTACCTCTATCCGATCGCGGTATCCCGTGTGCGCGGGGTGCGACTGCCGGGTCCGTTGCAGCGGCACGCGGAGTACTGGGCCGGGCTCATCACCACCGGCTTCCTGCCACAGCGCTTCCGGGACGAGATGCGTCTGCCCTGGGATCTGCAACGGCAGCGCCGGTTCGACCGGTTGATGAAGGTGATCCGGACGGTCAACAATGCGGCGCCCGGTTTCGTCCGGCAGTTCCCGTTCAACGTCCTGCTGAAGGATCTGGACTGGCGCATCCGTACCGGCCGCCCGCTGGTCTGAGGAACATCGCCGCGCACGTATTTGCTGTACTACGCCAGAAGGCTGGTCGGCTGGTTGTTGTTTTCGCCCTCGAATCGCCGCTGCCAGCGAAGTTATCCCGTTCTGCGCGAATCACGCGCAGGTGACCGTTACTCGGAGCGATTCGCCCAGCTGGGGCGGTAAGCCCCCGCTCCGGTGACTGGCGTCACTGACGCAGCCGTCCCCGAACGTCTCGACAGTTAGTTAATGCAATGCTAACTTCAGCCGAGTTAGCATAGGCAAACTTAAGGAGACGGCAGGCGGCTTTGCGCCCCTGTACGAAGGCATATGGATAAGGTCAGTGGCACGCTCACGCCGAGCGCAGCAAGAGCGCGCGTCGACCGCGACGTCGCGAGCAGGTTCGCGACCTGTTGTCGCGCGCTGGGGTTGTCGGTCAACGATCGGCAGCGTCCGGCCGACCTCGCGGCCGCGCGATCGGGTTTCACCGAGCTGACTCGCATCGCCCGGGACCAGTGCGACGGCTGGGTCGGTCTGGCCGCTGCCGGTGCGGGCATCGGCCAAGACGCCCCGCGCGTCATCGAGACCATCTGGCGGACCGCGGCCACCTTCGGTGTCCTCCAGCGCGAGATCGCCCTGGAGCCCGGCGCACTCGGTTTCGTCTACGACACCGGGCTGTATCTGCAGTTCCGGGCTGCCGACCGCGACGATATCGAGCTGGCCTACGCAGCCTCCCTTGCCGACCGGGGCGAGTTCGCCGCCGCCGACCAGCTGGCCGCGGCGCTGGCCGAGCGCCGGCCGCACTGGCTGCAGGCGCGGTGGGTCCGGGTGGCGATCTTCCACCGGGCCCGGCGCTGGTCCGATGTGGTGCGTCTGCTCACCCCGGTGGTCAACGCCCCGAATCTCGAGGACCACTACGCGCACGCGGCCCGCGTGACCCTGGGGATCGCGTTGGCCAACCTGGCCATGTTCGCGCCGGCGATCTCGCACCTGGAGAACCCCGACGGCCCCGTCGCGGTGGCTGCCGTCGACGGCGGGCTGGTCAAGGGCCTGTCGTTACGGGCCCAAGGTGAAGCGGACGAAGCTGCCGATGTGCTGGCCGCGCTGTACGCCGCCAACCCCGAGCATGCCGGAACCGAAGAGGCGCTGCTGGATTCGTCGTTCGGCCTGGCGACCACCACCGCGGCGCGCATCGACGCCCGCACCGATCCCTGGGACCCGGACACCGAACCCGGGGAAGGCGATTTCGTCGATCCGGGTGCCAAGGAGCGCAAGGCACACCTGCTCACCGAGGCCGAAGCCGAACTGGCCGAGTTCATCGGCCTCGACGAGGTCAAGTACCAGGTGGCCAGGCTCAAGAGTTCGGTGGCCATGTCGATCCGGCGTCAGGAACGCGGACTGGCCGTTGCACAGCGCACCAACCATCTGGTGTTCGCCGGTCCGCCCGGTACCGGCAAGACCACGATCGCCCGCGTGGTCGCCAAGATCTATTGCGGCCTGGGTCTTTTGAAGAAGGAGACGGTGCGCGAAGTGCACCGCGCCGACCTCATCGGTCAGCACATCGGGGAGACCGAGGCCAAGACCAACGCGATCATCGACAGCGCCCTGGACGGGGTGTTGTTCCTGGACGAGGCCTACGCGTTGGTGTCCACCGGCGCCAAGAACGACTTCGGCTTGGTGGCCATCGACACGCTGCTGGCCCGCATGGAGAACGACCGCGATCGGCTGGTCGTGATCGTCGCCGGCTACCGCGCCGACCTGGACCGATTCCTGGACACCAACGAGGGTCTGCGCTCGCGTTTCACCCGCAGCATCGACTTCCCGTCCTACAGCGCACCGGAACTGGTCGAGATGGCCGTCCGGATGGCCGAGAAGCGCGACAGCGTCTTCGAGTCCGCCGCCCATGACGAGATGGAGGCGCTCTTCGCCCAACTGGCGGCGAGCAGCACCCCGGACGCCGATGGTGTGGCGCGCCGCAGCCTGGATATCGCCGGTAACGGCCGTTTCGTACGAAACCTTGTCGAGCGTTCCGAAGAGGAACGCGAATACCGATTGGACCACATGCCGCGACCGAGCGGCCCGGCCGCCGATTCCGACGACTTCACCGACGAAGAACTGATGACGATCACCGCCGACGACGTCAACCGCTCGGCCGGCCCGCTGCTGCGTGGCCTGGGACTGTCGGTGCCTGAACAATGACCGATAACAACCATGACGGTCGCCGCGAATTCGCCTCGCGCACACCGGTGAATGAGAACCCCGACCGGGTCGCCCACCGGCGTGGATTCGTCACCCGGCATCAGGTGTCGGGCTGGCGGTTCATGATGCGCCGGATCGCCTCCGGTGTCGCGCTGCACGACACCCGGATGCTGGTCGATCCGCTGCGCAGTCAAAGCCGCGCGGTACTTGTCGGTGCGCTCGTGGTGGTCACCGGCCTGGCCGGCTGTTTCGTGTTCTCGCTGATCCGTCCCGGCGGAGACGCCGGCGGCTCCACCATCCTCGCCGACCGCGACACCTCCGCGCTGTACGTACGCATCGGCGACGTGGTGCACCCTGCGCTGAACCTCACCTCGGCCCGGTTGATCGCCGGTCAGCCCGATAACCCGACCCTGGTCAAGAGTGCCGAGATCGACCGCTTCGCCCGCGGCAACCTCATCGGCATCCCGGGAGCGCCGGAACGTATGGTGCAGAACACTTCCCGGCACGGGGAATGGACCGTGTGTGACGCAGTCGCAGGCCCCGCACCGGGAGTCACCGTGGTGGCCGGCACACCCGACCAGACGGGTGAGCACGCCACGGCGTTGCCCTCCGATCACGTCGTGCTGGTGCAGAACGTCGGTGGTGTCCATGCCGGCACGTGGCTGCTGTGGAACGGCAGGCGCAGCCCGATCGACCTGGGCAGCCGGGCCGTCACCGATGCACTCGGTCTGGGTACCGATATCCCGGCGCCCCGGGTGATCGCACCCGGTCTGTTCAACGCCATCCCGGAATCGGCACCACTGGTGGCGCCGGCGCTGCCCGGCGCCGGAACCCCGCCCCGCTTCCCGCTGCCGGTGCAGGCACCGATCGGTGCTGTGCTCGCGGCATACCAGGCGAATAACGACATCCGCTACTACGCGGTGCAAGCCGATGGCCTGCAACAGATTTCGTCGGTGCTGGCGGCGATGCTGCGCAACACCAACTCCTACGGCCTGCAACAGCCCCCGAGACTGGGTGCCGATGAGGTGTCGCGGCTGCCGGTGGCCGCCGGTATCGACACGGCCGCCTATCCGTCCGATGAGGTCACCCTGGTCGACACCGCGGCCGATCCGGTGACGTGCGCCTCCTGGTCCAAGCCGGCCGATGCCACCGAGAGTTCACTGACGCTGCTGGCCGGCGCCGCCCTGCCGCTGCCGAGCGGACTGCGCACGGTGGACCTGGTCGGTGGTGGGAACGGATCCACCGCCAACCGGGTTGCCCTGTCCCCGGGCAAGGGGTACTTCGTCCAGTCGGTGGGTTCTGACGCCGGCGCGCCGCAAGCGGGTTCGTCCTTCTGGATCAGTGACACCGGGGTGCGCTACGGCATCGACACCACCGGTGACGCCAAAGCCGTTGCCGCGCTGGGCCTGATCTCGCCACCCGTGGCGATCCCGTGGTCGGTGCTCACCCAGTTCGCCGCCGGACCGACGCTGTCGCGCGCCGACGCCCTGATCGCCCACGATGCGCTGCCCGCCGACCCGAAACCTGCCGCGGTGAACACCGCCCGCGAGGGAGACAACTGATGAGCCGCTTGATCTTCGAGGCCCGGCGGCGCATCCCCGCCCCGGAGGTACGCAAAGGCGCGATCACCATCGAGGCGCCGCCCACGTTGCCGCGGCTGGTACCGCCGTCGCTGCTGCGCCGCGTGCTGCCGTATTTGATCGTCATCCTCATCGTGGGCATGATCGTCGCGCTGGTCGCCACCGGGATGCGGTTGATCTCACCGACGACCCTGTTCTTCCCGTTCGTGCTGCTGCTTGCCGCCACCGCGATGTACCGGGGCTCGGACAACAAGCTGCGCACCGAGGAGGTCGACGCCGAGCGTGCCGACTATCTGCGTTACCTGTCGGTGGTGCGGGACAACGTGCGCGCACAGGTGCAGTCCCAGCGGGCGGCGCTGGAGTGGTCGCATCCTGATCCCGAACTGCTGGCCGCTGTTCCGGGCACCCGCAGACAGTGGGAACGCGACCCGCATGATCCGGATTTCCTGGTGCTGCGGGCCGGACTGCACGACGCGCCGTTGTCGGTCGCGCTGCGCGTCAAGGATGCCGTCGATGAGGTCGATCTGGAACCGGTGTCGCACACCACGCTGCGGGGTCTGCTCGATGTGCACCGCACCGTCCGTGCGGTGCCCGCCGGAATCGACCTGGCCAAGGTTTCCCGCATCACGGTGCTCGGGGATCCCGCCGAGGTCCGGGATGCGTTGCGGGCGTGGGTCGCTCAGGCGGTTACCTGGCACGACCCCGCGGTGCTCGGCGTGGCGCTGGCCACCCCCGATCTGGAGGGGCCGGACTGGTCGTGGTTGAAGTGGTTGCCGCACAGCGATATCGCCGGCGCGGCCGACGGCGTCGGACCGGCACGCTACCTCGCGACCAGCGCACCCGAACTCGGTGGCCTGCTCGCGCCCGTGCTCACCGACCGTGACGCGTTCACCGGCGACGCGCTGCCGTCGGGCAAGCACCTGCTGATCGTGCTCGACGATCCCGAGATCGATCCCGACGATGTGCTCGGCCGCGCCGGCGCGGCCGGCGTGACGCTGGTGCACCGCGGTGCAACCGAGCCGCACCGTGAACAGTATCCGGATCCGGAGCGTCCCATCCTGAAGGTGGTGCACGGCAAGATCCTGCGGTGGGGCAGTGCGGGCTGGCAGCCGTTCGTCGACACCGCCGATGCGTTCTCCGCCGCGGCGGCCACGCACCTCGCCCGCGGGTTGGCGCGTTGGGACTCCAATCCGGACCAGGCGCGTTCCGCCGGCTCCGGCGCGTCGACGTTCACCACGCTGTTCGGTATCCCGGATGCCTCGGCGCTTGATATCGCGAGCCTGTGGGCGCCGCGTGACCGCGATGACGAGCTGCGGGTGCCCATCGGGGTCACCGCCACCGGTGATCCGCTGGTCTTCGATCTCAAGGATGAGGCCGAGGGCGGCATGGGTCCTCACGGCCTGATGATCGGTATGACCGGGTCGGGCAAGTCGCAGACCCTGATGTCGATCCTGTTGTCGTTGTTGACCACTCATTCCGCCGACCGGCTCATCGTCATCTATGCCGACTTCAAGGGTGAGGCGGGTGCCGATATCTTCCGGCACTTCCCGCAGGTGGTGGCCGTCATCTCCAATATGGCCGAGAAGCGTTCGCTGGCCGACCGGTTCGCCGACACGTTGCGCGGTGAGGTGGCCCGTCGTGAACAGCTGCTCAAAGAAGCGGGCCGCCGGGTCCAGGGCAGTGCGTTCAACTCGGTGACCGAGTACGAGGCCGCCCAGAAATCGGGCGTGCCGGGCGCCGTTGATCTGGCTCCCATCCCGACGTTGTTCGTGGTGGCCGACGAGTTCACCCTGATGCTGGCTGAGCACCCCGAGTACGCCGACCTGTTCGACTATGTGGCACGCAAGGGTCGATCGTTTCGGATCCACCTCCTGTTCGCGTCGCAGACGCTGGATGTGGGGCGGATCAAGGACATCGACAAGAACACCTCGTATCGCATCGGCCTGAAGGTGGCCAGCCCGTCGATCAGCCGACAGATCATCGGCACCGAGGACGCGTTCCACATCGAGTCGGGCCGCGAGCACAAGGGTGAGGGCTTCCTGGTGCCCGCGCCCGGGGCGACGCCCATCAAGTTCCGCAGCACCTACGTCGACGGGATCTACGACCCGCCGCGTACCGCCCGTTCGATCGTCGTGGCGGCCACCCCAGCGCCCCAGCTGTTCACCGCGGCACGGGTCGAGCCGGCACCCGACACCGTCATCATGTCCAGCGAGCCCGAGGAGGTGCCGGTCCCGCGCAAGCTCATCGCCACGATCGGTGACCAGCTGGCGGCGTACGGGCCGAAGGCGCCGCAGCTGTGGCTGCCCCCGCTGGATGAGCCGATTCCGCTGGCCGAACTGCTGGGCCGTACCGGGGCAGCGGCGAGCGCAGCCGCGGGAAGTGGCTTCGCCGAACAGCGATTCCAGTGGCCGCTCGGTGAGATCGACAAGCCGTTCGAGATGCGCCGGGACACACTGGTGTTCGCGGCCGGCTCGGCGGCCGGCAACATGCTGATCCACGGCGGCCCCAAGTCCGGCAAGTCGAGCGCACTGGCGACGTTCATGTTGTCTGCCGCTGCCTTGCACACCCCGCGTGAGGTCAGCTTCTACGTGCTGGACTACGGCGGCGGGCAGCTTGCACCGATGGCCGATCTGGCCCACGTCGGCGCGGTCGCCACACCATTGCAGCCCGAGCGGATCCGACGCACCTTCGCCGAGCTGGAACAGCTGCTGCGGCAACGACAGCAGCGCGGCGCGGTCAACCGGCCCGGCACCTACGAAGACGGTTACGGTGAGGTCTTTCTGGTCATCGACAACCTCTACGCGTTCAGCCGGGACAATGTCGACACGTTCAACACCCGTAACCCGTTGCTGGCCAAGGTCACCGAACTGGTCAACGCCGGCCTGGCCTACGGGATCCACGTGGTGATCACCACGCCGAACTGGCTTGAGGTCCCGCTGGCCATGCGCGACGGTCTCGGTCTGCGCCTGGAGCTCAAGCTCAGTGACTCCCACGACAGCAACGTGCGGGTGGTCGGGGCGCTTCGTCGGCCCGCCGACGGCGTACCGGCCGAGCAGCCGGGGCGCGGGCTCACCATGGCCGGCGAGCACTTCCTGTTCGCCGAGCCGGATCTGCGCCTCATTCCCACGATCAATGCCCGCTACCCGCAACTGCGTGCGCCCGAGGTGCGGTTGCTGCCCAGTCAGCTTCCGCCGACTGCGTTGGGCCCGTTGTACGTCGGCCCGGAACAGGTGGTCATCGGTCAGCGCGAAGAGGACCTGGCGCCGGTCGCGATCGATTTCGCCGCGCATCCGCTGATGATGGTGTTCGGCGACACCCGCTCGGGCAAGACCACCCTGCTCCGGCATCTGATCCGCACGATCCGGGACAACTCGACGCCCGACGGGGCCGGGGCGAGCGGAGCGACGGGGAATGGTGTGGCGTTCACCGTCGTCGACCGCCGGCTGCAGATGGTGGACGAGCCGTTGTTCGCCGACAACGAGTACACCCCCAACATCGACCGGATCACCCCGGCGATGCTTGGGTTGGCGGCGCTGATCGAGGCGCGGCGACCACCGGCCGGGCTGTCCCCACAGGAGCTGCGCAACTGGCGTTACCAGGGACACACCCACTACCTGATCATCGACGATGTCGACCAGATCCCGGACGGCCCGGCGGTCAGCGGACCCTATGTCGGAGCGCGGCCGTGGACCCCGCTGCTCGGCCTGTTGTCCCAAGCCGGGGATCTGGGACTGCGCGTGATCATCACCGCGCGGGCCAGCGGCTCGGCGCACGCGGTGATGACCGCGCCGTTGCTGCGCAGGCTCAACGACCTGCAGGCGACGACCGTGATGCTCTCGGGCAGCCCCGCCGACGGCGGCAAGCTGCGTGGTCACCGTTTCCACCGCCTGCCGCCGGGACGGGCCATGCTGCTCGGTGACAGTGAGGTCGCCACCTATGTCCAACTGGTGAACCCCTTCGTCCCCGAACATGTTTCGGGGATCGCTTCGAACGGAAAGGAATACAGCTGATGACCCTGCGTGTCGTTCCCGAAGGACTGACCGCCGCGGGCGCCGCGGTCGAGGCGCTGTCCGCGCGGCTGGCCGCCGCTCACGCCGCTGCGGCGCCGATGACCAACGCCGTGCTGCCGCCGGCCGCCGACCCGGTGTCGCTGCAGACCGCCGCAGGTTTCAGTGCCGCAGGCGCCGAACACAGTGCCCTCGCGGCGCTGGCCGTGACCGAACTCGGCCGGGCCGGTGCCGGTGTCGCCGAATCGGGGGCGAGTTACGCCGCCGGGGACGCCGCGGCCGCTTCGTCGTACCTGATCGCGCGCGGCTGATATGACAACCCCCGTCGCTTCGCTCGCCCCGGTCCTGACAACCCCCGTCGCTTCGCTCGCCCCGGCATGACCGCCCCCATCTGGATGGCCCTGCCACCCGAGGTCCATTCGGCGCTGCTCAGCAGTGGCCCGGGACCGGGGCCGTTGCTCGCCGCCGCGGGGGCCTGGCAGTCTCTCAGTGCCGAATATGCATCCGCGGCAAGTGAACTCAGTGCCACGCTGGGCTCCGTCGGCGCTGGGTCGTGGCAAGGTCCCAGTGCCGAGCAGTACATCATCGCGCATCAGCCGTACCTGATGTGGCTGGCTCAGGCCGCCGCCGACAGTGCGGTCGCGGCGGCGCAGCACGAGACCGCGGCGGCCGCCTACAGCACTGCTCTGGCCACCATGCCCACGCTCGCCGAACTGGCCGCCAACCACGTGGTGCACGGCGTGCTGCTGGCCACGAACTTCTTCGGTCTCAACACCATTCCCATCGCGGTGAACGAAGCCGACTACGTCCGGATGTGGATCCAGGCGGCCACGGTGATGAGCGGATATCAGGCGGTGTCGGCGGCGACCGTGGCGGCCACGCCCACACTGCAGCCGGCGCCGATGCTGCTCACCCCGGGTATCGGCGAAGCGGGTGCGGCCACCGCGACGGCCACCCAATCGGCGGCACAGGCGCAGGCCGTGAATTCCGGTACGGCGCTGGATAGTTCGAACTCCATCGTCAGCTACCTCGAGCAGTACATCAAATCGCTGCCGGGCGGAGATCTGATCTGGGATTTCCTGCAGAACCCGTTAGGGACCACCCGGCAGATCATCCTCGACTTCCTCACCAACCCGGCCGGGGCACTCGTGCAGTGGGGGCCGCTGCTGGCCGCTCTGCTCTACCAGGCGATCCTCCAGCCGGTGGGGTGGGGAACCTGGATCGGGGTGGCGATCGCGCCGTTCCTGCTCCCCGTGCTGGCCGGCGTCGGCCTGGCCATGCTCGGACTGCTCGCCCTGCTCCCGCAGCCCGATGTGCCGGTCGACACGACACCCGCACCGGCTCCGCAACGGTCCGACCAACCCAACGTCTGGCCGGTGGCCGGCGTGGCCCCGACCGTCAGCACGCCCACGGGATCCCCTGTGGGGGCGCCGGCCGGAACGGCCCCGGCGAGCGCACCGGCGCCGGCGCCGGCCGCGGCGACCACCGTCGCCTATGCGGTGCGCGGCGGTGACCCGGGCGAAGGGTTCACGCCGGTGATCCGCGACCAATCCGCAGCCAAGGCGCCGGCTTCGGGTTCGGCGGCCGCGGTGGGCTCCGCGGCGGCGCTCTCGGCAGCAGAACGGCGCAAGCGCCGCCGCAAGAAGGAAGCCGAGATCAAGGACTTCGCGTACGCCGACGAATACCTGGACTACGGCGAAGGCGAACAGCGCCCACCCGCCCCACACCGATCCGACCCGGCGGTACGTGCTTCCGCCCGCGGGGCCGGGCCGATGGGCTTCACCGGCACGCTGGACGGTGAGACGGAGAGGACCGCGGCCGCCGGGCTCACCGAGATGAGCGGCGACCAGTTCGGCGGGGGACCGGTCAATCCGATGCTGCCGGGCAACTGGTCCGCAGAACCTGAAGGGGGACAACGTAACTGAACGCAACCGGAGACTGTCACTCCATCTGATCAGCACATCCGAGAGGAAAATCCATGAGCATGCTCGACGCACACATCCCGCAGATCGTCGCCTCTGAGTCGGCGTTCGGCGCCAAGGCCGCGCTGATGCGCAGCACCATCGCGCAGGCCGAGCAGGCCGCCCAGGCCTCACAGGCCTTCCACATGGGCGAGTCCTCGGCCGCGTTCCAGGCCGCGCACGCGCGCTTCATCGAGGTGGCCGCACGGGTCAACGCACTGTTGGATGTGGCCCAGGCCAACCTGGGTGACGCCGCCGGCACCTACGTCGCGCAGGACGCGTCCGCCGCCACCACCTACACCTCCATCTAACCCACCAGCCGACCAGGAGAACCACATGTCGCAGATCATGTACAACTACCCGGCCATGCTGGGGCTCGCCGGCGAGATGGCCGGTTACGCAGGCGCTCTGAACGCGGTGGGCGCCGATATCGCCGCCGAGCAGGCCGCGCTGAGCGGCGCCTGGCAGGGCGACACCGGTATGACGTACCAGGCGTGGCAGGCACAGTGGAACACCAGCATGAGCGAGCTGGTCCGGGCCTACCAGGCGATGGCCAGCACCCACGAGACCAACACCGTCGCGATGAACGCCCGCGACCAGGCCGAGGGCGCCAAGTGGGGATAGATGGCTGCTAACGCGGTCGAGCTGACCGTCGAGCAAGCCTGGTACCTCGCCGAACTGACCGGCTCCGGCTCGTTCCCCTGGGTGCTGGCCATCACGCCGCCCTACAGCGATTCGGCGGCGGCGGAGGGATTCGCCGCCGACCGTGTCGCCGAGCTCACCGAGCTGGGTGTGCTATCCGGCGGTGGTGCTGTCAACCCCGCTGTCGCCCAGTGGATCCGAGTGAGCTGCCGGGCCCGGCAGTGGCTTGAGATCCGGGTGGTCAGTGCTGACGGCAACATGCTGCGCGGCGTGGTGGGCCGCCGGGGCGAGCGAAGCGACGGGAAGATAGCCCGGGGCGAGCGAAGCGACGGGAAGGTAAACCAAGGCGAGCGAACCGTCGTCGCGCTGCGCAGCGGAGGGCTGGTGACGTTCACCGAGATGGACATCGCACATCCGCACGACCTGGTGCCAGTACTGACGGCAGGGCTCACGGCGCGGCGCGCGGCCGACTTCGACGAATTCACCGTCCCCATGCGGGCCGGGGCGCGAGCCGACGAGAGGCTGCGCGGAGGCGCCGAACTCGCCGAAGTAGTTGAACACCTGGGCATCCCGCCTTCGGCGCGAGCGGTGGTGGAGGCGGTCTTCACCGGACCGCGCACCTATGCCGAGATCGTCGCAGGCGAACACCGCGACGGGTACCGGGTGAGTACCGAGGTGGGGGTCGCCGTCGTCGACTGCACCGCAGGCCGCCTGCTGGTCCACCCCACCCAGGCGTTCGACGGCGAGTGGGTGTCGACCTTCGCGCCCGGGCACACGTCGGCCATCGCCGCCGCGGTGGACCGGCTGACCGCCTCCCTGCCGGGGGGCTCATGGTTTTCTGCGCCCGCCGGCAGCGACCAGATTCCCGCCACCTTGCTCCATAGAGATTTCGACCAGAGAACGGAAAACCGATGCCCGACAACACTGTGATGCCGATCGTGCGGGTGGCCGTGCTGGCTGACTCCGGCCGGCTCACCGAACTGGCGTTGCCGGCCGAGCTGCCGCTGCGCGAGATCATCCCGGCCATCCAGCACACCGTGCTACCCGCCGATGACGATCGCGAAGGCACGCTTGCCCGGCTGAGCCTCGCGCCGATCGGCGGAGCGCCGTTCAGCCTGGATGCGACCCTGGACACCGTGGGGGTGGTCGACGGTGACCTGCTGGCCCTACAGCGGATTCCGGCCGGCCCCGCGGCACCGCGCATCGTCGAAGATATCGCCGACGCGGCCGTCATCTTCTCCGCAGCACGCGAACGAGCCTGGGGTGCCGCACAGATTCAGCGTGGTGCCGGTGCCGCGGTGATCGCGCTGCTGTTGCTGGCCACTGCGCTGGCCGCGACATTCCGCGTCAGCACCGGGCATGCCGGCGGGCTGTTCACCCTTGCCGGTGTTGCCGTCGCGACCGTCCTGGCAGCCCTGGTGGCCCGGGCCCGGTTCCGCGGATTCAGTACCGCGCTGGCGGTGACGGCGCTCGTTCCGGTGGCCGCGGCGTTCGCGCTGGCGGTTCCCGGCGAGTTCGGCGCCGCGCAGTTACTGCTCGCGGCGGCCGGTGTGACCGCATGGTCGATCATCGGCATCGTCGTGTTCGAACGTGCCCTCGCGACCTTCACGGCGGCCGCGGTCACCGGCTTCGGAGTGCTGCTGTTCGCCGCGCTGGGCAGTGTGTGGGAGCTGACCGATATCAGGATCGGCTGCGGCTTGATCGTGTTGGCGCTACTGGTCACCGTGCAGGCCGCGCAACTGGCGGCGTTGTGGGCCCGGCTGCCGGTCCCCGTCATCCCGGCTCCGGGGGACCCGACGCCGTCGGCTCAGCCGTTACGGGTGCTGGAGGATCTGCCGCGCCGGGTCCGCGTCACCAACGCGCATCAGACGGGCTTTCTGGCGGCCGGGGTGCTCCTGTCGGTGGCCGGCTCGGTGATTCTGGTCGGTGGCCCCGCGGTGTCGCCGTGGGCGTGGGTGCTGGTGGTCGCCGCGGCAGCGGGCACGGCGTTGCGTGCCCGAGTGTGGGATTCGGCCGCCTGCAAGACCTGGCTGCTGAGCCATTCGTTCCTGGTGACCGCCGTGCTGCTCGTCGTCCTGCTGGTCACCGGCCGCTACACCGCGGCGTGGTGGGCCCTCGGCGTCCTGACCGTCCTGGTGACCGCCTGGGTGCTGGTGGCGCTCAATCCGCGGATCGCGGCACCCGAGACCTACTCGCTGCCGGCCCGGCGCCTGCTCGGGTTCGTCGCCGCCGCGGTGGACGCCTCGGTGATCCCGCTGGCCGCCTACCTGCTGGGCCTGTTCGAATGGGTCCTGAATAGGTGAGCGGATTGCGTGTCGGTTCGGCAGTGCTCGGCGTCGTCGGGGCCGTGGCGCTGCTGATCAGTCCCTCCGCGGGCGCCATCACCCCGCCGGCGGTCGATGATCAGATCGTCCCGCCGGCGGGTGCCGCGGGCCCGGTGCAAGCGATGGCCCTGCGCAGTCCCTGCGTTACCACCGGTGTGCTGCCCGGTGGCGATCCTGCCGCGGTGAACCCGAACCAGTTGGCACTCAACCTGTCCGATGCCTGGAAGTACAGCCGCGGTGACGGGCAGACGGTGGCCGTCATCGACACCGGCGTGCACCCCGGGCCCCGGCTACCCAATGTCGAAGCGGGCGGCGACTTCGTCGAATCGACCGACGGCCTGACCGACTGCGACGGTCATGGCACCCTGATCGCCGGATTGATCGCAGGCCGGCCCGGCCCCGACGGATTCTCCGGTGTTGCGCCCGGCGCCACCCTGTTGTCGATCCGCCAGACCTCCGCGCACTACTCACCGGCGCAGCAAGGTGAGGATCCCGTGATCACCCGGGCCACCATCGACATCGCCACCCTGGCCCGCGCGGTGGTGCGGGCGGCCGACCTGGGCGCTCGGGTGATCAACATTTCCGCGGTGACCTGTGTGCCCGCCGACAGCACCGTCGACCAGGCCGCCCTGGGCGCGGCCCTGCGTTACGCGGCAGTGCAGAAGGACGCCGTCATCGTCGCGGCCGCCGGTAACAGCAGCTCCACCATCGGTACCGGAACATCCTGCACGACAAACCCATTGACGGACCCTGCCCGACCCGATGACCCGCGCAACTGGGGTGCTGTCACGTCGGTGTCCATCCCGTCCTGGTGGCAGCCCTATGTGCTGTCGGTGGGCGCGCTGACCGGCGCCGGCGCGCCGGCACCGTTCAGCATGGCCGGGCCGTGGGTGGGTATTGCCGCACCCGGACAGGACATCATCTCGGTGAGCAACGGTGCCGACGGCGGACTGGCCAACGGAATGCCCGATGCCAAAGGTGAATTGGTGCCGCTGCGCGGCACGAGTTACGCCGCGGCCTATGTGTCCGGGGCGGCGGCGCTGGTGCGCGCCCGATTCCCCGAGCTGACCGCTGAACAGGTGATACGCAGACTGACCGTGACCGCGCACGGCGCCGACCGATCGCCGTCGAACCTGGTGGGTGCGGGCAGTATCGACCCGGTGGCGGCATTGACCTGGGATGTCCCCGGCCCGGGAGGTGCGGCGCCCACGGCGAAAACCGTTGCGGGACCGCCCGCCCCGGCGCAGAAGGACCTCACGCCACGGACAGTCGCATTCATCGGTACGGGCGCGCTCGCGCTGCTCGTGCTGGTGGTGGCCGCGATCACCGCCCATCGACGGAAGGACAAAGCCGCATGACGGCCCGACTCACCCTGGCGCTGCTCTTCATCGTTCCGGCCGCGCTGGCCTACCCGTGGCAGACCGTCACCTCACGCTGGGTGCTCGGCGCGGCGGTCGCCGTGGTGGTCATCGTGTTCGCTTGGTGGCGTGGTGAATTCGTCACCACGCTGCTGGGCCGGCGGTGGGCGATCCTCGCTCGTCGGATCCGCACACCACAACCGGCTGCCGCGCCCGCCGGCCGCGCCTCCATTCTGCTGCGAATCGAGGCCTCCGACGTCGATGAACTGCCGGTGCCGCTGATCGCCGGCTATGCCGATCGCTACGGTCTGCGCTGCGACAAGGTACGGATCACCAGCCGCGATGTCGACGGCCGGCGGCAGACCTGGGTGGGGCTGACCCTGGCCGCCCAGGACAATCTGGCCGCGTTGCAGGCTCGTTCGGCGCGGATCCCCTTGTATGACACCGCCGAGATCGTATCCCGCCGCCTGGCCGATCACCTGCGGGAAAGCGGCTGGACGGTGACCGCCGTCGAAGGCGGCCAGCCGGATCCGGTGCAGGCGGAGGCGAGGGAATCCTGGCGGGCACTGTCCGACGGCGCCGGGTTCGTCTCCGCGTACGCGATTCCGGTGCAGAATCTGCCGGAGGTGCTGGCGTCGGTATGGGCCCATCCCACGCTGGAGACCTGGACCGCCGTCGAGTTCGGCCCCGATACCGCCGCGGCGCTCGTTGCCCTGCGCACCGCCGAGGCGCCGGCCAGTTCGGCGCCGGTGCCGGGGCTGGTCCGCCTGGGCGGTCGGCAGCGCCCGGCTCTGGATGCGCTGAATCTCCATGCCGCCCAGCGGCTCGACGGTCATAGCCCGGCCGGCGCGGATCTGGCCGGCAGACTGAGCTGGCCGGCAGGTGCGCAGCAGGCCCAGGTCAGAACATGAACGGGTGCATGAAACGCGTCATCCGGCGCAGGTAGTCCGGTTGGCTGACGTGCAGGATGTGGTTACCCGGGAACCAGTGGAACGCGCAGCGATCCCAGTGCCGCCACAGGATTTCGGCCTGCTGCGGCGGCGCAAGCCTGTCACCCAGTCCGGCGATGATCAGACGGCGGTCCCGGGCTACCAGCGGCTGGTAGTTCAGTGGTGAATGGAACATGGTGGCGGCGTCGGACTTGGCCTTGTCGACGCGGGCGATCCGGTTGCCCAGCGACACCAGCTTGTTGGCCGGGAACCAGTCGTCGAACGCCGCTTCCGGGGTGACCACCGGGACGTTCGGGATGACCGTCTGGATGCGGTCGTCGACACTGGCGATGAGTGCGGAGGTGTATCCACCGAGCGACATGCCGGTCAGCGCAATGCGATCGACCCCGGTGTGCTCCAGATAGTCCAGTACCGAACGGAAGTCGTGCACGGCCTGGGCCATCGCCTCGGCGAATCCGGCCATACCGTCGGCGAAGTACCCGTATCCGCTGTAGGGCGAGCCCTTTTCGGCACGCGGGCCGTGAAACGGCAACGTGTAGAGCAGCACGTCGTATCCCGAGCGGTAGAACCAGGGCAGTGCGAAGAACATCCCGTTGAGCAGATAGGGCGACCCCATGAAACCGTGGATCACGCACAGCGTCGGGTGCGGTCCGTCCTTGTGCACCCAGTGCTGGGCGTGTACCACGTTGTTTCGGGTGTAACCCCGGCGCTGATCCCGGAGTGCGGGATTGATCGCCTCGAAACTGCTCTGGAACCGGAGGTTGCGCACCTCGCCGTGCGCCATCCAGGTGGCGACGGGGTTGGCCGGGCGCGAGGACACCCGCGCCGCGGCGGTCGGCGCCGGGAACGACAGTTCCGGATCGTGTTTCGCGGCCAGATCGATGTAGAAGTCCAGCGCGTGCTCCTCGGCGGCCACGCGCGACGGGTGCCGTGCTGCTCCCGCGAGCCGGGGCAGCATGGCCGCGCCGACGATCGAGGCGATCGTGGTGCGCAGCCCGAGATCGGCGATCGCGGAGGCGTCGACGACGAGTTTCTGCTGCCAGGTCAGGTCGACTCGGCGGGGCAGGCCGCGGGCGGTCGCGTCGGCGCCGGCGACATCGGGGACAGGAATCGGAGGGACCGGGGGAGCCTGGAATGGTTCGGTCACGACCCCGATGCTAGCGGCAGCCGGCTCAGTGAAGTCCGAAGATGCGGGCGGCATTGTCGTGGAAGACCCCGCGCAACCAGTCGTCGTCGATACCGGGCAGCCGGGTCAGTGCCGTCATCGCGTCGGCATAGCCGTACGGGATGTTCGGGAAGTCGCTGCCCCAGAGGATCCGGTCGCCGCATCCGCGTAGTCGCGGGTACTCGCGGGCGGGGAAGGGCATGGTCTCCTCCGAGAAGGCGGTGAACGCCATCGTGGTGTCCAGATACACCCCGAAACGTTCGGCCAGGTCCAGGAATTCGGTGTACTCGGGCATGCCCATATGCGCCACGATGAGCCGCAGCCCCGGGTGTCGCTGCAGCAGCGCCCGGACCGGGCCGGGACCGGTGCGCGCGCCTGGCTGCGGCCCGGACCCGCAGTGGATGACGATGGGGGTGCCGGCCTCGGCGAGCACACCCCACACGCCGTCGAGCAGCGGATCCGTCGGGTCATAGCCGCCCACCTGCACATGGGCCTTGAACACGCGGGCACCGCCGGCGATGGCCGCACCGACGTATTCGGCCGCGCCGGGTTCCGGGAAGAACGTCGCCGTGGACAGGCAGTCCGGCGTGTCGGCCGCGAACTGTGCCGCCCACTGGTTCAGCCACGCCGCCATCGCGGGCTTGTGCGGATACACCAGTGAGGTGAACGCCAGGACTCCGAACGAGCGCAGCGTCTGCAGCCGGGCTTGCTCATCGCTGCGATAGGTGATGGGCCAGGGCCGCCCCACCAGCGGGCCGGCGGCGTCGAAATACTGCCAGACCTTGTCCATGACGTTCTTGGGCATGAAGTGTGTGTGTACGTCGAAGATGCCGGGCAGCCCGAGGGCCTCCCAGATCTGGCGCACCGAAGTCGGTTCGTCCATCGCCTGAGAACATACTCACGGGCTCGAGGGGCACAATCGGGGATGTGTGGAATCCCGACGTGTACCTGGCGTTCGCCGATCACCGCGGCCGCCCGTTCTTCGATCTGCTGTCGCGGGTGGCGGCCGAGAGCCCGAGGCGGGTGGCCGACCTCGGCTGCGGACCCGGCAACCTCACCGCGACCCTGAACCAGCGCTGGCCGGACGCGCAGATCGAAGCATGGGACTCATCGCCGGAGATGGTGGAGAAGGCCCGCGAGCGGGGCCTGGACGCCAAGGTCGGCGGGATCGAGGACTGGGCCCCGCAACCGGATACCGATGTGGTGGTGTCCAACGCCGCACTGCAGTGGGTGCCGCGACACCGCGATATCGTGCTGCGGTGGGTGCGTCAGCTGGCGCCGGGATCGTGGCTCGCGTTCCAGGTGCCAGGTAACTTCGACGCACCCTCGCATGAGGCGGTCCGCGAGGTCGCCCGGCGGGAGCCGTTCGTCGAGGAACTGCGGGATATGCCGTGGCGGGAGGCCGATGTCGTCGGCACGCCGGTCGAGTACGCCGGCCTGCTCCGCGACGCGGGCTGCACGGTGGACGTCTGGGAGACCACCTACATTCACGAATTGCGCGGTGACACACCGGTGTTGGACTGGATCACCGGGACCGCACTGACCCAGGTGAAGGCACGGCTGTCCGGTGAGTTGTGGGAGCAGTACCGCAACGAGATCATCCCGGTGCTCGCGCAGGCTTACCCGGTACGCGCCGACGGCAGCACGTTCTTCCCGTTCCGGCGGATCTTCGTGGTCGCCCAAACCCGGTGATTTGTGGAGCCCTAACCGGAATGGTTACGGGTGCGGCTCCACAAATCGCTTGTTGTCGAGCAGCGCGATGACCTGTCCGACCAGCTGATCGAGATCGGCATCGGTGGTGTCGACCACGAGATCCGCCGCCTCGGGTGCCTCATACGGGGCGTCAACCCCGGTGAGCCCCTTGAGTTCGCCCGCGTTGGCCCGCGCGTAGAGGCCCTTCGGATCGCGGCGTGCGCACTCCTCCACCGGGGTGGCGACATGGACCTCGATGAACGGCAGCTTGGCGGCGGCGTTGAGCGACCGGGCGATCTCGCGGTCGGATCGCAGCGGTGACACCAGCGCGGCGAGTGCGATGACACCGGCGTCGGCCAGCAGACGGGTCAGATGCCCGACCCGCCGGATGTTCTCGGTGCGATCACCCGCCGAGAAGCCGAGATCGTCGGAGAGTCCGTGGCGCAGATTGTCTCCGTCCAGCAGGTAGGCCACCCGGCCGGCCTCGACAAGTGCTCGTTCGACTGCCACCGCCAGCGTCGACTTACCCGATGCCGGCAGCCCCGTGAACCAGATGGTGGCGCCGCGCTGACCCGTCTTGCTCCACCGGTAGTCGCGGTCCAGCGATGACGGGTGCCACTTGATATCGGAACGGTTGTGACCGCTGGGCTTGACCGTGCGGGCCTCGGTGATGATGCCCGCGCCGACGGTGTCATTGGACACCTCGTCGATCAGGATGAAAGCGCCGCTGTCCCGGTTCTCTTCGTACGGATCTGCCACCACGACCGAACTGGTCCGCAAGGTCACCGAGCCGATATCGTTGAGTGCCAACTCAACCGGACCGTCGACCTCGTCGAGCGTCTCCGGGTCGAGCTTGGTGTGCAGGTCCTGCACCGTGGCGCGCACGGTGCGGGTGCCCTGCTTGAGTGCCAGCCGGTCACCGGCGCGCAGCGGGCTGTCCTGAAACCAGCACACCGTCGCGTCGATCTCGCGGGCCAGCACCGGCAGCGCACCGGCTTCTTCCGCGGCGGCGCTGACGAACACGTCACCACGGCCGACGTCGATATCGTCGGCCAATTCGATGGACACCGACAGCGGGGCCACGGCGGTGGCGCGGTCGTCGTCGAGTGTGTCGACGACGGTGACGGTGGACCGGGTGCCCGCGGGCAGGCTCACCACGGTGTCGCCGACACTGAGCGTGCCCGCCGACAGCCGGCCGGTGTAGCGGCGGCGCTGTTCGGCCGTCGGGCGCGACACCCACTGGACGGGCAGGCGCAGGTTGGCCGGATCCGGATGTGGTGCCGAAAGCTCGACGGCCTCAAGGTATTCCAAGAGTGTCGGACCCTGGTACCACGGCGTGTTGGTGGACCGCAGCACGACGTTGTCGCCCAATTTGGCGGCGATCGGGATCACCGTCAGTTCGGCTTGGGAATGGGAGAAGCCGAGCCGGCCGGCGAGCAGCTGCAGCTCGCGTTCCACTTCGGCGAAGCGCCGCTGATCGAAATCGACCAGATCGATCTTGTTGACCGTGGCGACAAAATGCTTGATACCGAGCAGTTTTGCGATTCGGGCGTGGCGGCGGGTCTGGCGCAGCACCCCGGCGCGAGCATCCACCAGCAGAATGGCCACGTGCGCGTTGGACGCGCCGGTGAACATGTTGCGGGTGTACCGCTCGTGGCCGGGTGTGTCGGCGAGGATGTAGCTGCGGGTCTCGGTGGAGAAGAACCGGTAGGCGACATCGATGGTGATGCCCTGCTCACGCTCGGCGCGCAGACCGTCGGACAGCGCCGCCAGGTCGGCCACCCCGTCGGAATCGGTGACGGCGTCCAGATGGTCCAGGGGCAGGCTGTCGGTGTCGTGCAGCAGACGGCCGATCAGTGTGCTCTTGCCGTCGTCGACCGAACCCGCGGTGGTGATCCGAAGCAACTGCCGGGTCGTCGAGCCCGTCTGAGAACCCATCAGAAGTAACCCTCTCGCTTGCGGTCTTCCATGGCCGCCACGGATGTGCGGTCATCGGCGCGGGTCTCGCCCCGCTCGGACACCGTCGCGGCCGAGATCTCGCTGATCACCTGATCGATGCGGGTGGCACGTGAGCGGACGGCGCCGGTGATGGTGAGGTCGCCGACGGTGCGGTAGCGCACCCACTCGACGGCCGCCTTCTCGTCCCCGGTCGGCTGCGCGTACTCCGACACCGCGAGCAGGATGCCGTCGCGCTCGAACACCTCACGCTCATGGGCGAAGTAGATCGACGGTAGCTCAAGGTTTTCCAGCTCGATGTAGCGCCAGATGTCCAACTCGGTCCAGTTCGACAGCGGGAACACGCGGACCTGCTCACCCTTGCGGATACGGCCGTTGTACAGCGACCACGGCTCGGGGCGCTGGGCCCGCGGATCCCACTGGCCGAATTCGTCGCGGAAACTCAGGATGCGCTCTTTGGCGCGCGCCCGTTCTTCGTCGCGCCGGGCTCCGCCGAACGCGGCGTCGAAGCCGCCGGCCTCCAGCGCGTCGAGCAGCGTGCGGGTCTGCTGCCGGTTTCGCGAGGCGCCCGGGCCCGGGTCGGCGACGCGGCCGCTGTCGATGGTCTCCTGCACCGAGCCGATGAGCAGCTTGTGGCCCTGACCCGTCGTGCGGCGGTCCCGGAACTCGATGACCTCACCGAAGTTGTGTCCGGTGTCGACGTGCAGCACCGGGAACGGCAGCGGATTGGGCCTAAAAGCCTTCTCTGCCAGCCGCAACAACACAATGGAGTCCTTGCCCGCGGAGAACAGCAGCACCGGCCGCTGCAACTCGGCGACCACCTCCCGGATAATGTGGACGGCCTCGGCCTCCAGCAGCCGCAACTCATCGACCCGAATCGTGTCGCTCGCAGTGGTCATGTCGGCAGTCCCTCCCGGTGCGCATCCGCGCGGTAGCGGTCAACCCATTCGTCGGATCGTTGATCTGCTTGGCGTTCGAGTACCGGTTGGGGCGCCAGCCGAGGATCCAGGCCCAGTTGCTCCAGCACCGTGGCGACCACCGTGGTGAGGTTGCGCCACAGGTACGGGTACGAGACGTCGATCGGCTCGACGCCTTCCTCGGCGAACCAGTTGCGCCATCCTTCTTCCTGATCGCGCAACAGCTTCACGACATGCGCGATGCCACCGGCGTGGTATTCGGCGCGGGCGTCGCGCACCGGGTCGGGCCGGCCGCGCCACACCCGGGTCTGCACCGCACGCCAGAACGACACCGCCTGGGACACCACATCGGGGCGGTAGACGTGGATCAGTACCGGATCGCTGCCGACCACATCGCGAATGGCCGCCAGCAGCCCGTCACCGGAGCGGTTCGGCAGATCCTTGGCGCGGTCGCGCAGCAGCGGCGTCTGATTCCACATCAGCTTGCCGCCCCACACTCCGTTGGGGGTCCGACCGACGGTCTGGATGTAGTCGCGCCAGATCTCGGCGGGGGCAAGATCGGGCTTGCCCTCGACGATCGGGTCGAGCAGGCGCAGGATCGACTCGTCCTCGACATCGGCGAACCATTCGCGCGGCTGCGGCGACATGCTGGTGGTGGGTAGGTACTGGAAGAACTCCTGCGGTTCCCCGGCGACACCCGTGGCGCGCAGGGATTCCACCAGCAGAGTGCTGCCGCTGCGCTGTGAGGCGAGGACCAGATACGCCGTGGGTGCCGTCGGTGAGGACATGCGCGAGAGCCTAACCGGTAGGCGTAAGTGCTGCTCAGAGGGGTTTTTCACTCACCGTGAGTATTATTCTTGCCGCTCTGCTCGCCGTCGATTCCGCGGTCCGCGGCGATACCGGATCGGCTGGTGACAGGGCGTCCGTGAACGCTCAGGTAGGTCTGGGTGTAGCGCTCTGAGATGCGGCTACCGGCGAAATCCGAGGGGATGACGTCATTGGTCTTGTGCCGCCAGTCGTCGAGTTTGAGGGCCAGCTCCCCGGCGATCTCCTCGGCAGCCCGGACGTCGGAGTCGGTAGCACTCTCGGTGAGCAGATTGCAGGTTTCGGTGGGGTCCGCCGTGAGGTCGTAGAGTTCGCGCTCCGGCCGCGGTGCGGCGACCAGCGGACCGACCGCCTGACCGGGTGGACTGTCGGCGATATCCCACGGCAGATCCAGCAGCGGACGCGCGGCGTAGTTCTCGATATAGCTGTATTCCTTGGTCCGGATCGCCCGGATCGGATCGAAGGAGTCGTGGTAGGTCTTGGTGGTGTACACCTCGGCGCGGACCTCGTCGCCGGCCGCGGCGCGCAGATTGTCGGCGTGTGAAAGCCCTTGCACCTCAACAGGAATCGGCACACCCAGCAAGTCCAACAGGGTCGGGGTGAGGTCGACACCGCTGAACAGGTCGTCATAGACCCGGGGGGCGATGTTCGCCTCCAGCGGCGGACGCACGATCAGCGCGATCCCGGTGCCGGCGTCGTACAGCGTGGACTTGGCCCGCGGCAGCGCGGGCCCGTGATCGGTGAGGAACACCACCCAGGTGCTGCGGTCCAGGCCGGTCTCGGCCAGCGTGTCCAGCAGCTCGCCGACGGCGGCGTCGGCCACCGTGATGGAGCCGTAGAAATCGGCGAGGTCCTGGCGGATATCGGGGGTGTCGGGCAGGTAGTCGGGGACGTCCACGCCCGCGGGATCGGCCGGGTCGTAGCGCTCGGCGGGATAGGGCCGGTGCGTCTCGAAGAATCCGGTGGTGAGCAGGAACGGTTCCGGATGCCCCGGGGCGCTCGCCCGGCCATTGAGCCAGGCCACGGCCCGCTCGACGACGTACTCGCAGTAGGAGTTGGACACGTCGAACTCGTCGAAACCCAGCCGCGCCGGGTAGGAGGTCTCGTGCTGCATGCCGAACAGGGCGGTGTGCCAACCGGACTCGGACAGCAGGGCCGGCAGTGTCCGCACATCAGCGCGGTACTCCCAGCCGTGGTGCGCCAGGCCGAGCAGGCCGTTGCTCTGCGGGTAGCGGCCGGTGAACAGGGATCCGCGCGACGGCGAGCACAGCGGGGCGGTGGCGTGTGCCCTGGTGAACAGGATGCCTTCGGCTGCCAGCTGATCCAGTCGCGGGCTGCTGACATCGGCATGGTGGTAGGCGCCGAGGTAGCGGCCGAGGTCGTGCCAGTGCACGAACAGCACGTTGTCGCGAGGGGGTCCGTCGGGACGGGGGGTGGTCACAGAGAGTCCTTCATCGGATCAAACACGGAACGGATCACCACGGAACATGGTGGGCCGACGTTCGGCAACCCTTTCGTGCAAGGGGATATCACTCATTTCCAGGCGAACACCGGTTGCTCGAGCTCGTCGACACGTTCGGAGTTGCCCTGCAGGCACAACCAGCGGACTTGGAGCAACACCGCGCCCGTCGGTGCGTGGATGAGGTCGTTGCCCAGCGGAATCTGCACCACCGGCCGGGGGCTTTCCGGGATGCTGATGTACCGCGGTGAATCGTCGCGCAGCAATTGGTGCAGGCCCACCCGGTAGGCGGCGACCACTTCCTGGGGTGCCGGCCGTAGCTCGAGCCGGCCGCCGCCCCACAGCACCACCGGTGTGATGACGTACCCGGACCGGGTGGGGTAGTCGTCGAGCAGACCGAGCACCGAGGAACCGGGTAGGTCGACGCCGACCTCCTCATGCGTCTCGCGCAGTGCGGCGTCCACCGCCGTCTCGCCGGGGTCCAGCCGCCCGCCCGGCAGTGCCCACTGCGCCGCATGGGAATTGAGCCGGGATGCGCGCCGGCACAACACGAAGGCGGCGCCGCCGGACACGTCGACCATGCGGCCGTCCAGACCGGCCTCGGGCATCGGCCGACCCGCGATCCAGTCGTCGACGGGTGCCGGGTCGACGCGGTCCTCGCCGAGTTCGGAGTCGACCAGCACGACCGCGACCGCGGCATGCCGCTTGGCCGGATCGGTGACACTGCGCCGCCGGTGCCCGGTCAGATTCCGCTGGATGCGCTCTCGCAGCGTCGCGTCATAGGGGATGGTCACGGGTGGTACGGCACGCCGACGGCACGGAAGACGAACTCCGGCGGGACGTCGTAGGACAGCGTCCGCCGCGGCAACTGGTCCAGCACCTCCTGCGACAGCGTGTCCTTGTAGTGCAGCGACAGGTGTCCGCTGCAGTGTGGATCGACCTGGCCCACGTCGACGTTGATGTGCAGTCCGGTCTCCGAGATGTCGGCGGTCACCGCACCGGATTGTGGTGCATCCCAGCGTTGATCGATGACCCGGCCGGCCAGCTTGGGTACCGAGGACAAGGTGGCCAGCACGCGCTGCGAGGTGAACACCAGCGATCCGGAGTAGCTGCTGACACTGCCCGCGGACCGAAGGCCCGGAACCTTACCCGAGAAGTGCCGGGTCACCGCGACGTATTCGGCCAGATGGATGATCCCTTCGGCCGTCACCGCCGCGCGCAGATCGTCGGGCAGCTTGCCGATGCCGAACAGCTTTCGAAGAACGACGGCCATGAGGCCACACTACGACGACTTGTGCACGTTTACCGGCGCTCAACGCCGGTAAACGTGCACAAATCGCGCGGTTTACTGGGCGGGTAGGACGTGCTCTCCGGTCTTGTCGGTGCTCAGGCACAGCGAGCAGATGAAGCCGTTGCCGGTCGCCGATTTGAGCATATCGGGCCGCTCGTAATCATGATGGCAGACATGGCATTTGAGGTGATCGTCGGCCGGGTTGCCGTGCTCGTCGAACATCGGCAGGTCGATCTCGTCGCTGGTGCGGCGCAGGTAGTACTTGCCCTTGGTGGCGATGGCGAAGATGGGCGGGAGTACCAGGGCCAGGCCGATCGCCACCAGCGGCGAGTAGGGCCGGATGGCCTCACCCAGTCCGCCGAAGAACGCGATGACCGACAGGCCCGCCGCGATCAGCATCGAGCCGAAACCGACCGGGTTGAACGCGTAGAGCATGCCGCGCCGGAACTCGGGCACCTTCGGTGACAACTTGAGCAGGTACTTGTTGAACACGATGTCACTGGCCACCACCACGACCCAGGCCATACCGCAGTTGGCGTAGAAGCCCAGGATCGTGTTGAGGAAGTCGAACATGTTGGCTTCCATCAGGATCAGCGCGATCAGCAGGTTGACACCGAGGAACACCAACCGGCCCGGGTAGGTCTTGGTGACGCGGGTGAACGAATTGGTCCAGGCCAACGAGCCGGAGTAGGCGTTGGTCACGTTGATCTTGATCTGGCTGATGACCACGAGCACGACGGCCAGGGTCATGGCCAGCCAACCGGGCAGGAAGTTCTGGTAGATCTCCAGGAACTGATGCACCGGCTGGTTGGCGATACCGGCGCTGCCGGCAACGTTGGCGATCAGGTAGACGGCCAGGAACAAACCGACGATCTGCTTGATGGCGCCGAAGATCACCCAGCCGGGGCCGGCCAGGAACATCCACGTCCACCAGCTGCGCTTGTTCTCCGGGGTCTTGGGCGGCATGAACCGCAGGTAGTCGTTCTGCTCGGCGATCTGCGCGATGAGTGACAGGCACACGCCCGCGGCCAGCAGCGTGGAGCCGATATCGAAGCCCTTGACCCCGTTCTCACCCTGGTAGGCGAAGAACTGGCCGACCGATTCCGGGTGGCTGATCACCAGGTAGCCGAACGGCGCCACCATCAGGATCAACCACAACGGGGTGGTCCACACCTGCAGTGTGGACAGCACTTTCATGCCGTAGATGACCAGCGGGAAGATGATGAGCGTGGAGGCCGCGTAGCCCAGCCACAGGGGGATGCCCAACCCGAGTTTGAGGCCCTGGGCCATGATCGAGCCCTCGAGGGCGAAGAAGATGAAGGTGAACGTCGCGAAGATGACATTGGTGACGACCGACCCGTAGTAACCGAAGCCGCTGCCGCGGGTGACCAGGTCGAGGTCGATGTTGTAGCGCGCCGAGTAGTAGGCCACCGGGAATCCGGTCAGCATCACCACGACGGCGAAGATGAAGATGCCCCACAGTGCGTTCGTGGTGCCGTAGGAGATGCCGATATTGGCGCCGATGGCGAAGTCGGCCAGATAGGCGATACCGCCGAGTGCCGAGATGCCGACCACCCGGGTGGACCACTTCCGATAGCTGCGCGGGGCGAAGCGCAGCGTGTAGTCCTCGAGGGTTTCCTTGGTGGCGGTGAGCCGGTCGTCGGGGTCGACGGAAGTGCCGGCCGGCTCGTCCGTGAGCTCTTGTGTCATGGTCAGCAAACTTATGGGGGCTATGTTTCGCCCGTATCACCGTGGCGTTGCCCTCAGACTGCGTCCAGCTGTGGGTGGTAGGACTGATTTGGTGACACGCATGACGAGGTGGGCGGCGGTGCTGGCGGCCGTGAGTGCCGTCGTGTTCATCGTTGTTCTCGTGGCGGTGCTGACTCATGCCGAGTGGCTGGCAACTATGGACGCGGCGATCCTGGATCCGCTGCACCGTTACGGTCTGGACCACCGGGGCTGGGTGCGGGGTTGGACGATTTTCTGCGACGTGTTCCATCCCGGAGTGTTGCGGGTTGTGGGCGGAATCTGCATCGTCGTAGCCCTACTTCGGCGCCGGTTTCGGGTGGCGCTCTTCCTGACACTGTCGGTGGAGTTATCCGGTCTGCTGGTCACCGTGCTGAAGAATGCGGTGCGCCGGCCCCGCCCGTCCTTCGATCTTGCCTATGAGGCGTCCTGGTCCTTCCCATCCGGGCATGCGCTCGGGGATATGGCCGCCGTGCTGGCTCTGACGGTGGTGGCCTGGGAGCTGTTGGGGCACCGCCGGCGGATGCCGGTGCTCGTCGCGGGCGCGGTGATCGTCATCGGGATCGGAGTGGGGCGGGTGGTGCTCAACGTGCACAACCCCTCCGATGTGCTGGCCGGCTGGGCGCTGGGCTATCTGTGGGTGCTCGGGTGTCTGCCCGTGCTGAGACGAAGGACCGTCACCAGGCCTGTCGACCCAGGGGCCGAAACACCGGCAGCGCTCGGTAGCGCACCTTGAACGTGGCCTCCTCGCAGGAGTTCTCCACCTCTCCGTCATGAGCCACCGGTGTCGGTCCGTCGACCGCCACAAAACTGAACTCGGGCACCCGCAGCTCGTGGTACAGCGGGCTGCGCACCAGACGTCCCAGCATGAGGGAGGTCAGGACCCGCACCCGAGCGAACCGGCGTCCGGTCTCCAGGATGCGGATATCGATCAGGCCGTCGTCCATCCGGCTGCGCCGGGACGGGGCGAAACCCGACGGTGCGTACACCGAATTGCCGAGGAAGAACAACGAGGTCTGCAGGGTCGTGTTGTCGAACGCGATGCGCACGGCCTGATCGCTGCGCAGCGTCCGCCACAACGCGTACGCGCCGGCCAGCGGCTTGCCGATCCGGTGTTCGAGCTTCTCCCGGACCCGCACGAACGCCGGGTAGGCGCCGATGCTGGCGGTGTTGATCACGGTATCGGCCTCATTGAAGCGAATGACGTCCACGTGCGCCGCGTGCCCGTTGCGGATCGCCGACACCGTCGCGGCCACGGTGTCACAGCCGATGTCCTTGGCGAAATGGTTGAAGGTCCCGCCCGGGAACACGGCGAGCGGTAACCCGGCGTCGACGGCGATGCCGGCCGCGCACGACACGGTGCCGTCACCACCGCCGACGGCCAGCACCTCGGCCCGGGCGGCGGCCGCCCGGAGCGCGTCGGCGATGTCGTCACCTTCGCCGACCTCGACGATCTCGGCCCGGGGCAGCTGCGCCTTCACCTCGTCGACGACCCGGGCGCCGGTGCCGCTGCCCGAGGCCGGGTTGATGACCAGCACGACGCCTTCGCCGGCGGGGCGCGGCGGGGTATCCAGGCGCAGCAGTTCCGACGCCGTCGGCGAGACCTCGACGATCGGCGGGACGATACGGGCACCGAGTACCGCCACGGCCGCGCCGATACCGAATCCGGCGAAGACGTCACCGGGGTAGTGCGCGCCGGTCGCCACCCGGGACAACCCGACGAGCCCGGCGAGCAGGGCCAGCCCGAAACCCAGCGGGGGGCTTTCCAGGCCGACACCCACGGCGAACGCAGCCGCGCTGGCCGAATGTCCCGACGGCAGCGAGTTCGATGTCGGGATGCGCAGGGACCGGCGGATCAGCGGGACCGGCGTGCGATCCGGTCGCGGTCGCTTCCACAACCGTTTGGCGCCCTGATTGGTGACCAGACTGGTCACGGCCAGTGTCATCAGGCCGCGGGTGGCCCCGCGCCGCATCGAGGGGGTACCGACCGCGGTCAGCGCGGCGCCGATGCCGATCCAGAGTTTGGAATGGTCGGCCGCAGAGGTCAGCCTGGGCATGACGGAGTCCAGCAGCGGGCTGGGGGATTCGGCGACCGCCTCGAAGATCTCGCGGTCCAGGGTGCCCAAACCCTGGCCGATCTGCTGGAGTCCGCGAGCCCGCCGTCCGATCATCTTTCCAACCTACGCAGCGCGCTCCCTGGCCAACCGCAGCCCGTGTCCAAACCTTGACTTGACCCGCGCGGTGCCGGCTGCAGACGATGGACGGATGCGCCGACTGCTGATGCTGTGTGCGGCGATGCTCCTGTGCGGTGCGGGGTCGGTGCCGCCGGTGGCCCGCGCGGTGGACACTCCGTGGTTCGCCGATTCCGTCGGCGCCGCGACCCAGGTCATCTCGGTTGTCGGGGTGGGCGGTTCGTCGGCGAAAATGGATGTCTGGCAGCGCACGACGGCGGGCTGGGAGCCGATCGGCGTGGGAATCCCGGCGCATATCGGGGCCAACGGAATGGCACCGCAGACCCACGACGGCGAAATGAAAACGCCGATGGGCATATTCACCCTCGACTTCGCCTTCGGCACGCAGCCCAACCCGGGCGGTGGGCTGCAGTACGTCCAGGTCGGTTCGGATCACTGGTGGGACGGCGATATGAAGAGCCCGACCTACAACACCATGCAGGTGTGTAAGAAGGCGCAGTGTCCGTTCGACACCGACCCGAGCAGCGGTACCGAGAACCTCAAGATTCCGCAGTACGCCCACGCCGTGGTGATGGGCGTGAACAAGGCCAGGGTGCCCGGTAACGGTGGGGCGTTCTTCCTGCACACCACCGACGGGGGTGCGACGGCGGGTTGCGTCGCGATCGACGACGCCACCCTGGTGAAGATCATGCGGTGGCTGCAGCCGGGCGCCTTGATCGCCGTCGCAAAATAGCCAAGCGCGAAATAAGTACGCGCGAACCCGTCAGTTATCCCGTCAGATATTCAGTGCACGACCGGGTTTCAGGGAGAACTTCAGGCCCTCCAGCGACATCGTGGCGTCGTAGGTGCGGTCATAGGATGTCGCGCTGATCTTCCAGCCGTCCGGTGTGCGGCGGTATCGGTCGTGGTAGAACGCCGCACCGATGAGCATGAAGTTGAAGTCGGGAGCGATGACGCGGTCCTGCAGATACCAGGTCGCCGAGGCTTCGTCGGGTCCGTCGAGGGTGATCTCGGGGTGGTCCACCCGGTGCTCGGTGATGATCTCCGGTCCCAGCGACGTGCGCATGAAGTTCACCAGCGCATCGCGGTCGGTGAAGTGCAGTTCGTTGCCCAGGGAGGGCCCGTAGTCGCCCTTGACGTCCTCGGCGAGGGTATCGGCGAAGTCCTCCCAGTGCTTGGTGTCCAGTGCTCGCAGGTACCGGTATTTGACCTGTTTGATCGCTTCGAATTCACCCAAGGTGTCACCCATACCCGACATTGCAGCACACCCGTGGTCCGTCGGATGCCGGTCCGGGCCACGAAGTTCGTCGACACCGTCGTCAAATATCCGTGTGCGCGCCTGGTGTCCGATTCGGTGCCGGCCCGGGCCGGCCGAATTGCGCAAACTTCCCCCGCTGCCCACTGCCCCGGGGAAGTGGGCAAAGCTGGTTCACAACTGATCCAAAAGTTCAGTGCCGGAACATAGTTCGAATCGGCGCGGTGTGTCCGTTCGTCGGGGTGGTGGTGGGGCGGCTAAGGTGTGCTCAATATGACCGACCCCTTGGGGTTGTCGATCGGGACGACCAACCTGGTCGCGACGAGTGTCGGCGGCCAGTCTGTGACCCGACGCGCTGTGCTGACCCTGCCCACGCACGGCACGCCGGCTATCGGCGTGTCCACAGAAGAGGGCCTGGTACTCACCGGGTTCGTCGAGCGGGTGGGCGACCCGGTACCGCTGGTGGCATCCGACGGATCGTCTTACGCCGCCGACGACCTACTGGTCGAGGCGCTGGAAGCCATGCTCGGTGCCGCCGGTGCGGACCCGGCGCCCCAGACGGCCATCGCCTTTCCCGCGCACTGGACCGCGGCGACGGTGCGGACGTTGCGCGCGGTCGTCCGCACCAACCCGGTGCTCGCGCCGAGCGGCACCCCGCCCAGGCTGGTGTCCGACGCGGTGGCCGCGCTGACATCGTTGCGCACCAACCCGGGCCTGCAGGGCGGCGGCCCGGTGGTGTTACTCGATTTCGGGGGCGGCGGCACCAGTATCACGCTCGTCGACGCCGGAGCCGCGTTCGAGCCGTTGGACGAGACGCTGCGGGTGACCGAGTTCTCCGGTGATCTGATCGACCAGGCGGTGCTGACGAAGGTGCTGGCCGCGGTCGGTGGCGCCGATCCCGCCGCCACCGCCGCGGTCGGACTGCTCGGGCAGCTGCGCGAGGAATGCCGCCACGCCAAGGAAAGACTGTCGTCGGTCACCGCCACCGAGGTGCCCGTGGCGCTGCCGGGTGAGCGGTCGGTGGTCCGGCTCACCCGTGCCGAACTGGAGGAGCTGCTTGCCGAGCCGTTCGCCGAGGTGCTGGCGAGCCTGGATAATCTGTTGCAGCGCAACAGGATCACTTTTTCCGACCTGTCCGCGGTGGCGACTGTCGGCGGTGGCGCGAGCATTCCGCTGATCACCCAACTGCTTTCGGAACACACCAGGATCCCGGTGGTGACCACGGCGCAGCCGGCGCTCGACGCCGCCGTCGGCGCCGCGCTTTTCGCCGCCTACGGGGCCGAATCCGATCTGCGCACGGGAATGGCACCGATCTCCGCGGACGCACCCACCGGGCTGGCGCCGGCGGCGCCCGACGCGCCGACGGGGCTTGCCCCAGCCGCCCAGGACATCCCGACCGAGCTCGGGCCCGCAAGCGCGGGTGCGGTCGGTGCGCTGGCCTGGTCGCAGGACGATGACGCCACCGGTGAACCGGTCCCGTACGCCGGCGGGGAGATTCCGTATGCCGGCGCAAACCCGTATGGCACGGAGAACCCGTACACGATCGACACCACCACACGGGCTGTGGCACAGCATGTTCCCGGCACGTACGACGATGCGCCGCGGGCCTGGCAGCGACTGCCGATCCTGGTGTTCGCCGGTGCGGGCGTACTGACCCTGGTCGCCCTCGGAGGGGTGGCGATCGCGCTGACCGGTAACTCGGGCACGTCCACTCCTACGCCGACGCCCGCGCCGGCAACCCGGGCGATCACCCCGCCGCCGAGCGCAACGCCGCCCGCTGCGGTGGCGCCGTCGGCCACCGAGGCCCCGCCACCCGTCCTCACCGTGACCACGGAGCCACCGGCGCCGCCCCCACCACCGCAGACCCAGACCCCGGTGCCGGAGCAGACCGTCACGGTGACCAAGACGTACACCACGCACAGCACGACCACCACGACCACACCGCCGACCACGACGACCACACCGCCGACCACCACCACCGAACCGACCACGACCACCACCGAGACGACCACCACGACCACGACGCCGGCGATGACCACCAGCTACATCAAGGTGCCGTTCCTGCCGGTACCGATCCCGATCCAGGTGCCCAACCGGGGTGCGACCACCCAGACCACCTACCCCTACGCACCGCAGTATCCGAACCAGCCGACCTACCCGTAAGTGCCCGGCTTGCGGTAACCGGTCAGTAACCATTGCGCCAGCAACATCACAGGTCGGGTTCAGCCAGCTTGCGGTTCCTGGCAGCACGATCAGGGGCATGAACACTCAAACGTCATGGCATTCGCGGCGCGCGGTTCTCGGCGTGATCGGGGCCGGCGCGATGATCACGCTCGGGGCGCTCAGCGCCACGCACGACGGTGGGGGCTCGGCCAGCATGTTGGCGGGCTCGGGCGATGCACCCGCCAACACGACCTACTCATCGCCGGTCGTGAAGGCCGCCGACATGGGCGCGACGGCCACGTGGGAGGCGCCGTCGAATGTCGAGGCCACCACGATGGCGGTACCCGCAGTGAAAGCGGGACACTGATGAAACGGCTCGCCCTCGGGGTCGGACTTGCGGCGGTCACCGCGGGTTTTGTGGCGGCGATCAGCACCGGAAGTGCCGCCGCATCGGGTACCGACGTGACCGGCCAGAAGTACAGTGACGCGTCGTCGACGCTCAGCGGCGCCGGTTACACGGTGATCGTGGGTACCACCTTCGGCGACGAGCAGGGCCGCGACGATTGTGTCGTCGTCAACGCGGTACCGCGGACGGTAGCGGCGCCGGAGAACAGCTCCGGGTCGGCCACCAAGGAGATGGTCGTCTCATTGAACTGCGATTCCGGCGCGGCGTCCAACAAGTCGGCGGGCTACTCGATGGGCAGCCCGGAAGGCCGGGCCGCCAAGGCCGCCGAAGAATCGGCGGCGGCCAAGGCGTCCGCGCAGGCGTCCCCAGCCTCGGGTGGTCAGTAGGTAGTCAGCCGGGCGGCAGGTCACCCGAACGCATCGATTCCCTGCCGAGGTGCTGTGATCCATTCTGATCCGGTGGTACGGCTTCTACGGTGAAAAGGTGTGCTGCGGCTCCTCTTCGACACCCCGGTTGTCCACCCGTCGTGAGCTGCTGCGCTACGCAGTGGCCGCCCCGGTCGTCCTGGGCACCGCGTCGGTTGTGCTCTCCGAAATGCCTGTGGCTCATGCCGCCTCGAACGTGGCAGGCCGGATCGTGTTTCTCGATCCCGGGCACAACGGTGCCAACGACTCCTCGATCGTCCGGCAGGTGACGGACGGACGCGGCGCGACCAAGGAGTGCCAGACGACCGGCACCACCACCGACGCAGGTTATCCGGAACACACCTTCAACTGGGACACCGTCTTGCGGATCCGGGCGGGGCTGAGCCAACTGGGCGTGCGGACGGCACTGTCGCGGACCAATGACGATGCGCTGGGCCCGTGTGTCGATCAGCGTGCGGCCATGGCGAATTCGGTTCGTCCCGACGCGATCGTCAGTATCCACGCCGACGGCGGACCCCGGCAGGGCCGCGGGTTCCATGTGAACTATTCGGATCCGCCGCTGAACGCCGCGCAGGCCGGTCCGGCTCGGCGGCTGGCCCAGGCGATGCGCGACGAGTTGGTCGCGTGCGGTATGCAGCCGTCGACCTACCGTGGCACGGACGGGCTCTACGGGCGAGCCGATCTCGCCGGCCTCAATCTGGCTCAGTATCCGGCGATCCTGATCGAGATGGGCAACATGAGGAATCCCGACGACGCGGCGGCGCTGACGGACGCGGGCACACGCGCGCGTCTTGCGGACGCCGTAACGCGGGGGATTGCCGGCTATCTGCAGATGCTGGCGTGAGCGTCGCCGATCAGCCGGCCGGCGGATACGGAAGATTGCTGCTGGTCTGCGGATCGACCTGGACGGGCCGGCCCACGTACGGGAAGGCCCGCTGCGGGCACGCCGACCGGTCGCAGATCCGGCAGCCCGCGCCGATCGGCACGGTGGCGTTCGGGTCGGCGAGGTCGATACCCACCGAGTAGACGAGTTTGTCGGCATGTGCCAGATCGCAGCCCAGGCCGATGGCGAAGCGTTTGGGTGTACCGAGATACCTGCTCGGGGTCGACGCCGATGTCTTGGCGAGCCAGAAGTAAGTGCGCCCGTCGGGCATCTGTGCCACCTGGGTGAGGAACTCTCCGGGTCGTGAGAACGCATGGTGCACCACCCACAGCGGACAGTTGCCACCCACCCGAGAGAAGTGGAATGCCGTGGCAGACTGGCGCTTCGAGATGTTCCCGGCGCTGTCGGTACGGACGAAGATGAACGGCACGCCACGCGCATCCGGTCGCTGAAGGGTGGACAACCGGTGGCAGATGGTCTCGAAACTGACCTCGAACCGGCGGGCCAACTGGTCGATGTCATAGCGTAATTGCTCAGCGGCACCGAGGAATTCCCGGTACGGCAGCAGGAGGGCACCGGCGAAGTAATTGGCCAGCCCGATATGGGCCACATCCCGGGCCTCGGCGCTGAGCTGGCTGTCGGTCGCCACGATCGCGGTGATGAGCTCGGAATGCAGCAGCAGGGCGAGTTGGGTGGCCAGCTGGAAGGCCCGCTGGCCGGGCAGCAGCCAGCGCGCCAGGTGGAGCACTTTGGCATCGGGCTGGTAGCGCCGCTTGACGTTGGCGCCCAACGCATCTCCGTCTTCTATCAGCACGGTGATCCCGAACGTGTCGGCCAGCAGGGTGGCCAGCTGGCCGTCCAGCCCGCCGACCCGCAGCCGGTGGGTGCTCCGAAGCTCTTCGGCCGCGCGATCGAGTGCGTCGATGTAGTTGCGCCGGTCGTAGAAGAAGTCCCGGACCTCCTCGAACGGCATCGGCTGCTGGGCCCCGGACTGACTGTCCAGATTGGCGCGTCCGTGCACCGATTCGAGCTCGGCGGTGGCGTCGTGCAGGCGCCGATGCAGATTCACCATGGTCTGCCCGACCTCGGGCATGCGCGCCACCAGTTCCTCGATCTGCGCCGTCGTGGCGGGTCCGTCGGAGAGGATCTCGCGCAGGTCGGTCACCAGCCGGGCATCGGCATCGGCGGCGAAGTAGTGGGTGGGGAGATCGAAGCGGTCGGCCAGGGCGAGCAGTACGGACACGGTGATCGGCCGCTGGTCGTTCTCCAGCTGATTGACGTAACTGGTGGACAAACCGAGGGCGCGCGCCAGTGCGACCTGGGTCAGGCCCCTCTCCTCGCGCAGCCGTCTCAGCCGGGCGCCCGCGAACGTCTTCGCCACCCGGTCAAGGCTACCGCCCGAGGAGTTCGCAACATTCGCAAAACGGGTGAGGAAAGGACACAAAATTACGCATTTACAGGTACTTTCCGTGATTCAGCGGCCTGCGTAGCGTGCGAAACATGCGTGAACACGACGTCAAGACCCGGCGCAGCGCCGACGAATTCCCCCGCACCGAGCACCTCGCCTGGAAGATCGCCGAGGTGGCGGCGGACCCCGTCGAGGTCCTGCCGGAGACCGAGGAGATGGTGATCAACCGGCTCATCGACAACGCGGCGGTCTCGGCGGCATCGGTGATTCGCCGCCCCGTCACCGTGGCCCGGACCCAGGCCCTGGCCCACCCGTGCCGCAAGGGCGCGGCCGTGTTCGGCGTCGAGGGCAGGGTGTCGGCCGAGTGGGCGGCGTGGGCCAACGGCGTGGCGGTGCGCGAGCTCGACTTCCATGACACCTTCCTGGCCGCCGAGTACTCGCACCCGGGGGACAACATCCCGGCCCTGGTCGCTGTCGCGCAGCAACTCGGCATCCGCGGGTCCGACCTGATCCGTGGCATCGCCACCGCTTACGAGATTCAGGTCGATCTGGTCAAGGGAATCTGCCTGCACGAGCACAAGATCGACCATGTCGCCCATCTCGGCCCGTCGGTTGCGGCGGGCCTGGGCACCATGCTGCGTCTCGATCCGGAGACCATCTATGCGGCCGTCGGGCAGGCGCTGCACCTGACGACCGCGACCCGGCAGTCTCGCAAGGGCTCGATCTCCAGCTGGAAGGCCTTCGCACCGGCATGGGCCGGCAAGGTGGCCATCGAAGCGGTCGACCGGGCGATGCGCGGCGAGGGGGCGCCGGCGCCGATCTGGGAGGGTGAGGACGGCGTGATCGCCTGGCTGCTGGGCGGACCCGAGCGCACCTACCACGTGCCGCTCCCGGAACCGGGCGAGCCCAAGCGCGCGATCCTGGACACCTACACCAAGGAACACTCCGCCGAATACCAGAGCCAGGCGCCGATCGACCTGGCGCGGCGCCTGCGCGAGCGCTTGACCGGTTCGGGGGGCGACCTGGACCAGATCGCCTCGATCGTCCTGCACACCAGCCATCACACCCATGTGGTGATCGGCACCGGCTCCGGTGATCCCCAGAAGTTCGACCCGGGCGCCACCCGCGAGACGCTGGACCACTCGGTGCCCTACATCTTCGCGGTCGCTCTGCAGGACGGCACCTGGCATCACGAGCGGTCCTACACGCCGGAGCGCGCCCATCGCGCCGACACCATCGAGCTGTGGAGCAAGATCTCCACCGTCGAGGATCCCGCATGGACCCGGCGCTACCACTCGAATGACCCCGCCGAGAAGGCGTTCGGCGCCAGGGCGGTGGTGACCTTGAAGAGTGGCGAGACGATCGTCGACGAACTCGCCGTCGCCGACGCGCATCCGCTGGGCGCCCGCCCGTTCGCACGCGCGCAGTACGTCGCCAAATTCACCGAACTCGCCGCCGGCGTGGTGGAATCGGCAGAGCAGCAACGCTTCCTGGATCTCATCGACGGTGTCGCCGCGATCAAACCCGGCGGGCTGGATGCGCTGAACGTGCGGGTCGACCCGCGGGTGCTGGACAAGGCGCCGACGATCCCGTCAGGGATCTTCCGATGACCGGGCTTCTGGGCGCGGCCACCTCGGCCGCCGACAAACGCACGAGGTTTCGCGACGCATTGAACTCCGGTCGTCTGCAACGCTTCCCGGGTGCCTTCTCGCCACTGGTCGCCAAACTGGTCGCGGATATCGGCTTCGATGGCGTGTATGTGTCCGGCGCGGTGCTCTCCGCCGACCTCGGTCTGCCCGATATCGGGCTGACCACGCTGACCGAGGTGACCGGCCGGGGCGCGCAGATCGCCTCCGCGACCGACCTGCCGACCCTCATCGATGCCGACACCGGCTTCGGCGAGCCGATGAATGCGGCGCGCACCGTCACGCTGCTCGAAGAGGCGGGCCTGGCCGGGTTGCACCTGGAAGATCAGGTCAACCCGAAACGCTGCGGGCATCTCGACGGCAAGGCCGTGGTCGACATCTCGACGATGGTGAAACGGCTGCGAGCAGCGGTGGCCGCCCGCCGCGATCCCCACTTCGTCATCTGCGCCCGCACCGACGCCGCGGGTATCGAGGGGATCCCCGCGGCGATCGACCGCGCCAAGGCCTATGCCGATGCCGGTGCCGACCTGATCTTCACCGAGGCGCTGCACACGCCGGCCGACTTCGAGCAGTTTCGCGCGGCCGTGACAACCCCACTGCTGGCCAATATGACCGAGTTCGGGAAGTCGCCGCTGCTCACGGCGAGTCAGCTGTCCGAGATCGGCTACAACGCCGTCATCTACCCCGTCACCACGCTGCGGCTGGCCATGCACGCGGTCGAGACCGGACTCCGTGAAATCGAGAGCACCGGAACACAATCCGGGCTGGTCGATCGCATGCAACACCGCGGCCGGCTCTACGAACTGCTGCGGTACGCCGACTACGACCAATTCGATTCCGACATCTTCAACTTCAGCCTTCAGGGGGCGCAGCGATGAGTGTTGTCGAGGACAAGCCGCAGATCTACAAGGGACTGGCCGGAGTCGTGGTCGACACCACGGCCATCTCCAAGGTGGTCCCGGAGACGAACTCGTTGACCTACCGTGGATATCCGGTCCAAGATCTGGCCACCCACTGCAGCTTCGAGCAGGTCGCCTACCTGCTGTGGCACGGGGAGCTGCCCAACGACGCGGAACTGGCCCAGTTCACGCAGCGGGAACGGGCCTCGCGGCGCATCGACCGCTCCCTGCAGTCGCTGCTGGCCAAGCTGCCCGATACCTGCCACCCGATGGATGTGGTGCGCACGGCGATCAGCTACCTGGGGGCCGAGGATCCCGAGGAAGACGATGCCTCCGAATCGGCGAATCACGAGAAATCCCTTCGGATGTTCGCGGCGCTGCCCACGATCGTCGCCGCAGATATGCGTCGCCGGCGCGGCCTGGATCCGATCGCACCGCACAGCCACCTGAGCTACTCGGAGAACTTTCTGCGGATGGCGCTGGGGGAAGTGCCCGACAAGGCGATCGTGGAGGCTTTCGAGCAGTCCATGGTGCTCTACGCCGAGCACAGCTTCAACGCGTCGACGTTCGCTGCCCGCGTCGTCACCTCGACGCAGTCCGATATCTACAGCTCGGTGACCGCGGCCATCGGTGCTCTCAAGGGCTCCTTGCACGGCGGCGCGAATGAGGCTGTCATGCACGACATGCTGGAGATCGGCTCCGCGGACAAAGCGTCGGAATGGCTGCACGGCAAACTGTCCCGCAGGGAGAAGGTGATGGGGTTCGGGCACCGGGTCTACCGCAACGGTGACTCGCGGGTGCCGACCATGAAGGCCGCGTTCGAACGCGTCGCGACGGCGCGAGACGGGCGTCGCTGGCTGGATATCTACCACCGGCTGGAGCAGGACATGTTTGCGGCCACCGCGATCAAACCGAATCTGGACTTCCCTACCGGCCCGGCGTACTACCTGATGGGTTTCGACATCGCCAGCTTCACCCCGATCTTCGTGATGAGCCGGATCACCGGGTGGACCGCGCACATCATGGAGCAGGCCGCGTCCAACGCCCTCATCCGCCCGCTCAGTGAGTACAGCGGACATCCGCAGCGCGCACTCACGTGATCACCGGAGTTCTGGTCGCGAACCCGGCGCCACGAAGGCGGATGTCGAAGTCTCAGTTGGCCGATGGGTGTGATCCGTCGGGAACCGGCGATTGGCGGAACCGGGCTCGGTGTCGGGACAGCGACCCCGACCTGTTCTTTCACCCCGACGGCGAACGTCCGCAGTCCAGGCGCCGACGACTGGCACTGGCTCGGGACATTTGCGCGACGTGTCCGGTGAAGTGGGAATGCGCGGGATTCGCGCTCGACAACGGTGAGGATTTCGGAATCTGGGGTGGTATGTCAGAGACCGATCGCGCCATGCTGTTCCTGATCCAAGACGAACGTCGGACCACCTGAACGGAACTCGTCGCCTACCGAGATCGTGCCCCGGAATCCGCGTCGGATTCCGGGGCACGATGTTGTTCACTGCTCGGCGCGTACCAGCTCGGCGGCCTGCACCAGATTCTGCAGGGCCGCGATCACTTCGTCGGTGCTGCGCGTCTTCAGGCCGCAGTCGGGGTTCACCCAGAGCCGGCCGGCGGGGATGGCCCGCACCGCGGCACGCAGAGATTCGGCGATCTCCTCGGTGTCGGGCACCCGCGGGGAGTGGATGTCATAGACACCCGGGCCCACGCTGGTGGAGAACCCGATCGCATTGAGGTCGTCCAGTACCTCCATATGTGAACGCGCCGCCTCGATCGAGGTCACATCGGCGTCCAGATCCGCGATCGCGCCGATGATCTCACCGAACTCCGAATAGCACAGGTGCGTGTGGATCTGGGTGCTGTCGCCGACTCCAGAGGTCGAGAGCCGGAAGGCCCCGACTGCCCACCGGAGGTAGGACTCTTTCTGCTCGGACCGCAATGGCAGCAACTCGCGCAGGGCGGGCTCGTCGACCTGGATGATCGCGATGCCGGCCGACTCCAGGTCGACGGTCTCGTCACGGATCGCCAGCGCGATCTGGTTCGCGGTGTCCGCCAACGGTTGATCATCACGCACGAACGACCACGCCAGGATCGTGACCGGACCGGTCAGCATGCCCTTGACCGGCCTGGTGGTGAGCGATTGAGCGTAGGTGGCCCAGTCGACGGTCATCGGTTTCGGTCGGACCACGTCGCCGTACAGGATCGGCGGACGGACGCATCGGGTGCCGTAGGACTGCACCCAACCGTTCTGAGTGGCGAAGAAGCCGTCCAGCTGTTCGGCGAAGTACTGCACCATATCGTTGCGCTCGGGTTCGCCGTGCACCAGCACATCCAGCCTGATCGCTTCCTGCAGTCGGATCACCTCCGCGATCTCGGCCTTCATCCGCCGCTCGTACTCGGCCGAGGTGATCTCGCCGGATTTCAGGGCGGCGCGCGCCTTTCGGATCTCGACGGTCTGTGGGTACGAGCCGATGGTGGTGGTGGCCAGTGCCGGAAGGTGCAAGTGGGCATCTTGGCTAGCCCGCCGCCGGTCCGCGGGCCCGCGGCCGATTCCTGAAGCCAGCACGGTCTGCAGTCGAGCCCGGACCGCACTGTTGTGCAGACGCGGGTCGGACTTACGGGATGCCACAGCTGCCGCAGAAGCGGTGATCGTGTCGGCCACCGACTCTCGTCCGTCACGCAGCGCCGTGGCCAGCGTCGCCACCTCGGCGACTTTCTCGGCGCCGAAGGCGAGCCAACTGCGCAGCGCCGCATCGAGTTCCGTCTCCTGATCCAGGGAGTACGGGACGTGCAAGGTGGAGCATGACGTCGAAACGGCCACCGCCCCGGCCGATCCCGACAATCTCGCCAGCGTGCCCAGCGCCGACTCCAGGTCGGTCGCCCAGATGTTGCGGCCGTCCACGACTCCGGCCACCAAGAGCTTGTCGGCGAGCTCGGGGATGGCTGCCGGCGCCCGGTCGCCGCCGGCGACCAGGTCGACCCCGATCGCCTCGACCGGGGTCCTCGCCAGCGCCGGCAGCGCACCGTCGAGCGCGCCGAAGTAGGTGGCGACGAAAAGTGCTGGACGGCTGCTGGTTTCGCCGAGGTACTGGTAGACGCGTTCAGTCAGAGCGGCGGGATCGTCGAGGGTGTCGGTGACCAGCACCGGCTCATCGAGCTGAACCCACCGGGCACCTGCGCCGGCCAGCTGTTCGAGCAGGTCGCGGTAGAGCGGCAGCAGTTCGTCGAGGCGCTCGATGGGTATCGGGCCCCCGTCGACGGCTTTGGACAGGGCCAGGAATGTCAGGGGCCCGATGACCACCGGACGGGCAGGGATGCCCTGTGCCTGCGCCTCGGCCAGTTCACTGAGGACCTTGTCCGGATTGAGGTGAAATGTCGTCCCGGGGCCGATCTCGGGCACGAGGTAGTGGTAGTTCGTATCGAACCACTTCGTCATCTCCAGCGGCAGGATGTCCGCGGTGCCACGGGCCGCGGCGAAATAGCGATCCAGATCGTCCGGCACGGCGCCGACCCGTGGTGGCAGGGCACCCAGCAAGACAGCGGTGTCGAGCATCTGGTCGTAGTACGAGAACGTGTTGACCGGGACCGAGTCCAGGCCGGCACCGGCGAGCGCCGCGCAGGTGGCCGAGCGCAGGCCGGCCGCCACGGATTCGAGCTGGGCACGGTCGATCCGTCCCGCCCAGTAGCTCTCGGTGGCCCGTTTGAGTTCGCGATGGGCGCCGATGCGCGGCGAGCCGAGCACGGTGGCGCGGAAGGTCGGGGATGCAGAGGGTGTCGGCGATGAAGAGGGTTCAGTCACGGCAGTGTTGTCCTTCGAACAGAGGGGAAGCCCACCGCCCTAGAACGTGCAGCCGAAAGAACCACCGCATCACGGATACGGCGGCCATGCCGGCCATACGCCCAGTCCACGAGGCGATGCGCCGCCGGACGCGGCGCGCCCGGCACAGCTGGCAGGTCTTCGGACTCACAGGCGCACACCCGTAGACGGGTATTCCTACCGGCCGTCGCTTCCCAGTGCTCGTTGTGCTGCACACCAGTGCTCATGACGGCGTTCGTTCCTGCTCACCGCTGCGGGACAGTCCCGGATTCCCACCGGGTTCCCTCTCGCAGCACCACCGTCACCGGCGATGCCGCTCGATGTCCATGAGACGTCTCCGTATCGCGGACAAACCAGCTGCGGGGAGTACTTTACGCGGTCTGGAATTACCTGTCCCCGGGCGAATAGACGTGGATGTCTTGGAGAGCCGGAAGATGCACTTGCGGCCATCCTCAACACGGGGTTCCTGCACCCGCCTGGCCATTGCCTGTGTATCACCTGCGATCAAGCTGGACATGGGAACTTCGTCTGCGCAAACACCGACCATCGCTACTGATGACTATGCCAGCGTGGTTGTGCTTTGCGCTCAGCGCGGTGTTCGTTGCAGCAGCCGCCGGTTACCTGGTTCCGCTACATGCCGGCGTGGACCGGTGGCGTCGTTGCGTGGGATTGGCTCATGGTCTGTCTGCCGTCGTCATGACGGCGATGTTATGGCCGGTGGGCATGGCGGTCTGCGCCCTGGTCTACCTCTTGTTCTTCACCGCGTTGGCGCTGTTGCTGGCATATGTCGGACTCTTCGAACGCACCGTGTCGAGCTGGCCGGTTCACGCGGCGATGTTCAGCGCGATGGCTGTCATGCCCGTGATCATGACAACGCCGACACCCGCTCCGGTGATGCCGTCGATGAGCGGGCATGCGATGGCGTCGGCGCCGATGGCGAGTGTGGAGCTTCCGACGTGGCTTGAGGTGTCGGCCGTGGTACTCGCCTCGGCCTCGTTCGCCGGTGCGCTCTGGTGGTTCTACGCCGCTGTGCGTGGACCTGAGCGACCGTGGCCGGACGCGCTGATGGCCCTGGGGATGGGAACGTGCTTCGCGCTGGGTGCGTGAGGTCAATCATTATCGAAATCGAAGGGAACACTCGATGAGAACACGTATGAAAGCAGCAACGGCGGCCGCAGTGATGGCGGCTGCAGCGGTGAGTTCGGCGGTGCCCGCGTGGGCACACGTCGAGGTGTCCGGTATCGACGCCAGTCAAGGCGGCTATGGCGTGCTCACCTTCCGGGTCCCGACGGAATCGGACACCGCCACCACGACCGATCTGCTCGTGACCCTTCCTGACGACGATCCCATTCTCTCGGTCTCCACCCAGCCGAAAGCCGGGTGGACGGCGCACATCACCAAGAAGAAACTAGCTACTCCGCAGAAAGATGATGACGGCAACGACGTCACCGATTACGTGTCGTCGGTGGAATGGAAGGCCGATAACCCCCAGGCTGCGATTCCTTCGAACCAGTTCGACACGTTCAGTATCTCGGCCGGACCGCTGCCGAAGACCGAGTCCTTGTCGATACCGGCCGTCCAGACTTACAGCGACGGCAAGATCGTCAACTGGAATGAGAAAGCCGCGCAAGGGCAGCCCGAGCCGGAACATCCCGCTCCGGTCGTCAAGCTGACAGCTGGGGGCGATACGGACAGCCCAGCTGCAGTCACGCCGCCCCCACCGGCGTCCAGCACCACTCCAGCCGCCGCACCGGCCGCCGCGCCGACCTGGCCGGGCATCGCCGGGTTGGTCGTCGCCGTCATCGCGGTGTTGCTGGGCTTGGCCAATTTGGCACTCCTGCGCCGCAAGAGTTGAGTCAGGTGGTGCGGTTGGCGGGGTCAGCGCTGGTGATGCTGGCGCTCACCCTGCTGACTGCACCAATGGCGCATGCCCACGCGGTGCTCGTGACCAGCACTCCGATTGACGGTGCGCGTCTGGTATCGAGCCCGCCATCGGTGACCTTGACGTTCGATGAGCCGGTTCGGTTGATTCCGGAAGCGGTGCTGGTGATCTCCGACACCGGCACTCGGGTCGACACCGGCCCGTCACTGCGTTCGGACGGCGCCACGATCGACCTTCCCCTTCTTCCGAACCTGCCGCGTGGCAGCTACACGGCGACGTGGCGGGTGATCTCCGCAGACACCCACGAGGTATCCGGGTCGATCAGCTTCGGTATCGGCCAAGACCCATCGGCCGCCGGCGGGGCGCAATCGGTCGACGATCGGCTGGGATGGATTTCAGATGCGGTCAGGGGCCTGATCTACCTCGGTTTGGTGTTCGGCTTCGGGACCGGGGTATGCGTGGCGCTGCTGTGGCCGTGGGTGTTCGAGCGCCGACCGGCGCGCGCACTCGTCTTGCTCGGGCTGGTGCTGGTGGGTTGCGCGACTGTCCTTCAGCTGTTGCTTGCCGGACCTCGCGCACTCGGTTTGGACTGGGCAGGTGTGTTCGATGCTGCCGGGCTCAGACAGACGCTACGTGGTGCGGCGGGCGCAGTGGCGTCGGTGCGGTTGATCGGCATCGCCGCATGGACCGCGACGCTGTGGCGCTGGTGGCAAAGCGCAGGCACAGGAGCGCCGCCCTACCGACTTGTGCTGGTCGGTGTGGGGGCAGCACTTGGCGTGGTCGGTTCGGTTGCCGTCGAAGGACACTCCGGTGTGGGTGCTGACGTTTGGTTGGCGGCCCCGGCGGCTGCGCTACACATCCTGGCCATGTCTGTGTGGATGGGCGGTCTTGTTGTTCTGACGCTGTTCGTCCTGCCCTCTGATCGAGTTGACCAGTTGAATCGATGGTCGGTAACGGCGTTTCTGTGCCTGGTGGTGCTGGTCCTGACAGGGGAGTACCAAGCGTGGCGTCAGGTGGCTCCCGTCGAGGCCTTGTGGTCGACCTCGTATGGAATCACGTTGCTGGTCAAGCTCATCGGGGTCACGGCCATGGTCGTGCTGGCCTATCTGGGGAGACGGCGTCTATCGCGAAAGGTCTTGCGTCGCACGGTACCTGTCGAGGCTGTGATCGGAATAGGGGTCCTGGTGGTCACCACTTTGCTCGTGGCACAACCGCCGGCGCGCACCGTGTACGGACCGCCGGTTGCCCTGACCGCGCCACTCGATGCAGGCAGGACTGTCCACATCGAGGTATCCAGCACCCGTCGCGGTCCTATCGACATCGACCTCACGGTGCTGGACGCGGGTGGTACTGCGGTGCGCGTGCAGAACCTGGCAGCCACCCTCGCGTCAACCGACGCAGGCATAGCCTCGCTTCCCGTCCGCTGGTCGCCTGCAATCGGGTCGGTATGGCGCAGCAGCTACGCGGTCGCGCCCCGCCCCGGGACGTGGACGCTGAATCTCACGGTGGGGTTCACCGCCACGGAGGTCATTACCACCACCACAACGTTCCATGTGTGGTGATGTTCCATGTGTGATGATGAGGTCTCCACGCACCGGATCACTGCCCGGCTTCGAGCCGCCAGCGATGCTCGGCACCACTGAGCCGCCAGTAACCGATCGCCACTGCCCACGTCACCGCGAACAACCCGACGATGACGAAACCGAAGTTGTTCAAATCGATGGCGCTCACCCAGTCGGTGGCAGGGTTGACCCAGCCGAGGTTGTCATGGAGAACTCCGACGAGTTCAATGGTGCCGATCAGAAGCGCCACTGCCACCGACAACCCGGTGATGGTGAGGTTGTAGTAGATCTTGCGCACCGGATTGGCAAATGCCCAATCGTAGGCGACGGTCATGAACAGACCATCGGCTGTATCCATCAGGCTCATGCCGGCGGCGAACAGGACTGGCAGGGTCAGCACGGCGAACCACGGCAGGCCGGCTGCGGCACCGGTCCCGGCTAGCGCGAGCAGGGCGACTTCGGTAGCGGTGTCGAAGCCGAGACCGAAAAGTACTCCGACTGGGAACATTTGAATGGGATGCTTGATGCGTTTCATGATCGGCCGCAGGATGCGGGACAGGAAACCTCGATTGTCGAGGTGTCGCTCGAGTTCCTGCTCTTCGAACTCGCCGCGGCGCAGTGCCGCGAAGACTCTCCAGATACCCACCAGGGCAACAACATTGATGATACCGATGAGCCAGAGGAACAGGCCCGAAGACAGCGTGCCGGCGAGGCCGAGCCATTGACGGACTGGAGAGTCGTCACTGCTCAGGTTGCTGGCGACCTTGGTCGCCACCACGACCAGTAGCGCCATGAACAGCACCATCGTCGAATGGCCCATGGCGAACCAGAATCCGACTGATTTGGGCCGAGACCCGTCGGCCGCCAGCTTGCGTGTGGTGTTGTCGATCGCGGCGATGTGATCGGCATCGAACGCGTGTCGTAGTCCGAACGTATAAGCTGTGACGCCAAGACCGATCCCGAACACTTGCGTGCCTACCTGGTAGTGGTGTGGTGCCACGAGCAGGAGCAGGGCGCCGAAGCCGATGAGGTGTAGTGCGGCAATGGCGCCGGCCAGGCCGGCGAACTCCCACCAATCCCTACGATCCCAGGCGCCTATCAGGCGCCCTATGGCGCCACGCCCGCCTGCCGGCTCATTGGGAGTATCGAAGACCGTCCGGTTGCCAAGTGCTTGCAGATCCTCCGGCTCCGAAGGATCGTATTTCGGCAAATCATCTTCGGACACGAATATAAACACCTCTCTGGGGATGTCGCGTCCCCAATTGCGGCGTTGTAGGTGGGCGGGTCTGGCTCCCGACTGCCATGAACTTTGGCAGTGGCGGACACAGTGGCGCGACCGCGCCGGAATGACACCGGCTTCCGCACCAACCACAACAGAACACTATGAACATAACGGGCGTTTGTGTCCGCTTGTCCCGACTGGGCTGGCAGATTGCTGTCAATTGTCTTGCCAGTGCGGTCGTTGAGCAGGCGCAAGCGCGAGAGCACGTTCGCGGTGTCAGTCAGGGATCTGGGGGGATCCGGATGGATCCGTTCTTGCTCGAAGACGCAGAAGATTCCGCCAGGCGGCGGCGATCACCACGGCTACTGCAAGGACGAAGAACGGCCACACTGGTATCTCGTCGGAACTGCCGTGCTGGGTGGCATTGGACGCCAATGGTTTCCCTTCCTCCGACACGGCCGTCCGGAACTGCCAGGTTCCTTTGGCGATGTGCCCGGCTTCCGTGTTCACCTGATAGTCGACGGTGTAGATGCCGGCGGGCCCAAGCGGCGGGAGGTCTAGGCTGATCACCGATCCGTCGACCTTGGCCCCGTCATGGGCCCAGAGACTGCCGTCGGGACCGAAAACAGTCATTTCGGAGAATCTCGCTTGGAGTCTTTCGTTGAAGGTTGCAGAAATACGCTGTGGTGCGGTCGAAAGGAGTGAGTCCTTGGGCGGGTCTGTCGCCATCCGGACGCCGTGTATCGACGTCGGTGGCGGCCCCACGGTGGCGACGAGCGCCAGCACGGTGGCCGTGACCAACTTCACCGGAGTCTTCATCTCGCTACTTCCGCTTGTATGCCTGCGGCCGTCGTCGCAATTCCGCGTCGACCACCATCGTTCAGTATGCAATGGAGCGAGCCCTGCAACTGTGTCCCGTGCGTTCAGTTGATCTGCCGATTCCGTCCTGTCCAGAATGGTTCGCGCAGTTCGCGGCGCAGGATCTTGCCACTGGGATTGCGTGGAATCGACTCGATGAAATCGAATCCGGAGGGCACCTTGAACCGGGCCAGTCTGCCGCACAGGAACTGGGTCAGCTCGTCGGCGCAAACATCGGCTCCGGGCTTGATGGCGACGAACGCGTGGACGCGCTCTCCGCGCCGATCGTCCGGCGCACTCACCACCGCACTGTCGTGCACACCGGGGTGCGCGTTGATCGCCTTCTCGACCTCGGCCGGATACACGTTCTCACCGGTGACGATGATGAGATCCTTGACACGGTCCCGAATCACGAGATAGCCGTCATCGTCCAGATATCCGGCGTCGCCGGTGCGGATCCATCCGCCCACGATGGTGGCGGCGGTCGCCATCGGATCACCAAAGTACTCGACCATCTGCGCCGGGCTGCGGAGGTACACCTCGCCCGATATACCGGCGGGCAGGTCGGTGCCGTCTGCGTCGCGTATAGAGACTCCGATGCCGGGGTATGGCCGGCCTGCTGCGTGCAAGCGCTCATGCCCGGCACGATGTTCAGACGGCGGCAGACAGACCGCGGTATTGCCGGTCTCGGTCAACCCGTAGATCTGCGCGAACTCACATCCGATGGCCTCGATGGCCCGGCGAAGCAGATCGGGGCCGATTGGTGATCCTCCGTAGACGATCTTGCGCAGGGTGGCAAGGTCCGTCGCGGAGATGCCCGGCTCGGAGAGCATCATCAACAACATCGCGGGAACGAAGCAGGCAGTGGTAACCCGGTGTTCTCGGACTGCCGCGGCGGCCCCGGTGGCGGTGAATCGTGGGATCACCACACTGGGCACGCCACTGTTGAGAGCCTGTGTAGCCCACCACATTCCGCCGATGTGAAAGGCGGGTAGCGCGATGAGGCTGGTGTCGTCGCCTCGCCAATCGATCCAGTCGAGGCCGGATCCGTCGAGCAGGGCGCGGACCGCGAAGAACGTGCGGTGCGCCAGAACGACACCTTTTGGACGTCCTGTTGTGCCACTGGTGTACATCTGGACGATGGGGGTGTCGCCGGTGATTGGGTTGTCCGGCAACGGTATATCGGCTGCGTCGTCCCGCCACTGGGCAAAGTCAGCAAGGCGCACTCGACTGCCCGACTGAAGATCTGAGCGGTCGGTGAATACCATCTGTGCCCCGGAATGCGCCACGATGAAGTCCACCTCATCGGTAGCCAACCGCCAGTTGACCGGAACCAGAACTACGCCAATACGTGCACATCCGTACAGCAACTCGTACAGCGCCGGGGAATCGGCGGCCACGTGCACGACACGGTCGCCCGGACGCAGTCCTGCCTGAAGCAGTTTGTGTGACACGGATCGTGATGCGCGCGCTAGGTCCGAGAAAGTGAGGTGCGCACCCTCGTAGATGAGCGCGGTAGCAGAGCCCCGGATCTCGGCGTTGTGGTCCAGCCTCGATGCCAGATCGTTTTTTCCTCTTAGCATGCGGCGATCTCACGCCCGAGTGGGTAGTCGTCGGTGGTGGTGATGCGGTAGGACTCGGTGGGTTCATTGGTGGGGTTGTGCAGAGCGCGATGGATCAGAGTGCGGTTGTCCCACAGCACGAGGTCGCCGAGTTCGTAGGTCTGCAGGAAGATGTTGTCATGCTCGTATTCAGAATCGAGCTGGCCTGATTGTTCGAGGAGTTCGTCGAGCAGTGTGCGGGGCAGGGCGTTGCCGTCGGCATCTTCGATGCCGTAGGTGAAGGCCTCCGAGATGTAGAGAATGCGCTCGCCGGTGTGCGGATGCGTGACCACCGTCGGCCAGCGTTGCGGCGGGGTGATGCGTTCTATATCGGCGAGTACCTCGCCGATGGGGCGGTAGACGTCGCTGGGGCGGATCTTGACGTAGCGGCGAGCACTGTGGGTGCAGTAGGTGCCCTCGATCGTCTTCTTGAGGTGGGTTGGCAGCTTCTGGTAAGCGGTGGCCATGTTGATGAAGCGGGTGCCGCGGGTGGTGCTGGGCAGCCGCTGCGGGTAGAAGATGGTGATGGCGAACGGGTTTGGCATGAACTGGTAGTCGCAGTGCCAGAACCCGCCCGTCTTGGGAACGCCCACCTGACCTCCGGGGCGATTGAGGTTGGACGAGACGAAGATCAGCTCGCTCTCGGGGTGGTGATACATCGGTTCGTAGTAGGCCACCGGAGTGCCGAAGCATCGGCCGAGTTCGACGAATGCGGCGGGTTTGAGTTCTTGAGACTTGAGAACGACGACCTTGTCGGTATAGATGTGCTGACGGATCAGGGCAAGGTCTTCGTCTGTGGCGACTGCTGGATCGAACTCGCGTACCTCGACCGTGGTCTGCGTGCCAGGGCGTACGGTGATCTTCATCGGTGATTCTCCTTGTTACACGTACCCTCGAATGGGCCGTCCAACGGCAGCGCCAATCTCGGGTCGAAGGCTGCTTGGCGTCCGCGCCGGTGAGTCGGCGGCCGCCAAGCTGACTGAGGTCGGTCGATTGGTCGGGTGCGGCGGACGGAAAGTTCCCAGAATGGTCGAAGTTCCGGCTGCGGGTCGCGTGACTTGGCGAAGGTCGGTTCTAGGACACCGTTCCGGCACTCGCAAGGACAGATGACATCAGATCGGTGATATCGCCGAGATCGACCAGAGAATTCTGTAGGGCCCGCTTGTCGACGAGTTCGGGTACGAAACTTGCGGCGAACTCGATTCCGCCGTTGGCACCGCATGCGGCGACGGTGAGGTTCTCGGGACTGGTTGGGTAGGTCATGACGGTGTACCGCGCCGTGGAGAGGTCCGTCCACCTCACGTGATCGAGCCCAGGGTTGCGCATCATCAAGTTGAAGGTAAGCGTAATTCCGGGTATCTCGGCCGGATGCGGTCTATGGCTGCGAGGAAGAAGTCCCGCTCTGAGCCCGCCGATTGCCAAGGCCGGCACCGCTCGCGCGGAATCCACTGCCAAACGTATGGCCTGCCCGATGTCGTTGGGGTCGGCCATATTAGCTGGTATGTAGACGCTCTTGGCCAAGTTCCCGGGGCGAAGGGCGTGATCCGCCGGAAGGTACCGACGCAAGTCGACCACCGTGTAGAAGCCGTCAGCGCTCACGGTCACACCATTGCGCGCCAACGCATGGTGGGTGGCCGCGGCCATCAGTGCAGACGTGGGCGCCTCCGGAAGATTGTCCTTGCGCCACTGTTGAAATCGCTGGAACTCTGCGGCATGCATCCGGTAGCCGACAGCATCGGCGCTGAGCTGTGCGGGAACCGGAATGCTTGCCGGGGCCGATGCCGGAAAGGGACGCGCTCCTCTGCGGTGGTGTTGCCACCATTTTTTGTGGTGCGACCTGAACTCGCCGAGGAGAAGTCTTCCGGCAGTGGTCATTCCGACATCGGGCTTCAGGTAGCGAAGCCCATCGACGTCGCCGAGGGTAAGCAGAACGGGGAATGCGCTGTTGGAGACGACGTCGCCGAGTATGTGTGCCCAGTAACATGTCAGCGAATCCGGTCCGACGAGTATTCGATATGCGCTGCGCTCGTTCGGTTCCGGCGCATGCTTGCGGATATAGGGATGCAGATCGACCGTGCTCATCCGCTCTGTTGAGACCACCGCCCGATCCAGAAATTGATCACGGCGCGAGCGTTCGATCGGACACCATCGCCGTCCGTTTTCGCTCAGAACGCAGTTCAGAGGATTGGTGGGATCGTTCTCCATGAATTCGGCCAGCATCGAACGGATCTCGTCGACCTCGGGTCGCACGATCGGGCCCACCGCGATCGCCGACCAGTGATTGGCCCACGTCCGGTCGATCCAGCTTGGTCGCCGGGGGCGGTCGCCGACCACGCTGTTCACGTTCGTTCTCCTGTCAGGTCTCGTGGTGGCGCCACGCCGTTCATACGATCCGCCATGAGCAGACACCGGTAGATTGCGAGAGTTCGCTCGGCTACCGAGGACCACGCAGGAATCCTTTCGGTAGGTGGCGCTTGAACCTCTTTGAGCTTGCTCTCGATCGCCGCGGCGAGCTCTCGCGGCGAGGCGTAGGAACCGATGGATGCGGCTTCGCCGAGGAATTCGGCTGCAATTTCGCGATGCGCGGGGATATCGCTGAGGATCACTCTGGCGCCCGCTGCCGCTGCCTCCAGTGGCGCCATGCCGAACGCTTCGTGCCTCGATATCGAGACAAGTACCTTCGCTGTGCGGAACCATCTGTGCAGGTCGGCGTCGGTCGCTCGGCCTATGATCTCGACCCGTTTCCCCAGTGCGGATTGACGTACCTGGGCTTCCAAGTCGCTGCGCTGTTGCCCGTCGCCGATGATGATCAGCCTGGCTGGTGGGGCGACATAGGCGAAGGCACTGATCACGTCGGCGAACCTCTTGTACTTTTCCAACCGTCCGACGCAGAGCACGATCGGATCTGTGATCGGCCAAGGCCGTGCCCGTTGTAATTTATCGATCCGAACACCGTTGGGAATCACCGTTATTTTTCCGGACGATGCAGGAAAATCTCTGGCGAGCAATGCGCTTTCGGCTTGTGAGACGCAGATGATCGCATCGCTGCGATCGATGATCCTCGCGCCGAGGTGGCGGTAAAACCGATGCAATAAACGAGCAGCCGGGCTGTGTCCCGTACTGCCATGATAGTGCGGTGTGAATACTGTCGGTCGGCTGCTTCGCAGTACAGCGAGCGCGGTGCTCGCGTGGTAGCTGTGCACATGTACCACCTGTGACCGGCGATGCCGGTGCATCCCACCGAACACGATTCGCGGTGCCACCGACATTGACCGGATGGCCCAAGCCGGATACACCGTCGAACGGCAATCCGGGTGGTCACTCCGATGGCGTCTTCGAGCAGATCGTCGACCGGTGACAACTTCAATCTGGGCGCCTAGTTGATTTGTGGCCCTGACTATCTCGGACACGTGTCCCTCGACGCCGCCGGGCTCGTCGCGAAAGCCGGGCGTCACCATGGTGATCCTGATCGTCTCGAGTGTTTCGGAGCCGGCAGGTATTTTCATGCGATGGCCGATTCGATCGCCCGTGCTGTAAGTGCGTGCCCGTCGCGATTGGGATGCGGGTCTTTGTTCGAGCAGAAGTAGGTGAGCTCGCACACCCGCGACACCGCGGTGGGAACCGTGCCGTGTCCGGGCAGAAGAGACACTTGCGAATCCGGCAGCGACCCTCCCGTCAACGAGTACATGTCGACAAAATGCGAGTCGAACTGGGCGTATGTCTTCGCGAGAACCGGATTGAGATAGTTGGTGAAGAGCACCTCCGACACCGAGGCTTGCCGTTGGGAGTTGGGTGTGTTGTCGAGAACGGCCGCGCGGTAGGGATTGATATAGGACAGTCCCACGATAGGTACCTCGTCGCCGAGCAGCGAGCGGACCGATGCAAGAAATGCGCTCAAACTCTGTCGGACCTCTACCGACGCGCTCTCGGCGCATGTCCGTGCGGCGAGGTCATCGACTATGTCCAAACACTTGAGCATGTCGTTGGCACCCATCGACACGGTCACCAACCCGACCCGGTTGCGATGTACGGCGATGAACTGTTCGGCAGCGGCCTCCTGGGTATCTCGGGGGTAGTCGATACCGCCCGTGGTACGGGCCTGTTGCTGGCACCCGTTGTCGAACTGCATGCCGTGTGCGGTCTGGCCGGTGCAGGCGAAGTTGGCCAGCTCCCAGTTTTGCTTCTCGTTGAGAGCATCCACCAATTGATAGGCGTACCCGTCTCTGGTGGTCGAACCGGACAAGCCGTCGGGGCGGTAGCCGGCGGCGTAGGAGTCGCCCACTGCAACGTAGTAAAGGTTGTTCGCGCTGCCGGCGTGCGTGGGCCTCGCCAACTGAACCGAGAGACCCATGGCCAAGGCACCGGACAGCACCGTCGCTGCCAGCCAAGCGGCCCGGGTAGCCAACGTCATGGTTCTTCCTGTAGTTGTGCGCCTACCTAAATGCCGGCGCTGCGAAGTGGATCGCAGAAAGCTGAGGTGATCTGTCGCCCCAGCGGAACTGCCGGGGATACTACGGTGCAGATCGGCGGCAGACAAGACTGGTCAGTCGGTTTGCCATGCACCGCAATAGGCGTGGTCTGTCTTGCGTGCCGTCATCGGTGTCCGGCCCGCGACCTCACGATGTGATCCAAAACTCGTCTCGTTGCCCTGGAACTAAATCGCTTTGTTTGCCGACTACTGCTGATGTGAGAGAGATTGCAGGCCGCGTAAATGGCTGGAGCGGTGACTGCTTCGCCAGTTCTGGCGGGTCGATGCATGGCCCGATTGGTCAGCATAAATGCGCGGTTGGACGGTGTTGACCCGTGGTGATCCTGTCGATCGTCATGCCGGTGTACAACGAGGTGGCAACGATCTCGCGTGCCTTGGATCGCGTTCTGGGAGTTGACTATCCATGCCCGGTCGAACTCGTCGTGGTCGACGACGGAAGCTCGGACGGTACGCCCGACATCTTGAAGAGCTATTCGGGGCGGGGCGTCACCAGCGTCTTCCAGCCGTTCAACCGAGGCAAGGGTGCGGCAGTCATCCGGGGTGTCCGGCACGCAACAGGTACCCATCTGCTGATTCTCGACGCCGATCTCGAATACGACCCAGCGGATATTCCACGATTGCTCAATCCGGTGATCGAGGGTATTTCCGACCACATCTTCGGTGCCCGTATCTTCGGCCTCAACACGAGATTTCCGTCGTACAGATTCGCCTTGGGTGGTCGGTTCACCACCGTAATCGCCAATGCGTTGTTCGATTCCTGTCTGACCGATATGCACACCTGCCTCAAACTCATCCCGGTCGAGCATTTCCGCTCACTCACGTTGCGCGAAGCGGGTTTCGGATTCGACACCGAGCTGACAGCCACCTTGCTGCGGGCAGGCGTTCGACCGTATGAGGTGCCGATCACCTACCTCGGGCGCACGGTCGACGAGGGTAAGAAGATCACCTGGCGTGACGGACTGACCTGTCTACGCCTACTCGCTTCGGTCCGGCTGAGTTCGTCGGTAGCCTTGGTGCCGGGACCGTTCCGCACTCGTCCGGTCGTGGTACCGATGCGCGCCGCGACGATCGTGCAACGACTCAACGAAGTGCAACACAGCGTGATCGATGCAGCTACCCAGCCCGCGACCTGACGCGCGTCTGTGCAGGCCCGATGACGATCGCCCGTCGCGACGGGTCCTGCTCGTAGGGGCTGGATTTCGCTTCCTCGGAGGTCTCTCTGCATATACATGCGCGTTGGCGAACACGCTTGCAGAGGACCGTCATGTCTCGGTGCTCTTGATCGACCGGCTGATTCCCACACGGCTCTATCCAGGTTCGGCGCGGGTGGGACAGCATCTGACAGCACTCAGTTACGACAACCGGGTCACCATCGCCGGTACGCTTGACTGGTACTGGGGTCCTGCAATCCGGCAACTGCCGAACCGGATACGTGCCGTCCGGCCTGATGTCATAGTGCTGCAATGGTGGACGGCGGCCACCCTGCACACCTACCTCTTGATCTCCGCTGTCGCTCGGCGCAACAGGATTCCGGTTGTCATCGAGTTCCACGAGGTCCAGGACACGGGCGAAGTCAAGGTTCCACTCGTCGCTCGGTACTGTCGGCTGTTCCTGCGCCGACTGGTGCGTGAAGCGTCTGGCGCTATTTTCCACAACCTGCATGATCGTGAACTGATTGCCCGGAATCTGGGGTCGGAGTTCGTCGAAAGACTGCCTGCCCGCGTCGCACCGCACGGACCGTATGACCATCTGGCCAAAAGATCTGCAGGGGAAGGGGTCTTGCCGCACTGTGGCAAGGATGACGGTCCCACGAGGGTGCTGTTCTTCGGGTTGATCAGACCGTACAAAGGGGTCGAGGATCTTGTCGCGGCGATCGACCAGATGACCGATGAACAGGTAGGGCGACTCGAGGTTGATATCGTCGGTGAGACGTGGGAGAACTGGAACGCTCCGGCAGATGCCATCCGCGCCAGTCGGCACCGGGAGCGAATTCGATTCGACAATCGCTACGTTTCCGATGCCGAAGCAGCCGACTACTTCGCCAATGCCGATGTCCTCGTCCTGCCCTATCGCAGGGCTTCGGCAAGCGGAGCTCTTGAAGCAGCGATGAGCAACGGGATTCCCGTCATCTTGTACGCAGTCGGCGGCCTGGTGGAAGCGGTAAGCGATTATCCCGGCGCGATACTGGTTCCCCCGAAGGATATCTCGGCTCTAAGCCAGGCAATCGTCGATGTCTCGCGCAAGAGCCGGGAGCGCTTCGTCAACCCGCACACGTGGGAACCTCTTCGGGCTGCCATCGACGCATTTGCGGAGGCTGGCCACCTATGACGGTGGTCGCCGAATCTGCTTCGTCCAGCGCGGCAAGAAGACCCCCGATGCGACGGCTGCGCTCCGTTCATTCGTGGGCCGCGCTGAGCCACCTCACCACGTGGCCTACGGTAGTGGTCACTGCCGGGGCCGGCGTACTGGTGGTCGGATACTCGTACCGCCTATCCGGCGTCGGCACCGCACCGTCGGTGTACTACCCGGTGTTTTGGCTGGGAATGCTCGCGGCGACGATGCCCTGCGCGACGAAGCTGATCGTGTACAAGACCATTCGTACCGACAGGTTGTGGGCGGTGGCCATGCTCGGTGTCGTCACCATGATTCCGAAGGTGCTCCGGAACCCGCAGGGTCCTCGTTACCATGACGAGTACGCCCATTGGCGCGCGGCAGTCGATCTTGCCACGGCCGGAAAACTCTTCCAGCCCAACACGATCATTCCGATTGTCCAGTTCTATCCGGGTACTTCAGGCATCACGGTCGCGGCGCAGTCCATCAGTGGGCTATCGATGTGGACAGCCGGCCTGCTGGTCGTCACGACCATGCACGTGGCCGGTGTTTTCGCCGTGTACGTGTTGAGCGAGCGTCTGTTGCGGTCGAACCGTGCGGGCGGGATCGCCGCGCTGGTGTACGGAGTCAACCCCTCCGCGGTGTATTTCGACACCCAGTACGCCTACGAGAGTGTGGCGATCAACTGGTATCTGTGGGTAATCGCGATGACGGCGATCGCCGCTCAGTCATCGGGATGGCGCAGGCGCATCAATTGCCTTGTAGCGGCGGCATTTTTGGTCGCTGCCATCGTCGTGACCCACCATCTGACCGTCGTGTTCCTGATATTGACAACGGTGACGGTCGGTACCACGGTGTCGATTCTGGCGTTGCTGCGCCTCGCGCGCCGTCGGCGCCGCGGCGGGCAACGACCCACGGTTGTGCCCGCTCGCGTCTGGTGGACCATGTTCGCCATCACGCTGACCCTGGCCTCAAGTTGGGTCTGGTTCTTCGCACGCCCCACCCTCGACTATCTGTCCCCCTACTTCGGGAATTCGCTCGATCAGCTGCGCAGCATGGTCGGGAAAAGCGGGTCGGGCGGCCGGAAACTCCTTGCAGCACAGATTCAACCGTTCTGGGAGCAACTGCTGACCGCGGCAGCACCGCTGCTTCTCCTGATGACCGCGCTGATGGCCGGGCTTCTCATCAAGCGGGGATATGTCCGGCTCGTGCCGACCGCATGGGGGCTGCTCGTGTTCGGCCTATGCTATTTTCTCTCGTTGCCCTTCATCCTTGCGCCCTCCGGAGCCGAAGGAGCGCGACGTTCCTGGGGTTTCACCTATGTCGGCATCGCCCTGATTGTCGCTTTGGCTGTGGACCGCTGGCCTGCGACCGGTATGAGAATCGGGCGAGGGCTGGTCTCCGCCTGGACGGTGGTTCTGACGGTGGTTCTGTTGATCGGCAATGTCGGCGGAGGCCTGAATGACCCGTACCGATTTCCGGCCCCGTTTCGGTGGGGCACCGATACGAACTCGGCGACTGCCGAAACACGCTCGGTTGCGGAGCAGTTGGAGCATCAAGTTGGCCGGGTAAAAGTTGTCAGCGATGCCTACACCGGACTGCAGTTTGCCGCAGACGGTGGCATGTTCATGGCGGCCCCGTCTCCTGGATTCCCCGCGTGGGAGCTGACGCAGCTGGATCGTGATCCATCCCGCGCGCTCGCCGGCATGCTGTTGAGCTCAGACTACCGCTACCTGGTCGTGAACATCGCAATGGGGCAGGAGGTGCCGTTCAATGGTCACAATTTCGGTCAGCACGATCCACTGCTCGGCCAGAAGACCCCGATGCAGAACCTGATCCGGCTCGATTCCATCCCGTGGGCTACTCGGGTGCTGGCCACGGAGAACCTCAGGGTGTATCGACTTCACCTCGATGACCTCGCGCTGCCGGGGGTTCGGGGATGAGTAATCGCAGCGTGCGCACGCGACGAGTGCTTAGACAGAGCATTGGGCAGGTGCTGGCGCTGGTGCTGGCGGCTGCGCCGAGTCTCATATCGTTACCAGTGACGTTGCGGGCGGCGGCATCAGCTGTCCTGGTTGTCCTCACCGGCTCTGCTCTGGTGCGGGTGTTGTTGGCCGAACCCCGAGCGGTGCGGTCGCGGGCATCGCGCGATCTGCCGTTGTCCGGGGATCCTGCTATCCGATGGCCGCTGACCGGGGTACTGGGCGCGGCCGGTCTGCTCGCCACGGTGCTCGTTCTCGCTGCAGTCGGTCTACCACTCAACGAGCGGTCGATCGGCGCTGGTGTGTGCGCACTGGGTGCCCTGGCCGTAGGTGCGGCCTGGTTGTTGCGGCGCGACAGGTGTGGCAACCAGGCCCACGAAGGTGGTGGCCAGTTGCCCATGCGACGACTCGTCAGGACGGGAACGTCGGTGCTGGCAGCCGTGGCGGTGATCGGTGGTGGGTTCGCCGGAGCCCTGGCAATTCAACCGAAGGAATCGGCGACCTACACCAGCTTGACCTTTGCCGACATCTCTTGGCTGACCGCGCAGGACCAACCGGTGAACGCCGGCGGTCTGGTCCGCATCCCATGGGAGATGAATGCGTTCGGCTATCAGCCCGATGTCGCAATGACGGCTGTGACGATCCGGATCGACGGTGCGGAGACGTCGGGTATCGCCCTCGATATCGCGACGCCGGTCAGCTCAGCGGATTCGGTGGATGTCCTGGGGGCGGTGACGTTTCGAGCCCCGATCGAACCCGGGCGTCATTTGGTCGATGTCATCGTGCATCCGTATACGCGTGACTCTCTGCAAGAGCGTGAACAGGTGATGATATCCGGATTCCTCAAGGTGATTCAGACATGACCGGACGGTTCCCGTTGTTGAAACGTATACGATCGTTCAAGGTCGTTCGCTCGTCGCTCTCGGATCCCATGACCCGAAACAGCCTGGTTCTCATGGGTAACACTGTGACAACGTCGCTGCTGGGCTATGTCTTCTGGGTGATTGTGGCACGCGGTTTCGGTGCGACCGCGAGCGGAACCGCCGCGGCGACGACGAGCGCGATCCAGGCGACGGTGCTGGTGGCCAGCATCGGGTCGGCTACGGCGCTCATCGAATGGCTACCCAGGACCACGTCGGCAGTGGAATGGCGCGAACGCGTCACGGCCGGAATCGCGGTCGCGGTGCTGACGTCGCTGTCCGGTGCGGTGGTGGTGATCACCCTGCTCGGATGGACTGTCGGAGTTCTACCTCAGATCGCGAATCCCGCCGGTGCAGCGTTGTTCTCGATCACGTGTGTGTGCTTCGCTGTGGGACAGGTCATCGATTACGTCTCGGTGTCGGATCACCGCAGCGGTATCTTGCTGGTGCGCAACTTGATTCAGTGCGGTATTCGCATTCCGCTGATATTCGCCTCGGTATCGGTGCTCACCGAGGCGGACTCGATACTCCTTGCCTGGGCCGTGGCGTCAGGGCTGTCCCTCGTATGGGCTTTCGTGGCTTACGGTTCTCGCGCCGGACGCGCGCTGCGACCCTCGTTCCGGAACATCGGACGTCATCTCGGTGAGATGGCATCCGCCCTGGCCGGTCAGCATCTGATCACCGTGTCGGCGATGCTCGCAGGCTATGTGCTACCCGTCATCGTTTACTCCCGGTTGTCGGCTGCGGAGAATGCCTACTTCTACACCACCTGGATGTTGGGCTCGGTCTTTTTCATCGTCAGCCCGGCGGTGTCGGCGTCCCTGTTCGTCGAGGGCGCAGCGTGTCCCACCGATCTGCGCCCGCTCGCGCGGCGATGTGTCGTCACGATCATGGTTCTGATGGTGCCGCCGATATTGGTGTACGTACTTGCGGGACGCTCGATCCTGGGGTTGTTCGGACGGGATTTCGCCGACCACGGATACTTGCTACTGCTGTTGCTGGCGATCTCCGCGGTTCCCGATGCGGTCACCAACGTCGCGATATCGATTCTGCGGGTGACCGGGCGGATCCGCACCGCCATGCTGCTCAATGCCGGGATGTTACTGGGCTGCCTCGGTGTTGCTTGGTTCATTGCGCCGTTGTGGGGCATCGAAGGTGTGGGTGCGGCATGGATTATCAGCCAGCTTGCGGGAGCCATCTGGGTTGTTTTGTGCTGGAAGAGAATAAGCGACCCAGCCACCGTGGTTGACGAGCAGGCTGCATTTTTGGCAGTGGCCGATACAGCAGCTCTAGGCGCCGATGGCGGTAGCCGGTGAAGGTCCTGCAGGTCACCGATGGGTTCGCACCGGCTGTCGGCGGCACCGAGCGCGTCGTCGAGGCTCTGGCGAAAGGGTTGACTGCACGTGGCCACTCGTCCACCGTCGTCACGCTGGGCCGCCCCGATGCACCTGCTCACGAGGTGGACGGCGGTGTCGACGTATACCGGATCGACGGATTCACGAGATATCTGCGCCGCTACGCATCGGATCCTGGACACTACTTTCATCCCACTTTTCCCGACCCGCTACTGGTCAATAGGCTTCAGCAACTCGTCGACGATATCCGGCCCGACGTCGTCCATGCACACGGGTGGATCCTCAATTCGTGCCTGTCGCTGCGGCTTTCTGCTGCCCCGCTGGTCGCGACGTTGCACGACTACGGCCTGAGCTGTGCCAAGAAGACCCTGATTCAGGGCTCCGCGCTGGACACCGCCTGCGAAGGTCGGCGACCCGCGCGGTGTACGAAGTGCTCGGTCGAGGCCTATGGCCTCCTCAAAGGACTTCCGACCGCAATGGGTCTATGGGAAAGTCGGCGCCGCTTTGGCCGCGTGACGCGCTTTCTGCCGATCAGTGCGGCGGTGGAGGCTGCCAGCCTGCACGACGTGCCCACCGAGCGCATCGAGCGGATCCCGTCCTTCGTCGCTGATTCGATCTTTGACGAGGCACACTCCGATCCGCCGAAGATGCTCCCCTCGGGCCCCTTCGTCATCTTCGTCGGCGCGCTCGGAGAACACAAAGGCGTAGGGCTGGCGGTCGCCGCCCACGAGATGATGCGCACTGCGGTGCCATTGGTGATGATCGGCACCGAGAGGTCCGATACCATTCGTTACCCGGGGACCCCCAGCCGGCCCGTGCTCACTTTGACGGATATCTCGCATCCGCAGATCATGGCCAGTCTGGCTGCGGCCGCGGTCGCCGTGGTGCCGTCGCGCTGGCAGGAACCACTGGGCTTGGTCGCCATTGAGGCGATGGCTGCGGGTACCGCGGTGGTCGCGACGGACGTCGGGGCGCTCCCCGAGGTGGTCCGACACGGATCAACCGGGCTCGTTGTGGCTGCCAATGATCCCGCCGCACTCGCGGTGGCGCTCGATTCCCTGGTATCCGACCGGAAACTGGCGGAGACCTTCGGTGCTGCCGGCATGACGCGCGCACATGACTACACCGCATCTCGAGTGATCCCACGTGTGATCGACGCATATGACAAGGCGCGGAGGGTGCATCGTGCAGCTTGATGCGGCGCTGTCAACGTCCCCGATTGTGAACCAGATCCACCGCGTAGGACTCGAAGAATTCGCCGGAAGTGGGTTCGCCGCGCCCGCAATCGCCATCTGACTCGCCCGGCCGCTTGATCCACAGGTATGCGTCGGCATGTGGGTAGTCGGTGTTCGCGCTGGGAGTCACTCCTAACGCACGCCCTTGCGGGTTGCACCAGTTCAGCGGTGCAGCCGGTGCCGGGCCCGTGCCATTGCGCGATGTGTCGATCACGTAACTGGAGCCGCCGGTGAGGCTGGAGACCTTCTCGCCATATGCAGCTTCCTCCTCCGTGGTGAGGAAGTTGGACACGTTAAGGCTGAAGCCTCGCGCTTTACTGAGACCTACCGATGAGAGGCGCTCCGCGAGCTTCTCCGCAGGCAACCATCGTGAGTGTCCGCCATCGATATAGACAACGGCGTTGGGGTTCTGAGTAAATGTACCGACCGCGAACCGAAGTAGGTCCAGTCGTTCGTGCTGCAACGGTGCGGAGAGACAGTCGGCGGAGACGAGGCCGTCTGGCTCGATGATGATCGTCACCGGAAAAGAGCCGAATCCCCGTGCCAATTCCGCGGTCCACAACCGGTACTCGTCGGCCGTGTTCAGACCGCCCGCTGCAAAGCCGCCGCAGTCTCGGTGTGGAATGGCGTAGGTTGCCACGATCGGCATGTCGTGACCGACGGCGGCTGCACAGACGTAATCATGCGCGGCGGCGGCGGCGGCAGTCACTGGCGTCTGCTGGTCCACCCACCACGCCGTCGGGGTGCCCGCTATCAGGTTGAGGCCGGCATTCTGCGGAGTCGCCCGGGCGGCTGCCACGGCAGCCGAGCTGGTCGGATCGACGTAGAAAGCTTTGTCCAGCAGAGGATTACCATTCTGCGTGGCGGCCGCAATGGTTGTCGGTGACGAAGTGCAGGGGGCAGGTTGGTTATCGGTTGCGGTCGCGGTGGCCCAGCCCGACGCTGTCGCCGCCAGGATCGCGATTGACAACGTTACCCATGTGCGGCTGGCTGACCACTTTGAATCCGCCATGACATCACCGTAGTGGATGCCAGTAAGACCGTGCACCCGTCCACCACCGGCACTCGCCGCCGAGACATGGTTGACGTTATTGAGATTCGGCTGGTAGATCGAGCAGGACGATCTCGACATCGCCTTGAGCATTGCCGATGGCGTCGTCGGTGAAGTCGATCTTGGTCTGTAGTGCCAACAATGGTCGTGAACGCTGCCGGAATTCGATGTCGGTGATGGTGAGTTCGCCATGGTAGTTGCGAGCGTTGATCGGCTGCCGGAATCGCGTGGACATTCTGCTGATGAGGATCGAGGGGAGCTGCCGCTGCCAATAGTCCTCCAAGTCCCAGTTTTTCAGCTCGGGGAGGAGGTGATCGCGTACGGTTGCCGCGAGGGTGTAGTAGACGAGCTGGTTGTAGGAGATGACGAACTCGACGGCGTTGAAGTGCCCGGTCTCCTCGATATAGCAGGATTGCTGGAAGCCGAAATCGCCGATGCTGGTGACAGTATCGCCCTGGCGCCGGGTGACGGCGTTCTTCAGGTAGATGGTTTCTTTCCGGGCGTATGGGGCCATGGTGCGGGCCAGCAGTGTGGTGTCCTCGCGAAGGTTGTCTACTGCGAGTGTGGGGGAGGTGGTCATAAATCGTTCTCCTTCTGAATTCAACGCTGCGCTGAATTCAACGCTGCGCTCGGGATCGCTCCAGTCCGTCTGTGGGATAGGTTCCACATTTGGTCGTCGCGGATCGCCGGATAGTTCCCGTGCAGTACTGTGCTTGCGGCAGGCCGGTGTCGGCGGCGAGAGGGGCCGCTGTTGCTGAGAAAGAGGGTCTCATGGTGCACACACCTGCTGACAACACGCTGGCGTATATGGACCAGGCATCTTTCCTGGCTCTGCGCGCGCTCGGCCGCGGCCCCGTCATCCAGTACGTCTGGATCTACGAGCACGGAGTCGATCTCAACGGGTTGCGCCGGTTTCACCGAAACCTGCACCACACACTGCTCGGCAGACTGATCGAGCGGTCGCCCCTGCCATTCGGGCGGCACAGGTGGGTCTCGTATGCCCCCGAAACTGCCAGTCTGGATATCGCGGTTGCAGAACGGAGCCGCGCTGAGGTCTGGGACTGGGTGGACGAACGATCCTTCGTGCCAGTCGATCCCGAGTTCGGACCGCCGTGGCATCTCGGCGTGCAACCCTTGACTGGAGGTGGTGCGGCCGTATGTCTGGCCATATCGCACACCACTGCTGACGCGGTCGCCGGGATTCGGTCCATCGTCTCCTCGGTGCAGGGCGTCCGGGGAGATTTCGGATTCCCGTCGGCAGCGGCGCGCGGTCGCTGGCGTGCGTTGCGTGAAGACATCGGGGTGACGGTTCGCTCGGTTCGGGAGATCCCGGCTGCGGTCACGGCGGGTGCGCGGTTGGCTCGGGAACAACAGGAAGAGTTGTCCGCCTCGGTAAAGGCCGCGCTGCCCGCACAAGAGGCTTCCCGGGGTGGTCCTGTGGTGGTACCCAGGGTCTACGGTGCGATTGATGCTCGGGTCTGGGACGATCGCGCCACCTCGCTCGGGGCCACCCGCAACGTCTTGGTCGCCGCCTTGGCTACCCGCATCGGAGATCGGCTGGGCCGGACAGATCAGCACGGCCGGGTCTTGCTGTCGATACCTGTAAGTGAACGCACCGAAGGCGACACGCGGGCAAACCCACTGAACGCCATTACAGTTCACGCCGACCCAAGTCAGGTCTGTGAAGATCTGACGGACCTCCGCGCCGCGATGAAAGCGGCACTGGTCGAACTGGGCGAGAGTCGCGAGACGATCTTGGCCCCGCTGGCGATGTTGCCGTTCACACCGCGGGCGGTGGCGAGACGGCTGGAGAACCTGGTGTTGAAGGTGGGAAAGCCGGTCGGCTGCAGCAACGTCGGTGAGGTTCCCGACGCGGCCAACCGTCCGGACGGTACCGATGCCGACTTCTTCGGCATCAGAGGCGGCGAGGCCGGCGTCACGGCCGCCACCCTGGAAAGGCTGGGCGGACATCTGCTGGTATCCGTAGTCTCGCTGCGCGGAAAGATCTGGTTCAGCGTCGCGTCGTGGGAGTCCCATGCACTCAATACGAAGGATGCTCTGCTGACCTTGGTGCGCGCTGCGCTGGACGATCTGGACCTCACGGCCGTTCTGGAATGAGGCGAAACCCGGCCGGAGTGTGGCGGTCCGGCCGCAGTGCGGCAGAACAGCCCGGTGAAGTGCCCACCTTTTGCGGACTCGGGGAACTAAAGGTGATCCGGGGCCGACTACAGCAACGTGGCAATCATGATCATCGGGTCCCTGCGTGCCCGTCGGTAGTGGCTTCCGTGCGGTCGGGGGGAGCGCTCGCATCGACGGGGAAGTTCTCAGCCGCTTCGAGACATGCTGCAGGACCCTGGGCCTGCCGGTCTACGAACGCCGCCGCCCGGTTGATCTGACCGCGGCGCGCACAGGATTCGCGGAGCTGACACGACTGGCCCCCGACCAGTGCGATGCCTGGACCGGCCTGGCCGCTGCCGGCGACACCTCCGCTCGAGTACTGGAGGCGGTCTCGGCGACCCGTGCAACATCCGGCGTCCTTTCCGGCCGTATCGAATTGACTCCGGCGGCTCTAGGTTTCAGCTACGACACCGGCCTGTACCTGCGGTTCCGCGCGTCTGCTCCCGACGGCTATCAGCTCGCCCACGCGGCCTCGTTGGCCGAAGCCCGACGGTTCGGCGAAGCACACGCAATCACCGACGACATCACCGCGAGCAATCTCGGCGATCGGGACGCACGCTGGGTCCAGACTGCGATCAACTTTCGTGCCGAACGGTGGGCCGATGTGGTGAAACTGCTCACCCCAATGGTCAACGACGTCGACGCCGACGAGGTCTTCATCCACGGGGCCAGAATCGCATTGGGTATCGCGCTGGCGCGACTGGGAATGTATGCCCCGGCGCTGTCGTATCTGGACGAACCTGACGGCCCGTGCGCGACGGCTGCCGTGGACGGCGCCCTTGCCAAGGCGCTGGCGCTGCGGGCACACGGTGACGAAGAAGCCACGATCGATGTACTTCAGGAACTCTATGCGGCCCATCCTGAAAACGTCGAGGTCGAGCACGCGCTGTCAGACCCGACCCACGGTATCGTCACGACGTCGGCCGCGCGGATCGATGCCCGTACCGATCCTTGGGACCCGGAAACCGAACCGGGCGAAGCCGATTTCGTCGATCCCGGCGCCCATGAGCGCAAAGCCGCGTTGCTGGCCGAAGCCGAGCAGCAGCTGACGGCCTTCATTGGTCTGGAGGAGGTCAAGGACCAGGTAGCGCGTCTGAGGAGCTCGGTCGCGATGGCGTTGTTGCGTCAGGAACGCGGACTCGCGGTCGCGCAGCGGTCCCATCATCTGGTGTTCGCTGGTCCGCCCGGTACCGGCAAGACCACGATCGCCCGCGTGGTCGCCAAGATCTATTGCGGCTTGGGTCTTTTGAAGAAGGAGACGGTGCGCGAAGTGCACCGTGCCGACCTCATCGGTCAGCACATCGGGGAGACCGAGGCCAAGACCAACGCGATCATCGACAGCGCCCTGGACGGGGTGTTGTTCCTGGACGAGGCGTACGCGTTGGTGTCCACCGGCGCCAAGAACGACTTCGGCTTGGTGGCCATCGACACGCTGCTGGCCCGTATGGAGAACGACCGCGACCGGCTGGTCGTGATCGTCGCCGGCTACCGCGCCGATCTGGACCGGTTCCTGGACACCAACGAGGGTCTGCGCTCGCGTTTCACCCGCAGCATCGACTTCCCGTCCTACAGCGCACCGGAACTGGTCGAGATTGCCGGCGTGATGGCCGAACAACGCGACAGTCTGTTCGAGGAGCGCGCTCTCCAGGATCTGACGTCGCTGTTCGCCCATTTGGCCTCGGCGACCACGCCGGATGCCAACGGTGTCAATCGGCGCAGCCTGGACATCGCCGGAAATGGCCGTTTCGTGCGAAATCTGGTCGAACGTTCCGAAGAGGAACGCGAATACCGATTGGACCACTCCAGCTCCGCAGGCGCCGGTAGGTTCACCGATGACCAGCTGATGACGATCACCGCAAGCGATGTCAGCAATGCGGCCGCGCCCCTACTGCGCGGACTCGGACTGGGGGCGTACGCACCGGCTGCTGGCGAGGGGACCACATGACTTTCGTTTCGCGCACCCCGGTCAACGAGAACCCCGACCGGGTCGAGTACCGGCGTGGCTTCGTCACTCGGCACCAGGTCACCGGGTGGCGATTCCTCATGCGCCGAATTGCTTCGGGGATAGCTCTGCACGATACCCGGATGCTCACCGATCCACTTCGTACACAATCGCGTTCGCTCATGACCGGGGTGCTGATCGTCGTCACCGGACTGATCGGGTGCTTCGTGTTCACCTTGATTCGGCCGAACGGAGCAGTCGGCAACAACACGGTGCTGGCCGATCGTGACACCTCCGCACTCTATGTACGAGTCGATGGCGTACTGCACCCGGTGCTGAACCTGACGTCTGCGCGGCTGATCGCCGGACAGCCGGCGCGCCCGGAAACCGTCGGCGGCTCCGCGCTCGATGCGCTCCCCAGAGGAGTACAGCTTGGCATCTCAGGTGCTCCGGAACGTATGGTGCAGAGCGACTCTCATGATGCGGACTGGACCGTTTGCGACAGTGTCGGCACGTCCTACCCGGGGCTCACCATCATCGGCGGTGCGCCGGCCCAGGGAGGCCAGTTCGCCTCGGCATTACCGGGAGATCGAGGTGTGCTGGTGGACAGCGGTTCCCAGGGTGCGCCGGTCACGTGGCTGCTATGGAACGGTAGACGAAGTCGTATCGATTTGGCAGACCGCGCTGTGACCGATGCGCTCGGACTTGGTTCAGCTATTCCACCTGCCCGGCCTATCGCCCCCGGGTTGTTCAATGTGATCCCCGAAGGCGTCCCTCTGCAAATCCCAGCGATTCCGGGTGCAGGTGCCCCGGTGCAGTTCACGCCGTCGGTGCCTGAGCCGGTGGGATCGGTGGTGGCGGCGTATGGCGATGTTCACGCGGTGAACTTCTACGCCGTGCTGCCGGACGGTCTACAGCGGATTACCCCGGCACTGGCCGCATTGCTGCGTAACTCGAATTCGTATGGGCTGGTGCAGCCTCCGTGGCTCAGTGCTGACGAGATCGCGAGGATGCCAGTATCCCGGCTATTGGACACGGACGCTTTCCCGGCGGACCAGATCGAGTTATCCGATACTTCGGGGGCGCCGGTCACCTGCGCGCGATGGGTCAAGCCGGGTGACGCGACCACGAGTTCGCTCACGTTGCTGTCGGGAGCAGCAGTTCCGATTGCCCGCAACACGGTTGATCTGCATTCTTCCGGTGCTGGTACGGCGACACGGGCGGTGTTACCTACCGGTAAAGGCTATTTTGTCCAAACGGCCGGACAGCAGCCCACAGCACCGCAAGCTGGTTCGGTGTTCTGGGTGTCCGATATCGGCATGCGGTACGGACTCGAGGCCGCGAGTCCGGAAGAACTGTCCAAGACCATTGCGGCGCTGGGATTGTCAGCGCCTCCGCTCCCCATTCCGTGGTCTGTTCTGAGGTTGTTCGCAGCGGGACCTGCGCTGTCCAGGGACGATGCGCTCACCGCGTTCATTGGGACGGAGAACTGATGAGCCGTTTGATTTTTGAGGCCCGGCGGCGCATCCCCGCCCCGGAGGTGCGCAAAGGTGCGATCACGATCGAGGCGCCGCCCACGTTGCCTCGGCTGGTGCCGCCGTCGCTGCTGCGCCGTGTGCTGCCGTATTTGATCGTCTTTTTGATTGTGGGGATGATCGTCGCGCTGGTCGCCACCGGGATGCGGTTGATCTCACCGACGACGCTGTTCTTCCCGTTCGTGCTGCTGCTTGCCGCCACCGCGATGTACCGGGGCTCGGACAACAAGCTGCGCACCGAGGAGGTCGACGCCGAGCGTGCCGACTATCTGCGTTACCTGTCGGTGGTGCGGGACAACGTGCGCGCACAGGTGCAGTCCCAGCGGGCGGCGCTGGAGTGGTCGCATCCTGATCCCGAACTGCTGGCCGCTGTTCCGGGCACCCGCAGACAGTGGGAACGCGACCCGCATGATCCGGATTTCCTGGTGCTGCGGGCCGGACTGCACGACGCGCCGTTGTCGGTCGCGCTGCGCGTCAAGGATGCCGTCGATGAGGTCGATCTGGAACCGGTGTCGCACACCACGCTGCGGGGTCTGCTCGATGTGCACCGCACCGTCCGTGCGGTGCCCGCCGGAATCGACCTGGCCAAGGTTTCCCGCATCACGGTGCTCGGGGATCCCGCCGAGGTCCGGGATACGTTGCGGGCGTGGGTCGCTCAGGCGGTTACCTGGCACGACCCCGCGGTGCTCGGCGTGGCGCTGGCCACCCCCGATCTGGAGGGGCCGGACTGGTCGTGGTTGAAGTGGTTGCCGCACAGCGATATCGCCGGCGCGGCCGACGGCGTCGGACCGGCACGCTACCTCGCGACCAGCGCACCCGAACTCGGTGGCCTGCTCGCGCCCGTGCTCACCGACCGTGACGCGTTCACCGGCGACGCGCTGCCGTCGGGCAAGCACCTGCTGATCGTGCTCGACGATCCCGAGATCGATCCCGACGATGTGCTCGGCCGCGCCGGCGCGGCCGGCGTGACGCTGGTGCACCGCGGTGCAACCGAGCCGCACCGTGAACAGTATCCGGATCCGGAGCGTCCCATCCTGAAGGTGGTGCACGGCAAGATCCTGCGGTGGGGCAGTGCGGGCTGGCAGCCGTTCGTCGACACCGCCGATGCGTTCTCCGCCGCGGCGGCCACGCACCTCGCCCGCGGGTTGGCGCGTTGGGACTCCAATCCGGACCAGGCGCGTTCCGCCGGCTCCGGCGCGTCGACGTTCACCACGCTGTTCGGTATCCCGGATGCCTCGGCGCTTGATATCGCGAGCCTGTGGGCGCCGCGTGACCGCGATGACGAGCTGCGGGTGCCCATCGGGGTCACCGCCACCGGTGATCCGCTGGTCTTCGATCTCAAGGATGAGGCCGAGGGCGGCATGGGTCCTCACGGCCTGATGATCGGTATGACCGGGTCGGGCAAGTCGCAGACCCTGATGTCGATCCTGTTGTCGTTGTTGACCACTCATTCCGCCGACCGGCTCATCGTCATCTATGCCGACTTCAAGGGTGAGGCGGGTGCCGATATCTTCCGGCACTTCCCGCAGGTGGTGGCCGTCATCTCCAATATGGCCGAGAAGCGTTCGCTGGCCGACCGGTTCGCCGACACGTTGCGCGGTGAGGTGGCCCGTCGTGAACAGCTGCTCAAAGAAGCGGGCCGCCGGGTCCAGGGCAGTGCGTTCAACTCGGTGACCGAGTACGAGGCCGCCCAGAAATCGGGCGTGCCGGGCGCCGTTGATCTGGCTCCCATCCCGACGTTGTTCGTGGTGGCCGACGAGTTCACCCTGATGCTGGCTGAGCACCCCGAGTACGCCGACCTGTTCGACTATGTGGCACGCAAGGGTCGATCGTTTCGGATCCACCTCCTGTTCGCGTCGCAGACGCTGGATGTGGGGCGGATCAAGGACATCGACAAGAACACCTCGTATCGCATCGGCCTGAAGGTGGCCAGCCCGTCGATCAGCCGACAGATCATCGGCACCGAGGACGCGTTCCACATCGAGTCGGGCCGCGAGCACAAGGGTGAGGGCTTCCTGGTGCCCGCGCCCGGGGCGACGCCCATCAAGTTCCGCAGCACCTACGTCGACGGGATCTACGACCCGCCGCGTACCGCCCGTTCGATCGTCGTGGCGGCCACCCCAGCGCCCCAGCTGTTCACCGCGGCACGGGTCGAGCCGGCACCCGACACCGTCATCATGTCCAGCGAGCCCGAGGAGGTGCCGGTCCCGCGCAAGCTCATCGCCACGATCGGTGACCAGCTGGCGGCGTACGGGCCGAAGGCGCCGCAGCTGTGGCTGCCCCCGCTGGATGAGCCGATTCCGCTGGCCGAACTGCTGGGCCGTACCGGGGCAGCGGCGAGCGCAGCCGCGGGAAGTGGCTTCGCCGAACAGCGATTCCAGTGGCCGCTCGGTGAGATCGACAAGCCGTTCGAGATGCGCCGGGACACACTGGTGTTCGCGGCCGGCTCGGCGGCCGGCAACATGCTGATCCACGGCGGCCCCAAGTCCGGCAAGTCGAGCGCACTGGCGACGTTCATGTTGTCTGCCGCTGCCTTGCACACCCCGCGTGAGGTCAGCTTCTACGTGCTGGACTACGGCGGCGGGCAGCTTGCACCGATGGCCGATCTGGCCCACGTCGGCGCGGTCGCCACACCATTGCAGCCCGAGCGGATCCGACGCACCTTCGCCGAGCTGGAACAGCTGCTGCGGCAACGACAGCAGCGCGGCGCGGTCAACCGGCCCGGCACCTACGAAGACGGTTACGGTGAGGTCTTTCTGGTCATCGACAACCTCTACGCGTTCAGCCGGGACAATGTCGACACGTTCAACACCCGTAACCCGTTGCTGGCCAAGGTCACCGAACTGGTCAACGCCGGCCTGGCCTACGGGATCCACGTGGTGATCACCACGCCGAACTGGCTTGAGGTCCCGCTGGCCATGCGCGACGGTCTCGGTCTGCGCCTGGAGCTCAAGCTCAGTGACTCCCACGACAGCAACGTGCGGGTGGTCGGGGCGCTTCGTCGGCCCGCCGACGGCGTACCGGCCGAGCAGCCGGGGCGCGGGCTCACCATGGCCGGCGAGCACTTCCTGTTCGCCGAGCCGGATCTGCGCCTCATTCCCACGATCAATGCCCGCTACCCGCAACTGCGTGCGCCCGAGGTGCGGTTGCTGCCCAGTCAGCTTCCGCCGACTGCGTTGGGCCCGTTGTACGTCGGCCCGGAACAGGTGGTCATCGGTCAGCGCGAAGAGGACCTGGCGCCGGTCGCGATCGATTTCGCCGCGCATCCGCTGATGATGGTGTTCGGCGACACCCGCTCGGGCAAGACCACCCTGCTCCGGCATCTGATCCGCACGATCCGGGACAACTCGACGCCCGACGGGGCCGGGGCGAGCGGAGCGACGGGGAATGGTGTGGCGTTCACCGTCGTCGACCGCCGGCTGCAGATGGTGGACGAGCCGTTGTTCGCCGACAACGAGTACACCCCCAACATCGACCGGATCACCCCGGCGATGCTTGGGTTGGCGGCGCTGATCGAGGCGCGGCGACCACCGGCCGGGCTGTCCCCACAGGAGCTGCGCAACTGGCGTTACCAGGGACACACCCACTACCTGATCATCGACGATGTCGACCAGATCCCGGACGGCCCGGCGGTCAGCGGACCCTATGTCGGAGCGCGGCCGTGGACCCCGCTGCTCGGCCTGTTGTCCCAAGCCGGGGATCTGGGACTGCGCGTGATCATCACCGCGCGGGCCAGCGGCTCGGCGCACGCGGTGATGACCGCGCCGTTGCTGCGCAGGCTCAACGACCTGCAGGCGACGACCGTGATGCTCTCGGGCAGCCCCGCCGACGGCGGCAAGCTGCGTGGTCACCGTTTCCACCGCCTGCCGCCGGGACGGGCCATGCTGCTCGGTGACAGTGAGGTCGCCACCTATGTCCAACTGGTGAACCCCTTCGTCCCCGAACATGTTTCGGGGATCGCTTCGAACGGAAAGGAATACAGCTGATGACCCTGCGTGTCGTTCCCGAAGGACTGACCGCCGCGGGCGCCGCGGTCGAGGCGCTGTCCGCGCGGCTGGCCGCCGCTCACGCCGCTGCGGCGCCGATGACCAACGCCGTGCTGCCGCCGGCCGCCGACCCGGTGTCGCTGCAGACCGCCGCAGGTTTCAGTGCCGCAGGCGCCGAACACAGTGCCCTCGCGGCGCTGGCCGTGACCGAACTCGGCCGGGCCGGTGCCGGTGTCGCCGAATCGGGGGCGAGTTACGCCGCCGGGGACGCCGCGGCCGCTTCGTCGTACCTGATCGCGCGCGGCTGATATGACAACCCCCGTCGCTTCGCTCGCCCCGGTCCTGACAACCCCCGTCGCTTCGCTCGCCCCGGCATGACGTGCCTGTGTTGGTCTGAAGGGGAGGCCTACCACTGAATCTCGGCTACAAGAAATGACCTAGTCACCGAAAAAGATTGGAGTTCAACAATTATGAGTCTTCTGGATGCTCACATACCCCAGCTCATCGCCTCCGAGTCCGCTTTCGCCGCGAAGACCGGACTGATGCGAAGCACGATCGCACAGGCTGAACAGGAAGCGATGTCCGCGCAGGCTTTCCACATGGGTGAGGCCTCGGCCGCCTTCCAGGCCGCCCACGCGCGATTCGCCGAAGCCGCCTCTAAGGTCAACGTGCTACTCGATCACGCGCAAGCCAATCTGGCCGACGCGAGCAGCACCTATGTCGCCCAAGACGCATCGGCTGCGAGCACTTACGGAGGTTTCTGATGTCCCAGATCATGTACAACTACCCCGCGATGCTCGGCCACGCCGGCGATATGGCCGGTTACGCAGGCGCGCTGCAGACTGTGGGAGCCGATATCGCCGCAGAGCAGGCCGCGTTGCACAATGCCTGGCAGGGCGACACCGGTATGACCTACCAAGCCTGGCAGGCGCAGTGGAACACCGCCATGGACGAACTGGTGCGGGCCTACCGGGCAATGTCGGCGACCTATGAGTCGAACACGATGGCAATGCAGGCCAGGGATGCGGCCGAAGGCGCCAAGTGGGGTTAGGTCCGTGCCCAAGGCTGTCGAGCTGACTGTCGACGCGGCCTGGTTCATCGCAGACCAGGAGGATGCGGGCTCATTTCCCTGGGTGCTTGCGATCATCCCGCCCTATCGTGACCAGTCAGACCGTGCGGCGTTTGCGTCGAGACAGACTGCCGAATTGGACCGGCTCGGAGTGGTAGAAGACGGGCAGATCAGTCCCGCAGTGCGGCAATGGATCCGAATCGTCTGCGAACCCGAATGCTGGCTCGAGTTGCGCTATGTCCGCGGGGTGGACGGTAAACGACTACGCGGGATTGTCGCTCGTCGTCACGGCGAGACAGTGGTGGCATTACGTAACGCCCAGTTCATCACGTTCTCCCCCGTCGGGGGCGATGTCGATCATCGATTCGCCGAGATCGTCACTGCCGGACTGCCCAGGCGTGAGCCGGCGGACTTCGCCGAGTTCGAACTGCCCGCCCACGTCGGCGCCAAAGCAGATGAGCAGATTCGCGACGGCGCCGATCTGTTCCGGGTGATGGATTACCTCGGTATCCCTGACTCTGCCCGTCCCGTGGTATCTGCGGTGTTCGACTCGCCGCAGAGCTATGTCGAAGTGGTTGCGGGCCAACGCTGTGGTGCGGCACGCCACACCACCGATGTCGGAGTGGCCGTCGTTGACACCGTCGCGGGCCGGGTGGTGGTGAGTCCCGCACGTGCGTTCGACGGCAGATGGGTGTCCACGTTTGCGCCAGGGACCCCCGCGGCCATCACCCGGTCGGTGACCGAACTGATCGCCACTCTCCCGGACGGCGAATATGCCGGCCAATAATGTTGAAAGAGGATGGATTAGATGACTGACGTTTCCGAGGCTACGATCGGCACTCCGGACCCGCTGATGGTTCGGATCGCGATCCTCGCCCGGGATCGGGTTGCCGACCTTGCGCTGCCGGCAACTGTGCCACTGCGGGAGATCCTTCCGGCCGTGCAACGGGTGCTTCCCGCAGATGATGCCGAGTCCGAGGGCGAGGCAAATTCGGCGCCAAGGCTCTTGAGCTTGGCGCCGATCGGCGGAGTGCCGTTCTCGCTGGACGCGAGCCTCGACACGGTGGGTGTGGTCGACGGTGATCTTCTCATGCTGCGGCCCGTTCCGGAGGGCCCTGCGTCACCCGGTGTGGTGGAGGACATTGCGGATGCGGCGGTCATCTTCTCGGAATCGCGGCTGCGTTCCTGGGGAATCAACCACATTCGTCGTTTCGCCGGGACCGCTCTGGTTCTGTTGATCATCGCGGCAACCGCGCTCGCCGCCTCGTATCGCGTAGGCACCGGCGGGGTGGTGGGTCTTTACGGAGTGATCGGGTTGGCTGTTCTCACCGTCATTGCGGCGCTGGCCATGCGCTCACACTCGGCGCGCGCGGCATCTGAACTTTCGGTGGTGGCGCTTGTGCCGATCGTTGCGGCCTGCGCAGTGGCTGTGCCCGGTACATTCGGGCCGGCGCAGGTGACACTCGCGGGTGCCGCTGTGGCGGCTTGGTCGCTGATCAGCGTCATTCTCGGTAGCCGCGGTCTGATTCTGCTCACTGCGCTGACCGTATCCGCGGTAGCTGTCACCGCGGTCGGCATCCTGGCCGAGGTCTGGAATCTGTCGATCCTGACCCTCGGTTGCGGTTTGTTGGTCGTGGCGCTCCTGGTCACCGTCCAGGCTGCCCCGTTGTCGGCACTGTGGGCGCGACTGCCATTGCCGGTGATCCCCGCCCCCGGCGATCAGGCACCCCCTGCGCCACCCATCCGGGTTCTGCAGGATCTTCCGAGACGGATCCGGATGAGCGACTCGTATCAGACCGGATTCCTCGCCGGCGCGGTAATCCTCTCGATACTGGGTTCGCTGGCCATCGTGTGGAAGCCCGAATCAGTGGGCGCCTGGGCTTGGTACACCGTGGTCGCGGTGTCCGCGTCAGCGCTGCTGCGGGCCAGGGTGTGGAATGGCGCCGCGTGCAAAGCCTGGCTGCTGGCCCAACCGTTCCTGGTTTCGACCAGCATGCTCGTACTCTTCATCGGGCAAGGACGCTTCGCCGCGGGTGCGGTGGTGTTGGCTGCGCTGTTGGTGCTGACCGCCGGGTTCGTAACCCTGGCGGTCAATCCTGATCTTGCTGCGCCCCAGAGCTATTCGCTGCCCGCACGTCGGATCCTCGGGCTGCTGGCAGCGGCGGTGGATGCATCCCTGGTCCCGGTGCTCGCCTATTTGGTGGGTCTGTTCTCCTGGGTGCTCAATCGATGATGCGGCCCAGGCTGCGTGCGGTACTGGCCGGCGCGGTGGCGACCTTGGTGGCTCATTCGTCGGCGTGGGCGGTGAGCCCACCATCGGTCGACGTCACCGTGCCGCCGCCGTCGGCCGGTTCCGGTCCTTCGGGGGAGTTGATGCAGCGGTCGGAATGTGTGACGACGGGTTTGCGGCCGGGCACCGTGCCCAGCACAGCCAGTGAACGGATGCTCAATATCCCTGGTGCGTGGCAGTTCTCCCGAGGTGAAGGTCAAACTGTTGCCGTGATCGCCACCGGGGTGACACCGGGCTCTCGATTGCCCGACGTCAAGTCGGGCGGAGACTACGTGGGCAATACCGACGGGCTGACCGACTGTGATGGGCACGGCACGCTGATCGCTGGGATCATCGGTGGTCAGCCGGGTGCGGATGTGTTTTCGGGTGTGGCGCCGGCGGCCCGAATCGTCTCGATTCGCCAGCGCTCGGCGGCCTATTCGTTGCGTGAGCAAAGCGATGATCCGGCCAGAGCACGGGCAGCCCTCGACATCACCACGCTGGCACGTGCTGTGGTCCGCGGGGCAGACTCAGGGGCCAGGGTCATCGTTATCGCGCAGGGCGTCTGCCTGCCCGCCGACAGCACGGTCGACCAGCAGTCGCTGGGCGCCGCGCTGCGGTATGCAGCCGTCGAGAAGGACGTTGTCGTCATTGCGCCGGCAGGCGATCTCGGTTCTACGGGGCTCTCTGCCGGCAACGAATGCCGGGCCAACCCGCTCACGCCTTCCGGGAATCCAGCGGACTCGCGCAATTGGGGCGGGGTGGTGTCGGTGGCGGTGCCTGCGTGGTGGCAACCCTATGTCTTGGCGGTCGCGTCGCTGGGCCCTGACGGTCAGCCATCTGAGTTCACCATGCCAGGGCCATGGGTGGGTATCGCCGCTCCGGGGCAGGACATCGTATCGCTGAGCAATGCCGGCAGCAGCGGTGGGTTGGCCAACGGCGTTCCGGGTCAACGAGGTCAATGGACATCCCTGAACGGAACCGGTTATGCCGCAGCGTATGTGGCCGGGGCTGCCGCCCTGGTTCGCAGCCGCTTCCCGGAACTAACCGCCGCTGAGGTCATCCAGCGGCTCCAGCGAACAGCGCACAACGGCGCCCGCAGTCCGTCCAACCTGGTCGGTAGCGGGATGGTTGATCCTGTCGCGGCGCTGACGTGGGAGCTTCCCCCGTCCGCCGGCGACCGATCTGCCGCTCCCGTTCGGATTGCGGCCCCAGCAGTCCCAACGCCGCCGGACCACCTACCCCGCACCATCGCGTTCGCAGGCACGGCGGTGTTGGCCGTGCTCGTTGCCTCCGTCGCGTTCGCCAGACACCGAAGAAGGGACCAACTGCAGTGAGAATCGTCGCACCCGGATCGGCTCGCATCACTGTGGCGCTGTTGGTGGGGATTCCGGCCGCCATGGCCTACCCGTGGGCCGCGGGATTGCAACGCTGGGTACTCGGCTCGGCCGTCGCGCTGGTCGTGCTGCTTCTCGCGTGGTGGCGTGGCCGGCATCTGACGACGATCGTGTGGCGTCGGCTGCGGCTGTCGCTGCGCCCTCACCGGGGATCCGGCACGCAGGCCGCGCTCGATCTGTCGGACAACGATGCGCACGCTACGGTCGTACTTCGACTACTCGATGGCCCGGATCCGTACGCACCGCTGGACTTGATCGCCAGCTATCTCGATCGCTTCGGATTGTCCTGCCGGTCGCTGAGGGTCACCAGTCGGCGCACTCCCACAGGAGCCATGACCTGGGTCGGCCTCACCATGTCCGCCCGCGCGAATCTTCCAGCGCTGCAAGCGAGATCAACGGCCATCCCGTTGCGCGACACGGCGGAGATCGCGTTGCGCCGTCTCGCCGCCGAACTCCGCGAACGTGGTTGGTCATCGACCACCTCGGAGCTGAACATCCCGGACCTGCTCGGGCCGAGACCCGAGGAGCATTGGAGGTCGGTCGCCGACGGCACGATGGGGTTCGTCACCGCGTACGGGATGGCCGACGCATCGCCTGAGCAGTTACTCGGCGAGTTGCGATCTCAGGACTTCGGGGAGGTGTGGACCGCGATCGAAGTCAGCGCGACCGGTTGGTCTGCTGCGTGTGCGGTCCGGTCCACCGTCATGGCTCCGGTTCGTCCGCCGCTATCGGGATTGACGGCGCAGCCTGGAAACCAATGGGCTGCCCTCGACGCTCTACGCCCTACGTCGACCAAACGTCTTGATTCCGAGGTCTTTCCGATTGCGGAGGGCGCTTTGGTGCGATGGCCAGTGGATGGGGTCCCGATCACGGCATGACATACTCCAGCTCCCGCGCGGTTGACAAACCGGGACGCGGTGGATCGCTGGGCCTGGCTGGGTGGATCCGGCGCTGGGCCGTGTTCATCGTTATCGGGTGGATCGGCCTCGTAGTCGTACTGAACTCGGTCATTCCGCAACTTGAGGTCGTGGGCAAGCTGCGCTCGGTGTCTATGAGCCCCGGCTATGCGCCGTCGGTGGTCGCCGTGAAGCGTATCGGCCAGGTATTCGGGGAGTACACCTCCGACAGCTCGGCAATGGTGGTAATGGAGGGCGATCAGCCACTGGCCGAGGATGCGCATCGCTACTACCGCACCGTCGTCGACCAACTCGTGGCCGACAAAGCCCATGTGCAGCATGTGCTGGACTTCTGGGGAGATCCGTTGACTGCTGCCGGGGCGCAGAGCAGGGATGGTAAGGCCGTCTATGTTCAGGTCTACCTTGCCGGGAATCAAGGTGAGGCGCTGGCCAACGAATCGGTCGATGCCATCGGTGCAATCATCGATCGCACTGATGCTCCGCCGGGGGTGCGGGCGTATGTGACCGGTCCTGCTGCGCTGGCCCATGACGAACAGGCCGCCGGTGACCGCAGCGCGCAGATTATCGAGATCGCCACGTTTGCCGTCATCATCACGATGCTGCTGCTGGTCTACCGATCTGTTGGTACCGCATTGATCGTGCTGGTGATGGTGTTCGTGGAGTTATCGGCGGCTCGCGGAGTCGTCGCCTTGCTGGCTTATCAGGGCTTGATCGGGCTGACCACTTTTGTGACCAACCTGCTGGTCACGTTGGCGATCGCCGCGGCGACCGATTATGCGATATTTCTGGTCGGCCGATACCAGGAGGCAAGGTCGGCCGGCGCAGACCCAGAAGCGGCGTATTTTCAGATGTTCAGTGGAACCGCGCACATCGTCGTGGCCTCCGGGTCGACGATCGCCGGCGCAACAATGTCCCTGTACTTCACCCGGTTGCCGTACTTCCAGACGCTTGGGGTGCCGCTCGCGACCGGGATGGTGGTGGTCACGTGTGCCGCGGTCACCCTGGGCCCGTCGGTGGTGACCTTGGCCAGCCGCTGGGGCCGGCTGGAGCCCCGACGGGCGATGCGGATCCGCGGCTGGCGAAAGGTCGGCGCCGTCGTCGTGCGCTGGCCGGGGCCCGTGCTCATCGCCACGGTCGGTATCACCCTCGTTGGTCTGCTCGCGTTGCCCGGCTACCGCACCAGCTACAACGAAAGAAAGTACATCCCCGAGGATTTGCCCGCAGCCGAGGGTTACACAGCCGCTGAACGGCATTTCACCTCCGCACGGCTCAATCCGGAGTTGCTGCTGATCGAGTCCGACCACGATCTGCGCAATTCGGCCGATTTCCTGGTGATCGACAAGATCGCCAAGGCGATCTTCCGGGTGCCTGGGATCGGCAGCGTGCAGGCCATCACCCGTCCCGACGGTAAGCCGCTGAAGTTCAGCACCATTCCGGCCCAGATGAGTATGGGCGGTACGGCGCAGCAGATGAACGAGAAGTACATGGAGGACATGTTCGCCACCATGCTGAAGCAGGCCGGCGATATGGACACCACCATCGGCACCATGAACCGGATGATCACGCTGATGACGGAGATGAGCGCCACCACCCACAGCATGGTGGGCAAAAGCACCGACATGGCCGTCGACATCGCCGAGTTGCGGGACCACATCGCCGATTTCGACGACTTCCTGCGCCCCATCCGCAACTATCTGTACTGGGAACCGCATTGCTATGACATCCCGGTGTGCTTCGCCATGCGCTCGGTGTTCGACGCGCTGGACGGTATCGACGCCACGACGGATCAGTTCCAGAACCTGCTGCCCGATCTGCAGCGGCTTGATCAGTTGATGCCGCAGATGCTGGCGACCCTGCCTGCGCAGATCTCCACCATGCAATCCTCCCGGGACATGATGCTGCGGATGTACCAGACGCAGAAGGGCATCCAGGATCAATCCAACGAGATGCAGGCGAACCAGTCCGCCATGGGCGACGCCTTCAACAACTCGAAGAACGACGACACGTTCTACCTGCCGCCGGACACCTTCAACAACGCCGATTTCAAGCGCGGTATGAAGAGCTTCATCTCCCCCGACGGAAAGTCGGTGCGCTTCATCATCACTCACGAAGGTGATCCGTTGTCCCCAGAAGGGATCGGTCACGTCGAAGCAATAAAGTCGGCGGCGAAGGAAGCAGTGAAAGGTACCCCGCTGGCAGGATCGAGGATCTACCTGGGCGGGACGGCATCCCTATTCGAAGATATGCAGCACGGCAACAACGACGATCTCGTGATCGCCGGGGTCGGCGCGCTCGCGCTGATCTTCATCGTCATGCTGGCGATCACCCGAAGCCTGGTCGCCGCAATCGCGGTCGTCGGTACCGTGGTCATCTCACTCGGTGCCGCGTTCGGCTTGTCGATACTGTTGTGGCAGCACCTGATCGGAATCGAACTGCACTTCATGGTGATGGCCATGTCGCTGATCATCCTGTTGGCGGTCGGGGCAGATTACAACCTCTTGCTGGTGGCGAGGTTCAAGGAGGAGCTGCGTGCCGGACTGGACACCGGCATCATCCGTGCGATGGGCGGCACCGGCTCGGTGGTGACTGCCGCCGGTTTGGTATTCGCCTTCACGATGATGTCGATGGTGGCGAGTGAGCTTACGGTGGTGGGTCAGATCGGCACCACGATCGGCATCGGCTTGATATTCGACACTTTGATCATTCGTTCGTTCATGACACCGGCGGTGGCAGTGCTGCTGGGTAAGTGGTTTTGGTGGCCGCAGCTGGTGCGGTGGCGGCCACGTCCTTCGCCCTGGCCGCAGCCGTCAGCCGGCCCTCCGTCAGTCGAATTCGACGAGCGTGACGGGTGCTCGGAACCTGGCCAGCTGGGGCAGCCGGTATGACTGCCGAGTGGCCCACCGCAACACCCTGCCTCGGCCAGGCGGGTACGGCAGCTCCCGCACCTGGCGAATTCCGCCTATCGAGTAGAGCTCAGCGTATTGGGCTGCGGTGAACCAGAACGGCATGGGTGGAGAAGTGTAATGCTCACTCAGCTTGAAGCCGCGGCGCTGCGAGTATGAACTCACGAAGCGCGGAATGCTGTCGAACACCAGCCACCCCCCGGGAAACCGCTCGGCGCAGGCAGCGATCAGCTCGAACACCGCATTGCGGTCTAGGTACTGGAAGAGTCCCTCAGCGGTGATGATGACGCCGTCGGGTGCGTGCACGTCCTCCATCCAGGAGCGATCGAGCGCGGACTGAGAGAGATGACGCAGCCGGCCCGAGGGCGGTAGGAGTTTTCGACGTAATTGGATGATCGGTTCGAGATCGACAGACAACCAGGTGATCTCACCGTTGTCGAGACGCCAGAAGCTCGTCTGAAGCCCCTCGGCCAGCGCCACCACCGTTGCGCGGGGGTGCGCGGCCAGATACTCGCGCGTCACGGTGTCGAACACCAGCGCCCGAAGTGCCGTCGCTTGATGGGGCCGGCCGAAGTTTCCGTAGTCGTAACTGAGACTGTCGCGCAGTGCGACCGCCCACGGATCGTCGATGATGTGGTCCGGCCGCGCGGCTTCGGTTGCTCGCTGATGGAGAGTCAGCAGAGCGGTTTCGGAAACTCCGTCAAGATGACGGGCGTCGGTTGCAGGCATGGGACAACCGTACTTTGTGGCGGCGTCCTGTCGGTCGATGGCTCAAACAGCTTGTGGCCAGTCGGGATCCACGCCGCATCGGCGGCCCGGGAACTTATCGAGGGAGTGCTGCGACCAATGACCAGGGTGCGTTATGGCATGCACCCGCGAAGGACAGTGATGAGGAGACGCAGTGACAGCGCCGGTATGGATGGCTTTGCCGCCAGAGGTTCACTCCGCCTTGCTCAGCGCCGGGCCGGGACCAGGATCGCTCTTGGCCGCGGCAGCGCAATGGCAACAGCTCAGTGCCCAGTACAGCGCGGCTGCTGCCGAGCTGAGTAGCTTGGTGAGTGAGGTGGCAGCCGGCAGTTGGGAGGGGCTGAGCGCCGTGCAGTATGCGGTCGCGCATCTGCCGTATGTGGCCTGGTTGGAGCAGTCCTCGATCAACAGTGCGGTGGTTGCGCTGCAGCATGAAACGGCCGCGGCTGCCTACAGCGCCGCGCTGGCTGCCATGCCGACATTGGCTGAACTCGCTGCCAACCATCTGGCCAACGCCGTGCTGGTGTCCACCAACTTCTTCGGTATCAACACGATCCCCATCGCGGTCAACGAGGCCGACTATGTGCGTATGTGGATACAGGCGGCCGAAACCATGACGGTCTACCAGGCGGTCGCCGGGACTGCAACGGCAGCTGTGCCGCCCGGTCAGCCTGCGCCGGCCATTCTCAAGTCCGACTTTCAGGCCCAAGGCCTGCTGCTCAACCCTCCCAGATCGCTGAGCGAATTCTTCAGCGATCTTTGGCAATTCATCTCACAGCTGGGTACTCAGGGCCAGATCGATCAGTTGCTTGCGAACTTTCGGTATTTCTTCGAACAGCTGGGTTTCAACCCTGCGACGGCGGCGGTTCTGGCCTTCGTCGCGCTGTGGTTGTATGACGTGCTCTGGTATCCCTACTATGCGTCCTACGGACTGCTGCTCCTGCCCTTCTTCGCTCCGGCGCTGAGCGCGCTGAGTGCGCTTGCCGCGCTTGCCCTGCTGAACGAGTCCCCGCTGGAAACGTTACCGTTTCCCGCAGCTGGCGCCCCGAGCCATCCGGCCGATTCGAGCCCCAATCCCGTTGTCACGCTGGCGCCACCGGCGGCTGGTGTGCCCGTCACCCATACCACTGGCTCCGCTGCACCGACGTCGGCGTCGGCCACCGCAGGCAGTCCTCCAGCTGCCTCCACTGTCGGCTATGCCGTCCTGGGCCCGCAGCCGCCTACCGTCGGTTCCGGGCCGAAAGAAGGCGGGAAGACGCCCGATACGGCAGTGGACGTCGCCGCCGCGGTCGCTGCGGCCCGCGCCTCCGGCGCAATGCGGAACAAGGCCAGACAGAAACGCAGCAGCAGCGCAGGGGCCCGTGGCTATCGACACGAGTTCATAGAGTCGACAGCATCGATGGACGACGGGGGCCGCGTGCCGGCAGCCGCCGCGGCTGCATCCTCTACCGCGAGCAATCAAGGCGCGGGCCTGATCGGGTTCGCTGGCACGGTCGGCATGCCTTCCGGTGTCGCCACGGGACTCGTGCGGGACGACGGCCTGGATACCGCCGTCCCGATGCTTCCGAGCACCTGGGAAGCCGACGATAGGGCGAATACCCAGCCGGAATAGGTCCGACGTACCGGCAATCATTGGCAGCCGGGAACTTTTCGACGACATGGCGCGACTTTTGCTGTGAAGACCAAATGGGTTACAGCGCTATGCCGCAAAGGTTTTAGATCACCGCCGGGTCAGGACAGTGCAGGATGCGAATCAGGAGAAGAAGGTCGATGACGCTCAATGTGAAAGGACGGGGGCTGGGGGCTGTGGTCACCGGGATCGACCCGAAAAATCTGGACAGCATCACGACCGCCGAGATTCGGGACATCGTCTACGAGAACAAACTGGTCGTCCTGAAAGATGTTCACCCGTCTCCCGAACAGTTCATCGAGCTCGGCAGGATCGTCGGAGATATCGTCACCTACTACGAGCCGGTGTACCACCACAAGGAGTACCCCGAGATCTTCGTGTCCTCTACCGAGCAGGGCCAGGGTGTCCCGAAAACCGGGGCGTTCTGGCATATCGACTACATGTTCATGCCGGAGCCTTTCGCGTTCTCGATGGTGCTCCCGCTCGCCGTCCCCGGTAGCGATCGCGGGACCTACTTCATCGACCTCAACAAGGTGTGGGAGTCGCTCCCGGCATCACAGCAGGAGCCGGCACGCGGGACGTTCAGCACTCATGATCCGCGCCGCCACATCAAGATACGCCCAAGTGACGTATACAAGCCGATCGGCGAGGTGTGGGATGAGATCAACAAAACAACTCCGCCGATCAAATGGCCGACAGTGATCAGGCACCCGAAAACGGGCCAAGAGATCCTCTATATCTGCGCGTCGGGAACCAGCAAGATCGAGGACCACGACGGAAATATCCTCGATCCCGAGATACTCCAGGGACTCATGACCGCGACAGGACAGCTCGACGCGGACTTCTCCGCGCCTTTCATCCACACCCAACACTATGAGGTCGGCGATATCATTCTGTGGGATAACCGTGTTCTGATGCATCGTGCCAAGCACGGCACCGCCACAGGGACATTGACCACATATCGATTGACGATGCTCGATGGTCTGACCACGCCGGGTTATGCGGTATGAGCACCGATGTGACGCCGGTCGGGATGGCTGAGGACCAGCCGACCGCGACGACCCCGATTCCCGAGGATCTGATCGCCCGAGTGCTTGAGCCCTACTCGTACAAGGGGTGCCGCTACCTGATCGACGCGGCCTACAGTGCAACCGAAGACTCGCTCGTAGCCGAAGGTAGCTTCAGCATTCCGGAGCCGGTGTACATTCGCAGCACCGGCCACTTCAACGCCGTGGAACTGGTCTTGTGCTTCAATCAACTGGCCTACACGGCCTTCGCGCCTGCTGTGATCAACGGTGAGATAGCACCTCTGCGCGGTTGGTCGATTGCAGATTACTTCGACAACCAGCTGCCCAGTATGTTGATCCGGACCACCTCGTCACGGTATAAGCGGCCCATCAATGCCCAGAAGTTCTCGGCTCGACTGGTTTGCCAGGATCTCGAAGTCGTCGAGCGTTCGTGGCGCTATCTGAAAGTTCCCTGTCGGATCGAGTATTTCGACGAGTACGGTGGGTCGGCCCTTGGTGAGTTCGAGCTCGCGGCCCTGAACATCCCGTGACCGCTCGACAGGAGAGCAGCCCGAGTTCACGTGCAACCACGGTGTGGGGGCGCGTCGTCGAGCAGGCACAGTTGCGGCGCGATGCGGTGGCCTTACGACGGGTCGACGGATCCAGTGCGCTCACCTACGGCGAGCTGGTGACCGAAGCGGCTCGGCTCGCCGAATTACTCGGTGAGCAGTCAGTGGTCAGCGGCGCAAGGGTGTTCGTCATCTCGGACAATGGTCCCGAGACCTATCTGTCCGTATTGGCCTGCGCCAAGCTCGGGGTGGTCGCCGTGATGGTGGACCGCAGCATTCCGTCAGCAACCGTGGCCCGCTTCGGTGAGGTGACTACTCCCAGCGCCGTTCTCCTGACACCGGGCGCCGATTCCGGTTCGCTGCCCGTATCGCTGGCGGAGGTGCCGGTGATCTCGGTGAACTTCGAATCCGGAGTTACCGACACCGCGGCGGCGGCCGACTCGTCCTCGGACACCGGCAGCGCCACCCTGGGTGCCGAGGATCCGCTCGCCATGATCTTCACCAGTGGCACCACCGGGGATCCAAAGGCCGTACTGCTGCCGAATCGCACGTTCTTCGCGATAGCTGACACCCTCGAACGCGAGCAGCTTGACTGGATCAGCTGGGTCGTCGGAGAGGCCACGTATTCTCCGCTTCCTGCTACGCATATCGGCGGTTTGTGGTGGATACTGAACTGCCTCATGCACGGCAGCGTCTGTGTCACCGGCGGTGAGAACACATCATCGCTTGCCGAGATACTCAACGCGAACGCGATCGCCACGACGTGCCTGGTTCCGACCTTACTGACCCGACTTGTAGCCGAGGTGAAGGCAGGGGCATCCCTGCCGCCCCTGCGGATGCTCGGTTACGGCGGATCCCGCGCCGTGGCCGCCGACGTGCAGTTCGCCGAGGCAGCCGGTATCCATACCGCGCAGGTCTACGGTCTCAGTGAAACCGGTTGCACCGCACTGTGTCTTCCTACGTCGGATGGCTCGATCATCCGTATCGAGGAGGGCGCGGTGGGTCGCCCCTACCCGGGGGTGGAAGTCCATCTCGTCGCCGACCACGGAGTCCCCGACTTCACCGCGGCCCCGGCCGCCTCCGGCACGCTGTGGATCAAGTCGCCGGCGAACATGCTGGGCTACTGGAACAACCCCGAGCGAACCCGCGAGGTTCTGGTGGACGGGTGGGTGAATACCGGCGATATTCTGGAGCTGCGTGCGGACGGCTACTTCTACATCAGGGGCCGGTCCTCGGAGATGATCATTTCCGGCGGTGTGAACATCGCCCCCGATGAAGTGGACCGTATCGCCGAGAGTGTTCCCGGTGTCAGTGCCGCAGCATGTTTCGAGATACCTGACGCGGAGTTCGGCGCGCTCATCGGTCTGGCAGTGGTACCTTCGGCCGGACTCGACGAAGCGGCCGGCCGCAAACTCAAACAGACCATTGCGGCACGATTCCGATCCGAATCGGAATCGATCGGGCGACCGTCGAAGATTGTTATTGTGGAACAGATTCCTCGGACCCACTCGGGCAAGGTGATGCGCACAGCTCTGGCCTCAACCGCGCATGCTTGACCGGGACCGGATCTTCGCGGCACTGTCGGAAGTGCTCTACGTCGACGAATCCGACTTCTTCGACGGCGATCTCACCGATCTGAGGGATCTCGGCCTCGATTCGGTCAGGTTTGTGCTCCTGATGAAGAAACTCGGGGTGGATCGGGAGTCGGATATGCCGTCCCGCCTGGCCGCAGATCTTTCCCTTGCTGCGTGGGTCCGAGAGTTGGAGAAGGCACGTGACGCTGGCTGACGATCACCGGGTTCGACGCGTCCCGCTGAGTAGTGCCCAGCGCAACATCTACAACGGCGTCCTGCAGGATCCAGATCCTGCGCTGTACCTGATCGGCAAAGCCTATCGTTTCCCTGGTCTGAACCTCCCTGCCTTCCTTTCCGCCCTCGAACAGGCAGTTCTGGACCATCCTGTTCACCTCTGTGTACTCGCGCCGACCGACGGCAGGGACTACCCCGACCTGGTCGCCGAGCTGCAGTTCGATGACATCGTCTGCGTGCGGGGGGATCACGAGCGGCCCGATCTCGACGCCGGTGACCTGGTGGAGTCCTGGGCTGCCGGGATTCACGACAAGTCTCTGGCGCGCTACACCATTCGAATCGACAACGCCGGACTCGTGGTGGGTATGCACGCCCACACCCACCACATCCTGTTCGACGGTGGAGCGACCGGAATCATCGAAGCCGACCTGGCTCGATACCTGGCGGTCGGCAACACCGCGCGGAAGCCCGGACTGGTGCGGTCGATGGACATCGTCGCCGAAGCGCACCGACACGAGGGCGAGCTGGTCGAGCGGGCACGACAGCGTTATTCCGCTGTTGTGCGTCGCGAGCTCAGCGAGGAAGCGTTGTCCGTCGGCGACGTTGTAGGTGTCACGGCATCCACGCCTGGGACGGCGGCCCGGGGCGTGCTTCGTGATTCGGTGCGGCTGCAGGCAGAAGCTCACGACGCGATCGTCGCGCTTGCTGCGGCCAGGCAGATCCCGATCAACGTGTTGGTAGCGGCGGCTGCAGTCGCCGTGCACGCGAGCGAGCGCCTCAGCACCCAGACGCTGCTGGTGCATCCCGTGGACAACCGATTCGGCGACCCGACGTTGGATGTGGCCACTTGCCTTGTGAATTCGGTCGCACAGATGATCCGGTTCGCACCCTTCGCCTCCGTCGGCGATGTCGTCCATGCTCTCGACCGTGGATACGTGAAGGCGGTTCGTCGGCGGTGGTTCCGTGAGGAGCTGTACCGACGCATATACCTGACCATCAACCGGCACACGCACATCGAGGCGTTGACGGTCAACTACATGCGTGGCCTGTGCGCGCCGGAGCTGCGTCCCCATCTTTGCGAGGCACCGGTGGTCAGCGATATCGGGCCCGTCGAAGGTACGACAGTGACCTGCGTTCATGACGAGGAGAGTCGGACCTTCGACATCAGTATCTGGAGGCGTGCGGATTCGGCCGACCGCGGCGAGGAACGCCCGATGGCGCAGAGGATCGCGGCGACGCTGGAAGGCATGAATGCAGGGTGGGAACGCCCGTTCGCGTCGGCCGTCGGCGAATGGTCTGCGGTTGCCGACAATGGCGATCTGGTTTCGAGCGACACGTCGGGCAGCGCTGAGTCGGCACCTGCCTGGTTTGCAGACCCCACCGTGGACGTTGCCAGGCTGCGGACTGCCGAGGTCGACAGGTGGATCGCGCGGATCCTGTTGGAAGGGGCGGTTCCCGGTGATGTCGTGGTGTTCACCGACGACGGCACCAGCCGCACCACCGACCTTCTGATCGCATGTCATCTGGCTGGCTGTGGCTACAGTGTGTGCGCCGCTGTCGACGACCTTGGCGTGCGAGCCTCATCAATACATGAACACGGCCGAGTGGCCACGCGTGTCATCGATGTCTCGGCCGACGTGCCGCCGCTTGACGACGCGTCGTCCACTCTGGTCGACGGTCACCTCGAACAGGTGGTGCGAGATCCCCGGCTGGCAGACTGGACGGCCTACGTCATGCCGACGTCAGGGTCGACCGGACAGCCGAAGCTCGTACCGGTATCGCATGGAGCCCTGGCGCTCTTCTGCACGGCGATCCGCCGCCACTACGTCTGGGGGCCGGATGACACCGTGCTCCAATGCGCCACACTGACTTCCGATATCAGCGTCGAGGAGATTTTCGGGGCGGCGTATTGCGGTGCAGGCCTGGTGCGGACACCGGCGCTGCACTCGGGTGACCTCCCGGCGCTCGTACGGTCCGTAGTCGATGAACGGGCGACCATCGTCGACCTGCCCACCGCGATCTGGCACCTGCTTTGTGAAGACACCGACACCATGCAGACACTCGGTCAGTCGGCGTTACGTCAGGTCATCATCGGTGGTGAGGCCGTCCGCCCCGCTGCCGTGGATAAGTGGTCGCGGTCGATTGACCCGGAGCGCATCGAACTGGTCTCGACGTATGGGCCCACGGAGACCACTGTGGTGGCCACTTACCTGGCCATCACCGATGGGGAAGGGGTCATCGCTACGGCGCAGCGGTCACGGCTGGGCCGGCCGTTGGTGCCCGGCACGGTGTTCATCGCATTCGGTGAGGTGGTGATCGTGGGCGGCCTGGTCAGCCGTGGCTACCTGGGGCGTGACAGCACGAGCTTCGGTGCTGTCTGCTCGGAACACGCTGTGCGTCAACGCGCTTTTGCCACCGCTGATCGCGTGGTCATCGACGACGAGGGATTTCCCGTGTTTGCCGGGCGCCGGGACGCGATCGTCAAGATCGCGGGCAGACGGGTGGACACCGCCGCCATCGCCACGAGCATCACATCGGATCCGCTGGTATCCGACCTGGCTGTCGAACCGGTCGATGGTGTCCTGGAGATCTGGTTCCAGAGCCCCCTGACCCGCGACGGCGACGACGATCCGATTCTGGAGGCACGCATTCGCAATGTGCTGGTCCGCTCGGGTGTTGCCTCGTTCCGCGTGACGGGTGTGCCCGGCATCCCCAGAAAGCCCAACGGCAAGATTGACGCCGGGGCGTTGCCAACCCGGCTGCCGCACTCGGTGACCGCCGTCGGTGACGATAGAGCGGCTGGTCTCGCGGAACTGTGGAGCGGGTATCTCGGCCGGGCCATCGCTGCGGATTCGTCATTGCTTGACCAAGGAATCGGATCCCTTGACCTCATCAAGATCCTGCCCGAAACGCGGAAATACCTGAATTGGCAATTATCGGTCCTCGATCTGATCGGTGCCGACACTGCCGCAAATCTGGTTGGGGCCTCTCCCGATTCGGATACCTGGATGGACAGCGCCACCGCTTCCTTGATCGCGGACGATGTCGAGGATCTGGTGCGGCCGCCCGCTCCGGCACTCCGGCGGCTGTCGATCGGTAGCGCGGACAGTTCGGTCGTGGTATTAGGTGCGGCCGGCATCCTCGGAACGGGGTTTGCCAAAGGCATACTACAGCTTGGACATTCGCATGCATGCCGGCCCGAGGTGGTCTTCGTATCGAGATCACCACTACCCGAGATCGAACCTTGGTCGAGTCTGCGTACTGTCGATGGCTTCCGCTTCATCACTGCGACAGACGGTTTCGGAGTCGACGCCCTGGGTGAGATTCTGCGTGCCGCCCGTGCCCGGACTTTGGTGAACTGCGTCGGTAACACGAACGTGCTCTTACCGTATCAGGAACTGCGCCCTGCGAACGTTGAAGTGGTATCAGCAGCGACGCAAGCGTGCGCTCGCAATGGTTCTCGTCTGGCGCATCTGTCGACTTTCGTGGTGAACGCGGAGGTCGATGCACCGCGTGTCACCGACCCCCGTCACGCGCCGTACCCCTACGCTGCGTCCAAATCGGTGGCCGAACTCGTGGTGGCCAACGCCTCCGACGATCTGGATTTCACCATCGTGCGGCTTCCGAGAGTGCTCAGGGATACCGAGTCGATGCGTGGATCCGCCGACATCCTGGCGTCGGTCGTCGATGCCTGCAAGGCCCTGGGCATCTTTCCGGATGTGGAACTCGTCGAAGAGGTCACCACCAACACGGCTGCGGCGCTTAGCATTATTGACGCATTGCCGGAATTCTCCGCAGCGGTCGAGCTCGGAGGTGGTATCACCGTTGTCCGCGGCGAACCGGTGAGCTATACCGAGCTCCTCGGTGGCGTCGTGGACGAGGTGGTCGGTATCGAGGAATGGAAACAGCGCCTGGATCAGAGTGCCTGGGCCAGGGCTCATCCGGGGCGATGGGCGGTGATCGATGCGTGGATCTCGCTGGGCTCCAAGTTGGGTGGTCGGTCGTACACCGAATACCTGAGCGAGCGCCCGACCATCGACTTACCGGTCGAGTCGTGCCGAGAAGTTGCCGCGGCACCGATGTCGTTGCGAGAGATGCTGACCCGTTGATGCTGTGCGGGAACTTGTATGAGCCCAAAGACGACTGCTTTGTCGAGGGGACGCCGTCCCATGACTGTGAGGAATGAAGTTGACGGATACTCGAACGTTCTACCTGGATGTCCATGGTATGTCGTGCAAGATGTGCGCCGGCCGTATTGAAAGAACGCTCAACAGAATGACCGGTGTGCGCGCGTCGGTTGACTTCCCCGCGAAGGTTGCGGTGATCCAAGCCGGCCATGATCGCAAGGCGGCCGAGTTCTGTGAGGCCATCCGCGAGGCTGGGTACGACGCACAAGTGCGAGTGGATGGAACCGACCACCTCCTAGACGCCCCCTTGCCGAGCAAGCCGGCTCTGCTTGAACGTGTCACGTCTGTTGCAGAAGGTATCTTTCGTAGGCTTTCACCCAACTGAAGTTGGTCCGGCAGAGATTCCTGCCCCGTACTTCCGCTCCTGTGAGAGGCTGTATCACTTGAACTTCTCGACTCGGCGGGTCGTCATTCTCGGCTACAGCAGTGCGCAAGCGCTTGACGTCATCGGACCGCTGGAGGTATTGCACTTCGCCACAAGGCAAATCGCCGGAGATGGTGCCGAAGGCGGCTATCGAGCCGAGCTGAAATCACTTGATGGATCGTGCATCAGCACGTGGGGTGGGTTGAAACTCACCACCGAGATCGCACCGAGTCCGGATTCGTCAATCGACACTGTTTTGATTCCAGGCGGCGTCGGTGCTCCAGATGAATCGCATCGCGGTCTGGTCGGATGGATCCGCGATGCTGCTTCGCATGCGCGAAGGATGGTCGGTATAGGTACCGGTGCCTTCCTTTTGGCTGAAGCGGGTCTGCTCGACGGTTGTCCTGCCACCACACATTGGGCTTCGGCAGACGCGATGAGGCGCAAGTTTCCCCAGATCGCGGTCGATTCCACACCGATGTCTGTTCGAAGCTCTCGCCAAGTCTGGACGGCGGGCGGAGCAACCGCAGGAATCGATCTGGCCTTGCGTCTTGTGGAGGATGACTTCTGTACTGAGATCGCGCGCGAGGTTGCTCGTTGGCTCGTTCTGCCACTTCGCCGCCGTGGAGGGCAGCCACAGTATGCTCCGGCATTGAGCTTTCCGCATTCAGCACGTGAATCAATTTGTCGTGTACAGGAATTTGTCGAATCCGAACCTGCGGCAGCGCACAGTATTGCCGAACTCGCGAAGCGCGCCGGTATGAGCCCGCGCCACTTCACTCGAGTCTTCACGCATGAGGTGGGCATGGCTCCCGGCGCCTATGTCGAATTGGTACGGACAAACATCGCTCGCCGCGAACTCACAGAGACGACCGACGGCTTGGTCATCATTGCGGCGCGGTGCGGTTTTGGCAGTACCGAGTCGCTCCGGCGGATCTTTCTCAAGCGGGTGGGTGTATCACCTGACCACTATCGCAAGAGCTTCGTCTGAGCAGGACTGCAGCAGCTCTGCCGGGGATTACCCTCAGCGTCCGGTTCATGACGCCGTACGTTCCGGCAACGCGAGTTCGATTGGAGCGCGAGAGACTTCTCCATTCGCCGCATTGCGAATGGCAATATCGGCGAGGGCGCCACGGAGGGCTTCGATTTCGTCTGCGCCGACCTGTCCGATGAAATGGATCAGCGCAGCCTGGCGATCACGTCGATCGGCAACTTCGTCCAGGGCGTCCACCATCAGGGCGGCGACGAGTTCGTCGCGGGTGCCCAGCGGCGTGTACCGAAATGCTCGGTCATCGCGGATCTGAATGACCAAGTCCTTCGTGGCCAGCCTCTGCAGCACGGTCATGATCGTCGTATAAGCCAGACGTCGCCGCGTGCAGACGGCGTCGTGCACCTGGCGCACGGTCTGCGGTTCCGTGTTATCCCACAGATGGTCCATCACCGAGCGTTCGAGGTTGCCGAGGCGTTGCAGCCTTGCCATGTCTGTCCGGACCCCCTATCGACGTTGCACCACGTGCTCGTCCACTTAGTCGTTCGGGAGGTCGCGCAGGTTCCCGCTGCGCTGGCTTATGCGGTTTCGCGCCGACTTCGGGCCGACGGGGACGGGTCAACCGGCCCGGTTTTCCTCACGGGTCGCTTGCAGTAGATCGTCGCGCGCGCGTGCGATGCGGGAACGGATGGTGCCGATCGGGCATCCGGCGACCTCAGCAGCCTCGGCGTAACTCAGTCCCAAGACCTGGGTCAGGACAAGAGCCTCACGCCGGTCGGGTTCCAGCCCGTCCAGCAGGATCCTGATCTCCACCATGTTCTCGATCCGGCTGCCGTCACCACATCCGCCGAGTACGTCATCGAGGTCGACCACATACGCGGGACGGGGCCGACTGGTGTTATACCGAATCTGATCGACCACTACTCGCCGCGCGATCGACAGCAGCCAGGTCTTGGCGGTGGACCGGCCGGAGAACCGTGGCAGCGATTTGATCGCACGCAGGAACGTCTCCTGGGTGAGGTCGTCTGCGCTGGCCGGGTCGGCGAGGTAGGCAACGGTGCGCCACACGTCACGCTGGGTGGCTTCGATGAACTTGCTAAGGGCCGCCCGGTCGCCTCGGCTTGCCGATTTGGCGAGCTGAGTAACTTGGTCATCGTCGGCGCATGTAGCCACGGCTTCAGAGAGTAAGCCATGAGGGCCGGGAACTCATTGTCGAGTGGTAACGACTGTAATGGGTGGGACGTGTGAGAGCACAGAAGTGAGGTTGGGCGATGCCGGCGTTGGCAACGATCACAGGTGATGACACCGACAGGGCTCGCATCCAACTCGATGTGGCCGGTATGTCGTGTGCAGCATGCGCTGCGCGTGTCGAGTCCGTGCTCAACAAGCTTCCTGGCGTCCAGGCATCGGTGAACTTCGCGACCCGAGTGGCCACCGTCGCTGCCTCGGACGAAGTGTCGGCCGCGCAACTGTGCGATGTCATCGAGCGCGCCGGGTATGAGGCGCACCCACGATCTTCTGGGGCCGATCCCGAAGCGGACCCCGACGCTGATCATGCCCGGTACCTACTGATCCGGCTGGCGGTCGCCGCGGTGCTGTTCGTCCCGCTGGCGGACTTGTCGATCATGTTCGCCGTCGTGCCCAGCACACGCTTCACCGGTTGGCAGTGGGTTTTGACGGCGTTGGCCCTACCGGTCGTGACCTGGGCGGCTTGGCCGTTCCACCGGGTGGCATTGCGGCAGGCCCGACGCGGTGGGGCCTCGATGGAGACCCTCATCTCAGTGGGGATCACGGCGGCCACTCTGTGGTCGTTCTACACGGTGTTCGGTGACCACCATGCCCGAAACGGCGGTGGCATCTGGCAGGCCATCGTCGGCAGCGATGCGATCTATTTCGAAGTGGCCGCCGGTGTGACAGTCTTCGTGCTGGCCGGCCGGTATTTCGAAGCCAAGGCCAAATCAAAGGCCGGCGGGGCGTTGCGTGCTCTTGCTGCCCTCAGCGCCAAGGACGTGTCGATCCTGGTCGATGACGGTTCGGAGATGGTCATCCCGGTCGACCAGTTGGCCGAGCAGCAGAGATTTGTGGTCCGGCCCGGCCAGACCATCGCGGCAGACGGTTTGGTGCTGGAAGGGGCGGCAGCAATCGACATGAGCGCGATGACCGGAGAGGCCAAGCCGATCCGCGTCCAACCGGGCAGCAATGTCGTCGGAGGAACTGTCGTACTGGACGGGCGCCTCGTGGTGGAAGCCGCCGCTGTCGGTGCGGACACGCAGTTCGCCGGAATGGTTCGCCTTGTCGAAGAAGCGCAGGCCCAGAAAGCAGACACCCAAAGACTGGCGGATCGGATCGCGTCGGTGTTCGTCCCGTGCGTCTTTGCCATCGCTGCGCTGACAGTGGCTGGGTGGCTCCTCGGTGGCGGTGATGTGAATCACGCCTTCGCGGCTGGGCTGGCCGTCCTGGTGATCGCGTGCCCGTGTGCGCTCGGCTTGGCTACCCCGACCGCGATGATGGTGGCCTCGGGTCGTGGAGCCCAGCTTGGCATCTTTCTCAAAGGGCACCGGTCCTTGGAGGCGACCCGGGCCGTGGACACGGTGGTGTTCGATAAGACGGGCACGCTGACGGTCGGCAGGCTCGCGGTGGGTGCGACCGTCGCCGCGCAGGGTTGGGATATCGGCGACGTGTTGACCTATGCAGGGGCCGTGGAGTCGGCGTCCGAGCATGCCGTCGCCAAGGCAATCGTGTCGGCAGCAGCTGGCGACTTGACTGTCGATGATTTCGTGGCGGTACCCGGTCGCGGCGTGACAGGCGTGGTTCAAGGCCGTTCCGTGCGTGTGGGCAAGCCGTCGTGGATTGCGCCGACGTGTGCGGTGCAGCCGTTGGTGTCCGCCCGGCGCCAGGGCGAGTCACGTGGTGAGACTGTGGTTTTCGTTGAGATCGACGGTGAACCGTGTGCGGCGATCGCGGTGTCCGACGCCGTGAAGGAATCTGCAGCCGCGGCGGTGGCTGCCCTGCACGAGCGTGGCTTACGGACGGTTCTGCTCACGGGAGACAACCCGGCATCGGCCGCCGCCGTCGCGGCTGCAGTCGGCATCGAAGAGGTGATCGCCGATGTCCTTCCGGACGGCAAAGTCGACGTCATCGAGCAACTGCGAGATCAGGGCCGCGTCGTGGCGATGGTTGGCGATGGCATCAACGATGGACCGGCATTGGCGGTCGCCGACCTGGGAATGGCGATCGGGCGGGGCACGGATGTGGCCATCGGTGCAGCCGACATCATCCTCGTGCGGGAGGACCTGACCGTGATCCCGATGGCTCTGGATCTGGCCGCCGCGACGATGCGGACGATCAAGATGAACATGCTCTGGGCGTTCGGCTACAACGTTGCGGCGATTCCGATCGCGGCTGCCGGTTTGTTGAACCCGTTGATCTCGGGTGCGGCAATGGCATTTTCCTCGTTTTTTGTCGTGTCCAACAGTCTTCGCCTGCGCAAGTTCGCGTCACGGCCAGGTTTCTCCACGCCTGGTGAAGGAGCGCAGCTGTGACACGGCAAGCGTTCGACGTGGAGGGCCTGCGGTGCGGCGGGTGCGTCAATACCGTTCGGGACGCGATGACCGGACTCGAGGGGGTGCAGGAAGTGGACATCGACTTACAGCCTGGGTCGGTGTCCACCGTGACTGTCGAGTCCGAGTATGGACTGGACGCCGACGCCGTGCAGAAGCTCTTGGCAGAACATGGTGATTTCCTGATTCGCCGCTGATTTCATGGCGGGAAGCCATTGCCGTAGCGCAGAATTACGGGGGGCGCAGTCCTGCGCTTCTCCGCACCGAGCGGATACAGGTGATGATGTAGGGGAGCTGTGATGGCACGGGCAGCTGGAGAACGCTACGAATGTGGTGAGTGCGGGTCGACTCTGCTCTATGAGAAGGCGTGCCCATGTTGCGCTGATTCGGCGCATACCGAGGTCTGCTGCGACAAAACGATGACGAAGGTGACCAGTTGACGGTTGCCTCATGAGAAGCGTCTGCTCAGCGCAGTTGTGATGCGCGCATTTCGGGTTGGGATCGCTCGATGGGCGTCACGATCACCAGCATCCATCCGGCTGTCAGCAGCACCGCTGCGATATCGGCGATGGTCAACCACCCCAATGAGGCACCGGGACGGCCTGTCCTGAGCCACCAGAATGCGCCGATTCCGATGACTGCAGCCAGGCCGCCCGCATAGGCCGCGGCGCACACGCCCCGAAATCGCTGCAGCCGGAGGGCGAACGCGGAGACCACCGCGGCCGCGAACAACACGAAGATCGTTATGGATGGCACCCGATTCAGTCCGTGCGATGAGTGCCCGCCTATCGTGTTGAACCACCACATCGTCGCCGAAACCGCCAGCATCAGAGTCAAGAAGCCTTGCGCGGCAACGCGACCGGGCCCAAGCCAAATGTCGTCGAGCACGCGACTTTCGATACCTGCGAGCGTGCGCTCGATGGGTTCGTGGCGTAAACCGGCCAAGACTGATCCTCCCTCTAGAGCGGGACGAGATGTCCGCCTCCCATATGGTCGGATCGCTGTCCGTTTCGGTTCCGGTCTGCACGGTTTGGGTGTGAGTGGAACTCCGAGACCATTGGCGACGACTGATGGGTATGGCCGGTGACACCACACAAAGCAATCAAGCAGATTCGCGCCCCGCGACACTTGGTCACCTGCGCGCTCTAGAGCCCCGTGCTGACCCTTGGCATTGGCAGACGGCAGCGCATTGCCGTGGCCACGACGTATCCGTCTTCTTCGGCAGTGATGGCGAAGACCGACGGGGACGACAAGCGCGTGAAGCACGCGCCAAAATGACATGTGCGCAGTGTGTGGTCATCCGGCAGTGCAGGGAGCACGCCATGCAGATCGGCGAGAAGTTCGGAGTCTGGGGAGGATTGTCCCCAGCCGAACGGGCCAAGACTCCGGTGGGCCGCTTTAGGCGGGATTGAAAAGCCTGCGCTCCACCACGGTGCTGTCGCTCAGACGGCGCAGAGCCTTCGCACCCGCCAGCACGGCCAGATCCGCGAGCGGCTCGATGATGATGACCGTCATGTACGCCGCCCCGAAGGTGACGATGTCTGTCACCGTCTGGCTCGCGAAGCCCTCACCGTAGAGTGCCCAGAACGCCACCCACGACACGATCCCTGCCTGGTACGTGGTCGACAGAGCCAGGGCCTGACGGTATTTCAGATCCACGTACGGAGTTTCCGGGGCGATCACCTTGTGCGCGACGAACTGCAGGGCAAAGAGCGGGACCAATAGTGTGGTCACGTTCATGCCGTACTGCGGGAGATCGAACGGCGCGAAGAACAATCCCTGCAGGAGAAGGCCACTGGCCAATCCGAAGGCCGCGGGAGCGGCACCGAAAATCAGGAACAGCGTTGACCCCAGGATCAGGTGGACCTCGGAAATGCCGACCGGATAGTGCGGCAACAACTGGAAGAAGGAGAAGACCAATGCCGTCGTCGCGATGGTGCGAACGGCAAAGGCGCCCAATCCGCGGTCCTTGATGAGCTTTCCTGCGAGATACAGCGCGTATGCTCCGGCACCGCCTGCGGTGAGGTAGCTCAGGACGATCTTCGGCCCCTCGACGATACCCGGTTCTATATGCACGCTTCGACAGCCTCTTTCAGAGTAGACCCTTTACGTGCGACAAGTTAAACACGAAAGACCCTCCACCTTGGAGTTCACTGTCGATTTCGTGCCAATTCGCGAAGCATCGCGTTGTACGCGTCGAGATCGTCATCGGCGTAGGCGGCGTCGGAGTGCCGGTCGGAGCGGGTGGCGGCCCGCCGGTCTTGGCGGGCCCACTGCGCCACGAGGGCGACGACCACGACGATCACCGGGAGTTCGCTGGATCCCCAGGCGATCGCGCCACCGAGGTGCTGATCGTCCTGAATGCTCGCCAACCATGGCAGGTCGACCAGGTGGTAGAACTGGCCGCCGATGGTCGTCGTCATGGACATGGTCGCGATGCCGAAAAAAGCGTGAAAGGGCATGACAGCGAACAACAAACCCAGCCGGCCGAGAAATGGCAACTTCTGCGGTCCGGGGTCGATGCCGATGATGCCCCAGTAGAACAGGTATCCGACGAGCAGGAAGTGCACGCTCATCAGTTCGTGGCCCCAGTGATAGCGCACCAGCGTGTCGAAAATGGGTGTGAAGTACACCGCGTACAGCGATGCCACGAAAAGCACGAAGGCGATGATCGGATTACTGACGAACGCGGTCGGTTTCGAGTGAATCAACCACAACAACCACTCACGCGGCCCGGGTGGCCGGCCTGAGCCCGATGTGGGTAATGCCCGCAACGCGATGGTCACCGGTCCGCCGAGCACGAGGAGCACCGGGACGAACATGTTCAACGTCATGTGTTCGGCCATGTGCACGCTGAACATGGCCGATCCGTAAGCCTTGACCCCCGAACTGCTCGTGAACAGCAGGACCCCGCAGCCAAAGAGCCAGGCAACAAGGCGTCCAACCGGCCAGCTGTCCCCGCGCCGTTTTAAGCGGATGTATGCGAACAGGTACAGCGCACCCAACGTCGCCGCCCCGACGCCGATGAAAGTATCGAATCGCCAGGCCGTCAGAATGTTGAGAACGCTCGGTGGCGCAGGCAGCGAGTACCCGAGGAAGACATCCCATGTCGTGAACTGGTGGGTCAGGAAACGCGGCGCGGGTTGCGTGGCCATCGATGCCGACAACGCCATCGCCGTCATGACCGCGGCCGCTTCCAATACCTGCCAGGCCCGCCCGCCCGTCAACGAGCGTCGCCATGCGATCACATCGCCGACCCACGCGGTCCCGATGAGGACAGCCGCCGCGATTCCGGCCCTGCCATAGACCGAGTGCGCCGGCCCTGCCGGACCGGCCAACAGGGCGAGGAGCATGCCGCCGTAGCCGAGCACCAGAGCGCCGGCGACCACTGAGATGGCGCGTACGCGCCCTGCCGAAGCATCACGGGGCGGGTTGAGCGCGACAGCAACCTTGACCCCCACCAGCACAGCAAAGAGCACCGCGAAAACGATTGCCGCGCTGGTTGCATAGTCGTGGTCGGGCCCTTGCCCGGCATTGCCACTCACCGGCACCGCAATGACTCCCACCAGGGCAGGCAACAACAGCACAACATGGGTGACCCAGGCCAGCGACAGCCGGATGGCGGCGGTTATTACCGCAGCGACCAGCGTGACAACCACCCATGCACGGGCCATTTCGGAGGCGGCGACGATCTGCGGAAGACCGGCACTTCCCAAGACCTCGAAAACGGTCGCCCCGGCATCGCTGGCCGCCTGCACGATGACCATGACGATCGCGCTCAGCGTCCACAGCAACGCCGTCCGTTCGACGACCACGTGCGTAGCGAATGCCCGATCATCGATCAAGCCGCGATCGCTCGGCAGCGCCGTCGTAGCGATGTACACCAACCCGCCGAGGGTGAGCGCGCCCATGAACATTGCCACGAAGTAGCCGACCGGTTCGGCCACCGCAGTCAGAGGTCCCGGATACGAATCGCCGGTGGACGCATAGACACGGTGGCCGGACAGAAGGACATACCAAATGAGACCGGCGCAGGCAGTCGTGAACGCCGCGGCGAGCCACCAGAACGGGCGCACCGCACCAATCCGCGGAGCATGTCGCTTCTGGGTCGACTTCAACGTCGTGGCGCCTTCCACCTACTGCAATACAATTGCTCTAGTCTACGACTGTCGGTCGTAGACGGTGTCTGCCGGCGGAACTTTCTGGTCTCGTTCATCGACCATTGCAGACGACCCCCTACTGTCTCTGCGGAAAGCCTTGACTCTTGTGACTCGCTTACCTGTCGGCCTCGATCACATTCCGGCCAGCCAAGCGGTGTTGTCGTCATGATCGACGATCTCTTCGTGCGCTGGGTGGTAACCGCTCTTTTCGCCTTCGCCGCGGCCGAATGTGTCTACACCGTGGTCACGGGACGGTTTTCGCCCACGCGTCTGGTAAGTCAGTTGCTTCACGTCGTCATGGCCGTGGCGATGATCGCCATGGCCTGGCCTGCAGGACTCGCCCTGCCGACCACCGGACCGATGCTCTTTTTCCTGGTCGCGACCGTCTGGTTCGTCATCATCGCCGCCGCACAGGCGGGCCATCGCGGTGTCAACCTGTATCACGGCGCCATGATGTTGGCGATGGCTTGGATGTATGCGGTGATGGGTGGCGATCTAAGCCCGGTTCCCGCAGAAGGGTCGTCACAGAGTACGCACGGGGGCCCCATGTCGATGCCCGGAATGCCGGGGATGCTGATGCCAGGGATGGACGCAAACCACACCGCGGGACCTCCGCCGTTCGTCGTCGGCCTCAACGCACTGTGCGCCGGCGTCTTCGGTGTGGCCACGGTCTGGTGGCTGGTCCGAGTCGCTACTTACAGACGCGCAGATCCAGACTCGTCCAACCGACATGGGGTCGGGATGTCCGCGCAAGCCATGATGGCGGCAGGCATGGCGGTGATGTTCGGACTGATGGTCTGACGTCCCGGTCAGGCAGCCGAACCGTCGGTGGGCCAGAGGTGCCCACGTCTGCGGCCCCGTGATGCGTTGCGCGGCAGAGTGATTTCGTTGTCTTCCGCAGCGGGCTGGTCTTCGGGTCCGGGCCGATTGCTGCGGCGCCACACCAGCAACGCCAGCACCGCCCCCAAGACGACCGGCAGGTGTGTCACTACCCGGACTGCCGTCACCGCACCGGATGCCGCATCGGCAATGACATAAATTGTCAGGACCCCGGAGAAGGCGCTCAGCACCCCGCCCAACCCGGCAGCGGCACCGGGCCATGCCGCTGCCCCCACCATGACGATTCCGAGCGCCATCGACCAGGCAGTCGACTCATTCAGCAGATGGCCGGCTGATGCCATGCCGTGCTGATGAGCCAGGCCTACGCTCAGCCCAAATGCTTGAGCGGCGGCAATCAGAATCTGCGCCGCGCCGACCACTAGCAGGGCTACGCGTGCCCAGTCGACGTGTCGCGGTCGGCGGTTGCGGATGTACTCCTTTGCCTGCGGTGCGACCGCGATGACCGGAGGACGGGCGAGGCGCTGGAGCAGGACGGCCTGGGCTGACACCTGCTCGAACCAGGACCGGCATTCCGCGCAGCCGGTCAGATGCTCGTTCACCCGAGCAGACGGCACGGGTTCACGCTCATTGTCAACGCGTGCTGACAGCGCTTCGCGGGCGACCTCGCATTCCACCTCTATATAGTCGCCGACAGAGTGCAGATCGTTCCCTTGGCACTCGCTGGGAACTTTTTCGCGGATTATTCCGACTAATGCGACGATGCGCGCCGTTAGCCCACTCGGCCGCGATCTACACAGCCGAAGGGAACCGATGAGCACAACAGACACCTCGACGCGAAAAGGCGAGGCCGCCGTCCTTCGCCGGATCTGGCGTCTGCATTTCTGGGTCGGACTCTTCTCCGCACCGGTACTCGTCGTCCTGGCGCTGTCCGGACTGGTGATCCTCTACAGCCAACCCCTGGACAACTGGCTCAACGGTCACCTGTTCGTGGTGGCGCAGGGGTCGGAGACCGTCCCCTTGGACGCGCAGATCGCCACCGCCAAACAGCATGTGGGACAGGAATATTCGTTCGACGCGGTGACGCCACCCGATGCGCCGAACCACTCGACGCGGGTGGACTTCCTGCCGCCGGACGCGCTCGCATACCCGGCGGGGGAGACGGACATGACCCAGGTGTTCATCGACCCCCATACCGGCCAATACCTCGGGCAGCGCAGCCAACTGTCCGGACTGGTCGGGTTCGCCAACAACGTGCACCGCATGTTCGGCAATGACGGTCCACAGATCCAGCTGCCGTCCCTGGGGCATCTGATCGACCCGGCGGCCTACCCGGACGCCACGATCCCCGTCGGCGTGGGCAACCTGTGGATGGAACTCACCGCAGTCTGGATTCTGGTGCTGCTGGCCAGCGGCATCTACCTGTGGTGGCCGCGGGCGATCGAGAGCACGAAACCACTGCTGAAGGTCCGATGGGGTAAAGGCGGCCGGATCAGATGGCGAGATCTGCACGCCCTCACCGGCGTGATCATCGCCGTCATCCTGATCTGCTACGTCCTGTCCGGGCTGACCTGGTCGCGCTATTGGGGTGAGAACTGGCGCGCCTTTTCGGCCACCGTCGCACCGTCGACCTCGGTCGACGCGCCCTCGACGCCGGCGAAGATGGGCGACTACGACCGGCTGGGCCGGCGTATCGCCTGGGCTGCCACCGACGACCCGGTGTACGCCTCCCAGCACGACGGGCCCGCTCCGGCTCCGTTAACGTTCTCCGACGTCGACAAGATCGCCAAAGACGAGCACATGGTCCCCGGCTATGCCATCATCCCGCCCGCCGACTCGACTGTGAACGGTGAAACCGTCTATGGCAGTTACACAGTCGTGAACCGCTGGCCACAGAAGACCTCCGAACAGCGCACCCTGTACCTCAACCAGTTCACCGGGCAGACGATCACCAACGCCACCGCTGCTCAAGACGGTGCACTGTCACGGCTGACCAGCTTCGGCATCGCCATGCACATGGGCAACCAACTCGGCGTGCTGACCCGGATCACGGCGACACTTGCCTGCCTGGGTGTCCTCACCAGTGTGCTGACCGGGCTGCTGATGTGGTGGAAGCGGCGACCGTCGGGACGTACCGGTGTGCCCGGGCCGGCCAGCCCCGCGACCCGGGCGGCAACACCGAAGAAGGCGGTGCTCACCGTCTCGGTCGCCGCTGTGGTCCTGGGAGTGCTCTTCCCGGTGTTCGGGGTATCGGTTCTGGTGGTCCTTGCCGTGGAGGCTGTCCTGGCGCTCAGGCGCCGGTCGAGGACTGGTGGCGAGCCGACGTCCGCACCACCCGAGGACACGCCCGAGGAGACAAGCGGCGGCGGCGATATCCCGGTGGGCGCGCTGGGCGGCTGACCTCCGGGGAGCGTAGGGGTGACAAACGGTCGCGATTGTCACTGCCATCGTGGGCTTTTCGCTATACCGCGAACCTGATTCTGAATCTCGAGTTGCCGACCGCCAGTTTTGCTCAAAGATGGTCCACAGCCCGTTGGGGTGGCGTACAGCTTATGGACATCGGATGGGCATCCGAGGCAAGCAAGGGGGAGCGGATGAGCAGGCTGCGCAGAGCGCGGACTTTCGGAACGATGGCGCTCGTGGTCGCGCTGACCGCGTCAGCGGTCGCGGCGTGCGGTGGCGACTCTTCGGAGAAGGCCGGAGGCGGGGGCGAGATCAACGTCTCGATGACGTCGTTCCCCGACTATGTGGATCCGCAGCTGTCCTACACCGTCCAGGGCTGGGAGGTGCTCTACAACGTCTACACCCCGCTGCTGACGTACAAGCACGCCAAGGGTGAGGACGGCACCAAGGTGGTGCCTGCCCTCGCCGAGGCCATGCCGGACATCTCCCCCGATGGCAAGACCTACAAGCTCAAACTTCGGCCCAACATGAAGTACTCCGACGGCACACCCATCAAGGCCTCGGACTTCACCTACGCCATCCAGCGATTGTTCAAGGCCAACTCCGGCGGATCGGTGTTCTTCAATGGCATCGTCGGCGCCAGCGACTATGCCGACGGCAAGGCGCCCACCATCACCGGTATCACCACCGACGACGCGACCGGCGATATCACCATCGCGCTCACCGAAGCCAGCGGCACGTTCAACAACGTGCTCGCGCTGATGTTCGCCGCTCCGGTACCGCCCAGCACCCCGCTGGACAAGGACGCGACCAACACTCCGCCGCCGTCCAGTGGACCCTTCATGATCTCCAAAGTCGATGCGCCGCAGACGTTGACCATGGAGCGCAATCCGAACTTCAAGACGGTGAAAGACGCTGGGGCTACCGAGGTCGCCGACGCAGGAGTGGACAAGATCACCGTCACCCAGAACAAGAGCAATGCGGCACAGGTCACCGGTGTCGAGCAGAACACCATCGACTTCATGGTCGACCCGCCCGACGCCGATCGGCTGGCCGAGGTCAAGGCGAAGTTCGGGGATCGGTTCCGCCTCGACGAGTCGATCAACACCTACTACTTCTTCATGAACAACAAGACGGCCCCGTTCAACGACGTCCGGGTTCGCCAGGCCATCAACTACGCGATCGACCCGGAGGCGCTCAACCGGGTGTTCGGCGGCCGCCTTCATCCCACCCAGCAGATCCTGCCGCCGGGGATGCCCGGCTACGAGGAATACAAGTTGTATCCCGGACCGGACATGGCCAAGGCGAAACAGCTTCTGGCCGAGGCCAACCCGACGGACAAGGACATCACCGTCTGGACCGATGACGAGCCGGAGCGCAAGCGCATCGGCGAGTACTACCACGACCTGCTGACCCAGCTCGGCTTCAACGCCACCCTCAAGGTGGTCGCCGGCAACGTCTACTGGGCCACCATCGGCAACCAGTCCACCCCCGATGTCGACACCGGGTTCGCCGACTGGTTCCAGGACTTCCCGCATCCGGACGACTTCTTCCGACCGTTGCTCAACGGTGCGAGCATCCTGCCGACCAACAGCAACAACTTCTCGCGGGTGAGCATCCCCGAACTGGATGCGAAGGCCAATGAGCTGCGCACCCAGCAGATGTCCGACGATGTCAAGAAGCAGTATGCCGAGCTGGACCGCAAGTACATGGAACAGGCGGTGTGGGCGCCCTACGGAAACGAGGAGTTCGCCACCTTCGTCTCGGAGCGCATCGACTTCGACAAGACGATTCCGCATCTCCTGTTCAACCAGGACTGGTCCGCGCTGGCGCTCAAGTAGATGGGCGCCCCTGTCGGGGACGTCGTAGTGCCGGGTGAGCCTGTTCTACCCGTCGGCGTCCCGCCGGAGCAGATCCGAGGCCGCAGCCCCTGGTACCTGGCGTGGATCCGGTTGCGCCGCAACCGGACGGCGCTCGCGTTCGGTGTGCTGTTCCTGCTGATCGTGCTGACGTGTCTGGCGGCACCGCTGTGGTCCGAGCATGTCGCCCATACCGGTCCCAACGAGAACCACATCACCGACAAGACCCTGGTCGACGGTCACCAGACCGACGTGGTGTCGGCCGACGGCACGCCGATCGGTCCGGGACTGCGCGGGCGCTACCTGCTCGGCGCCGATCAGAACGGCCGCGATGTCATGGTCCGGCTGCTCTACGGCGGGCGCACCTCGATCTTCATCGGTGTGGCCGCGGCCGTGGTGACCACGGTGCTCGCCGTGGTGGTGGGACTGCTGTGCGGTTTCTACCGCGGCTGGATCGACGCGGTGCTCTCCCGGGTGATGGATGTGGTGTGGGCCTTCCCGGTGTTGCTGCTGGGTATCGCCCTGGGCACGGCACTCGCGCTGGGTGGTTTGAAGATCGGCTCCCTGACCATTGCCGGCGACTCGCTGTGGATCCCGATCCTGATCATCGGCCTGGTGTACGTGCCCTATATGGCGCGACCCATCCGTGGCGAGGTGCTCGCGCTGCGGGAGAAGGAGTTCGTCGAAGCCGCGGTCTCCCAGGGCATGGGGCCGTGGCGGATCATGTTCTCCGAACTGCTGCCCAATACGGTGTCCACCGTCATCGTGTTCTTCACGCTGAACATCGCGAACAACATGCTGCTGGAATCCGCGCTGTCCTTCCTGGGTGCCGGCGTGCGGGCGCCTAACGCCTCCTGGGGCACGATGATCGCCGATGGCTATCAGACCATCTACACCGCGCCGCACCTGACGATCGTTCCGGGCGCGATGATCGTGCTGACCGTGCTGTCGCTGAACGTGTTCGGTGACGGCCTGCGCGATGCGCTGGATCCGCGGGCCAAGATCCGGATGGAGCACTGAGACATGCTCCGATTCGCCGCGCGCCGTGTGCTGGGCATGATCGCCGTCTTGTTCGCGATCACCGTCCTGATCTTCGTGATCTTCAACGTGATTCCCAACTCCGACCCGGCGGTGCGCATCGCCGGCAAGAACGCCGACCCGGCGCTGATCGCGCGGGTGAGTGCCGACCTCGGTCTGGATCAACCACTTCCGGTGCAGTACCTGACCATGATGAGGCAGATCTTCACCGGCGAACTCACCTCGTATGCCAGCTCGCAGAATGTCGTCGAGCAGATCTGGAAGGGCCTGCCCGCCACCTTCTCACTCTGCATCGGTGCGGCGGTGCTGTGGATGACCCTGGCGATCGTCTTCGGATATCTGTCGGCGGTGCACTCGGGGAAGTTCACCGACCGGCTGCTGTCCATCCTGGCATTGACCGGGATCTCCATGCCGGTGTTCTGGCTCGCCGCAATCCTGTTGTACTACTTGAGTTTCAAGGCCCAGTTGTTCCCGACGAGCAGTTATGTCCCACTGACCAAGAACCCGGCGCAATGGGCATACCACCTGGTGCTGCCGTGGATCACCCTGGCGGTGCTCTACGTGGGCTTCTACAGCCGGGTGCTGCGCGCCAACATGCTCGACGTGATGAACGAGGATTACGTCCGCACCGCGCGGGCCAAGGGAATCGGTGAGAGGCAGGTGCGGTTGCGGCATGTGTTGCGTAACTCGATGATTCCGATCGTGACGATGTTCGGGCTCGACTTCGGAGTGGTCGTCGGTGGCGGCGCGATCCTCACCGAAACGGTGTTCAACCTCAACGGGGTCGGGTTGTACGCCGGGCAGGCGATCGGCAGTCTGGACCTGCCGCCGCTGATGGGAGTCACCATGTTCGGTGCGTTCTTCATCGTGTTGTTCAACACCATCGTCGACATCCTGTACGCCTTCCTCGACCCACGGATCCGGCTCGGAGAGGCGGCACCGGCATGATGCTGCAAGTCGACGGGCTGACCGTCAGTTTCGCCACCGACGGCGGGGAGGTGCGTGCCGTCGACGGTGTGTCGTTCGGGCTCGATGCGGGCGAGATCTTGGCCATCGTCGGCGAATCGGGCTCGGGCAAGAGCGTGACAGCACAGACTCTGCTCGGCTTGACCCGAGCACCGAACGCCACTATCGGCGGCGCGGTGCACTTCGACGGCACCGATCTGAACGAGCTGGACGACGATGGCTGGCGGGCGGTGCGCGGCGAGCGGATCGCGATGATCTTCCAAGACCCGATGACCTCGCTGAATCCGGTCTATCGCGTCGGCGACCAGCTGATCGAGATGATCCGGGCGCACCGCAAGGTGTCCAAGGCCGAGGCGCGGGACCGTGCCGTGGAGCTGCTGCGCTCGGTGGGTATCCCGAATCCCGAACGGCGCGTGCGGGACTACCCACACGAGTTCTCCGGAGGCATGCGGCAGCGGGTGATGATCGCGATGGCGCTGTCGCTTGATCCCGACGTGCTGATCGCCGACGAACCGACCACCGCCCTCGACGTCACGGTGCAGGCGCAGATCCTGCGGCTGCTGGCGCGGCTGAACTCCGAACGTGGCCTGGCCGTCGTGTTGATCACCCATGATCTGGGTGTGGTCGCCGAGGTCGCCGACCGGGTGGCGGTGATGTATGCCGGTCAGATCGTCGAAGAGGCGAGCCTGGATGAGCTGTTCTACGACCCGCAGCATCCCTACACCTGGGGCCTGCTGGGTTCACTGCCCCGACTCGACCAGCCCAACCCGGAGCGGCTGGCTCAGATCGCCGGGGCACCACCGTCGTTGACCGACCTGCCGCCCGGCTGCCGGTTCGCCCCCCGCTGTCCACACGTCTTCGACAAATGTGCCGAACCGCCGCCGCTGCACCGGGATCGGTGCTGGCTCTCCGCCGAGCAGAAGCGCACCCTGCGGGTGGTGGACGGCCGAATCGGGCTGCGCAAGCCGGTGACCACATGAGCCCCCTCCTGGAGGTCACCGACCTGGTGAAGCACTTCCCGATCAAATCCGGTGTCGTCATCGACCGGGAGATCGGCCGGGTCCGTGCGGTCGACGGCGTCAGCCTGACCCTGGACGAGGGGGAGACCCTCGGGCTGGTGGGCGAATCCGGTTGTGGAAAGTCGACGCTGTGCCGGCTGATCATGCAGCTGAGCACACCGACCTCGGGATCGGTGCGTTTCGCCGGCGAGGAACTGGTGGGCAAGAGCCCCCGTGAACTGCGTGCCGTGCGCCGCCAGATGCAGATGATCTTCCAGGACCCCTATGCCTCGCTGAATCCGCGTAAGCGGGTCGGTCAGATCATCGGTGCGCCGATGGAGTTGCATGGCCTGGCCAGCGGGCGGGACGTCACGACGAAGGTCCGTGACCTGCTGGACCGGGTCGGATTGCGGCCCGAACACGCCGACCGCTTCCCGCACGAGTTCTCCGGTGGCCAGCGACAGCGCATCGGGATCGCCAGGGCGCTGGCGCTGCGGCCGAAGCTGATCATCGCCGACGAACCCGTCTCGGCGCTGGACGTGTCGGTCCAGGCGCAGATCGTCAACCTGCTCAAAGACCTGCAGGACGAGTTCGGGTTGTCCTATCTGTTCGTCGCGCACGATCTCGGTGTCGTCCGGCACGTGTCGAACCGGGTCGCGGTCATGTACCTGGGCAAGGTCGTGGAGAGTGCCTGGGCCTCGAACCTGTACGACCACCCGATGCACCCGTACTCCACCGCCCTGCTGTCGGCGGTGCCTGTCCCGGATCCGCGGCGCAACGCCGCCCGGGAACGGCTGGTGCTCGAGGGTGATGTCCCCAGTCCCATCGACCCACCCGGGGGGTGTCGATTCCACACCCGCTGCCCGTGGTCGACGGGGGTCTGTGAGAGCGACGAGCCCGCGCTGGTCGACCACACCGCGTCGGCCGAATCCGGGCATGTCGCGGCCTGTCACCACCCGCGACATCTCGACTGAGGACTCCTGCCAGCAGCTTCTGCCCGCGTCACAGCATTCCCGCTGAATTTGAGCGCCAGCGACACGCCCGGTTATGATCACGAAACTGTAACAACCAGTGCACGGTCAGATATCGGAAGTTGCTGCGTATGCCCCGTCTCGGTCGTAATGTGCAGTCGGTGAGCCGACACGCATTAGTCCGCAGGCGTGCCCCCAGGCCGTCTTCGCTGGTTCTGGCCGCGCTCGTACCAGCGGCGATGCTGGCCGCAGCGGCAGGCGATGTGCAGCCACTGGCCGCCGGCCGAGCGGCCGAACCCGTGGTCGAGCACGTCGTCACGGTCGCCGACGACGTGCCCTACGGCCTGGAGATCGTTGCCGCGCCCGCAGCCTTCTCCTCGGCGCCCACCGCGGTGCAACCCCAGGTCAGCTTCGCCGCAGCCCAGACCGGCACCGCGTCGCGCTGGCGGCTGGACACCCGGCCGCTGCTGCTGCCCGTCGGTCTGGCCCCCGAGCGGGGCCTGCAGGTCCGCACCATCCTGGTGTCGCGGACCATCAGCGCGACGTTTCCGGAGATCCACAGCATCGGCGGCGTGCGTCCGGACGCGCTGCGCTGGCATCCGGACGGTCTGGCCCTCGATGTCATGATCCCGAACCCCGGTTCGGCCACCGGGATCGCGCTGGGCAACGAGATCGTCTCCTTCGTCCTGAAGAACGCGGTCCGGTTCGGCATCCAGGACGCCATCTGGCGCGGCGTCTACTACACGCCGGGCGGCGCGCAGAGCGGCGGCTACGGACACTACGACCACGTCCACATCACCACCACCGGTGGCGGCTACCCCACCGGCAGCGAGGTCTATCCCCGCTGAATGCGGGTTTCACCGCGCTCGCGCTCCCGCCATACCGCATCCTGATCTCGACATTGCGAGAGAAGGTGGCACTCATTGGCCCAATCCATTGCCGCTGCGCCGCGGTTGATCTGGCGCAGCCTGGGCATGCTCCGTGCGGTGCGGGGACTCATCGTGATCTCCCTGCTGCTCGGCGTCATCGCCTCGTCGCTGCCGTACGTCTCGGCGGCGGCGTTCGGGCCGATGATGCAGGTGGTCGCCGATGCTGGACAGGGCGGCAACCTGAGCGGGGTGTGGGAGCTGCGGGGGCCGCTGGTGGCCCGCGAGGACGGGTTGCTGCATTCGGTGGCCGGTTCGGTGCCGTTCGCGGTGCTGTTGGCCACCTGGGCGGTGTCGCTGGTGCTGACCCAGTTGATGTATTTCGTCAACGGCTGGGTGGGTGCGAAGGTCGAACAGATCCTGGTGGTCGACATTCGGCAGCGGGTGCACGACCACCTGCAGACGCTGTCGATGGATTTCTTCGCCCGCTCACGCACCGGTGAGTTGATCCAGCGGGTCACCGCGGAATCCTCGGGTGTGCAGAGGTTGTTGACCGGATGTCTCATCCCGCCGCTCATCGACAGCCTCGTGCTGCTGTCGGCCATCGGGTATCTGATGATCATCTGCTGGCAGATGACGGTGGCCTCGCTGGTACTCACCCCCCTGGCGCTGTTCACGCTCCGGTTCGCGGGTGCGCGCGTCCAGTCCGCGGTGCACCACGAGATGACCGCCGACCGTGCCATGTCCACGGAGCTGGAGCAGACCGTCAGCGGTATCTCCGAGATCCAGATGTTCAATGCACAGCCGTTGCGCAGCAAGCGCTTTCACGAGGTTTCCGAGAATGCGGCGAAGGCGGGCGCGTCCTCGGTGGCGTGGATGCAGGCCACTGCCAACGGTTCTCAGATCTTCGTCGCGCTCAGCACGGTGGTGGTGCTGCTCGTCGGGGTGAGTTTCAGCGACGACTTCGGGTTGACCTTCGCCGGGCTGCTGGTGTTCGCGGGCATGGTGCCGACGATGTTCGGTGCGGCGCAACGGGTCATGGGTGCGTACACGACGTACAAATCTGTGGCGCCCAACGCGACCTCGACCTACGAATTGCTGGACACCCGCCCGTCGGTGGTGCAGATCCCCGGCGCCACCGCACTCGGGCCGGTACGGGGCAATCTGGTGTTCGATGAGGTCACCTTCGGCTATACGCCCGATCATGCGGTGCTGGACGGACTCTCGTTCACCGTCGCCGACGGGGAGACTGTCGCGCTGGTCGGCGGTATCGGTTCGGGAAAGTCGACCGTGTTCAACCTGATGCTGCGGTTCCTGGATCCACAAGGCGGACGCATCCTGCTCGACGGGCATGACATCGCGGCCGTCACCGTCGACTCGTTGCGCGAGCAGGTCTCCAAGCTCGCCCAATTCCCGTTCTTCACCAAGGACACCATCCGGGCCAACCTGAGGCTGGCTCGCCCGGAGGCCAGCGACGCCGAGATCGAGGCGGCGTGTACCGAGGCGGGTATCCATTCCGTCATCACCGACCCGGTGAAGATGTTCGACGGCTACGACACGGTGATCGACGTCCAGGTGCCCTCCGGGGGACAGAAACGGCTCATTGCACTGGCGCGTTGTCTGCTGCGCAGGCCCGAGGTGCTCCTGCTCGACGAGCCGACCGAGAATCTCGACGCCGATCAGCGGGCCCGGCTGACCGGTGTGATCCGGGGTTATGCCCGGGACCGTACCTGCCTGGTGATCAGCCACGATATGGATTTCATCGCCGCCGTCGCCGACCGGATCATGGTGCTCGAAAACGGCCGGATAGCCCAGTCGGGCGATCACCGTTCGCTGATTGCGCAGGGTGGCCTCTACAAGCGGCTCTACGAGGCGCAGAACGCCGAGGTGCGCTGAAGATCGGCGGTCAGTTAACAGGACCCGAACAGAGGTTGAACGACCGCCGTCACTTGGATCGTCTAAGGTTCTGCTGTGCCTGAGATGGATCGCCGCAAGGTGATGATGATGATGGGCCTCGGCGCTGCTGCAGCCGTGCTGCCCACCCAGACCGCCCACGCAGAGCCGCTTCCCGGTGATCTGGGACCCGTTCCAGGACCCGGTCCGGCGGCCCCGGGTGCGCCTGCACCGGCTGCCGCGGTCGCCGGTCCCACGTTCCTGTTCCAAGACGAATTCAACGGTCCGGCCGGTGCGCCGCCGGATCCGGCGGCGTGGTTCGTCGTGCCGGCTCGCGAGGTCATCAGGAACCCGGTCGAGTGGGACAAGCCCTACAACATGGGCCGTTACGTCACCGACCAGGAGCACGTGTTCCAGGACGGCAAGGGCAACCTCGTCATCCGGGCCACCCGCGGGCCGGGCAACAACATCCAGGAGCGCTACGCCGGCGCCAAGGTCATCGGCAACTGGCGTGGCGGGATCGGCACCACGTGGGAGGCCCGGGTCAAGCTGAACTGCCTGACCGACGGCGCCTGGCCCGCGTTCTGGCTGCTGAACGACGATCCGGTGCGTGGCGGTGAGGTGGACCTGGTCGAGTGGTACGGCAACCGCGACTGGCCCTCGGGCACCACGGTGCACGCCCGGCTGGACGGCACCTCGTTCGCCACCGACTCGCACCCGATCGACAGTGGCTGGCACACCTGGCGGATGACCTGGCTACCCACCGGCATGTATTTCTGGAAGGACTACGCGCCCGGGATGGAGCCGTACTTCACCGTCCCGGCCAATTCGCTGGACGACTGGCCGTTCAACGACCCCGGATACACGCTGGCCCCGGTGTTCAATGTCGCCGTCGGCGGTTCCGGTGGGCGTGAGCCCGGCGGGGGTAACTACCCGGCCGAGATGCTGATCGACTGGATCCGCGTCTTCTGATCTCACCCCTCACCCGGGTGAGAACCCGCAGCGTGCGATGAGCGGGTGTTCGGCACCGACGAGTTGGTGGGTGACGTCGTCATAGGCGGTGATGTGGCCGAAGATGATGTCGTCCGGCGCCGGTTGCCGGCGGACCTGTTCGACGATGGTCACGGCTCGGGTGGACAGGTCGGCTATCTGCCGCAGCGCGTTGACGATATCGGGTTCGCCACGACGCGCGGCGTAGTCGTGAAGTTGATCTGACCATCCCCGATAGGTCGCCAGACTGGGCCCGGTCGAGGTGATCAACCACGGGTTGAGCAGCTTGTCGTTGTCGGCCACGTACGTGATGGCGATGTCGGCGGTGTGGCATTCATAGGTGTCGGTTCGGCTGATGACCCAGGCCGGCAGCGCCGCGGCACCGATCACGAGCAATGCCAGAGCCGGGGCGACCCAGCGCGGGCGCCGCCCGGCCGGCGCGATGGCAGCCGGGGTTGCGGTGACGGTGTCCATGAGGCTCCCCCTCGGTACCGTCGGCGTTCCCCTCCCCGGGAGCCCCGCCGGCCACATTGCAAACTGATACCTCAGTCATTTAATTCGACGGTAGGGATCCCGTCAAGATGTGTGGGTCACTGGTGCATCCGGCGGGCGCCGGCGACGATGGCGTCGTGCAGGGCCTGCTCGGGCTCGGACAGGGTGCTGCGCCGGCACACCAGGACGAACTCCAGCTCGCCCAGCTGTGGCAACCGGTCGTCATCGACTCGGTGAAGACCTTGGGGCAGAAGGGTTTCGGCATGCGGGACGATCCCGAGTCCGGCCAGCACGGCAGCCTGTAGGCCCAGTTGGCTGTCGCTGACGCACGCGATGCGCCAGGTGCGTTGCTCGCGTTCCAGGGCCCGCAGTGCCACATGACGAGTCAGGCTCGGCGGGGGATAGGTGACGATGGGGACCGGGTCGCCGACATCGGTCGTTCCGGCGCGCCCCGCCCACACCAACCGGTCCTGCCACAGCAGTTCGCCGTGCTGCTCGCCGGGCAGGCGCTTGGCGACCATCATGTCCAACTCCCCGGCGGCCATCCGGATCTTGAGGTTCTCGCTGAGTCCGACGACGAGTTCGAGGTCCACGGCCGGATAGGCGCGCTGGAATTCGACCAGCACGTCCGGCAGGTCTCGGGTGACCAGGTCGTCGGACGCGCCGAGCCGGATGAAACCGGTCAACCGGGATTCGGAGAAGTACCGGTCGGCCTGGGCCTGGGCGTCCAGGATGCTGCGTGCGAAGCCGACCATGGCCGCCCCGTCGGCCGTGAGGGCCAGGTTGCGGGTGTCCCGGCGGAACAGCTCGCGGCCGACCGCCTGTTCGAGGCGGGCGATGTGCCCGCTCACGGTCGACTGCCGCAGGCCGAGTACGCGGCCGGCGGCGGTGAACCCGCCTGCGCGTTCGACGGCCAAGAACGTGCGCAACTTTTCCGGATCCAACACATTCATCACGCTACTCGATGCGATTTATCTTGTTAATCGCCTTTCGCAATGAGTCTCCCGGCTTCTACGGTGAACCGGTGAGACTTCTGGCCAAACTCCGCATCGACGGATTCCTGCTCGGGTTGTTCGCCGCCATGGCGATCGGGCTGTTGCTACCCGCAAGCGGTGGTGCCGCCGGCGTACTGGACTGGGCCACCAAGGTCGCGATCGCGGTGCTGTTCCTGTTGTACGGGACCAGGCTGGAGCCGCGTGAGGCGTTGCAGGGTCTGCGGCATTGGCGTCTGCACACCACTGTCCTGACCGCGACCTATGTGCTGTTCCCGCTGCTGGGTCTGGCGCTCAAGCTGCTGGTGCCCTCGGTGTTGACCAATGATCTCTACACCGGCGTGCTCTATCTGTGCCTGCTGCCGTCCACCGTGCAGTCGTCGATCGCGTTCACCTCGATAGCCCGCGGCAATGTCGCGGCCGCAGTGGTCAGTGCGTCGGCGTCGAACATGCTGGGGATCTTCATGACCCCGCTGCTGGTCACCCTGCTGATGCAGACCACCGGCGACGCGACGGTGTCGGCGCGGTCGATCCTGGAGATCGTCGTCCAACTTCTGCTGCCGTTCGTCGCCGGACAACTGTTGCGGCCCAAACTGCATCGGGTGTTGTCGCACACCACCTTGACCAAGATCGTCGACCGCGGCTCGGTGTACCTGGTGGTGTATGCGGCCTTCAGTGCGGGGATGACCGAACACATCTGGGCCGGTATGACGGTGACCCACCTCCTGGCCGTCGTCGGGGTGTGCGTACTGCTGCTGGCCGTGGTGCTGGGTGTGACGGCGGGGGCGGCCAGGCTGATGGGCTTCAACCGGGCCGACCGCATCGTGGTGATCTTCTGTGGTTCCAAGAAGAGCCTGGCCACCGGGCTGCCCATGGCGACGGTGCTGTTCGCCGGGCACCCGGTGGGCCTGATCGTGTTGCCGTTGATGATCTTTCACCAGATTCAGCTGATCACCTGTGCGACGCTGGCCGGCCGCTGGGGTCGGGCGGCCGACGCGGAGTGCCTCGCGGAACAGCACACCGTCGGCGTCCGGTGATCACCGTCCGCTCGGCTTTCAGCCGAGCGGCGGGACCGACCCCCACGAGCCGTATGGGCCGTTCATCACCCCGGTCCTGGGCTGCGGCACATCGAATCCGTCGATGCCCTGCGGTCCCAGACAGCGTGACGTCGACACCGCCACACTGCACGGGTCGTTGATGGCTGCTGCGGCGGCGGTCGGCGCGGTGAGCGAGGCGGCGGCGATACCTGCCGCAGTGATGAACGGGACGGCGATGATCGTGAACCGCATGGTGGTTCCTTTCTCGGTGTGGATGCTTGACATCCTGTCTACCCGCGCCGGGCTGGCACGGAAACGCCCTCATAGACAATGCATATGAAGGCAGTCGGCCGTTTTTGGCGCGAGCCGATCGGCAGGACGGATTACTATTCGCCGATGACCAAAGAGTCGAAAAAGGGCAACGCGGAGAAGAAGGCCAAGAAGCGCGACTCCGCCGGCAAACTGTCCAACCGCGTGTATGAAGCTGAGTTATTCCGTCTCCAAACCGAATTCGCCAAACTCCAGGAGTGGGTGAAACACACCGGGGCGCGCGTCGTGGTGGTGTTCGAAGGACGTGACGCCGCGGGTAAGGGCGGGACCATCAAGCGGATCACCGAATACATGAGCCCGCGCATCGCACGGATCGAGGCACTGCCCGCTCCGAGCGACCGCGAGCGCGGTCAATGGTACTACCAGCGCTATATTTCGCAGCTGCCCGCCAAAGGCGAGATCGTGCTTTTCGACCGGTCCTGGTACAACCGTGCGGGCGTCGAGAAGGTGATGGGTTTCTGCACCCCGGAGGAACATGCCCTGTTCCTGCACCAGACTCCCCGCTTCGAGCAGATGCTGATCGAAGACGGCATCCTGCTGCGCAAGTACTGGTTCTCGGTGTCCAATGAAGAGCAGCTGCGCCGGTTTCGGTCGCGCTTGAATGACCCTGTGCGCCAATGGAAGCTGTCTCCGATGGATATGGAGTCGGTGTACCGGTGGGAGGACTACTCGCGCGCCAAGGACGAGATGATGGTGCACACCGACACCGCGCTGAGCCCATGGTTCGTGGTGGAGTCCGATATCAAGAAGCACGCGCGACTGAACATGATGAGCCATCTGCTCTCGACCATCGACTATCACGACGTGGAGAAGCCGGAGGTCATTCTGCGTGAGCGGCCCGCCGTCAGTGGCGGCTACCAGCGGCCGCCCCGGGAATCGTCGACGTACGTCGACGATTTCGTGGCGACGCTGCTGGGGGACATCGAGTAGCCCCCAACCCTTGCGTGATTACCAATGCGGTGCCAGCGGGGTCTAAAGACCCTGCCCAAACCGTTCCGCGAAGGCGGACGGTGAGACCCCGGAGTGACGTTGTCTAGACGGAGAGCCCGTCGGGAACAGGGGGCCGATCGTGGTTTCGCCCGAGACCATCACCAAGCCGTTGAGCGCAGTCGGCGGGTTCTACGCGTTGGCACTGGACACCCTGGTCGCGATGTTCAAGCGGCCCTTCGCCTGGCGTGAGTTCGTCCTACAGACCTGGTTTGTGGCGCGGGTGGCGATTGTCCCGACTTTCCTCCTGGCGATCCCCTTCACCGTGCTCGTCGTCTTCACCCTCAATGTCCTACTGACCGAATTCGGCGCCACCGACTTCTCCGGCACCGGCGCGGCCAGCGCCTCGGTCACCGAGATCGGACCGATCGTGACCGTTCTCGTCGTGGCTGGAACGGGCGCCACTGCGATGTGCGCGGACTTGGGTTCGCGTGCCATCCACGACGAGATCGACGCGCTGCGGGTGATGGGCGTCGACCCCGTCCACCGCCTGGTGGTGCCACGGGTGGTGGCCGCCAGCCTGATCGCCGTATCCCTGGTTTCCTTGGTGACCTTCGTCGGGCTGGCCGGCTCCTACTGCTTTGCCGTCTTCGTCCAGCACGTCACCCCCGGTGCCTTCGCCGCAGGCCTGACCTTGTTCACCGGGCTGCCCGACATCATTCTGGGTTTGGTCAAGGGCGCGCTGTTCGGCATCGCGGCCGCTCTGATCGCCTGCTACAAGGGCATATCGGTACGACGAGGCCCGCAAGGCGTCGGCAACGCCGTCAACGAGACCGTCGTGTACTCGTTCGTCGCATTGTTCGTCATCAACATCATCGCGACGGCCGTCTACTACACGAGTTTCACATGACGGACAGCATTGCCGATCGTCCGTTCCTCGGGGGGCTCCCCAGGGCGGTGAGCGGCATCGCCGAAGGCTGGAACCGCGTCGGAACTCAGCTCGCGTTCAACGCCAGGTCGATCCGCGAGATCGGGATAGCGACCACCCGGTACAGAACGGAGATCCTGCGCCTTGTCGCCCAGATGAGCCTGGGCACCGGCGCGCTGGCGCTCGTCGGGGGCACCGTGGTCATCGTCGGCTTCCTCACCCTGTCGACGGGCGCCGTCGTCGCCGTGCAGGGCTACAACGAGCTGTCCGGCATCGGTGTGGAGGCGATGACGGGTTTCATCTCCGCATATGTCAATGTCCGCATCATCTCCCCGGCGGTGGCCGGCATCGGCCTGGCGGCCACGATCGGTGCGGGTGCCACCGCACAACTGGGGGCGATGCGCATCGCCGGCGAGATCGACGCGCTCGAGGTGATGGCGGTGCGGTCGGTCGCCTATCTGGTGTCCACCCGGGTCGTGGCCGGCGTGGCGGTGGTGGTCCCGCTGTACTGCGTGGCGATGGTGTGCGCGTTTCTGTCCGCCAGGTTGGGTACCACGGGTTTCTACGGTCAGTCCACCGGCGTCTATGACCACTACTTCAACACCTTCCTCAAGTCGACGGACCTGCTCTGGTCGGTTCTCACGGTGATCCTGATGGGGACGGCCGTCATGCTGGTGCACACCTACTACGGCTACACCGCGTCGGGCGGACCGGCGGGAGTCGGCAGGGCGGTCGGGCATTCGGTGCGCACCTCGCTGATCGTGGTGGTGCTGTTGCTGTTGGCGGTCGCCATGTCCGTCTACGGACAGTCCGGCAACTTCCACCTCTCGGGGTAGCAACGATGTCCGATCCGCGCTCAGAAGGAATGCATCCCGCTTGGTGGACACTGCTTTTCGTGATCGCCACCGCGAGCACGGTTGCGCTGACGTCGGCGTTCTTCTCCGGATCGTTCCGTGCCTACGTACCGGTGACGCTGACCTCGGATCGGGCGGGCCTGGTGATGGACCGGGGCGCCAAGGTCAAGATGCGCGGGGTGGAGATCGGCCGGGTCGGCCAGGTCACCGGAAGGCCGGATTCCGTGAGCCTGAAACTGGAGATCGACCCGGAACAGCTGAAGTTCATCCCGGCCAACGTGGGCGCGCGCATCCGCGCGGGAACCCTGTTCAGCGGCAAGTTCGTCGAACTGGTCTATCCGAGCGACCCTAGTCCGCAACGGTTGGCCGCGGGCGCGGTGGTCACATCCACGAACGTCAGCGCCGAGATCAACTCCCTGTTCCGAGACCTGGCTGCCGTGCTCAAACAGATCGACCCCGCGAAGCTTCAGGCGGTGTTGTCCGCACTGGACGAGGGACTGAGCGGCCACGGCGCCATGATCGGTCAGGCCATCACCGACGCCGACGAGGTACTGGTCGCGGTCAACGCCCGCGCGGACACGATTACCGCCGACCGGCAGGCAGTCAGAGAGGTCAGTGACTCCTATGGTGTTGCCGCCCAGGACATTCTGAGCGCACTCGACGCGGCCGCCACCACCAGCGGTACCGTCGCCGACAGCGCGCAGGGACTGGATGCCCTGCTCACCGGCGTGGTCGGATTCTCCCGCAGTGGTATCGAGTTGCTCGGTTCACACCAGGACAACCTCATCAGAGCGGTCGACGTCTTCGATTCGACGGCTCAGCTGTTGCTGAAGTACGCCCCGACCTTCACCTGCACGCTGGTGGGCGCCAAAACCGCCCTCGATACCGGCTACCTGGACGCCACCGGCGGGGCGAACAGGAAGTCGTTGATCCTCGACAGCGCTCTGCTTCTGGGGCCGGACGCATATCGGTACCCGCAGAATCTGCCGGTCATCGGCGCCAAGGGCGGGCCCGGGGGCAGACCAGGCTGCGGATCTCTGCCCGACGTCGCCGCCAATTGGCCGGTGCGCCAACTCATCACAAACACCGGCTGGGGGACGGGCCTCGACATCAGGCCCAACCCGGGAATCGGTTTCCCCGGCTTCGCCGACTACTTCCCGGTCACCCGGGCGGTACCCGAACCGCCCAGCGTCCGCTATCCGGGCGGCCCGGCACCGGGGCCGATCCCGTACCCCGGCGCGCCACCCTATGGCGCACCGCTGTACGCCTCGGACGGAACACCGTTATGGCCCGGGCTGCCGCCGGCTCCGCCACCAGGTGCGCCGCGAGAAGCCGGGCCTGCACCGCCGGGTTCCGAACCGTTCCAGATTCCAGCGCCCGCTCTGCTTCAACCCACCCCGGCACCGTCACCATGACAAGGCATCCATGAAAGAGAACTTGCGAGGAGCAATCTGGCGCGTCGGCATCTTCATGGTGGTGTGCGCGCTGGGTTTCGTCGCCATGTTGGCGGTGTTCGCTCAACTGCGCTTCCAAGGCGAAAAGACGTACACCGCTGAGTTCCACACCGTATCGGGTCTGGAGAACGGCAACTTCGTCCGCATTGCCGGAGTCGAAGTGGGCAAGGTGCGCAACATCAGGATCCGCGACGACGGTACCGCTTTGGTGGATTTCGGCACCGACGACTCGATGGTGTTGACCCAAGGAAGCCGAGCGGTCATTCGCTACCGAAACCTCATCGGCGAGCGCTATCTGGCACTCGAGGAGGGCGCGGGTGGTACCAGGCCACTGCAACCTGGAGCCACCATCCCGGTGTCACACACCGCGCCGGCGCTGGACCTGGACGCTCTGCTCGGCGGATTCCGCCCGCTGTTCCAATCGCTGGATACCGACCAGGTCAACGCGCTGTCCAATCAGCTGATCGCGGTACTGCAGGGCGAAGGCACGACGATCACCTCGTTTCTGGTCCAGACGGCAGCGCTGACCAACAAGCTCGCCGACCGGGATCATCTGATCGGTCAGGTGATTTCGAATCTGGGCGCGGTCGTGGGATCGCTCGGCGACCAGAGTTCACAGTTCGCTGAGGCCGTCGATTCGTTGTCGGCACTGTTGACCACGCTGGCAGCGCGTAAGCATGATCTCAGCAACGGACTGGCTTACGCCGACGCGGCGGCCGGGCCGATCGGCGATCTGCTCGCCCAGGGCCGCCCACCGCTGGCGAAGGTCGTCGCCGAGACGGACCGGACTGCGAGCGTCGTGCTGGCAGATCGCGACTATCTCGACCACCTGCTCAACACGTTGCCCGATGTCTACCAGATGCTGAACCGTCAGGGGCTCTACGGCGACTACTTCAGCTTCTATCTCTGCGACCTGGTGCTCAAGCTGAACGGCAAAGGCGGGCAACCGGTTTACGTCAAGGTTGCCGGCCAGGACAGCGGGAGGTGCACACCTCGATGAAGACGTTCGCTGAACGCAATCCGCTCATCGTCGGCGCGGTCGGTATCGCGGTGACCGTGGGCGTGGTGCTCGGTGCACTCAACTACGGCAAGCTGCCGTTCGTCAACACCAACCGGCAGTACTCGGCCTATTTCGACGAAGCCGGTGGGTTGCTCACCGGTGCCGCGGTGGAGGTTTCCGGCTTCGCGTCGGGCCGGGTGAACAGCATCGACCTCGACGGGGCGCGGGTGCTGGTCAGGTTCGAGGTCGACAAGAGCATCCGGCTCGGTGACCGGACCGAGGCGGCGATCAAGACCAAGAGCATCCTGGGTGCCAAGGTCCTCGAACTGACGCCAGGTGGCGACGGCGTGCAGTCCGGCCCGATTCCCCTGGAGCGGACGAGGTCGCCCTACCAACTGCCAGACATGCTCGGCGATCTGAGCACCACCATCAGCGGGCTGGACACCAACCGATTGTCGGATTCGTGGGCGGTGCTGGCCGACACGTTCTCGGAGACCCCGCCCGCCCTCGAAGGCGCGATCCAGGGCGTGGCCCGCTTCTCCCAGACGTTGAACAATCGGGACGCTGCGCTGCGAAAGATGTTGACCGACGCCAACAAAGCCACCACGGTGCTGGCCGAGCGCAGCGGCAGCATCGTCAGCCTGATCAACGACACCAATGCGGTGCTCGTCCAACTGCGGAGCCAAGGACGGTCACTGGACCGGCTTTCCGGCGACGTCACGGCGGCCAGCCGCGAGATCAAGGCAACGATCGCCGACAACAGGCAGACACTGCGGCCCGCGCTGGACAAGCTCAACCAGGTATTGGCGATCCTCGACGACCGCAAGGACCGTGTGCAACTCGCGATCAAGAAATTCAACCAGTATGCGATGACTCTGGGCGAGTCGATGTCGGCCGGACCATTCTTCACGTTCTACATCGCGAACTTGCTACCGGGGCAGTTCGTTGCGCCGTTCGTCGACGCGGCATTCTCGGACCTGGGCCTTGACCCGAACGTGTTGGCGCCCTCGCAGCTCACCGACCCGCCGACGGGGCAGCCCGGAACGCCGGCCCTGCCCATACCGTTCCCCCGCACGGGGCAGGGCGGTGAGCCACCGCTGAACCTGCCCGACGCGATCACGGGCAACCCGGGCGATCCGCGCTATCCGTACCGGTCGCCTGAGCCGGCGCCGGCGCCGGGCGGCCCCCCTCCTGGTCCGCCCGCCGAGGCATCACCCGCGCCGAACCGGGAGGGCGAATGACCAACCGCACCAACGCCCGCATCGGCTCGGCTGCCATACTGGTGTCCACGCTCATCGCCGCCGTCGTGCTCATGATGCACTCGGCCCACGTGGCGAATCGCCGAACCGCTGTCGCGTACTTCGCGAACAGCAACGGCATCTTCGTCGGCGACGAGGTCCGCATCCTCGGGGTGACCGTCGGCAAGATTGAGGCGATCGAGCCGCAAGTCAACCTCGTCAAGATCAGCTTCTGGTATGACGACAAGTACAAGGTGCCCGCCGACGCCAAGGCCGTCATTCTCTCCCCGGCCATCGTGACCGCCCGAATCCTGCAGCTGACCCCGGCGTACACCGCCGGCCCGGTGATGCAGTCCGGTGCAGTGATCTCCGAGGATCGCACCGCGGTCCCCGTCGAGTGGGACGAACTGCGCGAGCAACTCGCGAGGATCAGCGAAATGGTGCAACCGACGCAACCGGGTGGTTTCAGCACGCTGGGATCCGTGGTGCACACCACCGCGAACACCCTGCGCGGTGAGGGGGCGAATATTCGTGATGCCATAGTCAAACTGTCGCAGGCGGTTTCGGTACTCGGTGAACGCAGTGGTGATCTGTTCAGCACCGTGAAGAATCTGTCCATCCTGGTCTACGCGCTGCGAGACAGCGGCAATCTGATGCGGCAGCTCAACGACAATCTCGCCTCGGTCACCGGCCTGCTTGCCGACGATCCGGACGAGATCGGCAATGCCGTGGTTGCCGTCAGTGCGGTGCTCGGTGACGTGCAGAGCTTTATCGCCGAGAACCGCGAGTCGCTGGGCGCCACGGCCGACAAGCTCGCATCGGTGTCGAGCGCACTGACCGCCGGCATCGATGACATCAAGCAGGCGCTTCACGTCGCCCCGAACGCACTGCAGAATCTGATGAACACCTATCAGCCCGCACAGGCCACGATGGGTGGAGCGTACGCGTTCAACAACTTTGCGGATCCGATCACGTTCCTGTGTGGGGCGATCCAGGCCGCTTCGCGGCTGGGTGCCGAACAGTCGGCCAAGCTGTGCGTCCAGTATCTGGCGCCGATCGTCAAGAATCGCCAGTACAACTTTCCGCCGCTCGGGGAGAACCTCATCGTCGGCGCCGCCGCCCGGCCGAATGAGGTGACCTACAGCGAAGACTGGATGCGCCCGGATTACGTTCCGCCGCAGCACAACGTGGATCCGGTGCGACTGCCGGCCGAGCCGCAGTCCACCGACCCGGACCAGGGATTGCGCGGCATCATGGTGCCAGACGGCGGTGGATCGTGAAGCGCGGCGCATGGACGTGGTACACCGCGTTGGCGGTTCTCCTCAGCATGCTCGCCGGTTGCGGTTGGCGTGGCCTCAACTCGTTGCCACTTCCGGGGACCGCGCGTGGTGGACCCGGCGCGTACACGATCCAGGCCCAGCTGCCGGACGTGCGAACGATCGAGCCTAACTCCCGCGTGCAGGTCAACGACGTCACGGTGGGCACTGTCACGAAGATCGAGCGCCAGGGCTGGCATGCGCTGCTGACCATGAGGATCGACGGGGACGTCGACCTGCCGGCCAATGCGACCGCGACGGTCGGCCAAAGCGGTCTGCTCGGGTCTCTGCACGTCGAGTTGGCTCCCCCGACCGACCTTCCGCCGCAGGGCAAGTTGGCGAACGGGTCGCTGATCCCGCTGTCAGCGGCCGGAAGCTACCCGTCGAGTGAACAGATGCTGACCGCAGTCTCGTTGTTGCTCAATGGTGGTGGGATCGGTCAGGTCCAGGACATCACCGAGTCGCTGAGCACTGCACTGACCGGGCGCGAGCAGGACGTGCGCAGCCTGATCCAGCAGTTGGACACGTTCACCGGGTACGTCGACAACCAGGCCGGCGACATCATCGCCACCACCGAGAGCCTGAACAATCTGTTCGGCCGGTTCGCCGATCAGAAGCCCGTGGTGGACAGGGCGTTGACGACCATCCCGGCCGCGCTTCAGGTGCTCAGCGACCAGCGGCAGACCTTGGTCGACGCGGTCGATCAGCTCGGCAAGTTCAGTGCGCTGGTGGCGGACTCCACCAACCAGACCAGAGACGGCCTGCTCGAGGAACTGAGAGACCTGGGTCCGGTGCTGGAATCACTGGCCAACGCCGGGCCTGCTCTGACCCGGGCGCTGGGCCTGTTCGCCACCTTCCCGTTTCCCACCGACACAGTCGGCAATTGGGCCCGTGGGGACTTCGCGAACCTGACTGCCATCATCGATCTGACCTTGAGCCGGCTGGACGCCTCCTTCTTCACCGGGACGCGCTGGGAGGGCAACCTGACCGAGCTGGAACTGCAGTGGGGCCGCACCATCGGACAGCTCCCCAGCCCGTATACCAGCGGCAATCCGCTCGTCGCTCCGTATCGCTGGGACCAGGGGCGATGACATGCCTCCATTGACACGGCGAATCCGGCTACAGCTTGCACTGTTCGCCGTGGTGGCCCTGATCTTCGGTGCGGCAATGGTTTTCGGCTACATCAGGCTGCCGTCCATGTTCGGGATCGGGCGCTACCAGGTGACCGTCGAGCTGCCCCGGACCGCGGGGCTCTACGCCGGGGGAAACGTGACCTACCGCGGAGTCGAGGTCGGCCGTATCACAGCAGTGCATCTGACCGAGACCGGTGCTGCGGCCGTGCTGTCGCTCAGGTCCGGTGTCGACATTCCGTCGGACCTCGACGCCCAGGTGCACAGCCAGTCGGCCGTCGGTGAGCAGTATGTCGCGCTGCGGCCGCGCCGGGCTTCGCCGCCGCTGAGGGCCGGCGACGTGATCACAGCGGATCGCGCCTCGGTGCCGCCGGATTTCGATGCGACGCTCGACGCGTTGGCCGTTGGTCTGAAAGCCATCCCACACGACGATCTCAAAACGGTTGTCGACGAGGCGTACACCGCCGTCGGCGGGCTGGGGCCACAACTTTCCGAACTGGTGACGGGTGGTAGCGCGCTGGCCCGCGACGCCCGTAACAACCTGGGTCCGCTGCTGACCCTGATCGACGAGTCGAGACCGATCCTGGAAGCGCAGACCGATTCCGCCGATGGGGTGGCGGGCTGGGCCGCCAATGTGGCCACGATTAGCCGACAGTTACAGCGTAATGACGTTGCCGTCCAAGATATCCTGCTGCGCGGCAGCCCGTCGGTCGAGGAAGCCCGCACGCTCGTGGACCGGCTGCGTCCGACCATTCCGATCGTGCTGGCCAACATGGTCAGCGTAGGTCAGGTGCTGCTCACCTACCAGCCCGCCCTGGAACAGCTGCTGGTGTTGTTGCCTCAGGCCGCGGCGACCGCGCAGGCGATCGTGGTGGCCAACCGGGACACCAACCAGGCGTACCGGGGTGCGTTCCTGAGCCTGAATCTGAGCCTGAATATGCCGCCGCCGTGCACGACCGGCTACCTGCCCGCGCAGCAACAGCGGGCCCCGGCCTTGGAGGACTTCCCGGACCGGCCCGTCGGCGATCTGTACTGCCGGGTGCCGCAGGATTCACCGCTCAACGTACGCGGTGCGCGCAACCTACCCTGCGTCACGCGACCGGGTAAGCGTGCCCCAACCGTCGCGATGTGTGAGAGCGACGAGAACTACGTGCCGCTCAACGACGGGTTCAACTGGAAGGGTGACCCGAACGCCACCGTGACCGGCCAGCCTGTCCCGCAGCAGGCGGCGGGCGCGCCCGTGCCGAATTCCGCTCTGCCGCCGATTGCGGCCGCCGAGTACGACCCGACCACCGGGATGTACCTTGCCCCGGACGGGCAGGTCTACACACAGCGTGGTCTGGTCAGCGGTGCCGCGGGCGAGCCGACCTGGCAGTCGATGCTGTGGCCGGTCGGGAATTGAGCGTCAGAACGGCAGGTCCACTTCACCGTTCGTCGTGATGCCCTCGTCGTGATTGCGGTTGACGAACCCGGTCGTGACGGGGGCTTGCGGCTCGGTTCCGTAGGGCACGAGGGGATCCGGGCCGGCCTTGGTGTCGCCGAGTGGCGCGCCGGTGTCGGCGGAGAGCGCAGTGTCCTGCTGCCATGAGGTGGTGGAGGTGGGGCCGGCGGCGACCGCAACGGTCGAGCCGACGGGTGCCAGAGCCACGAAACCCGCCGCGAGGCCGACGGCCAGCAGGGGTGTCGCGAAAGCGATCGGGGTCTTCATGATGATCTCCTCTTCCTGGTCGGATGAATTGATCAAACGCCTTGATCCTGGCCGAATCGCCACGGCTAGCTGCCAAGATGTGATTGCAGCTAGCCGGTAATCGACCGTGACGGCCGCCAGGCAGCAAAACCGATGACGAGTCCCAGGAACGGGATCGCGGCCAGGATCGTGCTGAGCGTCGTGCTGCCGCCCGTGACCAGGGTGAAGTTCGAGAGCACCAGCCACAGGCTGCCGAGCAGTCCGAGTACCGCCAGCGCGGGCGCGATCCGTGTCGTCCACAGGTGCCCTGGCACCCGGTCCCGGTTGCGCAGGAAGAACACCAGCACGGCGATCGAGGTGGTCAGCATCAGCACGACCATGCCGACCGTGGCGACGCCCGCCATCGAACCGAACACCCCGACCAGCGGATCGATGCCCAGAATCGCCAGCACACCGACGATGACTGCGGCGGTCACCGTCTGTACCACCGACGAGAACGACGGCGCCGCATGAGTGTCGTGGACCTGGGCGAGCCGGGCGGGCAGCAGGCCCTTGCCGGCCAGCACGAACTGGTAACGGGCGATCACGTTGTGGAAGGACAGCACGCAGGCGAACAGGCTGGTCAGCAGCAGCACGTTCACGATGTCGCGGCCGACGGTGCCCAGCATGTCAGCGGTGGTGTCCAGCAGCATGTTGCCCTCGCCGTCGAGGGTTTTCTGTGCCACGGCACCGACCTGGTCGGGCCCGATGGCCACCACGAACGCCCACACGGTGATCGCGTAGAACGCGCCGATGATGATGACCGCGGCATAGGTGGCCCGCGGAATGGTGCGCTCCGGGTCGCGCGCCTCGTCGCGGAACACGGCGGTGGCCTCGAAGCCGATGAAACCGGTGAGGGCGAACAGAATCGCGATGCCGATGGTGCCCTGGGTGAAGGTGGCGGGATCGAAGGAGGTGAAGGTGAGGCCGGCCGGGCCGGGCTTGGCCACCATCACCACGTCGAGCACCACGACGATGCCGATCTCGCATGCCAGCGCCACGCCCAGGACCTTCGCGCTGAGCTCGATGTGCCGGTAGCCGAGCACCGCCACGATCAGCAGGACCGCGAAAGCATAGACAGGCCAGGGGATCACGGGTCCGCCGTAGTGCGTCACCGTGTCGTTGATGGCCCAGCCGATGTACCCGTAGATACCGATCTGGATGGCGGTGTACGCGATCAGCGCGACGACGGCGATACCTTTGCCCATGCGTTCACCCAGGCCGACGGTGACGTAGGAGAAGAAGGCGCCGGCCTCGGGGACATGGGGCGTCATCGTCACGAAGCCGATGCTGAAGACCAGCAGCACCAGGGCCGCGATGACGAAACCCATGGGTGCACCGGCGCCGTTGCCGAGCCCCATGGCCAGTGGCATGTTGCCACCGATCACGGTCAGCGGGGCGGCCGCGGCGACGACCATGAACACGATTCCGATGGGGCCGAGATGCCCGGTGAGGCGCTTGCCGGTGCCGTCCGGGACGGTCTTCTCCGGTGTGGTGGTCATGAGATCTCCTGAGCGTCAGAGGTATTGGTGCGCATGGCCTGGCGCAACAGGTCGTGGTCCACGGCGTGCGCGGTGAAACCGCGGTGGCCGGTCAGGGTGGTGGCGGCGACCATGGCGTTGACGATGGCCTCCTCGGTGGCCTCGATCGTCAGGTCGAACAGCCGGGTCATCAACTGCGGTGCGACCATCCGCAGGGGGATCTCGGGGCGTGGCGTCGACGCGTCCTCGTCCCACGCGTACGGGGGGATGCCGCGGTTGCCGGTGGAGAAGGCCAGCATCAGGTCCCCGCTGTACTGCTCGCCGGTGCCGCCGACCCGGCTCACCGCGAGCGCGCTGCGCTGAGCCAGCCGGGTGCACTGATGGGGGAGCAGCGGGGCGTCGGTGGCGACGATGACGATGATCGAGCCCGAGCCCGGTTCGTACTGCCTCGGCAGGTCGGGCAACGGAACTCGGTCCGGTCCGATCAGCTGCCCGACGGGGACACCGTTGATCCGGAGTCGTTCGCGCCGACCGTGATTGGCCTGAACCAGGACGCCGATCGTGTACTGGCCGGAGACCGTGTCGGTGACGCGTGACGAGGTGCCGATGCCACCCTTGAAGCCGTGGCAGATCATGCCGGTGCCGCCCCCGACATTGCCCTCGGTGGGCGCGGCGGAGGAGGCATTCTCGAGCGCGGCCCGGGCATGCTCGGGCCGGACATGGAAACCGTTGATGTCGTTGAGCAGGCCGTCGTAGGTCTCGCCGACGACGGGCAGGGACCAGTAGATGCCCTCACCCCGGGCGCGCACCTGCGCTGCCACCAACTCGTCGCGGACGACGCCGACGCTGTGGGTGTTGGTGAGCCCGATCGCGGTGGTGAGTTCACCGGATTCCCGGATCCATTCCAGGCCGGTCAGCTCGCCGCTGCCGTTGAGGCGATGTGAGCCGGCGAACACCGGTTCGGTCCAGATGCCGTCGTGGGGGACGACCACCGTGACGCCGGTGTTGATGCCTTCGCTCTGCAGGGTGGTGTGTCCCACCCGTACCCCTGGGACATCGGTGATGGCGTTCTTCGGTCCGGTGGGGTGTTCCCCGATGACCACGCCGAGGTCTCTGGCACGCATTGGTTCCGCCCGATTCATCGAGAGTTATTTTCCTGATTGGAAAAGAACTATGCGCCCGGGTGCCGCACGGCGCAACAGAAAGGGCAAAATTGGTCCCATGGCACGGCCGAACAAGCAGGTGGAACGGCGTCACGACATCATGGATGCGGCGATCGCGCTGATCGAGCGCCATGATCTGGCCACCCTGAAGCTTGCTGACGTCGCCGAACAGCTCGGACTGACCACCAACGCGGTGCGCTACTACTTCAAGGACATGACGCAGCTGCTCTCGGAGCTGGCGCTGCGTTCCGACGTCCGGTTCTACGACGAGCGACTCAAGCTGCAGAGCCCGTCGGGTGATGCGCGCGAGCAGTTGGTGATGACCATCGCCGCCGGCCTGCCCACCGGTCCCGACGATGCCGAGTGGCGGGCGATCTGGCGGGCCGTGCTGTCCGCCGGATTTGAGCTCGATCAACGCAGGGATGTGCAGGGCATCTACCACCGCCAGGTCGACCTGTACACGGACCTGCTGCTGGCGGGGGCCAAGCGTGAGGTGTTCCGGCTGCAGCAGCCCGCGCGCGATATCGCCATGACGCTGATGTCCATGGAGGACTACTTCGGTTACCGGATCGTCGCGCGCGATCCCGGGTTGAGCCGGGCTGTTGCGCTGCGGTTGATGCGGCAGTACGCGGAGTTGGCGACCGGGGCGTCGTTGCCTGAGGTCGATTGACGCTCGGCGCTGCCCCTGACTCGTGGCGCCTTGGTGGCTGCTGTCCGTCGAACGTCGGATATCGGCAAATGGCGACTCGGCAGCGTCGGTGGGTGGCTACGCTGATGCGGCAAAGTTACATGGTCGTCAATATTGAAGTGGGAGCTGTGCATGCTTGTTCGGGCTTTCTTCGCTGGTGCCTGTATCGCCATGGCTGGCTCGGTATTCGCACCCATCGCCGCGGCCGCTCCCTACAAGAACTGCACCGAGGCGAAGGCGGACGGCGCCTGCAACATCCCGTCGAGCTCGGACAAGTACCAACCGAAGCTCGACCGCGATGGGGACGGCCTCGGGTGTGAATGCTGACCGGATTTTCCTGGGGTGAAGGGGGGCAACAACATTGGGGGCAGGTGCGGGGTGGTACGGCGATCCGTGGAATGAGTCGGATCTGCGGTGGTGGGACGGCCGTGAGTGGACGGGCCACGCGGCGACGGCGGGGTCACAAGCCGGTGCGACGCGCGCTCAGGCACCATTTGCCAACGCGGGCATCGAACACCTGATCGGTCGCGACGGCCGCATCGCGGCTGTCGACGTGGAGACCACGGGCGTCTACAACACTGATCGAGTCGTCGAGATCGCCATCGTGACGCTCGACTGCGACGGACGCGTTCACGACGAGTTCGAGACCCTGATCCAGCCGATGAGAGACGTCGGGCCCACGTGGCTGCACGGTATCGATGCGGCCATGCTTCGGAGCGCGCCGGCCTTTGTCGAGGTGGCGCACCACGTCGCGTCGAGGCTGGACGGCGCGGTCGTCGTGGGCCACAACGTCAGGTTCGACATGCGCATGATCGGAAACGAGCTGTCGGCGGCGGGAATCGACATCGACTGGGGTTCGGCGATCGACACGCTGCGCGCGACGGGCTGCAAGCTCGACCAGGCGTGCTCGGAACACGGTGTGGTGTTGGAGGCCGCCCACCGTGCTATCGCCGACGCGCGCGCGACAGCACGTCTGCTGTTCGCGACGCGCGACCGCTACCTCGACACCCGCCGGCCGGCGGTCGCTCGGCCGCTGCGGGTGACGCCGTTACGGGTATGCGCGCGTGCGGGGCACGTCGAGGTGTTGCCGCCCGCGCCCTATCTGGCGGCGCTCGCCGGCGGCCTGCACAGCAGTCCCGACGTTGCCCCATATGTGCAATTGCTCGCCACCGCGATCGCCGATCTGCGATTGACGGCCGACGAACGCGCCGCACTGCGATCACTCGCCCAAGAGCTCGGACTTGACGAGTGGGAGATCGCGCGAGCGCACCGCGAGTTCGTCAATGGGCTCATCGATGCCGCGGTGGAGGACGGCGTCGTCACTGATGACGAACATGGCGATATGTGCCGCGCTGCAGCTCTGCTCGGCGTCGACATCGACGCGGTCATGGTCCGGATCGAGCCCTTCCGTGCTGTCACCGGCGATATGGATCTCGTCCCGGGCATGTCGGTGTGCTTCACCGGGCAGGGCAAGCTCGGCGGTGTCGCGATCGACCGGAAGACCCAGGAGGCCATGGCGCAGAAGCGCGGCCTGGTAGTCGTCACGTCGGTCACCAAGAGCGGACCAGACCTTGTCGTTGCCGCCGACGGCGACTCGCGTTCGAGCAAAGCGCGCAGAGCTCGCGAACTCGGCATCCCCATATGCTCGTTCTCCGAGTTCGCGCACGCCCTCGAATCCGGCGGCCCCGTGTCGTCCGCGAGAGCCGCGTCTGCCGGTGCCGCGATGGTGTGCATCACCTGCGGATCGTCATGGATGGCACCGAGGAAGGTCTTGGCCTCCGTGTGCGTCGACTGCTCCCGAGCCAGGCTCCTGGGACCGAAGCCGACGGAGACCGCATCATCGACAGCTGAAGCCGACTCTGCATGCAGGCCAGGCGCATTGGACGTTCTGGTCTGCGGCGCGTGCGGGATCGAGTGGGAACGGACGCGCAGACAGGGTCGGCGTCCGGCCATGTGTCCGGACTGCGACAAGAAAGAGCAGATGGCGTGAGGCGAACGCGACAAGCTCGAACTCCTGACGCAGGCCCTGAGAGGGGCCGATGCTGAGATTTACCGGCTGCAAGCGGCTTTCGAGGATGCTAGAGCTTCAGCCGTTGTCACGGTTACTCTTGGATGGCCGACAAGCACCGGGCGTATCGGAGGGTGGATCGCTGCCCGGATCTTCGGCATCGAGTAGGGAGACGCCACCAATGCCACTGGGCGACAGGCACTTCCGGACCGGTCCGTCGTCTGGTCGTTCCGTGAACGTGAAAGCGTACGGCAAGCGCGAAGGCATCCTCGACATCAATCCGAACGCAGGGCTCGATTGCTACACGCTCGCTCCGCGGCGGGCGCGCCGCGCAGTTTCATGGCCACCGTGTCTGCCAGTTGAGCGGTAGCCCGATGGAGGGTGTCAGCCAGCAGCGCCTTGCCCGACTGCCTGAACTGCAGCATGCGCGTGTAGGGCCATTTCGGCGTCGGGGGATGCTGGGGTGAGGTCGAAGATGACCTCCTCCACTGTGCCGGTGAACTTGTACGGGGCTTTGTCTTCATAGTCGCGGTCGACCACCAGGCCGTTGTCACGGCCAATGTCCATCCCGCCGTACGAGGTGAACGCAATCGGGACCGTCCGGGGCATGTCACCTCCGCCGACGAGGTCGTCGCCGATCCACAACGACACGTGCCCGCCCGTACCGGGTATGGGTTGGTCGGCTTTGAAGACCATCTTCACCGTGACGTCGCCGGTGGGCAGCGCTTGAGTGGACACCTGCCTGTACGTCTCCATGCCCAGGTACGAGTAGGTGTGATGCAGCAGACCCTTGCCGTCAACCCATAGTGCGAATCCGCCGATGAAGTCGGCGTTGGCCACGAGCACTCCCTCAGCACCACCGTCGGGGACGTGCACGTGCGCTTCGATTGAATAGGAGCGGCCCAGAATGCGCGGAACCATGCCGCGCTGGATGTTCTGCACGCTGCCCTTGAAAGTGAATCGCGTGATTGTGGGCAGCGGGGGCAGAATGCCGAAGAACACCGCCATTCCACCGAGCAGCGGTAGCACCCGGTTGCGTTCGGCTTCCTGCCAGAACAGCGCCGTGAGCTCCTCGACCTTCTCAGGTCGGTCGGCCGCCAGATTCTTGGCTTGCGAGAAGTCGTCGGGCAGGTAGTACAGCTCCCACACGTCGTCGGCGGGGTCGTAGGGGCCGCCGGGCGCGAAGCGTTTCAGCGTCTCCGGTGAGAAGTCCCAGGGCGCCTTGTCCAGTCGGGTGCAGGCCCACCACCCGTCCTTATACATGGCGCGGCTGCCGAACATTTCGAAGTACTGCACGGTGTGCTGCTCGGCGGCGGCGGCGTCGCCGAAGGTGGCCAGGAAACTCGTGCCGTCCATGGGCTCCTGGTCGATGCCGTCGACCGTCCTCGGCACGGGCAATCCGATGGCCTGCAGGACGGTTGGGGCGATGTCGATGCAATGGGTGAACTGATTGCGTATCGCCGTGTCGGGTGAGATCCGGTCGGGCCAGGCGACGACCATGGGGTCCCGGGACCCGCCGAGGTGGCTGGCCATCTGCTTGCCCCACTGGAACGGGGTGTTGTTGGCATGCGCCCAGGCGGCGGCGAAGTGCGGTGCGGTGTGGTCGCCGCCGAGCGACTCGATTCCGCCGTACTGGTCGATGAGCGAAAGCTGATGCTCGGCGTCGAGCACGACGCCGTTGAGGAAGGTCATCTCGTTGAACGAACCGGTGACCGTTCCTTCCATACTCGCGCCGTTGTCGCCCCAGATGTAGAAGACCAGCGTGTTGTCGAGGTCGCCCAGATCTTCGACCGAGTCGAGAAGTCGTCCTACATTCCAGTCGGCGTTCTCGGAGAACCCCGCGAAGACTTCCATCTGACGCGCGTACAGCTTCTTCTGCGCATCAGACAAGCTGTTCCATGCTGGAAACAGATCGGGCCGCTCGGTCAATTCGGTTTCCTGCGGGACGATTCCCAGTTTCTTCTGCCGTTCGAGGGTCTTTTCGCGGTAGACGTCCCAGCCATCGTCGAACTCGCCCGCGTACTTGTCCGCCCACTCCTTGGCGACGTGGTGTGGCGCGTGGCTGGCGCCGGTGGAGTAGTACATCATCCACGGCTTGTCGGCGTCTTGCGCCCGGACGCCCTGTAGCCACTGCACCGCCTTGTCGGTCAGGTCATCGGGGAAGTAGTACTGCTCGCCGTCCTCGCCCCGTGGTACTCCCAGCACCGAGTTGTCCTGGGTGATCAGCGGGTCGTACTGACCGGCAGCACCGGACAGGAACCCCCACCAATGGTCGAAGCCCCAGGCTTGGGGCCAGTGGTCGAACGGCCCTGCTGCGCCCTGCACGTTGTCCGGCGTCAGATGCCATTTACCGAATCCACCGGTGACGTAACCGTTCTCGCGCAGGATGCGAGGCAACGCGGCGCAGCTTCGGGGCTTGGCGGCGGTATAGCCGGGGAACGGTCCGGGATATTCGGCGATTGATCCGAATCCCACCCGGTGGTGGTTGCGCCCAGTCAGCAGGGCGGCGCGGGTCGGTGAACACACGGCGGTGACGTGAAACCTGTTGTAGGTCAGCCCCCGTTGCTGAACCCGGGTCAGGTTCGGCGTGCGTATGCCGCCGCCGAAGGTGTCCGGGCCACCGAATCCCGCATCGTCGATCAACACGATCAGCACGTTCGGCGCGTTCTCGGGTGCGTGAGGACCAGCCACGATGGTCCAGTCGGCGACCGACTCCCCGAACGTGCGTCCGACGGTCCCAGTGAAGTCCCGGTCCGGTATCGGCAGCCGCGTCCGATCCGGGTCAAACCCATGCGCGCCTGTTCCACTCATCGGCTGCTCCGTCTCCAAGGTCGCCGCCTTCGAGTGAAAGCGCCCCATCGATGGTGGGCGCTGCCTGACGTTGCCCACTAGAGGCGAAGGTCACACTGGTGCGCTCTGTAAACACCGGGGCCTCCCACCAATGTCGGATAGACCAGGCAGGCGCCTTCCCACTGGGTAACCCACGAACATGGGTGGTGAGTGGGGCCCCGGCCCGCAACCCCCAGCTCAACGCCGACGGTCACCCATACCGTCTAGCCCTGCCGGTTGGCCCAACCGTCGTCATTGTGCGCGAACAGGCGAATCTCGCGCTCCCAGGCGCGGTCCCGGGCCCGGTCCAGGCCGCGCCGGATCATGTGGGTGCAAAACGCACTGCACAACACCATGCCGATCCAGAGGGTCACGGCGATGGCGACCGAGTTCAGCTCGGCATCGTCCGGCGTCAGCGGCGCGGCGACCACCTTGCCGCTGTCGTCCAGCCAGATGGTCATGTGGTCCCCGACTCTGACCGTCGCGGTGCCGGCGACCGACTCGGTACGCGTCCGCGTGCCCTCGCGCCACTGTGCTTCGACGTATGCCGGCGTTTCGAAGTCTGTCGGCAGACCGACGCCCTCGACGACCGTTGCCTGCACCGGATGCCGGTTGTGCGCCTCCTGCTCGGCTGTCTGCATGCCCCACCCGCGAACGAGGGCGCCTGCCGATACCGCCACCGGGATCGCCACGAGTGCGGTGATCACGATGCCGAGAACCGCCAGGGCCTCGATACGGTCGACGACGCGGACCAGCGGATTGAGACCGAGCGCACGGAGGTACCATCCACTACGTCCAGCAAACAATGTGAGGCGCGTTACATCCCGACTAGCGGTGCTTTTGTCTTTTCGCGCAAACATTACTTGCAGCCTTGCACCGCGGCGGGCGGCCTGCCAGTCGAACGGCGACCCCGGCGACGGATATCACACCGTCGGGCTTGCCTCGCGCAATCGGAGCAGCTGCCGATCGCGCCACCGCACACGCTCGTCCCAGTCGTCGAGGTCTAGTAGCGCCCTGCGCTGCGCGGTGACCTCGGCGACCAACTCGGGTGTCCAGGGATCGGACTGTCCGCGCTCGGCCCCCATCCGTTGGTAGGCCGGCCCCATCTTGTCCGCGTGCGATTCGATGCCACCCCGGGTGTTCAGGTCGGCGGTCTCGAACGGGCCGATGACGCTCCAGCGGCGACCCAATCCGCTGCGCACCACTTCGTCGATATCGTCCACGCTCGCCACCCCATCGCGTACCAGGCAGTAGGCCTCGCGCAGGAGCGCACCCTGCAGGCGATTGAACACAAAACCCTCGACCTCGCGGCGCACCAGCACGGGCCGCAACCCCGCCGTGCGGTACACCTCGACCGTGCGCTCGGTGATGGGCCCGGCGGTCGACGGTGACGGCACCACCTCGATGACGGGCAACAGGTAGGGCGGGTTTCCCGGGTGGCCGACCAGGATGCGTGCCGCGATGGCGGTATCGAGCCCCTCGGCGAGCCGGCTCGCCACGATCGCCGAACTCGAGCTCGCCAGCGGCACCTCCTGGGCGGTCTGAATTGCTGCCTGCCGCAGCAATTGCTGCTTCACGTCGAGCCGTTCGGGTGCGCATTCCTGGACGAACCCCACGCCGAGCAGTGCGGAGTCCAGATCGGAGGTGAACCGAACCCGGGCCTCGACAACGGCGGGGTCGGTGATGCCCAGTAGCGTGAGCCGCTCCCGCAGATCCTCGGCAGCCCGGGGCAGCGCCGCGGCGACGGGATCGTAGACGGCGACGTCGACGCCGCTGCAGGCGAACAGGATCGCGAACGACACCCCGATGGAGCCCGCCCCGAGGACTGCCACGGGTGGCCGGCTCACAGCTGCCACCAACTCCGGTCACCGTCGTAGCCACGCTCCAGGATCGCCACGACCGATCCGGTGGTCAGCTCACGCGGGTTGTTGGCGGTCAACCGGGTGGCCAGCATCGCCTGCTTGGCGACGAAGTCGAAGTCCTGCGGCGTGAGGCCGAGCGTGCGCAGATCCAGGGGCGCGCCGAGTGTCTCCAGAATGGCTTCGATCCGCTCGATCGCCGACCGTGCCTGCCGCTCTTCGGAATCCGACGAGTGAGCCACCCCGAGGATGCGGCCGATCTCGGCGAACTCCGGGATGCGGGCGGGCAGGTTGTAGCGCATCACGTATGGCAGCAGCGCGCTGATCCCGAACCCGTGCGGGGTGTGGGTCAGGTTGCCGATCGGGGACTGGATGGCATGCGCGCCCGCCGTTCCCGCGGTGTTGATGGCCATACCCGCGCAGTACGCGCCGAACAGCGTGTCGGACCGGGCGGCGAGATCGACCGGATTCGCCGCCACCGCCGGCAGTGACGTGTTCAGCAGTGCGAGCCCGGTGCGGGCGTAGACGTCGGCCAACACGTTCTTGCCCGCGTACAGGGTGGTCGCCAGTTGGTCGGCGTCGGGATTCTTCGCCCGCCCCGTGAACGACTCGATGAGGTGAGACAGCGCGTCCGCGCCCGATGCGGCGGTCAACCCCGGCGGGCAGGTGAGTGTCAGTTCGGGATCGATGATCGCTGCGTAGGCCTCCAGGTGCGGGCTCGCGACCCCGACCTTCATGCCCTGGTCCTCGTCGAAGACCACCGAGATACAGGTGACCTCCGCGCCGGTGCCCCCGGTGGTGGGGACCGTGATGACCGGTATCCCCGGGCCGGGCACCAGGAACTGTCCGTAGTAGTCGCGGACGTCACCGCCGTGCGTGAGCACCACCGAGGCGACCTTGGCCAGATCCATGCACGACCCGCCGCCGATCCCGACGATGGCCTGGATCGAGTCACCGCCGAACCGCTCGGCGATGTCGACGACGTTGCGGCGCGGCAGATCTGGCTCGGTCCCGTCGTACACCGATACCGAAACACCCTGCTGTGTCAGCGCTTCCACGATGGCGGCGAACTCCGCGCTGGTCGCCATCCTGGCGTCGGTGACGATCAGGACGCGCTGGGCGATCTCGCCGACGACACGGGCGATCTGTCGGCGCTGGCCCGGCCCGAACAAAACCATGGCCGGCTGGCGGAGCAGTCCCAGGCCCAATTCGTTGGCGGTGTGCAACGGCGAGGTGACGGTGGCGGTCATGACAGGCCTTCCTTCTCATCGACGGTGACGGCGAGGTACTTGGCCTCGAGATAGTCATAGATGGCGTCGTGCCCGCCCTCGCGACCGAGGCCGGAGGCCTTCACACCGCCGAAGGCTGCCGCGGGGTCGGCCATGATCCCGCGATTGATGCCGACCATGCCGAAGTCCAGGCGCTCACCGACGGCGACGGCTCGCGAGAGGTCCTTGGTGAACACGTAGGCGGCCAGGCCGTACCTGGTGTCGTTGGCGAAGGCGACCGCGTCGGCCGTCGATCCGACCTCGTAGATGGTGGCGACGGGAGCGAATAGCTCGCGGCTGCACAATTCGGCGGGCCTGCCGGTGACGCGAAAGACGGTGGGTTCGAAGAAGAATCCGGGACCGGGACGTGCGGAGCCACCGACGAGGAGCTCGGCGCCCGTCGAGCGCAGTGTCTCGACCAACTCGACGACGGTGTCACGCTGGCGCTCCGAGATGATCGGTCCGACGTCCACACCGGGCTCGAATCCGTTGCCGACGTTCAGTGCCCGAGCGAGCTCGACGAAGCGCGCGGTGAACTCTTCGGCCACCGCGGTGTGCACGATGATCCGGTTGGCCGCCACACATGCCTGACCCGCGTTGCGGAACTTGCAGATGACCGCCTGCCGAGCGGCGAGTTCGACGTCGGCGTCGTCGAGCACGATGAACGGTCCGTCACCGCCGAGTTCCATGGAGGTGTTGATGATCCCGGGTGCGGCCTGCTCCAGCAGGGTGGCGCCCACGCCGGTGGATCCGGTGAAGCTGATCTTGCGCAGCCGCTCATCGGCCATCAGGGCGGCGGACACCGGAGCCGACGCCGTGGTGTGGATGAGGTTCACCACACCTGCGGGAAAGCCCGCCTCGCGCAGGGTTTCGACGAACAGCGCACACGTCAGCGGAGTTTCCTTGGCGGACTTGACGATCACCGGGCAGCCGGCGGCCAGCGCCGCGCCCGCCTTGCGCGCGATCATCAGCATGGGGAAGTTCCACGGTGTGATGAGCAGCGCCGGCCCCACGGGCTGATGCGTGGTGATCACGCGGTAGCCGCCGTGCGACGCGGGTGCCCAGGTGCCTTGCAGATGAGCGATCTGCTCGGTGTACCAGAGGAAGAACTCCGCGGAGAGCGCGAACTCCGCGCGGGATTCCGTCAGCGGCTTGCCGCTCTCGGCGGTCATCACGTCGGCGAAGGCGTCGGCGCGGGCCAGCAGCAGACGATGGGCGCGGGTGAACAAGTCGGCGCGCTCGCGCGGCGCGATATGGCGCCATTGGTCCTGCACGCCGGCTGCCGCATCGAGCGCCGCGATCGCCTCGGCGGCACCGCCGTCGGCCACGGTCGCGATCTGCTCGCCGGTGGCGGGATCGACGACCGCGAACGTCGAGTCCGCCGAGCGCCATTCACCTCCGATGAACAGTCCGGTGGGGATACGTCGGCCGTGCACCACGGCCGTGTCGAGGGGTGTGGCCAGCGTCGTCGTCATGCCCAGTGACGCTAGGACGGGATGGTGACGCCGGATACGACTGCGTCTTTTTGAGACAGTCGGAGGATCCGGTGGGCCGGCCCTCCTACGGTAGGCTGTGTGATTCAGCTCTCACTTGAGGAGTGGTCGGTGTCGACACGGCCCAGCGGTTCGCGGCTCGAAGAACTGCGCGCGCAATTCCTCACCGCCTCCGACCCGGACCTGGCCGTGCCGCCGGACCTGCTCGAATCGTGGTTGCGCTCCAAGAGTGCGCTGGGCGCCCCGGCCAACGTCCGCGACGTGCCGCGCGTCGACGAGGACCTGCTGGACAACCATCTCCTGGAGATGTTCCAGGCACCGATGGCCCGCGCCGCGGAGGACCTGGCCGGGTCGGGGATGGGCCTGCTGCTGGCCGACGCCCAGGGCCGCATCGTGCAGCGGTGGTCCCTGGACTCGTCGGCGATGACGCAGCTGGATCGCATCGGCACCGTGCGCGGCGCGGTGCTGGCCGAGGACGCGGTCGGCACCAACGGCGTGGGTACCGCGATCGCCTCGGGTAAGAGCGTGCTGATCGAGGGTGCCGAGCACTTCGCCGACGTCTACCGCGACGCCCTGTGCACGGGGGCGCCGGTGTGGCACCCGATCACCGGCAAACTCCTGGCCGCGGTGACGATGTCGACCAAGATCGACGAGCGGAGCGGCCTGCTGCTACCGCTGACGAATTCGCTTGCCGCCCAGCTGCAACAGCATGTGCTCGATGTCGCCCAGCCCGGGGCACGGGCGATGCTCGCGGCCTTCCTCGACGCCTCGAAACGTCACGACGGGCCAGTGGTGGCGTTCGGTCCCGACGGGCTGACGATGCGCAGCCGACGTGCGGGGGAGCTGACCCAGACCGATGTCGACTTGATCGGACACCTGTGCGCGGGTCTGCGGCACGACTCGCGGGTGACCGCCGACCTGTCCACTGGGCACACGGCGATCGAGGCCCGTGTGCTCGATGGCGACGCCGGGGTGGTGGCGGCCCTGCGGCCCGCCCCGCGTGTCATGGCCGGACACGGTAAGCCGTCGTCGGATGGGCTGGTGGGACAGACGAAGTCGTGGCTGTCCGCCGCACACCACGTCAGCCGGCACATAGCGGCCCGCACCGCGCTGTTGATCGCCGGTGAACCGGGCAGCGGCAAAACCTCGCTGGCGCTGGGCCGCCCATATCGGCCTGGCTCAGCGCAGTCCGACGTCACGGTGCTGCACACCGCCCAGCGTCAGATCGTCGGTGATCAGGTCTGGTTGCAGGAACTCTCCGATGCCGTCGCCGGTGCGGCGCGGGTGGTCGTCCGCGGCGTGGAGCATCTCGACTCGCAGTCGTTATCCGCCCTGCGTGCACTGGCCGACGCGTATGCGGGCCGGGGTTCGCTGCTGCTGACGGTGAGTGCGGCCACGCAGGCCGATGCCGAGGCCGCCGCGACCAGGCTCGGGGTCGCGATGGTGTGGGTGCCCCCGCTGCGCGAGCGGGCCGCAGACATCCCGGCGCTGTGGAATGCGCTTGTCGCACAACGCGCTCCGGGCCTACGGCTGGCATTGAGTGACGGGGCGCGCCAAGCACTGGAGGCGGCGGGCTGGCCGGGCAACCTCGCCGAACTGCGCACCCTGGTCGCGCAACTGGTGACCGACGGCGTGCGCGGTGTGGTGCACGCCGACCACCTGCCCGACTCGCTGCGCGCCCACCGCTCCTGGTCGATGATCGAGCGGACCGAGATGGAGACGATCCGCCGGGCCCTGCAGGAGGCCGGCGGCAACCGATCCAAGGCGGCCGAGCTGCTCGGCGTCTCCCGCGCGACGATCCATCGAAAGCTCAAGACCTACAACCTCTCCGGCTGAATCACTGGGCCAGGTAGCCGCCGTCGATCACCAGTTCCGAGCCGGTGACGAAGCTCGCCTCGTCGGAGGCCAGGAACACCACGCCGTTGGCGATCTCCTCGGGTCGGCCGGCACGGCCCATCGGCGTCTGCGCGACGACGAACTCGTTGATCTCCACTTCCTGCGCATCGGTCAGCGGTGTCTTGATGAATCCCGGGTGTACCGAGTTCACCCGGACGTTGTCCTTGGCGTAGCTGATGGCCGCGCTCTTGGACATGTTGCGTACCGCGCCCTTGGTGGCGTGATAGGCGTGCGCGCCGGCGACCGCGGCGTTACCCCAGATCGATGAGACGTTGATGATCGAGCCGCTGCGCCGGCTCACCATGTGCGGGATCACCGAACGCATGCCCAGGAAGGTGCCGGTTTGGTTGGTGGCGATGACGCGCTCCCATTCGGCCACGCTCAGCTCGTGTAGGCCCTGGTAGGCGATGATCCCCGCGTTGTTGGCGAGCACGTCGATGCGGCCGAAGCGGTCGAGCATGTCCTCGATCACCGTCGCCCAGTCCTCTTCTTGCGACACGTCGAGCTGGCGGTAGTGGATACCCGGATGGCGCGGGCCGAACGACTCGTCGGTCTTGGACCGACCGGTCGCGATGGTGGTGGCGCCCTCGCGGGCGAAGGCCTCGGCGATGGCGTGGCCGATACCCCGGCACGATCCGGTGACCAGTGCGACCTTGTCGTTCAAACGATTCATGGCGGCTTCTCCTATGAGTGGGTGCCGCAAGCGTGGCGCGGCGGTCGGCGGCGTCGGTGAGCTGCGTCACGCTGAGACAGCACTGCATCAATTTGCGACACCTTTCGAATGTGCTTGTGAGGCAATCACACACTGACTTCAGTGCGGCAGATCACAGTCGCTGCCACCGAGAGTTCAGGAGTTCCTATGACCGCGCGACCGACGGATCCGCTGGGGCGCATCTACGCCGAGTGGACCGAGGAGTTCATCGCCCACCCCGACATGTCGCTGAGGCTGATGCGCTGGCTTTTCGAGGATTGGCAGCGCGTCACCACCGAACCCGAAGGTGTGACGTACACGTCGACCGAGATCGGCGGCGTCCCGGGCATTCTCGTCACCCCGCTGGCCGCCGACCCGTCGCAGGTGCTGGTGTTCCTGCACGGTGGAGGGTTCGCCCTGGGCTCCTCGGCGAGCCACCGCAAGCTGGCCGGGCACGTCGCCGGTGCCTGCGGCACCCACGCGTTCGTCGCGGACTTCCGGCGCGCGCCGGAGCATCCGTACCCGGCTCAGCTCGACGACGCCACCGCGGTGTTCGACGCGCTCGTGGCCGACGGTACCGACCCGGCCGACATCACCTTCGTCGGCGACAGCGCGGGCGCCAGCATCGCGATCGCCACGACCTTGCGTCTGTTGCAGGCAGGCCGGCCGACTCCCGGACTGGTTATCACGGTCTCGCCGTGGCTCGACATGGAGAACACCGGGGAGACGTTGGTGTCCAATGACGACACCGACTTCCTCATCACCCGAGAAGGGCTGCAGGGCAACATCGACCGCTATCTGTCCGGCGGGGCCGATCCGACCGACCCGCTGGTCAATCCGCTGTATGCGGACTTCACCGGATTCCCGACGCTGTACATCACCGCCTCCGACATCGAGTCCCTCTACGCCGACGCCACCCGGTTGCACGCGCTCGCGCAGGGCGCGGGTGTCGATGTCACCTTCGATGTGGCGGCCGGGCAACAACATGTATTCCCGCTGCAGGCAGGGCAACTCGCCGCCGCGGATGCCGCCATCGCCACGATTGCGCAGTGGTATCACACCCGCCGCGCCGCCAACGCCCACCGCACCGCCACCCAACCCGCGACCGCCTGACGAAGGACCTGACCATGACCGAAACGCATGACGCCATCGTGATCGGGGCCGGCTTCTCCGGTCTCGCGATCCTGCACCACCTTCGCGAGATCGGCTTGGACACCGTCGTTCTCGATGCTCAGGACGGAGTCGGGGGTACCTGGTTGGCCAACCGCTATCCGGGAGTCCGCACCGACAGCGAGTACAGCTACTACTCCTTCTCGTTCTCCAAGGAGGTGCGCGAGGAGTGGACCTGGACTCAGCGGTACCCCGCCGGCGCAGAGGTGCTGGCGTACCTCAACTTCGTCGCCGATCGTCTCGATCTGCGTCGGGACATCCGGCTTGAGACCCGGGTCGAGTCGGCGGTGTACGACGAAACCGCCAACACCTGGACGGTATACATCGAAGGTGGTGCTCCGCTGGTCGCCAAGTACCTCATCAGCGGTATGGGGGTGCTGTCGCAGGCGATCTACCCGGATATCCCCGGCATCGACAGCTTCGCGGGCGAGAAGCACCACACCGCCCACTGGCCGCGGGACGGCGTCGACCTGGCGGGCAAGCGCGTCGGGCTGATCGGACTCGGCGCCTCGGGCATTCAGCTGGTGCCCGAGATCGCGCCGCAGGTGGGCGAGTTCGTGGTGTTCCAGCGCACGCCGAACTTCATCGTGGAATCGACGAACGACGCGGTGACCGCCGAGGACATGGCGTGGCTGCGCGACAACTACGACGCGATCTACGAGAAGGCGGCGAACCACCCCTTCGGGGTGGCGATGGAACCCGCGGAGTTCAGCGCCCTGGAGGTGTCCGACGAACGGCGTCGGGAGATCTTCGAGGGTAAGTGGAACGAGGGTGGATTCCACTTCGCCAACGAGTGCTTCAACGATCTGGCCACCAACCACGCGGCCAGCGAGCTTGCCTCGGAGTTCATCCGATCTAAGATCCGCGAAATCGTGAAAGATCCGGCCACCGCCGATCTGCTGAGCCCGAAGACCTACTCGTTCAACGGGAAACGCGTCCCGACGGGCCACGGCTACTACGAGGCGTTCAACCTCGACCATGTGCGGCTTGTGGACACCGCGACCACGCCCATCACGGCGATCACCCCAACCGGGGTGCGTGTCGGTGATACCGAGTACGAGCTCGACGTGCTGATCTTCGCCACCGGCTTCGATGCGATGACCGGCACGCTGACCAACATCGACATCATCGGCCGTGAAGGAATCACGTTGCGCGACAGGTGGGAACGGGACGGGTTGCGCTCGCACCTGGGCATCGGGGTGCACGGCTTCCCCAACTTCTTCATGTCGTTGGGGCCGCAGACCCCATACTCGAACCTGGTGGTGCCGATCCAGCTCGGGGCCCAGTGGCTGCAGCGCGCTCTGCGCTGGGCGCGCGAGAACGATGTGGACGTCTTCGAGGCCAGTCTCGAATCCGAGGACTGGTGGGCCGAGGAGACCGCGCGCACCGGCAAGGCGACGGTGATGTACACCGAGGGCAAGAAGGCAAAGGCATGGTTCCTCGGCGAGAACGTGCCGGGCAAGCCGGAGGCGTTCCTGGTCTACATGGGTGGTGGGCAGGTGTACCAGCACTACTGCCGCGAGCTCGAGGAGTCCGGCTACGCGTCGATGCTCGCGGAGCGCCGGGTGCCGGAGGCGTTGAGTTCATAGAGGCCTACAGGAAAAGCCCTGATCCCGCGGATGCGGGGTCAGGGCTTTTTGATGGAGCCGATGACGGGAATCGAACCCGCGTATTCAGCTTGGGAACACGGTCTGATCCGTTTCGGAGGGTGTTACGGAATTCCGCAATATCGATGAACTGCGGCGATGCAGCCCGGCGGGTGTGGGTAAATGCCGCTAAATCCGGGTGGCTTGTGACCCGCAGGTGACCCTGACGGTGAAGCTGTAAGTCCTCCTTAGCTGATGTAGACGATCAGGGGGTCGCCTTGCGGATTGGTGCCAGTGCAGCGCTGCGCTGCTGGCCACGCGGTCGTGTTCGCCGCGGCGCAGCGCATTGTGTACAGCCTGCCCGTCACTGGGCTGTAGGCCGTGATGACCGAGCCTGGTTGGCCGTACCAGGACTGGCGAACGTTGTCGGCGAACGCGCAGCTGGTTTCAGCGGAGGCGACGCCGGTCAGACCGGACGGACACAGTCTGAAATCCTCGACGACGCCTGGCCCCAAGGGTGGGGGCGGCGGGGGCCGAGGAGCCGGGGGGCGTGGAGCCGGCGGCGGTGACGGCCGGCTTTCCGCGAAGGCGAATGCCCCGGGTGGGGACTCCCACAGCACGTTCTCGTCGTCGGCGGTGACGTCGACTGGAACGTCATGCTTGGTGTCGTCCGCCGCTTTCACTGTGGCGATGCCCTTGTATTCGTTGCCGGCCTTATGGACCAGTCGCACCTCGACCACGGTCAGGTTTTTGAGGTCCGGGTCGCCGTCCAGCTTCCGCTGCATTGCGGACTTCACTTCGCCCGCGACTGCTTCCGTCGGGGCTGGCGTCGGGATTCGCGCGGCGGTCGTCGACGCGGAGATCGGGGCAGCTGTGGGGACGTTCGGTGTTGGGCGTGTCAGTACGAATACCGCAGAGCCGATGGCAATCGCGACGGTGGCGGCGAGTCCAGCCCAAACTGGCCAGATGCGTCGCGACACAGTCTCCGTCGGCGGTGGCGACTCGGGGAACTCCTGGGGATCCGGGTTGATCGCGCCTTCCCATTGGGCGCCATCCCAGTATCGGGCACCTTGCCCGCCTAATGGGTCGGGGTACCAGCCGGGAGCGGTCATAACCGCGCAGCGTATCGCCAGCCGTGTTGGCTTGCAGGCTGTTCACCGGTGGCGTCCATCCAACGGGGGACAGTGACTGATACCAGTCGCGGCGCCTGGCTGCGTGGAGGGTCAGGGGCAACCACGGTTTTGATCACCCCACGACGTGAGCGTGCCTTCGACGACCGCGTGCATCTGTATCCCAAACGGGTGATACCGGCCCTCGCTGTGCGGCTCCGCGGGAACAGGCGACCTAGATCTATCAGAACCGCGCGCGGTGGATCGACCCGCCGGAATACCTCACGGGTCGACTGTCCGCAGTAGCCGATGCCTTGGAGGTCGCCCACCGTTCGATCGTACGTTCGATGAGCTAGATCGGCGGATGTCCTGCCGCGCACTCTTCCTGTCAGTACGCTTTATACGCGTGAGTTCTTCAATTTATTACGCTGGATACGAGATCCCCAACGCCTCCCAAGAGTTGGTGAATAAGCTTTCCGGCGCAGTAGAAGCTTCGCTCAAGACTGGCGGCACTGCACTATTCAAATCCGAAGTGATCGTTGACATGGAAACCGGGGAGACGACGGTCTACAGCTTCCTGGTTGGGCCAGGAATTCCCATCCTCGTGCGGACGACGACCGAAGCGCCCAAAGAAGCGATATAGCCCCACTCGCTCTCTGCGAGCCTAGATCGCAGAAAACTGGTCGTACGTTCGGTTGATTTCTGTGGATCGACGAGAAAAACGCGCTCCTCGGAATCTGCAGCGTCCGTAATATCCGCGCCCGTACTCGCAGAAATCGAGCCGGAGGGATCTACACGAGATGGTGAAACGAATGGATGTCGCCGAAGTGCCGGTCGAACACATCGACAACGGCATGACTCTGGTCGTTGAAGAGGGCGGCCACTCCCTTCAATTCAACGTCGAGGAGAGAGGGGCCCGGCATAGACCAGGAAGCCCGGTCATCTACACGTTGAAGTCGGAACCACTTGACGACGGGAAGCCCTGGGTACTCGAATATCCGGCCGGCACCATCGTCACGAGAGTGCTGCGAATCTACGACGACGGCATCGAGTAAGGACCCGGGCTAAGACGTGCAGATCGAAACCAACAAACTCACCACGCTCGAAGAGCAACTCGTTCGCTTTGTGGACGCCCAGCCGCCGAGAGCCCTCTACACCGCACTTCTCTCACTCGTTGATCCCACGAGGCACGTTGCTTCATGGACTGAATGGGAACCCGGGTTGCCCACCTTCTGGAGGTGCTGGTTTCTCACCGATTCAGCGCTGGCCTACGTTCACCTTCAGTTCGACAAGGAAAATTACTATCGCGCGGTGGAGGAAGACCTCTACAGCAGAATGGAATTCATCCCGACCGTGACCCGTGAGGCCTGGGTCTTGCCGCTGAATTCCGTGGTGAAGGTGCAGTTAGATGGATACGGAACTCCGCTGGGCAACGAGCGACAAGAGATGCCGCTCGACGGGCTTGTTCTAAGCTTCGCGAACGGTGATGAAGTCAAGCTGCCTTCTCAGATTGCCCGCCGCATCGACGAACGCCAGGGGCTAGACGAGTTCACTGCTGCGCTACGCGCCGCGATTCCATTTTGGAGCTAACGCCCACCGGTGGCACCCCTCCCCCTGGCTGAGGTCCGCCACGGCCAGGCATAGCGTCTGCCAGTCCGTATGAAACGTGAACCCATCACCCGAGACGGGTTTCATACGTGCCCCGCCCGCCCGATTCGGAGGTGGTGATTCGTAGAAGAACTTCCACGAATACGGACAAAGAGAAAAATTTCCGGGGGGACGCCTATGCCGGCCGTGGCGGGTGGCGGTGGGAGGGGCAATCCCCTGCGGTTTGGGTCGGGTGACGGGACCACCTGGATGGTCACTCCGATGGAGTCAGCGAGGAAGGCGTGGCACGAGTCGCCCGTCGATTCTGGTCTGGGGTGTGCGCGCTATCAAAAAGCGGATCAACCCGGCAGCGCCTTCTCGACATCGCGTGTCGAGAACTCCCGCACGCCATCTTCGATCCAATCGGGACTTGTGGTGAACAGGTCAACCACCATGCCGATGGTCTGGCCCGGAGCGGAGTCCAACACCTCACCGGTGGTCGTAAATTTGCCCCGCCCAGCATGCCGCGCGAACTTAATGCGCTTCCTGTCCGGAAAATAGCAGGCGATTTCGCCGCCATCGGGAAAGTACTGGGTCGCCAGACGCTGCACGTCGTCGAGGAGGTCTGATTCGACGCACACAAACACATTCCGAAGGTTGGGGAACGCTCGACGAAAAGCCGGGTCACGCTGTAGGTGCGCGTAGGCGATCGTGGCTACCGTGTGTGGGTCCCTGTCAGCCATCGATCCACCTCCAAAGTCTCTGTTCCCACTCACTTAATGCTAAGTCGAGCTGCGTGACGTACGCATCGTTGACTGTAGTCTCTCCGCCTCGATGTAGAGGGGCAAGGACAGTCCTACGCCCCTGGTCGTCCTCTGGATCGTCGCTTTGGCGAAAGCTGTGGACATGCACTTCAGAGTGGCAAATGTCGATTCTCTCTACGCATCTGCTCGTTCGAGACCCGTCATCCTCGTCGCGGTAAACGTCGATCATGATCGCCCAGTCGATGCACAAACCTCGCCACATTGAGTACCTATGGATCAGCACAGGTGTCCAGCCGGAAACCGGAGGGCCGAGCTGACTCGCTGTCGTATCTTCGAATATTTCTTCGGGCGGGTATACGGCAGGGTCATACTCGGCGACCACCGACCGCATTTCGACGGCCTCTTGTTGGCGCCGCAGCCGATTCCGGTTTCCCTTCCCCACGGCGCCTCAGCATGCACGAAAACCGTCGGCCTGTCGGGACCAATTGCGGTTATCTGAAGGCAGGTTCCTCCGAACGAACTACATCTTTGGGGCGGCGGAGATGTATTCGTAGGCAATACTCCGATGCGTGGCCGACCCTGCTATGCCTAGTAAACCCGACTGGACGGCTCGTTGCTACGTGCACGAGTTGGACGAGATTGGGCCTGGCAACCCCTACATGTTGCGTACCTCCGATGACCCCGAGAGTCCATGGCGGTCGGTCAAGGACCGCCATCAGGGTTGGTGGACAGACGAACAGTCGGGTGCTCGCTTCGAGTACACGACTGTGGAGTTTCACCGAGACGATGCTCAACGTATCTTGAACCACTCCGGCGAGGTCGAGGTTGGACTGATCAGGCCACCTTGGTGGCCGCCCGACATGGAACCAATTGTCTGGCCGAACCGCGAATGATCGTGATGGAAGAAGCTCGCGATGTCTGATGGCCCGGCCGAGGAACCCGGCTCCGCTGAAACGCCAGCTGATCAAGCATTCGTTGATGGCAGGACTGACTACGAAAAGCTTGTGGAACTGCTCGCATTCCCGGAGGGCACGCATCTCGACTTCAAGGCCGAGCTGGACCTAGGTTCGACTGCGTCGAAGTTGAAGTTCGCCAAAGATGTTGTGGCGATGTCTAACACTCCCCCCGGTGGCTACCTCGTGATCGGTGTCGCCAACGACGGCAAGCCGAGCCTTCCAATCGGAACCATCAACCGTCCCAGCTTCGACGGCGCCCGCCTAGGTGACGTAGTCCGCGCTTACGTCGAGGCACCCGTAAATCTGCAGTCTGCGATCCACGAACACCTTGGCAAGGAATATGTAGTGATCCTCGTTGTGCCTCACCGGGACGGATTGCCGGTGCCGATGGCGACGGCAGGCAACCATCAAGATCCTAACAATCCGAAGAAGCAGATCCCGGTCTTCCGCCAAGGCGAAGTACCGGTCCGCGAAGGCCCAGCGAATGTCCCTCTACGTCATGCACATTGGCGGCAGATCCTCGCGGCCTACACGCGCCAGGTTCGCGCCGAAGGCACAGAACTAGCGCAGAACATGCTGCGCGAGTTTCTTGACGAGCGGGGGCAGTCCCGCAGTGAGTCAGTCGGCAATGCAGCCGTGCCTGTTCCGTTGCTTGTCGACATGGACGAATCTACTTTCGCTAGCACGATGCAATCGCTGCTGGACGCGAAAGACGACATGCGGTTGCGGAGGTTTCTGCGAAAGCTCGCCAAGTTATCGTTGACCCCGGCGCGGGGCGAAGACGCTTTCGAGAACGCCTTGAACAAGTGGACAATCTTCTGCGCGCAAGCACTCTTCGCGGAGCGCGCCGATCTCGTTCTTACCGGCATCGAGGCGTTGCTGGAGAACTACGCCAACCTGGGAATCGGAAATGCGGAGACGAGGAAACGGCTCGCCACCGTGATCCGTATTTACGCTCTAGGCAGTCTCGCGGTTCGCCTAGCGGAATGGCAGGTCGTCCACCACCTTGCGCTGCAGCCAGTGCCTTCTGGCCCTTATGACCGGCAGTATGTGTACTCCTCGTGGATTCGGCACGGCCAGGTTGACGCGAGCCGCGGGGAGTTGCTGCCCGACCGAGGCGGTTACCTGATCTCGGCAGCGCGTGACCTCTTGGTTCGACATCCGGAGATGCGGCCCGACATAGAGGACGAGGAGATTTCGCCTGCTGATGAACTCGCGGCCGACGACATTCTCTTGAACTCCCTGGCCGAGTTTGACATTGCATACTGCTTCATCGTGGCGGCGGAAGGCCAACATCACGGCGGCGGGTATCCGATGTCGGCGGCGCTCAGAGACGATCGCTCGGCCTCCATGGCCGAGCGGATCGTAGCCAAGCCAGAAGTCCGCAAGGCCTTGTTCCCAAACTCCGATGACACGGCAATCGCGGGAGCGTTGAAGGAAACATACGAGTCGGCCAGCACCGAGTCTGCGCGATACGGAATGTTCTGGGATTCTCCACAGTCGGTGCGACGGTTCATCCTCGACCAATCATCGTGACGTTGTTGACGCACCAGCCTTTCGACCTTTGCGTCGAAACTCTTCGGGATCACGCTTGGGCACGGACCCGGCTCCTTCAAGGGACGTCGTGACCAAAAGTCAAGCAAACCGACTCCATGCAACCCAGGGCACATCAAAGTCTCCGGACATGCCGGGGCGGTTCACGCTGAAGGCTGCGGGGTGTCTTTGGAGCGTCCGAACAAGAGTTCCATCTGACTTGTGACCCTTGGTGACCCTGACCGTCCCAGTCGAAGACGTTCGAACGCTAAAAGCACTGGTAGATGCGGAGCCGATGACGGGAATCGAACCCGCGTATTCAGCTTGGGAAGCTGATGTTCTGCCATTGAACTACATCGGCGTACCGGCGAGGCCGGTGATCAGGAAGATTAGCACCGCGTCCCTCGGGCACCCCAACCGACGTCCGTCATCAGATGATGACAACTTTCACGAGACAGTCCCCGGGCAGCGCGTCGCGAACACCGCGGTCTGGTTAGGCTCGTCGCGTGCTGCTCTCCGATCGTGATATCCGGGCCGAGATCTCCGCTGGGCGTCTGGCGCTCGACCCCTTCGACGACTCCTTGATCCAGCCGTCCAGCGTCGATGTCCGCCTCGACAACCTGTTCCGGGTGTTCAACAACACCCGTTACACCCACATCGACCCCGCGCAGCGCCAGGACGACCTGACCTCCCTGGTCGAACCCAAGGAGGGCGAGCCGTTCGTGCTGCACCCCGGCGAGTTCGTGCTCGGGGCGACCCTGGAACGCTGCAGCCTGCCCGACGATCTGGCGGGGCGGCTGGAAGGCAAATCGTCACTCGGCCGGCTGGGCTTGCTGACGCACTCGACCGCGGGGTTCATCGACCCCGGCTTCACCGGCCACATCACGCTGGAGCTGTCGAATGTGGCGAACCTTCCGATCACCTTGTGGCCCGGAATGAAGATCGGCCAGCTGTGCCTGCTGCGGCTGACCAGCCCCGCGGAGAACCCGTATGGCAGCGCCGCGGCGGGCTCCAAATATCAAGGCCAGCGCGGCCCGACACCCTCGCGTTCCTACCAGAACTTCATCAAGCCATAGCTCCTGCACAGGCTGCGCTGGCATGGTGTGCATCGGAGACGGCCGAGCCTTCTGACCGACACCCGAGTAGGGTCGGTTAAGTGGTCTAGCTAACGCCGTCGGTGGGTAACGACGCCGCTGTTGAGGGCGATGAACTATCTAGTCGGCGCTTTGTGCCGCAGGGGGCGGGCTCGGCGACCTGGATAGTGCAGCAAACACTTTGGAGGGGTTAAGTGGACATCGTATTAGGTGTGTCATTGACACCTACGACGGTGCGAATGGTGCTGGTTGAGGGCGCGAAGGCCGACGGAGCCACCGTCGATCACGATGTCTTCCCGGTGTCGCCGTCGAATGACTCGGCAACTCCCAGCGCGGCCGATCAAGTGGTCGCAGCGGTGCTCGGAACGCAGGAGAGCGCGCAAGCCGGCGGGCACCATCTGGCCCATATTGGAGTCACCTGGACCGACCACACCGAAGCCGCGACACTGCGCGACGCACTCGCCGCGCACGGCATCGCCGACGTCATGCTGGTGTCCGAATTGCACGCCGCCAGCGCACTGGCCCAGGCGGCCGGCGCCGCGGTGGGTTACCACTCGACCGCGCTGCTGTTCCTGGACCGCGACACCGCCACCCTGTCGGTCGTCAACGGCGACGACGGATCCGTGGTCAAGGTGCTCAGCCGCAGCCTGCACAGCACCGACGCCATGGCCGTACTGGCCGATATGGCCGCCGCCGTCGCCGGCCGGGAATCCGCGCCGCAAGGCATGTTCGTCGTCGGCTCCGGCGTCGACGTGTCCTCGGTGAAGGAGCACCTGGAGCACCTGGTCGACATCCCGGTCAGCGCACCGGAGGAATCCGAGCTGGCGCTGGCCCGCGGTGCCGCACTGGCCGCCGCCAACGCCCCCACTTTCGAGGCGTCCACCGTCGGCCTGGCGTACTCACAGGATCCCGACGGGCCCACCGCCGGCTCGGCATTCGCCCTGGCTTCCGCGGACACCCAACTGGCGATGCCGCCGGCAGCGGCACCGCTGTTCGCCGGCGACGTCGACGCCGCGTTCGCCGAAACACCCGCGCCGGTGGAGGAGGACCGCAAGCCGTTCCTCCTGGTCGGCAGCGCGTTGACCTCGATCTTCGTCGTCGGTGTCGTGGCGCTTGCGGTGTCGTTGGCCGTGAGCATCCGGCCCACCGCCGATCAGCGTCCCTCGCCGGCGCAGAACGCGGTCGCGCCGAGCGCACAGCCGGCCGCACCCGCACCGGTGCCCGAGGCCGCGCCCGTACAGCCGGCCACACCGCCACCTCCGGCAGAGACCATCAAGGCCCCGATCCCGGTGGTGCAAGAAGCCCCGCAACCACGCAAGGTCTACGTCGAGCAGGCGCCCGCTCCGGCGGCGCCCGCCCCCGAGCCCGCCGCTCCGCCACCGGCGCCGGCCCCCGCGGCACCGGTGCCTGACCCGGTCCCGGTCTACGTCCCCCCGCCGGCACCGGCGCCGGTATTCCAGTGGCCGCACCCGGTGTTCCGTGCCCCATGGGATCCGCCCAAACAGCAGTACCCCGACAACGACTACCCGGATCAATATCCGGGCGGCGCCAACGGTGGTTACCCGGGCCAATACCCGGGTGGCTCCAACGGCGGCTATCCCGGCCAGTACCCCGGTAACTCCAACGGCGGCTATCCCGGCCAGTACCCCGGAAGCTCCAACGGTGGGTACCCCGGCTCGGGCAATCAGGGCGGCTACGGCAATGGGAACGGCAACGGCAATGGCCGGGGCGATCGCGGCGACGACGGGCCGAAGAAGAGCGGCCCGTGCTTCCTGATCTTCTGCGCGCCCCGCTGACAGCCGTAAGCTCGCACCCATGCGGCAACGGATTCGTTGGCTTGCTCTACACGGGGTGGTGCGCGGACTTTCCGCGGTGGCGGCGCGACGGGGCGACCCTCAGGGTCGGCTGATCGCCGATCCGCAGGCCCGCGCCGACCCGGGCGCCTTCGCCGATGAGATGCGTGCGATGGGCCCGGTCATCCGGGGCCGCGCGGTACTGCTCACCTTCGACCACGCCGTCGCACACGAGGTGCTGCGGTCCGAGGACTGGCGGGTCAGCTCGCTGGGCATCAACCTGCCCAAGCCGCTGCGCTGGATCGTCGAGCACACCTCCAACGACCTGCTGCACCCGATCGAGCCGCCGTCCCTGCTGTCCATCGAACCGCCCGAACACACCCGGATGCGCAAGCTGGTCTCCTCGGTGTTCACCACCCGGGCCGTCGCCCGGCTGCGCGAACGCGTCCAGGAACGCGCCGATCAACTGCTCGACGAACTCGGCGGTGACACCGTCGATGTCGTCGACCGGTACTGCTCGCAGCTGCCTGTCGCGGTCATCGGTGACATCCTCGGGGTCCCGGAACCGGACCGTCCCAACATTCTGCACTTCGGCGAATTGGCCGCCCCCAGCTTGGATATCGGGTTGACCTGGGCGCAATCGCAGCAGGTCGACGAAGGTATCGCCGGATTCGACAACTGGCTGGGCGGACACCTGCGCAAGCTGCGCCGTAACCCCGGTGAGGATCTGCTGAGCCAGATCATCGCGGCCTCCGACGGCGGCGCGGCCGGCGAACCGCTGACCGAACGCGAGCTGAAGGCTCTGGCCGGGCTGGTGCTGGCGGCGGGCTTCGAGACCACGGTGAACCTGTTGGGCAACGGCATCAGGATGCTGCTGGACCACCCCGAGCACTTGGAGACCCTGGCCGCGCGGCCCGAACTGTGGCCCACTGCCGTCGAGGAGATCCTGCGGCTGGATTCGCCGGTGCAGATGAGCGCCCGGATCGCCGGCCGCGACGTCGATCTGGCCGGCACCGCCGTGCAGCGCGGTGAGCTGATCATCCTCCATCTGGCCGGCGCCAACCGCGACCCCGCGGTGTTCGCCGATCCGCACCGCTTCGACATCGAACGCGAGAACGCCGGACGGCACCTGTCGTTCTCCGCGGGCAGGCACTTCTGCCTGGGTGCGGCGCTGGCGCGGGCCGAGGGCGAGGTCGGACTGCAGACGTTCTTCGCGCGCTATCCCCACGCACGGCTGGCCGGGACCGGCGTCCGGCGCGACACCCGCGTGCTGCGCGGGTGGTCGACCCTGCCGATCGCCCTCGGGGAAGCCCGTCCCGCGCTACGGTCGTAGGTGTGGACTTCCGGGCGGTGCTGCTCGAGCAGACCGAGCTCTTCGGCGAGGTGATCCGCCAGGCGGATCCATCGACACCCGTCGGCACCTGTCCGGGCTGGACGCTGAACAAGTTGTTCCGTCATGTGGGTCGCGGAAACCGTTGGTGCGCAACCATTATCAGCGAACGGTTGACCGAACCGCTTGATCCGCGCGACGTTCCGAACGGTAAGCCACCCGAGGATCTCGACGCCGCCATCGACTGGTTGAACGCCGGCGCCCAGCTGGTCCTCGATGCCGTGGACCACGTGGGTTCGCAGAAGGTGTGGACGTTCCTGCGGCCGCGCCCGGCCGGATGGTGGGTGCGCCGCCGCGTGCACGAACAGACCGTGCACCGCGCCGATGCCGACCTCGCCGTCGGCGCGGAATTCACCCTGCCCGTCGGACTGGCCGCGGACGGCGTGAGCGAGTGGATCGAGCTGAGCACGGCACGCGGACACGGGCTCGCCCCGGGGCAGCGACTACACCTGCATGCCACCGACGACGGGCTGGGCCCGACGGGGGAGTGGCTGGTGGTCAACGACGAAGACGGCCTGGCCTGGTCGCATGCGCACGCCAAAGGTGATGCCGCCGTGCGAGGTCCCGCACTGAACCTGCTGCTGGCCATCACCCGCCGCCGTACCGACGGTGTCGAAGTCCTCGGTGACACCGCCGTATGGGATGACTGGCTGGCCAACACCCCGTTCTAGAGTTGGCGCATGAGTACTTCCGAGATCGCGACCGTCCTCGCCTGGCATGACGCCCTGAACGCCCGGGATTTCGACACGCTGGATCAGTTGTGCAGCGATGACATCGAGTTCGGCGATCCCGGTGGCGCCGCGCAGGGACGCACCGCGTTACGGGATTGGGCGCAGACGCTGGGCGATACGGTGACCGTGGGCCGGCTGTATGTGCACGACGGCGTGGTGGTGGCCGAGCAGACCGTCACCGGCGATGACGGCGCGGACGCCGACACCTTCGGCTCGGCCTTCCGGGTGGTGCACGACCACGTCACGTCGGTGTTCCGGCATGACAGCCTGGACGCGGCGCTGGCGGCGACGGAACTCTCCGACGACGATCTGGTCTAGCCGCCCGGCTTCTGGTGCGGCGGTCCCGGCGTCGCCAGCACCGCCGCGATACCCGTCGTCAACGGCACCGACAGCGCCAGCGCGATCCCACCCACCGCGGACCGGGCGATCTCGATGGCCACGCTCTCACTGGTCAGCACGTCACCCAGCGAACGGTTGGCCACGCTGAACAACAGCAGCAGGGGCAACGCGCTACCGGCGTAGGCCAGCACCAGGGTGTAGACGGTGCTGGCGATGTGATCGCGGCCCACCCGCATGGCGCCGGTGAAGATGGCCCGCCGGGAGGTCGCATGCTCGGCCAGTTCGAAGGCCGTCGACGCCTGGGTGACGGTGACGTCGTTGAGCACACCGAGGGAACCGATGACGAACCCGGCGAGCAACAGGCCGGTGATCGACACATGTCCCAGATATGCCGCGACCTCGTTGTTCTGGTCCTCCGAGAGCCCGGTCAGCTGGGCCAGTTCGATTGCACCCCAAGACAACACAGCGGCCACGAGGAGTGCGGTCAAGGTCCCCAGCAGGGCCGCGCTGGTGCGCAGGCTGACGCCGTGGGCCAGATAGATGACCGCGTACAGGATGGCCGAAGACGCCACCAGGGCGACCGGAACGGCCGAGGCGCCGTCGCGCAGGGCTGGTAGCAGGAACACCACCAGGACGGCGAACGCGACCACGATGCCGATCAGTGCCCGCAGGCCACGCCAGCGCGCCACCGCGACGACCACGATGGCGAACGCCGCGGCCAGCCCGACCAGCGCCCAGGTCCGCTCGAAGTCGAAGAAGGCGTAGGTGGTGGCGCCGGCGTCGTCGACCTGGCGGCTCAGCCGTACGTGATCGCCCGCGGCCAGCTGCGGCTGGCCCGGGCCGCCGCTGAACTCCAGCAGGGTGTCGGCACCGGCATTGGGTCCGGACTCGATGGACACCAACGAGTGCACGCACCGGCCGCCGCCGTCGGGGGCCTCCTGCGGGGTGCCGGTGAGCACGGCGCCGGTGGACGGGCTGCCGCAGTTGGCCATCTGCGTGGACAGCACGCGGCCGGCTTCGGTGGTGACCGCGCCGCCGGTCGAGTTCTGGAAGGGCAGCGGGATATCGACCCGCTGCTGGGTCGGCCACAGCCACACCGCGCCGATGGCGGTCGCGATACCGATGGCCACGAGCAGGCCGACCACGATCCGGGCGGCCAGCGGCCCCAGGGGGGAGGGGCCGTCCAGTGAGTGCGAATGCCCGTGCGAGTGCGTCACCCGCCCAAGGGTAGGCGGTCCGGCTGAGCCGCTACTGGCGGTAGCTCACCAGGAAGTTACCCAGCCGCTCGATGGCCTTGGACAGGTCGCGGGCCCAGGGCAGTGTGACGATGCGCAGGTGATCCGGTGTGGGCCAGTTGAATCCGGTGCCCTGGGTGATCAGGATCTTCTCCTGCAGTAGCAGGTCCAAGACCAGCTGCTCGTCGTCGTGGATGTCGTAGACCTCGGGATCCAGCCGCGGGAACGCGTAGAGGGCGCCCTGGGGTTTGACGCAGGACACCCCGGGGATCTCGTTGAGCTTGGTCCATGCGACATCGCGCTGTTCGAGCAGGCGTCCGCCCGGCAGCACCAGGTCGTCGATGCTCTGGTGTCCGCCGAGGGCGACCTGAATGGCATGCTGTGCAGGCACATTCGGGCACAGGCGCATATTGGCCAGCAGGCTGATGCCCTCGATGAAGCTGGTGGCGTGTTCCTTGGGGCCGGTGATGACGAGCCAGCCCGACCGGTAACCGGCGACCCGGTAGGCCTTGGACAGCCCGTTGAACGTCAGGCACAGCAGGTCGGGCGCCACGGACGCCATCGCGATGTGCTTGGCGTCGTCGTAGAGGATCTTGTCGTAGATCTCGTCGGCCAGCAGCAGCAACTGGTGCTTGCGGGCGAGATCGGCGATCTGCGTGAGGGTTTCGCGGGTGTACACCGCGCCGGTCGGGTTGTTCGGGTTGATCACCACGATCGCCTTGGTGCGGTCGGTGATCTTGGATTCCAGATCGGCGATATCGGGATTCCAGCCCTGCGTCTCGTCGCACAGGTAGTGCACCGGGGTGCCGCCGGCCAGTGAGGTGGATGCCGTCCACAGCGGGTAGTCCGGCGCGGGGATGAGCACCTGATCGCCGTTGTCCAGCAGGGCCTGCAGCGTCATGGTGATGAGCTCGGAGACACCATTGCCCAGGAAGACGTCGTCGACGTCGAACTTCGGGAAGCCGTCGACCAGTTCGTAGCGGGTGAACACCGCGCGCCGCGCACTGGGGATGCCCTTGGAGTCGGAGTAACCCTGCGCATTCGGCAGGGCCTGGATCATGTCACGCATGATCACATCGGGTGCCTCGAAACCGAACGGGGCCGGGTTGCCGATGTTGAGCTTGAGGATGCGGTGGCCTTCGGCCTCCAGTCGTGAGGCGTGTTCGTGGATCGGCCCGCGGATCTCGTAGAGAACGTCCTGCAGTTTGGTGGACTGCGCGAACGTCCGCGGCCGCGGGTGCTGGCCAGTGTTCTGCCACGACAGCTGATTGGTGCTCACGCGGCTAATTCTCCCACGGGCCCGCAAACCGATTTTCCGGACAAGGTTGCAATTTGACGTCGGGGTCGAAGTTTTCTGCGTGATCGGTGTTAAGTTCCTGAACCACTATGACGTCGATGACACGTTTGATGGGCGCGGCATTCGGGATCGCTGCTGCCACCGCGCTCGCATTTGCTGCGTCGGCGCAGGCCGACCCACCACTGCTCAACGGGACCTATGCGGGCGGCGACGCCGAGAATGTCTGGACCATTGCCAGCACCTGCGGTCTGACCGGCTGTACCGGCTCGGTCGCGAGCAATCAGGGCTGGACCAGCCCCATGACCTTGACGGACGGCCGCTGGAATTTCTCGGTCACCAAACCCGACGGCTTCATTTGCGATGAAGGCAGTTACCAGCCGGCCGTCATTTCGATATCAATCGATCCGGCAACACTGGGCGGGGTGATTTCCGCCGACTCGAATGGCGCCTGCCCGGGCGGCATTCTGAGCCAGACGCCATTCCAATTACGTCAGATCTGACGCGATTCGTGCACGTTTAGCGGCGGTAACCGCCGCTAAACGTGCACAAATCGCTGAGATTTAGCGCTTGCCGGGGCGGCGTGCGCCCTTGGCGATGCCGAGGCCCTTCACCGGGGCCTCGTCGCCCACCACGCGGTCGTCGTTGCCGGTCGCACCGTTCGACGACGGTGCCGCGGGGGCTTCGGCGACTGGCTCGGGCTCTGCCGCTGCAGGCTCGGCCGCCGGAGCGGGCGCGGCCGGGGCAGCGGCCGGGGCCGCCTTCTTGGCGCCGGGACGGCGGGCGCCGGCGGCGAGACCGAGACCGACGACCGGGGGCTCCGGCTTTGCCGGCTCGGCGGGAGCCGCCGGCGCTTCGGCCACGGGCTCAGGTGCCGCCGCCGGTGCGGCCGGAGCCGCCTTCTTGGCGCCGGGACGCTTGGCTCCACCCGCGATACCCAGACCCTTGACCGGGGCAGCGGGAGCTGCGGCCTCGGCGGCGGGCGCCTCGGCGGACGGGGCGGCAGCCGCGGGAGCGGCCTTCTTGGCGCCGGGGCGCTTGGCCCCACCGGCGATACCGAGACCCTTGACCGGTGCGGCGGGTGCCGCCTCGGCGGACGGGGCGGCAGCCGCGGGAGCGGCCTTCTTGGCGCCGGGGCGCTTGGCCCCACCGGCCATACCCAGCCCGGTGACCGGCTTGACGTCGGCGGCAGCGGTCGAAGCGGATTCGGTAGCGGCTTCTGGCTCGGCCTGTTCCACCGCGGGAGCAGCTGCTGCGGCGGTGGCTTGCGCCTTGGCCTCGGCCTCGGCTCGTGCTTCGGCGCGGGCGGCGGACGCCGCGGCGGCCGTGCCCTTCTCGGGCAGCGTGTAGATGCTGGTGTCCAACGAGTTCAGCAGCAGCTGAGCGACGTCGAGCACCTCGACCTTCTCGATATCCCGGGTAGCGGCGACATCGTCGACACCGTCGGTCATCATCACGCGGCAGAACGGGCAACCGGTGGCGATCGCCGAGGCGCCGGTGTCGATGGCTTCCTCGGTGCGCTCGGTGTTGACGCGCTTGCCGATGTGCTCTTCCATCCACATCCGGGCTCCACCGGCGCCACAGCACAGGCCGCGATCGGCGTGCCGGGGCATCTCGGTGAGCTTCGCGCCGGCGGCACCGACCAGCTCACGCGGTGCCTCGTACTCCTTGTTGTGCCGACCCAGGAAGCACGGGTCGTGGTAGGTGACCTCTTGGTCGACCGAGGTCACCGGGATCAGCTTCTTGTCCCGGACCAGGCGGTTGAGCAGCTGGGTGTGGTGCACGACGGTGTAGTCGGAACCGAGCTGCGGGTACTCGCGGTTGATCGTGTTGTAGCAGTGCGGGCAGGTCACCACGACCTTGCGCTTGGCCGTCTCGACACCCTCGAACAGCTCGTTGATGGTCTCGACGTTCTGCGCCGCGAGCTGCTGGAACAGGAACTCGTTACCGGCGCGCCGCGCCGAGTCGCCGGTGCAGGTCTCGCCGGTGCCGAGCACCAGGTACTTGACGCCCGCGGTGGCGAGCAGCTCGGCGACGGCCTTGGTGGTCTTTTTCGCGCGGTCCTCGTAGGCGCCGGCGCAGCCGACCCAGAACAGGTACTCGAAGCCCTCGAAGGAGTCCACGTCCTGGCCGTAGACAGGGACGTCGAAGTCGACCTCGTCGATCCAGTTGGTGCGGTCCTTGGCGTTCTGGCCCCAGGGGTTGCCCTTGTTCTCCAGGTTCTTGAACAGCACGCCGAGCTCACCGGGGAACTCCGACTCGACCATCACCTGGTAGCGGCGCATATCGACGATGTGGTCGATGTGCTCGATATCGACCGGGCACTGCTCGACGCAGGCACCGCAGTTGGTGCAGGACCACAGCACGTCGGGATCGATGACGCCGCCCTGCTCCAGGGTGCCGACCAGGGGGCGCAGCGCCTGCTCGGGGCCGTGGCCCTCGATGCGCGCAAAGCCGTCCTCGGGCACCCCGTGCCCGTGCAAACTGTCGCCCAGTTCGGCGAAGTCGACCGAACCGTCCTCGGGCATCGGTTTGCCCTCGATCAGGTAGGGCGCCTTGGCGAACATGTGGTCGCGCAGGTTCATGATCACGAGCTTGGGCGACAGCGGCTTACCGGTGTTCCAGGCCGGGCACTGGGACTGGCAGCGGCCGCACTCGGTACAGGTGGTGAAGTCGAGGTAGCCCTTCCAGGTGAAGTCCTCGATCTTGCCGCGACCGAAGACGGCGTCCTCGGCGGGATCGTCGAAGTCGATCAATTCGCCCTTGTGCTCCATGGGCAGCAGCGGACCCAGACCGTCGGGCAGGCGCTTGAAGGTGACGTTGATCGGGGCCAGGCCGATGTGCAGGTGCTTGGAGTGCAGCACGATCAGCAAGAACACCAGCATGACGCCGATATGGCCCATCAGTGCGATGGTCTCGATCCAGGCGTTCGCGGTGTGTCCCAGCGGGGCCAGCAGGGCGGCCATGCCGTCGGAGAAGAACGCGCCGAACTGGTACGGGAAGTCCTCGCCGAGCACGTTGACCGCGGCACCGCGGAAGATGGCGTAGGTCAGGATGACCAGGAAGATCATGAAGAGGATCTCCCACGCACCACCGGTGTGCGAGCCGTAGAAGCGGGACTCGCGACCGAGCTTCTTGGGTTCACGGGTCACCCGGATGATGGCGAAGACGATGATGCCGGCCAGCACGGCGAGGGCGAAGAAGTCCTGCAGGAAGCCCAGGACCGCCCAGCGGCCGACGATCGGGATGTGGAATTCGGGGTCGAACAGGACACCGTAGGCCTCGACGTACACCGAGCCGAGGACGAAGAAGCCCCACATCGTGAAGAAGTGCGCGATACCGGGGATCGACCACTTCAGCAGCTTCGACTGGGCGAAGACTTCCTTGTTCTGGTTGAGGAAGCGCCGGACCAGATGGTCCTTGCGGCCGCGCTCGTCGCCGACCTTCTGGCCCGAGTTGATCAGCTTCGTCAGCCACAGCACGCGCCTGGCGGCGAACACCAAGACGATCGCGGTCATCAACAAACCAAGGATCAACCGCCCCGTCGTGAGCATGTGCTCCAGGCTGTCTTCCACCGCGGGCCTCCCGTAATTTAAGTTACTCATTGGTAACTTAAGGTGTGTTACTCGCCAGTAACTTAGGCTAGATGCCTGCTCATAGTTGCATCCGGCCGGGAAGCGCCGCTAGCAAGGCTGACCTAACTCACTCTTTGTCACCCAGCGGAGCCCCGTGACGGGACCCGGCGACCTGGGTCCGCCGGTACCGGAAAAGTCTTGGTGACACTGGCCGATGGCTGTGTAAAGGCATTGCGGTCGGTATCCGGCAAACGCCAGATGTGGTGGTCACCACAGTCGCGTCTCAGGCCGGCGTGCCCACCAGCGCCCGCAACATCGACAACATCTCCGACCGCGATTCGGCGCCCAGCCGGCGGCGGATGCGGGCGACGTGGTGTTCGACGGTCTTGGCGGAGATCAGCAACTGATTGCCGATATCGCGGTAGGGCATCCCCTGCAGCACCAGCTCGGCGACCTCACGTTCCCGGTCGGACAACCGGGCCCAGGTCGGCATCGAGGTGGCCGGCTCAGCGGCGGCGCGGGCCGGTGCACTCGGCACGTCCCGTTCGGCCGTCTCGGCATTCTGGATATCGGATTTGAGATCGCGGGCCAGCGCCAGCATGGCACCGGACACCTTCCCGTCCGGGGTGTGTAGTGCGGCCTGGCTCGCGAGTCGGGTGGCATCCCAGGTCAGGCCGAACCGGGTCAACCCGCGCGCCGCGACGGTCACCTCGTCTGGATCGACCTGATGGGCCAGCACGCGCAACCAGGTGCGGCCCGCGGTGGCCAGGCTGCGGGCGAACGGACTCTGCCCGGCCGCGGCGGCCAGCGCCTGACCGTGCGGGGCGACGGCATCGGGGGAGTTGGCCAGGATCCCGGCGTGCACGCCCGCCCAATGCAGTGGCACCGACCAGAGCACCGGGTCGCCGAGCGCGCTCAAGAGGGCGAACGCCTCGTCGATATGGTGTTGGACCCGGTCGACCTGGCGCAGCCGGGCCGCCGCCACCCAGAGTTCCCCGAGCGGCAGCGTGCAATAGATGTCGAGGGAGTATTCGGCCAGCACGTCCATGGCGGCGTACCAGTACTTCTGCGTCGCCCCGCCGTCACCTCCGCGGCGGGCGATCGCTGTGCGCAGCGCCGCCGACCACAGCGCGTCGCGGCGATGCAGCGACGACGGCACCGACGCGGCATCCGCGCTCGCCGCACTCAGTTGACCGTCGAGCATGCGCACCCAGCCCAGCAGCAGTCGGTGCCGGGGCCCGGTGAAGCCGTGATCGTCGGACGCGTCGGCACCGACGGCTCGTCCGATGATGCTGCGGGCCCGCACCGCGTCACCCCCGTGCAGGGCGGCCAGCGTGACAAGCGCGGCGGGACTGTCCGGGGCGACGCCGGTATCGGTGCGTTCGGCCGTGATCGACTGGCTCAACCGCCCGATCGCGGCGGCGAACGGCTGATCCAGGGTCTGCAGCAGACCGTCGGCCAGGTTGCGTGCCGCTCGCGCAGTCGAGGTGGGCGGCCCGGAATCCGGTACCGAGAGTGCGGCTCGGGCCGCCTCGGCATTGCCGGCCCCGATGGCCACGATCGCCGCGGCCGATCCGACGAAGGCATCGGGGTAGGGCCCCAGCCAGGCGAACAGATCGGCGGCCTGCCCCGCGGCGCCGTCGTGGACGGCGACACTGGCGGCGATCCGGACCGCGGCCGCGCGCTCGGCCGGATCTGCCGAACCGAGGAGCCCGTCGGCCAACCGGGCCGCCGTCGCGCAGTCACCGGTCATCGCCAGGGCGTCGGCCAATCCGGCGCTGTGCGCGCCCGGTCCCGCACCGGCGTCGGCGGCCGCCCGGTACAGCCGGGCCGCGCGCGCGGGCTGGGCGCGGTTCGCCGTGGCCAGGGCGATCAGCGTGTCGGCGAGCAGGGCGTCCCGCATTCCGTGCTCGGCCATCCTGAGTGCGAGATCTGCGGAGAGCAAGCCGATTTCGGTTTGCGATCGGAGCAGGGCGAGCTCGGTGTCGTGATGCCGGGCAGCCCCGAGGATCTCGGCGACCGCGCGGTGCAGGATGCCGAGGAACGGCCGGCGGTGGGCGGCGTCGAGGAGCCCGGTGGCCCGCGCGCGGTCCATCAGATCCTGTGCGCTGTCGGCGTCGACCCGCAGCGCGGCGGCGATATCGTCGGCGCCCAGTCCGGGGCTCAGTGAGCAGAGCAGCAGGGTGTCCAGCACCGCCCGATCGAGGCGGTGCAGTCGCTCCACGAGCGCGACCCGGGTAGCGGCGCCGATGACCGTGACCGCGGATTCCCCGTCGGGCGCACCGATGGCCTCCGCGATGGCCCGCGCCGCCGGGCCCACCAGAAACGGCAGGCCGGAGGTGGCCGCCTGCACGGTGCGCACCAATTCGTGTGGAACACCGGCAAATTCGGTGGGCGGCAGGGCGCCGAGGGTGAGCACCGGATTCTCCCGGGCCAGGGCGGTGAACAGGCCGCCCAGGGCGGGACGGTGTGCCAGCGGTTCGGCGGCGACCAACACGGTGAGCTCGGGCCGGGCGACCAGCGCGGTGAGCCGAACCAGGTCGGCGTCGTCGAGCAACTGGGCATCGTCGATGACGATTGCGGCACTGCCGATTTCGGATCCGGCGGGTACCGACGAGGACACCGGCCGGCCGGCTCCGCGCAGCGCGGTGCGCACGGCGTTGATCCGCGTGGTCTTGCCGGTGCCGATACCCCCGGACACCAGGACCTTGGCCGGTTCGGTCGGTGCGTCGATCAGGGTGGCGAGCGGGTCACCCGGCTGGCCCCCGTCGCTGCGCTCGCCCAGGCCCACGGGCGCGCGCTATTCGTTACCGGACACGACGACCGTCGTCTGCGGCGCCTGGGTGACGGTGGCCGCCGCGGCGGCCGTCGTGGTGACGGGCTCCGGCGCCTTGGTCGTCGTCGGCGGCGCGGCCGAGGTGGTCGGCGGTTTCGTCGTGGTCGGGGGCTGGGTGGTGGTGGTCGTCGTCGTGGTGGGCGGGGTGGTCGTGGTGGTGGTCGTCGTGGTCGTAGTGGTGGTTGTCGTGGTGGTGGTGGTCGTGGTCGAGCTGGTGGTCGACGGTGTCGTCGTCGTGGTGGTGGTGCTCGCCGGGGGCGGCGGCGGTACCTCGGAGGTGGTGACGATGCCGTCGGAACCGGTGACCGTCACCGTTTCCGTCGTCAGCGGGGCCGCGGTGCTCTCACCGGGCTGGGTGGAGAAGCTCGTCGCCGTCTCGATCACTGTCCCGCCGGGACCGCTGGTGCCGGTCAGGGTGACCGCGAGGCCACCGCCGGCCAGCAGTACCGCTGCGGCAGCCGCGCCGAACAGCAGCGGCGGGCGCTTGTACCAGGGCAGGGGTGCCGCCTCGTCCTGGAGTTCCTCCTCCTGCGGGGTGAAGGCCACCTCGGGACGGGCGCTGCTGAACCCGGTGTCGTAATCCGGGCCCTCGTAGGGCAGGGGTTCACCGGTCGGAAGCGGGTTGTCCTCTGACCACGCCAAACCCGGGGCGGCCGCGGTCGGCGGCGCGGCGGCTCCGGCCCACCCCATGGTCGGGGCCAGGCCGGTCGGCGCGGCATCCGGGCTTGCCGCCGGCGCCAAACCCGTTGCGGCCGCGGCCTCGGAGGCCAGACCGGCCACCAGGGCCGCGCCCACGGCCGTGTTGACCTGGGCATAGGGGGTGGTGATCACCGGCGCCTGCAACCGCTCGGACAGCCGCTGCGTCACCAGCGGGATCGCCGCGCCCCCACCGACAGTGGCGATGGCCGACACGCTGGAGACGGGAATTCTGTTGTGCTGCAAGACTTCGTCGATGGCACCGAGCAGGCCGGCCAGCGGGGCTTCGATCACCTGATCCAGCTCGGCGCGGGTGACCCGGATGTCGGAGGTGTAGCCCGGTAATTCGGCCCGCACCACCGCGGTGGTCTCGGCGGACAGCCGCTCCTTGGCCCGTCGGCACTCATCGCGCAGCCTGCCGAGCGAACCGACCGCCGCGGTGCTGCCCGGGTCGGTGTTGTTGGCCTCGGCGATGCCGGCGAGGACGTGGTTGAGGAGCACCTGGTCGATCTGGTCCCCGGAGAAGTCCGGATAGCGCTGGGTGGCGCCGATGGGCGCCAGATTCCCGCCGGCGTCGGCCAGCGTGATGCTGGTGCCGCTGCCGCCGAGATCGATCAGGGCGACAACACCCTGGGCGGGCAGACCGGGGCCGCTGCGCAGGCCGGCCAGGGCCGCGAGCGAATCCGGCACCAGGGTTGCCGACGACAGGCCGGGCTTGGCGCGCAGGGCGATCTGCAGGGCGGATACCGCGGCCGGGCTCCAGTGCGCGGGCACGGCGATGGTGATGGGCTGGCCACCGCCGACGGTATGGGCCATCGCGTCCAGCGCCTCGGCGAGCACCTGGTCGCCGGGGTGTGACGAACCGTCGGAGGCCACCAGGGGGATGGGATCGCCCACGCGGTCCACGAACCCACCCAGCACCAGACCCGGCTGGTTCAGATTGGGGTTCTCACCTGGCACGCCGACCTCGGCTGGGCGGTCGTTGAACAGGGTCAGCACCGCGCGCCGCACGACCGGCGGCCGGCCTTCGCGGGCCGCCACCAGATTGGTTGTCCCTATCGACAACCCGAGCGAGTCGCCCATGTGATCTCCCGTCGACAGCCGTGACGCCCTCACCTTAGTGGTAGCCGAGACCGGTACGCGTCAATCCCCCTAACGTGTCGAAACCCCTAATGGGGCATCCCCTAACCCGGGCGTCGTCGCGGTGGGTTCGACACCGATTTGCGCCTCGACGTGCACCGATAACATCGAGGGAACTCACAGAAAGGACGGTGGCACGATGGCCAATGAACTGCTGGACTTCGTCATGTCGCTGGTGCGGGATCCCGACGCGGCCGCGCGCTACGCCGCGGATCCGAATCAGGCCATCGCCGATGCACACCTGACCGATGTCACCACCGCCGATGTCAACCACCTGATCCCCGTGGTCAGCGAGTCGCTGTCCTCGCCTGTGTCGACCGGCGGCGCCGACCTGGGATTCGACCCCGGCGGCAACGTCTGGACCAGTGGAGCCGCGACGGCGGCCTTCGACTCCTTCGGTGACTTCGGTGGCGTGAGCGATCACGTGCCGGTCGTGGTCACCGACGATCTGCACGCGGCGGTGAACTCGCTGCCGGATGCCTTCGATCACGGTGTGCCCACCGTGGTCGATGACTACTCCGCCGACGTCCCGACCTTTGCTGCGGATCCGCACCCGGTCGACGACGTGCCGGTCGTCGACACCGGCCTGGACACCCACTGGAACCAGGCCACCGACAGCGATCATCACCTGCCGGTCGATGACGGTGGTTTCGACATCTTCGGCTGACCTGCCTAGAAAAGCCCGCTCACCTGCAAGGGAGCGGGCTTTTTCGTGTCCGGGAGCGGTCGTCCCCCGCCATCCCCTAACCCCCTAATGGGCCTACCCCCTATACCCCTGATGGGGGTTGTGAAGGCAGGGGTTTCGACCCCGTTTCCGCCGTCGCTCGCCACCCATAACGTTGTCTTCAGTTCGCCGGACCACCCGGAAACAGACCAGAAGCACCTACCGAAGCGCCACCCAGAAAGCCACTCAGAAAGGCACTCCCATGACCACGATCATCGACTACATCCTCGACCTGTTCCGCAGCCCCGACATCGCGGCCGCCTTCGTCGCCGACCCCGACCAGGCGATGCGGGACGCGGGCCTGCCGAACGTCAGCGCCGCCCAGCTCGCCTCGGTCGCCGCCAGCGTGGCACCGGCCGGCGTCGCACTCGGCAACGGCGACCCGGTGTACGGGCTGCAGAACGCGGTCTCCAGCTACCACAACTTCGCTTCCCCGTTCTCGCCGCAGACCTCCTACACCTCGCAGCCGACGTTCGCGCCGCAGACCGACTTCGCCAGCCACAACAGCACCGATTTCGCCAGCCACAACAACGTGCCGGTGCTCAGCCCGAACCAGGACGCCGGCGCCAACGCCCAGCAGGGCGCGTTCAACCTCGGCTTCGGTGACATCACCCTGTTCGGCAGCAAGACCACCACGACGACCACCGCCACCAACGGCGGCGTGGTGGTCGACGGCGAGAACAAGGGCACCGTCACCACCGGCCACGACAACACCGTCGGCGACGGCAACACCAACGTCCACGACGTGCTGACCGGAAGCCACTCGCCGGTGATCGTCGGGGCCGGCAACCAGGTCCACGACAGCTCGCAGACCGCCGGTGGCGACGTCATCTCGCACAACAGCGGGCCCGTCATCAAGGATGTCGACACGAGTGGCGGCAACGGTGGCGGCGCCAGCGCCGGCGGCGGCATCCTGGGCGGCGGGCACGCCGGCGGCGGTAGCGGTGGCAGCGGTGGCAGCATCGTCATCAACGACAGCCACGGCTCGACCAACACCACCTCCGTCGGCGGCAGCCAGACCACGGTCGGACACGACCTGGGCAGCGGGAACACCAGCGTGGTGGACACCTCGAGCCACACGACGACCACCACCTCGGTCAGCGGACACTCGACGATCGACAGCTCGGTGCACGCCGACAGCTCGGTCCACGAGGACAGCTCCGTGCACACCACGGTGACCGACGAGTCGGTGCACCAGGCCGGCGGTATCAACACCTACGCCGATACCGACCTGCACAACACCACGAACATCGAACCGCACACCGATTTCCACGCGTTCTGATCGACACCCGATTGGCGGGGACCGCAAGGTCCCCGCCAATCGGCGCGCATGGGAGTGTGATGGTCTGGAGAGGATGAGATGACAGCACCGCAGGATGGCAAGGTCGCGGCCGGCAGGCCGGCCAGACCCGTCGACGTGATCGTCGAGCTCATCGACCACAGCTCCCGGATCGCCGGCGCGCACGACCGCGCCGACCTGGTGGAGCGCCTCGGCATCGCCAAGGACAGGATCACCGACCCACAGATCCGGGTGGTCATCGCCGGCCAGCTCAAGCAGGGCAAGAGCCAGCTGCTCAACTCACTGCTGAACATGCCGGTGGCGCGGGTCGGCGATGACGAGAGCACGGTGCTGGCCACCGTGGTGCACTACGCCGAGACCGCGTCGGCCCGGCTGGCGGTCGCCGGGCCCGACGGCGAACCGGAATTCGTCGATATCGACATGTCGGAGCTGCGCAACGATCTGCGCCAGGCCCCGGCGGCGCAGGGCCGTGAGGTGTTGCGTGTCGAGGTCGGGGTGCCCAGCCCGATGCTCAAGAACGGTCTGACCTTCATCGACACCCCCGGCGTCGGCGGCCACGGCCAACCGCACCTGTCGGCCACCCTGGGACTGCTACCCGAGGCGGATGCGCTGCTGATGGTGAGCGACACCAGCCAGGAATTCACCGAGCCCGAACTGACCTTCATCCGGCAGGCCGTCGAAATATGCCCGCTGACAACAATTCTGGCCACCAAGATCGACCTGTACCCGCACTGGCGGGAGATCGTCGCGGCGAACGCCGCCCATCTGCAGCGCGCCGGCCTCAGCACGCCGATCACTCCGGTGAGTTCGGTGCTGCGCAGCCACGCCATCACGCTCAACGACAAGGACCTCAACGAGGAGTCCAACTTCCCGGCGCTGGTCGCCTTCCTGGGCGACAATGTGTTGTCCCGGGAGACCGATCGCGTCCGCGATCACGTGATCGACGAGATTCGCGCCGCAGCAGATCATCTCGCACTCGTGGCCGAAGCCGAACTGTCAGCGCTCAACGACCCCGACACCCGCGAGAAGCTCGCCGCCGACCTCGAACGGCGCACGCAGGAAGCCCAGGACGCGCTGGCCCAGACCGCGTTGTGGCAGCAGGTGCTCAACGACGGGATCGCCGACCTGACCGCCGATATCGATCACGATCTGCGGAACAGGTTCCGGCACATCACCGCCCACACCGAAGGCGTGATCGACGGCTGTGACCCCACTCAGCACTGGGCCGAGATCGGCGCCGAACTGGAGAACGCCATCGCCACCGCCGTGGGCGACAACTTCGTCTGGGCCTTCCAGCGGGCCGAGGCGCTGGCCGCCGAGGTGGCCCGCACCTTCATCGAGGCGGGCCTGGATGTCATCGAGGCGCCGCACGTCAGCGCGCGTGAGATGGGCGCCAGTCTGGGCGAGTTCAAGGCACTTGCGCGGTTGGACGCCAAACCGATCAAAGCCGGCCACAAGGTGGTCACCGGGATGCGCGGGTCCTACGGCGGGGTGTTGATGTTCGGCATGCTGACCTCGTTCGCGGGGCTGGGCATGTTCAACCCGTTGTCGCTGGGTGCGGGACTTCTGTTGGGGCGCAAGGCGTACAAGGAGGATATGGAGAACCGGATGTCGCGGGTGCGCAACGAAGCCAAGACCAGCATGCGCCGGTTCATCGACGACGTGTCGTTCGTGGTCAACAAGGAGTCTCGAGATCGGCTGCGCGCCATCCAGCGTCAGCTGCGCGACCACTACCGGGGTATCGCCAACCAGGCGTCGCGCTCACTCAACGAGTCGCTGCAGGCCACTCTGACATCGGCCAAGCTGGAAGAGAACGAGCGCAACACCCGCATCAACGAGCTGGAGCGCGAGCTCAACATCCTGCGGCAGGTCATCGACAACGCGGACAAACTGTCCGCGGCAGGTTGACCCGCTTAAACTGGTCGCCCGTATGAGCACCAGTGACAATGTGCGCGCGATTCTGGGCGGCACCATCCGCGCGTATCAGGCTGATCCGGCATACCGGGACCGGCCCGACGTGCACAACGAACTGCTGCGGATCGGCAACCGGCTCAACGAGCCGATGCGCATCGCCCTGGCCGGCACCCTCAAAGCAGGTAAATCGACCCTGGTCAACGCCTTGGTGGGGGAGGACATCGCCCCGACCGACGCCACCGAGGCGACCCGCCTGGTCACCCGGTTCCGGCACGGTCCCACCCCGAAAGTCACCGCCAACCACCGCGGCGGCCGGCGCTCGAACGTGCCGATCGTGCGGGTTCCGGGCGACCGCCCGGATCGGCGAAGTCTGACGTTCAGCTTCGACGGCCTGGACGAAGGTGACATCGAGGACCTGGACGTGCAGTGGCCGGCCGCCGAACTCATCGACACCACCATCATCGACACGCCCGGCACCTCGTCGCTGTCGCGCGACGTGTCCGCGCGTACGTTGCGGCTGCTGATTCCCGAGGACGGTGTGCCGCGGGTGGACGCGGTGGTGTTCCTGCTGCGCACCCTCAACGCCGCCGATATCGGGCTGCTCACCCAGATCGGTGAACTGGTCGGCGGTGAGGCGGGCGCGTCCAGTGCGTTGGGCGTGATCGGGGTGGCGTCGAGGGCCGACGAGATCGGCGCCGGCCGCATCGATGCCATGCTGTCGGCCCGGGATGTGGCGACCCGGTTCACCGCCGAGATGGAGAAGACCGGGATCTGCCAGGCGGTCGTCCCGGTGTCCGGGCTGCTGGCGCTCACGGCACGCACCCTGCGGCAGAGCGAGTTCGTCGCGTTGGAGAAGCTGGCGGCCGTCGAACCGGCCGAGCTGACCAAGGCGATGCTCAGCGTGGACCGGTTCGTCCGAGAAGACAGCTCGCTGCCGGTGGACGCCGCGACCCGGGCCGCCCTGCTCGACCGGTTCGGGATGTTCGGGATCCGGATCTCGATCGCGGTGCTGCGCGCCGGGATCAGCGACTCGGTGGCGCTGGCCGACGAACTGCTGGAACGCAGCGGGCTGATCGCCCTGCGCGATGTCATCGACCAGCAGTTCGCGCAGCGCTCCGATCTGCTCAAGGCACATACCGCACTGCTGGCCCTGCGGCGGTTCGTCCAGGTCCACCCGATCTACGCCAGCAGGCAGATCCTGGCCGACATCGACCCGCTGCTGGCCGATGCGCACGCGTTCGAGGAACTCCGGCTGTTGAGTCAATTGCGTTCCCGGCCAACCACGTTGAACGACGACGAGATGGCGTCGCTGCGCCGGTTGATCGGCGGGTCCGGCACGGACGCGGCCAGCCGGCTGGGGCTGGGATCGGCCGATCCCTACGACGGCCCGCGGGCGGCCTTCGCGGCGGCGCAACGCTGGCGCCGCCGCGCCGACCATCCGCTCAACGATCCGTTCACCACCAGGGCGTGCCGGGCGGCGGTGCGCAGCGCTGAGGGGCTGGTCGCCGAGTATCACGCGCAAGGCAGGTAGTCGCGCTACGGGGACAGCGTCCTGGTCTCGTTGAAGCGAGGCCGGCGGCGGGTCGTGGTGGTCTCGTCGTCGCGGGATTGACTCGTCGTGCGGCGGGTCGTCGTCGTGGTGGTCGAGGACGTCGTCGATGACGTGGTGGCGTCCGGGTCGTTGATATCGGTGGTGGCCGGCGGGCTGGTGCTGGTGATCGTCTCGGTGGTGGTCGTGGCAGCCGAGGTCGACCGTCCCGAAGTGTCGGAGAAGCTGGGGGTGACGAATTCCGTCGGAGCCTGTTCGGGCTGGTTGAACTGGCGGGACACGAACAACGCCCCCCAGACGATCAGCGCGATGGCGGCCAACGCGGCGAGGCTGGCGGCGGTCAGCGTGGACGTGCGTTCATGCCACTTACGCTCGTCCGTCACGGGCACCGATAGTAATCACGCGGTGCGCCATCCTGCTGGGTCAACCGAGTTGCCCGATGACCTCGGATGCGAAGAACTCCAGGTGATCGAGATCTGACATATCCAGAACCTGCAGGTAAACGCGTTGCACACCGGCCGCGGTGAAAGCGCCCAGCTTGTCCACGATCTCCGCCGGGGTGCCGACCGTCGGGGAGTTTCCGCGCATCTCGTCCAGTTCGCGCCCGATGGCGGCGGCGCGGCGGGTCAGTTCGGCCTCGTCGCGACCCGCGCACAGCACGAACGCCGCGGAGTAGGTGACCGACTCGGGTGCGCGGCCGGCCGCGTCGACGGCCGCGGCCACCCGCTCGAACTGGGCCGAGGTCGCCTCGAGGGAGTCGAACGGGATGTTGAACTCCGTGGCGAACCGGGCGGTCAGTGCCGGGGTGCGTTTGGGTCCCTTGCCGCCGATGATGATCGGCAGCGGCGCCTGTACGGGCTTGGGCAGTCCGGGCGAATTCTTGACGGCGTAGTGCGTGCCGGTGAAGTCGAAGGTCTCGCCAGCGGGCGTACCCCACAGCCCGGTGAGGATCTCCAGTTGCTCGGTGAGCCGGTCGAACCGCTCGCCCAGCGCCGGGAACGGAATGGCGTAGGCCTGGTGCTCTTCCTCGAACCAGCCCGCGCCGATCCCCAATTCGACTCGGCCACCGCTCATCTCGTCGACCTGGGCAACGGCGATGGCCAGCGGGCCGGGATGGCGGAAGGTGGCCGAGGTCACCATGGTGCCCAGTCGGATGGTCGAGGTCTCGCGGGCGATCCCGCCGAGAGTCACCCACGAATCGGTGGGGCCGGGCAGGCCGTCACCGCTCATGGCCAGGTAATGGTCCGATCGAAAAAACGCGGAGAACGCCAACTTCTCGGCGGCCTGCGCCACGGCGAGTTGATCACCGTAGGTGGCACCCTGTTGCGGTTCGACGAAGACACGGAAGTCGGTTGTTCCCATGTCAACAACACTAGAGCCCGCGACGGGCCGCTCGCAGCGCGGCGACCGCATCGTCGTCGCCACGCAACGTCACCTGTGCGGGTTCGCGGCCCGCGGCGAACAGCAGCAGCTCGCCCGGTTCGCCGGTGACCGTCACCGGGGCACCCTTGCCGGCGGTGGCCAGCACCTTGCCGTCCGGGGTGGCGAGACTGACCCTTGCCGGTGATTTCGACAGCGTCATCCGCGCGAACTGAGCAACCTGGCGAGTCAGGGCCTTCACCGTCTCGTCATCGAGAACCCTTGGCTCCCAATCTGTTCCAGCACGACGGACATCCTCGTGGTGGATGAACATCTCGGCGACGTTCACCAAGGGGTCCAGGACGGCGAACGGGGAGTAGGCCGGCGGACCCGAGGCGACCTTGTCGATCAGTTCGGCCCAGTCGTTGGCGGCGGTCACCTGCTCCTGCACCTTGGCCGTGTAGCCGGCCAAGGCGGGTATCAGGATGCCGGGCGCGGCATCGATCCGGCGTTCCCGTACGACCAGGTGCGCGGCCAGGTCGCGGGTGGTCCAGCCCTCGCACAGGGTGGGGGCGTCGGGCCCGGTCCCGCGCATCGTCGCGACCAGCGCCGCGCGTTCGCGTCGTGCCACCGACATCTGTTCGTCTCCCGTCTAGAAGGTCTGCACGCCCTCGGTGCGTACCAACATGCCGTGTCCGGTGCCATCGTTGGTGAACCGGGTCCCGTCCGCGGACGCGGCAATGGTCCAGCCCAACGCCCGATACGTCTTGTAGTCCAGGGGGACGGTCGGGATATCGCCGAGATTGCCGAGGATCCACTGGACCTGTCCGTCGGCGGTGAGCCGCACGCCATTGGCCGGGGCGCCGTCCACCACGGGGGCGTTCTGGAACTGGGATTCGCAGCCCACCTCGGATGTGGAGATCTGGCAGCGGGTCAGCCCGGACTTCGTCTCGATGAAGACGTACCCGTTCTGCGGGGCGAGGGTGTCGGCGCCGGGAGGTGCGGCGGTGGCCGTCGGAGCGGTGGGTGACGGACTGGGCGGGCTCGATGGTACGGCCGTGCTACGACTGGGGCGCGGGGTCTGCACCGTCGGCTCGACACCGTTGTTGTCGGGCGATCCGGTGGGTTTTCCGTGGATCAGGTCAGAACAACCGCCCAGGGTGACCACGATCGCGGCCGCGCACACCGCTGCTCGTATCCCCCTGCCCGTCACACGTCGAGGCTACCGGCTGGAGTGTCGCTGCTTCGGGAACGTTTGGTCGCATCTGGGTAACTTCACAGCATGCCGACCTAGGGTCGGCGAAATGCTCGGAATGAAAGGCGCCAGACACGGTGCCCACCTGTGGGTCCAGTTTCTGGACTCGCCGTTCTCCGGCCTCGCGCCGTGGGTGTGGATGGCGATGCTGGCCGGGCCGGGCCGGTTCGAGGTGGCCGTGTCCGGCGCGTTGGCGGTGTCCGTGCTGGTCCTGACGATGTGCTGGCAACGCGGGATCCCGGTGCACGTCATCGAGTTTCTCGGGGTGTCCTACTTCGTGGTACTGGCGATCATCGGGCTGCACGCCTCGAGCGCCACGAAGGCATGGCTGGAATTGTGGTCCGGTGACATCACCAACGCGCTGCTGGCGCTGTACGCGACGGTCACACTGGTCCTGCGGCGGCCCTACACGATGGTCTATGCGCGGCACAAGGTGCGCCCCGAGCGTTGGGGCACATCACTTTTCGTGCGGGTCCACCTGGTGGTCACCGGTGTGTGGGCCGGTGCGTTCGGGTTTGCCGCGACGGTCGGTTTCATCGGCGATGCGGCGGTGCACGATACGGACAACTTCTGGACCGGCTGGGTCCTGCAGCTGGCGGCGCTGCTGTTCGCGGTGGCGTTCAACGATTTCTATCCGGACTACGCACGGGCCAGGGCGCACGGCCACCCCGAGGTGCCATCGTGGGTTCGGCTGGTCGAATGGGTGCCGCCATTCCTGTTCGGCACCGCGGTGGCCGGCTGGGTGCTCGGCGCCGTCGTCGATGCGGGTTGTCTGGCGTTGGTGCTGGCCGCCCTGGCGTGCGGAGCGCTCATGCGCCGGCCGGGCGCACCCCGTTCGGCGGCCGCTGACCGGATCACTGCCTCAGGATGACCCGGGTCAGCTCGGACAGCGCGGCGTGTGGTGGCTCGTTGCCGAAATTCTCGATCAGCTGCACCTGGATCTCGCCGACGACCCCGCCCAGGACAGCGCCGACGGCGATCATCGTCGGCTCGTCGTCCTTGAACACCGGGCGCAGGATGGACTCGTACTCCTCATTGGAGAGCTGACCCATCTTGTCGATGATGGTGCCCTCCAGGTCCATGGCGCCGACGGCGTAGTCCTGGGCATATTGCAGGGTGTCGGGGAGCCGCTGCAGCACCATCTCCACCAGCGTGTTCTTCAGTGCGTTGTACCGTTCGGTGCCCACCGCGAACTTCACCAGCGGGGTGGCGATCCCGGTCTGGGCGTCGATGGCCGCGTCGACCTCCTTGGCGATCAACGAGAACACCTTGTCCGAACCCGGGCCGCGCAGAACCCCGTCGAAGAGGATCTCGGGGGAGAACAGATCCTCGGACAGGATCCGGGCGTAATCCGCGGTGACGGTCTCGCGTTGGGCGTGCAGCAGGCCCTGGAACGGGATGAAGCCCAGGATCTTGGTCGGCTTGACCGGCCGGAACAGCATGTTGAGCGCGATGTAGTCGCTGATGAACCCGACGCCGAAGCCGAACGCGGGCATGATCCAGGGGTTCTGGAACAACGCCCAGGCCACCATCTGCACCAGACCGATGACGAGCCCGAAGTAGATGCCGCTGCGCCGCACGAATGCCATGGCATCGTCGCCGAGCCCACGCATCAGCTTGTTGAGTTTGTCCTTGTTCTTCACCAGGGTCGTGATGGCCAGGTACTGCACATCGATATAGCGCGGCAGGTCGGCGCGCATCTCGTTGAGCATGTTCTCGATCACCTGGGGGATCGTGGTGTTGATGCGGGACTGGATCGCTTTGCGACCCGCCTCGGGCAGGGAGTCCCACAACCCTGGCCGGATCTGTTCGGCGATGTCCCGGGAGATCTCGTCGGCGGCCCGGATCAGCGGCTCCCGCAGGGCCTCGACGGCCTCGGCGGCGTCGACCTTCTCCAGCATCTCCTCGGGTTTGAGCAGATTCTGGGTGAGCAGCTCGATGGTCTTGGAGCCGACCTTGCCGGCGCGGCGCGGCACGATGCCCTGCCAGCCGAAGGGGCCGATGCCCTTGAACTCGAGTGGCCGGTACAGCATCTCCAGCGCGACGATCTTCGTGCTCCAGCCGACGAAGGCGGCCACGAACGGCATGGACAGATAGATCAGCCAGTTGACGCTGAAGTCGGCCTTGATCTCCTGCCAGGTCTGGATTGCGAGAATCGTCTCGCCGCTCATGCGCGATCCGCAAGCTGCTCGCTGGTGCTCATGCGCGATCCGCAAGCTGCTCGCTGGTCCTCAATCTCCGCGATCCGCCCCGGGCTTCTCGCTGCAACGTCACGGACCGTCCTGTTGCATTGCTGCCTCCCACAATCCGCGACCCAGACCGGACAGGCCCAGGGTCTGCTTCTCCACCCGCGCGGTGAGTGGTCCGCGGGACGCGCCCTTGATGGCCCGCAACACCATGGGCTCGGCCATGAGTATCTCGTAGTCGGCCTTCTTGGCCGGATCCTCCGGGCCGATCTCAACCAGACCAAGTGATAGCAGATGACCGACGTATTGCGGGACCATATTCGGCAAAGCCACATTGGCCGTGCGGCCGATCAAGCAGGCGTTCTCCAGCACCGGCTGGCCGGTGTTGCGGGACCGGGAGTAGACGTGCACCAGCGGTGAGGCCGAGCCGTCGGACAATGCGCCGACGATGCGCGCCTCGTCGGCCACCAGCTGATCCAGCAATCGGTGGAACAGTTCCACCTGGCTGCCGGCGGTGCTCTGATCCAACGCCCGGTCGAGCAGTTTGCCCATCTTGGTGTTCAGGGACTCCGGCGCATCCGGGTCGGCCGACGGCGGGGTGCGGGGCGCGGAATCGAGTTGCTCCAGCCTGTTCTTCACCATCGTGGCCAGCTGCTCCTCACCCCAGGTGGCGAGTTTGAACCCCACCTTGGCGGCGTCCAGGGCACGGTCGGCGATACCGAACGGGTCGAATCGCTTCGGGACCAGCGGGCGCCTGCGGGGGGTGCGGATGATCACCGCGAGATCGCCGACGGGGGTGGCCAGCTTGAAGGCCCGACGCTCGTGGCCGTCCCGGTTCTGTGGCTGGTCCACGGTGATATCCGCGCCGACGTCGGGGTCGACGTCCGGTACGTGCTTCGAAATGTCTTGCGCCATCGAACTCCCCAGGTGCGCCGAGGTCAGCCGTGGTCGAACGCGACCGACGGTTGGTGATTACGGGCACGGTACCCGGTGGAACCGCGCGACGGGCCGGGTGGGCCTTTGCCTAATTGCAGCTGCCTAATTGCGGCTGCCTATTGCGGCGGCAGCAGCGGTGGGCGGCACACGTTGCCCACCGGATCCCACCACCAGCCGTCATCGCACGCCAGCGGCACGGTGGCGACCGCGGGGCGGCAGGTGCTGGCCACCGGATCCCACCAACCGTTCTCACAGTTGGGCACCAGCGGCGCCTGACAGGTGTTGGCCACGGGGTCCCACCACTGCCCGCCCTCGCAGTCGGCGTAACCGATGGCCGGGTTCACCGCGGCGGTGAACGCGAGGGGGAGGAAAGCTACGGCGGCGGCCGTGGACAATCTCCGGGCCGCGCGCTTCACGGTCGTCTGCATGGTCTGAAACCTTAAGACGAACGTGGCGTACCGGCATCGGTCAGGGGCGCGGATCCCGGGTGGTGTCGCCTGGCGAGCCTTTCCTGCCGCCGTTCGCCGGGTGGCACTGGCTCGGGCGTCGCGATCGCGCCCGACACTTTCCGGCCACACGCCGGGGACCGCTCTCTTACGCTTCGGTGGTGCGCATGTCCTGGCCGCTGACCGGCCGGGCTGCCGAGATGAGCGTGATCGAGGCGGCCATCCTGGCCCCGGGTGTTCCCGGGGTTGTGGTGTGCGGCGCCGCGGGCGTGGGCAAGAGCAGGATCGTCCGGGAGGCCCTGTCTGCTTCGGCAGCGCGGGGAGCCCGCACGCGTTGGGCGGTGGCCACTTCGTCGGCACGAATAGTCCCGCTGGGCGCCTTCACCGCATGGGCGCAGGCGGGGGTGACCGATCCGATCCGGTTGGTCCACGGGGTGATCGAGGCGCTCACGGCGGCGCAGCCCGGCACTCCGGTGGTCATCGGCGTGGACGACGCGCCGCTGTTGGATGATCTGTCGACGTTCGTCGTGCAGCAGATCGTTCAGCGGGAGGCGGCGAAGGTGGTCCTCACCGTGCGCGACGGTGAGCCGATTCCCACTGCCGTGCGGGAGATCTGGCACGGCGCGGAGTTCGACCGCATCGACCTGGCGCCGCTGACCCCCGACGAGGTGGCCGCGCTGTTGTCGGCAACCCTGACCGGGCCGGTGGATCCCGATGCGGCGCAGCGACTGTGGGCACTGACGAAGGGCAACGCGCTGTATCTGCACACTCTTGTCGAGCGCGAGTTGGCCGACGGGCGGCTGGCGAACCGGCACGGCCAATGGCGCTGGACGGGCGACCCGGTCGTGGCTCCGAGCCTGGTCGAACTGATCGAATCCCGGATGGGCGATCTGCCGGCGCCGGTGAGCGATGTGCTGGACGTGCTGGCGGTCGGGGAGCCGATCGAACTGGCGGCGCTCACCCGAATCACCGGCGCCGGTGCGGTGGAAGAGGCCGATGCCCGCGGGCTGATCAGGCTGGAGAACATCGACGGTGCGGTGGAGGCGAGGGTCGCGCATCCGCTGTACGGCGAGGTGCGCCGCGCCCGTGCGGCGCCCACCCGATTGCGGCGGCTGCGCGGCTTGGTGGCAGGCGAACTGGCCGGATCGGCCGAACGTGACGACGTCCGGGTAGTGGTGCGCCGCGCCACCTTGACGCTGGACTCCGACGTGGCGCCCGACGCGGCGCTCCTGGTCCGGGCCGCACACGGTGCGGTGTGGCTGGCGGATCTGCCCCTCGCCGATCGGCTCGCCGAGGCGGCGATCAGAGCCGGGGCGGGTTGGGAGGCCAACTTCGTTCGCGCCCATGCGCTCTCCTGGCTGAGTCGGGGTGACGCGGCCGAGGCGGTCCTCGCGGACATCGACGTCGCTGAACTGAGCGATGAGGAACGGGCCAGATTCGCGTTCCTGCGGGCCAGCAACATGCTGTGGGTGCTCAGCGATCCGGCCCGAGCCAGGGAGCTCATCGACAGCGTGTCGGACCGTCTTGCACCCCGGACAACCGGCTATATCCAGGCGTTTCGCACGGTCTACTGGTTCGCCATGGACCGGCCGGCGCAGGCGATCGAAGCGGCCGAGGGTCTCGCGCTGGACAACCTTCCGGCTGTCGCCGACGCCGAGGTGGCGTGGGCGCTGGCGGCGATATACGCCGACGCCGGCCGCACCGAGGAAGCGGTGGCGATCGCCGATGCCGGGTACACCATCGCGGCCCGCTCTTTCGATGCTCCGCAGATGCGGTTCAACATCGCCGACGCGCATGTCTCCGCGCTACTCCTGGCCGGGCGGGTGGGCGAGGCCCTCGACGTGGCCGAGCGGGTGCGCGCCCAGGCGGCGGATCTGCCGGGGGCGGCGCATCTACTGGGGGCCGCCGTGGTGGGACGCGCTGCCCTCGGCGCCGGCCGGCTCGACACCGCCCGGATGTTGTTGGAGGACGCGGCCTCGGCTCTGTCGGCATCCGGTCATGCGATCGGATGGGGTTTCCGCTACCACTTCCCGCATGCCATGGCGCTGGCCATCCAGGGCCGTGCCCGTGAAGCGGCCGATGTGCTTGCCGAATTCGATGATCTGCCGCGCCCGTTCCGCTCGCTGGACCACGAGCGCAGCCTGGCCCACGCCTGGGTGAGCGCAAGCGCGGGCACGCTCGGTGAAGCCGTCGCCATCCTGCTCTCCGCCGCTGAACGTGCCTGTACCAGAGGGCAATTCGGAGCCGAGGTGATGTGCCTGCAGACCGTGGCCCAGTTCGGGGACTGCTCGCGAGCAGCTCGACTGCGTGAACTCGCCGAGCAGATCGGTGGGACCCGGGCGCGCGTCGCCGCCCGGTTCGCCGCGGCGCTGCGCGACGGTGACGCCGGTGAACTCGCCGCGGTGGGCGAAGAATTCGAGCAGATCGGTGATCTCGTCGCCGCCGTGGACGCGACGGCCCTTGCCAGTGTCGAGTATCGCCGCCGGGAACTGCGCGGGTCGGCACTGACCGCCGCGAGCCGGGCGGAATCGCTGGCCGCCACGTGCGGAGGTGCCGACACGCCCGCACTACGCGCGGCCGCCGAACGGCTGCCGTTGACCGACCGGGAACGCGAAATCGTCATGCTGGTCGCCCACGGGCTGTCCAACCGGGCCATCGCCAAGCGGCTGACGGTAGCGGTGCGCACCGTCGAGAGCCATGTCTACCGGGCGATGGCGAAGACGGGCACCTCCAGCCGACAAGAGCTGGCGGCGCTGTTTCCCGGCGCTAAGTAGCAGCCGGCCGTGCGGCGGCCAGATTGCAGTGGTCCGCTACTCAGTCCACCGGGTCCGAACCGGCCCACGATTGCCTTCATCGGGACCTGAACGGAGGTTCCGCCGGACACCCGAGGAAGGCACGATCATGAAGAACATCCTCATCTGCGCCGTCGGTACGGCCGCGCTGCTCGCCGCGTTGCTGGGCGACGCCCCGCCCGCCGTCGCCGCCCCCGCCGGACCCTCCACCGTCGATGCGACCATCGCCGATCTGGAGGCGCAGGGCTACACCGTCATCGTGGACCGGGTCGGCACCGCGGTGGGCGCGGACTGTTCGGTCCGGTCGGTCCGGCCCGGTCAGCTGTACTCCCGCACCGACACCGGCGCGCCCGGGGCGGGCACCAGCCTGGTCACCACCTTGCTCAGCAAGACCGTCTACGTCGATGTCGGGTGCTGACCGACGACGCCCGACGCGAGTGCTTGCTTCGGCAACTATGTTGCGGCGCAGGGCAGCCGGGCTTCATGCCCGGCTGGGCACCGTCAAACGGTCATTGCCCGCCGCCGCGTCGAACGGGCGGTTACCATCGCCTCGAAGAGGGCTGACGATAGAGGGATCATGAGCGATCGGGGCACTCTGGCGGCCACCGCGCGGATGTGCGAGACCTTCGGATGACGACGTGCGCCGGGGGGCATTCGTCGGCCGCCGGGGACTTCTGCGATATCTGCGGCGAACCCGTCGCCGGTGCCGGTGAAAGCGCACCGGCACAGCCCGTTTCGCCCGCCGTCACGGTATGTCCCACCTGCGGGGCGCACCGCAGCGGACGGTTCTGCGAGGGCTGCGGGGTCGACACCGGACCGGTTGCGCAATGGGTGGCCGTGGTGACCGCCGACCGCGACTTCTACGACCGCGTCGCCGCACGCAGCGAACTCGATTCTCCTGCCTACCCGCAGGCCTTCGAGGAACGCCGAATCACTCTGCGGGGCAAGGAGACTCTCATCGGAAGGCGGGCCGACGGCCGGGATGCGGTACCGGATATCGACCTCGGCGCCGAGCCCGCCGACCGCGGGGTGTCCGCCCGGCATGCCATGGTGCGGTTGCGGGAGACCGGGCCGACGATCATCGATCTGGGGTCCACGAACGGCACCAGCCTCAACGGCAGTGCAGACCTGCTCGGCAGCGATGTCGAGACGCCGCTGAAGGACGGTGACCGCATCCACGTCGGTGCGTGGACCACGATCACGCTCGTGCGGGTCGCGAACGAGCAAGCGGCACCCGATCCGGGCGAGCGGACCGCCCGCACGTCGAGAGACTCGTTCCAGCTGCACCGCGAGCTGCGGGACGCCCGCGAACAATCCGCGTCCAGCCGGGAGATCCTGTCCGCGCTGGCGCGCGATGTCGCGAATCCCGGTGCCGTGCTCGACACGGTCGTCGAGTACGCCGCCAGGCTGTGCCGGGCGCGCGCCGCCCAGCTCTTCCTGCTCAGCGGCGATATGTTCCATGTCTCACGCGTGTCCGCAGAGACCCCGGAGGAGTATCGCCGGCTGCTGGTGGCCCATCCGATCGCCAGGAACAGGCTGTCGACCGTCGGGCGGGCTGCCGAGGACATGTGCACCCATCAGGTTGCCGATGTGCTCAAGGACGACGACTACGGGCGCCTGGACCTGCAGCGGCTGGCCGGGTTCCGCACCTTGTTGTCCACCCCGATGATCGTGGCCGACGAGGTGGTCGGCGTGCTGTCCATGTGGCGCACCGAGGTGGCGCCGTTCGACGCCAGGGAACGGGAGTTGCTCGAAGAGTTCGCCGCGCAGGGGGCGATCGTGCTGCGGCAGGTCGACCTGATGCGCAGCCTGGAATCCAGGGGAGCCGAGCTGGCCAGCAAGGTTGCGCAGCTGGAGGCGCTGCGGGAGGTGGGTGAGGCGGTCGGCTCCAGCCTCGATCTGGATGAGGTGCTCGACCAGATCGTCCGGAATGCGGTGCGCCTGACCAATCTGGGTTTCGGTGACATCACCCTGGGCACCGACGGCGGATCGATCCTGGAGTACCACGAATCCACCGACTCGTTCGATGTGCGCGCGTCGTTCGGCGGCAGTGCGGAACTGCTCGCCCGGCTGCGGCTGATGGCGATCGATCGCCACTCCACGGTGGTGGCACGGACGGCGCTGCAGCGCAGGGTGTTGGAGATCGCCGATATCGCACAGGCGGAGCCCGACCCTTATCTGGACGCCGTGTTGCGTGAGGGCTGGCGCTCGATGCTCGCGGTCCCGATGGTCCGCAGCGACACGATGGTCGGGGTCCTGGTGATCCGGCGGCGCGGAACGGGATCGTTCCCACCCGATGTGATCGAGATGCTCGAGGCGTTCGCCAGCCAGTCGGCCCTGGCCATCGTCAACGCGCGGCTGTTCGGCGAACTGGAGACCAAGACCCGCGAGCTCGAGATCGCAGGCAGGCACAAATCCGAGTTCCTGGCGAGCATGTCCCACGAACTGCGAACCCCGCTCAACGCGGTGATCGGATTCTCCGAGGTGCTGCTGGACCGGATGTTCGGTGAGGTCAACGAACGCCAGGACGAGTATCTGCGCGATATCCGCAACTCGGGTCAGCACCTGCTCGAGCTCATCAACGAGATCCTGGATCTGTCCAAGGTCGAGGACGGCCAGATGGAGCTTGAGCCAAGCACTTTCGTGGTCGGCACCGTCGTGGAGGCCGCGCTGGCCATGGTCCGCGAGCGGGCCGCCCAGCACGATATCGAACTCACCGTCCACATCGGCGGCGATGTCGAACTGATCGAGGCCGACGAGCGGAGGTTCAAGCAGGTGCTGCTCAACCTGCTGTCCAACGCGGTGAAGTTCACCCCGGACGGCGGGAGTGTCTCCGTGCGTGCCGAACGGGAGGGCACCCACCTGGTGGTGACGGTGACCGACACCGGAATCGGGGTGCCGCCGGAGGATCAGGACCGGATCTTCGAGTCCTTCCAGCAGGGCGGCCGCGGCGCCCCGAAAGAGGAGGGCACCGGCCTCGGCCTGACCTTGTCGCGGCGCATCGTCAGACTGTTCGGCGGCCGGATGTGGCTGGACAGCACCGTGGGGGCAGGGAGCACCTTCGGGTTCTCGGTCCCGGGCCTGCCCGCGCGGGCCGCCGCCGACGGCGTGGCCCGTCCCGACGGGCAGCCGGTGGTGCTCGTGTTCGACGAGGACCGGGCATCGCAGGATCTGGTCGACGCCTACCTGGGGCAGTTCCCCGTCGATGTCATGCGCGCGTGGGACGGCGACAAGGCCGTCGACCTGATACGCGCGGTGCGGCCCGTCGCCGTGGTGCTCGAAGTAAGGCTGCCCCGGCTGGACGGCTGGCAGGTGCTCGAAGCGCTCAAGGCCGATCCCGCCACCGCGACGATCCCGGTGGTGATCGCCTCGACGGTGGACCACCGCTCGCGGGGGCTGGCCTTGGGTGCGGCCGCGTATCTGCTCAAGCCGGTGCGCCGGGACGAACTCGTCGGTGCGCTGCGCAGCGTGGGCGTGCTGCCCGCGGCGGGGTCGTCGTGACCGGCCGGCGCGTCCTGGTGATCGAGGACAACACGCTCAATCTCAAACTGGTGCGCGACATCCTCCAGTTCGCCGGGCACCAGGTGTCCGAGGCGCGATCGGGGGAGGACGGTCTGCGTCTGGCCCAACAGGACCCACCCGATCTCGTACTGATGGACCTGCAGCTTCCCGGAATCGACGGCTTCGAGACGCTACGCCGGTTGCGGCAGGGCATTCTCCGGCCCGGCGTACCCGTCGTGGCCGTCACCGCCCTGGCGATGGCCGAGGATCCGGAACGCGCCGCGCAGGCCGGATTCGACGGTTACATCGAGAAGCCGATCAGTGTGCGTGCCCTGCCCGGGCAGATCGAGGAGTTCCTGGCCGCGGCCCCGGCCGCGACCGACGAGGCCGCCGCCGTGACCATCCTCGCGGTGGACGACGCGCCGGCCAATCTGCGGTTGCTGGAGGCGGTACTGACACCGCACGGCTACCGGATCGTCACGGCGGCGTCCGGCGCGGAGGCACTGGACATACTGTCCCGCGAGAACATCGACCTGGTGCTGCTGGACGTCGTGATGCCGGAGATGGACGGACACCAGGTCTGCCGCCGGATCCGCGCCGTCCCGTCGACCGAGTTCCTGCCCGTGGTGATGATCACCGCCAGCGGCGGTGAACAACGGCTCACCGCACTGGAATCCGGGGCCGACGATTTCGTCTCCAAACCCTTCGACCAGAGCGAGTTGCTCGCCCGGGTCGCATCGTTGGCGCGGATCAAACGATTCCAGGACACCATCCGGCGTCAGGCCGACGAGTTGGCGGAATGGAACCGCGAGTTGGAGGCCCGGGTGGCCCGGCAGGTGGCCGATCTGGAGCGCACCAACCGGTTGCGCCGTTTCCTGTCGCCACAATTGGCCGATCTGGTGGTGGGCGACGAGAGCCTGCTCAGCAGTCACCGTCGCGAGGTCGTGGTGCTGTTCACCGACTTGCGCAAGTTCACCCCGTTCGCCGAGACCAGCGAGCCCGAGGAGGTGATGGGGGTACTCGCCGAGTATCACCGCGTCATCGGTTCGCTGGTCCACGCCTACGGGGGCACCCTCGAGCGGTTCACCGGCGACGGGATCATGGTGTTCTTCAACGACCCTGTGCCGTGCGAAGATCCAGCCGAACGCGCCGTTCGGACAGCCTTGGGCATCCGCGACGAAGTGCGAGAGCTCGCGGTGCGCTGGGAGCGTAACGGCTACGACCTGGCGCTGGGTATCGGTATCGCGCAAGGCTTTGCGACGCTGGGCCGGATCGGGTTCGAGGGCCGATTCGACTATGCCGCCATCGGCAGCGTCACCAATCTCGCGGCCCGGTTGTGCGGAGACGCCGGGCCGTGGCAGGTGCTGGTCACCAACCGGGTCCTCGCGCCCATCGCGGAGATCTGCACCTCGGAACTGTTCGGGGATGTGCAACCCAAGGGATTCAGCCGATCGGTGCGTGTCCACCACGTCAACGGCATCGCACCGCCACCGGAGCCAGACAAGAAGGATTGGTGACACCATGCCCGATACCCGGACGTTGGCACTTCTGGACGACGCGGAGCGCTACCGCACCTTCGAGGATCTGCAGCGGACCATGCCCTCGGTGTGGGAGTCGATGCGGCTGGGACTCGAGGACGAATCGGTGGTCGTGGTTCCCTCGATCAGCATCGAGCGACCGACCGCCCGCAGTGGAACCATCATGGCCGCCATGGAGGAACGGGCGCTGTTCCTGCTCCTGCTGCTGCGCCAACCGCGGTTGCGGATGATCTATGTGACATTGCAGCCGGTCTCCGAATCGATCGTGGAGTACTACCTCGGGCTGCTGCCCGGCGTGATCCCCACCCATGCCCGCGCCAGGCTCACGCTGGTGGCGGTCGGCGATGCCGCACCGGAACCGCTGAGCGCGAAACTGCTCGCCCGGCCAAGGCTGCTCCGTGAGATCCGGGCGCTGATCCCGAATCAGCGCCGCAGCCACCTGATCCCGTACAACACCACACCGTTGGAGCGGGACATCGCACTGGCCCTGGGTATCCCGATGTACGGCTCGGACCCCCGCTTCGCCGACCTCGGGGGCAAGAGCGGGTGCCGGCGGATGTTCTCCGAACTCGCGGTGCCGTGCCCGGTCGGAGCCGAGGGGCTCCGCTCGGTCGACGATATCGTCGCCGGCATTCAGGCGATGCGGGTGCGGCGCCCGTCGCTGACCGAGGCGATCGTGAAACTCAACGAGGGTGTCTCCGGCGAGGGTAACGCGCTGGTGGACCTGCGGGGGCTGCCCGCCTGTGGGTCGCCCGACGAGGCGGCGATCATCACCGAACGGGTGCACGCGATGCGGCTGGAGGCCGAGAACCTGGCGCTGAGTGCGTATCTGGAGGCTTTCGGCCGGCACGGCGGCATTGTCGAGGAGCGGATCACCGGGCGCGTGCTGACCAGCCCAAGTGTGCAGATGCGGGCGTTGCCGGACGGCACCGTCGAACTGTTGTCCACCCACGACCAGTTGCTGGGCGGCAAGAGCGGCCAGCAGTATCTGGGCTGCCAGTTCCCGGCCGATCCCGCCTACGCCGCGGCCATCGCCGAATCAGCGATGGTGATCGGGCGGCACCTCGCCGGCCTCGGTGTGCTCGGCCGATTCGCGGTGGATTACGTGGTGGTGCAGGACGACAGCGGTGGCTGGACCCCGTACGCCATCGAACTGAACCTTCGCAAGGGCGGTACCACCCACCCGTTCCTGACCCTGCAATTCCTCACCGGCGGGAGCTACGACGGCGCGGACGGGATGTTCCGCACCCCCGCGGGTGTGCCCAAGTACCTGGTCGCCACCGACCACCTGGAAGACGACCGGTTGAAGGCACTCACGGTCGCGGACCTGTTCGACATCACGGTGGTCCACGGCCTGCACTTCGATCAATCACGTTGTACGGGGGTCGTTTTCCATATGATCAGCTGCCTCACCGAGTGCGGACGGGTGGGACTGACCGCGGTGGGTGACAGTCCCGGGGAGGCCCGGCTGGTGTACGAGCGGGCGCAGTCGGTGCTGCTCGCCGAGGCGACCGCGGCCCGCGAAGAAGGAATCCTCGTCGGTTGATCCCGAGACCGGGGACCGCGGATCCCGTCTGGTACGTCGCGTACGGATCGAACCTGTGCGCGGCGCGTTTCCACTGTTACCTCGCCGGCGGCCGGCCGGTGGGTGCGCGCCGCACGTACACGGGGTGCCGCGATCAAGCCCTGCCGACCGAGAGTGCCGCGACGGTGCTCCCGGGTGGGCTGGTCTTCGCGGGCCGCTCGACGGTGTGGGGCGGCGGTATGGCGTTCTACGACCCCGCCCGCGGAGGGGGGCTGGCCGCTCGCGCCTACCTGGTGCGGTTCGGCCAGCTCGTCGACGTCGTCGCCCAGGAGATCCGGCATCCGGTGGGCAGCGATCTGGTGCCCGGCGCGGAGGTCGGACACGGGTGGGCGCTGCCGTCGGAGACCTACGAGACGCTGTTCTACGTGGACGAGCTGGACGGGCTGCCCATGCTGACCCTCACGTCGCTGCGCGACCTGGAGCCGTCGACGCCGTCGGCGCCTTACCTTCGCACGGTGCTGGACGGCCTCGGTGAGACCTTCGGCTGGACCGCGGAACAGCGGAGCGACTATCTGCTGGGAGCTCGTGGTATGGCCCCCGGATGGACGGCCGAGCAGCTGCGGCTGGTGGCCGAGACCGACGACATGGCTGCTCGTGACCCCTCAGTGACAGCCATTTCGTCGATTTCGGGCGTGGGGGAACAAAACGGCGGGACGGCCCGTTGACCATTTCGACAACTTGAGTGCATCAGACTCAACTCTGGCTTGACAGGCAGCCGCCCGCAGGTGCAGGCTTGAGCGAGGTTCGCTCAGATCCGAATCAGTGTCATCGAACAGCAATTATTCAGGAGGAACCAACTATGGCTCGTGCGGTCGGTATCGACCTCGGGACCACCAACTCCGTCGTCTCAGTGCTGGAAGGTGGCGACCCCGTCGTCGTCGCCAACTCCGAGGGCTCCCGGACCACCCCGTCGGTCGTCGCGTTCGCGCGCAACGGCGAGGTGCTGGTCGGACAGCCCGCCAAGAACCAGGCGGTGACCAACGTCGACCGGACCATCCGTTCGGTCAAGCGTGAGATCGGCACGGACTGGACCGTGGAGATCGACGGTAAGAACTACACGCCGCAGGAGATCAGCGCCCGCATCCTGCAGAAGCTGAAGCGCGACGCGGAGGCCTACCTCGGCGAGGACATCGCCGACGCCGTCATCACGGTGCCCGCGTACTTCAACGACGCTCAGCGTCAGGCCACCAAGGAAGCCGGCCAGATCGCCGGCCTCAACGTGCTCCGCATCGTCAACGAGCCGACCGCGGCCGCGCTGGCCTACGGCCTGGACAAGGGCGAGAAGGAACAGACCATCCTGGTCTTCGACCTCGGTGGCGGCACGTTCGACGTCTCGCTGCTGGAAATCGGCGACGGTGTCGTCGAGGTCCGCGCCACGTCCGGCGACAACCACCTCGGTGGCGACGACTGGGACGACCGGATCGTCGAATGGCTGGTGGAGAAGTTCAAGGGCACCAGCGGCATCGACCTGACCAAGGACAAGATGGCCATGCAGCGGCTGCGTGAAGCGGCCGAGAAGGCAAAGATCGAGCTCAGCTCCAGCCAGAGCACCTCGATCAACCTGCCCTACATCACCGTCGACGCCGACAAGAACCCGCTGTTCCTCGACGAGCAGCTGACCCGGTCGGAGTTCCAGCGCATCACCCAGGACCTGCTGGACCGCACCCGCAAGCCGTTCCAGTCGGTCATCAAGGACGCCGGTATCTCGGTCTCCGAGATCGACCACGTCGTGCTGGTGGGTGGTTCCACCCGGATGCCCGCCGTCACCGATCTGGTCAAGGAATTGACCGGCGGCAAGGAACCCAACAAGGGTGTCAACCCCGACGAGGTCGTGGCCGTGGGCGCTGCCCTGCAGGCCGGTGTCCTCAAGGGTGAGGTGAAAGACGTTCTGCTGCTTGACGTCACCCCGCTGTCCCTCGGTATCGAAACCAAGGGTGGCGTGATGACCAAGCTGATCGAGCGCAACACCACCATCCCCACCAAGCGGTCGGAGACCTTCACCACGGCCGACGACAATCAGCCGTCGGTGCAGATCCAGGTGTTCCAGGGCGAGCGCGAGATCGCTTCGCACAACAAGCTGCTGGGCTCCTTCGAGCTGACCGGTATCCCGCCGGCCCCGCGTGGTGTCCCGCAGATCGAGGTCACCTTCGACATCGACGCCAACGGCATCGTGCACGTCACCGCGAAGGACAAGGGCACCGGCAAGGAGAACACGATCAAGATCCAGGAGGGCTCCGGCCTTTCCAAGGAGGAGATCGACCGGATGATCAAGGATGCCGAGGCGCACGCCGAGGAGGATCGTCAGCGTCGCGAAGAGGCCGACGTCCGCAACCAGGCCGAGTCGCTGGTCTACCAGACGGAGAAGTTCGTCAAGGAACAGCGTGAGGCCGAGGGCGGTTCGAAGGTCCCCGAGGACACCTTGACCAAGGTGGACTCCGCGATCGCCGAGGCCAAGGCGGCACTGGCCGGTACCGATATCGCCGCCATCAAGTCGGCGATGGAGAAGCTGGGCACCGAGAGCCAGGCCCTGGGCCAGGCCATCTACGAGGCCACCCAGGCCGAGCAGGCGTCCGGCGAGTCCGGTTCGGCCGGCTCGGACGACAACGTGGTAGACGCCGAGGTCGTCGATGAGGATCAGGAGCGCAAGTGAGCGAGAGCGATTCGCACGAGCCGGTGACCATCACCGACAAACGGCGCGTCGATCCGGTCACCGGTGAAGTTCGTGAGCAGGGGCCGCTCTCCTCAGAGGAATCTGGGGAGGCGGCTCCCGCGGACACCGCGCCAAGCGATGAGAAAATCGCCGAACTGACCGCGGACCTGCAACGGGTCCAGGCCGAGTTCGCTAACTACCGCAAGCGGGCGCTGCGCGACCAACAGGTCACCGCGGACCGCGCCAAGGTTGCCGTGCTCACCCAGTTGCTGGGCGTGCTCGACGACCTGGAACGGGCCCGAAGCCACGGTGACCTGGATTCCGGGCCGCTGAAGTCGGTGGCCGAGAAACTGGTGACCGCCCTTGAAAACCTTGGGCTTTCGGCGTTCGGCGCCGAGGGGGATCCGTTCGATCCGTCGCTGCACGAGGCCGTGCAGCACGAGGGTGACGGTTCCAACCCGGTGCTGGGCACCGTGATGCGCCAGGGCTACAAGGTCGGAGACCAGGTGGTGCGGCACGCCATGGTCGGTGTGGTCGACACGGTCGGCAATGCCGCGCCCAGCACCGAACAACCCGCAGAATCAGAAGACTAGGCACCGTAAGGAGGTGACGCATGGCCCAGCGTGAATGGGTCGAGAAGGACTTCTACAAGGAGCTCGGCGTCTCCTCCGACGCCACCAAGGACGAGATCAAGCGCGCCGCGCGCAAGATCCTGGCCGAGAACCACCCCGACCGTAACCCCGGTGACACGGCTGCCGAGGACCGCTACAAGGCGGCCTCGGAAGCCAAAGAGGTGCTGACCGACGACGCCAAGCGCAAGGAGTACGACGAGACCCGTCGGCTCTTCGCCAGCGGCGGATTCGGCCGGCGGTTCAGTGGCGGCGGCGGTGCGGGCAATTTCGGCCCCGGTGGGTTCAGTTCTGATGGCGCCGAGTTCAATCTGGGCGATCTGTTCGACCAAGCCGGCCAGGCCGGCGGGGCGAACATCGGTGACCTCTTCGGTGGCCTGTTCGGCCGGGGCGCACAGCAGCCCAGGCCGAGCCGGCCCCGGCGGGGCAACGACCTGGAAACCGAAACCGAGCTCTCGTTCATGGAGGCCACCAAGGGCGTGGCGATGCCGCTGCGGCTCACCAGCCCGGCTCCGTGCACGAATTGCCATGGCAGCGGGGCACGTCCGGGCACCAGTCCGAAGGTGTGCCCGAACTGCAACGGTGCCGGGGTGATCAACCGCAACCAGGGCGCGTTCGGATTCTCCGAGCCGTGCACCGAGTGCCGCGGCAGCGGTTCGATCATCGAGCACCCCTGCGACGAGTGCAAGGGCACCGGGGTGACCACCCGGACCCGCACCATCAACGTCCGGATTCCCCCGGGCGTCGAGGACGGCCAGCGGATCCGGTTGGCCGGCCAGGGTGAGGCGGGGCTGCGCGGCGCACCGTCGGGCGACCTGTACGTCACCGTGCATGTGCGCCCGGACAAGGTGTTCGGGCGCGACGGTGACGACCTGACGGTCACCGTTCCGGTGAGCTTCCACGAGTTGGCGTTGGGCGCAACGCTTTCCATTCCGACCCTGGAGGGGAAAGTGGGCGTGCGGGTGCCGAAGGGCACCTCCGACGGCCGGATCCTGCGGGTCCGGGGCCGTGGTGTGCCCAAGCGGTCCGGTGGTCACGGCGACCTGTTGGTCACGGTGAAGGTCGCGGTGCCGCCGAGCCTGGAAGGTGAAGCGGCCGAGGCGCTGGAGGCCTATGCCAAGGCCGAACGCGCCAGCGGGTTCGATCCGCGGGCGGGATGGGCGGGGAATCTGTGATGAACATGGAGTCCCGATGAGCAAGCAGAACGACGCTCGCACCTTCCTCATCTCGGTGGCCGCCGAGCTGGCCGGTATGCATGCGCAGACCCTGCGCACCTACGACCGGCTCGGTTTGGTCAGCCCGCAGCGCACCTCCGGGGGTGGCCGCCGCTACTCGCAGCACGATGTCGATCTGCTGCGCGAAGTCCAGCGGCTGTCCCAGGACGAAGGTGTCAACCTGGCCGGGATCAAGCGCATCATCGAGCTGACCAACCAGGTCGAGGCGTTGCAGGCCCGAGTCGCGGAGCTGTCCGCCGAGCTCGACCGGGTGCGCAAGCCGAGCACCGCGGTGGTGCTGTGGCAGCCCGCGGCCACGCGGCGCCGACATCAGGCCTGAAAACCGAGGCGCTCACGCACCCAGTCTTTTGGTTGGGGTAACCCGATAAATGGACTAACCCTTTACGAAAACGGTCCAGTCAGGGCAGGATTTGGTACATGGCCGAATCCTCGCCCCAGCTGGGCCGTTTTCGTGTGCTGGACGCCAAACCCGTCAACCTCGACGGGTTCAGCGTCACCGCGCCCGAACTCGGGCTGGCCGCCATGCACAGCCCGTTCGACCCCGAGCCCTCGCTGGTCATCCGTGCCGGCAGGGTCGTCGAACTGGACGGGAAACCGGCCGAATCCTTCGACGTGATCGACGAATTCATCGCTCAGTACGGTATCGACCTGTCCGTGGCGGAGGAGGCCATGGCGCTCGACGATGTCACGCTGGCCCGGATGACCGTCGATATCAACGTGCCTCGCGCCGAGGTGGTGCGCCTCATCGGCGGCACCACGCCGGCCAAGCTCGCGCGCGTCGTGGCGGTGCTCAGCCCGGCCGAGATGCAGGTCGCGATGCACAAGATGCGGGCCCGGCGCACCCCGAGCAACCAGGCGCATGTCACCAACCAACTCGACGACCCCCTGCTGATCGCCGCGGACGCGGCCAGCGCGGTGGCCTACGGCTTCCGCGAGGTCGAGACCACCGTGCCGGTGCTCGGCGATGCCCCCTCGAACGCGGTCGCGCTGCTGATCGGCTCGCAGGTCGGGTTGCCCGGGGCCATGGCACAGTGCTCCATCGAGGAGGCGCTGGAACTCCGGCTGGGGCTGCGCGGCCTGACCAGTTACGCCGAGACCATCTCGCTGTACGGCACCGAGCAGGTCTTCACCGACGGTGACGACACCCCGTTCTCCAAGGCGATACTCACCTCGGCCTACGCATCCCGGGGCCTGAAGATGCGGGTCACCAGTGGCGGCGGGGCCGAGGTGCTGATGGGCGCGGCCGAGAAGTGCTCCATCCTCTATCTCGAATCGCGCTGTGTGTCACTGGCGCGGGCGCTGGGTTCTCAGGGTGTGCAGAACGGCGGTATCGACGGGGTCGGTGTGGTGTCCTCGGTGCCCGAGGGCATGAAGGAACTGCTCGCCGAGAACCTCATGGTGATGATGCGCGATCTGGAATCCTGTGCGGGTAACGACAACCTGATCTCGGAATCCGATGTGCGCCGCAGCGCGCACACCCTGCCGGTGCTGCTGGGCGGCGCCGATTTCATCTTCTCCGGCTTCGGTTCCATCCCGCGCTATGACAACGCCTTCGCGCTGTCCAACTTCAACGCCGACGATATGGACGACTTCCTTGTCCTGCAACGGGACTGGGGCGCCGACGGCGGGCTGCGCACGGTCAGCCAGGAACACCTGGCCCGGGTGCGGCGGCGGGCCGCCACCGCGGTGCAGGCGGTGTACCGCGATCTCGGTCTGGCCGACTACGACGATGACCGCGTCACCGCCGCCGTCGTCGCCAACGACTCCCGCGACCTGCCGCCCGGTGACCCGAAGGCCGTCGCCGAAGCCGCGGCGTCCATCGAGGCCCGCCAGTTGACGGTGTTCGACGTGGTGGCCGCGTTGCACCGCACCGGCTACACCGAGGAGGCCGAGGCCATCATGGCCCTGACCGCCGAACGACTGCGCGGAGACCAGTTGCAGACCTCTGCCATCTTCGACGAACAGATGCGGGTGCTGTCCAAGGTCACCGACCCCAACGACTACCGCGGTCCCGGAACGGGATACGCGCTCACCGCGGCGCGCCGGGCCGAGATCGACGATATCCGGCAGGCCCGCACCACCGCCGAACTCACCGCCGACCAGGCCGACCATCAGGGCCACCTGGTGCTCACCGAGATCGAAGAAGCCCGCCAGGGCGCCAACCCCCGCGAGGTCTGTATCGGGCTCTCCCCGGCGCTGGGTCGCACCGTCTGGCTGACGCTGTGCGGGCTGACCGTCGGTGAGGCGATCCGGCAGCTCACCGCCGGGCTGGAGGAGGAGGGCTGCGTGCCCCGGTTCGTCCAGGTGCGCTCCACCATCGACGTCGGGCTGATCGGCCTCACGGCCGCCAAACTGTCCGGCTCCGGTATCGGAATAGGGTTGCAGGGCAAAGGAACTGCGCTCATACACCGCCGTGATCTGGCCCCGCTGGCCAACCTGGAACTGTTCAGCGTGGCCCCGCTGCTCACCGCGCGCAACTATCGCGAACTCGGCCGCAATGCCGCCCGGCACGCCAAGGGCATGGCTCCCGTCCCGATTCTCACCGGAGGCACCGATGAATCGATCTCGGCGCGGTATCACGCCCGGGCCGTCGCACTGGTCGCCCTGGAGCGCGACGCCAGCGAGCCCGGCGCCGCTCCCGTCACGGTGTCGGTGACCCGCGCATGAGCGAGAAGTTCAGCGTCGAGGCTGCCGTCAACGGCCGGCTGACGTTGTCGGATCTGCAGATGGACCCGGCCACCCTGGCGCATCAGGCCGTCGTCGCCGAAGAACACGGCAACCCCCAACTCGCCGAGAACTTCCTGCGCGCAGCCGAATTGGCGCTCATGGACGGCGAAGAGGTGATGGCGCTGTACGAGGCGCTGCGCCCGTACCGCTCGACCGCCGCCGAATTGGAGGCGCTGCGGGTGTCGCTGCACACCCGCGGTGCCACGCGCTGCGCCGCCCTGGTCGAGCAGGCCGCCGTCGTCTATGCCAGGCGGGGCTTGTTGCGTTGACGACAATCGCCGGGATCGATATCGGCAACCACACCACGGAGATCGTGCTGGCCCGGGTGGGATCCGGTCGCGCCGAACCCCTGGCCCACGGTCAGGCGCCGACGCGCGGCCGTAAGGGGTCCCGAGATTCGCTGGAGGGGGCGGCGGCACTGCTGACCCGGATCGAGGTGGACGCCGGGGTGGCCGCCGACCGGGTGGTGCTCTCGGCGATCCGGCCGGTGGACACCGCAACCGCCCCGCTGCCGCCGGCCGCCTCACCGCGCTCGCCGGTGATCAGCCTGCGCCGCCCCGACGCCAGTACCCCGGCCGGCACCGGCTATGGGGTCGGCCGGCACGTGCCGGTACACGCACTGACCGGGCCCGTCGCGCCGGATCCGGTGGTGGTCTCGATCGGTCCGTCGATCGACTACGAGGAAGCCGCACAACATATCTGCGATGCGGTGGCCGCCGGGTGGACCATCGCCGGGGTGCTCGCCGCCGAGGACGACGCGGTGCTGATCGCCAACCGGATCCCGATCCGGGTGCCCGTCGTCGACGAGGCCGACACCCACCTGCTTGACCCCGATGTGCTGGTCGCCGTCGAGGTGGTCGCCGACGGCAGCGCCTACCGCCTGCTCGCCGACCCCGTCGCGCTAGCCGCCGCCTTGCAGATCAGCACCGACGAACTGCCGTGGGTCGCCGAGTTCACCAGGGAGCTCGCCGATGCGCCCGCCATCGCGGTGACCCGCCGCACCCGGGCACCCGAACCGCCGGCGAGCGAGGACGATTACGTCGACTGCGTCGTGCGGGGTGAGACCGTACGGTTCTCACCCGAACAGGCCTACCCGCTGCTGCGGACCGAACCGCCGGGCACCGCCGTGCGGGTGCGGCTGCGGTCGTGTAAGCACGCCGAGGACGGGGTCGCCGTCGACGACGCCTATTTCACCGATCTGGCGGCCATCGACAACGGGGCCTGGCTGCGGCGTGGCGTCGCCGATACCCGGGGTGCCGTGGTGGCGTTGTTGGCCGCCGACCATGTCGCCGACGCCGCCGAGACGATGACCGAGCTGACCGGCCGGCCCGCGCACACGCTGGCCGCGGAGCCCGCGGCCGCCGCACGGGGTGCCTTGACCACACCGGGGCTGCCCGACGATGTCATCGTCTGCGATATCGGCGGTGGCACAGTCGATCTGGTCGGTGCGGGCCGTACGGTCACCGCGGCGGGCGCGGGGGAGACCATCACCTCGGCGGTGGCCCGGGTGCTGTCCATCCCGCGGGCACTGGCCGAACGCGTCAAACGCAGCCCCGCGCTGCGTGTCGAGGGACCGCATCTCGCCCACGAAGAGGACGGCCGGCGGGTGTTCCTGGACACCCCGGCCACCGCGGACGCGATCGGGCGGTTGTGCACCCGCGGTAGTGCGGGTCTGGTGCCGTTCTCCCGCACGCTGGCCGCCGAGGAATGGCGCAGCCTGCGGCTGGCGGTCAAGGAGGCGACGGTGGCCTCCAACATCGTGCGCTGCCTGCGCGTGTTCGACCGGATGCCCGCGGTGCTCGTGTTGGCCGGCGGCGGGGCGCTGGACGACGAACTGATCCGCACTGTCGGGGAGGCGCTGCGCGGTGAAGTGGTGGTGGGCCGCGCCCACATCGACGGGATGCACGGACCCCGCTACGCGGTGGCGTCCGGGCTGGTGCACCTGGCCGCTGAGCAGGAATGGGCGTCCGAGGTCAGCTGACCCGGATGGAGAACCGCGCCGTCACCGGGCCACCGGCGGCCACCGCGTAGTCGCCGCGGCGCAGCGCGTCGGTGGTGGCGGCCATCGGTTCGACGGCCACCAGATCGTCGCCCGCGGGCGCCAACAGCTGCGCCGCCGGGTAGCCCTGCTCATAGGTCACCTCAAGACGGCGCCCACCACCGGACAGCGCGAACACCGCACCGTCTTCCACCCCGGTGAAGCCATCGTCGAGCGTGCGCGTCCCGAGGGGTTCGGCCGAGGCGGGCCACTCCTGCTGCGCACCGGTCGGGATGCCGGCCTCGTCCACCGGCAGGTGCCGCAACGCAGGGGTCTCCAACACCCATTCGGCCCGCGGTACCCCCGGGATCTGCAGATAGGGGTGGTATCCAAAACATAGTGGCACAGCGGCACTCGTCGTCGGCGTGACCGTGGTGGCGATGGTCAGGGTGCGGTCGGCCAGGGTGACGTCCTGGGTCAGCACATGCGGAAACGGGAACGCGGCTAGCAGCCGCGGGTTACCGCTGTAGTCGAGGGTGGCCGTCAGCCGGTTGTCGGTGCGGGCGGTGACCAGCCAGCCCGGGTAGGCGGCCAACACACCGTGGATGGGCAGGCCGTTCGCGTCGGCGCGCACCCCGCCGGCGCCCGGGGTCAGTGTCACCACCGCACCGTCGACGGTATAACTGTTGGCGCTCAACCGGTTCGCCCACGGGTACAGCAGCGGGATACCCATCGTCTTCCCGTCGGCCACGTAGGCGGCCAGGCCGCGCCGCTGCCCCAGGTATTCGGCGCCGTCCTCGGCCAGTGAGGTGCCGATCATGCCCGCACCCGGCACGACGGTGGCGGTCAGCGCGGACGACGGATCGTGCAGGGTGACGTTCTGGAACGCCGGATCGGACTGAGCCACCGGTGCATCCTCTCTCAGTGCAGCGGATCGTGCTGGATACGTTCGGGGGGTGCGCCTTTGGCGATCAGGGCGGCCTTGGTCGCGGTGACCATACCGGGACCCCCGCACACCAGGATCTGCCGGTCGCCCCAGCCGCCGTAGCGCGTCACGACGGCGGGGAGCAGGCCGTTCTGGCGAACGTGCAGTCCGCGCGGCGGCTGGACGTCCGGGTAGTCGGCGGCCCATGGCGGGTCGGTGGCGAACTCCGACACCGGGGTGACGGACAGCCACGGATTGGTCGAGGCGATCTCCCACAGGGTGCGCAGATCGTAGAGATCGCAGGGGAACCGGCCGCCGAAGAACAGGTGCACCCGCGGATTCACCCCGTACCGGCACAGGTCCATGATCAGCGCGCGCAACGGTGCCAGCCCGGTGCTGCCGGCGACCATCAACACGTCACCGCCATCGCGGTCGACATGCAGCGCGCCGTGGGGATTCGACAACCGCCAGCGGTCACCCGGCCTGGTTTCGCCGACGATCGCGGTGCTCACCATGCCGCCGCTGACCGATCGCACGTGGAATTCGATGGCCCCGCCGGGATCGGCGGGGATGGACGGTGACAGACAGCGCCAGCGCCGCGGCCATTGCGGCACCTGCACGGTCAGGTACTGACCGGGGTGATAGTCCAGCGGATGGTCGAGCTGCAGCCGGATCATCGAGACGTCGCGGGTGACGCGGATGTGGTCGATGACGGTGCCGTCGTGATACGGGAGCCCGGGTTCTGCCTCGGCGGCGCCGCTCATCACGCCGGTCAGGAGTTGCACGACGTCCCCGGCCGCCTCGGCGACCCGGGCGTCCCAGCTGCCGGGCAATTCGGCGCGCAGCGTGCCGAGTAAGGCCGTGGCCAGGGTCTGATAGTGCGCGGCGGTGACGCCGTACTTGCGGTGGTCGCGCCCGAGCTGGGCCAGAAATGCGACCGGCTCGTCGGCGCGTTGCGCGATCAGCTCCGCCAGCAGCCAGGTCAGCGCGTGGGCGAAGTTGTCGCGCTGGTGGGCCAGGTCGGGCGGGAACAGGTCACGCGCCGACATATCGGTGGCGAACCAGCGGGTGTAGAACCGGCCGACCATGTCGGCGTCGACGGCGGCGCGCAACGTCTGCAGCGCGTCACGGTCGTCGAGTCCCACGTGCGACGAGTGTAGTTATCGTCGCACCCGGCGGCGCTACAGGGCGTGAATTCCCTTGTACAACACGAGAAGACCGATGACCAGCAGGATGGCGGCCACCAGGGCGGCGTGCTGGCGTTCCATCCACTCCTTCAGACGCTCCAGCGGCTGGGCCAGCCGGTCGCCCGAGACGGCGTAGCCCAGGATCGGGATCGCCGCGGTGGAGGCCGAGACCGCGACGAAACACGCCAGTGCGGTCCACGCGTGCATCGTCCCGATCCCGGCGGTGCCGATCGCCAACCCGGCTGCGGCGCAGATGAACAGCACCTTGGGGTTGACCACCGCCAGCACCATCGCCGTCACCAGGGCCCGGCCGGGGGTCAGATCGGCCATCTTGCGCATCCACGCCGGCGAATGCGCCGACTGCTTGCGGGTGAACCATCGGTAGCCGCCGAACACGATGAGCAGGGCGCCCACCGCGATCCGCAGCCAGGACGCCCATGCCGGCGGCTTGTCCAGATTGCCCATCAGGTCGGCGACTTCGACGAAGATCGCCGTCAGCGCACCGGTGCCCAGAATCCAGCCGAGCAGGAACGCCAACCCGGTCTGGCGCGGCCGCGCGGTGTGCAGGGCCAGGACCGCCGGGATGATGGTCAGGGGGGAGAGCGCGATCACCAGGGCCAGTGGGATGAGTTCGGTGAGGGTCGAGCCGAAGTTCCCGGACATAGCGCAGAACCTAACACCCGTACCGGCACCCGCGGTGGCGGCAAACTGACAATCCGGTAAAAAACCGGCCGGGCGTGTCCTCACTCGGTAGTCTGCGATGCGGTCCACCGTCGCGTGGACATCATGTCCTGGGAACGGGGACCGCGTGAAGATTCGCACAGGTCGACGGCGGTTCACCGCAGTAGTCGCCGCCATCGCGCTGATCGCGGCACCGACCGCCGCCTGCGCCGGATCGAAGGTGGCGCCCGCGCCGGCGGCCGGTGTGAACGCTGGGCCGGATGGCAAACCTGCGCCCTTCCGCGAACCGGTCCGGCTCAAGTCCAGGGACGGTGTGCTGGAGGTGCGCCTGTCGGCGCACCAGGGCACCGTCAACCTCGACACCGTCCCCGAGCCGGTCACCAACTTCCTGGTGTTCGGCTACGACCTGATCAAGGGCACCGCCTCCGACGGCTCCACCAAGGGTGACAACCTCTATCCGGCACCCACCCTGCGCGTGGACCCCGGCGAGAAGCTGGTCGTGCACTACGACAACGATCTGGCGGGTCTGACGATCAAGGACTTCTACGATCCGGCGTTCACCCCCAAGGGCGGTGAGGTGCCCATCTACCCGCCGACGCTCACCGAGGCGCCACTCAATCTGCACACCCACGGCCTGCACGTCAGCCCGTCCGGCAATGCCGACAACGTGCTGTTGAGCATCCCCGCGGGGATGGGCAACACCTACACCTACGACGTCCCGAAGAACATGCCCAACGGGCTGTACTGGTACCACAGCCACCGTCACACCATGACCACCCAGCAGACCTACCTCGGGCTGGCCGGTCTGCTGGAGATCGGCCGTCCGGACGGCAATCTCCCGCTGGTCACCCAGAACAACATTCCCGTGCGCGACATGGCGTTTCAGTACAACTATGTGTTCGACCGCAAGGGCAAGGGCCACCAGCTGAACAACTACAGCTGGCCGCAGTTCGTCAGCACGCTCACGCCGCCGCAGGGCAACCAACTGGCCGACGGCACCTACCGGCCCAGCCTGGCGCCGGTGAACATCGCCGACACCAGCATGGGCGCCCAATACCTCACCCCGTGGTGGGCCGGACCGCTGTCGCCGCACAACAACCGCGGCCAGACGCAGTTCATCCCGCAGAACCTGATGAGCTTCGACAGCCCGACGGTGAAGATCCCCGAGAACGACCGGCTCCCGGAGAACGAACGCGACGTGCAGTTCACCGTGAACGGCCAGTTCCAGCCGGAGCTGAAGATCAAACCGGGCCAGACCGAGATCTGGGCGGTGGCCAATATCAGCGATATCGGCTACATGACCGTCCGGTTGACCGAGACCGCGACCGGAAACCATCCGAAGTTCACCATCGTCGGGCAGGACGGCAATCCCTACACCCAAGTACAGCGGCCCGTCTACGGCGACGGCACCACGCTGAGCGTCCCGCCGGGTTCTCGGTACGCCATCGCGGTCACGATGCCCAAGGAAGGCGACCTCGTCCTGGAGTTCCCACCGAACCCGGAGGCCAAGCCGCTGGTACTTCCCGGTGTGGTGTACACCAACAACGGCACCGAGAACACCCCGGCGGTACTCGGCACGCTCACCGTGGATCCGAAGTACATGAGCTTCGCCGACGGATTCTTCGTGTTCCCCACCCAAACCCTGATCCGCGCCACCCCGGACCCCAGCGGGCCGGGCCAGACCACGGTCTTCGCACCAGGCCAGAACCTGGACGCCTACACGTCATTCGTGGACACCTCGGTGATGACGCCCGCGGTCAACCGGGCGATGACGATCACCGACACCATCGGTGGCGACAAGGCCAGCAACAACGATCCCAAGGCCGTCATCTACATGTTCGAACCGGCCGGGTTCCCGAACGTCCCGCTGATCCAGCCGAGACTGAACTCGGTGGAGGAGTGGAAGATCACCAACTTCAACAACGATGCGCATCCGATGCACATCCACGTCAACGACTTTCAGGTGATGGCAATCGACGACCCCAACCGGGGGAAGACCGGTGTGCAGCCGTGGGGACTGGACAACGTCAATGTGCCCGCACCGGTGTTCAACGACATGCACGTCGTGAGCACACCGGCCACGCTGACCCTGCGGCAGGAGTTCCTGGAGTTCGTGGGCACCTACGTCATCCACTGCCACCGGCTCAACCACGAGGACAACGGATTGATGGCCACCATCAACGTCATCCCCGAGGTGTCGTCGTATGCCGTCGCCGTGCCCGGCGGCAACGGTAAACCGGCCTCGATACAGGTCCGGGATGGCGGCGAGAATGGGGCCGGCGACAAGGTGTTGCAGACCGTCTATCCGTTCCCCGATTTCGAGGGCACCCCGTCGGTGGCGATGGCCGATGTGAACGGCGACGGCATCCTGGATCTGGTGGCCGGCACCGGGAAGGGCGTGGCGCCCGAGGTGGTCGCGTACGACGGCAACAACACTCGGGACGGACTGTTCAAGACCGAGCTCGCCCGGTTCGCGCCCTTCGATGCGGACTTCACCGGCGGGGTGTCCGTGGCGGCCACCGATATCGACGGAAACGCGCTGGCGGACAACATCATCGTCGGATCGGGTCCGGGGATGGAGTCGCAGATCAAGGTGTTCTCATCCAGATTGCCCGACATCGGTAAAGCCCCGGAGGTGTTCTCCGCCTTCACGCCCTATCCCGGCTCCCAGGCCGGTGTCACCCTGGCCACCGGCATGGTCGAACTTGGATCGGGCCGGGAGTCCCTGGTGACGGCGCCAGGCCCCGGTGAGCCGCCGCTCGTCAAGACGTTCCGATGGGACCTATACACCCCGACAGCAAGGTCGCAGGCCAACGGCACCACACCACAACAGCATTCGGGCAAGCCGAGTGATCCCCGGATGACATCGCAGTTCCTGGCATACGACGAGAACTATCGCGACGGTGTCGCGCTGTCCACGGGCTGGGTGGCGGGGGCGCAGGGCGGCTCGAAGAGCATCATCACCAGCCAGCTCGGCGGTTCGGGCACGGTGGTGGTGTGGTCCAGCGGGTCGCTGCTCGACGGTCAGCCGGCGATATACCTGGACAATCCCAACCATCACGAGGAAGACGTCAAGTACCAGCAGATCTCGTCATTCGCACCCTTTCCGGCAGGGGGTGCCACCGTCGCCACCAGCAGCACCGTCTACGGCGCCGACCTGCTGGTGGCCGGCGGCAACGGCGAGGTACGCAAGTACGGGCTCGCGCGGTCCGCGCCCGACGCGAAATCCTTGACGCCCAAGCTGATCACCTTGTTACCGCCGATCGCGGGCGTGGCGGGTGTGGTGCCGCTGGGCGGTCGCTAGGGCAGGTGCCAGAACACCCTGGTGCCCAGATATACCGCCGCGGTGGTGGCTGCCATGACCGCGGCCACGGTGCCGATTCCCCGCCAGTTCGTCTTGGCCACAGGCACATCCGGTGGTGGACGCAGCCAGTGTTTCAGCAGCGGGTTGACGTAACAGGGCATGGTGATGAAGCTCATGGCGAAGCTCGACAACAGATTTCCGACCAGCATGCCCAACCACAACGGCATCTTCAACGGCGACAGCGCCAGTGACAGCAGTACCACCGTGGGGTAGAGGCCGACCCATACGGCCAGGGAGGTCTTGACGTCCGAGGGCGGCGTCGCGGGTGCGCCGTGCTCGTCGAAGGCGAACCAGCTGCCGAATGAGTTGTCGATGGTGCGGGCGTGGAAGTCGGAGAACCGCTCGCCCTCGGCGAGGAGTGCACGGCGTTCGGGGGAGATCAGCCAGGCATCCAGATCGTCGGCGTTCTCGTAGCGGTACAGCGCTGTCCACTCATCCTGCACCCCGGCGACCGGGCGGAACAGTTCGGCACCGCGGAACCCGCGGAATTTGCTCTCCGCCAACCGAAGCCGCTGCTGCCAGGCCAGGAAATCCTCGACGTGCTCCGGGCTCACCCGGTGACTGACCACCACCGTCACCAGCGGGTCGGTCGGGCGGGCGCCGCCGCCGATGACCTGCTGCGTGCCGGGGCCGTCGAGATAGTCCGCACCCGCGGCGAGGCGGTCCTGCCGGGTGGCGCTGTTGATCCAGGCCTGCACGTGGGCCACCGAATCGAACCGGTACACCACCACCCAGTCGGGTTGCACCGCGGTGGGCGGACTGACCTCGGCGGCCAGGAAGCCGGGGTACTCCGAGGCCGCCCGGTTCAGATCCAGTTGCCACGCTTCGAATTCACGCTCTCGGCCGGCGCGGACCCGCTGGCCGATGATGACGGTGGCCGCCACGTCGGTGTTCCTCTTCGCATCCATGGCTCAGGGGACCGGGACGAGTTCGTTGAGCCGCCGGAAGATTCGCTCGGGAGTCAACGGCAGCTCGCGAAACCGTACCCCGGTCGCGTCGTACAGGGCATTGGCCAGCGCCGGCGCCACCGGGTTGATACAGCATTCGGCCATCCCCTTGGACCGCATCGGTCCGACGGAATCTGTGGAGGGGACCAGCAGCACCTCGGTGCGCGGCGCGTCGGCATAGGTGGGAATGCGGTAGTTGCGCAGGTTCGGATTGGTCATCACACCGTCGGCATCGACATGGTGGTTCTCCGTCAGCACGAAGCCGATACCCTGCGCCACACCGCCTTCCACCTGTCCACGGACCTGAGCCGGATTGATCACCACCCCGGCGTCGGTGGCCTGCACGCTGTACAGGATGCGGACCTCCCCGGTGACCCGGTGCACCGCGATGCGGAACCCGTGGGTGTTGGACGTGACGCTGCGCGGCGACCCGTACGCCTTGCGGGCCTCGGTGAACCGGATACCGCGCTCGCGGCCGGCCGCCAGAATCTCGGTCAGGAGCAGCCGGGTACCTGCGCAGTCCACCCCGTCGTCGAGTAGGACACAGTCGGCGACCGGCACTCCGGTGTGCGATGCGGCGAAACCCCGCAGCCGGTCCCGGAGGGCGAGGGCGGCCCGGTCCACCGCGTTACCGGCGACGAAGAGCCCGGCGCTGGCGAACGCCCCGGTGTCGAAGCCGGTCCGGTCCGTGTCGGACTGCACCAGGTGGATGCGCGACGGTGTGGTGCCCAGCCGGGTGGCGGCGATCTGCACGTGCGCGGTGGAGGTGCCCTCACCGAATTCGACGGTGCCGACCGCGATCTGGTAGCTGGCGTCCTCACCCAAGGTGGCCCAGGCCTCCGAGATGTGCTCGGTGGGCGGGGCGGTCTCGTGCAGCGATGTCGCGGTGCCGACCCCGACCAACCAGTCCGGGCCCAGCGGCGGACCGTTCGCGTTGCGGGCCAGCGCCGCGTCCACCAGGTCGATGCACGCGGCGATGCCGTCCTCGGTGAATTCGACGTCGTCGGGATGGTCGTCCAGGGCCAGCAACGCATCCCCCGGCCGCACGATGTTGCGGCGGCGCAGCTCCAGTGGGTCGATGCGCAGCTTCACGGCCAGTTCGTGGATGGCGGATTCGACGGCGAACGCCGGCTGTGTCATACCGTAGCCGCGCAGGGCACCGCTGGGCACCGTGTTGGTGTACACCGAGTAGGCATCGAATTTCTTGTTGGCGCAACGGTACAACGCGATCGCGGCGGCCGCGGCGAACAACGTCTCCCCGCCGTGGTTGCCGTAGGCGCCGGTATTGGACACGTTGCGGAACTGGAATGCGGTCAGGGTGCCGTCGGCCTTCGCGCCGAGTTTCACCGTCACCTTCATCGGATGCCGGGGGGAGGCGGTGGTGAACTCCTCCTCACGGGTGTATTCGAAACTCACCGGCCGGCCGGTGTCGAGCGCGGCCAGCGCGGCCAGATCCTCGGAGATCACTTCCTGCTTGCCGCCGAAGCCACCGCCGACCCTCATGCAGAACACCCGTACTTGGTCGGGGCGCAGGTCGAACAGGTGTGACAGTTTCACCTTCGCGATCGACGGCGACTGGGAGGCGGTGCGCACCACGAGCTTGATGTTCTTCCCGTCGCTTCGCTCGCCCCTGACGCCTCCCCCGTCGCTGCGCTCGATCCAGGCGATGGACCCGTGTGTCTCCAGGTGCGCATGCGCCACCCGCGGGGAGAAGTAGGTGGCCTCGTGGATCACGTCGGCCTCGGCGAAACCGGTGTCCACATCGCCGATCTGGCCGTGCAGCTCGAGCAGGACGTTACGCTCCGGGTCGCGCACGAACGGGTCGTCGGAGCCGTGCAGCTGCGGCGCCCCGTCCGCCATCGCCTGCTCCGGGTCGAACACCGCGGGCAGCACCTCGTATTCGACGGCCACCCGGCGGCAGCCCTCCTCGGCGGCGGCGACGGACTCCGCCAGCACCGCGACCACCCGCTGCCCGACGAACCGCATCACGTTGTCCAGGATGTAGGTGTCGTCGGGGTCGACCAGATGATCGGTGTGGATGGCGGTGGTGAACCGTTTGCGCGGCACGTCTTTCCAGGTGTAGACGCGGTGCACCCCCGGTATCGCCAGCGCGGCGGTGGTGTCGATGGACACGATGCGGGCGTGCGCGTGTGGCGAGTGCAGCACCTTCAGGTGCAGCAGTCCGTCGATGGCGGTGTCCATGGTGAACTCGGCCCGTCCCGTCACCACGTCCCGGCCCGCGGGGGCGCCCACGCTGGCTCCCACCGCATCACCGGGTGCGGCCTCCTCGATTCCCACCCGGCCGTGCACCGCGTCTTCGACGGCCCGGTAACCGGTGCAGCGGCACAGGTTACCCTTCAGCGCCCGGGGCAGGTCCTGCTTCTGCTCCTCGGTGAGTGCGGCCGAGGTCATGATCATCCCGGCGGTGCAGAACCCGCACTGAAATCCCGGGGCGTCGAGGAACCGGCGCTGCATCGGGTGCAGATCGTCCGGGGTGCCCAGCCCTTCGATGGTGGTGACCTCACGGCCGTCGGCCCGGAACGCCGGGGTGATACAACTGTGCACCGGCTTGCCGTCCAGCCACACCGTGCAGGCGCCGCAGTCACCGGCATCGCAACCCTTCTTCACCCCGTGCCAGCCGAGCGAACGCACGAAGGTGCGCAGGCACTGACCGGGTTGCGGTGCGGCGTCGGACGATCGGCCGTTGACGGTGTAGGTCATTCGCGCAGCTCCTGGGCGATCTCGGCGGCGAAGTGCTTGGTCAGGTGCCGCCGGTGGTCGGGGGCGCCGTTCGCGTCGTCGAACCAGACATCCTCGGCGAGTTCGTCGATACGGTCCCGCAGCGCCGCCGGGTCGGGGTCGCCGGCGAAGGCCAGCCGAACCGGGTGGGTGGTGCCCGCGGTGACGGTGATCAGGGTCGCGCCGTCACGGCCTTTGGTGCCGATCAGGAACACGGTGGAGCGGCCCAGTTTGGTGAGCGTGAAACGGCGATGGGCGACCCGCTTGCGCAGCGCGCGGTCGGGAATGTCGATACCGCGCAGCAGTTCGCCGGGGGCCAGCACGTTGCGATTGTTGCCCGTCACGAAATCGGCTGCGGGAAATCGGCGTGCGGTCCCGTCGGCGGATTGGAGCAGATACTCGGCCTCCAGCGCCACCGTGAGCGTGATCATCGGACCCGCGGGCAGGGACATGCAGATGTTGCCGCCGACGGTGGCCGCGTTCCAGACCTTGAACGAGGACAGAAAGGCCTCGCAACTGATCGGGATCAGCCGGGCTGCCGGCCACTGCGCGGGTGGGGCGAGCGCGTACAGGTCGCCGATGGTGCACATGGCGCCGATGTGCAGCCCAGCCTGCGACACGTCGAGTTCGCTCCAGCCCAACGGGGCCAGATCGATGAGCCGGCGCAGCTTCGGTTGCGGATCGGAGAACAGCCACGTGCCGCCGGCCAGCCATGCGTCACCGGGACGCCACAGCGCGCCGGGAGGTTCGGTGGGTCGCCGGATGACCTCGGTGACGGTGTTGAGATCCAAGCCGGGCTCCTTCGGTCGAGTGCCCCCTGGCGTGTCGCTGACACTAAAGCCTGCCGGGCCCCCGGGCACGGGTTTTACCCACTTGCCCGGCGATCCACCGTTGGCCGTGGTCCCCTAGACACCGTGAGTCAAATCCACTTCGGACACATCTTCCACGTCTCGGGCAGCCCCGCGATCACCGACGCGCCCGGTGCCCTGAAGTCGATCCCCGACGGTGCGCTGGTACTCGACGGCCGCGGCCGGATCGCATTCTGCGGCAGCCGAACCGATATCCCGTCCGAGTACGCGGCGTCGGTGGTGCACGATCACCGGCACGGGTACCTGCTGCCCGGCTTCGTGGACACCCACATCCACTTCCCGCAGACCTACGCCGGAGACTCCTACGGCGGCGGGCAGCTACTGGAATGGCTCACCCAGTGCATCTTCCCGTCGGAGTCGCGGTTCGCCGATCCCGACTTCGCCACCCGGGCCGCCGTCGAGTTCTGCGATCGGCGGATCGCCGCGGGTACGACGGCGGCCATGGTGTTCGGCTCGGCGTTCCCGCAGGCACAGGACGCGCTGTTCGCCGAGACGCGACGGCGCGGGCTGCGGATCGTCAGTGGTCGCGGTATCCAGACCGTCGGCCCGGAATCGGCGGGCCCACTGCTGACGTCGGAGGCCGACGCCATCCGGCTCACCCGGGAGGAGATCGACACGTGGCATGCCGCCGACACCGGTGATGTGGACACGGCCATGCTGCATGTCGCCGTGGTGCCGCGGTTCTCCCTGTCGGTCACCACCGAGACCTTGAAAAACCTTGGCGACCTCTATGATTCGGTCCGCGACAGGGGTGTGTATGTGCACACTCACCTCAACGAGAACAACCGCCCGGGTACCGGGGAGATCGACGTGACGAAGTCGACCTACCAGGTGAATTCGTATCTGGACACCTATGACGGCAAGTTCCTGCCGGGGTCCGCGGTGGGCGGAACGAGCCTGTTGGGCCGGCGGACCATCTTGGCGCACAGCGTGCACTGCACCGACGAGGAACTGGCCCGGATGGCCGAGACCGGCACGTCCATCTCGCACTGCCCGGTATCGCAGCTGTTCCTCGGGTCGGGCACCATGCCCTGGCGACGTACCGTGGCGGCAGGGGTGAACCTGTCGGCCGGAACGGATTTCGGCGGCGGCGACGAATGGCTGATCCCCCGCGTGCTGGGCGATGCATTCAAGGTGCACATCTCGGAGGACGGCATCGCAGGAACGTCACTGCACCCGGCCGAGATGCTGTTCCTGGGCACCCTCGGCGGGGCCAGGGCACTGGACATGGAAAGCCGGTTCGGCAATTTCGATATCGGCAAGGAGGCCGACTTCGTGGTCGTCGACCCGGCCCGGACCCCGACGCTGGATGCGACGCTGACCTACGGGGTGCGCTCGGCGGATCCCGATTTGGCTTGCGAACAAACACTTTTCGCGTTGCTGATGGGTCTTCGAGAATCGTCGATCGCGCAGGTTTACGTGCAGGGCCGGAAGTTGAATCCGGCGTAGGGGGGATGTCATGAGTGCCATCGCTGTCACCATCTTCCACCGTCCCGTCGACCGGCCGGCCTTCGATACCTGGGCCGGTGAGCTGCTCGCCGCGGCGCGCACCGCACCCGGATTCGTCGATGCGGTGGTGTCGGTGTACGACGACCCGCGCCTGGAACCGGCGATCTCGGCGACCTTCGCCGGCGAGGGCCAGTTGCATGCCTGGCTGGACGGTGTGCAGCGCGCGGAGCTGCTGCGCGCCGGGCGGTTGCGCGGCGTGCACCAGGCCTCCTCCGATCTGGTGGTGGTGGAAGGACAGCTCACCCCGCCGGGCATCGCGGTGTTCCGGCACCGCGTGTCCGCGGGCCGCGAGACCGACTTCATCACGGCGCAGAGCGATCTGACGGAGGCGAGCTCACGGTTCTCCGGCTATGAGGGCACCGTGGTGTTCCCGGCCGGCGCGGGGGAGCAGTGGATGACGCTGATCCGGTTCCGCACCGAGAGGCTGCTGTCGGGCTGGCTCAAATCACCACAGCGCCTGGACGCGCTGCCGTCGTTGCGGTCGGCGCTGGACGACGACTTCTCCACCTTCTCGCACACCACCCCGTTGGGTACCACGGTCCGGTTCGAGAACGGTGAGACCGAGATGACGCCGAGCTGGAAGACGGCGATGCTCGTGCTGATGGTGCTCTACCCGACGGTGATGCTGCTGGCCCGGTTCGTGGGCCCGGTGCTGGACCGGATCGGTGCGGAGCCCTGGCTGGCGATGTGGCTCAGCCAGGTGGCCAGTGTGTCCCTGCTGCAGTGGGTGCTGATGCCGTTCGCGGTCGCGCGGATGCGGCGCTGGCTGGACCCCGTGGAAGGGCGGAGCGGGACGGTCACCGTGCGCGGAACCGCGGTGATATTCGCTGTCTACGCCGTCACGTTGGTGGTGTTCGCGAGTATCACCTGGTTGCAGTTCTGGGACTACCCGCACTGACGTGGTGGGTCCGTTTTCGGCCGATCACGCGTGGTCGTTCGATAAACTCCGGCGCACCGGTTTTCGTGCCCTGTCCACAAAACCCGGGGTCGCCGTCCCCAGATTCGTCTTGTAGGGTCCGACCCGGGGCGTCGACTTGGGGCGATGGGGGGTTTGCGTTGTTGGCTTTCATTACGTCGCTGCGTCATCCGGACACCGCGCGGGACTACGCGCAGAACGAGCGTCTTCTCAAGGACACCTTGGACTCCATTGCGCTGCAGACGTCGGATGACTATGCCGTCATCGTCGTCAGCAATGTGTCGTTGTCTTTTCCGCTGCCCGACCGCGTCACGTCGGTCGTCGTGGATTTTCCCCCGCCGGTCGCGCCCGGCGCGCCGACGTCGTACCTCGACGTCGTGTGGGACAAGGGCACCAAACTCGGGATCGGGCTGATCGCCGCCCGTGACCTCACGCCCGATTACGTGATGATCATCGACGCCGATGATTTCGTTCATCGCGATCTCGTGGCGTTCACCTCCGCGCATGCCGGCGCGCCCGGGTGGTACATCTCGCGCGGCTGGCGCTATTCCCGCGCGCGCAACGTATACCGCAGTCTGCGCGCGTTCCATCTCCAATGCGGCTCGTCCTACATCCTGCCCTTCGCCGCGTATGGCGTGCCGGCCGATGCGTCGGTCGCCTTCAGTCAAGCGCAGGTTCTCGATGCCTTCGGTGACCGGCTGGCGACGATCATCGGGTCCCATATGCGGGTGGTGCAGTGGGCGAGGCGACATGGCTATCCCCTTGCCCCACTGCCGTTCCGGGGCGCGGTGCACCACGTGGACACCGGCGAGAATCACTCCGGCGGCACGCTGAGCGGGTGGGCCAGAACGCTGTCGCCGACGATGCAACAGACCTACGGCATACCCTTGCGGCCTCCCACCGGGTCTCCGGTGCCCGAGGCGAACAGGCTCAGGTTGGTCATCGACACCCCACCGGCGCTCGCCACGGGTGCCTACAAGTATCTGCAGCGCACGCTGTTCTCGATGGTGACCGACGACAGACCGAGGTTCGATCTGAGGTCGCACCTCGCGCACCTCGAGCGCTGATCCACCGGACTACCCGGACCGATCCGGCAGTGTCGCCGCCGCTGCACGTAGCCGCCGGTGCATACCGCCGTAGGGGCTCACGGCCGGCAACAGACCTGTCGGGATCTTGGTGACCGCGCTGTAGTTGACATCGACGACGTTGGCCAGCGGTGACAGGCACAGCTGGCTGCACAGCTGATACGCGTCGATCTCGCCGATGCCGTGCAGGTCCGCCAGCCAGCGCACCATCTCCACCTGACTGCACCGCCAAGCGTCCTCGAGCGGTCGCGCCGAACCCACGGTCAGCAGGGCGTCGTCGTGTTCGAAACGCGGCCAGGCGGGCGCGCCGCCCTTGATCAGCTCGACGATGAGCGTCACGTGCATGGCACCCTCGAGCGCGGTTCCGCAGGTCTCGCCCTCGCCCTGGCGGTAGTGCCCGTCACCAACCGAGAACAGCGCACCCTCGACATTGACGCCGAGGTAGACGGTGGTCCCGGCACGCAGCTCGGGGGTGTCCATGTTCCCGCCGAAATAGTCGGGCACCAGCGTGGTGCGCACCTCGCGCAGCGCGGGCGCCACACCCACCGTGCCGAGCATCGGGGCCAGCGGCAGGTCGACGGTGAAATCGCTCTCGTGTGCGACGAACGTGGCGGTGCCCCGAGCCGCGTCCACCTGGTAGATCCAGGTCAGTTCGGGCAGCGGCGCCTGCAGCGTGGCGGTCCGGTCGGTACCGGTGAGCGCGCCGAACAACGGGATCGTGGTGGACGCCGCCCAATCCCTGGCCGGTTCGATCGACACGAAGTGCAGCGCGAGCGTGTCACCCGGTTCGGCCCCGGTCACATAGAAGGGGCCGGTCTGCGGATTGAGTTCCTTGGGATTGAGCACCTGGCTGGGTTTGTCCTCGCGTGAGGTGACCCGGCCCGCGAAGGCATCCTCGGTCCACAGCCGCAGCACCGTGCCCGGTGCCACCTCCAGCGCTGGTTCGGCACCGCCGAATGTCCACACGTACTGGTCTCGGGTCGGCGTGAACTCAACGATCTGCATATGCAACCTTTCTGTCGGACGTGCGATGCAGCAGCATCGAGAAAGCGGTGCCGAGCACCACCCACATGAGTGCCGCCGCGGTGAGCGAGTCGGCGCGGAAGTCGGCGAGCAGCGGCGCGGGGAAACCCGGGAACACCACCGCCCCGGAGGTGTCGACCAGCGGCGTCGGGACCTCGTCGAACCGCGGCAGTGCCGCGGTGATCAGGCAGACCGCCAGCACATAACCCCACCCGGCCAGCATGACCGAGGACCAGCGCCCGATCCGCGGTATCAGCCTGGCCGCGACGACGGTCGCCACCGCGGCCAGCAGCACCGACGCCACCAGGGCTGCCAGATAGCCGGCCGTGCGCGCGCCCGCGGAGTCCTCGTGACCGACGCCGGGGGGATTGGCGGGGAAGACCATGAACGGGACGAGTGTGACGGCGACGAAACCGGCGGCGGCCAGCGTCGTCGACACCCAGCGCGGATCGGCGGCGATCCGGCGCCGGGCCAGGAAGGCGGTCAGCATCCAGAAGGCGACCGCGAACAGCGCGCCGACGATCAGTCCGTACGCCACGATGCCCGTGCCCGCTCCGACGTTCTCCTGGACCACCCTGGTGAACACCTCGTGCTCGTGTGCGTGCTCACCGGTCAGTGTCTGTTCGGCGTGCGAACGCGCCTCCTCGAATCCGACGGCCTGCTCGACCAGTGGAGCGATCTGCCACCTCGTGTAAGCGAAGGTGACAAGACCTGCGATGAGTCCGGAAGCCAGCCCGCAGCCGACGATCTTGTTCATGTCCGTGCGCTCAGTGGCAGGGGAAGCCCAGGACGTGCCGGGCGTCGTGGAGGAATTCGTGGACGTGGGTGTCGGCGCCGAACACCGAGACCGCACCCTGGTCGAACCCGACGAAGTAGAACGCGATCAGTGCGAGCGCCGTCGTGGCGGTCAGCCAGAGCGCCGTTGCGGCCGTGGTGGCATCGGGTAGGGCGATGGCGGGTGCCTGCTCGATTGCGGACCGTGGTGTGTCTGAGGACATCTGAAGTACTCCTGGTTCTGTGTAATTACTTCCAAAACGCAAATATTGCGTATGAACTAGTTACGCCTATGTGGTGCCGCCGGTCAACCGGTGCAACACGACATCAACGGAGGGAAATCTCCAGGTAACGAGAAGCGGGCTCTTGTAAATGCTCTGTTACGCATCGGGTTTACGGTTTGCTTACCTGCGGAGATGGCGAGCATAGTTCCAGATGGAAGTATTAAGAACGAGAACTAATGATGGGAGATGTGCCGATATGCACGGTCCACATGACCTCGGTGGTCGCGAGGGCCTCGGCCCCGTCGATCCGGAGTTCCTCAAACCCGGCATCCCGGACTGGCGTTACCCGTTCGAGGGCCGGATGCATGCCATCACCGCGATGGCGATCGCCAAGGGTGCGTTCAACCTCGACGAGCAACGGCACGGTATCGAGCTCATGAAATGGAGCGACTACCTGGATTCGACGTACTACGCGCACTGGCTGTTCTCCGTGGAGAAGCTGCTCAACGACAAGGGCTACATCTCCCACGAGGAGGTCGACGACCGGATGCGTGAGCTCGGCGCACCGTCGATGACGCCGCACCCGCAGAAGCCGGACACGTTGTCGCCATTCGCCGAACAGATGATCGACGTGTTGTGGAAGGGTACGCCGCACGATGTACCCGCGGAGGCGCCGCCGGCCTACGAGGTGGGCGCCGAGGTGATGGTCCGCAACCTGCGCGAGGCCACGCACAACCGGTTGCCGGGCTACCTGCCCAAGGCCAAGGGGGTCGTCGTCAAGCAGTACGGCGCGTTCCACGACCCCGCGGCGAGTGCGCACCGGCAGGTCGACGAGGCCAACCAGCTCTACATGGTGCGTTTCACCTCCACGGAGTTGTGGGGTGCCGAAGCCGCCGAGGAATTCGATCTGTACGCCGACCTGTTCGAGACCTACCTCGAGCCGGCCTGAACCAAGGAGAACACTGAAATGGATTGGCTTTCACTGTCCGACGTCGAGGCGCGGGTCAACGCGCTGGAATCGTTGATGGTCGAGAAGGGCTTGGCCGAGCATGAGGCCGTCGACGCCGTGGTGGCGTCGTTCGAGAACGATATGGGCCCGGTCAACGGGGCCAGGGTGGTGGCCCGGGCCTGGACCGACCCGGCGTACCGGCAATGGCTGCTCGACGATGCCACCGCGGCGATCGCGGATATGGGCTTCACCGGCTTGCAGACCGAACACATGGTGGCGGTGGAGAACACCGCGGAGCGACACAATGTCGTCGTGTGCACGCTGTGCTCGTGCTATCCGTGGACCCTGCTGGGCATCCCGCCGGCGTGGTTCAAGTATCCGCAGTACCGGGCCCGGGTGGTGAAAGAGCCGCGCAGCGTGCTCGCCGAATTCGGGGTGACCCTGCCGGACGGGGTGGCGATCGACGTATGGGACAGCAGTGCCGAGATCCGGTACCTGGTGATCCCGCAACGCCCCGCTGGCACCGAAGATCTGACCGTCGACGAACTGATCCCGCTGATCAGCCGGGACTCGATGGTGGGGACAGCGCTCGTGACGGCTGCGGGAGCCGCGTGATGAGCGCGCCGGTGATCGACCTGGCCGGGTTCGACGACCCCGAGGGTGTCGCGGCACTGCCGCGGTCCAACGGCGAGCTGGTGTTCGATGCGCCTTGGCAGGGGCGGCTTTTCGGGCTGGTGGTGCATCTCTGCAGGGCGGGTGCGTTCGAATGGGATGAGTTCAAGGCCCACCTGATCGCGGCCATCGACGATTCGGGAATCGATGAAACATGCGATCCCGCAGTGTATTACCGGCAGTTCGGGGAGGCCTTCTGTCGTCTCGCCGCGGAGAAGGACTTCTTCGACGCGCAGGCATTCGAGCAGCGGACGGTGCTGGAGGCGCAGCGGCTGTCGCACGATGACCATGATCACGACCATGATCACGGCCATGACCACCACCACGGCCACTGAACGGGAGACAGCGTGACCATGTCGAAAGCCACGGCGCTGTCGATCAGCGTCGGCGTGTTCGGGATGCTGTCGACGTTGATGACGGCGACGGTGTGGAACCTGCCCGTGTGGGTGCTGTTCCTGGCCTGGGCGTCCTTCTTCTTCGTCGGATCCGGCCCGTCCGGGCTGGTCAAGTCGGTGGCCTGTAACTGGACCGGCATCGTGATCGCCACGGTGACGCTGCTGGCGGTCAGCGGGACGACGGGTGCGGTGTGGCTGTCCATCGCGGTCGGCGTCGGAAGCTTTGCCATGGTGCAGGTTTCGCGCCTGCGCTGGGTATCGGCGACACCGGCCATCGTGTTCGGATTCGCCATGACGGTCGGCACCATCGCGGCGACCGGCAACGGGATCACGTCGGTCGGCCTGTCCCATCCGGCGTTGGTCGCCGGGGTGACGGCACTGGTCGGCGCCTGTTTCGGGGTGGCCTCCGAGTACGGGGCCGCGGTGATCGAGCGGATGGCCGGCGCACGCAATAGTGAAGCGCCGCAGCCCGTCTAGGGCTGCGGCACAGCACCGGTTGAGATACCCTCTATCTGCAATAGTTCATGATGAAATCAATTGCCACCGAAGCCCCCGGGAGCGTCGTGCCGATCTCCACCAGCATCGAAAGTGTTGCGGAAGTGTTCTTTCGAGCCGAACGCAGCTGGACCGATGCGTTGTTGCGCGGTCTGCTGGATGCGGACGTGAGCAGTATCGAAGGCTGGCGGGTGCTGGGCGCGTTGCGCAGCGGCGATGGTTTCACGATGAGCGATATGGCGACCACGATGGCGATCCCACCGCCCACGCTGACGCGGATCGTGGACAAGCTCGTCGACGGCGGGTTCGTCCTGCGCCGGGTCGATGCGACCGATCGGCGCCGGGTGCTCATCTACCTCTCGGCCAGAGGGAAGACCAAGGTGCGGCGGCTGACCAAACAGGAGTCCGTCGTCAAGGGTGCGCTCGTCGAGGAGCTCGGCGAGGACGCCGCCATGCACTTTCTGCAGACGCTGGCCCGCGTCGGCGATCTGTCGCTCTAGGACCGCCGAACGCGAGCACGGCGCGACTTTTCCGGATACGAACAGTTGCGCAATGCGCAGGTAACCGGGATCCGTCACGATAGCCAGACACGCCAGGACAACGGGTGGACGGAGACACAACGGTGAAGCTGAGCCGATCCGATGCCCCCACGGTCAACGTCGCCCTGGTGATTCCGCGCAGCGGGTCGGCCGGTATCTACGGGCCCTCCTGCCAGGCGTGCGCCGAACTGGCCATCAGCGATCTCAACGACACCAGCGGACTGTTCGGCCGCCAGGTCCGCCTGGTGCCCGTCGACGGCAGTCGCGCCCCGGCCGCCGTCGCCGCCGATATCGCCCGGATGATCGACCACGGCGCGATCGACGCGGTCACCGGCTGGCACATCTCTCCGGTGCGCAAGGCGATCGCCAGGGTCACCGCCGGGCGGGTGCCCTATGTGTACGGCCCCCTGTACGAGGGCGGTGAACGCACCCCCGGCCTGTTCCTGACGGGGGAGACCCCGTCGCGGCAGCTGCTGCCCGCGATGGACTGGATGAAGGCCGAGTACGGCATCGACCGCTGGATCGTGATCGGCAACGACTACATCTGGCCGCGACAGACCGGAGCGGCGGCGGCCTCGCACGCCAGGGGCAACGGTGTGCCGTTGGTCGCGGAGATCTACGTCCCGCTGGGCACCCAGGATTTCTCGGCGGCGATCCGCGATGTCGAACTCACCTCGGCCACCGGTGTGTTGTTACTGCTGGTGGGCGGTGACGGCGTCGCATTCAATCGACAGTTCGCCGCGACCGGACTCGACGGCACGGTGCCCAGGCTCAGCCCGCATGTCGAGGAGAACATGCTGATGGCCAGCGGTAGCGACAGCAACCACGGATTATTCGCCGCCGCAGGCTATTTCGAGGCCCTCAACACCACCGCGTCGATGGACTTCGCGGCGCACTACTACCGCCGGTACGGGCCGGCCGCGCCCGCGCTGAACAGTATCGGCGAGTCCTGCTATGAGGCGCTGACACTGTTCGTCGCGCTGGCGTCGCGGGCCGGATCGCTCGATATCGCGGCCATGACCGCAGCCGCGGCGAACCTGACCTACATCAGCCCGCGCGGCGAGGTCACCATGTGCGGGAACCAGATGTCACAAGACGTCTACGTGGCGGAGGCGATCGATCTGGAGTTCGAGGTGCGGGCCCGCATTTCGGCGGCGTGAGCGACGCTCAGAACTCGCACCACTTCCATGCGTCGTCCTCACGGAGGAACGCGATGTCATCGGGATCGTCGCCGTCGTTCTCGATGACGGCCTCGGCTGTGTCGCCGGTGATCGCCAGTTCGGTGATGGCAAGGTCCAGCCGGCCGGACCCGCTGCGCGCCTCCTGCAACGCGTCCTCGTCGAACTCGCTCTGACCGCGCATCTCCGTGCACATGAGGTCGCGCAGTTCGTCGAACCGGCGGTCGTTCCAGGCCTGCGCGAAGCGCTCGACCAGGTCGGTGATCTGGTCCTCGTCGGATTGGGGCAGCGCGGTGACACCTGGGGGCGCCATCGCCGTACCCGAAGTCTCCCGGGTGCAGCCGGTCAGCGCGATGGCCGAGCCGATCAGCGCGGGAACGAGAAGGCCGGCCAGCCGCATATCAGGTCCCTTCGAATCGGTTGTGGCCCAGCGTGTCGACAAAGCTCGGTCCCTGCCGGGTGAGCTGGCTCCGGTAGGCGTCCGCCCAGGCGCTGAACGGATGGTGTGCCAGGTACTCGTTGCGGAACCGGTCGTCCTCGGACACCTCGGTGGCGCAGAACTCGGGGATCGCCAGGTCGACCACGGGCCCGCCGCGTTCGACTTCGGCCAGCACCAGCGGGGCGTTGGCGCCTAGGAACCGGTCGAGTACCCAGCCGTCCTCGCCCAGCCAGACCGAGTAGCGGATCTTGGCGACCACATGATCGGCCCGGCGCACGATCTGTCCCGCGACCATCGGATCGAGTTCGCGCTCGGCCTCGTAGCGGGTGCCGCCGGCCGCGGGGCCCTTGGCGGTCATGGTGCCGATCGACTCGTCGCCCAGCGCCTCCACCAGTTCGCCGGGAGTGCGGTGCGGATCTGTGGGGGCCGGACCCTGGACCCGGATGCGCACCGCGTACCCGTCGGCGGCGAACACATAGGCCTGCACGATCAGGGCGGGGCTCGGATCCGAGGCGGCGAGGGCGGGCAGTTCATGGACGACGAACTTCCGCTCGAACTCGAAATCACCGTAGCCGGACATATCCCGACGCTAGCCCGGTACCTGGCCGAATGCGTGATGACGGATGCCGCGATTCGGGGCGTGGCGGATTCGGTATCCGGAATCAGCGGACAAATCCGACAAAATTCTCTAGAGTTGAGCGGAACAGACTCAACATTGACGGCGTTGTTCAAGGCGACAAGCATTTTCGGCAGCCCCTTGAAGGCTGCTCAACTCAAGAAGGAGAGGTGTCGTGGACTCGTTCAATCCGACCACGAAGACCCAGGCGGCACTGACCTCGGCGCTGCAGGCGGCCACCGCCGCAGGCAACCCGCAGATCACCCCCGCTCATCTGTTGATGGCGCTGCTGACCCAGAACGACGGTATCGCTGCGCCGCTGCTCGAAGCGGTCGGAGTCGAACCCGCAACCATCCGCGCCGAGGCCGAGCGTCTCATCGGCCGGCTGCCCAGCGCCAGCGGTTCCAGCTCGCAGCCGCAGCTCTCGCCGGAGGCGATCTCGGCGATCACCACCGCGCAGCACCTCGCGACCGAGATGGACGACGAATACGTCTCCACCGAGCACCTGCTCGTCGGCCTGGCCACCGGCCAGTCCGAGGTCGCCAAGGTGCTCACCAACCACGGCGCGTCCCCGCAGGCCTTGCGTGAGGCGTTCGTGAAGGTGCGCGGCAGTGCCCGCGTCACCAGTGCCGACCCCGAGGGCACGTATCAGGCGCTGGAGAAGTACTCCACCGACCTGACCGCGGCCGCCCGCGAGGGCAAGCTCGACCCGGTCATCGGGCGCGACAACGAGATTCGCCGGGTCGTGCAGGTGCTGAGCCGGCGCACCAAGAACAACCCGGTGCTCATCGGCGAACCCGGTGTCGGCAAGACCGCCATCGTGGAGGGCCTGGCCCAGCGCATCATCGCCGGCGACGTGCCGGAAAGTCTGCGCGACAAGACCGTCGTCTCGCTGGATCTGGGATCGATGGTGGCCGGCGCCAAGTACCGCGGTGAATTCGAGGAACGACTCAAGGCCGTCCTCGACGACATCAAGAACTCGGCCGGCCAGGTCATCACGTTCATCGACGAGCTGCACACCATCGTCGGCGCCGGTGCCACCGGTGAGTCCGCGATGGACGCCGGCAACATGATCAAGCCCATGCTGGCCCGTGGCGAGCTGCGGCTGGTCGGCGCGACCACGCTCGACGAGTACCGCAAGTACATCGAGAAGGATGCCGCCCTGGAGCGCCGGTTCCAACAGGTGCTCGTCGGCGAACCGTCGGTGGAGGACACCGTCGGCATCCTGCGCGGGCTCAAGGATCGCTACGAGGTGCATCACGGCGTCCGCATCACCGACTCGGCGCTGGTCGCCGCGGCGACGCTGTCGGACCGCTACATCACCTCCCGCTTCCTGCCGGACAAGGCCATCGACCTGGTCGATGAGTCCGCGTCGCGGCTGCGGATGGAGATCGACTCCCGCCCCGTCGAGGTCGACGAGGTGGAGCGCATCGTCCGGCGTCTTGAGATCGAGGAGATGGCGCTGGCCAAGGAGACGGACGACGCGTCCGTGGACCGGTTGGCGAAGTTGCGCGCCGAGCTGGCCGATAAGAAGGAACAGCTCGCCGAGCTGACGACCCGCTGGCAGAACGAGAAGGGCGCCATCGACATCGTCCGCGACTTCACCGAGCAGCTGGACCGGCTGCGTGGCGAGGCCGACCGAGCCGAGCGCGACGGCGACCTCGCCAAGGCCTCCGAGCTGCGCTACGGCCGGATCCCCGAGCTCGAGAAGAAGCTCGAGGCGGCGCGGCCCGTGGCCGAGGCTCGCGAGAATGTGATGCTCAAGGAGGAGGTCGGACCCGATGACATCGCCGATGTGGTGTCGGCGTGGACCGGGATCCCGGCGGGGCGGATGCTCGAAGGTGAGACCGCCAAGCTGCTGCGGATGGAAACCGAGCTGGGCAAGCGGGTCGTCGGCCAGACGAAGGCCGTGCAGGCGGTGTCTGATGCGGTGCGCCGGACTCGCGCCGGGGTCGCCGATCCCAACCGGCCGACCGGCTCGTTCATGTTCCTCGGGCCGACGGGCGTCGGCAAGACCGAGCTCGCCAAGGCGTTGGCCGAGTTCCTGTTCGACGACGAGCGGGCGATGATCCGCATCGACATGAGTGAGTACGGCGAGAAGCACTCCGTCGCACGGCTCGTCGGTGCACCTCCCGGATACATCGGCTACGACCAGGGCGGTCAGCTGACCGAAGCGGTCCGTCGCCGGCCGTACTCGGTGGTGCTGTTCGACGAGGTCGAAAAGGCTCATCCGGACGTGTTCGACGTGCTGCTCGCCGTGCTCGACGAGGGCCGGCTGACCGACGGCCAGGGCCGCACGGTCGACTTCCGCAACACGATCCTGATCCTGACGAGCAACCTCGGCGCCGGCGGCACCGAGGATCAGGTGATGGCGGCCGTGCGCTCGGCGTTCAAGCCCGAGTTCATCAACCGGCTCGACGATGTGATCGTCTTCGACAGCCTGCGGCCGGACGAGTTGGTGTCGATCGTCGACATCCAGCTGGCTCAGCTGCAGAAGCGGCTCACGCAGCGCAGGCTCACCCTCGAGGTGTCGCTGCCCGCCAAGCAGTGGCTGGCCGAGCGCGGGTTCGACCCGCTCTACGGCGCCCGTCCGCTGCGCAGGCTGATCCAGCAGGCCATCGGTGACCAGCTGGCCAAGCTGCTGCTGGCCGGCGATGTGCACGACGGCGACGTGGTGCCGGTCAACCTGAGTGCCGACGGCGACGGGCTCATCCTGGGCTGAATCCCGCTGAACCCCGCTGAATCCCCCGGTGGCCACTTGTTGCACGGTTTCGTTCCCCACCTGTGCAACAAGTGGCCATTGGGTTCTGTGTTTGTGCAAGTAACCGGGTTGTGACCTTAACGAGTTCGAGACAAACGGGTCCCAGCAAGTAGGCTAGGCCCCAATGGTCCCTCTCTGGTTCACACTCTCCGCCCTCTGTTTCACAGGGGCGGCAGTGTTGTTGTATGTCGATATCGACCGTCGGCGCGGGTTGGGCCGGCGGCGTAAGTCGTGGGCGAAGTCGCATGGCTTCGACTACGAGCACGAATCCAGCGAAATCCTGGATCGCTGGAAGCGCGGCGTGATGTCCACCGTCGGCGAGCACGTCACCGCCCGCAACGTGGTGCTCGGTCAGATTCGGGGCGAGGCCGTGTTCATCTTCGATCTCGACGATGTCGCCACGGTGATCGCCCTGCACCGCAAGATCGGCACGAACGTCGTCGTCGATCTGCGGCTCAAGGACATCAAGGAACCCCGCGAGAGCGATATCTGGCTGCTCGGCGCGATCGGCCCGCGGATGGTGTACTCCACCAACCTCGACGCCGCCCGCCGCGCCTGCGACCGTCGGATGGTCACGTTTGCCCACACCGCACCCGACTGTGCCGAGATCATGTGGAACGAGCAGAACTGGACGCTGGTGGCCATGCCGATCAGCAGCAGCCGCGCCCAGTGGGACGAAGGCCTGCGCACGGTGCGGCAGTTCAACGATCTGCTGCGCGTCCTGCCGCCCGTTCCGCAGCCCGGCCGCAACGGCGTCGGCGTGCACGCCGGTCAGCCCGCCCTCGCTCGCCGCAGCGGTTCGCCGAGCCGTCCGTTGCTGCCCAGGCCGGCCGAACTGCCCGCCGGGCGTGGTGACCAGCCGCCCAGCCGTGCGGACGTGAGTCGCTACGTCGACCAGCGCACCCCGGTGCGCAATGGCCGGCAATCGCCGCACTACCAGCGGTGACCCGACCTGCCAAACCCGTAGCGCTGATCACCGGGCCCACCTCGGGTATCGGTGCGGGCTTCGCCCGCCGCTACGCCGCCGACGGCTACGACCTGGTCCTGGTGGCCCGTGACGCCATCCGGCTGGAACAGCTGGCCGACGAACTGCGTGATCATGCCGGTGTCGGCGTCGAGGTGCTGCCTGCCGATCTGGCGATCGAGGCCGACCGCCGCAGGGTGTGCGACCGGCTGGCCGCCGGGGTGCAGGTACTGGTCAACAACGCCGGCTTCGGCACCTCGGGTGAGTTCTGGAAAGCGGACTACGCCACGCTGCAGTCCCAGCTCGACGTCAATGTCACCGCCGTCATGGCGCTGACCCACGCCGCTCTGCCGCCCATGCTGGCCGCAGGGCAGGGCACCGTCATCAACGTCGCCAGCGTGGCCGGGCTGATGCCGGGCCGCGGCTCGACCTATTCGGCATCCAAGGCCTGGGTCATCGCGTTTTCCGAGGGACTGGCCAACGGGCTGAGTGGCACGGGTGTGAGTGTGCACGCGCTGTGCCCGGGCTTCGTGCACACCGAGTTCCACGACCGTGCCGGCATCGAGATGTCGGGCACGCCGTCATGGTTCTGGCTGGAAGTGCCCGACGTGGTGCGCGACTGCTTGACCGCGGTGGCCAAAGGCGAGGTGGTGATCATCCCCGGCGTGCAGTACAAGGCGCTGACCACGGTGAGCCGGTTGATACCTCGGAGCCTGGTGCGCGGCGTGACCAAACGCGTGGGTAAGGGTCGCGGGCGGACCTGAATGCGGATGAGGACCGTGTTGGCGGCAGCGCTGGTGCTGATGCTCGCGGCGTGTTCTGACGGTGACACCTCGGGTGGGCCGTACGGCGCGCAGCAGGCGCGCATCGGTGAGTCGCTGACCGTTGCGGGCTGGAACGTGTCGGTGGCCAATCTGCGTTTCGACACCGACCGGGTGCTCGTCGATATCGACGCCGCGCCGGCCCAGTCCGGGGGAGCGCACGTCAAACCCGAGAGCCTGCGCCTCGGCCTGTACGGTGCGCTGGCCCATCCGATCGAGTCGAACGCGATCGGCGGTTGCGCCGACGCGGCCAACCTCGGTCTGCAGCCCGCCGCCGTGCAAGCCGGGGGAGGGGGCCCCGAACATCTCAGTGGCACAGTCTGTCTGGGACCGCTGCGGGACCAGAGTCAGGTTCGCGGGGTGTACCTGTACTCACCCGAGGAGCGCATCCCGAAGACCACGGTGGCCTGGCCCGCGGCCTTCCCCGTCGGGCTGATGCCCACCGGGGACAGCGAAGCGGGTCTGGTGCTGCAGTCCACCAGCGTGGACGCGTTCCGTGCCGACGGCGCCCAGCTCGCGCCGTCCGCGCTCGGCGATCCGACGGCCTTCTCCGGCAACGGTTACATGCTGATCGGGCTGTCCATCGACGGCACGGCGCAGCGATACCGCGACGACTCGGCCAAACGCGGCGGCCCACTCATGGTGCTCACCGGTCCGACCCTGCCGGGAAACGGCCTGTCCCATGCCTGCTCGGCGTACGGGGCGTCGCTGCTCGTCCTGCCCGAGGCTTCCCTGGACGCGGTGGCCATCCGCGCCTCGATGTGCACGCAGGGCGAGATCAACGCCGCACTGCTCTATCCCACGGTCTCGGTGGTGGGTACTCACGCGGCGCTGTGGACCACGGCGTGAGCCTGGGCCCCGGCCCTACCGAGTGGGGCGAGACGCCCGGCGTAGGCCCCTGGGCGGGATCGCTGCCGGATGATCCGCGCTATGACCCGGAGTTGTTGCGCGACGGCGATACCCGCAATGTCGTCGACGCCTACCGGTACTGGACCCGTGAGGCGATCATCGCGGACATCGACCAACGCCGACACGCGCTGCACATCGCGATCGAGAACTTCGGCAGCGATGCCAACATCGGCACCGTCGTGCGCACCGCCAACGCCTTCGCCGTGCACACCGTGCACATCGTGGGCCGGCGCCGCTGGAACCGGCGCGGGGCCATGGTCACCGACCGCTACCAGCGGCTGCAGCACCACGACAGCACCGCCGAACTGCTGGACTTCGCCCGCGGGGCGGGACTGAGCGTCGTCGCCGTGGACAATGTGCCGGGCTCGGTCCCACTGGAAACCACCGTCCTGCCCCGCGATTGCCTGCTGGTGTTCGGACAGGAGGGACCGGGGATCACCCCGGAGATCAGCGCCGGCGCCGAACTGACCGTGTCGATCGCCCAATTCGGCTCGACCCGCAGCATCAACGCCGGGGTGGCCGCCGGCATCGCCATGCACGCATGGATCCGCACCCATGCCGACGTAACAGGCGCATGGTAGGCCCTCGTAAGCCCTGAGTAGGGCAGTATCGACGCATGGATCAGGTGTGGGCCAACCGTGCAGCCAGTTCCGAAGCCGCCATCGCCAAACGGCACCTGAAAAAACTGTGGGGTCTGCCGGGCACCCAGCTCGGTGTCGTGGCCTGGCCCGCGGCCCGCAAGCAGAAATCCTTCGGGACCTGGCACTACTGGTGGCAGGCCCACCTGCTGGACTGCCTTGTCGACGCCCAGCTGCGCGATCCCGACCCGGTCCGGATCGCGAAGATCACCCGGCAGATCCGCGGACATCACCTGCGCAACCTCAGGTGGACCAACGATTACTACGACGACATGGCATGGCTGGCGCTGGCCCTCGAACGGGCCGGACGGCTGGCCGGGGTCCACCGGGAAGGCGCGCTCAAGACACTGTCCGAACAGTTCCTCAACGCCTGGGTCCCCGAGGACGGCGGCGGCATCCCATGGCGCAAACAGGACCAGTTCTTCAACGCGCCGGCCAACGGCCCGGCCGGCATCTTCCTGGCTCGTTACGAGGACCGGCAACGCCGCGCGCAGCAGATGGCGGACTGGATCGACGAAACCCTCATCGACCCGGAGACCCATCTGGTGTTCGACGGCATCAAGGCCGGCTCGTTGGTGCGGGCCCAGTACACCTACTGCCAGGGCGTGGTGCTGGGCCTGGAAACCGAACTCGCCGCCCGCACCCAGGACCCGGAACACGCGCCCCGGGTGCACCGGCTGGTGGCCGCGGTGCGGGAACACATGACCACCGACGGCGTCATCCAGGGCGCCGGCGGCGGCGACGGCGGGCTGTTCAACGCGATCCTGGCGCGGTATCTGGCATTCGTGGTCACCGACCTTCCCGGGGACACCGCGCAGGACGACGCGGCGCGGGCGACGGCGCGGGAGGTGGTGCTCACCTCCGCGCAGTCGGCGTGGGACTACCGCCAGACCGTCGACGGGCTGCCGTTGTTCGGTGCGTTCTGGGACCGCGCGGCCGAACTGCCCACCGCGGGCGGTGCCGAGGCGCAGTTCGTCGAGGGGGCGGTGAACGCGTCCGCGATCCCCGAACGCGATCTGTCCGTGCAGTTGTCGGGCTGGATGTTGATGGAGGCGGCGCACACCCTCACCGTCGAGGCACCGGCACCGGCACCGGAATGAACGCGGGCGTCAGCCGGGCGAGCGGCAGCGCGCACAACGCCGCCCAGGCTCAGACGCTGTCGGTGGAGTTCTTGGCGGCTTTGCGGCGCTTGTACCACTCCCAGATCATCGGAGCCAGGGACGCGACGGCGATCAGGATGAAGATCGGCTCCAGCAGTTTCTGGATGACCTCGAACTGGCCCAGCCCGTAGCCGAGCAGCGTCAGGCCGACACCCCAGAGCACCGCGCCGATGATGTTGTAGAGCGTGAACACCGCGTACCGCATCTTGGCCGCACCGGCGGTGATCGGCGCGAGGGTCCGCACGATCGGGATGAACCGGGCCAGCACGATGGCGAACGGGCCGCGCTGCTCGAAGAAGGCGTGAGCCTCATCGAGGTATTTCTGCTTGAGCACCTTGGCATCCGGTTTGAACATCGCGGTGCCCAGGTAGCGGCCGACGAAATAGCCGACCTGGCCGCCGAGGATCGCCGCGATCGGGATGAACACCAGCAGCTGCCACAGCTGGAAGTTGGTGTCCACCTGCGCGCTCTGGGCGGCGGTGCCGGCGGCCAGCATGCCCGCCACGAACAGCAGCGTGTCCCCGGGAAGGATGGGGAACAGCACCCCGGATTCGATGAAGACGACGACCAGGATGCCCACCAGGGCCCAGGTGCCGAACTGCTCGATCAGCTTCAGCGGGTCGAGGAAATCCGGCATCAGGGCCAGATGGGTGGTGGTCATGAGGCCCCAAGATACCGGGGAAATGGTCAAGGGCAGGCGACGGCGAGCTGGTAGGTGGTCGGGACGACGCGCGCCGGATTCGTCGAATCGGTGCCGGCGCCGCTCCCGGTGACCGTGAGGGTGTCGCCGTGTCGGAAGGCCTGCGGTGCGTCCTCGGAGACATCGGCGGCGTAGCCGATCGAGATCCCGCCGGCATCCCCGATGGTCACCGACCGTACCGACGGCATGTCGTCATCGGTGATCACCACCGTCACCCCGAACGAGGTCTGGCCGATGGTGTAGCGGGCGAATCCGTCGGCGGCGGAGCAGACCACCGGGCCGATGGGCCCGACATCGCGGCCGTTGACGATCAGCTGCGCCTGCCCCGCGGGCAGGGTGGTGGCCAGCACCGGCGGGGGCGGAGCGGCGGGCGGCGGCGGGGTAGTCGACGTCGGTGCGGGTGCCGGCTGCGGGGCGCATCCAGCCGCCAGCAGCACGGCACCCGAGGTGAGGAAAGCGAGTGCCGGACGGGTGCGCACCCGGGCAACGCTAACCGAGACGGTCACTTCGGTCAGGGCTCGCCCGAGAACGAAGGGCCCCAGTGCCGGCCCACCAGCTTCTTGTCATACTGACCGGGTCAGCCGGACAGCCGAGAGGAAGATCGAAATGCCCATCGCCACGCCCGAGGTCTATGCCGAGATGCTGGGCCGTGCCAAGGAGCACTCCTTCGCTTTCCCGGCCATCAACTGTGTCGGCTCGGAGAGTATCAACGCCGCAATCAAGGGCTTCGCCGACGCCGGCAGCGATGGCATCATCCAGTTCTCCACGGGCGGAGCGGAATTCGGTTCCGGTCTCGGTGTGAAGGACATGGTCACCGGTGCGGTTGCGCTGGCCGAGTTCGCCCATGTCATCGCCGCCAAGTACGACATCACCGTCGCGCTGCACACCGATCACTGCCCCAAGGACAAGCTCGACACCTACGTGCGTCCGCTGCTGGCGATCTCCGCCGAACGGGTGGCCAAGGGTCAGGACCCGCTGTTCCAGTCGCATATGTGGGACGGGTCGGCGGTGCCGATCGACGAGAACCTGCAGATCGGCCAGGAGCTGCTGAAGCTGGCCGCTGCGGCCAAGATCATCCTCGAGGTCGAGATCGGCGTTGTCGGTGGTGAAGAGGACGGTGTCGAGGCCGAGATCAACGACAAGCTCTACACCACGGCCGCCGACTTCGAGAAGACGATCGAGGCGCTCGGCGCAGGCGAGCACGGTAAGTACCTGCTGGCCGCGACGTTCGGCAACGTGCACGGCGTGTACAAGCCGGGCAACGTCAAGCTCAAGCCCGAGGTGCTCAAGGAAGGCCAGGAGGTGGCCGCGGCCAAGCTCGGCCTGCCCGCCGGCAGCAAGCCCTTCGACTTCGTCTTCCACGGCGGTTCGGGCTCGCTGAAGTCCGAGATCGAGGATTCGCTGAAGTACGGCGTGGTCAAGATGAACGTCGACACCGATACCCAGTACGCGTTCACCCGGCCGATCGTCGGGCACATGTTCACCAACTACGACGGTGTGCTCAAGGTCGACGGTGAAGTCGGCAACAAGAAGGTCTACGACCCGCGCAGCTACCTGAAGAAGGCTGAAGCGTCGATGACCGAGCGTGTCATCGAGGCGTGCAACGACCTGCACAGCGCCGGCCGGAGTGTCTCCGCGGGCTGAGCCGCTTGTGATTTCGGCGTGATTCGTTGCGGTGCACGCAGCGAATCACGCCGAAGTCGTCTCTAGGAGTTCTGGCAGATCTTCCACTGGTCGTCGCGGAGCTGCAGATCGAAACTGCGGGTGGAGCGGGTCTGCGGGGCGTAGGCCATGAACGTCGTGACATTGGCCTCGGCGTGGTCGTCGTGCACGATCACCTGGTCGATGCTGGCCACCACCGGATACTGCTTGGCGGCGGCCACTCTGGCATGCGTCTCGGCCCAGGCCTTGTCGTTGTACTGCGCGTAGCTGTCGCGGGTCGCGCCGCAGGTGATGCTGCGCAGTGTCGCCAGATCACCCTTCTGGATTGCCCCGTCGAAACTGCCGATCGTGGTGCGGACCAGCTCCTCCTGTGACACCGCGGCCGTGCTCTTGCGGGTCAGCAGCACGGTGCCCAGCACCGCCAGGGCCACCAGTGCCGCGATGACCAGCACCACCGCGATGACCCAGCCCCAGCTGCGCCGCGTCCGGACCGGCCTGGCGGCCTCGCCTCGCGGTGGGATGACTTGCGGTGCAACGTTCTTGGTGACAGCACTGTTCTGCGCCGCCATGAGTTCGGTGGTGTCCTCGGCGGAGAAGATCTCGGTCGGGGGTTCGGGCACCGCATCGATGATCTGCGTGGAGCCGTCGAATCCCGACGGCGCGGTGAAACGACGCTCTTGCCCGTCGCCGTCCGGTGTCTCTTCTCCTGTTCGGCTGGCGGATTCCTGCTCTTCGTCCGGCCCTGTTGGGTTCGACATTCCTGCTGCGGTCCTCCCTTGCCGACGCTACTGCGCAAGCCTAGCGATTGCCTGTAAATGTCGGCACGGCACAATGGCCTTATGACACGCATGGGTGATCTGCTTGGGCCGGACCCGGTGTTCTTGCCGGGTGATGTCGAGGCGGAGGAGGAGCTGGACGCGGGGGAGAACCCGGCGATCGTCGCAGCCGCGCATCCCAGCGCGTCGGTGGCCTGGGCCGCGCTGGCCGAGGAAGCGCTGGCCGACGACAAGGCGATCACCGCCTACGCCTACGCCCGCACCGGTTACCACCGCGGCCTGGACCAGTTGCGCCGCAACGGTTGGAAGGGTTTCGGGCCGGTGCCCTACAGCCACGAGCCCAATCGCGGCTTCCTGCGCTGCGTGGCGGCGCTGGCGAAAGCCGCCGACGCCATCGGCGAGACACCCGAGTACGCGCGCTGCCTCGATCTGCTCGACGACTGCGACCCGGCCGCACGTTCGCAGCTGGGTCTCGGCTAGTTCCCAGGAACCGCTGCCAGGCTCAGTGAATGGGCAGGCTGCGGACATCGGTGATCGCCGTTCTCGGCGTCGCTGCGGTGGTGGGTGCCGGTGCGGGGGGCGTCGTCGCCGAGGCCCTGCACCGCCCGGGTGCCGACAGCCCGGTCGCCAAGGTCGCCGAATGGGCGCGGGACCACGGCTTGGGCGATGAGGTCACCTGGCTGGAGCGCTGGCAGTATCGGCTGGACCAGCCGGCGGTCGGTGGTGCGCCCCCGGGTGGCATCCCGACCCCGGAGGGTGTGGTGCAGGCCGCCACCTCGGCGACCTTGCCCCCGGCGCCGTTGCCACCGCTGGCCGGCGGCAACCCGCTACCCGGTGAGGGGATGTGGCGCACCGTCGTCGCCGTCGGTGGACGGCCCGCGGTGCAGGTGGCCGCGCTGCGTCCGGACGCCTCGCACACCTCGTTCGTGGCCGGGGTGATGCGCATGGATCCGGCTCTGGTGCGCGGCCAGTTGCGGCCGGGCACCATCGATCCGGGCGGTTCATGGCAGGCGTCGGCGGCATTGACCGCAGCGGAGCGTGCGGGCACGGCGGTCGCGTTCAATGCCGGTTTCCGGCTGAACGACCACAGCTACGGCGGCTACTACAGCGAGGGCCGCACCGTCGTACCGCTGATCGACGGTGATGCCAGCCTGGTGCTGCACACCGACGGCACCGCCGATGTCGGCGCGTGGAACCGCGAGGTGCGGATGGGGCCGACGGTCGCCAGCGTCCGGCAGAACCTGGTGCCCTTGGTGGACGACGGACAGGTCAACCCGTCCTGTGCCACCGGAGGGCCGCGGGAGTGGGGCAAGACGGTCGGGCAGGCGGCCTACATCCATCGCTCCGGATTCGGGATCACCGGCACGGGTGCCGAGGTGTACGTCGCGGGTCCGGCACTGTCGGTGTGCACCCTGGGGCACCTGTTGACCGATGCGGGTGTGGTGCGCGGGATGGAACTCGACATCAACCCGGACTGGGTCAGCGGGGCGTACTTCCAGAGACAGCCCGACGGTTCCCTGTCGGGGCACAAGTTGTTCCCGGCCGAGAAGGTGGACGCCGGGCACTACCTGCAGCCGTCCAGCCGCGACTGGTTCGCCTGGTTCGTCCGCTAGCCGGGCCCGATCAGCAGTGGCTCGACTGCTCACAGTCGCCGGCGCCCTCGGGCGGTTCGACCTGCACGGTCGCGTGCTCCAGCCCACGGGCGGCCAGCACCGCGCGGGTGTCTTCCAGCACCTGGGCCGAGTTGCCGCGGCAGGTGACGTGCGCGGTGGCCATGTCCTTGCCCGGCACCAGCGTCCACACGTGCAGATCGTGCACCCCGGTGACCCCGTCGACGGCGGCCAGCGCGGTGCGCAGTTCGTCGACGTCGATGTGGTGCGGTGACGATTCGGACAGGATCCGCAGCGCGGCCCGGGCCAGCGCGAAGGCGCGGGGCAGCACCCACAGCGCGACCAGGACGGCGACCACCACATCGGCGTAGGGCCAGGCGGTGGTGACGGTGACGATGCCGGCGATCAGCACGCCGATGCTGCCGACGGTGTCGGCGACGACCTCCATGTAGGCGCCCTTGACCGCCAGGCTCGCCTCGGACTGCGACCGCAGCAACAGCACGACCACGGCGTTGGCGAGCAGGCCCACCAGCGCGACGACGATCATCGGCATGCCGGGCACCTCGGGTGCGTCGCCGAGCCGCTCGAACGCCTCGTACAGGATGAATCCGGCGACTCCGAGCAACAGGACGGCGTTGGCGACGGCGGTGAAGACCTCGGCGCGATGCCAGCCGTAGGTGCGCGCGGCGGAGGTCGAGCCGCGCCGGGCCAACAGCACCGCCGTCAGGCCCATGAACATGGCGACCAGGTCGGTGAGCATGTGGCCGGCGTCGGCGAGCAGGGCGATCGAGTTGATCGTCAGCGCGGTGACGAGCTCCACGACGAAGAACACCGACAGGATGGCCGCGCCGAGGATCATCCGGCTGACGCGGGTCTCGCTGCCGTGGCTGTGGTCATGTCCTGCACCCATGCCCGTGAATATATGCGCAAACTCGCATATGTTGCAAGGGTCAGACCCAGGCGGACCAGAACCGGGTCAGCTGTCCGCCGATGGCCACCAGCTGCTGGGGTACCCCGGACAGGTCGACGAACCAGAACACCAGGTCGAAGAACACCCGGTTGAGCTGGGGGACCATCAGCAGGATGAACAGGATGATGAATCCCCACTGCTTGGCCGGTTCCAGTGCCCGGCGGGTGTCGGCACTCAGATGCGGTTCCAGCGCGCCGTAGCCGTCCAGGCCGGGGACCGGAAGCAGATTCAGCAGCAGCGCCGTCACCTGCAGGAAGCCCAGGAAGGCCACACCGGACCAGAACACGCCATGGGCGGAGTCGAAGAACAGGGCCGTGACGGCGAGCAGCAGCACCGCCAGCACCGCATTGGCCAACGGACCGGCCAGGCTGACCTGCGTGCGCTGCCTGGCGGTCATCCAGGACGTCCGCACGTACACCGCTCCACCCGGCAGGCCGATCCCGCCGATGGCGATGATTGCCAGGGGCAGCGCGATCGACAGCAGTGGGCTGGAGTACTTCAGCGGGTTCAGGGTCAGGTAGCCGCGGATCTCGACATCGCGGTCGCCGAACCGCCACGCGGTATAGGCATGGCCGAACTCGTGCAGGCACAACGACACCAGCCAGCCCGCGACGACGAAGATGAACACCGCCACATAGGCGAGGGGAGCGAGCGGCCACGTGGCGGGTCCGCAGAACCAGGCCAGGCCCCCACCTGCCGCCGTGAGCGCAACGATCGCCAGGAAGACCGGGCTGGGGCGCACCGATTGATGCAGGGGCCGGATGTTCACCCCACGAAAGCTACCGGCCCGGTTCCTCTGCGCGCTGCGCTCGCGTCAGTCCACCCGTAGCCACCCCTGCGTGTGCCGGTAGAACGTCGACCGCCGTACCGGGCGCGGCGCCTGGGCCCCGTCGCGCACCACCACGGCTCCGGTGGTGCCCAGCTGCACAGCGCGACCGGCGACCCAGCGGCGGGCCCGCATACGCGGGCTGAGCACGCTGGCCCGTAGCCCTGGTGGCGCGTCGGTCGGCTCGATCCGGACGGCGGTGGCCGTGCCGTCGAAGAGCACGGTGTCGTCCACGACCGCCTCGCCCTCGATCTGTCGGGCGGAGTCGTCCGGCGGCAGCCAATATCCGGCGCCGACGAGAACCGCGCCGGTCTCGTCCCGGATCAGCGGGACCCGGTGGGCCCGCCCGGTGCGCGCCCGCCGACCGGAGCGGAACGGCGGCACCACGGCGACCTCGATATCGAGTCGATCGGCCCGCAGCAGCCTGCTCAGCACCGTCGCGACGTCGGCATCCGAGCCCGCCACGGCAAGTCGGCCCGCCGTGAATGACGCGTCGACATCGGCCGGCTCTACGATCATCACCGCAGGACAGTCGGCCAATGTGCGTGGGATGCGACGGTCACCGAAGAGCAGCACGCTGATCTCTTGGCCGCTGTCTGTGGTGGTCAACGCCGCTCCTGTGGCTCCGCTCGGATATGGTGGGTCACCGGCTGCATCACTTTAAGCGGGAGAAATGCCATGCCGGCAATCGTGCTCATCGGGGCCCAGTGGGGTGACGAGGGCAAAGGTAAGGCCACCGATCTACTCGGTGGACGCGTGCAATGGGTTGTGCGCTATCAGGGCGGTAACAACGCGGGTCACACCGTGGTGCTGCCCACGGGCGAGAACTTCGCGTTGCACCTCATCCCCTCGGGCATCCTCACCCCAGGCGTCACCAACGTCATCGGCAACGGTGTCGTGGTGGACCCGGGGGTGCTGCTCAAGGAGCTATCGGGGCTGGAGGAGCGCGGTGTCGACACGTCCGGCCTGCTGATCTCTGCCGACGCCCACCTGCTCATGCCGTATCACGTCGCCATCGACAAGGTGACCGAGCGCTACATGGGCAGCAAGAAGATCGGCACCACCGGCCGCGGGATCGGTCCCTGCTATCAGGACAAGATCGCCCGGATCGGCATCCGGGTGGCCGATGTGCTCGACGAGGAACAGCTGTCCAACAAGATCGAGGCCGCCCTGGACTTCAAGAACCAGGTGCTGGTCAAGATCTACAACCGCAAGGCGCTGGACCCGGCCGAAGTGGTGGAGAACCTGTTGGAGCAGGCCGAGGGCTTCAAGCACCGCATCGCCGACGCCCGGCTGCTGCTCAACCAGGCGCTGGAGGCCGGCGAGACCGTGCTGCTCGAGGGTTCGCAGGGCACGCTGCTCGACGTCGATCACGGCACGTATCCGTTCGTGACGTCGTCCAACCCGACCGCCGGCGGCGCGGCGGTGGGCTCCGGTATCGGGCCGACCCGCATCACCACGGTGCTCGGCATCCTGAAGGCCTACACCACCCGGGTGGGCTCGGGCCCGTTCCCCACCGAACTGTTCGACGAGCATGGCGCCTACCTGGCCAAAACGGGCGGCGAGGTCGGGGTGACCACCGGCCGGCCGCGTCGCTGTGGCTGGTTCGACGCCGTCATCGCCCGGTACGCGACGCGGGTCAACGGCATCACCGACTACTTCCTGACCAAGCTCGACGTGCTCTCCAGCCTGGAGACGGTGCCGGTGTGCGTGGGCTACACCGTCGACGGCAAGCGCACCGACGAGATGCCGATGACGCAGGCCGATATCGCCCGCGCCGAGCCGATCTACGAGGAACTGCCCGGCTGGTGGGAGGACATCTCCACCGCGCGCGAGTTCGACGAGCTGCCCGCCAAGGCGCGTGACTACGTGCTGCGGCTGGAGGAGCTGGCCGGTGCGCACGTGTCGTGCATCGGTGTCGGCCCGGGCCGGGAACAGACGATCGTGCGCCGCGACGTGCTTGGCGCAAGGTGACAGCGGACCGGCCGGAGTCGGTTTTCGAACAGCACGGCGGCTTCCCGGTCTTCACCCCTGCCGACCCGGGGCCCGGCTTCGCGCGGTTCCTCACCGCGATGCGCCGGGCTCAGGACCTCGCGGTGTCGGCGGACCCCGACAGTGCCACCTGGGACGAGGCAGCAGACCGCGTGGAGGCACTCGTCGCGCTGCTGGAGCCGTATCGGGCCGAGGAGGGCGTCGGCCCGGCCAGCCGGATGCCGAGTCTGCCCGGTGCGGGCAGTCTGCTGATGCCGCCGTGGCTGGTCACCAAGTTCGATCCCGACGGGGTCGAATTGGAGGTTCAGTTCAGCCGCTATCACGTCGGCGGGAACTACGCGGTGCACGGCGGCGTGCTGCCGCTGCTGTTCGATTCGGTGTTCGGCATGGTCATCCACGCGGCCGGCCGGCCGATCAGCCGGACCGCCTACCTGCACGTCGAGTACCGCAAGGTGACTCCGATCGACACCCCGTTGATCGCCCGCGGACGGGTCACCGAGGCCGAAGGGCGCAAGGCATTCGTCGAAGCTCAACTGCTCGACGGGGCGGAAAATGTGCTCGCCGAGAGCAACGGTTTGATGATCAGGCTGCTGCCGGGTCAACCTTAGCCCGCAGACGTGCTACCGTCAGTTGCGCGCATTTTGGTTGACGCGCTTGTAAATGAGGGAAGTAAGTTCAATGGCACAGGGCACTGTGAAATGGTTCAACAGTGAAAAAGGCTTCGGCTTCATCGCTCCCGATGGTGGGGCTGCCGACGTTTTCGTTCACTACTCCGAGATCACCGGAAACGGTTACCGCTCGCTCGAGGAGAACGCTCGCGTTCAGTTCGAGGTCGAGCAGGGCGCGAAAGGCCCGCAGGCGGTAGGCGTCTCGCTCATCTGAGCGAGAATCAGAGCTTCTGAGGGCCGGCGCGGTGAGACCGCGCCGGCCCTTCTCGCTTGCCTGATGGTCATCGACGATTCACGCCACCGACGCGTATCCGCCGATGGAATTGTGAAGACTGGAAATCGATGACTTACTTGAATTTGATTCATATGAATCGCGCGTGCCGAAGCCCGGGCTGCACCGCCGCGCCCGTCGCCGGGACCCGCCATTGCGGCCACCACGGCATCGCCCGGCATTTCGCGAGTCTGCGGCAGAAGTAGATTCGCCCGCAGCGCCCACCGCGGGATGCGAACATGACGCGGTGAGCACGCCACTTCAGTTTCACCACCTGACCACCCCGCGGGCCGCGGCCGTCGCGGGCGTGCTGTTCTCCGTGTTGTTCACCGCCTCTTTGGTGCTGTTGTGGACCACAGTGCCCGAAGGCGGTGCGCACGGCAGCCAGTGGACCGTGGCCGGCAGCGGTCACCTCAAAACGGCGGCGGCGCTGATGCCGTTCGCCGGGATCGCGTTCCTCTGGTTCATCGGCGTGGTGCGTGACGGGTTCGCCGGTGTGGAGGACAAGTTCTTCTCCACGGTGTTCCTGGGCGCTGGCCTGCTGTTCCTGGCGATGGTGTTCGCCACCACCTCGGTGGGAATCGGCTTGGCGCACAGCAGTACTGACGTGACAGATCCGGGCGCGCGCGCCGAAGTGGTGGCCTTTGCCACCATGGCGCTGACCGCGCTCGGCAAGACCTACGCACTGCGGATGGCCGCGGTATTCATGATCTCGTTGGCGACGATCTGGCTCAAATCGGGTGTGATGCCGCACTGGCTGGTGTGGACCACCTATGTCACGGCGGTGGTCGTTCTGGTGGCCGCCGATACGTCCGTCTGGCTGATGCTCGTCTTCCCGATATGGGTGCTGTTGGTCAGCGTCATGCTGCTCGGGCGCTCCGGGGTGATCCCCCTGCCCGACGCCATCGAGTGATGAGTTCTCTCAGAACGGTGGTGGTTTGGCGTTCTGTTCGAGGGTTTGTTGGTTGAGGCGGCGTTCGGTGTTGATGCGGGCGGCGTGGGTGTGGGCGCGGGTGCGCCGGCGTCGGGGCATGGCCAGTCGCCGATCCCCGATGCCGGTGGGGACTGGTGTCGGTGGTGGTGGCGGGGTGTGGATGCGTTTGTCGGGGAACAGGATCCGGGTCAACGGCACCGTGGTGTAGGTGTGCCCGGTGGGGTTGGTCCAGGTGTGTGTCCCGTCGGGGTGCTGGAGGGTGGTCCATCCGCCGAAGGTTTTGAGTAGGTGATGGGTGCGGCACAGCGCGGAGAGGTTGCCGGGGTGGGTGGCCCCGCCCGGCCACGGCACGCTGTGGTCGAGGTCGCAGTGCTGGGCGCCGCGGTGGCAGCCGGGAAAGATACAGGTGAGGTCGCGGGTGCGGACCCAGGCCGCCAGTCTTGCCGAGGGCCGGTACCGCGGCTCAGCGGTCAGTGCCGCGGGGTCGGTGAGGGTGTTGACCCGGGCGCCGGTGGCGACGAGTTCGGCGACCAGCGGGGCGGGCAGGACACCGCCACCGACAATGACCGCCGGTGCGCCGGTGACCGCGGCCGGGGCGCGCAGGCCCTGCAGGCCTGCACCGTGCACGGCGGGGTCGCGCGCCGGGGTGTCGGGTTCGGGGGCGGGTTCTGGGCCTGGTTGTGGGTCCTCGGGTCCCGGCGCGGGATTTCCGGGAACCACACCCGTTGCTACACCGGGCACTGTGTCGGTGAGGACATAGACCGTCACCGCGGCCGAGCGGGGATCCACCCCGGCGGCCGGGCAGTCAGGCTCCCCGCACAAACACGCCAGCCGGTCGGCGTTCGGATCGACGGCCAGTAATCCCATGGCATCGGCGCGGCGTTGCCCCACCGTCCGCGGATCGGCGTCGCACACCGTGGCCGCGAGGGCGGTGAGCCGGGCCCGCAACACCGCGGCGTCGGTGGCCAGCAGCCGCCCCCACACCGCGACGGTGCCGGCGGGATCCTCCTGCGCCCCGAACTCGATACACCGGGACCGGGCCGCGGTGCGGGCGCAGAGCACCGCGACCGGATCGAACTTCTCGATCCACACATCGATAGCGGTTTCGGTGTTCTTCTGCGAGAGCACCCCCAACGTCGGGGCGACCCCGGCCAGCGCGGCGTCGATCAACGCCAACGCCTCGAGGTCGGTGACCAGCCGGGTCCGCCAGGTGATCGCGGCCGCGGTTTTGGCCGAAATCTCCCCGTGCTCCAGTAGCGCCCCCACTTTCGGGAGCCGATCCCGCAAGGCGAGGGCGATGCGCATCTGCCCGGCCGCGCTCTCCCGGGACAACCCACAGGCCGCCGACACTTCGGCGGCGGCGTACTCCCACCCATCTAGCGCGGCAGAGGCCCGCGCCTGGTCTTCGTCCTTGCAGTGCCAGTCGACCAGGGCGGCGATGATCGCCCACCGCTGCGCCGCGGCCACCGCCTCAGCCCGGGTCGCTGCGCGTAGCGCATCGATCAGTGCCGCGTCATCCGCACCGGCTAGATCGAACATATGTTCACACTACAACGACTCGCCGACACCAGACGGAAGTTATCCACAGGCTCGAAACTATCCACAACCCCACGCCCGCACCAGGATTCGGTTCTGGGCTATCCGCGTTTCGTATCCCGCCAGTCCACCAGTTTCTCGACGGTGCTGAAGTCGAACTTGCCCTCGGATGCGCGAATCTCGGTGTGGAACAACGATGCTCCAGCGGAAAGGTATGCGTCCGCGGACTTCGGGTCCGTCCACAGCGTGGAGCGTTCGATATCGGTGTCCGCGCGGCCGAAGCCGGCGGCCAACTCGGCGACCCGGGCGCTGGCCTCGCGGTAGGAATCCAGCGGCAGGAAGGTGTGCCAGATGTCGGCGTGCCGGGCGACGGCAGGCAGGGTGCGCTTGGGGCCGGAGCCGCCGATCAGAATCGGGATCTTGCGCAGCGGTGCGGGCTGTAGCAACTCGAATCGGCGCTCGATCCGCAGCAGTCCCTCATCGAACAGGTCGGCACGAGACTTCACCGTGCCGTAGTCGAAACCATAAGTGGTGTAATCCTTCTCGTACCACCCCGCGCCGACGCCGAGAATCGATCGTCCGCCGCTGATGTGGTCGACGGTGCGCGCCATATCCGCCAGCAGATCCGGGTTGCGGTAGCCGATCCCCGCCACCAGAAGGCCGAGTTCGACGCGTGTGGTGATCTCTCCCCACGACGCCAGGGCGGTCCAGCCCTCGAAGTTGTTCACGTCGGGCTGGACTTCGGCCAGCACCGGCTTGGCATCGGCGATGGACTCGATGAACGGCGCATGGAAATGGTCGTAGCCGAAGATGACGTCCACCCCGATCTCCTCGGCATGTAGGACGGCTTGCCGCCAGGTGGCGTAGTCAGGAGTGTCGGCGGGCTGTATCTGGACTGCAACGCGCACGGGATAGGCCATGAACCCGACAAGCAGGGCTCACGGAGATTTATTCCAGAGCTTAGGGAACTTCGCGCAGTGCGCTGGCCGGGCAGAGCTTGACGGCTTCGCGGGCGTGGTCCTCCTCGCCGGCAGGCACCTCGTCATTGAGCAGTACCACGATGCCGTCCTCGTCCTGATCGAACACGGCCTCGGCAACCATCACGCAGTTGCCCGCGGAGATACACGCGTCGCGGTCGGCATCGATATGCATGGTCCTCTCACCCCTTCTCATCCCTCCACGTCACTGCCAACGAACGTAGTCCGTAGATGAAGTGGAACGATCGGAATTCGACATCGGCGAAATCCTCGGCCAGCTCCAGTCCGGGAAACCGGCGGAACAACGCCGGGAAGGCGATACGCATCTCCATCCGGGCCAGCGGAGCACCCAGGCAGTGGTGCACGCCGTGGCCGAAGGCGAGGTGCCCCGGCGCGCCGCGGCGCACGTCGAGAAGATCAGGGTCGGTGACGAACGCGGGGTCCCGATTGCCCGACGGCAGCGAGGCGAACACCAGGTTGCCCGCCGGAATCACTGTCCCGGCGACCTCGACATCGGCGGTGGTGAACCGCGGAATCGCGTGCTGTACCACCGACAGCCAGCGCAGCAGTTCCTCGATGGCGGGTGCGACGGCGTCGGGATCGTCGCGGATCAACGCCAGTTGGTCGGGGTGGCGCAGCAACGCCAGCGTGCCCAGCCCCAGCATGTTCGACGTGGTCTCGTGGCCGGCCAGCAACAGCAGACCGGCGATGCCGACCAGTTCGTCGTCGGTCAGTTCGGTGCCGTGCTCGCGGATCAGCATGCCGAGGATGTCCTCGCCGGGAGTGCGCCGAGCGGTGAGCACCAGCCCCCGCATGTAATCGCGGCTTTCGCGCTGCAACGTCATCCGCTGCGCGATCGGCAGGGACAGATCGAGCTGGCGCCCCGAGCGTTCCTGGAAGTCGGCGCGGTCCTCGTACGGCACGCCGAGCAGCTCGCAGATCACCAGCGACGGTATGGGCAGCGCGAATTCGGAGATCAGATCTGTGCTTGATCCCCCGTCGCTTCGCTCGCCCCCGACTGGCGCCGCTGCCGCGGCCATCGCGTCCAACCGCTGGTCGACGATCTCGGTGATCCGCGGCTCCAGCCGCTTCATCCGGCGGATGGTGAACTCCGGGGTGAGGAACCGGCGCAGCCGTTGATGCTCCGGCGGATCCTGCGCCAGCAGATTGCCCGCCCGGGCGCTGGCCTGCTCCTCCGCCGAGACCTCCGGTGCCCCGGGCAGAGTGAAACCCGGCGGTCGGCTGTTGGAGAAGTGCTCGTGATCAGCGAGGACGGCCTTGACGTCGTCGTGCCGGGTGATCAGGTAGGCGCGGTTGCCCAGCGGGCCGGTGACGGACTGCACGCCCGCCGAATCCCGCAGGGCGGCAAGTTCTGGTGTCGGGTCGAAGCCGTTGCGCCGCATGTGCACCGGCGGTCGCGGCTCCTCGGTGAGGGTCATGACCAGACGTTACCCGCCGAACACAAAGTCCTTGATCAGCGCGTTGACGACGACCGTCAGGCGAGGATCGGCAGCAGGGAGTGCACGATGTGGACCGCGGCGTGGGCAACCTGAGTGGTGTACAGGGTGAAGTCGATATCGGGGTCGTGCCCGGCGAGGTCGGACAGGGCGCGTATCACCAGCCAGGGCACGCCGAACGCGGCGCAGACCTGGGCCACCGCGGCGCCTTCCATCTCGATGGCCGATCCGCCCAGATCCTGGTGCAGGCGCATCCGGGTGGCGTCGCAGTGCAGGTAGGCATCGCCGGACACGATGGTGCCGAACGTGATCAGCGGAGCACGGTCCTGCCCGCCCGCCTCGGCGTCGAGAAACGGCAGCAGAACCGAGGACAGTTTGTGCTGCACCCGGCCCAGGAGGTGCTCGTCCACGCTGAAACCGAGTTCGTCGGTCGGGTTGAAGAACCGTACGTGCCCGGGTTGATACAGCGAAAGCTGTTCATCTTCAATGATTCCGGAGTCCATAACCACGATCTTCTCGGCGACGACGATATCGCCGATGGCCAGTTCCGGGCTGAGCCCGCCTGCGACACCGGTGAAGATGACGGCGTCACAGCCGAACCTGTTGATCAACAGGGTCGTCGCGGTCGCGGAGTTCACCTTGCCCATCCCGGATTCGGCGGCCACCACGCGATACCCGTCGATGGATCCGGCGGCGAACGTCCACTGCGCCACCTCGGTCTGCGTGACATCCCCCATGAGTTCGGTGAAGCTGGCAAGCTCCTCCGGGATCGCGCACAGCACGCCAATCGTCATACAGCCACGCTATCGGTCGGCCTGCAGTCCCGGCCACCAGATGCGCGGCCCGATCAGGGTGAACAGTGCCGGGATGATGACGGTGCGCACCACGAACGTGTCCAGCAGGATGCCCAGGCCGACAATGATGCCCAGCTGGGTCAGCACGATCAGCGGCAGAACACCGAGCACGCAGAACACCGCGGCCAGCACGATGCCCGCGCTGGTGATCACGGCACCGGTCGCAGACACCGCCCGCACGATGCCCTGCCGGTTGCCGAACGCCGGGGTCTCCTCGCGTGCGCGGGTGACCAGGAAGATGGTGTAGTCCACGCCCAGCGCCACCAGGAACAGAAAGGCGAACAGCGGGGTTCCGTTGTCCAATGCGGGGAATCCGAACAAGTGCACACTGGCCCAGCCGCCGAGGCCCAGTGCCGCCAACGCGCTGAGCACCGTCACCGCCACCAGAAGCACCGGCGCCAGCATCGAGCGCAGCAGCACGAACAGCACCGCCAGCACCACGGCCAGGATCGCCGGGATCACCACCAGCCGGTCCCGCTGGGCCGCCGCGGCGGTATCGCGGGCCTGGGCATCCGAGCCGCCCACCACTGCGGCGCCGTCCACGCGGTGCACCGAGTCGCGAAGGGCGTCAACGATGGTGAACGCCTTCGAGGAGGCGGGCGCGGCGTCGAGCACCACCGACCATTGCGTCAGCCCCGTATTCGACTGTCCCGCAGGGAGGACCGATGTCACGCCCGGGGTGCCCGCGATGGCGCGCTGGATTGCGTCGGCCGAGGCGCTGGGGCCGATGACGCGGGTGGGATCGGTCAGTCCACCGGGGAAATGGGCGGCCAGGATGTCGTACCCGGCCACCGATTCGGCCTGCACCCGGAACTGTTGGGTCTGGGACAACCCGACCGGGGTGGTGAACAGGCCGGCGCACAAGGCGGCCAGGCCGGCCAGGGCCACCGTCGCGACCACGGCCGGCCGGCGGGCCACCCCGGCGGCGATGCGGTGCCAGATACCGCTCTCGGTAAGCGGTTTGGCGTGCGACCCAGTTGTCGGGACGAACGGCCAGAACAGCTTGCGGCCGCACAACCCCAGCAGTGGGGGCAGCACCAGCAGCACGAAGACGGCTGCGACCACCAAACCGGAGGCGGATTGCACACCGAGGCTGCGGTTGCTCGGCGCCGAGGCGAACAGCAGGGTCAGCAGGGCCAGTACCACGGTGGCGTTACTGGCCAGGATGGCCGGGGCGGCGGCGCGCAGTGCCACGCGCAGCGCGTCGCGGTGGTCTTCGCGTACGTGCAGTTCCTCGCGATAGCGCGAGATCAGCAGCAGCGCATAGTTGGTGCCCGCGCCGAAGACCAGCACGCTGGTGATCCCGCCGGTGGATCCATCCGGGCTGAGCCCCACGCCCGAGGCCACCGCCGACCCCACGACGCTGCCCACCCGGTCGGCGAAGGCGATGACCAGCAGCGGTACCAGCCACAACACCGGCGAGCGGTAGGTGATGATGAGCAGCAGCGCCACCACCGTCGCGGTCACGGCCAAGAGCGTGATGTTGGCTCCGGCAAAGGAATTGGCGATATCGGCGCCAAACGCGGGGCCGCCGGTGACCTGTGCCTGCACACCTGGCGGCAAGCGCTTGGCGGTGTCGGCGCGCAGGTCGCGCACCGCGTCGTTGAGTGCGAAGCCGGACAAGTCCGCAGGCAGCGGCGCGACCACCACGGCAGCCTTGCCGTCCTCGGAGACGCGGGCCCCGGCGCCGGCCGCGGTGACATCGGCCGGGGACAGCGCAGCCCCGTCCGTGCGCGTCACCACGATGATCGCGGGAACGCGATCACCGCCCGGGAAGTCGGCCCGCAGTGCGTCTGCGCGGGCCGATTCGGCGGCGGCCGGGACAGACACCGGTGACTGCGATGCGGAATCGCCCGCACCGAGCAGTGCCATCAGGGCGCCGGAGGTGACCACGACGATCAGGGCCAGGACCCACGAGAGACGAGCAGACATACCCAGAATATTTCAGATACTTAACTATTAATCAACTGTATGATCCGCGCATGCCACCGCAGCGTCACCGCGCCGATCTGGAAGCCCAGATCGCGGCGGACGCACGGGCACTGACCGCCGAGTCCGAACAGATCGGCCGCTCCTTCGCGAGCCAGCACGACCTGGGCGCCAACGACTTTCGGGCGCTCCTGCACATCATGGTGGCCGAATCCGCGGGAACCCCGCTGACCGCCGGGGATCTGCGCAAACTGCTCGGGACCTCGGGTGCGGCCATCACCTACCTGGTGGAGCGGATGATCGCCTCCGGACACCTGCGCCGCGATATCGATCCCGCCGACCGGCGAAAGGTGATCCTGCGCCACGACGACCACGGCCTGACCGTTGGCCGGAAATTCTTCGCCCCGCTGGCCCAGCTCAACTCACGTGCCCTGGCCGACCTGCCCGATGCGGACCTGGAGGCGGCCCATCGGGTGCTCACCGCGCTCGTCGGCGCCATGCAGGAGTTCAGCGGCGGTTGAGCGTCGCCTCTTCCAGATCCAGTCCGCGCAACACCGAGCGCAGCACCTCGTCGTCGATGTTCCCGGCGTCGCGCTCGGCGATGAACGTCGCGCGTTCGGCGGCCAGCATCTCCAACCGCAGCCGGCGGAACGCCGAGGCCGGGCTCTCGCCGAGCTCTTCCTCGCTGCGTCCCAGTCGTTCCCAGGCCGAATTGCGCCGGGCGGTGTTCCATTTGTGCAGGACCGCCGCCGCGCCGTCGCGCATGGCGTTACCGCCGGCGCGCTGCTCTTCGAGGAGTTCGTCGAGCCGCTCGGCGGCCGCCCGGGCCGCTTTGTCCTGCGCGGCGGCCTCGGCGAGGGCGTCCTGCTGTTCGTCGTCACCGCGCACGCAGAAGTGCCGGATCACCCAGGGCAGCGTCAGGCCGTGCAGCAGCAGGGTGCCGACCACCACCACGAACGTGAGGAACACCAGTTGGGGGCGGCCCGGGAACGGGTCCCCGCTGAGCGTCGTGAGCGGCACACCGAACGCCGCGGCCAGTGACACCACGCCGCGCATCCCGGCCCACGCCAGGACGAACACCTCGGCGGGGCCGGGGCGCGGTTCGTTCTCGCGGACCCGCTTGATCAGCAGACGCGGCGTGTAGGCGAACACGAACACCCAGACGATGCGCACCGCGATCACCGTCGCCAGAACCGAGACCGAGGACACGGCGATCCTGACGAACGAGATACCGGTGAGCTCGTGCACCACCTCGGGCAGTTGCAGCCCGATCAGCAGGAAGGCGAACGATTCCAGGATGAGCTGCAACGCCTTCCACACGGCGTCGTCCTGCAACCGGGTGGCGTAGCCGGCCTCCGTCGAGCGTTGCCCGAGGATGAGGGCGGCGACCACGACCGCCAGCACACCGGAGCCGTGGATCTCCTCGGCCAGCAGATAGATGACGAACGGGGCGATCAGCCCGATGGCGCTCTCCACCAGCGGGTCGTCGAGCCGGTGCCGGATGAACGCGATCACCCAGCCCACGGCCAGCCCGACCACGAGTCCGCCGGCCACCGCCAGCCCGAATGTGGCCAGTCCCGAGCCCCAGGTCGCCGACGCCCCGATCGCCGCCGCCAGCGCCACCTTGTAGGCGGTCAGGGCGGTGGCATCGTTGAGCAGGCTCTCCCCGCCGAGCAGCGTCATGATCTGCCGGGGCAGCCCGAGCCGGCGGCCGACCGCCGTCGCCGACACCGCGTCGGGCGGCGCCACGATCGCTCCCAAGGTCAGCGCCGCGGCGACGGTCAGCTCCGGCACGGTGTGGAACGCGACGAACCCGACGGCCAGCGTCGTCGCCAGCGGCAGGCCCACGGCCAGCAAGCCGATCGGCCGGATGTGCTGGCGCATGGTGACGTAGCTGCTCTCCAAACCGGCCGACCACAACAACGGCGGCAGGATGACGTTGAGCACCAGCTCGGGGTCCAGCTCGACGGAGCCGAAGCCCGGGATGGCGCTGGCCGCCAGCCCGGCCACCACCAGGGCCAGCGGAGCCGACACGTCGAAGCGGCGGCTGACACCCGCCAGCAGCACCGCCGCCGCCAGCACCGCCAGCAGTGTGCCTTCCATACCGCGAACCCCCCTTGCCGGACGGTGCGCGTGTTCGCCCGCCCGTATCCTTGATCAATATGCTGAAGAGATCACGTCGGCGCGAGGCGGGCACTCCTGCAGCCGCCGGAACCACTGCCTCCCGCTCGTGTGAGCATCTTCAGGCCGCGGTGGGCATCGTAGAGCCGGAGCCCGTCACCCCGGGACGCTGCCAGGAATGCGAAGCCGATGGCGAGCACGCGTGGGCACACCTGCGTATGTGTCTGACCTGTGGTCATGTCGGCTGCTGTGATTCCAGCCCGCTCCAGCACGCCTCGGCGCATTTCCACCAGACCGGACATGCCGTGATGCGCTCGGCCGAACCGGGTGAATCCTGGCGTTGGTGCTACATCGATATCCGGTTGGGCTGACGATCTGGCAGGCTGGGTGGGCAATGACTGACGCGAAGAACGCCCCGGTTCCCAGCCCGGCACCCATCGTGATGCTGCTCGGCTCGGGTGAAACGAGTCGCGAACTGGCGCTGGCTTTTCAGCGGCTGGGCGCCTCGGTGGTCGCGGTGGATCGGTACGCGGACGCACCCGCGCACCTGGTCGCCGACCGTGCCCTGGTGGTCAAGATGAACGATCGGGACGCGCTGGCCGCGGTGATCGCCAAGGAACAGCCGCATTTCGTGGTGGTCGAATCGGGTGTGGTCGCCACCGACGCACTGGCTGTCGTCGCCGACGGTGCGCAGCACGTCCCGATGGTCGTCCCGACCCCCGAGGCCACTCGCCTGAGCCTGGACCGCGAGGGTCTTCGCAGGCTGGCCGCCGATGAGCTCGGCTTGCCCACCGCGCCGTTCTGGTTCGCCGGGTCGGCCGCAGAATTGGCCACCGTCGCCGAACACGCCGGTTTCCCGCTCACCGTGACACCGGTGCAGGGCGCCCCCGGCGACGGCGTATCGGTGCTGCTGCGTGCCGAAGACGTCGAGCCGGCCTGGAACCGCGCGGTCGCCGCCGGGCACACCACCCACAACCGGGTGATGGCCGAGACGGTGGTCGACGTGGACGACGAGGTGACGCTGCTGACGGTCCGCACCACCGGGCCGACCGGGCCGGCCGTGCATTTCTGCGAGGTGATCGGGCGCCGCACCGCCGGGGACGGCACCCTGTCCACCTGGCAGCCGCACCGGTTGTCGCCCGCCGCGCTGGACGCGGCCAAGTCGATCGCGGCCCGCATCGTGAATTCGCTGGGCGGGCGCGGGGTCTTCGGGGTGGATCTGCTGGTCCGCGGCGACGAGGTGTATTTCGCCACGGTGCGGCCCCGCCCGGACGACACCGGCCTGCTGACGGCGCGCACCCAGCGGTTGTCCGAGTTCGAACTGCATGCCCGCGCGGTACTGGGCCTGTCGGTGGACACCATCATGGTGTCGCCCGGCGCGGCGGAGGTGGCCTACGGCGGCGCCGATACGACCACCGAACCCGCGGACCCGGGGGAGGTGCTCGCCGTCCTGGCCGAAGCGCTGGCCGTGGCCGAGAGCGACGTCCGCCTGTTCAACCGGCTCGACGAGTCCGACGGCCGGTACCGGCTGGGCGCCGCCCTGGCGACCGCACCCGATGTGACGGTGGCCCGGGACCGTGCGCAGCGCACCTCGCATGTGCTGCGTAAGCTCTGGCAGTCGTGAGCGACCAGGACGACCAGCAGGACCGCCCGACCGCCGCCCCCTTCCTGGGCGCGCTCGTCATCATCGTCATTGTGATCACCGCGATTTTTGTGCTGAACCGCCACAGCGGCGGCGGGGATCCCGAACTGATCGGCACTGCCGTATCGGGTCAGAACGACGCCCTGCAGCGGCAGGACTACCGGGATTTCGTGAAGTACACCTGCAAGGAACAGCAGGGCACGCAGGATGACGTCCTTGCCCGGCAACGTAATTCAGCGGCCACGCGCGGAGAACGCTATGTGGACGGCGTCGGCAATGTGGTGGTGAACGGCGATCGCGCCACCGCCAAGGCGACCTACCACTTCAACAACGCGCCGGACACCAAGGTCGGCGCCGATCTGGTACTCGCCCGCGAGGACGGGTCGTGGAAGATCTGCTCGGCGACTCCGGGCTAACCCTTGTTACCCCTGCGGACCACGCGCTACTACGGTGTGAGGTGTGTCCACACCTTACGCAGGAGACATCACGCCGCAGGAAGCCTGGAAGCTCCTCGCCGACGACCCCAGCGCTGTCCTGGTCGACTGTCGCACCGAGGCGGAATGGCGGTTCGTGGGTGTGCCTGATCTGGCCGAACTGCGGCGCGATGTGGTCTATGTCGAGTGGAACAAGAGCAACGGCTCACACAACGACGGCTTCATCGACGATCTGACCGGGGCGGGTGTCACGCCCGGCGAGCGCCCGGTGATCTTCCTGTGCCGGTCCGGGAACCGGTCCATCGGCGCGGCCATCGCCGCCACCGAAGCCGGTATCGCGCCGTCGTACAACGTGCTCGACGGATTCGAGGGCAATCTCGACGAGAGCGGCCATCGGGGCGCAACCGGCTGGAAAGCGGTCGGCCTGCCTTGGAAGCAGACGTAGCGGCAGACCTAGCGGCAGACGTAGCAACAGAGTGCACAACAGAGCGAGGGTCAGTTCATGAGTGAGGTTCCATCGGTGCGTATTCCGGCGGCCCTGCCCGACGGTGTCAGCCAGGCCACCATCGGTGTCCGTGGCGGGCTGCTGCGGTCGGGTTTCGAGGAGACCGCGGAAGCCCTCTACCTCACCTCCGGCTATGTCTACGAGTCGGCGGCGAGTGCCGAGCAGGCGTTCACCGGTGAGATCGACCGGTACGTGTACTCGCGCTACGGCAACCCCACCATCTCGATGTTCGAGGAGCGGCTGCGGCTCATCGAGGACGCCCCGGCGGCCTTCGCCACGGCCACCGGGATGGCGGCGGTCTTCACCGCGCTCGGCGCGCTGTTGGGTGCGGGGGACCGGCTGGTGGCTGCCCGCAGCCTGTTCGGGTCCTGTTTCGTGGTGTGCAACGAGATCCTGCCGCGCTGGGGTGTCGAGACGGTGTTCGTCGACGGCGAAGACCTCTCGCAGTGGGAGGAAGCCCTGAGCAAGCCCACCCAGGCCGTGTTCTTCGAGACCCCGTCCAACCCGATGCAGTCGCTGGTGGATATCGCCGCGGTCTCCGAGCTGGCGCACGCTGCCGGCGCAAAGGTGGTGCTGGACAACGTCTTCGCCACCCCGTTGCTGCAGCAGGGTATGCCGCTGGGTGCGGACGTGGTGGTGTACTCGGGCACCAAGCACATCGACGGTCAGGGCCGGGTGCTGGGCGGGGCGATCCTGGGCGACAAGGAGTACATCGACGGCCCGGTGCAGAAGCTGATGCGCCACACCGGTCCGGCGATCAGTGCGTTCAATGCCTGGACCCTGCTGAAAGGACTTGAGACGCTGGCCGTCCGGGTGGACTATTCGAACCGGTCCGCGCAGCGCATCGCCGAGTTCCTGGAAGGTCAGGCCGGGGTGAACTGGGTGAAATACCCGTTCCTGGAATCGCATCCGCAGTTCGACCTGGCCAAACGGCAGATGCGCGGCGGCGGGACAGTGGTCACCTTCGAGCTGGCCGGGGGTAAGGACCGCGCCTTCGAGGTGCTCGACAAACTCCAGGTCATCGACATCTCCAACAACCTGGGCGATGCCAAATCGCTGATCACCCACCCGGCCACCACCACGCACCGCGCGATGGGTCCGGAGGGCCGGGCCGCCATCGGCCTGGGTGACGGGGTGGTGCGCATCTCGGTCGGCCTGGAAGGGACCGAGGACCTGATCGCGGATCTGGACCGGGCGCTGGGCTGAGCGGTGTCACGGGACAACGCAGCCAAGAAGGCCCGCCGCAAGAAGCGTCAGGCCGCGCACCGGATCTCCACCGCGGCCTTCGAGCAGGTGGCGGCCATCGAGGATGCGGTGGTGGCCGACCTCGCCGAGTTCGACGAGCGAATCACCTTACGCGGCTGGATCTTTGACGAAGAAGAATCCAACGACGACTACGCGGTCTGGTTCTTCGAGCCGTCCGGGGCGCAGGTCGGAGACGGGCTGCCGGTGACGTCACTGTGGCTGGACGCCACCGAGGACGGCGCGATCGTGCGGGTGGTACTGGTCGGCACGACGGCGCAGCACCCGTTCACCCATGACCAGCTCTTCGAGCACCTGCAGGTGATCGAGGATTACCGGAACGGTGACCCGGTCCCGGAGTTCGGCTAGGGTCTGCAACCCATGGCCCTCATCGCGGGAATCGACTCCTCCACGCAGTCCTGCAAGGTGCTCATCTGCGACGCCGATACCGGGCGCGTCGTGCGGGAGGGTCGGGCCCGCCATCCCGACGGCACCGAAATCGAGCCGTCGGCATGGGAATCCGCTGCCGCGGTGGCCATCGCGGACGCCGGCGGGCTCGATGACGTCTCCGCGGTATCGGTCGGTGCGCAGCAACACGGCATGGTGTGCCTGGACGACCGGGGCCAGGTGGTGCGCCCCGCGCTGCTGTGGAACGACACCCGTTCGGCGCAGGCGGCAGCGGATCTGGTGACCGAGCTCGGCGGGCCGCAGGCCTGGGCCGACGCGGTGGACGTGGTGCCGTTGGCCGCCATCACGGTGTCCAAACTGCGGTGGTTGGCCGACCACGAACCGGCCGCCGCCGACCGCACGGCCACGGTGTGCCTGCCGCATGACTGGCTGAGCTGGCGGTTGGGTGGCCAGACCGATCCGGCCGCCGTGGTCACCGACCGCAGCGATGCCAGCGGCACCGGCTACTACGACGCCGGCACCGGCGAGTACCGCGCCGATCTTCTGGAGCTGGCCCTGCGTGGCCGCCGCCCCGCGCTTCCGCGGGTGCTGGCACCCGGAGCCGGCATCGCGGCCACAGGCCCGGTGTTCGGCGCCGGATTGGGCGACAATGCCGCTGCCGCAATGGGTTTGGGGGCCGTCGAGGGGGACGTCATCGTCTCGATCGGCACCTCGGGGGTGGTCTCGGCGATCGCTGCGGTCCCGGCCAGGGACGCCGAAGGGTTCGTCGCCGGTTTCGCCGACGGGACCGGCCGGCACCTGCCGCTGGTGTGCACGCTCAACGGGGCACGGGTGCTCGACGCCGCGGCCACCCTGCTGCGCGTCGATCACGACGAGCTGTCCCGGCTGGCATGCTCGGCCCCGCCCGGCAGCGACGGCCTGGTGATGGTGCCGTACCTGGAAGGGGAGCGGACCCCCAACCGTCCCGACGCGACCGGTGCGGTGCACGGCCTGCGGGTGGGCAATGCCACCGCCGCCAACCTGGCCCGGGCCGCGGTGGAAGGTCTGCTGTGCGCGCTGGCCGACGGGCTCGACCACCTCACCGATCTGGGGGTGCCGGCGCGGCGGGTGTTGCTGGTCGGTGGCGGCGCCAAATCGCAGGCGTTGCGTGAGATCGCGCCCACCGTCTTCGGTGTCCCCGTGCAGGTGCCGGACCCGGCCGAATACGTCGCGCTCGGCGCGGCGCGGCAGGCCGCGTGGGCGCTGACCGGTTCGCTGCCGGAGTGGAACCCGCCGGCCGCCGCGCGCTACGAGGCCGATGCCGTGCCCGCGGTGCGGGCGCGTTACGCCGAGGTCCGCGACCTCACGTCCTCGGTGCCGGCCGGCCGCCGTGAGTGAAGTGACGCTGCGGCAGTTGCGCTACTTCGCCGTCCTGGGCGAGGAGCTGAACTACCGCCGCGCCGCCGAGCGCCTGTTCATCACCCAGCCGGCACTGTCCACCGCGATCAAAGCGCTGGAGCAGGCGTTCGGGGTGGTGCTGTTCACGCGCAGCACCCGTGAGGTCGCGCTCACCGATCTGGGGGCGGCCTGGCTGCCGCAGGTGCAGCAGGCCCTGGCCGGGGTGGACGCGGTGGTGGACAACCTGGTGACGTTGTCGGGTACCCGCCAGGGCCGGCTGCGGCTGGGATATCTGATCGGCACCGGCGCCGACCTGCTCTTCCGCATCGTGCGGCATTTCGAGGCCGCCTATCCCGAGGTCAGCGTCGAACCGATCGAGTTCGATTTCGCCGATCCGACCGCGGGATTGTCCTCGGGTGCCACCGAGGTGGCGCTGATCAGGCCACCGGTGGATCTTCCCGAACATCGGATGCTCATCCTGGATTCCGAATCCTGGGTGGCCTGCCTGCCCAGGGATCATCCGCTGGCCGATCGGCATGAGGTGGGGATCGCCGAGCTGCTCGACGACCCGATCGTGTGCGCACCGCTGACGGCCGGCCCGTGGCGGGATTACTGGCTGGCGATGGATGTCCGCGGGAACCGGCCGCCGACCATCGCCGCGGTCGCCGCGACGTACGAGGCCGAGACGACGTCGATCGCGCGGGGCCTGGGCATCAGCTTCACCACCTCGTCGGTGGCCCGGTTCTACGACCGCCCCGGCATCGTTTACGTGCCGATAACAGACCGGCCGCCGAGCCACACGGCGCTGGCGTGGAATCCGGCGGCCCTGTCTCCCCAGGCGGATGCCCTGGTCAGGCACGTGCAGTCGCATTGGAGCTTCGGGGACACCCCGGACGAACCAGCCCGCTGATAACCAGCGGTTATCAATCCATCAAAACATCGAACTTCCGGTGAACGACCGTCGGCGTTTTCCTTACATCAGTCGCCGTTCCATTCCGCCTGACCTGGAGTGACCATGACCGATACCCCGGTACGACCCGCTGGAACCCCTGATACATCGCCGCCCGCATTCGACTCCGAGGACGCCAAGTTGGCCGAACTCGGATATACCCAGAAGCTGGACCGCTCCGTCGGTACCCTGGCGTCCTTCGCCATCGGCTTCGCCACCATCAGCGCCACCACGGCGGTGTTCACCGGCTTCGGCGCGGGCTACTTCACCGCCGGGGCGCCGTTCGTGTGGACCCTGCTGCTGGCCGGTGCGGTGTTCGCGCTGTGGGCGTTCATCGCCGCCGACCTGACCGCCAAGCTGCCCCTGGCCGGGTACTCGTACCAGTGGATCAGCCGGATCAACGGACCGAACCTGGCCTGGTTCACCGGGTTCATCGCGCTGATGGGCTGGGTCTGCGGGATGACCGGTGTCGGCTTCATCCTGTCCGGCTACCTGGGCGGCCTCTTCGGTTGGACCATGAGCCAGAGCGCCCAGATCCTGCTCGCCATCGCGGTGGTCTTCGTCTGCGTGCTGATCAACATCTACGGCGTCCGGTTCGCCACCATGGTGAACAACATCGGCGTCAGCCTGGAACTGGTCATCACGGTCGGCGCCACCTTGCTGGTGGCCATCATCGCCTTCTCCGCGCCGGAGAACCACCAGCCCATCTCGGTGCTGTTCACCGGCGGCGAATCCGGGGACAAGGACTCCTACATGCTGGCCTGGCTGGCCGCCGCGCTCGGCCCGTTCTTCGGGCTCATCGGTGTGGAGTCCGGCGCCGACGTCGCCGAGGAGACCAAGAACGCCCGGCATGTGGTGCCCAAGACGATGTTCTACGCGCTGGTCACGTCGATCGTCATCGAACTGCTGATGTACATCGTCTACGTGTTGGCCATCCGCGACACCGCCGCCGTCGCCGCCAACCAGGGCGCGCCCATCGAGGAGATCATCAACCAGCAGGCCGGCCCCGTCGTCACCAAGATCGTGGTGGCCGTGGCACTGACGAACATCCTGGCGTGTCTGCTGGCCAACATCCTGGTGGCCACCCGGCTGACCTACTCAATGGCCCGGGACAACATGCTGCCGTTCTCGCACATCTGGCGGCACGTCTCACCCAAGAGCAAGGCGCCCACCTACGCGGTGCTCGGACTGGGTGTGCTGTCCGCGCTGCTGCTGTGCTCGGCACTGGTGAACGAGCAGGCGTTCAACTACATCATCGGCATCGCCTCGCTGCTGTTCTTCTTCGTCTACATCCTGCAGACCATCGGCCTGCTCATCGGGTACAAGCGCGGCACCATCCCGGTGGGCGAGCCGGGCACGTTCGACCTGGGCCGCTGGCGGCTCCCGCTGTACGTCACCGCGCTGGTGGTGTTCCTCGGCGTCGCCGTCGCGCTGCTGTTCCTGCCGCAGTTCACCAACAACAAATGGGTCTTCCTCGGCATCGTCGCCCTCGCGGCGCTGTGGTGGGCCACCGGCCTGAAGGCGCTGCTGGCCCGCGGCGACGCCGGTGCCGACTACGTCAAGACCCACGCCTCCTAACCCCGAAAGGACCTGTCCGACATGACTATTGCAGACGCAGGCACCAGCAATCTCGTCGCCGTCGAGCCCGGCGCCGCCATCCGCGAGGACACCCCGGCCGGTTCGGTGATCCAGTACAGCGATTACGAACTCGACACCTCCAGCCCGTTCGCGGGCGGGGTGGCCTGGATCGAAGGCGAGTACATGCCCGCCGAAGAAGCCAAGATCTCGATCTTCGACACCGGCTTCGGTCACTCCGACCTGACCTACACCGTGGCGCATGTCTGGCACGGCAACATCTTCCGGCTCGGCGATCATCTGGACCGGCTCCTCGACGGGGCCCGCAAGCTGCGGTTGGATGCGGGGCTGACCAAGGACGAGCTCGCCGAGATCACGAAGAAGTGTGTCTCGCTGTCGCAGCTGCGGGAATCGTTCGTGAACCTGACCGTCACCCGCGGATACGGAAAGCGCAAGGGCGAGAAGGATCTCACCAAGCTCACCCATCAGGTGTACATCTACGCCATCCCGTACCTGTGGGCGTTCCCGCCGGCCGAGCAGATCTTCGGCACCACCGCCATCGTGCCGCGCCACGTCCGGCGGGCCGGCCGCAACACCGTCGACCCGACCATCAAGAACTATCAGTGGGGTGACCTCACGGCCGCCAGCTTCGAGGCCAAGGATCGTGGCGCGCGCACCGCGATCCTGCTCGACTCGGACAACTGCGTCGCCGAGGGCCCCGGCTTCAACGTGTGCATCGTCAAGGACGGCAAGCTGGCCTCTCCGTCGCGAAATGCCCTGCCCGGCATCACCCGTAAGACCGTCTTCGAGCTGGCCGACCAGATGGGCATCGAGGCCACCCTGCGTGACGTGACCAGCCACGAACTCTACGACGCCGACGAACTGATGGCCGTCACCACCGCAGGTGGGGTCACGCCGATCAACTCCCTCGACGGTGAGGCGATCGGGAACGGCGAACCCGGCCCGATGACCGTGGCGATCCGGGACCGGTTCTGGGCGTTGATGGACGAGCCGTCCCCGTTGATCGAAGCGATCGAATACTGAGTCCCGAGGCGGTCGTCGACCTGGCGGCCATCACGCACAACGTCGGTATTCTGCGCGAGCGGTCCGGCGCCGAGGTCATCGCGGTGGTCAAAGCCGACGGGTACGGGCACGGCGCGGTCGCCGTGGGCCGTGCCGCGCTGGCGGCCGGGGCCACCGAGATCGGGGTCGCGACCGTGGGCGAGGCGCTTGCGCTACGGGCGGCGGGTGTCTTGGCCCCGGTGATCGCGTGGTTGCACACGCCGTCAACGGATTTCGCCGCTGCGGTGCAGGTCGATGTCGAGGTGGTGGTGTCCACGCCGGGGCAGCTGGACGCGGTCATCGCCGCGGCGCACCGGCTGGGCCGCGCCGCCACCGTCGGCGTCAAAGTCGATACCGGTCTGGCCCGCAGTGGGGTGTCCGAACGCGACTGGCCCGATATCTGTGCGCTGCTCAAAGACGAGGCGCTGGTGCTGCGCACGGTGATGTGTCACCTGGCCCGCGGCGATGAACCGGGTCATCCGCTCAATGCCGTCCAGGCCGCCGGGCTCGATGACCGCGTGGTGGACCTGCGTCGGGCCGGACTGCGACCGCAACGGGTGCATCTCGCCAATTCGGCTGCCGCGCTGACGGATCGGAGCCTGGCCCGGGATATCGTGCGAACGGGTATCGCGATCTACGGGCGCAGCCCGGTGCCGGCCCTCGGCGACTTCGGGTTGATACCCGCGATGACGATGACCGCCGAGGTGGCGCAGGTCAGGAGAATCTTTGGCGGGCAGGGTGTTTCGTACAACCACGCCTGGGTTGCGCCGGCTGACACCGTGGTGGGCGTGCTGGCCTGTGGGTATGCCGACGGGGTGCCGCGCGCGCTGAGTAATCGGCTGCCGGTGTACATCAACGGCCGCCGCTTCGACGGGGTCGGCCGGATCTGCATGGACCAGCTGGTGGTTGACCTCGGCCACGACGGCGGTGGCGTGACCGAGGGGGATCGGGCGGTGCTGTTCGGTGGTGCCGGTGTGACCGCCGGCGACTGGGCGAACGCCACCGGCACCATCGACTACGAGATCCTGACCGGGATCGGCGGGCGCACCGAGCGGCGCTATTTGCCGCCGGACTCGATGACGCCCTGGGCGGCCCTCGCGCGGTCCTCGTAGGCCTTGCGCTTGGACTTGTCGAATTCCAGGAACACCTTGTCCAGGCCGAGCGCCTTGTTCAGTGCCCTCCGGCCCTTGGGCGGGAGCATCTGCGCGGCCTGCGCGGTGAACCGCAGCGGCGGCGGCACCGACACGTGGGTCTTGGGCTTGTCCAAGGTTTTGACGATGGCTGCCGCAATATCTTCGGGTTCGACGGGCTTGATCGCGCCGCTGGACTTGGTGCCCGAGATCAGCTCGGTGTTGGTGAACGGCGGCATGACCACCGAGACGTTGACGCCGTACGGCGCCATCTCGTCGGCCAGCGCGGTGGACAGTCCGACCACGGCGTACTTGGCGCCGACGTAGACCACCTGACCGGGCAGCGGGATCAGGCCCGACAGCGAAGCGATGTTGATGACGTGACCGCTGCGCCGCTTGACCATCTCCGGCAGTGCGAGCTGGCAGCCGGTGAGCACGCCGTAAACGTTGACCTCCAGCGATGACCGGATCGACTGTTCGGTCTCGTCCAGGAACGCCCCGACCGGCATCACGCCGGCATTGTTGATCAGCACGTCGATGTGGCCGCCACCGTCGGTGCGGGCCTTGTCCAGGAACGTCGCGAAGGACTCCCGGTCGGTGACGTCCAGGGGATAGCCGGACACCTGTCCCAGCTTGGTGAGTTCGACGACGGCCGACTCCTGCAACGCGACGTCGCGGTCACCGATGACGACGCGGGCGCCGCGAGCCAGCAGGGCCTTGGCGGTGGCATAGCCGATACCGCGAGCGGCGCCGGTGATCGCGATGGTCTTGCCCCTGATGTTGTCCATGGGACCGAACTTTACATGTGTCAAGTTTTTCGCGAAAGCGTGCTCCCGGTTCCGTACGGGCACGGTGCGCGGATCGAGCGGTCCGTCGGTTTGACGGCTGCCGACCGGCCGGTGGCCGGCCGATGATCACCGCGTGGGGTTTGCCGGAGCGGGCGCACTGCCTCGCCTCGGCGGAGCATGCGCGGCCGTTCTCGCGAGATCGTGTTGCTGAAACCGGCGGTTCTCCGCATATTGACGGAGAGGTCATTATTGCGTTTGCAAATAACTCGGAACGGCGAGAGGAATCTCGGTGACGGTTCTCTCAGGTTGCGTTAAGGTTCCGGAATCGCCCTGATTCGGCGATATCGCTTATGTCTGAAGATCATTCGCGGGGGATTGATTTGCAGCACCGTACCGAGCGTGACAAGCCACAATGCCTGGTGATCATTCCGGCCTACGGGCGCGTCGAACTCACCCATGCCGTGTTGTCGGATATCCGTGCCCAGGCGTCTCGACCCGATGTCCTGGTGGTCGACAACGGGGGTGGGTACGTGCCGCTCGGCGGTGAAGAGGTCATCCGACCCAAGGGGAACATCGGGTGGGCGGGCGCCTCCAATCTCGGCTTCCGAGTGGCGTTTTCCAGTGGATACCGGGTGGCGTTGACGCTGAACAACGACACGAGGTTGTCTTCGGGCTTCTTCGACGGCGTGCTGGATCCACGGCTGCCCGGCGATATCGGCCTGCTGTCCCCGTTGTACGACCAGGGATCGTGGGGGGCGCAGGTTTCCGAATACAAGGGCCCCGCTTCGCAATACCGTCCTCGTGACTACTACCGCAGCGTGGCCGGGATCGACGGAACGGCGATGGCGTTCTTCGCCGATGCGTGGGCGGCGGTCGGCGATCTGGACTGCAGGACGTTCGGCAAGTTCGCCTGGGGGGCGGATGTCGACTTGTGTATCCGCGTGCGTGAGGCCGGCTTCGGCATCTATGTCACCGAGCGCTCATTCGTCAATCACCTGGGCAAGGTCAGCGCCTCGGAATGTCACGGCAGGCGGCGTTACACCAACACCGCGCTGCTCGACATGCGACGCGGTATGCGCCGGCAGTACGGCCGGTACAAGCTGGCGGAGATCAAACACGTTGAGGCCGTGCGCTATCCGCTGCGCGACCGTTCCACTGCGGATCTGTCCGGCTAGCCTTCGCGCGAGAGGGTGCTCGTCAGCTCGGACTGCGCGTGCGCACCGCCGAAGGAGGCCTGCATCCGGAGTGCTTCCAGGGCGGCGGACTCGCTTCGGGGGAACATCACCGCCTCGTAGGCCGTCAGCGCCGCCTCGGTGTCGCCCGGGTGGGCGGCGAGCGCCGCGCCGAGTTGGGCGCCGTCCATCATCGCCAGGTTCGCGCCCTCGCCGGACGGCGGCGACAGGTGGGCGGCGTCGCCGAGCAGCGTCACGCCAGGGGTGCGATCCCAGCGGTGATCGGTCGGCAGGGTGTGGATCATCCGGACCGTCGGTCCCGCGTCGCAGTCGGTGATCAACGCCGTGAGTTCGGGTGCCCAGCCGTCGAATTCGGCTGCGACGCGGGCGGTGTCGGTGAGGTCGACGGCCGCGATCCATTCGGCGGGCCGGTGCAGCGCGACATAGGCGTGCAGCACGGCGTTCGGCTCACGATGGGCGCCGATCCACTTGCCCGGCGCGACGGCGAACATCGAGCCCGCGCCGACCGCCGCGGCGGCGCCGGGGTGACGCGTATCGGCGTCGTGCAGATAGGTCTCGACGAACGTCATGCCGGCGTAGCCGGGTGCGGCGTCCGAGACCAGTGGTCGGATCTTCGACCATGCGCCGTCGGCGCCGACCAGCAGTTCGGTATGTACCGAGCCGCCGTCGGTGAAGCTCAGCTCATGCCGGCCGGCGCCGAGCGGTCGGGCGCCGGCCACTTTGTGGCACCACCGCACCGTGTCCCCGGGCAGTGAGTCGAGCAGCACCCGGCGCAGTTCACCGCGCAACACCTCGGGACGACGGCCGGCGCCATCGTCGGGCTCGTCGATGAGCACCGTGCCATCCGGCGCCAGCAGTCGGTCCGCCTCGGCACCCACGTGGATGATCGCGCGGAATTGTTCGGTCAGTCCGGCCAGTTCCAGCGCGGGCTGACCGGTGTCGTGATGAATGTCGAGCTGTCCGCCCTGGGCGCGGCTGCCCGCGGACGACTCCGCCTCGTACACCGTGCTGGGGATGCCGTGCACGTGCAGCACCCGCGCCAGCACCAGACCGCCGATGCCTGCGCCCACGATCGTCACGTGCGTCGTCATCCAGCCCCCTTTGGAACGTTGTTCCAATCAGGTTGGAACAACGTTCCAAACATGTCAAGATGAGGTGTGGCCGAACGCCGGACGGATGCCCTGTCGAAGGAGCGCATCGTCGAGGCGGCGATCGAGATACTCGACACCGACGGCGAGGGCGCGCTGACCTTCCGGGCGCTCGCCGCCCGACTGGCCACCGGCAGCGGGGCGATCTACCACCACATCCCAGACAAGAACGCGCTGCTCGCTGCGGCGGCCGACAGCATCGTCACCCGCGCCATGGCCGGGGTGGCCGGCGATCTGGCGCCGGCAGACGCGATCCGGGCCATCGCGGTGGGTCTGTTCGATGCGATCGACGAGCATCCCTGGGCCGGTGCCCAGCTGCACCGCCACCCCTGGTCGGCACTGCTGCAGATCTTCGAAGGTATCGGCGGCCGGATCCGGGCGCTCGGTGTTCCCGAAGCGGCACAGTTCAATTCGGCATCCGCGCTGATGAACTACATCCTGGGCGTCGCGGCGCAGAACGCCGAGAACGCCCGGTCACAGGTGGCCGGGGCGGACCGCACCGCGTTTCTCGCCGACGTGGTGCGGCAGTGGACACGCAACGACCCCGCGCGGTACCCGTTCGTCCACTCGGTGGCCGCCCAGCTCTGCGATCACGACGACCGCGAGCAGTTTCTGGCCGGAGTCGACCTGATCCTGGCGGGGATGGACACCCTGAGCTAGTTGTTCTTCAACCACAGGTCGACGCCGTTGTCGACGAACACCCGCAGCAGCGTGCTCCACACCGGTTCGCCGATCGCCGCCCTGGCCCCCTGATACGGGGCCAGGACGAACCGGAAACCGCCTTCCTCCGGTGTGCCGAAACCGCCGCGCAGGCAATCGGCCAGGGCGTCGAGGTTCGACCCGAAATAGCCGCCGTCACCGTTGACCGCGCGGCCGACCTCGGTGTAGAAGTCCGCTGCCGACCCGATCCGGGACCCGTCGATCCGGTACGTCTTCACACGCCTCCGATCAGGCAGAACGATTCGTAGTGATCGCCGGTGTAGTAGAACTCGGGCGGCCGGATCAGGGGTTGCCCACCGGTGATGATGCGGCGGGTGCCGCGGTTGGACTGGCCCGGGGTGGGCACCGTGTACTCGTGGTAGTAGCCGCGCTCCCGCTTGGGCAGCCTGCCTTCGTAGTTGCCGAACACCACACCGTCGTTGCGGGGGTAGGGGAACGGGCCGCCGGACTCGATGCGGTGCACCGTCTCGCCGGCCTGCGGGGGCAGGCCACCCAGCTCGCACGTGCCGTCCGCGTGGGTGGCTGTCGGGGTGGCCGTCGGAGCAGTGGTGGTGCAGCCGGCCAACAGGCCGCACACCAGTGCCGCCACCGCCGCCGCCCGCATCGGCACGACGCTAGCAGGCCGGATTTCAGATCATGGTGATCCGATCAACCCCATCTGGAATGCACCTGGCGCGGACACGTTAGACATGACGTGATGACCGTTCCGCTCTCCGTTCTCGACCTCGCGCCGATCAGCGCGGGCAGCGACGCGGCCACGGCACTGCGCAACACCGTCGACCTGGCCCAGCACGCCGAACGGTGGGGCTACCGCCGGTACTGGTTGGCCGAGCATCACTATGTCGCGGTGGCCAGCTCGTCGCCTGCGGTGCTGATCGGCCAGATCGCCGCGGCGACTCGCACCATCCAGGTGGGCGCGGCCGCGGTGCAACTCGGATACACCACCGCCATCGCCGTGGTCGAGAGCTTCGGCATCCTGGACGCGTTCTACCCGGGCCGGATCGATCTGGGGGTCGGCCGGTCGGGCCAGCGCCGCACCGAGTCGCTGCGGGAAGCACCGAGCGCCCCGAAGCCGCCCAGAGAACGGCACGTGGTGGACGGCGTGGTGGTGCCCGCCCCGTTCGATGTCGGCGCGTTGATGCGCACTCCGCGGCTGCGGGCGATCATGGCGACCCTGCAGCAACCCGATGCGGTCTCACCGGATTTCGGTGAGCAGGTGGCCGATATCGTGGCGCTGCTCGGCGGTACCTATCAGACCGGGGGATTCGAGGCGCATGCCACCCCCGGTGAATCGACATCGTTGCGGCCGTGGATCTTCGGCAGTTCCAAAGGTCAGAGCGCCCGGGTGGCCGGGGAGCTCGGACTGCCTTTCGTCTCCGCGTACCACATCGTCCCGTCCACCGCACTCGAGGCGATCGACGCGTACCGCAACGCTTTTCAGCCGTCCGCCGAGCTGTCCGAACCGTATGTGGTGGTGTCCGCGGATGTGCTGGTCGCCGACGACGAGAAGACCGCGCGCCATCTGGCCGGCAGCTACGGCCACTGGGTGCATTCCATCCGCGCCGGAGGCGGTGCCGCCCCGTATCCGGACCCCGACACCGTGGCCCCACTGACCGAGGAGCAGCTGGCCCTAGTGCAGGACCGGATCGACACCCAGTTCGTCGGTGATGCCGATCAGGTGGCCGACCGGCTGGCTGCGTTGCAGCGTGTGACCGGCGCCGACGAACTCGTCATCACCTCGGTGACCCACCGCCACGAGGACAGGCTGCGGTCCCATGAGCTGATCGCCAAGAGGTGGGCGAGCTAGGCTCGTGTCGTGTCGCAAACGACCGTCGGGCTGCTGATCCTGGCGGCGGCCCTGTTGACGGCGCTGGCCGGGGTCGGCCTGCGTCTCGTCGTCGGCCGCAACAGCGATTCCCCTGGGATGCGACGGACCGTGATCGCCTTGCGTGGCAATGTGATCGGCCGGGTGCTGTTCGGCCGTGTCCTCACCGACCCGTTCGACGACGATGAGCTGGACGGGATGATCCTGATGCCGGCCATCGTCTTGGCCTGCGGACTGTTCCTGACCGGGGTGTTCCTGCTCGGTTATGACGTGCTCACGTGAGGCGGGTGCACAGCACCGCCAGCGCGTCGTTGGTGGCGTGGACACCGGCCGCGCCGATCGTCGCGGTCAGCCGGGACCGCAGTTCGCCCTGTTCGGATTGAGGCAGCCGCAGCACATTGGAGTAGGTCGTCACCAGATCCACCCAGTCCCCGCACGTGTAGTGCGGGTGCTCGACATAGCGCCGGCGTTCACCTGACAGGCCGGCGGCGGCGAGCAGCGGGTCGAGGTGCGCGCCCTCGATATCGGTCGAGGGCCGCTGCCATTCCTCGAGGATGCCCTCGTAGGCGCGGCCGAGTTCGGCCGGGCTCGGGGTGATGGGCACGATGCGGTTCCACAGCAGTGCCAGCCGGCCGCCGGGGGCCAGCAGGGTGCGGACCTTGCGCAGCCCCGCTTCTGGATCCACCCAGTGAAACGACTGCGCGAAGACCACCAGGTCGAAGGTGCGGTCCATGGCGTCCCAGTCCTCGAAACTGGACACCTCCACGGCGAGGCCCTTCCGTGCGGCGATCCCGGCCATCTGCGGATCGGGTTCCACCGCCAGCACGTCGGCGCCCGCGTCGCGCAACTGCGCGGTCGCGATACCGGTGCCCGCCCCGACATCGAGCGCCCGAATGCCTTGGCGCTCAACCAGATCCGCGATGAGTGCGGCGGGGTAGCGCGGGCGGTGCCGGTCGTAACGCGCGGCGGCGGAGCCGAACGAGTTCGCCCGCTCCCGGTCACGATGGACCGGCGCCCGGCCGGTCACCGGGCGGCCTGCCGGACGGCGTCGCGGACCGCGCCGCGCCACACCGGTCCGTGACCGGGGAGCACCACCTCGGTGTCGAGCATGCCCAGCGCGTCCAGGCTGCGCAGGCAGCTCTGCTGATCGTGGTTGAACAGGCCGGGCAGCAACTGCGGACCTCGTCGCGAGCTCAACGGGTGCCCCGTCACCAGGGCGTCGCCGCTGACGAGCACGCCGTCCACCAGATAGGAGCAGTGCCCCCCGGTGTGGCCGGGGGTGGGGATGGCCGTCGGGGTGCCCGGCAGGGTGGCCGCGATGTCCTCACCCAGGGCCTGGGTGCCCGGAATGCCTTCCTTGGTCAGCGCGCCTTTGCCGATGATGGCGGCCGTCCAGGCCAGGTACCGGGGCTGCCAGATCCGCGTCACCAGATCGATCGGCGCCACCTGCTCCAGGTATTCGCGCTTGGCGTGACCGACCTCGGCTGCGTGCGTATACACCGGTGTGCCAAGGGTTTTGGCGAAACCGATGGCGGAACCGAAATGGTCGACGTGCGCGTGGGTGAGCAGGAAGGCGCGCACGTCCTGCATCTGGAAGCCGAGCCGGCGCACCGATTCGACGACGTCCCCGCGTTGACCCGGATAGCCGGCGTCGATGATCAGCACACCGTTGCCGTCGGTCACCAGCGTCCAGTTGACGAGGTCGGTCTGCACGAAATGCACGGTGTCGGTGACAGCTGTCAATTCGATCGAGGCGCCCACCGGGTCGAGTCTAGGCGGGCCCCTGGCCGGGGCTTGGGAATAGAAGTGCAGGGCAGGGAGTAGAAAAGACACGTGGCTGAACTCAAATTGGGGTACAAGGCATCAGCGGAACAGTTCGCTCCGCGCGAACTCGTGGAGTTGGCCGTGGCGGCAGAGGCGCACGGCATGGACAGCGCCACCGTCAGCGACCACTTCCAGCCGTGGCGGCACGAGGGCGGACACGCCCCGTTCTCATTGGCATGGATGACGGCGGTCGGCGAGCGCACCGAACGGTTGGTCCTGGGCACCTCGGTGCTGACCCCGACCTTCCGGTACAACCCGGCGGTCATCGCCCAGGCATTCGCCACGATGGGCTGCCTGTATCCGGACCGGATCTTCCTCGGTGTCGGTACCGGGGAGGCGCTCAACGAGATCGCCACCGGTTACGAGGGCGAGTGGCCGGAGTTCAAGGAGCGCTACGCGCGGCTGCGCGAGTCGGTCCGCCTGATGCGCGAACTGTGGCTCGGCGACCGCGTCGACTTCGACGGCGAGTTCTACAAGACCAAGGGCGCCTCGATCTACGACGTGCCCGAGGGCGGTATCCCCATCTACATCGCCGCGGGCGGGCCGCAGGTGGCCAAGTACGCGGGCCGCGCGGGCGACGGTTTCATCTGCACCTCGGGCAAGGGTGAGGAGCTCTACAAGGACAAGCTCATCCCGGCCATGCGCGAAGGTGCCGAGGCCGCCGGGAAGAACGCGCAAGATATCGACCGGATGATCGAGATCAAGATCTCCTATGACACCGACCCGGAGCTGGCGCTGGAGAACACCCGATTCTGGGCGCCGCTGTCGCTGACCGCCGAGCAGAAGCACTCCATCGACGACCCGATCGAGATGGAGAAGGCCGCCGACGCACTGCCCATCGAGCAGGTGGCCAAACGCTGGATCGTCGCATCGGATCCCGACGAGGCCGTCGAGAAGGTGGCCGACTACGTCAAGTGGGGCCTGAACCACCTGGTGTTCCACGCGCCCGGTCACGACCAGCGCCGCTTCCTCGAACTGTTCAAGCGGGACCTGGAGCCCCGGCTGCGCAAGCTGGGGTAGTGACCGGCGGGCTGGAGCGAAGCGACCGGGGAATGATCAGGCGCTCACGATGCGCTCCACCATGCCGTCGTCGGCCCGGCGTTCCCGTGCCGGGTGTGCGTGGGCGACGGCGGACACGGTGGCGGTGAGCCGCACCCGGTCCGCGCGGAACAGGTCGTAGGCGTACTCGAACGGCCTGCCGGCCGCGTCGCGGGCCACCCGGGTGATGGCCAGCAGCGGTTTGCGATGCGCGATGTCCAGCCACTGCGCCTCGCGCGGACTGGCGCTGACCACTTCGATGGTCTCGTTGGTCGTGGCCGGCACCAGGCCGTAGCGCACCCGCAGCAGCTCGTAGAGGGAACCACCCAGGGGCTGCTCCAGCAGATCACCGACCTGCTCGGTGATGAAACAGGACATGTCCACCGACAGTGGTACCCCGTCGGCGTAGCGCAGTCGCCGGATGACGAAGACCTCGGCTTCCTCGGCGATCTCCAGCGCCGCGGATTCGGCGACGGTGGCCGGCCTGCGGTCGGTGGCCAGCACCTTGGTGGCGCTGGTGTGGCCGCCGCTCTGCAGGAGCGCGGGCAGCCCGGCCTGTTCGGCGGCGCCGCGCTGCACCATATCCGCGCGGATGAAGGTGCCGCCGGCGCGACCGGTGCGCCGTTCCAGCACGCCGGCCTGGCTCAGGGGTAGCAGCGCGCTGCGCAGCGTCGCACGCGACACCACGAACCTCTCGGCCATCTCCCGCTCGGTGCCCAGCCGCGAACCCGGCCGCAATGCCCCGCTGGACAGCATCGACAGAATGCGCCGGCGCACATCCTCGGCGACCGCACCTCCCGCCGTCTCTTCCATGGTCAGGCCTCTTCCGCGATCAGTTGACGATCGCATCCAGGGATTCGGGAAGCACCTGACCGCCGTCGACGGCGATGGACTGACCGGTGATGTAGGCCGCCTCGGCGGTGGCCAGGAAGGCGGCCAGGTGGCCGATGTCCTCCGGGGTGCCCAGGGCGCCGGCCGGAATGGACCGCGCCATGCTGGCGATGTACTCCTCGCCGTTTTCCATCATGCCCTCACTCATGATGTTGCCGGGCAGGATCGCGTTGACGGTGATCTTGTGCGGCGCCAGTTCGATCGCCGCGGTGCGCATGAACCCCAGCTGCGCCGCTTTGGTGGCCCCGTAGTGCGACCAGCCCGGGTAGCCGGTGATGGGCCCGGTGATCGACGAGGTCAGGATGATGCGGCCGCTCCCGGAGGCGATCAGCGCGTCCAGGCAGGCCTGCACCGCGAAGAAGGTGCCATTGACGTTGATGCCCATGATCTCGTTGAGCTGCTCCGGGGTCATGGTGGCCAAGGGCGCATCGGGGAAGATCCCGGCGTTGGCGCACAACACGTCCAGGCCGCCGAAGGCCTCGATGACCGTCGCGGCCATCTCGGTACAGGACTGCCGGTCGCTGACATCGACGCGAACCCCGACGACCTTCCCGGGTCCCAGCTCGTCGAGGGCGGCGACGGTCTCGTCCAGGCCGGCCGCCGAGCGTGCCGCGACGGCCACGTCGGCCCCGGCGCGGGCGAAGACGCCGGCGATCCCGCGGCCGATTCCCTTGCTGCCGCCGGTCACCAGTACCGAGCGGGACTGCAGGTCGAACATGTGTCTCCTTAACGTAACCAGGTGTGATCGTCGAGATAGCGCTCGGCCAGCCGGGCGGTCCCGACGGCGTAGCCGGGACCGATCGCGATGGCCGCGTCGGCGTCGGCATGTGAGGCGATCCACGCGGTGAGCTGGATGCGCCGCAGCATGACGAATGTCGGGATGAGCGCCAGATGCTGCTCGGGCAGCGTGCGCACCTTGGTGTACCCGCGCAGCCACTCGGCCACTATGCGCTCGGCTTCGGGGGTGTCCTCGATCCATGACACCACCGCGCCCAGATCTGCCAGGTGCCAGCCCCACCCGGAATCGTCGAAGTCGATCACGGTGATCCCGTCCGACGGTGCCGCCGGGTCGACCATCAGGTTCGACAGCCGCAGGTCCGCATGGATCAGCCCGAATCTGTCCGCACCGGTACCGAATTCGGAAAGTTCTTCGGTGACGCGATGTACCGCACGCGTGATGGATGCCCGGTCGGTGTCGGCGAGGGCCGATGCCTCCCGCCAGTCGCCCCATCGCGCACCGGGGCCGAGGATATCGTCGAGATCCCAGCGGAACCGGGTGAATCCCACCGGCATGGGCCAGCCCTGCACGTGTTCGTGCATGATCGCCGTCAACTCGCCCAGGGTCGCGAACCCGACGGAGTCCGGGACCTCCTCGGCGGTGCAACCCGGGATCACGGTGACGGCGTCGACATAGAGGTGACGGTCGCCCACGATGGCGGTCACCACCTCGTCACCGGCGCAGGAGTGCACCAATTCGGGTGTCTTGACCGCGGTTTCGGTGCGCAGGGCGCCCATCCAGGCCAGCTCCGAGCGGATGGCCTCCAGTGAGTGATATCCGGGCCGGTGTACCCGCAGCACGATCGGGTCGTCGTCGCACACCAGGTAGGTGGCGTTCTCGGACAGACTCAGCAGGCGCAACGGGGTATCGAGATCGCGCCCATAGGCGGGGAGTGCCGCCCGGGCGAAGCGCTCATGGTCGGCAGGCAATCCCGGCATGCCGACCAGTGTGGGCCAAGTATCGACCCAAAGCAGACCAAATAGCCGAGATTTACCTCGCTGTTGCAAAAGCTGCCAGGCTCGAAACGTGCCGGAAACAATGCGTTGTGACGACTGAGTTTCCCAGTTGACCAAGCAATCTCGACGAGGTAACAATGGCCGACGTTGCAGTTCGTCACCGACATCGGCGCCGGTGACATTCGGATACCAGACCAAATAATGGTCACCAGAAATGCCCTCAGATTGGGATTCAATGAGCGAGATCATCGATCCACCGGCGCCCGCGGGCGCCGACACCATCCAGCGCCTCAAACCGAACGCGGTCGGGCTGGTCGGTGTGCTGTTCATGGCGGTCGCCACCGCTGCACCGATCACCGCCATGGTCGGCAACGTGCCGATCTCGGTCGGCTTCGGTAACGGCGCGTACGCGCCGGCCGGCTATTTCGTCGCCACCATCGTGCTGACCCTGTTCGCCATCGGCTACGCCAAGATGAGCAAGCACATCACCGCGACGGGTGCCTTCTACGGTTACATCTCACACGGCCTGGGACGCATCGTCGGGTTGGGTGCGGGCTTCTTGACCGCGCTGGCGTACATGGTGTTCGAGGCGTCGTTGATCGGCATCTTCTCCTTCTTCGGCAACGACCTGTTCTCCTCCCTGTTCAACGTGCACGTGCCGTGGATCGTGTTCGCGTTGGTGATGCTGGCCGTCAATGCCCTGCTGACCTACTTCGACATCAACCTGGCCGCCAAGGTGCTCGGCGTCTTCCTTGTCACCGAGATCGTCATGCTCGCGCTGATGGCGTTCTCGGTGCTGTTCACCGGTGGCGGCCCGCAGGGCTGGTCCTGGGGTTCGCTCAACCCGCTCAACGGTTTTCACAGCCTGTCGGGTGTCGTCACGGGCGCCGACGGTTCCACGATCGCCGTCGCCGGCTCCGCGGGTGTCGGCCTGTTCTTCGCGTTCTGGTCCTGGGTCGGTTTCGAGTCCAGCGCCATGTACGGCGAGGAGTCGCGTAACCCGAAGAAGATCATCCCGATCGCCGTGGTGAGCTCCGTCATCGGCATCGGTGTGTTCTACGTGCTGGTGTCCTGGCTGGCGATCGTCGGCACCGGGCCCGAGAACGCCGTTGCGCTGGCACAGGATTCGGCGACCGCGGGCAACATCTTCTTCAACCCGGTGCACGAGCACCTGGGCCAGTGGGCCGTGGACCTGTTCAAGATCCTGCTGATGACCGGTTCGTTCGCCTGCGGTATGGCGTTCCACAACTGTGCGGCCCGCTACCTGTACGCCCTGGGCCGCGAGGATGTCGTGCCCGGTATGCGCAAGACCGTCGGTGCCACCCATCCGGTGCACGGTTCTCCGCACGTCGCCGGCTTCGTCCAGACCGGGTTCGCCACCCTGGTGGTGCTGTTCTTCGAGGTGACCGGTCGCGATCCCTACACCGGCCTGTACGGCCTGATGGCTCTGCTGGGCACGACGGCGATCATGATCGTGCAGGCACTGGCCGCGTTCTCGGTGATCTCGTATTTCCATGTGCAGAAACGTCATCCCGAGACCGCCAACTGGTTCAGCACCTTCCTGGCTCCGCTGCTCGGTGGGCTCGGCATGGTCTACGTGATCTACCTGCTGGCCATCAACGCGTCCTTTGCGGCGGGAACGGCGGCCTCGGACTGGGTGTTCGCGGCCATCCCGTGGATCGTCGGCGTGGTCGGGATCGGTGGCCTGCTGTGGGCCGTCTTCCTGAAGTACAAGGAACCCGCACGGTACGCCGAACTGGGTCGTACCGTGTTGGAAGAAGCTCACGAGCGCTGACGAAGACGCTGACAAGAATCATGGCATTTTCCAACATCATGGACTCCAACAGCTATCAGGGCGGTCAACAGGACGACCCCCTGATAGCTGCTCGGGGCCGGATGCTGGGACCGGCGTACCGGCTGTTCTACGAACGGCCGGTACATCTGGTCCGCGGCCAGGGCACCCTGTTGTATGACGCCGATGGGCGCGACTATCTGGATGCCTACAACAACGTCGCCAGCGTCGGGCACTGTCACCCGCACGTCGTCGACGCGGTGACGCGGCAGCTGGGCATGATCAACACCCACACCCGGTATCTGCACGAGGGGATCGTCGACTACTCGCGCCGGCTGCTCGCGAGCATGCCGGAAGAGATCGACCAGGTGATGTACGCCTGCACCGGATCTGAGGTCAACGATCTGGCGCTTCGGGTGGCCCAGACCTACACGGGGGCCACCGGGGTCATCATCACCAGCGATGCCTATCACGGGAATACTGCTGCGGTGACGGCGATTTCACCGTCCATCGGCGGTGCGGCAGCCGTCGGCGCACATGTCCGCACGGTTGCCCCCGACCTGGCCGGGGTGCAGGCCGCCATCGCCGACCTGCAGGAGTCCGGTCTCGGGGTCAGCACACTGATCGTCGACACCATCTTCTCCTCGGACGGTATCTACCCGGACCCGTCGGTGCTCGAGCCGGCGGTGGCCGCAGTGCGGGCCGCCGGCGGGGTGTTCATCGCCGATGAGGTGCAGCCCGGGTTCGGGCGTACCGGCGAGGCCATGTGGGGGTTCGAGCGCCACGGTGTGGTGCCCGACCTGGTCACCATGGGTAAGCCGATGGCCAATGGGATGCCAGTGGCGGCGATGGCGGCACGTTCGCAGGTATTGGACGAATTCGCGCGCGGAATACCGTATTTCAACACGTTCGGCGGGAATCCGGTGTCGATGGCTGCGGCGTCGGCGGTGCTCGACGTGATCGAGGACGAGAAGCTGGTCGCCAATGCCCTGGAGGTGGGCACCGCACTGCGCGAGGAGCTGGCCCGGTTGGCGGGTACCCGTGAGGAGATCCGTGAGGTGCGTGGCGCTGGTTTGTACGTCGGGGTCGAGGTGGACGGCCGTGACACCGCGCGGCGGCTGGTGAACGCGATGCGGGAGCGCCGGGTGCTCATCTCGGTGTGCGGGGCGCACGGCGACGTGCTCAAGATCAGGCCGCCGATGGTGTTCTCCCTGGCCGACGTGGACCGGTTCTGCACGGAGTTCGAGGCGGTGCTGGCGCAGCTGTGACTCCCGGGCACGTGGTTGCGGCGTGCGAGGGCCACTCCAGCGCGCAGGTTTAGTCGCCTGTCAAGATCCAATTCCTTTGCAGCAGTAGATCTGTGGATGAATCGGCGACTGTGGATAACGTCGGTACCTGTCGGTGGCTCGTACTAGTGTTCGAATCATGGAAGGCGTCGGCGATCTCGCGGTCATCGTGGACAAGCTGTCCACGGCTGCGTTCGACGAGGTCCCCGTCGCCGAGTTGCTCGAGGTCCAGTCTGCGCTGGAGCAGGTGTACCGGAGGCTGCCCGCGGTTCAGCACCGAGTCATGGCGGCGGTGAAGGCACAGTCCAGCCCGGCCGAGCTCGGCATCCGTAGCTGGGCCGATGTGCTGTCCATCCGGTTGCGCATCTCGAACACCGAAGCCTGCCGGCGGCTCGCCGAGGGCGAGCTGCTGGGACCGCGGCGGTCGATCGCCGGCGAACCACTGGAGCCGCAGTATCCGGCGACGGCGGCCGCGTTGGCGCGCGGTGAGCTCTCGGCCGAACATGTCCGCATCATCACCCGGACGATGAAGAAGATCCCGCCCCGAGTCGATGCACAGACCCGTGCCCAAGCCGAGGCCGATCTGGCCGGGGTCGCGTCGATTCAGGCCCCCGAGGCGCTGCGCGGGGCGGCGTCGTTACTCCTGGAGTTGCTCGATCCCGACGGGCCCGAACCCAACGACGAGGACGTCGTCGATCGGCGCGAGATGTTCCGCCAGCTGATCCTGGGCCCGCAGGATGCCGACGGGCTGAGCGACCTCCGTGCCAAGATCACCCCGGAATTGCGTGCCTATCTGGAGCCGGCCCTGGGCAAGCTCGCGGCCATGGGCATGTGCAACCCCGCGGACGAAACTCCGATCACCAAAGGGACCCCGTCGGCCGAGGCGGTCGCCGCCGACACCCGCAGCCTCGGGCAGCGCCAGCACGATGCGTTGATGACGATCGCTCGCACGGCCCTGACCTCGGGGGAGTTGGGTGAGCACAACGGGCTGCCCGTCACCGTCGTCGTGAGCACCACCTTGACCGAGCTGGAGGACGCCGCGGGGTTCGCGCGCACCGGCGGCGGCTCGAAGCTGCCGATGGGCGATCTGATCCGGATAGCCGGCCACGCCCGGCACTATCTGAGCGTCTTCGACGGGCATACGGCGGTGCCGCTGTATCTGGGCCGGGCCAAGCGGACGGCCTCACCAGGGCAGCGGTTGGTGCTCCACGCCCGCGATCGCGGGTGCACGTATCCCGGCTGCCGCGTCCCGGCGTACCTGTGCCAGAGCCATCACGCCGAAACCGACTACCGAGCAGGCGGAAAAACCGACATCCCGAACTTGGGGTTGGCCTGCGGGCCGCACAATCGGCTGGTCAAAGAGGGTGGCTGGCAGACCCGCATCGGCAAGGGCGGCCGGGTCGAATGGATTCCGCCACCGCAGTTGGATGCCGGCCCGCCTCGGGTCAACCCCCTTCACCACCCCGAAGATCTCCTCAGACCCGGGGAGGACCCATGATGAGTTGGCTCACGTTCACTCATTTGGTTGGCTCTACCCATGGCTGCGTCCGCGATCTACATCGCCTCACCCGAGGGTGACACCGGGAAGTCCACCATTGCGCTCGGAATCCTGGCGCGGCTGGCGGCCACCGTCGCCAAAGTGGGCGTGTTCCGGCCGATCGCCCGCTCCGAGGGCGAGCGGCGCGACTACATCCTGGAACTGCTGCTGGCCCACACCACGGCCGGGCTGAGCTACCAGGACTGTGTCGGGGTCAGCTACCAGCGCCTGCACGAAGACCTCGACGGCGCCATCACCGAGATCGTCGAGCGCTACCACGAGGTGGCCGCCCAGTGCGATGCCGTCGTGATCGTCGGCAGTGACTACACCGATGTGGCCAGCCCCAGTGAGCTGGCGGTCAACGCGCGGATCGCGGTCAACCTGGGCGCCTCGGTGGTGCTGTCGGTGCGGGCCTCGGACCGCACCCCGGACGAGGTGACGCAGGTCGTCGAGCTGTGTCTGGCGGAGCTGACAGCCCAACACGCACACACCGCGGCGGTGGTGGCCAACCGATGCGACCCCGCGCAGCTGACCGCCCTGATCGACACCTTGGCCGCCGCGCTCACCCCGAACGGCCCGAAAAGCTATGCGCTGCCCGAGGAGCCGCTGCTGGTCGCACCGTCGGTCGCGGAACTGCGTGATGCAGTGCAAGGCACCCTGACCGACGGTGACGAGGCGCTGCTGAGCCGTGAGGCGCTCAGCGTGCTGGTCGCCGGTATGACGGCCGAGCATGTGCTGGAACGCCTGAGCGACGGTATGGCCGTCATCACCCCCGGCGACCGCTCCGATGTGGTGATGGCGGTGATGGGTGCGCATGCCGCCGAGAACTTCCCGTCCCTGGCCTGCCTGATCCTCAACGGCGGACTGGAACTGCACCCGGCGGTGGCCAAACTGGTCGACGGGCTCAACCTCCGGCTGCCGGTCATCGCCACCGAGGCGGGTACCTATGACACGGCGCGGGCGGTGGCCAAGGTTCGCGGACGGGTGACGGCGACCTCGATTCGCAAGATCGACACGGCCCTGGCGCTGATGGAGTCCCATGTGGACACCGCGGATCTCCTTGCTCAGCTGGCCATTCCGATCCCCGAGGTGATCACCCCGCAGATGTTCACCTACCAGCTGCAGGACCGGGCGCGCAGCCACCGCAAACGCATCGTGCTGCCCGAGGGCGACGACGACCGGATCCTGAAGGCCGCCGGCCGGTTGCTGGCGCACCGGGTGGCCGACCTCACCATCCTCGGCGACGAATCCGCGGTGCGGGCCCGGGCCGCCGAGTTGGGCGTCGACCTCGACGGTGCCCAGCTGATCAACCCGCGCACCAGCGAGCTGTGCGACCGGTTCGCCCGCCAATATGCCGAACTGCGCAGCAAGAAGGGGGTCACCGTCGAGCAGGCCCGCGAGATCATCCATGACGTGTCGTACTTCGGCACCATGCTGGTGCACAACGACATGGTCGACGGCATGGTCTCGGGTGCGGCGCACACCACCGCGCACACGGTGCGCCCGGCTTTCGAGATCATCAAGACCCAGCCCGGGGTCTCGACGGTGTCGAGCATCTTCCTGATGTGTCTGGAGGACCGGGTGCTCGCCTACGGCGACTGCGCCATCGTGCCCGACCCGACCTCCGAACAGCTCGCCGATATCGCGATCTCCTCGGCGCGGACCGCCGCGCAGTTCGGCATCGCCCCGCGGGTCGCCATGCTGTCGTATTCGACCGGTACCTCGGGTACCGGTGCTGATGTCGACAAGGTCAGGGCCGCAACAGAACTGGTGCGTGAGCGGGAACCGGACCTACTGGTGGAGGGCCCCATCCAGTACGACGCCGCGGTGGAACCGTCGGTGGCGGTCACCAAGATGCCGGACTCCCCGGTGGCCGGCCAGGCCACGGTGCTGATCTTCCCGGACCTCAACACCGGCAACAACACCTACAAGGCGGTGCAGCGCAGCGCGGGGGCCATCGCGATCGGCCCGGTGCTGCAGGGGCTCAACAAACCCGTCAACGACCTGTCCCGAGGTGCGCTGGTGGAGGATATCGTCAATACCGTGGCGATCACGGCGATCCAGGCGCAGGGCAAATGAGCGTACTGGTGCTCAACTCCGGGTCCTCCTCGGTGAAATACCAGGTGCTGGAGGCTGATTCCGGCCGCTCACTGTGCAGCGGCATCGTGGAACGCGTCACCGACTACAGCGCCGCCTTGCGGGAGGTCTTCGACGCCCTGGCCGCGGCGGGGGTGCACACCGACGACCTGGTGGCGGTCGGGCACCGGGTGGTGCACGGCGGGCGCCGCTTCTATCAGCCTGCCGTCATCGACGACGAGTTGCTGGCCAAGATCGACGAGCTGGCGCCGCTGGCCCCGTTGCACAACCCGCCGGCGGTGCTGGGTATCCGCGAGGCCCGCAAGCTGCTGCCCGGACTGCCCCATATCGCGGTGTTCGACACCGCGTTCTTCCACGATCTGCCCGCGGCCGCGGCGGAGTATGCCATCGACCGCGAGGTGGCCGAGCGGTGGCACATCCGGCGGTACGGTTTCCACGGCACGTCGCACCGGTATGTCAGCGAACAGGCCGCCCTGTTCCTGGACGCGCCGCTGGACTCGCTGAATCAGATTGTGCTGCACCTGGGTAACGGCGCCTCGGCCTCGGCGATCGCCGGCGGCCGGGCGATCGACACCTCGATGGGCCTGACCCCGATGGAGGGCCTGGTGATGGGCACCCGGTCGGGTGACCTGGACCCCGGCATCATCATGTACCTCTGGCGCGCCGCCGGGATGACGGTCGAGGACATCGAGAGCATGCTCAATCGCCGCTCCGGAGTGTACGGGCTCGGCGGCGAGACCGACTTCCGGGAACTGCACAAACGCATCGATGCCGGCGACGACGACGCGCGCCTGGCCTACGAGGTGTACATCCACCGGCTGCGCAAGTACATCGGCGCGTACCTGGCGCTGCTGGGCCGTGCGGATGTCATCACCTTCACCGCCGGGGTGGGGGAGAACGACGCACTGGTGCGTCTGGACGCGCTGACCGGATTGTCCTCGCTGGGAATCGAACTCGACGAGACGCTCAACAGTGCACCGGAGCGGGTGGCCCGGCGCATCTCGGCCGACAAATCGCCCACGACGGTGCTGGTCATCCCGACCAACGAGGAACTGGCCATCGCCCGCGCCTGCGCGGCCCTGCTGGAGGGGTAGCCGTGCGCCTACAGCGCATTCACCACGTCGCGGTGATCTGCTCGAATTACGCGGTGTCCAAACGCTTCTACACCGATGTCCTGGGGCTGACGGTGATCAGGGAGGTGTATCGCGCCGAACGCGGCTCGTACAAGCTGGATCTGGCGCTGCCCGACGGCACCCAGATCGAGCTGTTCTCCTTCCCGGATCCGCCGCGGCGGCCGAACGGGCCCGAAGCGCAGGGACTGCGGCACCTGGCCTTCGCCGTCGACGACCTCGACGCCACGGTGCGTGACCTGGAAGCCGAAGGTGTTGCGGTGGAACCGATCCGCGTCGACGAGCACACCGATCGCCGCTACACCTTCTTCAAGGACCCCGACGATCTTCCGCTGGAACTCTACGAAGTCTAGAACGTGCTCATCGGTCGCACGCTGTTGGCCAGGTCGACCAGTGCGTACCGGTGCGCCTGGGTCGGGGCCACCCGGGCCAGGCTGCGCAACGACGCCTCCACGCCCAGTTGCAACCCGTGCTGGGTGAACGGGAAACCCAGAATGTGGTTGGTGCTGGCCGTATTGTCGGCCAGCCAGTCCATGGCGGTGCCCAGCACCAGCGCGCGGATCTGGAGCACCCGTGGTTCGCTCTCGGGCAGTGCTTCAACCCGCCGTGCGGCATCGCGGATCTGCTGCTCGGACACCTCGTTGATCGACCGGCCGGACAGCAGCGTCACCGCACTGGTCAGTCGCGCGGTGGTGAAATGCCGCGAGGTGGCGGGCACCAGATCCAGGGTGCGCACGGCGTCGTCGCGATCCCCATCCGCCGATTGGGCGCGGGCCAGGCCGAAACCGGCGGAGATGATCCCGTTGTCGGTGCGCCACACCGTCTCGTAGAAGCGCCGCTCATCGGCGGTGCCGGCCAGTTCGGCCGTGGCGGCAAGTGCCACCTTCGGCGCCAGCTCGCCGGGCAAGGTGTCGAGCACCTCGGTGAAATACTTGGTGGCCGTCTCGAAGTCGGCGGTCAGCAGCGCCGCCACGCCGCGGAACCAGACCAGCCGCCAGCGCCAGCCGATCCGCTCGGCCAGATCGTCGAGCTTGCGGGTGGCCTTGGAGACGTCGCCGAGATCGAGCAGGGCGCGCACTTCCATCAGTGGCAGTTCCACCGACTCGGACAGGTCGATACCCTCGGAATCCAGGGTGCCGTGCCGGGCGGCGCGCAGCGAATCCAGGGTCTGCACAGGCTGACTGAGCACCGTGGCGGACAAGATCGGCGCGCCGACATCGGCCGGATCGACCAGGGGCACCTGCAGGGCTTTGACGATCTCGGGGGCGGTCAGCTTCGCCGAATGCACCTGACCATCCCGGTAGACATCGGTGTGTGCGACCAGCAGGTCCACCCCGAAGGTGGATCGCGGCGGGCTGAACACCGTGGACAGGCCGGGCCGGGGCACCCGGGTGTCCTGGGCGACCACTTCGCGCAGCACACCGAGCAACTGGCCGGACATCTCCTCGGCGCTGGTGAAGCGGCGCCGGGGGTCCGGGTCGATGGCCCGGCGCAGCAGCCGGCCGAACGAATCGTAGGTGGTCAGCACCGGATCGTCGTCGGGCAGCCCCTCGACGTAGCGGCCCTTGCGGGTACGCAGGTTCAGGGTCAGCGCGGCCAGCGTACGGCCCACGGTGTAGATGTCGGTCTGCACCGTCGGGCCGGTCCGCACGATCTCCGGTGCCTGGTAACCCGGTGTCCCGTAAAGGAATCCGAACGAGTTGATCCGGGATACCGCGCCGAGGTCGATCAGCTTGAGCTGCTCCTCGGTGACCATGATGTTCTCGGGCTTGAGATCGTTGTACACCAGCCCGAGCGAGTGCAGGTAGCCCAGCGCCGGCAGGATCTCCAGCATGTAGGCGATCGCCTGCGCGACAGGCAGTCTGGTTCCCTTGCCCTGCTTGAGCGAGGTACCGCCGACGTACTCCATGACGATGTAGCCGACGGGATCACCGTGCTTGTCGGCGTGTTCGACGAAGTTGAAGATCTTGACGATGGCCGGGTGGGTCACCTCGGCCAGGAACTGGCGTTCGGCCATCGCGGTGGCCTGCGCCTCGGCGTCGCCGGAATGCACCAGGCCCTTGAGCACCACCGGGCGGTAGTTCACGTTGGTGTCGAACGCCAGGTACACCCAGCCCAGGCCGCCGTGTGCGATGCAGCCCTTGATCAGGTACTGGTCCACCACCATGTCACCGGGACTGAGTTGCGGCAGAAACGAATACGCGCTGCCGCAGTAGGGGCAGGTGCCCTCCGAACGGGCCGGCGTGCCGTCCTTGGCAGAGGCGCGTCCCACCCGTTTGCCGCAGTTCCAGCAGAACCGTTTCGACTCGGCCACCACCGGATTGGTCATCAGCGCGGCCAGCGGGTTGCGTTCGGTCACCCGCGGGATCTCGACCAGTCCACCGCCCAGGCGGCGGGTGGGGGAGCGCGGCCGGGTCGCCGCCGTCAGGTGTTCGGTCGGTTCGGTGGTGGCGGTCCCACCAGAGGATCGGGCGAACCGCTCCGAATCCCCGAAGTCCGGGCGGTATACGGCCTGGGTGGCCATCGGCCGCACGGTCGCCACGGAGTCGCTGTCGAAGTCCTCGAACTCCTCCAGGTCGGCCAGGCTGGCCGGCCGGGTGCCGGGGTCGTCGGGTTCGGTGCCTGTGTCGGGGTCGGCCATCAGTCCACGTACCTCGCCACCGGAGGCGCGGGTGTCGGACCCAGCACGGTCAACCACTTGCGGTACAACGTGTTCCACGTCCCGTCCCGGCGGATACGTTCCAGGGTGCCGTTGACGAAGCGGACCAGGCCGGGATTCTCCTTGCCGATCCCGATTCCGTAGGGCTCCTCGGCCATGCTCGGGCCGACGATGTGCAGGTACGGATCCTGGCTGACCAGACCGGCCAGGATGGTGTCATCGGTGCTGACCGCGTCGACCTGGCGCTGTTGCAGGGCGACCAGACAGTCCGCCCAGGTCACCGTCTCGACGATGACCGGCGGCGGATCGATCTGTTTCACCCGTTCCAACGATGTGGTGCCGGTCGCCGCGCACACCCGCTTGCCCGCCAGATCCGCGGCCTGTCTGATCTGTGAATCGCGCGGGGCCAGGATGCGCTGGTTGGCCGAGAGGTACTCGGTGGAGAACGCCACCAGCTCCTTGCGCGCGCAGGTCATGCTCATGGTCTTGACCACGATGTCGACCTGGTCGTTCTGCAGTGCGGTGAGCCGGTCGGCCGACGAAAGGATGCGGTATTCCACCTGCGACGGGGTGCCGAAGATATCGCGGGCCACCTCGCCGGCGATATCGACGTCGAAGCCGGTGATGGTTCCCGTGATGGGGTCGCGGAAGGAGAACAGATTGCTGCCGATGTCCAACCCGACGATGAGCCGGCCACGGTTGCGGATCTTCTCCACGGCCTCTTCGGCCTGCCGGCGGTCCGGGAACGGGCGCAGGCTGGCGGTGCGGTCGCAGTGCTCGGTGCGCGCGGGGGCCGGCGACGGATCCGGAGCCAGCTGCTGCATCCCGGCCGGGGTCGGGGGAGCCAGCGTCACCTCCGGGATCGGTGCCGCGGGTGCGCTCTGGGAGCAGCCCGCGACGACCAGCGTCGCGGCCAGCACACACCAGATCTTGTTCATCAGCGATACTCACTCAGCCGGGGCCACAGGCCCAGGGTGACGGCGATCGCCGCGATCACGCTCAGTGCCGCCGCGCCGACCGTCGCCCCCGACAGCACCCGGCGGGCGTTGAGGATATCGGTGCGCAGCTGGTTGCGGCTGTCCGCGATGCCCTTGGTGAGTGCCTCGTCGAGCTTGCCGAACGCGGGGGTGGAGTCGTCCTCGCCGGTGCCCAGGGCCACCTGCGTGGCCGCCTGGTAGTCGCCGACGGCGATATAGGCGTTGATCCGGTCGTCGGCGGCCCGCCACTTGCGCAGCAGCTGCTCGGCATCGACGAGATCGCCCTTGTTGACGTCATCGCCGCTCAGGTAGATCGACAGCTGCTGTTGCATGGCGTCGATGCGTTGGTAGTAGGACTGCTTGCGCACGTCCACATCGCCGCGGCGCACCAGGGCCAGGGTCTCGTCGGCGCGGGCCTGCTGCGCCGTGATCGCCATCGTGGTGACCGTCTTCAGCGATTGCGCCGCAGTGTTTTTCGCACTGCGGCTGTCGGTGGTCGAGATGACCAGTGCGGTACCCACCCAGACCACCATAATCAGCACCGCCAGTCCGCCCGCGACGAAACCGATGTTGACCCGCCGCCGGGTCCGCCGGGCCAGCCAGCGGTTGGCGAACAACCCGAACAGGATGGTGGCGGTCACCACGATGATGACCGAGGCCGGGATGCGCGCCGAGGCGGCGGTCTCGGTGTCGACGCGTGCCGAGGTGGCCTCGTAGAGCCGTTGGGCATCAGGCAGGATCTGGGTCTGCATCAAGGCCGACGCCTCGGACAGATAGGCCGAACCGACCGGATTGCCGGCCCGGTTGTTGGTGCGGGCCGTCTCCACCAGCCCGGTGTAGATGGCCAACTGCCCGTTGACCCGGCCGAGCAGCTGGATCATCGGCTCGTCGGTCAGCCCGCTGGACGCCCGGGTGACGGCGACCGAGGCATCGGTGATGGCCTGTTCGTAGCGCTGCCGGACATCGGTGGGTTCCGCGCCGGCGATGAACGCCGTGGCCGCGGCGGCGTCGGCGACCGAGAGCGTGGTGTAGAGCTGACCGGCGGCGAAGGACAGCGGTTCGGTGTGGTTGAGCACCGTCGTCAGCGCCTGCTGACGGTCGCCGACGGTGCGTGACGTGGCGAACGCGCAGGCGATGACGAGCGCGGACAGCACCACACCGATGGTGAGGATGCGGCCCGGGGTGGTCCACAGGAACGCCCACCGCGGATGTGCAGGGGTGGCCGGCGACCGTGAGGCCAGCGGTTCGGTCGACGGATGCGCCAACTCCACGGTCACGGGTGCGCGAACCTCCCTCACAGAGTGGTTTGGTGGGCGATTAATGAAAGTCTAAGAGAGATTGGTGGGACGTGTGGGAATTCGCGGAGCCTTATCCTGAACGCGTGCGTGGCGACGGTGACGGTTGGGTGATGTCCGACGGCGGTGGGCATTTCTGGGGCCGCCATGGTGCGGCCGGGTTGCTGCTGCGTGCGCCGGGTCCCGGCGGTGGCGCCGCGGTGCTGCTGCAGCATCGCGCCCCGTGGAGCCACCAGGGCGGAACCTGGGGTCTGCCCGGCGGAGCCAGGGACAGCCACGAATCGGTCGAGGAGGCGGCGTTCCGCGAAGCCTTTGAAGAAGCTGGATTGGAAGCGGTCCACTTGACGGTCCGGATCTCGGTGGTCACGCACGAGGTACCGGGCTGGTCGTACACCACCGTCATCGCCGACGCCACCGAGATGCTGACCACCACGCCCAACCGCGAGAGTTCCGAACTGCGCTGGGTCGCCGAGCACGAGGTCATCGACCTGCCGCTGCACCCCGGGTTCGCGGCCAGCTGGGACCGGCTGCGCAGCGTCACCGCGACCATCCCGCTGCTCAGGCCGTGAGCGCGTCTTTGAGGTGACGCGCGGCGGCCTCCGGGTCGTCGGCCTCGGTGATCGCGCGGACCACCACGATGCGGCGTGCCCCCGCCTCGAGGACCTCGGGCAGCCGCTCGGCGTCGATACCCCCGATGGCGAACCACGGCCGCTCCGGTGCCAGCGCCGCGGTGTGCCGGACCAGGTCCAGACCCAGCGCGGGACGGCCCGGTTTGGTCGGGGTGGGCCAGCACGGCCCGGTGCAGAAATAGTCGACGGCCTCGGCCAGCGCGGCGGCGACCTGGTGTTCGTCATGGGTGGAGCGGCCGATGACGGGACGTTCCCCGATGATCGAGCGCGCCACGTCCAGTGGCAGATCGTCCTGCCCGAGGTGCAGCACATCCGAACCCGCGGCCCGCGCCACATCGGCGCGGTCGTTCACCGCGAGCAGGGCGCCGTGCCGCCGGGCGGCGTCGGCCAGGATCTCCAGGGCGGCGAGCTCCTGGCGGGCCTCGATGCTTTTGTCGCGTAGTTGGATGATGTCCACCCCGCCGGCGAGTGCGGCGTCGGCGAACTCGGCGAGATCACCGCGGGCCAGTCTGGCGTCGGTACACAGATACAGGCGGGAGTCGGCGAGACGCGTACGTGGATCCACAGGCCCGAGGTTAACCACGCCGGGATCTCGGGCGGGGCCGAGTACCCTGGACAGCCGACACGGGAGTCCCGGGACCGGGGCTGAGAGTGGGCCAATGACCAGCCCTGACCGTTACACCTGATCCGGGTCATGCCGGCGAAGGGAGAGGGAATGTCTGAACGTGCACTCGCCGTGATCGGTGGCGGCGTCATCGGGCTGTCGATCGCCCGCCGCGCCGCGCAGGACGGCTGGTCGGTGCGCCTGCACCACACCGGGGAGCGCGGGGCCTCCTGGGTGGCCGGCGGCATGCTCGCCCCACACAGCGAGGGCTGGCCGGGGGAGGACGCCCAGCTGGCACTGGGATTGGAATCGCTCAAACTGTGGCACACCGGGTTCCTGCAGGGACTGCCCGCCGAGGTCGTCACCGCACGCGAATCGCTGGTGGTGGCGGTCGACCGGGCCGACGTCGCCGATCTGCACACCGTCGCCGACTGGCTCTCGGCGCAGGGACAGCCGGTCAGCCCGACGACCGCGGCCCGGGATATCGAGCCCCTGCTGGCCCCGGGCATCCGGCACGGTTTCGTCGCCGAGACGGAACTCGCGGTGGACAACCGCGCCCTGGTCGACGCCCTGGCGTCGGCCTGCGAGTCCGCCGGCGTGCAGTGGGCGCCCCCGGTCACCGACCTGGCCGAGGTGCCGGGGCAGCGGGTGATCGCCAACGGGATCGACGCCCCGGCCCTGTGGCCGGGCCTGCAGGTGCGTCCGGTCAAGGGCGAGGTGCTGCGGCTGCGCTGGCGCAAGGGCTGTATGCCGGTGCCGCAGCGGGTCGTCCGGGCGCGCGTGCACGGCAGGCAGGTCTATCTGGTGCCCCGGGCCGACGGGGTGGTGATCGGCGCCACCCAGTACGAACACGGCCGCGACACCGCCCCGGTGGTCACCGGGGTGCGCGACCTGCTTGACGATGCGTGCGCCGTGATGCCTGCGCTGGGGGAGTACGAGCTGGCCGAGTGTGCCGCGGGGCTGCGGCCGATGACACCCGACGGATTGCCGATCGTGGGCAGGCTGGACGAACGCACGCTGGTGGCCACCGGGCACGGGCGTAATGGATTCCTGTTGGCGCCGTGGACCGCGGAGCGGATCGCATGCGAGTTAGGAGCGCGATGATACTGCTGGTCAATGGCGAGGAGGCCGAGGTGAGGGATGCGATCACGGTCGACGAGCTGGTGCGTGACTTGGGTTTTCCGGAGAAGGGCATCGCGGTGGCCGTCGACTGGGAGGTGCTGCCGCGATCGGAGTGGCACACCGTGCTCGCCGACGGTGCCAGGGTGGAAGTGGTGACGGCGGTGCAGGGTGGCTGACCGTGATGCTCTTCGCGCGAGCGGCTCATCGACAAAACTCACCATCGCCGGCCGGGAGTTCGGCTCACGGCTCATCATGGGCACCGGCGGTGCGGCCAACCTCGCGGTGCTGGAGGAGGCGCTGATCGCGTCGGGCACCGAGTTGACCACGGTGGCCATGCGCCGCGTCGACACCGAGACCGGCACCGGGGTGCTGGATCTGCTCGGCCGGCTCGGCATCACGCCGTTACCCAACACCGCGGGGTGTCGCGGCGCGGCCGAGGCGGTGCTGACCGCGCGACTGGCCCGGGAGGCGCTCGGTACCGACTGGGTGAAACTCGAGGTCATCGCCGACGAGCGCACCCTGCTGCCCGACGCCATCGAGTTGGTCAGGGCCGCAGAGCAATTGGTGGACGACGGCTTCGTGGTGCTGCCCTACACCAATGACGACCCGGTGCTGGCGAAGCGACTGGAGGACACCGGCTGCGCGGCCGTCATGCCGCTGGGCTCCCCGATCGGGACCGGACTGGGTATCGCGAACCCGCATCACATCGAGATGATCGTGGACCGGGCCGGGGTGCCGGTCATCCTGGACGCCGGTATCGGCACCGCCAGCGATGCCGCGCTGGCCATGGAACTCGGTTGTGACGCCGTGCTGTTGGCCAGCGCCGTCACCCGTGCCGCCGATCCGCCGGTGATGGCCGCCGCGATGGCCGCGGCCGTCACCGCCGGATATCTGGCGCGAGCGGCCGGCCGGATCCCGAAACGGTTCTGGGCACAAGCGTCGAGTCCCGCCGCCCCGTGAAACGCTATGTCGCGCTGGGCAGCTCGATGGCCGCCGGACCCGGTATCGGACCGCGCGCCGCCGGATCGCCCGTCCTGGCGATGCGCTCGGCGCGCAACTACGCGCACCTGACTGCCGCGCGGCTCGGGCTGGATCTGGTGGACGTCACCTTCTCCGGGGCCACCACCGCGCATATCTTGAGCGAACGTCAGCACGGAGCGCCGCCGCAGATCGAGGCCCTGGACGGGTCCGAGGCGGTGGTGACGGTGACCATCGGCGGCAATGACGTGGGCTATGTGCCGCTGTTGAGTGTGGCGGCGCTGCCGGGGCTGCTGCGCCGGATGACGCCGGTGGGCGACCTGTTCGACCCCGAAGCCAGGGACGCCGCGCTCGCGGCGGTGCACGACTCGCTGGTCCGGGTGGGCACCGCGATCCGGGCGCGAGCGCCCCGGGCGCGGGTGTTGTTCGTCGACTACCTCACCCTGCTGCCGCCGGCCGACACCGCGTCGCCGCCGCTGCCCGCGGAGCTGTTCGCGCTCGGGCACCGCCTCGCGGACGGACTGGAACGCGCCACCGCCGCCGCCGCGGCCGAAACCGGCTGCGACGTGGTGCGCGCCGGGGCGGCCAGCCGTGATCACCACCCGTGGTCGCGGGATCCCTGGACCACGAAACCCAGCTGGATCGTGCTGCCGCTGCCCGGCCGCGGTCCGGCGCCGCTGCACCCCAATGCCGCGGGTATGCGCGCGGTCGCCGACCTGGTGGTAGCCGCGCAATGATCGAACTCACCGGCCTCACCAAACGTTTCGGTGCCACCACCGCCGTCGACGATCTCACCTGCACCGTCGAATCCGGCGTGGTCACAGGCTTTCTCGGCCCCAACGGCGCCGGGAAGTCGACCACCATGCGAATGATCCTCGGTCTGGACCGGCCGACCGCGGGGACGGCGACGGTGCTCGGCAAGCGCTATCACGAGCTCACCCACCCGCTGCGCACCGTCGGCGCGCTGCTAGATGCGCGACAGGTGCACCCGAACCGGTCGGCCCGCGCGCACCTGCGCTGGATCGCGGCCAGCAACCGGATCGCCGCCTCCCGGGTGGGCGAGGTGCTGGACCAGGTGGGGCTCACCGAGGTGGCCGGGAAACGGGCCGGGGCGTTCTCCCTGGGCATGAGCCAGCGTCTCGGTATCGCGGCGGCGCTGCTGGGCGACCCGCAGGTGCTGCTCTTCGACGAACCGGTCAACGGACTGGACCCCGAGGGCATCCGCTGGGTGCGCACCTTCATGCGTTCGCTGGCCGACGAGGGGCGCACCGTGTTCGTCTCCAGCCATCTGCTCGCCGAGATGGCCAACACCGCCGACCGGCTGGTGGTGATCGGCCGCGGCCGATTGATCGCCGCGACCTCGATGGACGAGTTCCTGGCCTCCGCGGCCGACGCACTGGTCCGCAGCCCGCAGGCCGACCGGCTGGCCGCGGTGCTGACGGCCGAAGGCATCTCGGTCACCCGGGACGGCGGCGCACTGCGGGTCGGCGGTGCCACGCTGGAGCGGATCGGCGAGCTGGCAGCCCGGCACGGCCTCACCCTGCACGAGCTGACCGCGGTGCGGGCCTCGCTGGAGGAGGCGTACCTGAGCCGCACCGACGGTGCCACCGAATACCGGGCCGGCGCATGACCATCAGGTCCGAATACCTCAAACTGACCAGCACCCGGTCCCCGGCCTGGACGGCGCTGGCGGTGCTGGTGCTCAGTCTGGGGCTGGCCACGGCGATCCCGGACCGGCCCGAGCTCGGGGCCGCCGCATTCGGCGTCCCGGTCCTGATGATCCTGTCCGCACTGACGATCACCGGCGAGTACCGCACGGCGATGATCCGGACCACCTTCTTGGCCACCCCCAGCCGGATCCGCGTGCTCGCGGCGAAAGCGGTTGTCGCCGTGTCATTCTCCGTCGTGGTCAGTGGCCTGGCCACCGTGGGGTCCATGGTGCTGGCCGGCGGGGTGCCGGTGTGGCACACGGTGGGTGCGGTGACGCTCTACGCCGCACTGGGGGCGGTGCTGGCCGTCGGGCTGGGCGCTCTGGTGCGGCACAGTGCCGCCGCCGTCGCCGTGCTGCTGCTCCTGCCGTTCGTGGTCGAACCGCTGATCGGGGTGAGCCCGGAGCTGGGGGCGCGGGTCGGCCCGTTGCTGCCCTTCACCAATGCGAATGCCTTCACCGGCGTCACGTGGCTGCAGACTTTCACCATGTGGTGGGGCCCGGCGGGCTCGGCGCTGTACTTCGGCGCGGTGGCGGCCGCGGTCTTCGCGGTGGCGGCCGTGGTGGTGACCCGCCGGGATGCCTGAGGGCGTCGGCTACCGTGGGTCCTATGCGGCTCAGATCACACGCGGCAACCGTCTTCGTTTCCGTGGCGGTCCTGGCCGGTTGCGGCCACGCGCCTGCGCCGCAGCCCACCGCCGTGCAGCCCACGCCGGCGCCGGACACCGGGTACGCCGCCACCATCCGGGACCGGATCACCACCGACGCGATGATGGCCCACCTGACGAAGCTGCAAGAGATCGCCGACGCCAACAACGGCACCCGGGCGATGGGCACGCCGGGATACCAGGCCAGTGTGGACTATGTGGCAAATGCGCTGCGGGGCAAAGGCTTCGATGTGCAAACGCCGGAGTTCGAGGTGCGCCTGCCGTTCGCCGAGGACCCGGTGCTGACGGTTGCGGGGGCGCGGGTGACCGCCAAGCCCCTCAACTACACCATCGGCACACCGGACGGCGGGGTGAGCGGCCCGCTGGTCGTGGCGCGCGCCGACGACACGCCGGGCTGCGCCGAGTCGGATTACGACGGCCTCCCGGTGCAGGGCTCGGTGGTGCTGGTCAATCGCGGCTCGTGTCCGTTCGGCGACAAGCAGTCCGTCGCCGCCAAGCGCGGCGCGCTGGCGCTGATCGTCGCCAACAACGTGGACGGCGACGAATTCGGCGCCACCCTCGGTGAGGGCACCGACGTCAAGATCCCGGTGGTCGGCGTGACCAAGGCCGAGGGTGCCCGGCTGCGCGCCGCCCCGGGACCGGTGACCATGACGATGAAAGCCGGCGTGAACGTCGAACGCACCCGCAACGTGATCGCCCAGACCAAGACCGGATCCGCCGCCGATGTGGTGATGGTGGGCGCGCACCTGGACAGCGTGCCCGAGGGCCCCGGTATCAACGACAACGGTTCCGGAACCGCCGCCGTGCTGGAAACCGCGCTGCAGATGGGTAGTTCGCCGGACGTCCGCAATGCGGTGCGCTTCGGGTTCTGGGGTGCGGAGGAACTGGGTACGCTCGGTTCCACCAACTACATCTCCACACTGGACGTCGATCAACTCAAAGACATTGCGCTGTATCTGAATTTCGACATGCTGGCCTCGCCGAACCCGGGCTACTTCACCTACGACGGCGACCAGTCCCTGCCGCCGGACAAGGACGGTGGCGTGCCGAGGGTGCCCGAAGGCTCCGCGGGTATCGAACGCACCCTGGTCGCCTACCTGGACGGCGCGGGTAAGCCGGCGGAGGACACGTCGTTCGACGGTCGCTCCGACTACGACGGGTTCACCCAGGCCGGGATCCCGTCCGGTGGACTGTTTTCCGGCGCCGAGGTGGATATGACCGAGGAGCAGGCCCAGCGCTGGGGCGGTAAGGCCAACGAGCCGTTCGACTCGAACTATCACCAGGCCACCGACACCCTCGACCACATCGACCGCACCTCGCTGGACATCCAGGGCAAGGGCGTCGGCTACGCAGTGGCGCTGTATGCCCAGGATCAACGCGGACGCAACGGGGTTCCGGTCCGCGACGACCGCACCCGGCACACCCTGTCCGGCTCATGAGACGCCTCATCGTCACGGCATGCGCCGTCGTCACGCTGAGCGCCTGCTCACCCCCGCCACCGCCGTCGCCGGAGATCTCGGCCCAGTACCTGGCGGGCAAGGTGACCGCCGACGCGATGTACACCCATCTGCAGAAGCTCAGCGATATCGGCAACCGCGAACCGGGCACCCCCGGTTTCGACGCCGCGGTGGACTACATTGCCGGGGTATTGCGCGACAAGGGTTTCGACGTGCAAACCCCGGAGTTCGAGTGGCTCAAGACCGGTGACCCCGGCACACCGACGCTGGAAGTGGCCGGTAAGCGCTATCCCGTCGACCAGGGTTCGCCGTTGGCGCCGACGGCGCCCGGCGGGCTGAGCGCACTCAGCGTCCGCCCGGCCAAACCGGCAGGCTGCACGGCGGCGGACTACCGCGGCGCCCCCAGCGCGACCGGCGCGCTGGTGATCGTCGATGCCCTGGGGTGTTCGGTGGTCGACAAGCAGAATGCGGCCGTGGCGGCGGGTGCCGCCGGCCTGCTGGTGGTGGCCAACGAAGCCGTACCCGGCCTGTTCCCGCGGGGCTATTACCAAGACCTCAAGGTTCCCGTCGCGATCATCGACCGCGATGTGGACGCCGCGCTGCGCCGCACCAACGCCCCCGTACGGCTGACCCTGAACGGTAAGGCCAGTCTGGCGCGGTCCCGCAGCGTCCTGGCCCAGACCAAGACCGGCGCCACCGGGAACGTCGTGATGGCCGGGGCGCAACTGGACAGCGCACCGGGCAGCCCTGGCATCAACGACAACGGGACCGGAGTCGCCGCGCTGCTGGCCACCGCGACGGCGCTCGGGCCGTCGCCGACCATCGCGAACACGGTGCGGTTCGCGTTCTGGGGGTCGGAAACCCTTGGCGCCGCGGCGAAATACCTCGCCGGTCTGGGGGCCGACCAGCTCGACGACATCGCCGTCTACCTGGATGCCGAGATGCTGGGATCGCCGAACGCCGGATTCTTCACCTACGACGGCGACCAGTCCGGCCCACCCAACCCGGAGATCACCTCGGTCCCGGAGGGCTCGGCCGGGGTGGAACGCACACTGGCCGGATATCTCAACCTGGCCGGCGTCCGACCCGCCGACATGCCGCTCGACCGCGTGAGCGACTACAGCCCGTTCCTGGCGGCCGGGATCCCCGCCGGCGGCGTCACCACCGGCGGACTGCAGAAGAAGACGCCGGTACAGGCCCGGCTCTGGGGCGGGACTGCCGGCCGGCCGTTCGACCCGAATACCGGCGGTCCCCGCGACGGGATCGACAACGTCGACCACCGTGCGCTTTCCCTCGCCGGCCCGGCGATCGCCTTCGCCGTCGGCGCCTACGCCGCATCCACCGACGGACCCAACGGCGTCCCGGCCCGGGACAGCCGCCACCGCAAGCCCTGAGGAGTGCCGTGTACCTGCGTGTCGACACCCGTACCACCCCACCGGATGTCCAGGTCTGCGAACCCGAGGATTTCACCGCGTTCAAGGTCGTCGTGGTGACCGCTGCGCATTCCTGGGTGGATCCGGCCGACCTCAGCGAACTCGCCGGCCGCGGTGGCGACGCACAGTGGCAGCAGAAGCTGGCCGCGATGATCGACTTCGCCCGGTCCAAGGGCTGGACCGACGAAAACGGCCGCATCCGCGCGCATATCGAGCTGGACGTCGAACGGGAAGAGGAAACCCACCGCGACTGACCGGCATCGGGCACGATGGGCCGGTGGAACGTCTCGCCCGGATGGCCCTTGCCGCACCCAGGCGGATCCTCATCACCGCGGCGCTGATGGCGGTGGCGGCGGCCGTGTTCGGCGTGCCGGTGGCGCAGAAGCTGACCGCCGGCGGATTCTCCGACCCGGGAGCCGAGTCGTCGCGAGCCGCCGATCTGCTGACCCGGAAATTCGACCAGGGCGATATGCAGCTACTGATCGTCGTATCGTCACCCGACGGTGCGATGAGCCCGGCCGCGCGCGCGGTGGGCACGGAGACCGCCGCCGAACTGCATGCGTCCCCGAACGTCGCGACGGTGAACTCCGCCTGGGACACGCCGCATCCCGCACTCGCCGAACTTCTCAGCAAGGACGGCAAAGCCGGGTTGATCGTCGCCGGGATAGGGGGCGGCGAGAAGCATGCGCAGGACAACGCCACGGAACTCACCGACCGCCTGGTGCATGACCGCGACGGGGTGAGCGTCCTGGCCGGCGGTACCGCGATGGTCAATTCGCAGATCACCAAACAGTCGCAGCGGGATCTGCTGCTGATGGAGTCGATCGCCATACCGTTCAGCTTCCTGGTGCTGGTCTGGGTGTTCGGCGGGCTGCTGGCGGCGGCGCTGCCCGTGGTGGTCGGGGTGTTGGCGATCCTCGGATCCCTGGCGGTGCTGCACGTGATCACGTGGTTCGCCGAGGTGTCGGTGTTCGCCCTGAACCTCTGTATGGCAATGGGTTTGGCGTTGGCGATCGACTACACGCTGTTGATGATCAGCAGGTATCGCGATGAGCTGGCCGACGGTGGGGAACCCGGGGATGCGCTGGTGCGCACCATGGCGACGGCCGGCCGGACCGTGGTGTTCTCGGCGACGACTGTGGTGCTGCCGATGTCCACCCTGGTGCTGTTCCCGATGTACTTCCTGAAATCATTCGCCTACGCGGGAGTGGCCACCGTCGTGTTCGCGGCCCTCGCCGCGCTGGTGCTGACCCCGGCGGCGATCGTGCTGCTGGGGGACAGGCTGCGCGGCCGGGCCGGCCACTCCAAGCCGGTGGAACGGCAATTCTGGTACCGGTCAACCAGATTCGTGCTGCGCCGACCGGTGTCGATCGGTCTGGCGGTGGTCACCCTGCTGGTCCTGCTCGGCCTGCCCTTCACCGGGGTGCGATGGGGCTTCCCCGACGACCGGGTGTTGCCGGCGTCGGCGTCGGCGCACCAGGTGGGCGACCGGTTGCGCGACGATTTCGTGAACAACTCGGCCACCGCCGTGACCGTCGTGCTACCCGACTCCGCCGGGATCCCCGCCGCCGAGATGCAGCGCTATGTCACCGAACTGGATGCCGTGATCGACGTGTCGGCGGTGTCGCCCCCGGTCGAGAAGGACGGCAGCAGCTACCTCACCGTGTCGAGCACCGCACCGTTGTTCTCCGATGCCTCCGAGACACAGCTCGACGGTCTGCATGCGGTGGCGGCACCGGCCGGCCGGGAGGTGCTGATCACCGGAGCGGCCCAGCTGAACCGGGACAGCGTGGACGCGATCACCTCGCGCTTGCCGGTGGTGCTCGGTCTGATCGCCGTGATCACCTTCGTGTTGCTGTTCCTGCTCACCGGAAGCCTCGTGCTGCCCTTGAAAGCACTTGTGCTCAATGTGCTCTCGCTGTCGGCGGCGTTCGGCGCGCTGGTCTGGATCTTCCAGGACGGTCACCTCGGCGCATTCGGGACCACGCCCACCGGCACGCTGGTGGCAAACATTCCGGTGCTGCTGTTCTGTATCGCCTTCGGGTTGTCCATGGACTACGAGGTGTTCCTGCTGTCGCGAATCCGCGAGTATTGGCTGGCATCCGGGCGCACCGCGGCCGATGTCGGCGAAAGCGTGGCGCTGGGCCTGGCCAGAACCGGTCGCGTGGTAACCGCTGCGGCGCTTGTGATGTCGATCTCATTCGCCGCACTCATTGCGGCAAACGTGTCATTCATGCGGATGTTCGGCCTCGGCCTGGCGATGGCGGTCCTGATGGATGCCACCCTGGTGCGGATGATGCTGGTGCCCGCGTTCATGCAGGTGATGGGCCGGTGGAACTGGTGGGCGCCGAAACCATTGGCGCGGCTGCACGATCGGTTCGGATTCACAGACTAATTCCAGGAACCGGATTGAACCGGATGACGTGGCCCCCCGTGTCCTTGGTATGGGAACTAATGTCGCCGACGTGTCCAGCTACAGCACCATCGCCGGAGTCCACGGCGTTCTTCCGCCGCACCGATACACCCAAGCCGAGGTCACCGAAACGCTGTTGGCCCTCCCTGGCTATCGGGAGCACGAGCAGATGGTCCGCGCTCTGCACAAGAGCGCCAAGGTGCAGAGCAGGTACACGGTGCTGCCGATCGAGGAGTATGCGCGGCTCACCGACTTCGGGGAAGCAAACAATCTCTTCATCGAGCACGCAACCGATCTGGGGTGTGCTGCGCTGTCCGGCGCGCTCGACGAGGCCGGTCTGGGCCCCGAGGACGTCGACCTGATCATCACCACCACCGTGACCGGAGCGGTGGTGCCGTCCCTGGACGCCCGCATCGCCGGCCGGCTCGGTCTCCGCCCGGACGTCCGCCGGATCCCGATCTTCGGCCTGGGATGCGTCGCGGGGGCCGCCGGGGTCGCCCGGCTCAACGATTACCTGCGCGGTGCCCCGGACAAGGTCGCGGTCCTGGTCTCGGTGGAGCTGTGTTCGCTGACCCGCAAACACCATCCGTCGATGCCGACCCTGGTCGCCGGCGCCCTGTTCGGCGACGGCGCCTCCGCGGTGGTCGCGGTGGGACGGGACCGCGCCGAACGGATGAATCCCACCGGACCGGATGTGCTCGACTCCACCAGTCATCTGTATCCGGATTCGCTGCACGCCATGGGCTGGGATATCGGCACCCAGGGTTTCGAGATCGTGCTCAGTGCCGAGGTACCCGGATTCGTCGGGCGCTATCTCGGCGACGATGTCACGAATTTCCTTGGCGCCCATGACCTCACCATCGACGATATCGGTACCTGGGTCAGTCATCCCGGCGGCCCCAAGGTGATCGAGGCCATCATCGACACGCTGGGCCTGCCGGCGGATGCCCTCGACCTGACCTGGCAGTCGCTGGCGGAGGTGGGCAACCTGTCGTCGTCTTCGGTGCTGCACGTACTGCGGGACACCATCCGCAAGCGGCCGCCCGCGGGTACGCCGGGGGTGCTGATGGCCATGGGGCCGGGATTCTGCTCGGAACTCGTCCTGCTGCGCTGGCGCTGATCGCCATGCGAGGCTTTCTGACCCTGATCTTGCTGGTGGCCGTCGAGCGGGTGGCCGAACTGGTGGTCTCCAATCGCAACCTGAAGTGGAGTAAGGCGCACGGCGGCAAGGAGTTCGGCGCGGGTCACTATCCCGTGATGGTCGCGCTGCACACCGGTCTGCTGGTCGGCGCGGTCGCCGAGGCGCGGGTGCGTAAGCGCCGGAGCCGGGTGGCGCTGTGGGTGGTGCTGGCCGCACAGGTGCTGCGCTGGTGGTGCATCACCACGCTCGGAAAGCAGTGGAACACCCGGGTGGTCGTCGTACCCGGTGCCGACCGTGTCGTCGGCGGGCCGTATCGCTATGTGCCGCACCCGAATTACGTGGCGGTGGTGGCCGAAGGGGCGGCGCTGCCCCTGGTCGGCGGCGCATGGGTCACGGCGCTGGTGTTCTCCGTCGCCAATGCGATGCTGTTGCGCACCCGGATCCGCGTGGAAGACGAAGCGCTGCGGAGCCTGGCTTGATGAACGGCCCGTCGTGATCGACCTGCTCGTCGCGGGAGGTGGTCCGGCCGGTCTCGCCACCGCGGTGCACGCCGCGCGGGCAGGGCTGGAGGTCGTCGTCGTCGAACATCGCCGCGGTCCGATCGACAAGGCGTGCGGCGAAGGGTTGATGCCTCATTCGTTGCGGCAGCTGGAACGCATCGGTGTGCGTCCCGTCGGTCAGGATTTTCGGGGCATCCGCTACCTCGATGGACGGCGTACCGCCGAAGCGCGATTCAGGCACGGTCCCGGTCGAGGGGTTCGGCGGACCGTACTGCACACCGCGCTGTCCGAGGCCGCCGCCGCGGCCGGGGTGCAGGTGGTGCACGGCGAGGTCGGTGAGGTCACCCAGGATTCGGAGTCGGTATCCGCGGCGGGGTTGCGGGCGCGGTATCTGGCCGCGGCGGACGGTCTGCACTCACCGATCCGCCGCGCGCTGGGGCTGTCGGCGGGTGAGGCGGCGCAGCGCCGGTGGGGGATACGGCGGCATGTGCAGGTCCCGCCCTGGTCGGACTGTGTGGAGGTGCACTGGTCCAGGGACACCGAAGCGTATGTCACGCCGGTGAGTCCGGACTGCGTCGGCGTGGCCATCCTGAAGTCGACGCGCGGTGGCTTCGAGGAGCACCTGAGACAGTTTCCGGCACTGATGGCACGGCTGGACGGTGCGCCGCACGGCCAGGACCGGGCGGCCGGGCCGCTGCGGCAGAAGGTGCGTGACCGGACCGCCGGGCGGGTGCTGCTGGTCGGCGATGCCGCGGGGTATGTCGATGCACTGACCGGGGAGGGCATGGGACTGGCCTTCGGCGCGGCCGAACTCCTGATCGACTGCGTACTCACCGGGCGCACAGCGGATTACGACAGGCGGTGGCGGTCCCTGACCCGTCGCTACCGCTTTCTGACGGCGGCCCTGCTGCACGCCACCGGGATCGGGCCGGTGCGCGCCGGCATCACTCCGGTGGCGGCCGCGCTGCCCGCGGTGTTCTCGCGTGTCGTCAGTGCGCTGGGGGACTAGGTTCGTGGCGGCTGGGGGCGCCCAGCAGCCGCATCCCGTGGTACACGACGAGTGCCGCGATGGCGCCCAGCGAGATACCGGTGAACGTCAACGAGCCGATCTGCCAGGTGAAGTCGGCGATCCCGATGATCAACGGAATGGCGGCGGTCATCTGGTTGACGGGCAGCGAGAAGTCCACGTGATTGGTCAGCCAGATCCGGATGCCGAGCACCCCCACCAGCCCGTAGAGCACGATGGTCGCGCCACCGAGAACACCGGGTGGGATGGCTGAGATGGTGGCACCGACCTTGGGGCACAACGACAAGACGATGGCCACGACGGCGGCCACCCAGTACGCCGCGGTCGAGTAGATGCGCGTCGCCGCCATCACACCGATGTTCTCCGCGTAGGTGGTGGTGGCAGACCCGCCGCCCACGCCGGCCAGTACGGTGGCCACCCCGTCGGCGGCCAGGGCCCGGCCCATCACCGGATCCAGGTCGGTACCCGTCATCTGGCCGACGGACTTGACGTGCCCGATGTTCTCGGCGACCAGGGCGATCACCGCGGGCAGGAAGAGCGGCAGCACCGAGAGGTTGAAGGACGGCGCGTGGAACTGCGGCAGCCCGATCCACGGCGCCGCCGCGATGGCTGCGGTGTCCACCTCGCCGAGGGCCAGGGCCAGCAGATAGCCGAGCACGACGGCCAGGAAAATGGCGAGCCTGCCCACCAGCCCCTTGAAGAAGGCCAGCGTGCCGACCAGCAGGACCAGCGTCACGATGCCGACCAGCGGTCCCTTCTCGAAGTTGTTCTTCGCCGCGGGCGCGAGGTTGAACCCGATGAGCGCGACGATCGCCCCCGTCACCACCGGCGGTAACGACGCGTCGAGCCAGCGGGTACCGACGACGTGCACGATGCCGCCGATCAGGATCAGCAGCACGCCCACCGCCACCAAACCGCCCAGCGCACTGCCCGTCCCGTGCGCGGCCACGGCCGCGGTGACCGGTGCGATCACCGCGAAGCTGGACCCGAGGTAGCTGGGCAGCCGGTTGCCGGTGATGAGCAGGAAGGCGATGGTCCCCACCCCGGAGAACAGCAGGGTGGTCGCCGGCGGGAACCCGGTCAGCACCGGGACCAGGAAGGTGGCGCCGAACATGGCCACCACGTGCTGGGCCCCGATGCCGATGGTGCGCGGCCAGCTCAGCCGTTCGTCGGGGGCCACGACGAACGTGCCGTCATGGGTTGGTTCGACGTGCTTCCAGCTGAGCATGCTCACTGCGGGATGTTAACCCGCCAGCCGCGGGATCACCTGTTCTCCGAGACGCTCGATGAACCCGACCGGGTCTGGGTTGCCCGGGTGTGGTCCGGCATTGATGAGGTCGATCCCGAAGCCGGCCAGCCGTTCCGCGGTGCGCAGGTACGCGTCGAGATCGTTGAACGGGTCAGCGAAATGGCTTGCGGTGAGCTTTATTTCGTCGAAGTCGCGGTCGACGTCGTCGCAGTGCCGTTTGAGCACCTCGATCTTGTGCGGCAGTTCCTCGGCCGCCGCCGTGCTGTTCCACACGTCGGCGTACCGCGCGACGAGCCGCAGGGTCTTCCTCTCGCCGTCACCCCCGATGAGGATGGGTGGGCGGCGCACCGGCTGGGGCGAGCAGATGGTCTCGGCCAACTGGTAGTGCGTGCCGTTGTACGGTCCGTTGTTCTCGCTCCACATCTGCAGGCAGATCTGCAGTGTCTCCTCCAGCATCTCGAACCGGTCGCGCAGCGGCGGATACGGCACGCCGAGGGCGAGGTGCTCGCGCTCGTACCACGCCGCACCGATGCCGAACATGCTGCGGCCCTGGGCCAGGACATCCAGCGTCGTCATCGTTTTGGCGAGCACGCCGGGGTGGCGGTAGGTCACCCCGGTCACCAGCATGGCCAGCGTGATGCGCTCGGTACGGCCGGCCAGGAACCCCATGCTGGTGTAGCCCTCCAGGAACGGATCCTCGGCCCGGCCCACCGCCTCCATCTGGAACAGGTGATCGGCGAGGGTGAACATGGTGGCCCCGCCGTCTTCGGCGGCCTTCGCCGCGGCGGCCAGGGTGGGGCCGAGTCCGGCGGGGTCACCGGGCAGAAAGTCGATGAAGTGTACGCCCAATTCCATTGTTGCTCCTCACTTTTCGTTGAGCCGGTCCAGTAGCCCGAGCGCCTCGTTGATGACCTGTCGCTCACGTTCGGTGAAGCGGTCCTGCATGGCCTGCTCCAGCCAGACATTGCGTACCTGGCGATCGCTCTCGGCGTGCGTGCGGCCCGCGGCGGTCAGCGATACCGTCATCCGGCGGCCGTCCTCGGGGTCGGGTGCGCGCTGGATCAGGCCGTGCCGGTCCAGTCCGGTCAGGATGGTGGCCATCGACTGCGGCCGTACCCGCTCCGCGCCGGCCAGTTCACTGGCCGAGGCGGGCCCGTTCTTCAGCAGCCGGATGAGTACCGCGGTCTGTGCCGGGGACAGGTCGTCAGCTGTGGTGACATCGCGCAGACGCCGCCGCAGCCGGCCGAACAGCACTCGGATATCGCGGGCCGCGGTGACGGCTGACTCACTGACCTCGGACACAATAGACAGCCTAGACTGTTCAGTCTGAACTGTCGATCTTCCCGAAGATCGCCACCGCCACCGCGCCCGCCACGGCAGCGCAGAATGCCAGCACGACCAGCCAGTCGAATCCGGGGCGCGCGGTGTCGCCGAACAGCACGACGCCGAGGATTCCCGGAATCACCGTCTCACCGACGACGAGGGCGGCGGCCGCCCCGTTCACCGAGCCGAGTTGCAGGGCGACGGTGAACAGGTAGAAGCCGCCGAGTCCGGCGATGGCGATCGTCCACGCGGCCGGATCGGTGACCAGCGCGCTCAGCCGGAAGGGGTCGATGCCGTCGGCCGCCCGCACCGCGACCGCCATCGTGCCGTACAGCACGCCGGCGATCAGGCCCGCGGGTATCGCGGCCCGGGCTCCGAGAAACCGGACGAGCAGCACTCCCGCGGCGAGGATCACCAGCGCGGTGACCAGCAGTGCCCCATGCAGCCCGGGCGGTCCTGTCCCGGTGCCCAGATGACCCGTCGTGAATCCCAGGACCAGGAGCGAAACGACCACGGTGCCGATCGCCAGCCAGTCCCGGCCGCCCAACCGCACCCCGAGCACCACGATCCCCAGCAGCGCCGTGACCACCAGGTTGGCGCTGATGATGGTCTGCGACAGGAACAGCGGGATCAGCCGGGCGGACACGAGGCTGGCCAGGAAGCCCAGACCGTCGAGCACCATGCCGGCGAGGAAGGCCGGGGTGATCGCCGCGCTCACCGTCGAGTGCAGGGTCGGCCCGCCGGTGTGGGCGGGGTCGCGGGAACTCCGCGCCCCATAGGCCTGCAGCACGGATGCGGTTCCGTAGCTGAAGCAGGCGGCCAACGCGGCCAGCAGGCCGATCAGCGGTGGCGAATCGCGTTGGCGGCGAGGTAACCGACGTAGCCCAGCGCGCCGAACTTCGCCAGCTTTCGGGTCTTCGGGATCAGCAGGCCGATACCGAGGGCGGTCTCGATGCTGCCGTTGACCTTGATGTGACGGTCGGTGTCACGCGGGAACGCCGGCTTGGTGATCGGCTCGAACAGCTGCGGCGCGACGAAGTGCGTGACACCGGCTCCCGCGAGTGCCAGTCCGGTGAGGACAACGGCCGGGGACTTCTTCTTCTCGGACACGGGACCGACGGTACCGCAGTCAGTTCTTGAGCGATCCGGGTCTCGGGCTGTCCGTCGTCGCGATACACGTGACGGCCCGGTCGCCGCGCTTCCAGGAGGCCTCGGTCGGGTAGAGCACGAACATACCCACCTCGGGATCCGTCATCGCCTTCGACGAGTAGGTCTGCAGCGCGGGCTGGCACTTGTCCTGATAGCCGGAGATCTTGGCCTGGCCCGGGAAGTCGTTGCCCGGCAAGGTGATCACGGCGAACACCTCGCCCTTGTGCGGTTCGGTGCAGTCGACCGTCTTCACCGACGCCACCAGGCTGGCATCCGACGGGATCTCGGTGAGGCAGTCGCCGAGGCCGACGTCGGCGGCGTCGACCACGTCCGAGTTCTTCACCAGCAACACGATTCCGATGACGCCGACGACGGCGAACAGCACGAACGCGGCCGCGATCAACCCGACGATCAGACCCCACCGGGTCTTGCGCGGTGGCGGGAGTGGTGCCTGATACGGATAGCCGTACGAATACGGCTGCGGCGGCGGCGGTGGTGCCCCGTGCGGTGGCGGATATCCCCCGTCGCCTCGCTCGCCCCAGGGCGGCCCGTAGGGCGGCTGTGTCATGCAATGACGATAACCGCGGCCGACACCGCGAGCGCGGGAACGTCCAGGGTCTTCGACCCGAGATCGTGGCGGGCGCCGGTGATCTCGACGACGGTCACCGGACCCGTCACCAGGTCCGCCGCGGCCCGGATCTCCTCGATGCCGCCGAACGGGTCGGCGGTGCCGTGGGTGAACACCGTCGGGACCGTGATCTGCGGGAGATGCTCGGTGCGGGCGCGTTCCGGTTTACCCGGCGGATGCAGGGGATAGGAGAACAGCGTCAGCACGTCGGGGCCGGCCTGCGAGGCCGTCACCATGGACGTCATCCGCCCGCCGTACGAGTGCCCGCCGGCCACCACCGGCCCGTGACCCAGGCTGCGCGCCCAGGCGATGGCCTCGGCGATGCCGTCCTGATCGGCCTTCGCCGAACCCGACGGAGGGCCCTTGGGGCGCCTGCGCCGGTAGGGCAGGTTGTACCGGACCGCGAGGAATCCGTGGCGCGCCCACTCATCACAGAGGCGGATCAGCAGCGGGGAGTCCCGGTTACCGCCGGCGCCGTGGGTGAGCAGCACCACGCCTTTCGGGCCCGTCGGGCCCACCTCGGGCTCGTGGGCCACGCCGGCCAGGTCCTCAAGACCCATACTGCAACCTGAACAGTGCGTTCACCGGACCGTGTCCATGGCCCAAAGGGTATGCGGCGCGCAGACATTCGGTCACCCAGCGCTTGGCGAAGGCCACCGCGTCGGGCACCGGGTAGCCGTGCGCCAGGGCGCAGGTGGTGGCAGCGGCCAGGGTGTCACCGGCGCCGTGGTCATGGCCGGTGTCGATGCGCTCGGCGTCGAATTCGTAGAAGTCGGTGCCGTCGTAGAGCAGGTCGGGGCTGTGCGTCGAGGAGCGCAGGTGCCCACCCTTGACCAGTGCCCAGCGCGGACCCAGCGCATGCAGGGCCTTCGCCGCATCGCGCTGGGTCGCCGCGTCCACCACGTCGATCCCGGTGATCAGTCGCACCTCGTCGAGATTCGGTGTCACCAGGGTGGCGATCGGGAACAGCTGGTGACGCACCGAATCCAGTGCCGAGGGATGCAGCAGCGGGTCGCCGTGCATGGAGGCGCACACCGGGTCGACCACCAGTGGTGCGTCGGTGTTCAGGCCGCGCCAGGTCTGGGCCACCACGCCGATGATGTCCGCCGAGGCCAGCATCCCGGTCTTGGCGGCCTGGATCCCGATATCGCCGGCGACCACCTCGATCTGGCCCGCGATGACATCCAGTGGGATCTCGTGAAAACCCTTGACGCCCAAAGAGTTCTGCACCGTCACCGCAGCGACTGCCACGCATCCGTGCAGCCCGAGCATCGCGAAGGTGCGCAGGTCGGCCTGGATACCGGCACCGCCGCCGGAATCGCTGCCGGCAATCGTCATCACCCGGTGCGGTGTCTGCCCGGGCGGTGTCAGCGGCAGAAAGCTCATGAACTCAAGGGTAGATACACCCGGTTGCCCTGCTCGGCGAACTCCAGGGATTTCTCGTCCATGGCGTCGCGGATATCCTGGGTGATCCGCATGGAGCAGAACTTCGGTCCGCACATCGAGCAGAAATGGGCGGTCTTGGCCGGTTCGGCGGGCAGGGTCTGGTCGTGGAATTCGCGGGCGGTGTCGGGGTCCAGGGACAGGGCGAACTGGTCGTGCCAGCGGAACTCGAAGCGTGCCTTGGACAGGGCGTCGTCGCGTTCCTGGGCGCGTGGGTGACCTTTGGCCAGGTCCGCGGCGTGTGCGGCGATCTTGTAGGCGATCACCCCGTCCTTGACGTCTTTGCGGTCCGGCAGGCCCAGGTGTTCCTTGGGGGTGACATAGCAGAGCATCGCCGTGCCGGCCTGGGCGATGATGGCCGCTCCGATCGCGCTGGTGATGTGGTCATAACCGGGGGCGATATCGGTGGCCAGCGGGCCCAGCGTGTAGAACGGGGCCTCCTCGCAGAGTTCCTCCTCCAGGCGCACGTTCTCCACGATCTTGTGCATGGGGACGTGGCCGGGGCCCTCGATCATCACTTGCACGCCATGGGCTTTGGCGATCTTGGTGAGTTCGCCGAGGGTTTCCAACTCGGCGAACTGCGCGGCGTCGTTGGCATCGGCGATCGATCCGGGACGCAACCCGTCACCCAGGGAGAAGGTGACGTCATAGCGGGCCAGGATGTCGCACAGGTCGCCGAAGCGTTCGTAGAGGAAGGATTCCTGGTGGTGTGCCAGCATCCAGGCCGCCATGATCGAGCCGCCGCGGGACACGATGCCGGTGACCCGCTTGACGGTCAGCGGGATGTAGCGCAGCAGCACCCCCGCGTGCACCGTCATGTAGTCGACACCTTGTTCGCACTGCTCGATCACGGTGTCGCGGTAGACCTCCCAGGTGAGTTTGGTCGGGTCGCCGTTGACCTTCTCCAGGGCCTGGTAGATCGGCACGGTGCCGACCGGTACGGGGGAGTTGCGCAGGATCCACTCGCGGGTGGTGTGGATATCGGCACCGGTGGACAGATCCATGATGGTGTCCGCGCCCCACCGGGTCGCCCACACCATCTTGTCGACCTCTTCGGCGATCGACGACGTCACCGCCGAGTTGCCGATATTGGCGTTGATCTTCACCGCGAACGCTTTGCCGATGATCATCGGTTCGCATTCGGGGTGGTTGTGGTTGGCCGGGATGACCGCGCGGCCGCGGGCGACCTCGTCGCGCACCAGCTCGGCGGGCATTCCCTCGCGTTCGGCGATGAACGCCATCTCGGCGGTGATCTCCCCGGCGCGGGCGCGCTGCAGCTGGGTGCCCTTGTCGCGCACCACACCGGGCCGCGGAGCCAGGCCTTTCTCCAGGTCGATGGTGGCGTTGTCGTCGGTGTAGGGCCCCGACGTGTCGTACAGGTCGAAATGCTCACCGGTGCTCAGATGCACGCGGCGCAACGGCACGCCACCTCCGGTGTACACCTTGGAGCTGCCAGAAATAGAGCCAACGGAAACAGTCATCAACAGATCTCCCTACGCCGGCATTACCCGGTCAGGTTCATACGGTCGACGGCCCGGTCCTTCGCGGTGCGAAGAATTTGGTCTAGCCGTCCTCTCAGCGCACTTGGGTGCACTCCCGTGTCGGACGAGCTCCAAGCTAGCTCACGGCACCGGGAATGTGAATTGCCGGGTGATCGTTTGGATAGCTAATATATGTTTTTCCGATACCCAGAGCTGAAGGCTGATGACGACCGAGATTGAGCTGACCGCCGAGGCCGAAACCGCCCGCCGTCGCACGCGGATGGACCACGATCACCCCTTCTACAAGTGGGTGGTGCTGTCCAACACGACGTTGGGCATCCTGCTGGCGGCCATCAATGCCTCCATCGTGCTGATCTCGCTGCCCGCCATCTTCCGGGGGATCGGGCTCAACCCGCTGGCCCCGGGCAATGTCAGCTACCTGCTCTGGATGCTGATGGGCTACCTCGTGGTGACGGCGGTCCTGGTGGTCCCGTTCGGCAGGCTCGGCGACATGTACGGCCGCGTGAAGATCTACAACCTCGGGTTCGTGGTGTTCACGGTGGCGGCGATCGCGCTGTCCTTCGACCCGTTCCATCTCGGCGGCGGCGCCGTGTGGTTGATCGCCTGGCGAGTCATCCAGGGCATCGGCGGCGCCATGCTGATGGCGTCCTCGTCGGCGATCCTCACCGATGCGTTCCCGGCCAACCAGCGCGGCATGGCGCTCGGCACCAACATGGTGGCCGCCGTCGCCGGATCCTTCCTCGGTCTGCTGATCGGCGGATTCCTCTCCGAATGGCACTGGAAGGCCGTGTTCTGGGTCGGCGTGCCCATCGGGGTGCTCGGCACGATCTGGAGCTACCGCTCACTGCGCGAACTCGGCAGCCGCACATCCGGCCGGCTGGATTGGGCCGGGACCGTGACGTTCGGGCTCGGTCTGACCGTGCTGTTGATCGGTATCACCTACGGCATTCAGCCCTACGGGGACTCGACCACCGGGTGGACCAGCCCGTGGGTGCTCGGCTCGATCGCGGCGGGTCTGGCACTGCTGGTGGGGTTCTGCTTCATCGAGTTGCACGTCGACTCCCCGATGGTCGACATCCGGCTGTTCAAATCCGCGGCGTTCGGCATGGGCAATCTGGCCGGGCTGATGTCGTCGATGGGCCGCGGTGGGCTGCAGTTCATGCTGATCATCTGGTTACAGGGCATCTGGCTGCCGCTGCACGGCTACACCTTCGAGTCCACCCCGCTGTGGGCCGGGATCTACCTGCTTCCGGTGACGGTCGGATTCCTGGTGGCCGCGCCGATTGCCGGGTGGCTCTCCGATCGTTTCGGCGCGCGCCCACTGACCGTCGGCGGCATGTTGCTGATGGCCGCGACATTTGTGGCCCTACTGCTGATTCCGGTCAATTTCGACTACTGGATGTTCGCGATCCTGGTGTTCCTCAACGGGCTCGGCGGCGGCATCTTCACCGCTCCCAACACGGCGGCCATCATGTCCAGCGTGCCGGCCGATCAGCGTGGTGCCGCCTCCGGTGTGCGGTCGACGTTCTTCAACGGCGGCAACTCGTTGTCGATCGGCATCTTCTTCTCGCTCATGATCATCGGCCTGGCCAACACCCTGCCTGCCGCGATGTCGAGCGGTCTTGCCGCTCAGGGTGTTTCGCCACAGGTGGCACATGAGGTGGCGAACCTGCCCCCGGTGGGCAGCCTGTTCGCGGCCTTCCTGGGCTACAACCCGATGGCCGAGCTGCTGGCGCCCTCGGGCGCGCTGCATCAGCCCGGCGTGAACGCCGACGTGCTGACCGGGCAGACCTTCTTCCCGCAGCTGATCACCACGCCGTTCCACTCCGGCCTGGTGGTGGTGTTCAGCGCCGCCGCGGTGATGATGGTCATCGGTGCGATCGCCTCGCTGTTCAGTGCGGGCCGCTACGGCACGGCGCCGGGCGCGGACAACGCGGCCTGAGATCCGGGCACGGCTTTCTCAGGCGATCAGGAGCCAGGCCAGCAACACCATCAGGGCCATACCCACCAGCACGGCGCCGACGATCCACACGATCAAGAAACTGGGCGCGTCGTCGGCCAACGAAGCGCATTCGCATTCGTCGGGATTCTGGCAGTCGCACGTGTATGCGGATCGTCTCATGGCAGCCCCCTGCCTGCGAGAATAGCAAAGATCTAGCGGTGCTCCGGTAGTGGGCAAACCACCTATTTCCTGGGCATCATCTGACTATTCGCGGTACGGCGGAGATGCGAGTGGGAACGGATCGTGCTCGGATAGTTCCTTAGGTCCAGCTCTTTGGATCTAGTCGGTGAGCAGAAAGTTCGACCGGTTGCCCTCCGTGGCCGGGCGCGAGATTCTGCAGACCCGACCTTTGGATTGCGTCATGGCAACCTCAACCCGCTATCGGCACCTGCGAATCGCGGCGGCTGAGCGCTGACACCTGCGGCCCGTCAGGAAATATGTTTGCGCTAATCCGGGTGCACCTCGGGATAGGCTGCCGTGGCGCGAATTTCGACGAGGAGCCCAGGGCTCGCGAGTGCGCTGACGCCGATGAGTGTCCAGGTCGGATAAGGAGGGCGGATCAAGGATGCCTTGGCCTCGATGAAACCGGGCAGGTGCTCGTGGATGTCGACGTGATAGCTCGTGACGTCGACGAGCGCCGACAGATCGAGGTCTTCGAGCCGGAGGACTTCCTCGATTTTCCGGATGGCGATCTCGGTCTGTTCCACGATGTCGTTCGGGATGGTGCCGTCGGCGCGTCGACCGATGGTGCCTGCGATGAAGAGATGTCCGTGTGAGCGGACCGCTGCGGAGTAGCCGAAGCCGGCGAAGGCGCCCACTGTTTTTCCGAAGATCTCGGAGTCTTTGGGAACTTCGACGGTATGGATGGGCATGGTGCGGATTCCTTTTCGTGGTCGCCTGAACGCGTTGACTCTCGCCTGCGCGATGGGCCGCTGCGGCGCTGTGCCGGGGGCCTGCCCTCAAGGATTCTCAAGAGAGTGCTAGACCGGCGATAGGCAGAAACGACGAAGTTCGACAGGATTCTGTCTGCCGCACGCTGTCATCCGGTCCTTCGACCCGACCGACGACCAGGCTGGCCGAATCCTGACGATGTTGGGCAGAACAGCCACTGGTCGTGCCGGTACGGGTTAGACCACCATCGCATTCGATGGATACACACCGCATCGCAGTCGTGGCCCTCGACGGCGTCACGGCACTGGACCTCGCGATCCCGCTGGACGTCTTCACCGTGGAACCCGGCCTTCCGTACGAGGTCAGGATCTGCGGGTTGGCAGAGCGCGTGACGGCCTCGTCCGGCCTGACCATGGCGATCGACCACGGGCTGGACACGATGGATGAGGCCGATACCGTGATCGTGGCTGGGTATCAGCCGGTCCAGCGCCCCGTCCCGGCCGCCGTGTTGGACGGACTGGTAGCCAGCCTGGGGCGCGGCGCCAGAGTGGCGTCGATCTGCACCGGTGCGTTCGCGCTGGCGGCCGCCGGCCTTCTCGACGGCCGACGAGCCACCACACATTGGCAGCACCTCGGGGACCTCGAAGCACAGTTTCCCCTCGTGCAGATCGACCGGGATGTCCTCTATGTCGACAACGGCAGCGTTCTCACCTCGGCCGGCATGTGCTGTGGCATCGATATGTGCTTGCACCTGCTGATGCGCGATCTCGGCGCCGCCACAGCGAATCGGGTAGCTCGCGCGTTGGTCGCCCCACCGCACCGCGAGGGCGGCCAAGCACAATACGTGCCGGCGGCGGTTGCGATGGTCGGGGAGGCTTCGTTGGCCGCCACCCGGGCATGGGCTTTGAACCGTCTCTGCGAACCGATCACCGTGCCGGAAATGGCCAAGCACGCGCGAATGTCTGTGCGAACCTTCATGCGACGCTTCACCGACGAGACGGGTACGACCCCGTTGCAGTGGCTGGTCAACGCGCGCATCACTGCTGCCCGGGAACTGCTTGAAACCACCGACTACTCAATCGATCGGGTTGCCGAGAAGTCAGGGCTGGGATCGGCTGCGAATCTTCGGCTTCACTTCCGTCGCAGCCTGGCCACGACGCCCACCGCGTACCGTCGAACCTTCGCCTGCCACTACGGCACGGCGGCAGCGGTCTGAGGAGTCGGACAAAGACGGCGGTTCCCCCGACACGTGAACGTATCGGCGGAGCCGCCGCTCGAGCTTCTGCTAGTCGCTACCGGATCCGATGATGGCCTCGACTTCGACCTCGATGTTCATCTCAGGTAGCCCAGCCGCTTTCACGCCGATCGCAGTCCACAGCGGCAGGTGCCTTCCGGCCCGCTTTCGGAACTGACCGACGACCGCTGCCAGATGGTCCTCGCCGATCGAGTCGCCCCGGGTGGGGACGTGGTAGGTGCGCACGTTGACGACGTCTTGCCATGTCGCCCCCGCTGCGGCCAGGGTTCGTTCCACGTTGTCAAAGGCCTTGTCAATCTCCGCTTCCAGGGAGTCGACTGTGACGGTCTGGTCATCGTCCCATCCACCCTGGCCGGAGATGTCGACGCGATTCCCGATCCGCAGCGCCTGACTGTAGCTGTAGTTGGCGCGCACGAGTTCGCCGTAGCCGGGGGTATCGAAGAATTCGGGTTTGGACATGCAGGTGCTTCCTTTCATCGTTACTTCCAGTGATCTGAGATGTGGCATCCCACATCGGTCAGCCGACCGACCCGGACCAAATCCGCGTTGACGGAACAAGCCCGCGGCATTCAATTGCCCCAGCGCGAACGGCCTTCGGCGATGAGTTTCTCGGCCGAGGTGGAGCCGAATTCTGCACGCTCACGCAGGATCTCGCCCGGAGGGGTATAGCGCGGCGCAGTGTCGGGGCCGCTGGCAGCGTGTTCTGCAACCGCGTCGATGACTGACGTGGCCATGTCGAAACGTGGGTAGGCATCATGAATCACCGCGCCTATCTGTGCGGTGACCGCGGCCAGGTGCGACGCGGGTAAACCGAGAGCTCCACCGAAGTCGATGGCGACACCCTGGTAGGTCAGCGAGGTCAGCGCACCCATGCGCTCGGGAATGACCGCGGTGTTGTGCAGCGCGATCGCTTCCCACACGGCGTCGACCTTCTGGGCTTCCAGTCCTTGACCGCTGAGGAATTCGGCGGCGCGGTCCGCGCCGTCGACCTCGAAACGGATGTTTCTCTTCGCGAGCGGCGACAGTCCGACATCATGCAGGACGCACGCAAGGTACAGCAGCTCTTCGTCGAAGTCTTCACCAGCCACGAGACCGATGTGCGGGGCCAGTAACCGGGCGAAGAGGAAGCTTCGCACGCTGTGATTGGCGATGGCCGGCGACTCGGCAGTCTGCACAAGATCGAGCGCCGCTACCGACAGCGGCGTGCTCGGCAAAGTCAGGAGCGCAGCGTCGGCGATGAGCGTTTCATTTTGGGGTGGAACAAGATTCGTTGATGTCATGTGACGAGTGTGCAGTGATCTCGCGGGTGCGGCCAGAGGCGGAATTGCCGGTTGTCAAGAGGTTTCTGCCAGATCTGCCGAACCGGTACTGCCGGCTTGTCGGATGGGACGAGCCGACCGCCCGTGTATCCCGACAACGGAATGAAACGCCGCTATCAACTGTGCCATTGACAAATGACACAGTTGGTGATGATCTAGTCGGCGTGACGGACACCGAGGTACCGACCCGTGCGACGCCGCGCGCACTGCTGTCCGCCGCGGCCACCCGTGCGACGCTGGGATCGTTGACCAGTGCCATCCCGATCAACCGGGCGGGCGTCGGGTTCGGGCGCACCCTGATCGCCGCCATCATGGCGGTGGGCGGCTCCATGCCTGCCGGCAGCACGATCATCCCGGACGAGGGGGGTGAGTGGGTGCTGGGCCCGGGCGTCGAATTCGGAAGGCGGGCAGGCTATTACGTGCACGGCAGCGCCTACGTCATCTGCTCGGCCAAAACCCACCGCAAACTGGTCGCCCGGCTGTCGGAGGCCACCGGTCTGCCCATGTTCGTGGTGGACTACCGGCTCGCACCCGAGCACCGGTTCCCGGCCGCGGCCCAGGACGTCGAAGCCGGCTATCGCCGACTGCTGGCGCAGGGCTACGGGGCATCCGACATCGTGATCGGGGCGGATTCCGCGGGCGGACACCTGACCTGCGACATGCTGCTCGCCCACGCCGGCGACGCGGCCTTCCAGCCTGCCGGCGTGGTGCTGTTCTCACCGCTGATCGACCTCACCCTCGGGCTCGCCGAACGGCAGGAGACGGTACGCCGCGATCCGGCCATGTCGGCGGGTGCTGCGCGCAGGATGGTGGGCCTCTACACGCGGGGACAGGATCCGGACCATCCACGGCTCAAGCTCGATTTCAGCGCGGCACGGGCACTGCCACCCATGCTGATCCAGGTCGGCGGGTGCGAGATGCTCGCCGCCGATGCCAGATACCTGGACGCCCAACTGCGGGAAGCCGGTGGCGTCAGCACTCTGGAGATCTGGCCCGGCATGGTGCATGTCTTTCAGGCGCTGCCGAAGCTGGCTCCCGAGGCGACGGTCGCGCTGCGCCGGGCGGCGAACTTCATCGCCGACCGGTTCTCCGACGAACTGCAGGAGATCGGCTGATGTTCACTCTGTTCGGACTATTCGGTGGGCCCGCCCGCACCGCCGACGCGAAGGCCGTGGTGACCGGTGCGGGCAGCGGTATCGGAAGGTCGTTCGCCCTCGAGCTCGCCCGGCGGGGTGGCGAGGTCATCTGCGCGGATATCGATGCCGCCCGAGCGGCCGACACCGTCGGGCTGATCGACCAGCTGCCGACCGGCAAGGGCCACGCCGTGCAGTGCGATGTGTCCGATCGCGGCGCGATCGAACTACTGGCCAAGCAGGCGCAGGAGATCTTCGCCGGTGCACCCACGCTGGTGATCAACAACGCCGGCGTCGGTATCGGAGGAAAACCGGTAGGGGACATCGGGTTCGACGACTGGGACTGGGCGCTGGGCATCAACCTGTGGGGCGTGGTGTACGGGTGCGAGGTGTTCACCCCCATCCTGCGCGAGGCGGGCCGGGGCGGCATCATCAACGTGGCCTCCGCGGCCGGTTTCGCCGCGGCCCCGTCGATGGCCGCCTACAACGTGTCCAAGGCCGGGGTGATGTCACTGTCGGAGACCCTGGCCGCGGAACTGAACGGCACCGGTATCGCCGTCACCGTGCTGTGTCCGACGTTCGTGAAAACCAACGTCTTCACCGACGGCCGCATCACTCCGGCATCGATGAACCTGAGCCAGCAGCTGGCGCGCTGGACCGGCCTGTCCGCCGACAATGTCGCCGCGCGCACCCTCGATGCGCACGACGGTGGCCGGCTGTACGTCGTCCCGCAGTTGGACGCGACCGTCATCTGGCATCTCAAGCGGCACTTCCCAGCGCTCTACGTACGCGGCGCCGGGCTGCTCGGCCGCCTCCTCCCCGACAACTGAAAGGACCGGCAATCATGGCGATGAACCTCGACGACATGCTGCAGAAGATCAAGGACAAGCAGTGGGCACTGGTCGACATCGACTGGGACGCACCGGGATCCGAACTGATCGAACCCGAGCTGTGGGCCAAGCTCAAGCCGTTCATGACCGATCTGATGTGGATTGAGAACGTCGGCGCCCGGGGCTTCGCGGCCCTGGCCAAGAAGGCGCCGACGCCGACGCTGAAGAGCATCTACGAGCACTTCCACGCCGAGGAGCAGAAGCACGCCAACGCCGAGCTTGCGCTGATGCGGCGGTGGGGCATGCTGGAGAATGACGAGATCCCGCCGCCGAGCGTCAACGTGCAACTGGTGATCACTTGGCTGGACAAGTTCTCCGACGGCATGTCCCTGTCCATCCTGGGCACCGTCATCCCGATGCTGGAGGTCGCACTCGATGGTGCGTTGATCAAGTTCATCACCGACGAGGTGAAAGATCCGGTGGCGCAAGAGGTGTTCAAGCGGATCAACTCCGACGAATCCCGGCATCTGGCGGTGGACTTCGAGGTCATGGACATCCTGGGCCACGCCGGAATGCGCAAGTTGGCAGTCGAATTCGTCGGCAGCTGGATGAATCCCGCACTGGTGATCGGCACGCTCAGTTACTTCCCGCTGCTGAACAAGATGCGCGACAACATCGTCGCCATGGGCGTCAACGAGGAACGGCTGTACCAGGCCATGCGCCGCTTCCGGAGTGTCGGTGAGCGAAGCGAATTCGTGCACCGGGTACCGATGTACCGGTTCATCTCGTGGCACAGCAAGAAGGTCATCGACCGTAGCTCCAAGTATCACTGGCTGGCCGACTCGCTGGTGAAGGTCACCGGCGTCATCCCGATCTCGATGGTGCGCAACACCCCGACCTGGTCGCAGGAACTGACCTACGAGCCCGTGGCGTAAAGGAACCAGACCGTGACCATCTCTGTAGCCATCATCGGCGCCGGCTTCGCCGGTATCGGCGCGGCCATCCGGCTCAAAGACCAGGGCATTACCGATTTCGTGATCTACGAACGTGACAGCCGGGTCGGGGGCACCTGGCGCGACAACACCTATCCCGGTGCGGCCTGCGATATCCCGTCGCGGTTGTACTCCTACAGTTTCGCGCTCAACCCGGACTGGTCACACACCTATTCCGGCAGCGCCGAGATCCTGCAGTACATCGACGGCATGGTCGCCACGGCCGGCCTCGAGTCGCAGATCCGCTTCGGGCACAACGTCACCGGTGTGGTCTACGACCAGGCCGCGGGGGAGTGGACGGTGAAGTTCAGGGGCCGTAAACCCTTGCGCGCCCGTGCCGTGATCGTCGCCTCCGGCCCGCTGGCGAACGCGAGCCTGCCTGACATCCCGGGCATCGACTCCTATGAGGGCAAGAAGATCCACAGCGCCCGTTGGGATCACGACTTCGATTTCGCGGGCAAGAAGGTCGCCGTCGTCGGCACCGGCGCCAGCGGGGTGCAGATCGTCCCGGAACTGGTGAAAGTCGCCGAGTCGGTGAAGGTCTTCCAGCGCACGGCCGGCTGGGTGCTGCCGCGCGTCAACACTCCCACCGCGGACTGGGTCAAGAATATCTACCAGAAGGCACCGCTGGCCGAGAAGCTCATGCGCGCCGCATGGTTCTGGGGCCACGAGTCGGTGGCGCTCGGCGTGGTGTGGGACACCCCGTTCACCCGCCTGGTGGAGGCCGTCAGCCTCGCGAATCTCCGTATTCAGGTGAAAGATTCGTGGCTACGCCGGCAGTTGAAACCGGACTTCTCCGCAGGCTGCAAGCGGCTGCTGATGACCAGCGAGTACTACCCCGCGCTGCAGGCAGACAACTGCAAGCTGGTGACGTGGCCGATCGCGCGGTTGTCCCCGAAGGGAATTCGCACCGTGGAGGGTATCGAGCACCAGTTCGACGCCATCGTCTTCGCGACCGGTTTCGACGTGTCCAAGGCGGGCACGCCGTTTCCGGTCACCGGTATCGGCGGGCGGGATCTGGCCTCGGAATGGAGCCGGGGCGCCTACGCCTACCGCAGCGTGGCGGTATCGGGTTACCCCAACCTGTACTTCACCTTCGGGCCGAACTCCGGGCCCGGCCACAGCTCGGCCCTGGTGTACATGGAAGCGCAGATCGACTACATCACCGGGGCGATCGCCAAGCTGCTGCAGTTCGGCTGGAAGGCGCTCGACGTCCGGCCGGAGGTGCAGGCCCGCTACAACGAGGACATCCAGCGCAGGCTGGCTTCCACCACCTGGAACTCGGGCTGCCAGAGCTGGTACCTGACCGAGGACGGCTTCAACGCGACCATGTTCCCCGGGTTCGCCACCCAGTATGTCAACCAGCTGAAGACGGTGGACCTGGCCGACTACCGGATCACCGTGGCGGATACCAGCAGTGCCCCCGTGCTGACCGCATAGAATTCGCTGGTGACCGAGTACCGGATCGACGACCTCGCACGCGTTGCGGGGACGACCACCCGGAACGTGCGCGTCTACCAGGAGAGCGGCCTGCTGCCCCGCCCCCAGCGTCGGGGCCGGGTCGCCATCTACACCGACAAGCATCTCAGTCAGCTGCAGGCGATCATCCGGTTGCTCAGCGAAGGGTTCACGGTCAAGCACATCCTGAAATTCCTCACCGGGCTGCAGCGCGGGGAGGGGCTGGTCGAGGTGCTCGATCTGGCGGACCTGGGCGAGCTGGTGACCGAGCCGTGGTCACACCCGGTGTCCGAGACGATGACGCGCGAACAACTGGAAGCCCAGCTCGGCCCGCTCAACGCCGCGACCCTGCGGCGGCTGACCGCCAACGGGATCATCGAGGTGAGCGGACCGACGGGTTCGGCCGCAGAGTCCACCGAGCCCGCAGAGGATGCCGATACGTACCTGGTGCGGGACCGCCGGGTCATCGACGACTTCGGGAAGCTGATCTCCCGCGGGATGCCGTTGTCGGCGATCCTCAAGACGACCGCGGCGGTGGACGAGAAGCTCGACGAGGCGGCGCAGGCACTGTCCGGCGCCGGGCACAGCGAGGTGGTCCGCCAACGTGGCACCGGCTGGTATCCCGGAAACGACGCGGAACTCGCCTGGGCCGCGGATCTCATCGATGTCATGCGCCGGGTGGCACGGCGTTCGGCGCACGCCAGCCTGGACCGCGCGCTGGACGCGGCCGTGCGCGCCGAGTTGCGGCGCTACCAGCAGGGAGAGCGGAAGTCATGAGAAGGCCGGGAATCCTCAGAAGAATCAAGGTCCTCGAGGACATCGCCGAGCTGCGGCGGTCGGCACAGTTCATCGCCGAGAACATCGCCGCGCTGAGTGAGAGCGCGGCGGGTATCAACCGGCACGCGGAGATGATCGCCAAGGAGATCACGACGTTGACTGAAGCGGCGGCCGGGATCGACTCCTCGGCGGAGAAGATCGCCGAGGGGGCCCATTCGATCGCCGCGACGCTGCCCCGGATCCAGCGGCTGGCCGAAGTGGTGGACCCGTTGGAGAGCACCGTGGCCCGGTTGGGCTGGGTGGTGGACCGGATTCCCGGCGGAAAGCGTAATCAGTCATGACGACCACCCCGCGCAGAGGCTTCAACGACGCCGTCACCCGGTTCTGGAGTTTCGCCGCCCCGGTGTACAACCAGCAGTGCCTGCAGCGCTGGGTGTACCAGCCCGCCCAGGATGAGGTGATCGCCCAGCTGCGGCAGCACGGGTCCCGCCAGATCGCCGATATCGCCTGCGGAACCGGCATTCTCGCCGACCGCATCCAGCGCGAACTACAGCCCGACGAGGTGTACGGGATCGACATGTCCGACGGGATGCTCGCCCAGGCCCGCAAACGGTCCGACCGGGTGCGTTGGATGTCGGCGCCCGCCGAGGAACTGCCCTTCGAGGACGGTTTCCTGGACGCCGTGGTGACGACGTCGGCGTTTCACTTCTTCGATCAACCGGCGGCGCTGCGGGAGTTCCACCGGGTGCTGGCGCCGGGCGGCCTGGTGGCGGTGACGACCATCAGCCCACGCCAGGCGCTGCCGCTACATGCGCTCTCGGCGGCCCTGTGGAATCCCGCGCACAATCCCAGCGAGCAGGAGATGCGGGCACTGTTCCAGGCCGCCGGTTTCACGATCGCCGATCAGCACCGGGTGCGCCGGCCCATCTGGACGCCCATCTCGGACCTCATCACAGTCGGTGTGAAGCCGCCGCAGACGTAGCCACGGCGGCCAACAGCAGCGTGGCCAGCCCCAGCGCCCAGGCGTGATACCCGTGCACCACCAGCGCGGCCCCGACCAGCGCGCCGAGGAACATGGCCAGCACCGGCACCAGCCTGCGGCCCGCCTTGCTGCCATGCCCCGACGCGGCGTCCGCGGCGATCCCGGTGAGGGTCAGGGTGAGCACCGTGGTGGTCAGGTCGGGCACCGCCAGCGCCCGCGCCGTCGCGTTCTGCAGACCCATACCGATACCCAGTAAGACGATCAGCGTACTCAGAATCCAGCTTCGGTAGGGCACCGGCGCGGCGATGACCACCGCCAGAGCGGCTGCAACGCAGATCAATTCGATGACCGTCGCGGTCAGCAGGTGCTTTCGCCGGTCCTCGCCCAGGCGCTTGCGCAGCGACCCGCCGAACGCGGCGCCGATCAGAAAGGTGACGACGGCGAGCAGCAGGGCCCACCACACGAAACCCGGCGCCCCCGCCAGCGCGAACCCGCTGAACACCACGTTGCCGGTCATATTGGCCACCAGGACGTGCCCGAGGGCCAGGTAGCTGAACGCATCCACCACGCCGGTGACGACCGTCAGGATCAGCAGCAGCCTGGGGAGCGGGGCGCTCAATCCCTCGGTCATGCCAGTTCGACCAGCACGGGAGCGTGATCGCTGGGCTGCTTGCCTTTGCGCTCCTCGCGGACGATCTCGGCATGCGTGACGCGGGCGGCGAACTCCGGCGAGCCCAGGATGAAGTCGATCCGCATGCCCTGCTTCTTCGGGAAGCGCAGCTGCGTGTAGTCCCAGTAGGTGTACACGCCGGGGCCCGGGGTGTACGGCCGCACCACGTCGGCGAACCCGGCGTCGTTGAAGGCGCGGAACGCGGCCCGCTCCGGCTCGGAGACATGCGTGGCGCCTTCGAAGAACGCCGGATCCCAGACGTCCTCGTCGGTGGGTGCGATGTTCCAGTCGCCCATCAGCGCCACCGGGCCCGGCCACACCGCAGAAGAAACGCGCAGCGCTTCAAGCCATTCCAGCTTGTAGGTGTAGTGCTTGTCGGCCAGCGTGCGGCCGTTGGGGATGTACAGACTCCACAACCGCACCCCGCCGCAGGTCGCCCCGATGGCGCGCGCCTCGGCCAGGCCATCCCACAGCGGCTGGCCCGGGAAGCCGATCTCGACATCGTCGAGCCCGATCCGGGAGGCGATGGCCACACCGTTCCACTGGTTCAGCCCGATATGGGCCACCTCATAACCCAACGCCGCGAAGGGCATCGACGGGAACTGCGCGTCGGTGCACTTGGTCTCCTGCATGGCCAGCACGTCGACATCGGCACGCGCGAGCCAGTCGGTGACACGGTCGACACGGGTGCGGATGGAGTTGACGTTCCAGGTGGCTACACGCATGCGAGATCCTTACGCAGGGCGGTGAAATCGGTGATGGTCTTGGTGGCGACGGAGGCCACGGGGCGGGCGTTGCGCCCGGTCGCCTCGGTCTTGGACACCATGACCACACCGTCGATATAGGGCTGGATGGTGGTGGCGTTCTGCACGGTGGCCACGATGACCAGCTGGAAACCGAACTTGCGGAACGCTTCCAGGGCCTGCGAGGCGAACTGCGGGTCGGACTTGGAGAACGCCTCGTCCAGCATCAGCTGGGCGAAAACCGGTGTGTTGTCCCCACTCTCGGGGTTGGCCAGGTTGAAGCTCAGCGCCCCGGCCAGGCAGAACGCCATCAACTTCTCCTGCTCGCCGCCGGAGTTGTCGCCGGCATTGCTGTGGGTGCGGATCAGCTCATCGCTGCGCACATCCCATTCGGCGCAGTCGAAGGTGAACCGGTTACGCACATCCAGCGCGTCGCGGGTCCAGGTGCGGTCCTCGGGTGCGGTGCTGGCCAAGCGGTTACGCAGCCGCAGGATATCGGCGTACTGGTCCAGGATGGCCTTCTTGTCACCCATGCTCACCTCGGTGACGCGACGGGAGATGGCCTTCACGATCTCGGTGAGCTCGGAGACCGCGGCCAGGCTGCGCGGGGTGGCCCGCAGCGTCAGCCGGGTGCCGCGGTTGAACTCCACCGCACTCAGTCCGCCGTTGACCCGGTCGATCTGCTCGCTGATGCGCCGGGTCTCCTGCTCGGCCACCCGGTGCAGGGTCAGGATGGCATCCGGGGCCTGCTCGGTGATCAGTCGCATCATCCGCTCATAGGCGTCCGGGAGTTCGCGTTCGTCGATGTGCCGGCACACCGCCACGTAGTCGTGCACGCGCTCGTCGAGGTCATCGGAGTCGTTGGGGATGGCATCCGGGAACGACGTGTCGAACGTGGCGATGATGCGGGACAGTTCTTCGTAAGAGCGCCTTCGGCTTTCGGTCAGCTGATCGCGTTCCCGGCGGATCGCGGCGAACAGCGCGTCACGATGCGGCTCGGGGTTGAGCAATTCCAGGGTGACGGGCACCTCGGCCGCGTACCGGCGCAACAGATCGGTTGCCGGCTCGGACACCGCCGCCGGGGAGAGCCGATCGGCCAGGTCCATCAGCCGGGTGCGGCGGCCGTCCAGATCGTCGCGACGGGTCTGGATCGCCCCGCGTTTGGTCATCAGTGCCTGGATATCGGCCCAGCACTCCTCGGCGCGGGCACTCAACGCCTCGATGTCCGGGTGGTCGGCCAGCAGCAGTTCGTACTGGTCGCGCAGCCGGTCGGCGTGCCCGTCCGCGGTGTCGATGTCGATCTGGCTCCACTGCGGGAACTGTTCGTAGATGGCCTTGCAGGCGCCGGCCCGGTCCCGCCACTGTTGACGCTGCGCGGCGATGTCGTCGGCGGCCTTGCGGGCCCGGGTGAAGGTCTCCTCCGCCTCGGCCAGTTCGGTGTGCAACGCCTCCAGCTTGGCGCTGATATCGCCCTGGTAGATGAACTCGGACGGTTTGAGCGGGCGCCGGTCATCCTTGATCGACAGCCGATCGGAGTCCTTGTACAGACCCGCGTCGGTGACCGCGCGGCGGAACCGGGCGAACACGTCCGGGGTGTCGACGCAGATGTGGTCACCGGCGGCGGCGATGACGTCGAGCGCCTCGGCCGCACACGTGTGGTCCGGATTGACCAGGAACAGCTTGCCCGCCAAGGTGTTCGGCTCGGGCTGGGTTCCGGTTGCGCTGGTGCGCACATGATGCAGGGCCAGCCGGCCACGCATATTGGTCTCGTTGACGAACCGCAGCACCTTGGCGTGGTGGCGGTCGGGCACCAGCAACCGCAGACCGACACCCCGCAGCACCTTCTCCACCGCGACGCGCCAGCGCTGCTGGTCGGGCCGCAAGTCGAAAAGCTCTGCCACATAAGGTAGCTCGCCGGGGTCGACGCCGATCGCGGTGCAGATGTGATCGCGCATCGTGACGGCGAACTCGGGGAGTGCCGAGCCCACCTGCTCCACCCGTTTGAGTTCCTTCGCGGCGTTGTCGCGCAGGATGCGGGCCGACTTCTGGGCGTACTCGGCGTCGGTGGACGCTTCGCGGCCCCACTCCAGCTTGCCGAGCATCTCGGTGGCCTGTCTGGTCAGGTCCTCCCGCAGATTCCAGAACTCGTCGGCGCTGTCCGGGATCTCGATGCCCTGAGCGGTGACGAGTTCCTCGAAGGCGGCGCGCCGGCGGGACACCTCCTCGGCCTGGGATTCGGCGGCGGCCACCTGAGCCTGCAGCGGGCCGACGTTGGCGCTGGCGCCGCTGATCTGCGCGTTGAGCGAATCACCTTCGGCTTTCGCGAGATTGAGCTGACGGGTCAGGTCGGCGTACTCGTTGTCCAGCTGGGTGATGGTGGTGTCCAGCGCGGCCACCTGGGCCGGACACTCCCGCAGCCGCACGTGATCGGTGTAGGCCCGCACCATCGGCAGGTCGACCAGATCGATGATGCCCAGATCGCTGGACTCCGACGCGTAACGCACCTGGATGGCCTCGATATCGCCGAGGATCTTGCGTTTGCGCTGCGCGACCGCCAGCAGCTCGCGGGCCTCCACCAGCGGGTCGATCTGCTTGAGTGCCTCGGGCAGCCGGGCCAGGCTGTCCGGTTCGTCGAGCATGAAGTCCCGGACGAACTGCTCCAGACCGCCCACGCTTTTCAGCGACTTCGCCTTGCCGAGCAGCTGTTGGGCGGCGTCGGAGGCGCGGATGCCGATGGACGAATAGAGCTGGGCCAGATACTGGGACTCGACCTTGGTGGAGAACCTCCAGTGGTTTTTGAACACACTCGCGTCGAAACGTCCCGCCGCCCAACGGTTACAGACATCCTCGATATCGAGGTCGCCGTCGCCGAGCACGTAGCGGCTGGAGGAATCAGACCGCGATTCACCGGTGAGCCATTTGAGCACCAGCCCGGTGATGGTGCGCCCGGTGTTACTGGCATAGGTGACGGCGATCGCCGACCAGGTGGTGCCGTCACCGCGCAGGTACATCACCTGGCTGCTGCCGGCGTCGCTGCGCTGGCCCCACGCCCCGCGCACATACTTGTCCACGGTGCGCCGGCCCGCGCTGGACCCGGCGGCGGTGTTATCGCCGGAGGCATTGAAGTTGCGCCGGTTGAACGGCAGGAAGCCCAACGAGATCGCGTCCAGCAGTGAGGATTTGCCGCTACCGGAGGCGCCCGCGATGAGCGCCCCGCCGGGGCCGAACCCGATGCTGTGGTAACCGTCGAACACGCCCCAGTTGATGACCTGGAGCCGGGACAGATGGAACTGCTCACTCATCGGTGCTGCCTCCCTTGCGCAGCTCTTCGAACTGCTGCTGCAACTCGGTGATCACCGAGGCCGTCATGATGGCGCTGATCACCGGGCTCACGGTGTAGCTGTCCTCGTCGTCGCGCGTCTTGCGCAGGATCTCCAGCCCGGCCAGCCGGGCGACGGCGGCGTCGACGCGCGCGGTGAAGGTGACGGCGTCGCGGTCGGTGTCGTTGAGCACCCCGGAGAACAGACCATGGATCTCGTCGCGGCTGATGACGAAGCTCGCGTCGCCGCCGGCACGCATCATCTGGGCCAGATGCAGCGCCAGGATGGAGTCGTAGGTGCCCAGCGGTTCGCGACGCAGAAGTTTGACACCCCGCGCCGATTCGTACCGGGCCTGTTCGATGAACGCGATCTCGACACCCTCGGCGATCTGCAGTTGCAGGTCGAGTTCGGACAACCGCACCGCCAGGTCCGCGCGATACTCCTTGATCCAGCTGTAGATGTCGGCATCGGACTCGTTGCTGACGAAGCGGCGCGTCAGTAGGTGCTGCAGCGCCCAGCACGCCCGGTCGGGCAGCGCACTGACATCCCCGTCGAACCGCGGCCGGCGTTGCTGCGGCTGCGTCGGGCGACCGGTGCGGTCGACCTCGGGCAGGGAGGCGAAATCAACTGGTGTATCTGTCATGACGCCACTCCAACAATCGGTTCGGTGAACATCAGCCGCGGAACCTCCATCTCACGGTCGCGGCCGTCTAGCGAATGGAACCGGATGCGTACCGGTTCGGTGTCGGTCTGGCTGGTATCTGGATTGCCGCCTCCGGCGGCGGGCTGCTTGAGCGCCCACGACCACAGCACGATGACATGCCCGAGATACGCGGTGTCCAACATCGACACCGCGTCCGGCAGCGACAGCGGGGCGTCGCGCAGTGCGGTGTTGATCATCGCCGACATCGCCGGTGCGTCGACCTGGGTGGTCAGCGCGGCGAAGGTGGACAGATCGACATCGCCGTCGGCGACGGCCGCAGGCTTGGGGGCGGACACGTCGTTGATCCGGAAACTCAGGGCGCCGATCGAACTGATGGTGTGCCGGGCCAGCGGCACATCGAGGTCCAGCCGCGAATCCGTCAGCGACACCTTCAACAACGCGCGGGCCGCGCCGATCGCCTCGTTCAACTGCCGGGCCACCCCGCGGCTCTGCTCCAGCGTGCCGAACGCGGTGAACCGCTTGACCCGCTGCGCGCAGCGCTGCTGGATGCGTTCCACCTCGTCGATCTGATGGCCGACCAGTTCGAAGAACCCGGCCATCACCTTGCGCAGCGCCGGGTCCAGCTCGGGCAGGGCCCCGGCGACGGCGGCGATATCGCCCTCGAACGCGGTGCGCTGGTCCGGGTCGTTGATCATCCGCAGGAACGCCCGGTGCGAATCGCGGCCCGCCGACTCCCACGCCTGTTGATAGTCGGCGTACATCTGGCGCTGCCGGTCGCGGTACTCGGTGTTGGTGTCGATCGGATCGTCGAGCGCCTGGGTGGCCTGTTCGATCATGGTGCCGTACAACCCGATATCGGTGATCAGCCGTTCCATCTGCAGGGCGATCGCGCGGGCCTCGTCGTACATCGAGGTGACGTCGGGCTCGGGGCGCAAGCCGGCGTCCAGCTCGTCGAGCTCACGGTGCAGCTCGGCGATCTCGGCCTCGATGCCGGCCCGGATGCGGGCCGGGTCGTTGTCGACGCGCACCGCGACCTGTTTGAGCCGGGACGCGATGCCGTTGATCGAACCGCCGGTGGCGATGGTGTCGTTGCGGCGCATCCCGCGCACGAAATCCAGGGCCCGGCGGGCGTCCTGGGTCAGGTAGCAGACGTTGCGTTCACTCCCGGATCGGACGTCGAGCACACGGTGCAACCAGCCCTGGCTGGCCCACGTCTTGATCAGGGCCAGGCCGGACTGCTCGATCTCGTCGAGGGTTTCGAGGTCGCGGTCCAGGCGCACCACCAGATCGGTCTCGGCCACCACCCCGTCGAGCAGATGACGCTCCATCAGCGTGGCGTAGATCCCCAGGTTCTGGGTGGCGAGCAGCCGGACCGCACGCGAGGACTGCACATCGCGGTTGAGTTGGAGTAACTCATGCATGGGGTAGAAGGCTTTCTGCGCGCAGGTACCGCAGCGTGTGGTGCAGGCGGAAACCCATCGAGTGGTACAGCGTGGCGGCGGGGGAGTTGTCGGCGAGCACCTGCACGTAGGCGCGGGTGGCGCCGCGGGTGGCCGCCCAGCCGAGCAGTGCCGAACATACCGCGCGGGCGTGACCCCGGCGCCGGGAATCCTCGGCGACCCGCACCGCCGACAGCCCGGCCCAACGGGTGCCCCCGGGTGCCGCCGTCACCGCGGCGCGGCCGACGGCGGCACCCGCGACAGCGGCGAACGTCACCTCGCCGGCCTCCTGCCCGGTGCCGACGGCGGTCAGCACCTCGACGGGGACGGCGCGTTCGTAGATGCGGAGCCACTCGGCGTCCGGGGTGGGGCGCAAGGTGCCGTCGCCCGGGACGTCCTCGGGGGTGATGTCAGGAGTGATATCGCGCACCAGGACGCGGGTCGGTTTGGTGCCCGGCGTCTTGACGGGCAGCAGACGCTCGGGCAGCGCCAGCCACGCGGGCAGACCGCGGCGGGCGTACCAGTCCACGATCGTCGGCAGCGCGTGCAGGTTCGCCTCGAACAACAGGGGCACCGCCGAATTGGCACGGCTGGTGTGGCCCTCCCCGATCCCTGGGCCGGCGCGCAGCAGCCAGCCGTGGCACCAGTGTTGCTCGGTGCCGGGCCAGGCCAGCGCCGCGGCATGCTCAAGCTCACGGATCTCCGAGTTGCGCACGGTGACGTGGGAGAGTTCGCGCATCGAAACCACGTCGGCGGGCGCGATGTGCACCATCTCGCCGGATTTGGTCCGCACCGAGATCAACGGGCTCAGGGCTGCCAGCTCACCGACGACATCGGTCAGGCCGTCGGGCAGCCGGTAACGCAGCGACACCCGGTCACCGACGCTCGTCATCTAGCGGGCACTAGTGGCCGAACGGGTCGGGATCCTCGCCGGGCGTCCAGCTCAACCCCGGCACACCCCACTTGTTGGACTTGACCATGCGCTTGGCCGCGCGGGCGTGCCGGCCGATCAACCCGTCCAGATAGGTGAAACCGTCGAGGTGACCTGTCTCGTGCTGGAGCATCCGCGCGAACAGCCCGGTGCCCTCCAGCGTGATCGCGGTGCCGTCGGCGTCCAGGCCGGTGACGCGGGCCCACTCGGCCCGGCCCCGCGGGAACGACTCGCCCGGCACCGACAGGCAACCTTCGTCGTCGTTGTCCGGGTCGGGCATGGTCTCGGGCAGCTCGGAGGTCTCCAACACGGGGTTCACCACCACGCCGCGACGGCGTGCCGTCTTTCCGCGCTCGTCGGCGCAGTCGTAGACGAAGACCCGCGCGGTCATGCCAATCTGGTTGGCGGCCAGGCCAACCCCGTTGGCAGCGTCCATCGTGTCGTACATGTCGGCGATCAGATCCGCGAGATCAGCAGGAAGCGAACCGTCGGCTCCCACGGGAACCGGGGTGGTCGGGGTGTGCAGGACGGGATCGCCCACGATACGAATAGGTACAACAGCCACGGTTGGCAAGCTTAAGTCAGCCGACTCGCGGGTAACGATCACGCCCGCACTACCGCAGCCGTGATTGAATGAGCGCCGAACAACAGTCGTGTAATTCTCAGATCTGTCGGAAGGGCCCAAGGAGCGATATGGACGGCGCTATCGCGCGGACTGAGCGATCCGGGGATGATTCCGAGCCTGCCGACGGCCTGAGTCGGCGCGAACACGACATCCTGGCCTTCGAACGCCAGTGGTGGAAGTACGCGGGGTCCAAAGAGGAAGCCATCAAGGAACTGTTCGGGTTGTCGCCGTCGCGGTACTACCAGGTGCTCAACGCACTGGTGGAGCGACCGGAAGCACTCGCCGCCGACCCGATGCTGGTCAAGCGGCTGCGCCGGGTGCGCGCCAGCCGGCAGAAAGCCAAGGCCGCGCGGCGGCTGGGCTTCGAGGTCACCTAGACCGCTAGTCTGGGCTCCGATGAATCAGCGAGACTCTTCCGGGCTGCCCCTGCGCGCCATGGTCATGGTGCTGTTGTTCCTCGGTGTGGTGTTCCTGCTGATTGCATTCCAGTACCTGGGACCCAACGACGACAACGACAGCAGCGCCTCGACCTCGGCGACCCCGGCCACCAGCTCCACCGTCACCAAGACATCGGCCACACCCGCGCCGGCCAAGGTCGATGTGCGGGTGTTCAACATCTCCGAGGTGGCCGGCGCCGCCGAGAACACCGCGACCAAACTGCGCGACGCGCAGTGGAACGTCACCGAGACCGGGAACCTCACGCTGGAGGGTGTCACCGCCACGACGGTGTACTTCGGGGAGGCGCCCGGCGAGAAGGAAGCTGCCGATGAGGTGGGCAAACTGCTCGCCGCACCGGTCGAACCACGGGTGCCCGCACTGGCAGACCAACCGCCGGGCGTCATCGTGGCGGTCACCGGCTAGGCTCTCGGACATGCCGATCTCAGCCTCGCTTCGTCTGCTCGCCGCGGCCGCGGTCATCGCGCCGATCGCCAGTGCCTGTGCACCCTATGAGCCGGTCGCCACCCAGCCCGGAACCACGCCCGCCATCTGGACCGGTTCGCCCGCCCCGTCGGCCGAAGCCGGACACGGAACACCGCAGGCGCCCGCGGCGGCCGGCGAGAAGCTGAGCGCGGTCCTGAAGCTGGCCGACGGCACCGCCGTGGCCACCGCCGACTTCGAGTTCGCCGACGGCGTCGCCACCGTCACCGTCGAGACCACCGCCCCGGGCAAGTTGACGCCGGGCTTCCACGGGCTGCACATCCATTCGGTGGGTAAGTGCGAGGGTGACTTCACCAGCGCCGGGGCACATCTGCAGGTGCCCGGACATACCGCACACCCGGCCAGCGGTGACCTGAGCTCGCTGCAGGTACGCAGTGACGGCTCCGGCAAGGTGGTGACGACGACGGACGCGTTCACGGCCGAGCAGCTGCTCGCCGGGACCCAGACGGCGATCATCATTCACGAGAAGGCCGACAACTTCGCCAACATCCCCGCCGAGCGCTACCAGCAGGTCAACGGCACCCCGGGTCCGGACGAGACCACCATGGCGACCGGCGATGCCGGCAAGCGGGTAGCTTGCGGTGTCATCGGCGCCCAATAGAACCCGGATCGATTTCGCCGGGTCTCCCCGGCCGACCCTCGGTGTCGAATGGGAGTTCGCTCTCATCGATCCGGTGACCCGCGATCTGGCCAACGAGGCCGCCGCGGTGATCGCCGAACTCGGCGAAACCCCGCACGTGCACAAGGAACTGCTGCGCAACACCGTCGAGGTGGTCACCGGGATCTGTGACACCGTCCCGCAGGCCATGGACGATCTGCACGAGACGCTGGTCACCGTGCAGCGCATTGTGCGCACCCGCGGCATGGAGCTGTTCTGCGCCGGCACCCACCCGTTCGCGCAGTGGGAGATGCAGGAGCTGACCGAGGGGCCGCGGTACGCCGAACTGATCAAGCGCACCCAGTGGTGGGGCCGGCAGATGCTGATCTGGGGTGTGCACGTGCACGTCGGCATCTCGTCGGCGCACAAGGTGATGCCGATCATCACGTCGCTGTTGAATCAGTACCCGCACCTGCTGGCGCTGTCCGCGTCCTCGCCGTACTGGGACGGCGAGGACACCGGGTACGCGAGTAACCGGGCGATGATGTTCCAGCAGCTGCCGACCGCCGGGCTGCCGTTCCAGTTTCAGAAGTGGTCGGAATTCGAGGAGTTCGTCGCCGATCAGAAGAAGACCGGCATCATCGACCACATGAACGAGATCCGTTGGGACATCCGCCCATCGGCGCACCTGGGCACCATCGAGGTGCGGATCTTCGACGGTGTCTCCAATCTCGCCGAACTGGGCGCGCTGGTCGCGCTGACCCACAGCCTGATCGTCGACCTGGATCGTCGCCTCGACGCCGGCGAGCAGCTGCCCACCATGCCGCCGTGGCATGTGCAGGAGAACAAATGGCGCGCGGCCCGGTACGGGCTGGATGCCGAGATCATCCTGGACGCCGACAGCAATGAGCGACTGGTCACCGACGACCTCGACGACCTGCTGACCCGGCTGGAACCGGTGGCGGCCTCGCTGGGATGCGCGCCGGAGCTGGCCCGGGTCGAGTCGATCTACCGGCTGGGCGGGTCGTATCAGCGGCAGCGCCGGGTGGCCGAGGAGCATGACGGTGATCTGCGGGCCGTCGTCGACGGACTCATCGGGGAGTTGGTGTTGTGAAGGTTCTCGCGGTGGGATTGCTGGCGGTCGCGCTGGGGTTGGCGGGCTGTAGCAAGGAGATCGTGGGCACACCGATGGCCGATCCCGCGGCCACCGCGATCCAGACCCCGCAGACCCGCGCTCCCAGAACCATTCAGATCCCGATTCCGTCGTTTCCCAATCTGCCGATCCCGAGCCTGCCCAACCTTCCGGGTTCGGGTCCGTCAGGGCCGCCGCCGACCGGGCTGGCCGCCACCACCTGTGGTGACTACCAGACCATGGACAAGACCCAGCAGCGGCAAGTCATCGATGCCATAGGCAAGGACAATGAGCTGGTCCAGATGAATCCGGAACTGTGGCTCGGGCTGGCCGGCGCCATGTGTGCGTTCACCCCGAAGACCACCCTCGTCAAAGATGCGGTGGCGGGCCAGGGTTTTCGGTGACGCCGACACCGATGTTCCCGCTCGAGGTGGCGATGCTGCCCGGCGAGCAGCTGCCGCTGCGGATCTTCGAACCACGCTATTCGGCAATGATCTCCGATTGCCTGGCCGGGGACCGGGAATTCGGGGTGGTCTTGATCGCGGCGGGCCGGGAGGTGGGCGGCGGCGACATGCGCAGTGACGTCGGCGCGATGGCCCGGATTGTCGAGCACACTTCGCAAGGCGGTGGCCGGTACCGGCTGCGGTGCGAACTGGGGGACCGGTTCCGGGTGACACAGTGGCTCGACGACGCCCCGTATCCACGCGCCGAGGTGCGGGCGTGGCCCGACGAGCCCGGCACTGCGGTCACCGGTTCCGATATCGCCGACGTGGAAGACGCTGTGCTGAGCGTGTTCTCGCTCGTGGCATCGGCGCGCGACGAGGAATTGCCTTCTCGGGAAGAACTTCTCGGCAGTGCCGAGCCCGGGCAGCAGGCCGGCGAGCGGTTGTACGCGCTGGCCGCCCGCATCCCGATCGGCCAGGCCGACCGCTACGCGGTGCTGGCCGCGCCGTCGGCGTCAGCGCGGCTGGCGGTGCTGCAGGAGGCGGTCGAGACGCTGCGGGCGATGGTGGAGTTCCAGCTGTCGGAGTAGTCAGTCCGACAGTTCGCCCAGCTCATCGGCGGCCAGCTGGTCCTTCACATTCTGTTCGCGGTAGGCCAGCTGACCCACCCGGTTGGCCACCACGGGCGCGGTGATCAGGGTGAACAGCCCGGCCAGGATGACCATGCCGACATCGGCGTTGCCGCGCAACCGGATCGCCGCGCCGGCCAGCACCAGCAGCAGCCCCAGCACCTGCGGCTTGGATGCCGCGTGCATGCGCGACAAGGTGTCCGGGAAGCGCACCACGCCGATGGCCGCGGTCAACGCCAGCGCCGAGCCACCCAGCACCAGCACGGCGGCGAGCACGTCGAGGATCATGAGCGGTTCCCCGCATCGTGTGCGGCGTCGGACGGCACATCGTCTCGGACCCGGAACCGGGCCACACTCACCGATCCGACGAAACTGATCAGCGCCAGTGCGGTCAGGCTGTAGGTGACCGTGGTGTCCAGGCTGAAGGCCGCCCAGGTGCCGATCGCGCACATCGACACGGCCACAAAGGTATCCAGTGCCACCAGCCGGTCCAGGGTGCTGGGGCCGGCCAGCAGCCGGAACATCGTGATCATCGCCGCGGCAGTCAGCATCACCGCGGCGACCACCCATACCCAAATCATGCGCGATCTCGCTTCGCTTCTCGCTGGACGATCATGCGCGGTCCCGCTTCGCTTCTCGCTGGGCCATCATCGGGGTACCCCCTGCCAATCGGCATCGCGCTCGAACGCCGCCACCATCAACCGTTCCACCGTGGCGGTCTGGCGGTAGAACCGGTCCACGGCGCGCTGCGAGCCGACGTCGATCACGTGTACATAGATCAGCCGGCGGGTCTGGTCGATCTCCAGCACGATCGACCCCGGGATCAGGTTGATCACGTTGACCGCCAGGGCGAGCACGAGATCGGACTTGATGTTCAGATGCGCCCGCAGCACCGCGGTCGGCGGAAGTGGGCCCGGTTTGACCGCGAGCCATGCCACCTGTGTGGAGGACACCACCAGTGACCAGCTGACGTAGGCCGCCAGCACCACGAACGACCACGGGCGCAGCCGCCCCTCGACGGGCACCGCGGGCAGGGGCAGCAGCACGGTGATCAGCAGGGCGATCGCCAGCCCGCTGAGGATGTTGGCCACGGACACCGTGCCCCACAACAGAATCCACACCAACGCCAGCCAGAGCAGCGTCCAGCCGCGAAGAGTCCACCTTCTCACGTCAGCACCGCCCTCATTTCAGCACCGCGGCGATGTACTGGCTGCGGTCGAGCACCTGCGCCGCCGCCCGCTCGCTGTAGGCGAAGATCGGCCCGGCCGCGACCGTGAGCACCAGGCCGACGACGATCAGCGCGCCGGTGGGAATCAACATCCCCACCGGCATCCGGCCGACATCGTCACGGTCGGCGAAGTCGATATCGTCGGCATCGTCGATCAGGGCGACCGGTACCGCCGCGGCCAGGTAGCCCTCGGGGGCGTCGGCGCGCGCCCGCCAGAACGCCTTGGTCCACACCCGCGCCACCGCGTACAGCGTCAGCAGGCTGGTGACCACGCTGCCGGCGACCAGCACCCAGGCCAGAACGGAACCCGCAGCTCCGCCGGCCTCCAGCAGCGCCACCTTGCCGATGAAGCCGGAAAAGGGCGGGATACCGCCGAGATTCAGCGCCGGGATGACGAAGACGAAGGCCAGCACCGGGCTCGCCGCGGCCAGGCCGCCGAGGCGCTGCAGGGTCGACGCCCCGGCTTGGCGCTCGATCAGGCCGACCACCAGGAACAGCGTGGTCTGCACGACGATGTGGTGCGCCACGTAGTAGATGGCGCCGGACATCCCGAGTTGGTTGGACAGCGCGATCCCGAACACCATGTAGCCGATATGGCTGACCAGGGTGAAGGACAGCAGTCGTTTGATGTCGTTCTGGGCCAGCGCGCCGAGGATGCCGACCACCATGGTCAGCAGCGCGGCCACCAGCAGCACATTGTCCAGAGCGCCACCGGGGAAGAGCAGTGAATGCGCCCGGATGATGGCGTACACACCGACTTTGGTCAGCAGGCCGGCGAACACCGCAGTGACCGGGGCCGGCGCGGTCGGATAGGACTCGGGCAGCCACGCCGACAGCGGGAACACCGCCGCCTTGATCCCGAAGGCGACCAGCAGCACCGCGAACAACGCGGTGCGGGTACCGGCCGGCACATGCTCCAGCCGGACCGCGAGCTCGGCCATGTTCAGGGTGCCGGCCGCGGCGTACACCATGGCCAGGCCGATCAGGAAGACCAGCGACGACACCATCGACACCATCACGTAGGCGATGCCGGCGCGCACCCGATCGGCACTGCCGCCGATGGTCAGCAGCACGAAGCTCGCCGACAGCAGCACCTCGAACCCGACGAACAGGTTGAACAGGTCGCCGGCCAGGAATGCCGTGCACACACCGGCCGACAGGATCAGATAGGTGGGCAAGAAGATCGACACCGGCTGACGGTCGTTGCCGTCGCGGATACCCTGCCCGATGGCGTAGAAGACGACCGCCAGCAACACGATTGACGACACCACCAGCATCAGCGTCGACAACCGGTCGGCCACCAAGGTGATGCCCAGTGGACCCATCCCCGGTTGGCTCTGGCCCCAGCCGCCGACCTGCACGGCGGTGGTGCCGTCGCGGTCCACGAGGTAGAGCAGCGTCGCACATACCGCGACCACGGAGGTCAGCGACGCCAGGGCCACCAACTGCTGCAGCCGCGGGGTGCGGCCGGCGAACAGCGTCACCGCCGCGGCGATGGTGGGAATCAAGACCGGCAGTGGGGTCAGGACCTGGGAGAGGGTCATCGGGACCCCTCCGCACCCGGCAGGGCGTCGAGCTCGTCGGCCGCGTCGGTGTCGCGGGACGGCACCACATCGGGGATGTCGTCGGCATCCATCTCGGTGCCCTCGGCGACCCGTGCGGTTTCGGGATCGGTCTCCACATCTTCTGCGGTGGTCAACTGATACGACCGATACGCCAGCGCCAGGACGAACGCCGCGATGCCCATGCTGATGACGATGGCGGTCAGGATCATGCCCTGCGCCAAGGGGTCTGCGGTGGTGGTGTGCCCGTCGCTGGTGCGTCCGCGGATCGGCGGGTTACCGGCGTCGCCGCCGACGGTGAGGATGAGCAGATTGACCGCGTTGCCGATCAGTAGCAGCCCCAACAGCATTCGGGTCAGGTTGCGTTCGAGCAGCAGGTAGACACCGGCGCTGGTGAGTCCGCCGATCATGACAAGGGGGGCGACGTGCACGACGAGGGGATTCATGTCCGGGCCATCTCCACGTCGACGCGGGCACCCAGGCTGCGCAGGATATCGAGCACCAGGCCCACCACGATCAGGTAGACCCCCAGGTCGAAGAACAATGCCGTCACCAGCTTGACCGGGCCCAGCACCGGGATGTCGAGATGGATCACCGCCGAGGACAGCACGGGTGCGCCGAGGAACAGGGAGGTGACCGCGGTGCCCGCCGAAAGCGCGAGGCCGGTGCCGAGAATCTTGCCGGCGTCAAGGGGCAGGGTCTCGCCGAGTTCGTAGCGGCCCCCGGCCAGATAGCGCAGCACCAGCGCCAGCCCGGCGGTCAACCCGCCGGCGAATCCGCCGCCGGGGGTGTTGTGCCCGGCGAAGAAGAAGTACGCCGACAGCACCATGATGAGCGGGAAGATGAGGCGGGTGGCCACCTCGAGCACCAGCGAGCGGTGCTTGGGATCGCGCAGATCGCTGCCGCGCAGCCAGGTGATATCGCCGACGGCGGGACTGTAGGCGGTGACCGGGCCGATATCGGGCTGGCCGGCCGCGCTCCCGCCGGCCTGGGGCACCCGCGGCGCGGCCCCGAAACGCCGGTGCCGGAACACCAGTGATGCCACACCCGTCGCGGCGACCAGCAGCACCGAGATCTCGCCCATGGTGTCCCAGGCCCGGATGTCGACGAGGAGGACGTTGACGGTGTTGGCGCCGTGCCCGCGGTAGTAGGCGGCGTCGGGCAGCAGGGTGGCGATCGGCGTGGTGCGCCGGGCCGCCATCGCGAACACCGCGAGCCCGGTGACGGACGCGCCGACAGTCAGTGCCAGGGCGGCGCGCGGGAGCCGGTTGCGCTTGATGTTGGAGCTGTTCGCCTCGGCGGGCAGGGTTCGTAACACGAGCACGAAGATCACCAGCACCAGCGTTTCCACCAGGAACTGCGTCAGCGCCAGGTCGGGTGCGCCGTGGAAGGCGAAGATCACGCCGCAGCCGTACCCCGTCACCCCGACCAGCAGGACGGCCGCCAGCCGATTGCGCATGACGGTCGCGCCGACGGCCGCCGCCAGCATCAGCAGACCCACCACCACCTGCAGCGGGGAATCCCACAACCGCAGTTCGGGCCGGTCCCTGGCACCGGACAGCAGGGCACCGACCGGAAGCACGACCAGCGTGCACAGGATGACGGCCTGGGTGGCCGGGATGGAACCGCGCTGGGTCTGGCCGGTCAACCGGACGGCCACGATGTCGAGTCCGCGCATCACCGCGTCGTAGATCCGGTCGGCATTACCGAGCGGCAGGTAGGCGCCCCGGGCGCGGGGCAGCCGGTTGCGCCCGAAGAACAGCGCGGCGCCGGCGGCCAGGACCAGGGCCGACAGCAGCAGCGGCAGGCCCAGGCCGTGCCACAGCGCCAGGTAGTAGTCGGATTCGCCGGGAATCGTCTCGGAGTAGTCGTCGAGTTTGTCGTCCAGCGTGCCCGGGAACAGGCCGAACAGCAGGCCCGCCGCGGCCAGGATGGCGGGGGAGGCCAGGAAGCTCGGTGACGGCCGGTGCATTTCGGCGACCCGGATACTGGGGGTGACCGCACCCTTTCCCGAACCCTTTGCTGCGAACGCGCCCCACAGGAACCGCAGGCTGTAGACGGTGGTGAACACCGACCCGATCACGATGCCGGCCAACACGAACGGCGCGGCCGAGCCCAGCGAGGCGCTGTGCAAGACGGTCTCCAGGTCCGCCTCCTTGGCGACGAAACCGAAGAACGGCGGCAGCGCGGCCATGCTCGCGGTGGCCCCCACGGCGATGACGAACAGCGGTGGGTACTTCCGGCCGAGCCCCGCCAGCTTGCGGATGTCGCGGGTGCCGGTGGCGTGGTCGATGACGCCGACCACCATGAACAGCGCGGCCTTGAACATGGCGTGCGCACACAACATGGCCAGTCCGGCCAGCATCATGTCCGGCCCGCCCGCCCCGACCATGACCGTGATGAGGCCCAGCTGGCTGACGGTGCCGAAGGCCAGAATCAGCTTGAGGTCGTATTCGCGGACCGCGCGCCAGCCGGCCATCAGCATGGTCAGCAGGCCGAGGCCGACCACCATGGGCCGCCACAGCGGGTTGTCGGCGAAACCCGGGGTCAGCCGCGCCACCAGATAGACACCGGCCTTGACCATCGCCGCGGCGTGCAGATAGGCGCTGACGGGTGTGGGCGCGGCCATGGCGCCGGGCAGCCAGAAGTGCAGGGGCACGATCGCCGATTTGGACAGCGCGCCGACGAGGATCAGCACGATGGCGATCGAGGCCGCGGTCCCGGTGGGCGGCGCCGCGATCAGCTCGGAGAGCAGATAGGTACCGGCCAGCTGGCCGAGCACGATGATGCCCACCAGCGTCGCCAGACCGCCCAGGGTCGTCACCAGCAGCGCCTGGGTGGCGGCGCGGCGGCTGGTGGCGCGCTCCGCGTAGTGGCCGACCAGCAGGAAGGACAGCACGGTGGTGGTTTCCCAGAAGATGTAGAGCACCAGCATGTTGTCGCTGGCGACCAGCCCGAACATGGCGCCGGAGAAGGCCACGAGTTCGGCGGCGAAACTGGGCAGCCGCTTCTCGGTGTGCCCGTCGTGATGCTGGAAGTATCCGGCGCAGTAGAACAGCACGAGCGCGCCGATACCCAGGACCAGGACGCTCATGATCGCGGCCAGCGAATCGAAGCGCAGCGTGATGTCCATCGAGAGTTCGGGAACCCACGGGATGTCCAGGGTGGGCACCCGGTCGGCACTCGGCCAGTTCTGTGCCACCCAGATCAGCGAGCCGAGCGGGACGAGTGCCAGTGGATAGAACGCCGCTCGGCCCCACCTGGCCACCAGAAGTGGCGCCAGCGCGGTCGCGACCGCGTGGGCGAGCAGGACGGTGAGCATGGCACTCCGATCGGGTTGGGGTCGGGGTGTCCCTCTATGACTTTGTCTTGACACGCATTCTACGTGGGTCGCGGTGGCTAACCTCAGCCCGAGCGGCGAAGGAGCGAAAGCCCTTGGCAAGTAATGGGGTTGTGCTAATCCGTCCGCACGGGGATACCGCGTCGGGTCGTCGGGTGTGAAAGGCACGCCGTGACGGGCACGATGTGCGAGGCGACGCCGATGCCCCAGCCGAGGATCGGCCACACCGGCCAGAAGTACCACTGGTCCGCGGTCAGCCCGACGATCAGCCACGTCGCGAGCATGAGGACGGACCCGGCGAGGTAGGCGCCGAGGTGGATCTGCACACCCAGCCGGGCGGCCCGGCGCTGGGCGGCCCGGCGGCGTGGATCGTGGCGGCGTAATCGGGACGTGGGCAGGTCGGCGGTCAGTGCGCACAACTCGTCGGTGGTGTGGGCGGCGAAGGCCCGGTTCAGCCGCTCCTCGTACTCGGTGAGCTGCAGGTAGCCCTGCGTCAACGCCAGGCCCAGATCGCCGGCGGTGCGTTCCCGTTCCCGATCTCCTACCAAGGTGGCCATGGCATCTCCCCAAATCTAGTCAGTGACTAGTTCACTATCGCACCCCGAACTTGGCACCGTCAAGATGTGGGCGCGGCGACCGTCCGTAAGCTCTTCGGCGTGAGCACCATTGTCTCGGTCAGCCGGACCATCGACGCCCCCGCCGACACGATTTTCGAGTTGATCGCCGACCCTGCTCAGCAGCCGCGCTGGGATGGCAACGACAACCTCGCCGAGGCTCCCGCCGGTCAGCGGGTGCATGCCGTCGGCGACGTGTTCCGAATGCGCCTCATCCAGGGTCCGGTCCGGGAGAACCACGTCGTGGAGTTCGCCGAGGGCCGGCTCATCGCCTGGCAGCCCGCTCCGGAAGGCGAGCCCGCGCCCGGGCACCTGTGGCGCTGGGAGCTCGAGCCGGTCGACGAGCGGACGACCCGCGTCACGCACACCTACGACTGGACCCGCCTGACCGACGAGAAGCGGATGGCGCGGGCGCAGGCCACCACGGCCGACAAACTCATGGCGTCGATCGACCGATTGGCCGCGCTGAGCGAAAGCTGAATTCAGGTAGTCCACTACGCGTTCCTCATCGGCGCTCGTCGAGCAGTCTGTACTGCAATCAAAACGAGGGGAACGACGACGGTAGTCATTCGGTGAAATCGAATTGGTTCTCCAAGATTTCGCCAAGTCTGATCGTGTTCGCTCTGTTCGCGATTGACTTGTTGTGCCGACCGATTCCCCTACCGTCTCACGAGGGACCCGATGACATTTCTCATCACCGACCAGGCGCCGCGCGGTGATCTGCGCGCACGGGTGGGCGGCAAGGCGCACAACCTCTTTGAGCTCACCGATGCCGGCTTTCCCGTCCCGCGCTGGGCCGTGTTGGGGACCGAAGCCTTCGATATCGCCCTGGCCGCCGCCGATGTACAGGTGAGTGATAGCCAGATGACGTTATCGGAGCGACTGGCCGAGGCCGCACACGCCGAGGCGGCGCTCAAAGAATCGGTGATTCCGCAGCAGGTCGGGGAGGCGATTTCGGCCGCCTTGGAATATGTGGGCGACGGCAATGTCGCGATCCGGTCCTCGGCAAAACATGAGGACGGCGCCGCGAATTCCTTTGCTGGATTATTGGACACATTTCTCAACATTGCGGGAATCGAGGCGGTCGAGGACGCGGTACGCCGTTGCTGGGCATCGACGTTCTCGCCGCGCGCCACGCGGTACCGGCAGATGCGCGGGCTGGACTTCGGCGACGTCGCCGTCGCCGTCATCGTGCAGCAGCTGATTCAACCGGTGAGCAGCGGCGTGATGTTCACGGCCGACCCGGTCACCGGTGCACGGGACAGGATCGTCATCAACGCCGTGCTCGGGCTCGGTGAGGGACTGGTATCCGGTGCCGTCGATGCGGACTCCGTCATCGTGGCCAAACACGGCGGGGCCGTCATCGAAGAGACGGTCGGCACCAAAGGGCAGATGATCGTCGCCGGGGACCAGGGCGGTGTCCGCACCGCCGAGGTGCCCGGACACCGACAGCTGGTGTGCAGTATCGGCGCCGACCTGCGCTCGGGCCTCGCCGAGCTGGGCGCGCGGCTGGAGCGGCACTTCGGGGCGCCGCAGGACATCGAGTGGGCGGACACCGGCGACGCGCAGATCTGGCTGCTGCAGACGCGCCCCATCACCACCCTGGAAGACGAATCAGGTTTCGAGGCAGAACATTTCGGTGAAGCCGTGGCGCCCGACGCGCTGCGTATCTGGGACAACTCGAACATCATCGAGAGTTTCGCCGGCGTGACCTCGCCACTGACCTTCACCACGGCCCGTGCCCTGTACGCCGACGTCTACCGAGAATATGCGCGCAGCCTGAAAGTGGCTCCCGCGCAACTGGACCAGATGGAAGCGTGGCTGCCGGTCATGCTCGGACAGTTCAACGGCCATGTCTACTACAACCTGCTGCACTGGTACCGCATGGTCGGCATCGCCCCCGGCTATCCGCTCAACCGCCGGGTGCTCGAAGTCGCGCTCGGTGTCGGCGAACCCCTGGACAACACGACGGCGCGACAACTCAAGCCGTTCACCTACGCCGGCCCCGTGCAGAAGGCGTTTCACCGGTCCCGCAGCACCCTGACCTACGCGCGCCGGTTCCGCGGCATCGATGCGCTGGTGCAGGATTTCGACGCCGCGTTCGAGGAGTTCGTCGAACGCCACGGCCTGTCCGATGTCTCCACGCTGGACGGCCCGCAGGCGTACCGGAAGTTCCGCCAGATCCATGCCGAGGTGGCCCGGATCTGGGGGCCGATGATGGTGCTCGATGCCGTCCTGCTGACCTCGGTGGGCGTGCTCGCCGCGATGACGAAGGCCTTCCTGCCGCACGCACCCGAATGGTTCGGCTTCGCGATAGTCAACCCCGGCTCCGGGGCGGTGTCCCTCGAGCCCGCGCGGGCCCTGAGCGATATCGCCGCATTCGCGCGCAGCAGCCCGGAGCTGTGGGCCTTCATCGACTCGGCGGATCCCGCGACCGCGTACCCGCAACTGGTGGAGTACGCCGAGGACGGGGACCGCAGCTGGCAGGAACTGCGCCGCAAGGTGGACGACTATATCGACCGGTTCGGCTACCGCTGCCTCGACGAACTCAAGCTCGAGGCGCCCGATCTGCGGCAGGACCCGTCCGGCATCTTCCACATGCTGCGGATGGCCGCGCCGGAGGACGCCGCTCGCCCGAACGACTCCGCGCAGGCCTATCTCGACGCGCACCTGCACGGCCCGCGCCGGACGATCTACGATGCGTTACGCACCAAGATCCAGCGTGCCGCGACCCACCGCGAGCACCTCCGATTCGCCCGCACGCAGGGTTTCGGGATCTTGAAATCCCTTGTCGCGGTGATGGCGCGGGATCTGCAGCGGCGCGAGCTCATCGATGACGCGGCCGAGGTGTACCTGCTCACCCGTGATGAACTGTTCGGCCTCTACGACGGGCCGACGGGCCGCGCCGAGGCCCGTGCTGCCGTCACCCGCCGCCGGACCCTGCAACGGTACTACCACGAGCTGAAGGCGCCCCCGCGGTTCACCACCATCGGATCCTCCTATACCACAACGGAATTGACCGCTGCCGGCTGGAGCCGTGCCGGCGCCGCAGCCGAGGCGCCCGCCGGGACGGTGCTGACCGGAACGCCGTCTTGCCCCGGAGCGGTCACCGGACGTGCAGTGGTGGTGCAACGGCCGGAGGACTTCTCCAGCGGCATCCTGGTGGCCTACCGCACCGATCCGGGCTGGGTGGCCGCTCTGCCGTTCGCCTCGGCCCTGCTCATCGAACGTGCCTCCCCGCTGACCCACGTGGCGATCATCGCCCGCGAACTCGGCGTGCCCACCGTCGTGCAGATCGGCGGCCTGACCGACGCCGTGCGGACCGGTATGACGATCCATGTCGACGGCGGGACGGGTACCGTCACCCTCCTCGAGGAACGACCCGATGCGTGACGTCGAGAGCATCCGCGGCTGGCTGAGCGCACCCTCCGTCGACACCGGGATTCATCTGGCCGGCGACGACGGCGGCTGGGATTTCGTGCCGTATGTGGCGCTGGCCGAACGGGTGCTGCGGATCGCCCGGCTGCTCACCGACCGGGGTATCGGGGCGGGCGACACGGTGGGTGTCCTGATGCCGACCTCACATCTGTGCCTGGCGGCGATGTTCGCGGTGCCGGCGGCCGGCGCGACCCTGGCACCGATCGCCCCACCGCTGTTCCACGACCCCGAGCAGTACCTGCGCCACCTCGGGGGTGTGCTCGACGGCGCACAGGCCCGCGTCGTGATCACCACGTCCGCCTTCGCCGGGCTGGTCACCGCCGCGGGTGGCCGGGCGCAGCTGGTGCTCGACGACGTGCCGGCCGCAGAACCGCTACGCGATCTGGGCGAACCCGGACCGGATGTGCTGCTGCAGATGACCTCCGGGTCGACCGGCCGTCCGCGTGGGGCCCGGATCAGCTGGCACAACCTGGCGGTCAACCTGGACGCCATCGATGCCGCCTGCCACCTGACGCCGGCGGATGCCACCGCGTCCTGGCTGCCGCTCTATCACGACATGGGCTTGATCGGCGCCGTCTTCCAGACCGTCACCCGGCAGCGCGGGCTGTACCTGATGCGCCCCGATCAGTTCGTCCGCGATCCGGCCCGCTGGCTGCGCGCCGCCGCCGACACCCGGCACACCGTCGCCCCGCCGTTCGGGCTGGCCTACACCGCGCGGCGGTTGACACCGGCCGATATCGAGGGCATCGACCTGTCCCGGCTGCGCACGATCGTGATCGGCGCCGAGCCGATCAACCCCGACCACCTTCGGGCGTTCACCGAACTGACCACCCGGCAGGGCTTCTCGCCGAACGCATTCCTGCCGTCCTACGGGCTGGCCGAGGCCACCCTGATCGCCACCGCACACCCGATGGGTGACCCCCTGCAGGTGGTCGGCATCGACAAAGCCGCACTGCGCCACGGCCGACCGGTGACCTTCGTGCCGGGCGCGGCGACGGGGGTCGTATCGGTGGGTGTGCCGATGCCCGGGCATCAGGTGCGTATCGACGGAGCGGCAGCCGACGGCGTGCTCGGCGAGATCGTGGTGTCCGGGGACTCGGTGTTCGGTGGCTACCGCGGTGACCCGGACGGCGCGACCCGCCTGGCCGGCGGTGCACTGCACACCGGCGACGCCGGATTCCTGCTCGACGGGCGACTCTATGTCCTCGGCCGGATGGGGACGAGCCTGAAGGTCAACGGCCGCACCGTCTTCGCCGAGGATCTCGACGTCACCGCGAAGGTGATGGCGGTGGCGGTCAACGAAGGCAACCGGCCCGGCGTCGCGCTGTTCATCGAACAGCCCTGCAAGACACCACTGTCCGAACTGCGCACCGCGCTGGTCGCCCACATCGGCGAGGACACCCCGCTGTGGTTCATCGGGGTGCCTCGCGGTGGGCTGGCCCGCACCTCCAGTGGCAAGCCACGCCGCGCGCACATGTGGGAGCAGTGGCGTTCGGGGCGTCTTGCCGGGGCCGAGCTGCTGTCGGTCCCCGGTTCCGGCCTGCTGGACACGGTGCGCGCGCTGTTCGCCGAAGCACGCCGGCTCGCGGTGATTCCCGAGGACGCCACCGTGCATTTCGAGGGCTCGCTGGCCGAAGGCTTCGGCAACGACGGGTCCGATATCGACCTGCTGCTGCTGGTGCCCGGGGCCGGAGCCGAGGCCGTCATGCCGACGGTGCTGTTCATCGGTGGGCACCGCGTCGAGATCCGCACCCAGTCACACGCACAGGTGCGCAGCCGCCTGCGACGGGTGCGCGAGGCGGTGGATCGGGGGAGCAGCGCGGTCACCGAGGACACCCTCAACCGGGTGCAACGGTTCCTGCGGGGCACCGTGCTTCGCATCGGACCGGGCTACGGCGAGCTGCGCGATATCGTGTCCTACCCGGAGCTGACCGACCTGCTGGCGCGGTGGTGGCAGCGTCGTGCCGACCAGTGCCTGCGCCAGTCCGCCGCACTGGCCCTGCTGGGGCAGGAGCCCGAGGCCGTCAGCTGGGCCCGGGAAGGGCTGACCCAAACCATGAAGGCGTTCCTGGCCGCGCACGGCGAAGGCTACGTCGAGGTGAAATGGCTACCGCTGCAAATGGATCGGCTACACCGGTCCGGTGTGGCCACCGAACTGCTGGATGAGTACCGCAGGCTGGACAGTGCCCCGACCGTCGCGGGCGTACTGGCGCTCGCCACCCGGCTGGGCGGGCCCACCCTCACCCTGGACCCGCGCAACGTGATCCTGAAGAGGGTCCCCGGCGTGACCACCTGGCCGATCCGATCCACCATCCACGTGGTCCGCGGCAAGTCCGACCTGTTCGTGCTGTCACCCGAATGCGCCGAATCCTGGCGGCACGTGGTGTTCGAACAGACGCTCGCACAAACCCGAGCCGAGGCCGCGCACCTGCGGATGTTCGCCCGGTACGGGCTGATCGCCCTGGCCTGGCGAGGCGCGGGAATCGTCAAACCCGTTGCCACGATGTGTGATCCGGTGCGTCCGCTGACACCGCCACCGTCGCGCGCGCGACCCGTTCTCACCATCGAGGGCGCGCCCTACGACGGGGCGATCGCGCGGTCACCGCTGCCGGCAAAGGCTTTCGCCGAAGCGGCGAGCGCGCTGATCCTGGCCAACATGGTGGTGGAGAACGCCCGCGAGGATTTCGACGGCTCGGTCAAGGACGGACAGTGGCAGGTGAGCACCCTGTGCGGACGGCGCATCGCCACCATGGCCGTGCGGATCCTGGCCAGCGCATGGGGTGTCACGCCGCTGCCCGGTGACCAGGTGCTGCTACACGATCTGGACACGCTGGTTCCGGAGCACCCCGAATTGGCCGGCCAGGCACGCCGGCTCGCCGGGCTGACCATCGGCGACCACGACGAGGCGTTACGCGTTCAAGCCGATCTGGACCGGTTCGTCGCGGACGTGCAGACGGTGACCGGCGGCCAGATGTTCCCGTCGTCGTTCGCCTCACGCGAGCAGTGGCAGGAGACCCTCAGATACGGCTACCAATGGCTGCGGATGGGCGGATACCTGGACGCGTACGTGGAATTGGACGAGGCCAGGGACCTGCTGTCCACCGGCGGTGCCCAACCCTCGGTGCGGGGGCAGGCGTGACCACCCTCACGCGTGAGGTGCTCACCCTGGTCGCGGCCATGGCGCCGGACGGCACCGCCCGACCCCACCTGGACAGCGCCCTGGTCGCCGATCTCGGGTACAGCTCGCTGCGACTGCTCGAACTGTCCATCGCGGTGGAGCGGGCCTTCGCCCTGGCGCCGCTGAGCCAGGAGAAGCTGGCCGGGATCACGACGGTCGGCGATCTGGTGGAACTCGTACGCGACCAACGGGATCCGTCATGAACGTACTGTTCACCGGCGCGGCCGGACACGTGGGTGCCGACGCGGTGGCCCGGCTGGTCGGTCAGGGTGCCCACGTGATCGCGTTGGTGCACTCCCGATCCGAGATCATCGCGAACAACGGCCGGCGGGTGCGTCCCGCCGAGGTGGTGCGCGGTGACGTCCGGGCCGCCGGTCTGGGCTTGGACACCGACACCGTGCGTCGTCTCGCCGGTCAGGTCGACCTGATCGTGCACTGCGCCGCGGTCACCGACTTCGGCCTGCCCAAACACCGGTACACCGAGTTGAACGTCGACGGCACCGCCCACGCCCTGGCCCTGGCCCGCACATGGGGCTGCGGTTTCCTGTACGTGAGCACCGCGTACGTGTGCGGCGAGTATGACTGCACCTTCGCCGAGGACCAGCTCGACATCGGCCAGCGCTTCGGTAACGACTACGAGCGCAGCAAGTTCCGGGCCGAACACCTGGTGCGCGATTCCGGACTGCGCTGGGCGATCGTTCGCCCCGGCATCGTCTCCGGCGAATACCGCACCGGTCACAGCCGCGAACACAAGCACATCTACCAGGTGCTCAAACTCATCGTCGAGGGCAAACTGCGCACCCTGCCAGGGCATTACGGTGCCACCCTGGGGCTGTCACCGATCGGCCATGTCGCCGACACCATCGCCGCGGCGGCCTCGCGGTTCGCCGACCATGTCGGTCACACCTTCCACGCTGTCGGCGCGACCCCGCTGTCCTTGCGGGCGATATCGGATGTCCTGGCCGAGTATCCGTCGTTCCGGGTGGCGGATTTCGTGCCACCGAGCACGTTTCGTCCCGACGATCTCGACGGTATCGAGCGGGGCTACTACCAGAAGGTCGGGCGCCTGTACGCGAGCTACCTGTCCCGGCGCCTGGACTTCGACTGCACCAACACCCGCGACCGGCTCGGCCTCCCGGCGCCGGCGACCGGCGCGTGCTATCTGCGGCGGATCCTCGATTCCTGTCTGCGCACAGGTTATCTGGGCCGCCCCGAACCCTCGGTCGCCGAGGCGCTGGCCGCATTGCAGCGAGAGGGGAGTCGCATATGACCGATGTCGTCACCAGTAGGTACCAGACCGACACCTACTTCGTGCAGACCCGGGACGCCCTGGCCCGGCTCAGGATCGATGCGGACGAATTCTCCTTCCACCGGGCGGTGTTGCTGCTCAAACCCGACGCCGCCATCACCGGGGGAATGAGTCGGGCGGTGGCCTGGCTGAGGGAGCACCGGTACGGCATCGTCGGGGCCCACCCGGTAGCGCTGACCCCGCTGCACCTGCGCGCCCTGTGGTATTTCAACTGGCACCGGGCCACCGCGGAACGCCGCATGCTCGCCGATCAGCTGGCGCAGCTCTCCCCGTCCCTCGTCCTCATCGTCACCCATCCCGACCGGGATCGGCCGGTGTCGGTGCGGCTGACGGCGGACAAGGGGCCCGCGGATCCGGACCAGCGGGTGCCCGGGCAGCTCCGGTACGCCCTGTCGTCGGGCACCTATCTGCTCAACCAGGTGCACTCCCCGGATGACCCGGATGACGTGCTACGTGAGCTGAGCATCTACTTCTCCGAAGTCGTTCTCGGCGAGGTCATCTCGGCAGCAGCGCTGGGAGACGACGCGTCGGCGGACGCGCTGCGGATCGCCGCCGAGATCGAATCCGGGGTACCGCGGCGCAGCGGTGACCTGGCCGCCGCGCACGCGGACACCTGGAACCGCCTCCAGGGATCGGGCGCCGTGCCGCAGCCGGAGACCGGCCGACACTGGATCGCGGCCATCGAGGCCGCGGACCGCCACCGTATACCGCTCGACACGTGGTATCGCATCGTCCTTCAGTCGGCCTATCTGCCCATGCACAGGGCACAACCGGAACGGTGAATCATGAACGCCTGCACCTTTTCTCAGACCATCGCCAGGGAGCTGGTACACAAGCGTGCGGTATCGGAGGTGCTGGTCACCGCTGTCACTGGAGCCGCCGAGTCGACTGATCCGTGGCTGTGCCACGCGCAGCTGCCGCGCCGGCACAGCTTCCACACGGACCTGACCGGTGAACAGGGCGGCTACCATGACGCGCTGTTGGTCATGGAGGCCTTCAGGCAGGCCTGCATCGCGGCCAGCCACCTGTTCTACGACGTACCGCTGGATGCCCGGCACACGGTGCGCTATTACGAGTTGACCGTCGTGGATCCGGCCGCGCTCAGACAGGGCCCGGGCCCGATGGATCTGGAGTTCGCCATCGCGGTGCGCAAGGAGTTCCGGCGCGGTGACGGGGGTCCGGTGCAGGGGCTCGATGTCGCGGCGGTGGCCACCCACGACGGCACCAAGCTGATGGAGCTCTCGGGCGCCTTCGGCTGGATGTCCGCCGCCACGTGGACGGCCTTCCGGGCCGGCGCGAGCTGGGACCCGGGACCGCAGCCGGCACCGGTGGATCCGGCCCGGGTCGGCCGCGGCCGCCGGGAGAACGTGGTGATCGGGCATCCGGTGCCGTTGGCCGACGGCGCGAGCGCGCCGGTACTGGTGGACATCGCCCACCCGATCATCTTCGATCACCCACTGGATCACCTGCCGGGCGGTCTGATCATCGAGGCGGGCCGCCAGCTCGCGTGGGCGCTGCTCGGCCCCCGCGCCGCAACGGTCACCGGCCCGGCCCGGGTGCGGTGTGACTTCCAGTCCTTCACCGAACTGGACGCGCCGAGCACCGTCACCATGGCCTCCGACGGCGACGATGCGCTGACCTTCCGCGGCGCGGTGACCCAGTCCGGGCAGACCAGGGCGACCGTCGAACTGGCCTTCGCCTCCGATGACCGTATCTAGGTATCTGGCCGAACGATATCTGCCGGTCTACCCGGTCTATCTGACCCTGTGGGTGGTGGCCGTCGAGTCCCTGGCCTATGTGCTGGGCGGTGCCGGACCGTGGCGCCCGACGTGGGACACCGCTCTGAAGGCGTTGGCACTGATCGCCGCCGGGGCTTTCCTGCGGATGGTGGACGATCAGAAGGACCTGGACTACGACCGGCGCTACAACCCCTCGCGCCCGCTGGTACAGGGCCGGATCACCACGCGGGAGCTGCAGGTGGCGATGGCGCCTGCCGCCACGGTGGCGCTGCTGTTGGCGGCGGCGGTGTCGCTGCCGTCGGCCGCGATGCTGGCCGCAGCGCTGGGATACGGCCTGGCACTGTGGTGGGCCGAATCCCGGGTGGCCCGGATCCGCGACGATCCACTGGTCAACCTCGCGGTGGTGTGCCCGGCCCAGTTCCTGGTGACGGGATTCATCATGGTCGGCCAGCCGGGTCTCGGGGTGTCCGCGCTGGCGGTCCCGCTGGTGTTCACCAGCGCGTTCCTGCACCTGGAGTTCGCCCGGAAGACGTCGCGGATCTCCGATCCTGATGACCCGCATTGCTATTCGCGTGTTCTCGGTGCCACCGGGAGCGCACTGACGTCATGGGCGTTCGGGGTGTCGGCGGTGCTCCTGGAGGTCGGGGTGACCGGGAATCCGCTGCCGCTGCCGGTGGTGCTGCTGCCCTGCGTGTCGGCCTGGATCTTCTTCGCCCGCAAGGCCGATGAGCATCCCCGAAGCTGGCCGACGGCCTTCGTGATCGCGTTCTACCTCTGCATCGTCGTCCAGGGTCTGGCCCACACCTAGAAAGGTCCCTCGTGCATATCCTCATCCCTCTCGTCGGCAGCCGCGGCGATGTCCAACCCGGTATCGCGCTGGGTCTGGAACTGCAGCGCCGCGGACATACCGTGGTCGTCGGTGCGCCCCCCAACTTCGTCGATTTCGTCGGGAAGACGGGACTGACGGCCCGCCCGTTCGGGCCGGATGTGCACGCCCTGTACTCGTCACCCGAGGGTCAGCGTGCGCTGGCGGCGGGCAATTCGTTCAAGCTCATGAAGATGGTCAGCGGCCAGATGGCCGACTACGCCGACCGGATGGACGACGAGCTCATCGACATCTCCCGCGACGCCGAGATGATCGTGTGCACCACCTTCAGCGAGGACCGATCGGTGATCCTGGCGCAGGCCCGCGATATCCCGGTGGTCACCCTGCACACCTATCCCAGCCGCAAGAACAGCACCTACGCCCCGCCGGGCGCGCTGCCGCACCAGTGGCCGATCCCCGGTGTGGTGAACCGCGGCGCGTGGTCGGCGGTGGAGCGTTTGCGCACCGTGGTCTTCGGCAAGTACCTCGACAATCTGCGCAGGAAACTGGATCTGCCGCCGTCGCGGGCCAGCACCGAATCGTTGCTCGCCGCGCGCCAGGTGCCCGAGTTGCAGATGTATGACTCGGCGCTGGTGCCCGGGCTGGCCGAGGAGTGGGGCGACAGCAAGCCGTTCGTCGGTTTCCTGTGGCTGCCGCGGTCGGCCCGGGAGGCCATCGGTGAGCTGGCCGAACAGCACACCGAGGTGGTGGACTGGGCCGATGCCGGGACCCCGCCCATCTTCTTCGGTTTCGGCAGCCTGCCGATCCAGGACTTCACCTCGGTGATCGGGCTCATCCAGCAGATCTGCGACCGCACCGGTCAACGGGCCCTGATCAGTGTCGGCGGTGCGGATCTGAGTGAGGCCGTGTCCACCGGGGCGAACGTGAAGGTCGTGGATGCGCTGGCGCACGACCTGATCTTCCCGCACTGCGCTGCGGCCGTGCACCACGGCGGCATCGGCACCCTGTTCGAGAGCCTGCGTGCGGGTCTGCCGACCTTGGTGTGCTCGGTGTCCTTCGACCAACCGCTGTGGGGAACTCAGGTGCACCGCCTCGGTGTCGGGGCGCACGTGCCGTTCACCAAACTGGGCGCCGATACCCTCAGCCGGGCGATCGGTACCCTGATGGACGACGGAACACGTTCCCGGGCAGCAGCTTTGGGCTCGCAGCTGCGGGACACCGGGGACGGCGTGCCGCGCGTGTGCGATATCGCGGAGAAGGTGGCGGCGGGCTAGCGGGGCACGAGGGTCACGGGTAAGGCGGCCGGCGACAGCACGAAATCCTTGCCCTGCGCCTTGACCTCGAAATCGGGGGGAAGCGTCACGCGCCAGCGCGAGAACAGCGCGACAGCCTGCACGGTGAGGGACAGCAGCGCGAACTGACTTCCGGGGCAGTGCCGTTGCCCCACACCGAACGGCATCATCGCCTGGCGGTCGCCGCCGTCCCCGTCCCACCGGTCCGGGTCGAACACCGCCGCGTCCGGGAAGTAGGTGTCTCGGTGATGGATCAAATACGGGCTGAACAGGATATTGGTCCCGTCCGGGAAGTCGACTGGGCCTATCCGTCCCGGACCGTCGGAGGTGATGAGACTGATCCAGGGCGCCCACACCCGCAGCGTCTCGGTGAGCACATTGCGCAGGAACGGCCGTTGTGTGTCTGTGGCGGAATCTGATTCGGCGTACACCCGCTCGGCGATCTCGGGTGCACGGGCCACCTCGTAGATGAGCCAGGAGAAGATCGACGATTGGGAACCGATCCCGGCCGCGAGCGCCAGCAGCAGCTCGTCGGCCGTCTCGTCATCGGAGAGCGTCGCGCCGGTCTCGGCGTCCACGTGGTGCAGCAGCGCCGAGAGCATGTCGCCGCGATCGGGGTGGTCGCGACGCTGCCGGATCAGGGTCTTCATGGCGGCACGGACCTCGCGGGACTGGCCGGCGAATCGCCGGTCGGCCCGGAATCGCAGCCGGCGCAGCGGTGCGGGCAGCGCACCCCGGATGATGACCTCGGACAGCAACCACGGGACCCGTTCCCGGATGAAGCCGATCTCACCGCCGCCGGTATCGGACTGGAACAGGGTGGCGAACATGGTGCGGGTCACCAGGTCGTGGACCCGGATCCGCAGCTCGCCGCAGGGGCCCGGGCGCAGGGACGCCGACCATTCGTCGGCGATCGTCGCCACCGTCTGCGCGTATTCGGCCAGCCGGCCCTGCCGGAATACCGGGGCGATCATCCGCCGGCGCAGATCGTGCTCGTCGCCGCTGAGCACGTTGGTGGCCCCGCTGACCAGATCGCTGATGGCTTCCCGCAGGGCCTCCCGGTGGAAGCTGCCCGCGCGGCCCAGGCTGACATCGCGGATCAATTCGGGTGTGGTCAGCAGATAGGACGGCTTGGGGCCGAGATACACCCGCACGATCGGTTCGTCGGCGGGCAGCTTCAGCAGGAAGGTGCGCGGGTCGCCGGTGACCAGGTGCGCATGCCCGAGCACGGGCAATCGGCCAGGGGCGGTGGGTATCTCAGGCATCCCGCATCGCCAGCAGCAGCGTCCTGATCCGGTCGGCGAAGGCGCGGGCGCGCTCGGCGGTGAGAACTGCGGCCGGATAGGTGGTCTGCAGGTTCAGCCTGCCGTCGTAGCTGAACACGGCGTGGTGACGTCCGGTGGACAGCGGCAGATTCTCCGGTGGCCCGCCTGCGGCGAGCACACCGTAGTTCGCATTGCCGCGGATCCGGAAGTCCGAGACGGGGATCGGCAGGGATCCGAAGTCACCCATGTTGGACACCGAGATCGGTTCGAGGTTGTCGCTGCTGGCCCACCTGGCGACGATCTCGGGGATGTGCAGGCAGGTCTGCTGTACCACGCCGTCGGCCAGATCGGTGTGCAGCTGGTCCAAGATCTCCTCGCCGATGGCGCGCGGGTCGTCGGTGGGGCCGACGCTCACCTAGGCGCAGGAATAGCCCAGCACGTTGGTGCCGTCGGCATCCTCGGCCGGTGGGCTCAGCCACTTGCGGATGTTCACATGCGAGATCAGCCCGATCGGCAGTGCGCCGTCGGATTCCAGTAGCTCACGCTCGGCCGAAAGGACTGCCCCGCAGATCAACCCGTGCAAGGTCTCGTGGTGTGCTTTGGCCGACGCGCGCAGTGCGGCGGTCTCCTCGCGGCTGAACACGGTGATCAGCCGGTGCAGGGCGAACGGGTCGGTGCCCGGGGTGCGGCCGACCGGATCGCGAAACGGGTACACCACCACGCCGTCCAGGCGCTCCGCCCCGGTGCGGGTGCCCTTGACGACACCGCGATCGGCCAGCAGTGTCTCTGTGGCGGCCGGGACGGGGACCGGGGCCGGCTCCGGAACCGTTGCACCGGAAAGTATCTGTGTGTAGTTCTGCCACAGCGTGCTGAACCAGTGGTACAGCAGGATGCCGTCGGCGATGGCGTGGTGGGTCAGCAGCGTGACCCAGTCCTCGGTGACGTCGAGTCCGGCGACCGGTTGGCCGAAGCCGATCGGGGTGGTGGTGTTGTGTTCGGGATCGACCCGACCGGTGCTGACGGGTTCGGGTGCGCCGCCCGGCACGACGAGTTCCAGGCCCGCCGCACCGAATTCGATCCGGCCGGTCAGCACGGGGTGCTGCCGCACCAGCCGTTCCCATGCCGCTGTCAGCGCGGAAAGGTCGAGCGGCGCCGCCACCCTGGCGGTCATGACCGTCGTCTCGGACACCAGCGCATGAATCGACTCGAACGGGGAAAGCGGCCGTCCTTGCGGGCTCACGGGGCCAATCTAGCCCGATATTGACGGCTTGGTCGGCGGATGACGCTAGCGGTTCTCGCTGAACGCCCGCAACGACGCCACCTGCTCGGGATCCAGGGACGGGCGCACATTGTCGCGGGCCTTGGCCACATCGTCGGTGGTCACATCGGCCGCGTCGATCGACCGACGCATCGCGGTCAGGGCCGCCTCGCGCAGCAGGGCCACGCAGTCGGCGGCGCTGTAGCCGTCCAATTCGTCGGCCAGGCTGTCCAGGTCGACATCGGGTGCCAACGGGATCGACTTCCCGGCGGTCCGCAGGATGTCCCGGCGTGCCTGCGCATCCGGCGGTTCGACGAACACCAGCTTCTCCAGCCGGCCGGGCCGCAGCAGGGCCGGGTCGATCAGGTCCGGCCGGTTGGTGGCGCCGACCACCACCACGTCACGCAACGGGTCGATACCGTCCAACTCGGTCAGCAGGGCGGCCACCACCCGATCGGTGACACCGGAGTCGTGGCTCTGCCCGCGCCGCGGCGCCAACGCGTCGATCTCGTCGAGGAAGACCATCGACGGGGCGGAATCGCGTGCGCGGCGGAACAATTCACGAACCGCCTTCTCCGATGCGCCGACCCACTTGTCCATCAGCTCGGCACCCTTGACGGCGTGCACGGACAGCCGGCCCGAACTGGCCAGGGCGCGCACCACGAACGTCTTACCGCAGCCGGGCGGTCCGTAGAGCAACACCCCACGCGGGGGCTGCACCCCGAGGCGGGCGAAGGTGTCCGGGTGCTGCAGCGGCCACAGCACCGCCTCGGTGAGGGCTTGTTTGGTCTCGACCATGTCGCCGACGTCGTCGAGGGTGACCGAACCGACGGCCACCTCTTCGGTGGCCGAACGGGACAGCGGGCGGATCACCGACAGCGCGCCGGTGAGGTCGTCCTGGCTCAGGGTGGGCGTCTGTCCGTCGGTGCTGGCCCGTGCCGCCGCGCGCAGCGCAGCTTCTCGGACCAGGGCGGCCAAGTCGGCCACGACGAAACCCGGTGTGCGTTCGGCGATCTCGTCGAGCTGCAGATCGGCTACGGGTACTCCCCGCAGCAACACCTCGAGCAGGGCCTTGCGGGTGCCGGCGTCGGGCAGCGACAGCCCCAGTTCCCGGTCGCACAGATCGGGTGCGCGCAGCCGGGTGTCGAGGTTGTCGGGCACCGCCGAGGTGGCGACGAACGCGACGCCCCTGGTGGCGATGGCATTGCGCAGCTCGGTGAGGATCAGCGTGGCCACGGGTTCCGGCGGCGCGGGCAGCAGCGCATCGATATCGGTGATGAGCAGCACCCCGCCGTCGCGAACCTTGGCGACCGCCGCGGCCACCGCGGACAGCCGGTCCTCGGCGCGCAACGCCCCGATCTCGGGGCCGTCGAGTTCGACCAGCGTGCGCTGGGCGCACACCGCCCGCACCAGCGTCGCCTTGCCGACACCGGCCGGACCGGAGACCAGCACGCCGAGATTGGCGGTGGCGCCCAGGGACTCCAGCAGCTGTGGTTCGTCGAGTGCGAGCTTGAGCCACTCGGTGAGTTTGCCGGCCTGCAGATGGGCGCCCTTGAGATCGTCGAACGGCACCGCCGAGGGTTCGGTGGCGGTGGTCCGCACCGGACGGGACTCGGAGATCCCGTCACCCCAGGACACCATCGAGTTGGGTTGCACGCTCACCGTTCCCACCGGGTCGACGCCGGTGACCGTGAGCAGCTCCGAAGTCCAGGTAATGCCGACCGAGGTGGTCAGTGCGGTCGTCGCATCCGAGGTGGAGGTGCCCGGACCCAGATCGCGCGGCAGCAGCGAGACGGTGTCGCCGACGGACAACACCTTGCCCAGCAAGGCCATTCGCAGGGTGGCGGGCGACACCGACTGGGTGGCCAGCCGGGACCCGGTCAACGTCACCGATTTCGCGCCGTACACCGTCACCGGCGCCACCACCACCGTGGCGTTCTCGCGCAATCCGGCGTTGGACAGCGTGACATCGTCGAGCAGGGCCACCCCGGCGGGCGTGCCGGCCGGGGCCACGCCGACGACTGCTGCGGTCGTGCGCGACCCCAGCAGCGAGACCGCATCCCATTCCCGGATGCCCAGCGCGGCGATGGCCTCCGGGTGCAGGCGCACCACACCGCGACGTGAGTCCAGGGCGGACGTGTTGAGCCGTGCGGTCAACGACAGCGTCATTGGCGGCCGGGCGGCTTGCGCAGGCCGAGACGGGATACCGAGCGACGGTGCGGCTGGGTGCGGCGGATGGCCCGCCGGGCCGCGCGCTGCTGGCGCGGTTTGTCGTTCCAGGCCTCCGGATGTGCGGCCACCCAGCGCTTGCTGCGCACCGCGAAGGGGATGTGGATGACGTAGGCGAGGATGATCAGCATGATCACCACGTAGCCGTACAGCACCGAGGCGGCCACGCCGAGGGCCAGCAGGGCCAGCAGCGGGGCGACCATGTTGGGTGGGACGGAGAAGGTGTGCACCTTGCGCATCGGGATGGCGCTGACCACCAGCAGTGAGACGCCGATCATCCAGGCGATCACCAGGAACTCGGCGGCCGGGGTGTTCCACCATTCACCGGGGAACTGCAACTTGGCGGCGATCGGGCCGATGGCTCCGATCGCGCCGGCCGGGGCCGGCATGCCCATGAAGTATTCCTTCTCGTACGCCGGCAGGTCGGCGTCGAGCATGGCGTTGAACCGGGCCAGCCGCAGCACGATGCACACGGAGAAGAACAGCACCACGATCCAGCCGATCTGCGAATGCGACAGCAGCGTGGCATAGACGATGAAGGCCGGTGCCACACCGAAGTTCACGGCATCGGCCAGCGAGTCGATCTCCTCGCCCATCTTCGAGGTGGCGTTGAGCATCCGGGCGGTGCGACCGTCGAGGGCATCCAGGATCGCGGCGACGGCCAGCAGCGCCATCGCCTCGGTGGGCCTGCCGTCCAGCGCGAACTTCACCCCGGACAACGCCAGGCAGATGGCCGCCACCGTCATGGCGCTGGGCAGGAACCGCAGACTCACCGTCGGCGATTTGATCCGGGCCTTGATCATTTTTCTCCGGCGATCATCGCAACTCAGCCAACACGGTTTCGCCGCCGATCGCACGCTGACCGATCTCGACGGCCACCTTGGCCGACTCGGGCAGGTACGTGTCCAGGCGCGATCCGAACCGGATCAGCCCGTAGGTCTCACCGAGAGCGAGTTTGTCACCGGCACGGGCGGTGCACACGATGCGCCGCGCCAGCAGGCCGGCGATCTGTACCGCGACCACGTCGACTCCGTCCGGCGTGCGGATCAGCAGGCTGTTGCGCTCGTTGGCCTCGCTGGCGGTGTCCTTGTCCGCGGACTGGAACCGGCCGGGCCGGTGTTGCACGGCCACCACTTCACCGGCCGCGGGTGCGCGCTGCACGTGCGCGTCGAACAGCGACAGGAAGATGCTGATCCGCAGCATCGGGGTGGCGGGCAGGCCGAGTTCGGCAGGCGGCAACGCCTGGTCTATCAGCGTCACCCGGCCGTCGGCGGGCGCCACCACGACGCCGGGCCGGGTCGGGGGTACGCGGGAGGGGTGCCGGAAGAACAGCGCGGAGAAGCTCGCGGCGCTCAGCCCGGCGTTGCGCAGCCAGCGGCGGTGCCGGCCGAGTGCGGCGATTCCCAGCCCACCCGCGATGAACGGCAGGCCGGCCGGATGAACCGGAGGGACGGTGGAACGGACGAGTTCGGCGAAGCGTTGCGCTTCGGACGCGTTGTCGTCGGAGGGGCGGGCAGGTCTGGCCATGGCGGCTCCCGATTCTACGTGGACTCAGCCGGTTGACAGGTCCCAGACCAGAACCGGCGATCCGGCTGCCAGATGCTCGACATCTTCGGGGATGTCGAGCAGACAGTTCGACGACGCCAGCCAGCGCAGATGGTGGGAGGCGGGCGGCCCGTAGCCGGTGACGGTGGTTCCGGCGAGCACACCGCGACGGAACTGCCGCTTACCTCGCGGCGAGGTCAGGTCTTCGGTCAGGGTTGCGGTCACCCGTGGGCGGTCGGCCGGTAGGCCCATGGCCGCGCGCAGCGGGGCACGGACGAACACTTCGAAGGAGACCAGCGAGCTCACCGGGTTGCCGGGCAGCGTGACGACGGGCGTGCCGGTATCGGAAATCCGGCCGCTACCCTGCGGCATCCCCGGCTGCATCGCCACCTTCACGAACTCGACTTCATCGGCCAGCGCGTCCTTGACCACCTCGTAGGCGCCCGCGCTGACCCCGCCGGTGGTGATGATCAGATCGGCGTCGCCGGTGTGGGTGACCAGCGCGTTCCGGAAGGCGTGCACATCGTCGCTCACCACGGGGGAGAAGAGCACCTCGCCGCCGGCGTCGCGGACGGCGGCGGCCAGCATCACGGCGTTGGATTCGTAGATCTGGCCGGGCAGCAGCGGGGTGCCCGGCGCCACCAGCTCCGAACCCGTCGACATCACCAGCACGCGCTGGCGGGGCAGCACCGTCAGCTCGCCGAAGCCCAGCGCGGCGGCCAGGCCCAGCGCCGCCGGCGTGAGTACCTGGCCCCTGCGCAACACCGTCGTACCGGCGGCCACGTCCTCACCGGCGCGTCGGATGTGCTGGCCGGTCCGGGCGGCGGTGCGGATGGCCACCGTGGTCGCGGTGGTCGAGAAGTCTGCGTCGGTGGCCTCCACCGGAACGACGGCGGTCGCCCCGGCGGGGAGCGGTGCGCCGGTCATGATCCGTTGTGCGGTACCGGGTTTCAGTGCGCCGGTGTCGGTCCGTCCGGCCGGGATGTCGTCGGCGACCGGCAGCCTGACGGGATGTTCGGCGGTGGCCGCGGCGATATCGTCGGCGTACACCGCGAACCCGTCCATCGCCGAGTTGTCGAACCCCGGCAGCGGGAGCGGGGCCACCACGTCGGCGGCCAGCACCAGTCCGAGCGCATCGGTCAGCGGCACCGCGACCGGGTCGCGTGGCGCGATCAGACTCGCGACGACGCGTTGATGTTCCTCGACGGATCGCATCAGACCGGGAACGTCACGCCGGTCAGCTCTTCGGATACCGCCCACAGTCGGCGCTGCAGTTCCGGATCGTGGGACTGCGCCGAGGAGGTGACCAGTTCGGGGTAGCCGACCAGTCCGAAAGAGGCGACCGGGAGGGACGGGCCGTAGTACTGGGCGCCACGTACGGCCGGATCGGTGGCGGCGCGCAGGGTGGCCAGCGCGCCGACTGCAGGGCTGTTGGTGACCAGACCGGACAGCGTGCTGAATCCGGGCAGGCCGTTGCCCGGGGTGTGGCGCATCAGCTCGGTGTTGGAGATACCCGGATGCGCGGCCACCGCGATGGTCGGGTTGTGATGGGAGGAGAGCCGCCGTTGCAGCTCATAGGTGAACAGCAGATTGGCCAGTTTGGACTGCCCGTAGGCGGCGACCCGGTTGTAGCTCCGTTCCCACTGCAGATCGTCGAAGTGGATGCCGGCCTGGATGCGGTGCGCGATGCTGGCGACCGCCACCACCCGCGAACCGGCAACCGGCAGAAGGCGATCCAGCAGCAGTCCGGTCAGTGCGAAGGCACCCAGGTGGTTGGTGCCGAACTGCAGCTCGAAACCGTCGGCGGTGGTCTGCTTGGGCGGGTACATCACCCCGGCGTTGTTGATCAGCAGGTCGATCTTCTCGAACCGGGTCCCCAGCTGTTCGGCGGCTTCCCGCACGGAGGCCAGCGAACCCAGGTCCAGTTTCTGGACCGTCACATCGCCGGTGATCCTGGCTGCGGCGGCCTCACCTTTGGCGGTGTCGCGGACCGCGATGACCACGCGCGCGCCGCGGCCGGCGAGCACCCGGGCCGTCTCGAAACCGAGCCCGGTGTTGGCGCCGGTGACGATCGCGATCCTGCCGGTCTGGTCCGGAACATCTCTCTCGGTCCAGCGTTCTCCAAAAAGCGCGAGTGGCCCCATGACGCGCAACACTACTGGGCGGCCCGAGTTGCGCAGAAAGGTTGGCCGTTTACTGTCGGCACATGGCGATCGGTGGCGTGCTGTTCGATATCGACGGTGTCCTGGTGACATCGTGGCAACCGATTCCGGGCGCGGCTCAAGCGTTGCGCACCCTGTCCGAACACCAGATCGCCCGCAGCTACCTGACCAACACCACCACCCGTACCCGCACCCAGATCGCCGACCTGCTGAGCACCGCGGGGATGACCGTCGCGCCGGACGAGGTCGTGACATCGGCACTGCTCACCGCCGAATACGTGCGCGACCGGTATCCGGGGGCGCGATGTTTCCTGGTGAACAGTGGCGATATCGCCGAGGACATGGCGGGGGTGGACATCGTCTACTCGCACGAGTTCACCGGGCCCACCGCACCGGAGACCCCGGATGTGGTGCTGCTCGGCGGGGCCGGGCCGGAGTACACCCACCTGACCTTGAGCTGGGTCTACGACTGGATGGCCCAGGGCGTGCCGGTGGTGGCGATGCACCGCAGCACCGCGTGGACCACCAGCCACGGCCTGCGGGTGGACACCGGGATGTATCTGATCGGGATGGAGGAGACGTCGGGGCGCAAGGCCACCGCCGTCGGTAAGCCCGCGCCGCAGGGTTTCCTGGCGGCCGCGAACCGGCTCGGGGTGGACCCCGAGGAGATGTACATGGTCGGTGACGACCTCAACAACGATGTGCTCGCCGCCCAGGTGGTCGGCATGACCGGGGTGCTGGTGCGCACCGGAAAGTTCCGGCAGGCCACCTTGGACCGTTGGGCCACAGACGAATTCGCGATGCAGCCGAACCACGTCATCGACTCGGTGGCCGATCTGCCGGCGCTGCTGGGGCTCTAGCCGCCGGCGACCTCGCGCTGCATCTCGCGCACCGCGTCGATACGTTCCTGCAACTGCTCACGGGTGGCCGCGGCGACCGGCGGCCCGCCCCGGCGGCGGCGCAGCTCGTTGTGGATCCAGCCGTGCGGCCGGCCGGTGCGGTGGTGGAACGCCGACACCAGCACGTTGAGCTCGCGGCGCAGATCGCGCAGCTGGTTGTGGGTGGTGGGGGGCGGCACCGCGCCGGACGCCGTGCGCTTCTGCAGCTGCGCGTCCTGGCGGCGGTTCAGCAGGTCGCGCATCTGGGTGGTGTCCAGCAGGCCGGGGATACCGAGATAGTCGGCCTCCTCGTCGCTGCCCGCGGGAGTGGCGGTGCCGAAGGACGACCCCTCGAAGATCACCTGGTCCAGTTCGGCCTCGGCGCCGAGGTATTCGAAACCCCGGTCCATATCCGACTTCTCGTCCTTGCGCTTCTCGGCGTCGGCAAGCAGCTCGTCGTCGAGCCCGTCGGATTCCCGGTGCGGTTTGCCCAGCACGTGATTGCGCTGCGCCTCCATCTCCGAGGCCAGCTGCAGCAGGTTGGGCACCGAGGGCAGGAAGATGCTGGCCGTCTCGCCGGGCCGGCGGCTGCGCACGAACCGGCCGATGGCCTGGGCGAAGAACAGCGGGGTGGACGCGCTGGTGGCGTACACGCCGACGGCCAGGCGGGGCACGTCGACACCCTCGGACACCATGCGGACCGCGACCATCCAACGGCTGCTGGAGTCGGAGAACTGCGAGATCTTGTTCGAGGCCGTCGGGTCGTCGGACAACACGACGGTCGGTTCCTCACCGGTGAGGGTGGTGAGAAGTTTGGCGTAGGCGCGGGCGGCGGTCTGGTCGGAGGCGATGACCATGGCGCCGGCGTCCGGGACGTGCTGGCGCTTCTGCTGCAGCCGGGTGTCGGCGGCCGCGAGCACCGCGGGCATCCATTCGCCCGCTGGGTTGAGTGCGGTGCGCCAGGCGCGCGCGGTCTGCTCGGCGGTGAGCGGCTCGCCGAGGCGCGCGGCGTGTTCTTCGCCGGCGCTGTCGCGCCAGCGGGCCTCACCGGAGTAGGCCATGAAGATCACCGGGCGGACCACGCCGTCGGCGAGCGCATCGGCGTAGCCGTAGACGTGGTCGGCCTGCGAGCGCTGGAATCCGGCGCCGTCGGTCTCGTAGTTGACGAACGGGATGGGGCTGTCATCGCTGCGGAACGGGGTACCGGTCAGGGCCAGCCGGTGGGTGGCGTCGCCGTACGCCTCGCGGATGCCGTCACCCCAGCTCTTCGCGTCTCCGCCGTGGTGGATCTCGTCGAAGATGACGAGCGTCTTGTGGTTCTCGGTGCGCACCCGGTGCCGGGTGGGGTGGCTGGCCACCTGGGCGTAGGTGACGGCGATGCCGTGGTAGTCGCTGGAGGTGTGGCCGGCGGAGTTGCTGAATTTGGGGTCGATCGCGATGCCGAGCCGGGCCGCGGCCTGTGACCACTGGGTCTTGAGGTGTTCGGTGGGCACCACCACGACGACCTGCTCGACGGTGCGGTCGCTCAGCAACTCTCCGGCGATGCGCAGGGCGAAGGTGGTCTTGCCGGCGCCCGGGGTCGCGACAGCCAGGAAGTCCTTGGGCTTGGCGGACAGATACTTCACCAATGCCCGGCGTTGCCAGCCCCGCAAAGCCTGGGTGCTGGGTCCCCCGGCGCCGGAATTCGGCACTTCGTACGGCCGCACCCGAGACTCCTATCTGGTCGAAGGGCAGTCTAGGGCAAGGGGTTCCGGGTGCGCATACCCGCAGCACGTGTCGCGGGTGGGCGCGCCGGTCAGACGAAGAAGTTGTCGTTCTTGACGAACCATTCCGCGCGTTCGGCATCGGTCATGTCGGCGAGCGCGCCCATGTTCTCGAAGTAGTGCTCGCGGGGCGCGCCGGGAGCAAAGAGCATCAGCAGCGAGGCGGGCGCGTCGGCGGTGTTGCGGAAGCCGTGGATACCGCCCGGCGGTACGTAGAGGAAGTCGTTGACCCCGGCGGTCGACCAGTCGGTGCCGTCGTGGATCTCCACTTCGCCGACCAGCACGAAGAACGTCTCGCTCATCGCGCGGTGGTAATGCGGGGCCGGGCCGCCGCCGAGGGGGCTGATCTCGACCCGGTACAGGCCGTAGTCACCATCGGTCTGCTGTTGATTCGCCAGGTAGTGATACTTGACCAGACCGAAGGCGTCGTAGTCGGCGGGCTGGTCGCCGCGGCGCACCCAGGCGCTCACCTCGGGATCGTCCGCGGTGTAGCGGGGCGGCGGGTAGGGCGGCACGATCAGCGACATCCGGTTCACCCTACGTCGGCCGCGCCCCAGCAAACCCACAGTTGCGCGACACAGTCCGTTCAGAGTCGGTGCCTAGCCTCCGGACAGGTGATGACCAGGCGGATGTTCCTGGCGGCCGGGTCCGCCACCGTCGTGGCCTGTGTGTCGGCGCCGCGGGCGTCGGCCGCGCTGGACCCGGCGGCGGTGGTGGGACAGAACGGCCGGCGGGTGCCCACCCAGTGGGGGATGGCGCTGCCGGGGATCGCCACGTCGTTCGTGCCGAACGGCCGGGAGCTCGCCCTGACCTTCGACGCCTGCCGGGGCGGCTGCGATGACGCCCTGCTGGACACCTTGAGGCGCAACCAGGTTCCTGCCGTGCTGTTCTTCAACGCCAAGTGGATCGACCAGCACCCCGACCGGGCCGCCGAGCTGGCCGCCGACCCGTTGTTCGAGATCGGCAACCACGGCACCAGGCATGTGCCGCTGTCGGTGACCGGCCGTTCCGCCTACGGCATCGCAGGCACCCGCTCGGCGGCTGAGGTGGTCGACGAGGTGTGGGCCAGCCATCAGAAGATCGCCGCGCTGACCGGAAAGCCCCCGACCTGGTTCCGGCCCGGCACGGCGCACTATGACGATGTCGCGGTGGCGAGCGTGTCGGAACTCGGTGAGCGGCCGCTGGGGTTCACGGTCAACGCGGACGCTGGTGCGACCCTGCCTGCGGCGAAGGTGTGCGCCAGTGTCACCGGCGCCGCCCCCGGGGCGATCGTGATCTCGCACATGAATCACCCGGAGGCGGGCACCGCCGCCGGCTACGCCGCCGCGATCCCGCAGTTACGCGCGGCCGGATGGGAGTTCGTCCCACTGCGTGACCGGGTGGTCCAGTGAATCGGGGTAGGTCACGCCGGTGAGCTCCTCGGACACCGCCCACAGCCGGCGCTGCACCTCGACGTCATAGGAGTATTCGCTGGACGTCACCACCTTGGGGTGGCCCTTCTGTTCGGCGAAGCCGTCGGGCCCGTAGTACTGACCGCCCAGCGCACCGGGATCGGTGGCGGCCCGCAGTGTCGGCAGCGCGCCCATCGCGGCTTCCTGGAACAGCGCCCGTGCGACCGGGAGGGCCAGCTGGAAGGCGCGCGGCAGGTGTCGCGCGAGTTCGGTGTCGGAGCCGCCCGGGTGCGCGGCCAGCGCTGTGGTGCGCTGTCCGGACAGCCGGCGCTGGAGCTCATAGGTGAACATCAGATTGGCCAGCTTGGACTGGCCGTACGCGATGAGCCGGTTGTAGTCGCGCTCCCACTGCAGATCCTCGAACCGGATGGCGCGGGCGAAGCGGTGCCCGATGCTGCTGACCGTCACCACGCGGGAACCGGGCACCGGCAGCAGCCGGTCGAGCAGCAGGCCGGTGAGGGCGAAGTGGCCGAGGTGATTGGTGCCGAACTGCAGCTCGAAGCCGTCGGCGGTGGTCTGCTTGGGCGGGGTCATCACCCCGGCGTTGTTGATCAACAGGTCGATGGTGTCGTACGTGCTCTTGAGTTCGTCGGCGGCCTCCTGGACCGAGGCGAGCGAGCCGAGGTCCAGTCGCTGCACCACGACATCGCCGCCGATCCGCTCGGCGGCCGTGCGGCCCTTGTCCAGATCGCGGACGGCGAGTACGACGTGTGCACCCTTGGCGGCGAGCGCCGTCGCGGTTTCGTACCCGAGGCCGGTGTTGGCGCCGGTGACGACGGCGGTGCGGCCGGTCTGATCGGGAATGTTGGCGGCGGTCCAGTTCGGCATGAGAAACTCCTTGAGAGGGTTAAGCGGAGTGTGTCCTCCGGTTGGTTCCGACTATACGGAACGCACGCCCCGCTTGTTTGTTCCCGGAGGTGGTTATCGATGCGCGCCGATGCGGCCCGTAACCGTGCGCGGGTGCTCGAGGTCGCCTACGAGACCTTCGCGTCCGACGGCCTCGGTGTGCCGATCGATGAGATCGCGCGCCGGGCCGGCGTCGGTGCAGGCACGGTCTACCGGCACTTCCCCGCCAAGGAGGACCTCTACCGGGCCGTGGTCGCCGAACGGATCCGCACCATCGTCGACGAGGCCCGAGGCCTGCTGGGCTCGGGGGATCCGGGCGCCGGGTTGTTCGACTTCCTGCGGTCGATGGTGCTGCAGTGGGGTGCCGCCGACCGGGGTCTGGTGGACGCACTGGCCGGTGTGGGCATCGACATCAACTGCGTCGTCCCGGAATCCGAAGGGGAGTTCCTGGCGATCCTGGGCGAGCTGCTGGCCGCCGCGCAACGGGCCGGGTCCGTGCGCGCGGACGTCACCGTGCCCGAGGTGAAGGCGTTGCTGGTGGGCTGCCAGGCCATCCAGGCCTACAACCCCGCGGTGGCCGAACATGCCACCGACGTGGTGCTCGACGGGCTTCGCGCTCAGTGAAGCACCTTGCACTCGCCATGGTCGAGTGCTAAGAACGTAGTTGGCACTCTCGATACGTGAGTGCTAGGTCGGGACGGTGAGGCTAGGGAGCACACCCCAGCCGTCCGTCGCGGGCACTGCGCCCGACCAACAGACGTGCAATTCCCAACCGGAGGAATCACTTCGCAATGGCCAAGACAATTGCGTATGACGAAGAGGCCCGTCGCGGCCTCGAGCGGGGCCTCAACGCCCTCGCCGACGCCGTAAAGGTGACGCTCGGCCCCAAGGGTCGCAACGTCGTCCTGGAGAAGAAGTGGGGCGCCCCCACGATCACCAACGATGGCGTGTCCATCGCCAAGGAGATCGAGCTTGAGGACCCGTACGAGAAGATCGGCGCCGAGCTGGTCAAAGAGGTCGCCAAGAAGACCGATGACGTCGCCGGCGACGGCACCACCACCGCCACCGTGCTGGCCCAGGCCCTGGTTCGCGAAGGTCTGCGCAACGTCGCGGCCGGCGCCAACCCGCTCGGCCTGAAGCGCGGTATCGAGAAGGCTGTCGAGGCTGTCACCGCTCGCCTGCTCTCGACCGCCAAAGAGGTCGAGACCAAGGAGCAGATCGCTGCCACCGCCGGCATCTCCGCCGGTGACCAGTCGATCGGTGACCTGATCGCCGAGGCTCTGGACAAGGTCGGCAACGAGGGTGTCATCACCGTCGAGGAGTCCAACACCTTCGGCCTGCAGCTGGAGCTCACCGAGGGCATGCGCTTCGACAAGGGCTACATCTCGGGTTACTTCGTGACCGACGCCGAGCGTCAGGAAGCGGTCCTCGAGGATCCCTACATCCTGCTGGTCTCCGGCAAGGTGTCGACGGTCAAGGATCTGCTCCCGCTGCTGGAGAAGGTCATCCAGTCCGGCAAGCCGCTGCTGATCATCGCCGAGGACGTCGAGGGCGAGGCCCTGTCGACCCTGGTCGTGAACAAGATCCGTGGCACCTTCAAGTCCGTCGCCGTCAAGGCCCCGGGCTTCGGTGACCGCCGCAAGGCCATGCTGCAGGACATCGCCATCCTCACCGGTGGCCAGGTCATCAGCGAAGAGGTCGGCCTCTCGCTGGAGACCGCCGATGTCGCACTGCTGGGCACCGCCCGCAAGGTCGTCATCACCAAGGACGAGACCACCATCGTCGAGGGCTCGGGCGACTCCGACGCCATCGCCGGCCGGGTGGCCCAGATCCGCGCCGAGATCGAGAACAGCGACTCCGACTACGACCGCGAGAAGCTGCAGGAGCGCCTGGCCAAGCTGGCCGGCGGTGTTGCGGTGATCAAGGCCGGAGCTGCCACCGAGGTGGAGCTCAAGGAGCGCAAGCACCGCATCGAGGACGCCGTCCGCAACGCGAAGGCTGCCGTCGAAGAGGGCATCGTCGCCGGTGGTGGCGTGGCTCTGCTGCAGTCGGCTCCGGCGCTCGACGAGCTCAAGCTCGAGGGTGACGAGGCCACCGGTGCCAACATCGTGCGCGTCGCGCTGTCGGCCCCGCTGAAGCAGATCGCCTTCAACGGTGGTCTGGAGCCGGGCGTCGTCGCCGAGAAGGTGTCGAACCTGCCCGACGGTCACGGCCTGAACGCCGCGACCAACGTGTACGAGGACCTGCTGGCCGCCGGCGTTGCCGACCCGGTCAAGGTCACCCGCTCGGCGCTGCAGAACGCGGCGTCCATCGCGGCGCTGTTCCTCACCACCGAGGCCGTCGTCGCCGATAAGCCGGAGAAGGCCGCCGCACCTGCTGGCGACCCGACCGGTGGCATGGGCGGTATGGACTTCTAAGTCCCTTCACGAGAAAAGCCCCGGTGCGCTCAGCGCGCCGGGGCTTTTTCGTTATCCCGGTTCGTTATCCCCAGTGTGGGATTCATGCACAGGTAGTCGCCGATTCCGGTGCGCAGGACCCACACTCGTCGGGGTGCGCGGCGACTGTTCGCACATGCAACCGTTCCTCGGCAGTGTCGCGATCCGCCGTGGTGCGCTCACCCGACGCGGGCTGGCGCGTGGCCACATCGCCCTCTACCGCGATGTGTACGTTCGGCGCGATATCGAGCTGACGGCACGGATCAGAGCGCAGGCGGCGTGGTTGTCTTCGGGTGCCACCCTGGCGGGTATCTCCGCCGCGGCGGTGCTCGGCACGAAGTGGCTCAACCCCAACATGCCTGCCGAGATCATCCGCGCGGACAGGCATGCGCAGGCGGGAATCGTCGTACACACCTGGCAGCTCGACGAGGACGAGACCTACCGAGCGGGCGGAGCGGAGTGCACCACACCTGCGCGTACGGCGTTCGATCTGGGTCGGCGCTATGCCGCGCAGGTAGCCGTTCCGGTGCTCGATGCGTTGATGAACGCGACGGGCGTGACACGCGACGAGGTGGCGGTCGTCCTCGACGCCCATCCCGGGTTTCGTGGGGTGGCCAACCTGCGAGCCGTGCTGGATCTCGTCGACGGTGGTGCCGAGTCGCCGCAGGAGAGCAGGCTTCGGCTGCTTGTGGTCGAGGCGGGACTGCCGCGTCCGGAAACCCAGATAGTGTTTCGCGATCTGCGAATCAGGGTCGACCTGGGGTGGCGCAAATGGAAGGTGGCGGTCGAATACGACGGCGTCCAGCATTGGTCCGACGCCCGGCAACGCTCCTGGGATATCGACCGGATCGCGCTACTCGAGGATGCTGGTTGGGCGGTGGTGCGCGTCAGCGCCGAGATGATGGCACGTCCGGACGTCATCGTGGCGCGGGTCCGCGCGAAGCTGCGGGCGGCGGAGTGCCCGATCTGACGAGTGCGGGTGCTGTGTACGCGAATTCGCCTTTCTGCGAACGCAGCACCCACACTCGCGCCGTCTTCCCTAGATATCGGCCAACGGCGTCGGCTTGAGCGCCAGCGTGGCGGCCACACTGATCACCGCAGTGCCGACCAGGTACGCGCACGCGATCCACGGTGCACCGCCCGCGGCACCGATCAGCGCGGTGAGGATCAGCGGGGTCAGGCCCGACGCGTACACCCCGGACAGCTGATACACCGTCGACAATCCGGTGTAGCGGATCCGAGCCGGGAACAAGGACGCGTACAGCGTTCCCTGCGCCCCGTAGAACAGGGCGTGGATGACCCCGAACACCACCAGCATGGCCACCGCGTACAGCGCGATGTCCCTGGTACCGAACAAGGCAAACACCGGGAACACGGCCACCCCATAGGCCGCGATGCCGGTGGCGTAGACGCGTTTGGCGCCGTACCTGTCGGTCAGCAGCCCCGAGACCGGAAGCAACGCGGCCATCAACAGTGCGGCCACCGTGACCGACACCAGCACCGGCACCTTCTCCAGCTTCAGCGTGCCGGTGGCGTAGGAGATGGCGAAGACGCCCCAGGTGTTGAAGGCCGCGCCCTCGCCCCAACGCGACAGCATGCCCAGCCCCGTCGAGCGCAGCACCGGCGGCTTGAACACCTCGCGCAGCGGCACGGCGGCGCGCTCGTCGCTATCGCGCACCTTCTCGAAAGCCGGTGTCTCACTGGCGCGTAGCCGTACCACGACACCGAACACCACCAACGCGATGCTGAGCAGGAACGCGATGCGCCAACCGTAGGCCAGGAACGCCGCATCCGAGAGCGTGGCTTGCAGAACGGCGAACACCCCGGTTCCCAGCGCCAACCCGAGGGCCAGCCCGATCTGAGGCACGCTGCCGAACAGGCCCCGCTTCTGGGTAGGACTGTGCTCGACGGCCAGCAGCACCGCGCCGGCCCATTCACCGCCGAGTGCGAAACCCTGCACGATGCGCAACAACAGCAGCAGGATCGGCGCCGCGATACCGATCTGCGCCGCCGTGGGCAGCAGGCCCATCAGCGCGGTGGCCCCGCCCATCAGGAACATCGTCAGCGCGAGGGTCTTCTTGCGGCCGATGCGGTCCCCGACGTGGCCGAACACGAACCCGCCGATGGGGCGCACCACGAAGCCGACCGCGAATGTCGCGAACGACAGCAGCGTGCCGACGAACGTCGTCTGGTCCGGGAAGAACGCATGGCTGAATACCAGGCTCGCCGCGGTGGCGTAGAGGAAGAAGTCGTACCACTCGATGGTGGTGCCGACCAGACTCGCCCACAGCGCGGTGCGCGCCGCAGGAGTGAGGGTCCGGCCCTGGTCGCCGGGGGCCGGTGCGGTGACAGTCACGGAAATCAATCAACCCACATGGCTGGGGCGGGTGAACAGATTTGGACACAGCGTGATTCGAAATGGCGCCGCGGCTCACGAGGCGGCGCGCAGCCATATCTCCGTGCAGGTCTTGCGTGCCTGTGTCAGGCGGGCGGGCGACACCCGGGAGGCTTGATAGAAATTGCGTTCGATCATCCAGCACAGTGCCTCGGCGATCGCCGACGACTGGTCGGGCCGCTTGCCGGCGGGCACGCCCATGTGCTCGAGGATGGCCGTGATCGCCCCGATGAAGATGTCGGCGGTCGCCTTCCACAGCTCGTCGAGCTGCGGGATGGTGGCGGCAAGGTCGATCGCGGTGCGCATGACGACACCGTGCTCGCGCCACAGGTCCTCGGTCCGCCTCATGGCGGTGTCGATCGCCTGCGCCCCGCGGGCGGCGTCTTCGGTTGCGGCGCGCGACTTCTCGTGCAGTACCGCGACGGTGCGAGCGAACAGGGCGGTGATGACCTCTTGTTTCGATCCGAAATAGAAGTAGAGCGCGCCTCGGGTGATGCCGGCACCGTCGGCTACGTCGGCGATCGTCATCGCGTCGTACCCGATGGTGCTCAGCAATTGTTCGGCCGCGTCCAGGATCGCGGCCTCGCGGAGGTCGCCCTTGCGTGGTTCGCCGGATCGCCGCCTGGTCAACTGGCCACGATCTGGTGTCCGTCGGCGAAATCGGTGCTGCGCGACAACGAGTCCCAGGCCGCGATATCGGCGTCGACGGCGTCCCGTCCGGCACGCACCAGTCGCAGTGCGTCGGATCCCAGCACGAGATGGCGGGGCGGCTCGGCGGCATCGACGATGGTCAGCATGGCCGCGGCCGCCTTTGCCGGATCGCCGAGCTGATTGCCGCTGGCCTGTTGCCGCGCGCGGCGGATCGGCTCGAACACCGCGTCGTAATCGTCGATGGCGCGCTCGGCGCGGACCATCGACCGACCCGCCCAATCCGTCCGGAACGACCCGGGTTCGATTGCGGTCACGTGGATCCCGAACCCCGCGACCTCCTTGCCGATGCTCTCCAGCAAGCCTTCGAGTGCGTACTTGCTGGCGCAATACGCCGAAAGTCCCGGCACCGTCATCAGTCCACCCATCGAGGTGACGGCGATGATGTGCCCGGCCCGCCGTTTCCGCATGTACGGCAGGACCGCCTGCACGGTGGCGGCAGCACCGAAGACGTTGGTCTCGAACTGCGCGCGCAGCTCCGACAGTGGCGTCTCCTCGAAGACGCCCTCCAATCCGTAACCTGCGTTGGCGATCACGACATCGATGGGTCCGATCGACGCCTCCACCTCGGCGACGGTGTCGACGACTGCCCCGTGGTCGGTGACGTCGACGATCCGGCCATGTGCGCCAGGGTGCAGGCTCTCGAAAGCGGCGAGGTCGGCGGACTTGCGTACCGTGCCGATCACGGTATGTCCGGCGTCCAGCGCCCCTTGCGCAAACGCGCGGCCGAGCCCGGTGCTGACTCCGGTGATGAAGAACGTCTTGGTCATGGCACCACAGTACGCGCTAATCGACACTCTGTCGATTATTGTATTCGTTGTGCAGATCAGGAGGGTGCCGGTTGCCGGCCGCGGATGAGCTTGCCCGGCAACGCATCGGTGGGCACACCCCGCTCGGCGATGATCTCGCCGGACACGATCGTGGCGACGTAGCCTTCCGCGGTCTGGTCGAGGCGGCGCCCGCCGGCGGGCAGGTCGTAGGCCACCGTCGGCTTGTGCAACCGCAGCGCGCCGTGGTCGATGACGTTGAGGTCGGCCTTGTAGCCGACGGCGATGCGGCCGCGGTCGGCCAGCCCGGCCACCCGGGCCGGCACGGTGGTCAGCTCCCGCACCGCGTCGGCGACACTGAGCCGACCGGTGGCCCGGTCCCGCGCCCAGTGCGTCAGCATGTAGGTGGGAAAGCTTGCATCGCAGATCATTCCGTAATGCGCTCCGCCGTCGCCGAGGCCGAGCACCACATCGTCGCGGCGCACCAGCTCCGCGACGGTGTCCAGCGAACCGTCGCGGAAGTTGGCCAACGTGATCAGCAGCATGGCGTGGCCGTCATCGTCGAGCAGCCGGTCGTATGCCTCCTCGGCGGGAGTGACCCCGCGGGCGGCGGCGCGCGCGGCGATACTGTCCGACCGGCTCGGTTCGTAGTTCGGCGGGTCGCCCAGCGGGAAGATCCAGTCGAACGCCTGCACGGCGAACATCAACGGATGGCCGTCGCTGCCCGGGGAGTCGTTCAGGATGCGTTCCCGCACTTCGGGTTTGCGCATCTCGGCGACACGTTCGGCCAGTGGCAGATGGGCGATCTCACGGTAACTCGGATACGTGATGAACGGATTGCCGGACAACTCGAGACCGATCACCAGGCCGATGGGTCGCGGGAAGATCTGCGCGGTGATCATCGGACCGTTCGCTCCGGCATTCTGATTGGCCTTCTCCACCATGCGCAGCGCATCCAGATGCAGTGCCGGTCCGGCATTGCCGATCGCCAGCGTGAACGTGACGGGCAGGCCGACATCGGCCGCCACGTCGAACACCGATTGCAGCGCCTGTTCGTAGTCGGCGGCCAACAGGTCGGGGACGAATTGGATCAGTCCGCCACCGGCGTCGTCCAGACCCCGCGCGATGGCCTCGATCTCGGCCTGGGCCGCGTCATAACTCGGAATCGGTTGCCCGCTCTCGGTTTTGTGGATGGTCAGCCGCGACGAGGCGAAACCGAGGGCGCCGACGTGCACCGCCTCGGCGGCGAGCTTGCGCATCTGGGACAGGTCTTCCGCGGTGGCGGGCTCACGGTCGACGCCGCGCTGACCCATCACGTACACCCGCAGCGGGGAGTGCGGCAGGAACGCGGCGACGTCGATGTCGCGTTGTCGCGACGCCACCGCGTCGAGGAATTCCGGGAAGGTCTCCCAAGTCCACGGCAGGCCGTCGACCATCACCACGCCGGGGATGTCCTCGACACCGGCCATCACGTCCACCAGCGTCTCGTGGTCCGCAGGCCGGCAGGGCGCGAAACCGACCCCGCAGTTGCCCATGACGGCCGTGGTGACGCCGTGCGAAGAGGACGGGGTCATCCGGTCCGACCAGATGGCCTGCCCGTCGTAGTGGGTGTGCAGGTCGACGAACCCCGGGGTGACCAGCAGACCGGTGGCGTCGATCTCCCGGGAGCCGCGGCCGGTGACGGACCCCACCGCGGTGATCACACCGCCGGTGACGGCGACATCGCCGCGGTACGGCTGCCGGCCCGATCCGTCGACGATGGTGCCGTTGCGGATCACGAGGTCGTGGATTGTCATACCTCGAACCTACGATGCCAGGATGATCGATCACCTGGGAATCAACTGTGCCGACTTCGCCAAGTCGCGGGAGTTCTACGACACCGTGCTCGGTGTCCTCGGTGTCACCCGGCAGATGGATGTCGAGGTGGCCATCGGCTACGGCCGCAACGGCAAACCCGATTTCTGGATCGCCGATATCAACGCCGGGGACGCCACCGGGCCCAACCGTGAGGTGCACGTGGCCTTCCAGGCCGCCGACGCCGAGGCCGTGCAGAAGTTCTACGACGCGGCCGTCGGCCTGGGCGCCGAATCGCTGCACGCGCCGCGGCTGTGGCCGGAGTACCACCCGGGTTACTTCGGTGCGTTCGTGCGCGATCCCGATGGCAACAACGTGGAAGCCGTTTTCCACGGGGCCTGACGGGAATCATTCCGCCGGGCGGCGGTTGGTACCGGGTATGAGCACACCGACCGTTGAAGCGCGCCTCACGACACCCTTCGGCTTCGACTCCACCGCGGCCGACGTGATCGCCGGGGTCGATCTGTCCGGTAAGACCGCGATCGTCACCGGCGCCTCGTCCGGCATCGGTGTGGAGACGGCGCGCGCCCTGGCCGGGGCCGGGGCCGCCGTCACCCTGGCGGTACGGGATGCGGACGCCACCGAGCCCATCGCCGAGGAGATCCGCCACAGCACGGGCAACGACGCCGTCTCGGTCTCGACGCTCGATCTGAGCCGGCCGGACAGTGTCGTGGCCTTCGCGACCGCCTGGACCGGGCCGTTGCACATCCTGGTCAATAACGCCGGGGTGATGGCCGTCCAGCACCTGACCCGCACCGAAGCCGGCCACGAGCTTCAGTTCGCGACCAACCACCTCGGGCATTTCGCCCTCGCGATCGGCCTGTACGACGCGCTGCGGCAGGCGGGCGGGGCGCGCATCGTCTCGGTGAGTTCGGCGGGGCATCTGCGTTCGCCGGTGGTGTTCGACGATATCGACTACGCGTTTCGCGAGTACGACCCGTTCGGCGCGTACGGGCAGAGCAAGACCGCGAACGTGCTGTTCGCCGTCGAAGCGAGCCGGCGCTGGGCCGGGGACGGGATCACCGCCAACGCGCTGATGCCCGGCGGGATCGCCACCGCGCTGCAGCGGCACCTCCCGCTCGGCTACAACGACGAGGCCCGGGAGCAGTTCCGCCAGGCGGGCTCCCGGTTCAAGAGCGTCGAACAGGGCGCGGCCACCTCGGTGCTGCTGGCCGCCTCGCCGTTGCTCGACGGGGTCGGTGGCCGGTACTTCGAAGACTGCAATGAGGCCGTCGTCGTCGAGTCTCGCGACGGGGGGATCGGCGGAGTGGCGCCCTACGCGCTGGATCCGGAGAACGCCGAGCGGCTGTGGGACGTGTCGTTGGCGATGCTGTGATCGGGTGCTGTGATCGGGGTTGTCGTCGGTGGCCGCGGGTAGCGTCGGGACCGTGGCCGAATCCGATATCACCGCCGCCCGTGAACTGCTGAGAGACTCCTTCACCCGACTCATCGAGCATGTCGATGAGCTGACGGGCGACCTCACCGAGGAGCTGTCCTCGTGGCGCCCGACGCCCGAGGCCAACAGCATCGCCTGGCTCATCTGGCACAGTGCGCGCTGCCAGGATCTGCAGCTGTGCGATATCGCCGGTGCTGAGCAGGTGTGGACACGCGACGGATGGCGTGAGCGGTTCGCGCTCGACCTGCCGGCCAACGACATCGGCTACGGGCACACGCCCGACGACGTCGGGAAGGTGCAGGCGCCCACCGCACTGCTGGCGGGCTACTACCACGCGGTGCACAAGGTCACCCTGGAGTACATCGCCTCGGTCACCGATGAGGAGCTGGCCCGCATCGTCGACGAGCGCTGGACCCCGCCGGTCACCGCGAGCGCGCGGTTGGTCAGCATCATCGACGACTGCGCCCAGCACCTCGGGCAGGCGGCGTATGTGCGAGGTATCGCGCCGCGAAGTTGACAGGTGTCAACCCCGGTGCGAGCTACGTCACACGTGCGGTTTAGCATGGCTCTATGACTGCCACTGCAGACCGTTCTGATATCGCGACCATCGTCAGTCCCGCCACGGGTGCCGTGGCCGGCGAGGTGCGCTGGACCGCTCCCGCTGACGTCCCGCGGATCGCTGCCGGGCTCCGCGAGGCGCAGCGCGAATGGGAGGCCCGGGGCGCGAAAGGCCGCGCCAAGGTGCTGGCCCGCTATGCCGTCTGGCTGGGCGACCACCGTGACGAGATCGAGAAGCTGCTGATCGCCGAGACCGGCAAGTCGGCAACGGACGCCGCTCAGGAGGTGCCGCTGCTGATCATGATCCTGTCGTACTACATCAAGGCGGTGGAGAAGGCGATGGCGCCGGAGACCCGGCCGGCCCCGCTGCCCTTCCTCTCGATCAAGAAGATCGAGGTGCACTACCGGCCCCGGGCGGTCGTCGGCATCATCGCCCCGTGGAACTACCCGGTGGCCAACGCCTTGATGGACGCCATCGGCGCGCTCGCCGCCGGCTGCTCGGTACTGCTCAAACCGTCCGAGCGCACGCCGCTGACCGCCGAGGTGCTGCTGCGCGGCTGGTTGGATTGCGGGGCTCCGGAAGTATTGGCCCTGGCCCAGGGTGCGCGGGAGGTGTCCGAGGCCGTCATCGACAACTCCGACTACATCCAGTTCACCGGCTCCAGCGCCACCGGCGTCAAGGTCATGGAGCGGGCCGCGCGCCGGCTCACGCCGGTCAGCCTGGAACTCGGCGGCAAAGACCCGATGCTGGTACTCGAGGATGCCGATATCGAGTTGGCGGCCAACGCCGCGGTCTGGGGCGCGATGTTCAACGCCGGTCAGACCTGTGTGTCGGTCGAGCGGGTGTACGTCCTGGAGCCGGCCTATGACCAGTTCGTCGCGGCCGTGGTGAAGGCGGTCGAGAACCTGAAGATGGGTGCGGGTGAGGGCTATGACTTCGGCGCGCTGATCGACGAGTCGCAGGTCGCGGTGACCGCGCGGCACGTCGATGACGCCCTGGCCAAGGGCGCGAAGGCGCTGACCGGTGGTAAGCGCACTGAAGGTGCGGGCAGCTTCTACCCGCCGACCGTGCTGGTCGATGTCGACCACTCGATGGCGTGTATGACCGAGGAGACCTTCGGCCCGACGCTGCCCATCATGAAGGTGTCCTCGGTGGGTGAGGCGGTCCGACTGGCCAACGACAGCCCCTACGGGCTGAGTGCGGCGGTGTTCTCCAAGGATGTCGACCGGGCCAAGGATGTTGCGCTGCAACTGGATTGCGGTGCCGTCAACATCAACGACGTCATCTCCAACCTGATGTGCACGACGGCCCCGATGGGCGGCTGGAAGACCTCGGGGATCGGTGCGCGGTTCGGCGGTGTCGACGGGGTGCGCAAGTTCTGCCGGCAGGAGACGGTGGTGGCGCCGCGGCTGAGCGTGGGTGCCGGCGGCAACTACTACAACAACTCGCTCAAGGCGCTGGCCCGGATGAACAAGATGATGACCAAGCTGGCGCTGGCGCGTCCGAAGCGCGAGGCCAAGTAGCTCACCTTCTGTTCACCTGGGCGACACCGGCTGGTACGTCCGGCTCGATAACTTCGTCCGGTGACTGTGGACCTGTCCTGCTACGCCGTCCGTGACGATGACGACGACGATCCCGAATTGTTGCTGATGCCCGGTGGCGATGTCGTCGACACCTGGCGTGAGGGCTACCCGTACGACGAGCGGATGAAGCGCAGCGAGTACGAGGAGCAGAAGCGGCTGCTGCAGATCGAACTGCTCAAGCTGCAGAAGTGGAGCCAGTCCAACGGCCTTCGGCACGTCATCGTGTTCGAGGGGCGCGACGCCGCAGGCAAGGGTGGCACCATCAAGCGGTTCATGGAGCACCTCAACCCCCGCGGCGCCCGGGTGGTGGCACTGGAGAAGCCGACCGAGAAGGAACGCACCCAGTGGTATTTCCAGCGCTACGTCAACCATCTGCCCGCAGCCGGTGAGATCGTGCTGTTCGACCGGTCCTGGTACAACCGGGCCGGGGTCGAACGGGTGATGGGCTACTGCACGCCCAAGCAGCACGCCGAGTTCATCCGGCAGGCCCCGCTGTTCGAGCAGATGCTGGCCAATGACGGCATCAGCCTGACCAAACTGTGGTTCTCGGTGACCCAGAACGAACAGCGCACCAGGTTCACCATCCGTCAGGTCGATCCGGTCCGCCAGTGGAAACTCTCGCCCACCGACTTGGCATCGCTGGACAAATGGGACGGCTACACGGCGGCCAAAGAAGACATGTTCGCCTGGACCGACACCGAGATCGCGCCGTGGACCGTCGTGAAAAGCAACGACAAGAAACGCGCCAGGATCAACGCGATGCGCTACGTCCTGGGTAAGTTCAACTACGACAACAAGGACCATGAGGTGGTCGGCCAGGCCGACCCGTTGATCGTGGGGCGCGCACTCAGCGACTAGCGCTGATGAGGCGTCCCTCGTGAGGAGGACGCCGTGCGGTTTCTGCTGGCGGCCTTGCTGTGGCTGATCACCACGGCGCTGCTGGTGGTGACGGTACCGGCGTTGTGGGCGCAGCACACGATCGTGGACCGGGACGGATACACGGCGTTTGCCGCGGCGGCGGCCAAGGATCCGGCGCTGCAACAGGCGATGGCGTCGGAGCTGGGCAGCCAGCTCAAGAATCTGGCCAGCGGTACCGGCTACGACGTGGGAACCGACGTGCTCAGTCGCGGTGCCGGTATCTACACCGCCAGTTCGGCGTTCCCCGGGCAGTTCGCACAGGTCAACGGCCTCGCGCATGACTGGTTGTTCACCGACCGGGTTTCGCGTTCGGATGCGACGGGCCGGTGGGTGGTCGACATATCGCCGATGTTGGCGGACAGCTCCTTCCGCGAGACGCTGACCTCGTTCGGTATCGCGCCGCCCTCGAAGCTGGAGGTGCCGCTCACCGAACAGGTGTCGGAGCATCTGCGGCCCGGGCAGTTGCGCCTGGTCGCGGTCTGGGGCCCGTGGGCGAGTGTCGGGGCGGCGGTGCTGACCGGCGTGTTCGCCCTGTTGACGCTGGCGGCGGCCCGCGCGCGTGGCAAAGCCTTTGCCGCACTGGGGATTTCGGCCCTGCTGGTGGGTGCTGCGGGGTGGGTGGGTATCGAGATCGGCCGGCGCTACGTCGATGACGCGCTGAACCGCACCTCCGGGGATGTGCACGCGATCGCCGATGTGATGGTCGACCACGCGGTGGGCAGTATGCACATGTGGCTCAACCTCACGCTGACCGTGGGCGGCGGCCTGGTGATCATCGGGGTGATCGTGGCGCTGCTGAGTGGATTGGGTTCACGGCGTGATGAGGTGTGACCGGTCCGAGCGCCGTTCCTGCGCCAATCGTTCTTGATTGACCCAGTTCTGGGTGAGCCCCAGCGCGATGAGAACGTCTGCGGCGGTGATGAACAGGCCGATGAAGTACATCCACTTCATGCCGGGATCCCGCGGGACGGTGAAGAAGATGACCAGAAAGATCGGCCCGACGATGCCGAAGACGAACGTCATGCCCTGAAACACCAGATAGCGGCGGAGCACGGTGAGCGGTGTCATCGGCGTCAGCATAACGGCGCGGTGTCGGATCCGGCACTGGCTGCGGGACGCGGCTGGCACGTCACCGTCGAGGGCAGTCCCTCGATGGGGCAGAGCTCGCGGATCGCCAGTGCCGCCCGGTGGCCTGCTGTTATGGCAAAGTCGCGTCACCCGGGCCGGTAGGGATTCCTTCTTTGCTCGTCGAACCGATCAGCAGGCACGTAGCTGGTAGGGGCCCGTTCGCGACCGTGTGCACGTCCACGCGAGTCGTGTCGGGACCATGTAATTCCAGCAATTTGACGCTAGGGATATTTTCAGGCATTACCCTGTAGCGACATAGCTAGCTGTGCCCTGGTGCCCGCTGCGATCTGGACGTTGGGAGTTGTGGTGGGTGCTGGGCGATTCGTGGGCCGCGTCGGCGGTCTCGCGGTGGCGCTGGGCGTCGGCGCGGCGGTATCCCTGGGTCAGGGGACCGCATGGGCAGATGACACGGCCACAAGCGGCACGGAATCCAGTGGCACAGCCGGGCCCTCGGAGTCCTCCGGTGGCACGGTCAAGAACCCTGACACCAGCGCGAACGCCCCGGCCGCAGACTCCACCACCGACACCAAGGCCGGCGACGAGCCCGCGACGAAGGCCGCGACGGGCACATCGCACAAGCGCAAGAAGCCGCCCGCTGCAGAGCCGAAGCGGGAGACCGCCGACGCGCCCAGATCGTCGGTGACGTCGCGGCCGGTCCGTCACGAAGACGACGATGACGCCACCCCGGCGAAGAGTGTGCAGACGACGCCGGTCGCGGTGAGCGCGACAGCCCCGTCGACCGCCGCGCCGGCGGCGCAGGTGGCACCGGCCGCTGCGGTGGTGGCGGAGTCGGTCGGGGTGGTCTCGGGGGCGGTGGTGGATTCGTCGCTGTTGGGTGGCGTACCGGCGGGCCCCCTGGTCAACTCGCCGTTGCTGTGGGTGGCCGCGGCGGCCTCCCGGCGTGAGTTCGGTGCCGACGACGGTGCGGACACCGAGGCCGAAGCCGAGACCACGGCGAAAGCCGCCCTGGCACTGGCGACCGCCGCGACCGACAACCACAGTCCGACGCTGGGCACGCCCACCGTGGGAACGCCGAATGCCACCACCGGAGTCGTCACCGGTTCGGTCAAAGGCGCCGATGCCGACAAGGACGCGTTGACCTATTCGGCGCCGGCGACCAGCACCAAGGGTGGCACCGTGGTGGTCAACGCGACGACGGGCGCCTTCACCTACACCCCGACGGTCGCCATCCGGCATGCCGCCGCGGTGACCGGGGCGACGACGGCGGACAAGACCGACACGTTCACCATCACCGTGTCCGACGGGTTCGGCGGGACGGCGGACAAACTCGTCACCGTCGCGGTGAAGCCGATCAACGCGGCGCCGACGGCATCGCCGACGGTGAACGCCCCGGACGGTTCGGGTGTGGTGACGGGCAGCCTCGGTGTGGCCGATGGTGATTCGGATGGCTTGACGTTCAAGGCGGCCCCGAAGAAGGGGACGGTGACGTTCGCCCAAGATGGGTCGTTCACCTATACCGCCTCGGATGCGGCGCGGCACGCTGCGGCGGTGCCCGGCGCGAACGGATGGGTGACGACCGAGACCTTCGCGGTGACGGTCACCGACGGTCACGGTGGGACGGTGACCAGGAACGTGAAGGTCGCGATCGCGCCGGCCGATGCGAATCCGGAGATCTCCACCGTGACCGCGGGGTCGCCGAACACCAAAGGCGTGGTGTCGGGCCAGATCTCGGCCACCGATGCCGACAACGACACCTTGACCTACAAAGGAACTTCCACGGTCAACGGCAAGGTGGTGGTGAACGCCAAGACCGGCATCTTCACCTACACCCCGACCGCGGCGGCCCGGCACGCCGCCGCAGGGGGCGGCGTTACCTCGGAGGCCATCACGCTGACGGTCACCGATGGCCATGGCGGCACCGCGTCACAAACCGTTGTGGTGGACATTCTTCCCTCCAACGCTGCCCCCACGGCCACGGTGTCGGTGGGGAAACCGAATACCACCACCGGAATCGTCACCGGGACAGTCAAGGGCGCTGATGCCGAAAAGGACCCGCTGTCCTATTCCGCGGCGCCGGGGACGTCCAAGGGCACGGTCACCCTGAACGCGAGCACCGGTGCGTTCACCTACACCCCGACCGACGCGGCGCGGCACGCGGCCGCCACCGGTGTCACCGCGGACAAGTCCGACTCGTTCCTCGTGACCATCACCGACACCCACGGTGGGGTCAGCACCAAGACAGTGACGGTATCGATATCGCCGATCAACGCGGTGCCGACGGCGAACGCGTCACCGACGGTGAACGCGCCCGATGGTACGGGTGTGGTGACGGGCACTCTTGGTGTGGCCGATGGCAATTCGGATGCATTGACCTTCACGGCCACCCCGAAGAAGGGGACGGTGACCTTCGCGCAGGACGGGTCGTTCACCTACACGGCGTCGGATGCGGCACGGCATGCGGCGGCCGCCACCGGGGCGCTCGCCGCGGTCAAGACCGAGACGTTCACCGTGACGGTCACCGACGGGCACGGCGGGACGCTGACCAAGAGCGTGAAGGTCGCGATCGCGCCGGCCAATGCCAATCCGGTGATCGGCGATGTCACTGTGGGCGTGCCCAATTCGGCAACCGGGGTGGTGTCGGGCCAGATCTCGGCCACCGATGCCGATAACGACGCGCTGACCTACAGCGGTGCGTCCACGGCCAACGGCAAGGTGGTGGTGAACGCCAAGACCGGCGCCTTCACCTACACCCCGACCGCCGCGGCGCGCCATGCGGCGGTAGGTAACCCGGCGGCGAGCGACACCGTCACGGTGACCGTGACCGACGGCTACGGAGGTACCGCCACCAAAAACGTTGTGGTGAGCATCCTTGCGGACAATCTGCCACCCACCGTCGGCGTGTCGGTGAACCAGCCGGACACCGCGACGGGTGTCGTCACCGGCAAGGTGACCGGCACGGATCCCGACAACGATGTGCTGACCTACAGCGCTCCCGCGAACACCGTCAAAGGCGCGGTGAGCGTCAATGCGGCGACGGGGACATTCACCTACACCCCGACCAATGATGCGCGGCATGCCGCGGCCGTCGCCGGGGCGCCGGCCGCGGACAAATCAGACACCTTCAATGTCATGGTCAGTGACGGCAAAGGCAACGTCGTCGCGGTGGCCGTCACCGTGGCGATCGCGCCGGACAGGGCCAACTCCGCGCCGACGAATCTCACTGCCACTGTCACAGAACAGAATCCGACCTCGGGAGCGGTGACGGGCACGCTCTCGGCCACCGATGCCGACGGCGATACGCTGACCTATACCGGCCCGGCAACCACACCCAAGGGCACACTGACCATCGTGGGTGGCACCTTCACCTACACCCCGACGGCGGCAGCCCGGCATGCGGCGGCTTCGCCGACGGCGACGGACGCGGACAAGACCGACAGCTTCACCGTGACGGCGACCGACGAGCTCGGTGCCGGCACATCGACCACGGTCACGGTGGCGATCCTGCCCGCCGACACCGCGCCGACGCTGTCGGTGACGACGGGTTCCCCGGACTCTTCGACCGGTGTGGTGACCGGGACGGTCTCGGGGGTCGATGCCGATGGTGACGTACTCCAATACTCGGCTCCGGCAAGCACTTCCAAGGGTACGGTCACGATCGACGCGTCGACCGGTGCCTTCACCTACACCCCGACGGCGGCGGCCCGGCACGCGGCGGCGTCGGTTTCCGGGACCGACGCGACCGACAGCTTCACGGTCACGGTCACCGATGGTTACGGGGCCAGCGTGCCGGTCACGGTGACGGTGAACATCGTGGCCACCAATACCGCGCCGACGCTGTCGGTGACGACGGGCTCGCCCAATTCCACCACCGGGGTGGTCACCGGCAAGGTCACCGGCACCGACGCCAACGGTGACACGCTGACCTACTCCGCACCCGCGTCAACCAGCAAGGGCACCATCACGATCGACCCGTCGACCGGGGCGTACATCTACACCCCGACGGATGCGGCGCGGCACGCCGCGGCCTCTCCCACCGCGACCACCGCCGTCAAGTCGGACAGTTTCACGGTCACCGTCACCGACGGGTACGGGGCCAGTGTGCCGATGACGGTCACCGTGTCGATTCAGCTGGCCAACACCGCACCGACCTTGTCGGTGACGACGGGTGCACCCGACACCTCCACGGGTGTGGTCACCGGGACCGTCGCCGGAACGGACGCCGACGGCGACACCCTCAAATACGCCGGACCCACCAGCACGTCCAAGGGCAGCATCAACATCAATGCCACCACCGGTGCCTTCACCTACACCCCGACGGCGGCCGCCCGGCACAAGGCGAGCGCACTGACCGCGACCGACGCCGACAAGGCCGACAGCTTCACCGTGACGGCGACCGACGGCTTCGGGGCGAGTGTCACCACCACCGTGTCGGTGAGCGTTCAGCCCGCCAACGCCGCACCGACGGCCACGGCGACGGTGGGCACGCCGAACACCACGACCGGCGTGGTGACCGGCAAGGTCACCGGCACCGACGCCAACAGCGACACGCTGACCTACTCCGCGCCCGCGTCGACCGGCAAGGGCACCATCACGATCAATGCGTCGACGGGTGCGTACACCTACACCCCGACGGCGGCGGCCCGGCACGCGGCGGCCTCGACGACGGCGACCGCAGCCGACAAAGCCGACAGCTTCACGGTCACGTTGACCGACGGTTACGGCGCGAGCGTCCCGATCACCCTCTCGGTGACCGTGCGGCCCGCCAACACCGCGCCGACGCTGTCGGTGACGACGGGCTCACCCGATACCTCGACAGGTGTGGTGGCCGGCACCGTCACCGGCACGGATGCCGACACCGACACGCTGACCTACGCCGCGCCCGCATCAACCACCAAGGGCGCCATCACCATTGACGCCAGCACGGGTGCGTTCACCTACACCCCGACCGCGGCGGCCCGCCATGCCGCATCGTCGACGACGGCGACCGCCGCCGCCAAGGCCGACAGCTTCACCGTGACGGTGACCGACGGCTTCGGGGCCACCGTCACCACCACGGTGTCGGTGAGCATCGCGCCCGTCAATACCGCGCCCACGGCGACGGTGACGACGAATACGCCGAACGCCACCACCGGTGCGGTGACCGGCACGGTGTCGGGCACCGACCCCAACGGGGACACCCTGAAGTACGCCGCCGCGGGTGCCTCCAAGGGCACCGTCACGATCAACGCCACCACGGGTGCGTTCACCTTCACCCCGACCGCGGCGGCCCGGCACGCGGCGGCGTCGGTCACGGCGACCACCGAGAAGACCGATACCTTCACCGTGACCGTCACCGACGGGTACGGCGCCAGTGTGCCGGTCACGGTGACGGTGAACATCGTGGCGGCCAACACCGCGCCGACGGTGACGGTGACCAAGGGCGCCCCGGACACCTCGACCGGTGTGGTCACCGGTAAGGCGACCGGCACCGACGCCAACGGCGACGTACTCCAATACTCTTCTCCGGCAAGCACTTCCAAGGGCACCGTCACCATCGACGCGTCGACCGGCACCTTCACCTACACCCCGACGGCGGCGGCGCGACACGCGGCGGCCGCGCTGACGGCGACCACGGCCGACAAGGCCGACAGCTTCACCGTCACCGTGACCGACGGATTCGGCGGCACCGCCACCACCACGGTGTCGGTGAGCATCCAGCCCGCCAACAGCGCACCGACCCTTTCGGTGACCACCGGGTCGCCCAACGCGACCACCGGCGTGGTGACCGGGACGGTGTCGGGTGCCGACCCCGACGGCGACCCGCTGACCTATACCGCGCCCGCATCCACCAGCAAGGGCACCGTCACGGTCAATGCCTCGACCGGTGCGTTCACCTACACCCCGACCGAGGCGGCCCGACTCCTGGCGGCGGCGGGCAGCGCCACCGCCGCGGACAGACAAGACACCTTGACGGTCACCGTCAAGGACGGATACGGCGGCACCACGGCCATCAGCGTCACCGTCGACATCGCGCCGGTGACACGGACCGCGACAACCGTGGGCACCATCACCGTCAACGGCGTCGCCCACGACGCGTACTTCAGCGCCGACGGCACCCGTGCCGTCGTGGTCACCAAGGCGGCCGCCGGCGGGGTCGTCGCCTTCTCGGTCGTCAACACCGTCACCGGTGCCAAGGTCGGGAACTTCATCACCCTCTCGGGTACCGCGCCGAGCTTCGTGGCGTTCAGCGCCGACGGCACCCGCGCGGTCATCGCCACCAGCGACGACTACTCCAAGAACGTGCGGGTCGCGATCCTCGACGTCGCGACCGGTGCACAGGTCGGCACCACCTACACCTCCTCGAACTACTTGGGGGACAAGGCGGTCGGCCCGGCAGTCCAGACGAATGCCGATGGTAGCCGCGTGGCCGTGGCGACCACCGGACTGTCCGGTGACGCCAAACCGTCCGGCCGGCTGGTCCTGATCAACACCGCGACGGGCGCGCTCGTCTACGACACCGGTCAGGTCGTGGGTACCGCGGCCTCGTCGTTCAGCGCCGACGGATCCCGGGCCGCCGTCGTCACCGGCGGGCAGATCGGCGGCGTCAGCGCGGCCACGACCATCACCGTCGTGAACGTGGCGACGGGCGCCACGATCGGTGCGCCGCTCACCCGGGCCGCTGCGTCCGCGACGACCTACAACAGCTCCACCCTGGCCACTCTCAACGCCGATGGTTCCAAGATCGTCGTCACCGATTTCGTGCAGACCAGCGACACCGGCCTGAGCTACAAGGTCTCGGTGTACAACGCCGGCGGCAGCCAGATCGGGGCCGGTTTCACGGTCTCGTCCTACGCACCGGTGGCACGGGCCCAGTTCAGCGCCGATGGCAGCCGGGCGGTGCTGACCTCGCAGGGAATCGACGGCAGCTCGCAGACCGACGTCTTCCGGGCCGGCCTGGTGGTGGTCAACATGACCACCGGTGCGCAGGTGGGTTCGGTGATCCAGACCAGCGGATGGCCTTCCGGTTCAGGGGATTCGAAGAGTTCCTACGACCGGCTGGTACTCAACTCGGCCGGCACCCGGGCGGTGCTGGTGGCCCAGGCGGCCGACCAGTCGACGACCAGGGTGATGGTGATCGACCTCACCGCGGGCACCCAGGTGGGCAGCACGCTGAGCCTCGACGGCGGCTGGGTCGCCGGCTCCGGCTTGGTGTCGACGGCGCAGTCGAGCAGCGACGGGGCACGCGTGCTGATCGTCGCCAACACCGACAACGGTGACGGCCAGTTCACCACGAGTGCCATCGTCATCGACACGGCCACGGGGACACAGGTATCCGCCGTCGGCAGTACGGCCGACCAACCCGCCGGGATGCAGTTGAATTCCGACGGGACCAGGGTGGTGGTGACCTCGGTGACCGCCGGCGTGACGACGGTGTCGGTGCGCGACGCACTCACCGGCGCACAGGTCGGCGACAGCCTCACGCTGGCCGGCAGCGCCGCCGGGCAGCCTCAGCTCAGCGCGGACGGCACCCGGGTGGTCGTGACCGCGGCCGCGAGCGGCACCACCGCGGTGGCGATCCTCAACACCGTCACCGGCGCGCAGATCGGTACCACGGCCGTGCTGGCCGGGACGCCGGTGAACCCCGCGCGGATCAGCGCCGACGGCAGCTACGTCGTCGCGTCCGCCTCGACGAGTGCGGGACCCACCAAGGTGACCGTGATCCAGATCAGCTGAGCGTCCGCCACAGGTAGGAGTAGATCAGCGCCGCCCGGAACGCCGCCTGCGAGTTGTCGGCCGCGCCGCCGTGCCCGCCCTCGATGTTCTCGTAGTAGCTCACCGGGTGGCCCGCTGCCTCCAGTGCGGCGGTCATCTTCCGGGCATGCCCGGGGTGCACCCGGTCATCGCGGGTGGAGGTGGTGATCAGGATCGGCGGATAGCTGCGGTCTGCCGAAATATTCTGGTACGGAGAGTATTTGGAGATGAACTCCCAGTCGGCGGGGTCGTCCGGGTTGCCGTACTCGGCGACCCACGACGCGCCGGCCAGCAGCAGATGGAAGCGCTTCATGTCCAGCAGCGGAACGCTGCACACCAGCGCGCCGAACAGCTCGGGGTAGCGCGTCAGCATGATGCCCATCAGCAGTCCGCCGTTGCTGCCGCCCTGGGCGCCCAGGTGGGGCACCGTGGTGATCCCGCGGGCGACCAGGTCGCGCGCCACGGCCGCGAAGTCCTCGTCGACGAGGTGGCGGCCGGCCCGCATCGCCTGGGTGTGCCAGCCCGGCCCGTATTCGCCACCGCCGCGAATGTTGGCCAGCACGTAGGTGCCACCGCGGGCCAGCCACAGCCGGCCCAGCACACCGTCGTAGGCGGGGGTGCGCGACACCTCGAATCCGCCGTACCCGCCCAGCAGGGTCGGGCCGGTGGCGCCCGGCCGCCCCACCACGAAGTAGGGGACCCGGGTGCCGTCGGCGGACACCGCGAAATGCTGGCTCACCTCGATGCCGTCGGCGTCGAAGAAGGCGGGCGCCCGCTTGATCTCGCCGAACGCGCCATCGTGGGATCCGAGCAGCAACCGCGACGGCGTGGTGAATCCGCTTGAGTCCAGGAAGATCTCGTCACCGTACGGATCGGCTCCGGCGATCACGATATTGGTGTTGTCCGGAAGTCCGGGGACGTCGGCGGCTTTCCAGTCGCCCGGGGTGAGGATCTGCACGCGGCTGGCGACATCGGCGAGCGTGACCACGACGAGTTTGTCGCGGGTCCAGGAGTACTGGTGCAGGCAGGTGTGCTGGTCGGGTGTGAACACCACGGCGATATCTGCTGTGCCGTCGAGGAATTCGCGGTAATCGGCGGCCAGCAGTGAGCCGGCGGCATGGCCCTTCCAGTCGGTGCGCAGTTCGATCAGCAACCAGTCCCGGTGCACGGACACCGTCGCGTCGGTGGGCGCGTCGATCGGGATCAGCTCGGCGCCGCGAAGCTCATAGATCTCGTCGTTGAAGAAATCCACCGCCCGGCTGATCAGCGTCCGCTCGAAGCCCGGTGTCCGGTCCACCGATGCGACGACGATCACGTCGGTGCGCTCTCCGGCGTATACCGTCGGGGCGTCGGCCAGATCCTGACCACGCTGCCACCGTTTGACCAGCCGGGCGTAGCCGGAGTCGGTCAGCGAGCCTTCGCCGAAATCCGTGCCGACCAGCACCGTATCCGGGTCCGCCCAGGAGATATGGGTCTTGGCCTCAGGTAGTTCGAACCCGCCGAGTTCAGCGCTGACGAATTCCCTTGTGAACATGTCGAATTCACGAACCACCACGGCGTCGGCGCCGCCACGGGACAAGCTGATCAGCGCGCGTGAATGGTCGGGCTCGATCACCTCGGCGCCCGCCCACACCCAGTTCTCGTCGTCGGCGCGGGCAAGTTCATCGAGGTCGATGACGACATCCCACACCGGCGCTTCGGTGCGGTAGGACTCCAATGTGGTGCGCCGCCACAGTCCGCGCGGGTTGGCCTCATCGCGCCAGAAGTTGTAGAGGTGCTCGCCACGGCGGCGCACGTACGGGATACGGGCGTCGGTGTCGAGGACTTCCAGCGCCTCGGCTCGCATCGCCTCGAACTGCTCACCGGCCAGCGCGGCCAGCGTCGGCTCGTTGTGGGCACGCACCCAGGCCAGCGCGTCGTCGCCGGTGATGTCCTCTAGCCAAAGGTTGAGGTCCGGGGCGAGCGAAGCGACGGGATCTGTTCCAGAACTCATGTGACCTTTCTACCGTGGGCGTAGCGTGGGTACATGACCAGCCGAGCGTTGATCACCACCGAGGCCGCCGATCTGCTCGCCACACTGCAGAAACGCCACGGCGCGTTGATGTTTCACCAGTCCGGCGGCTGTTGCGACGGCTCGTCGCCGATGTGTTACCCGGCCGGTGATTTCGTAGTGGGCGATCGCGACATCCTGCTGGGTGTGCTGGACGTCGGGGACGGCGTGCCGGTGTGGATCTCCGGGCCGCAGTTCGAGGCCTGGCAGCACACCCAGCTGATCATCGATGTGGTACCCGGCCGCGGTGGCGGGTTCAGCCTGGAATCCCCCGAAGGGATGCGTTTCCTGTCCCGCGGCCGGGTCTTCACCGACGAGGAGAACACCGAGCTGGACCGGCAGGCGCCGATCACCGGCGCGCGATACGCCGAGGGGGTGCGCCCCGCCGATGACCGGACCCGGATCGTGGCCGAAGCCGCCGACGCCTGTCCGATGCCGGGAGCTACTTCTCCAGCGTGAACTGATCCACGTCGACCTGGCGGTTGCGGAACAGATCCGCACAACCGGTCAGGTACTTCATGTAGCGGTCGTAGACCTCTTGAGACTGGATGGCGATGGCCTCGTCCCGGTTCGCCTCCAGATTCGCGGCCCAGATGTCGAGCGTCTTGGCGTAGTGCGGCTGCAGCGACTGCACCCGGGTGACCTTGTACCCGGCGGCGGTGGCGTGCTCCTCGACCATCGGCACCGACGGCAACCGGCCACCGGGGAAGATCTCGGTGAGGATGAACTTGATGAACCGGGCCAGCTCGAAGGTGAGCGAAATGCCCAGCTTCTTCGCGTCCGCGGGGTGGATACCGCAGATGGAGTGCAGCATCATCACGCCGTCGGACGGCAGGATCCGGTAGGTCTTCGCGAAGAACTCCGCGTACCGGTCGTGTCCGAAGTGCTCGAAGGCGCCGATGGAGACGATCCGGTCCACGGGTTCGTCGAACTGCTCCCAGCCCTGCAGCAGCACCCGTCGGGTCCGTTCGGTGTCCATGGCATCGAAGCTGCGCTGGACGTGCGCGGCCTGGTTCTTCGACAACGTCAGTCCGATGACGTTGACGTCGTATTTCTCCACCGCGCGCCGTGCCGTGGCGCCCCACCCGCAGCCGATGTCCAGCAGCGTCATACCGGGCTGTAGACCCAGCTTGCCCAGCGACAGGTCGATCTTGGCCAGCTGGGCTTCTTCCAGGGTCATATCGTCGCGCTCGAAATAAGCACAGCTATACGTTTGGGTGGAGTCCTGGAAGAGCCGGAAGAAATCGTCGGACAGGTCGTAGTGTGCCTGTACGTCTTCGAAATGAGGTTTGAGTTGTTCGGGCATGGGCCATCGGCCTTTCGCTTGCGTGCGTTCTGGGATACCCGCCGATCACCTCTTTGAACCAGATAAGCATCCCCCGGAAAATCCCCTCCCGCAGCATTCGTAGCTGGTTCAGGTGCGGATGGGAGCGACTTCGCAGAACCGGGGTCGGTCTCGTGCCGACCGGGACGCCGCCCCGATAGGGTGATGGCGTGACCCACTATGACGTCGTCGTACTCGGAGCTGGCCCCGGCGGATACGTCGCGGCCATCCGCGCTGCCCAACTCGGCCTGAACACCGCCATCGTCGAACCGAAGTACTGGGGTGGCGTGTGCCTGAACGTCGGGTGCATTCCGTCCAAGGCGCTGCTGCGCAATGCCGAACTGGCCCACATCTTCAGCAAGGAAGCCAAGACCTTCGGTATCAGCGGGGAGGTGAGCTTCGACTACGGCGCCGCCTTCGACCGCAGTCGTAAGGTTGCCGACGGCCGCGTCGCCGGTGTGCACTTCCTGATGAAGAAGAACAAGATCACCGAGATCCACGGTTACGGCAAGTTCACCGACGCCCACACCGTGGTTGTCGACCTCAACGAGGGCGGGACCGAGACGGTCACCTTCGACAACGCGATCATCGCGACCGGGTCGTCCACCCGGCTGGTCCCGGGGACCTCGCTGAGCGAGAACGTCGTCACCTACGAGAGCCAGATCCTCTCGCGGGAGCTGCCCGGCTCGATCATCATCGCCGGCGCCGGTGCCATCGGCATGGAGTTCGCCTACGTCTTGAAGAACTACGGCGTCGACGTCACCATCGTCGAATTCCTGCCGCGGGCGCTGCCCAACGAGGACGCCGAGGTGTCCAAGGAGATCGAGAAGCAGTACAAGAAGCTCGGCGTGAAGATCCTCACCGGCACCAAGGTCGAGTCCATCACCGATGACGGCTCGACGGTCACCGTCGCGGTCAGCAAGGACGGCAAGAGCGAGGAGCTCAAGGCCGACAAGGTGCTGCAGGCCATCGGTTTCGGGCCGAATGTCGAGGGTTTCGGCCTGGAGAACACCGGTGTCGCGCTGACCGAGCGCAAGGCCATCGCCATCGACGACTACATGCGCACCAACGTGGGCCACATCTACGCCATCGGTGACGTGACCGCGAAGTTGCAGCTGGCCCATGTCGCCGAGGCGATGGGTGTGGTCGCCGCCGAGACGATCGCAGGTGCCGAGACGCTGGCCTTCGGGGACTACCGGATGATGCCGCGGGCCACCTTCTGTCAGCCGCAGGTGGCCAGCTTCGGGCTCACCGAGCAGCAAGCCCGTGACGAGGGCTATGACGTCGTCGTCGCGAAGTTCCCGTTCACCGCCAACGGCAAGGCGCACGGCCTGGCCGACCCGACCGGCTTCGTCAAACTGGTCGCCGACAAGAAACACCTCGAGCTGCTCGGTGGCCACCTCATCGGCCCCGACGTCTCCGAGCTGCTGCCCGAGCTGACGCTGGCGCAGAAGTGGGATCTGACCGCCAACGAGCTGGCCCGCAACGTGCACACGCATCCGACCCTGTCGGAGGCGCTGCAGGAGTGCTTCCACGGCCTTACCGGCCACATGATCAACTTCTGATCGCCGGTGCGCGAGAGGGTAGTCGCCGCCATCGGCGGGCTGGTGATCGGCCACGTCCTGTGGCTGCTCGCCATCACCGCGGCGATCAACACCAGTGACGTGAGTTTCTGGGTGCTGATCGTCTCGGTGGTGATCATCGGCCTGTCGGCCGGCATCGGGGTGATGGGCCTGCGGGCGTACCGACGCAAGCAGCAGGTGCGGACGGCGTTCCTCTGGGCGCTGCCGATCGCCCCGGTGTTGATGACGATCGCGGTGCTCGGGGTTACGTATCTATAACCCCGGGTCGCTGCGCTCCTGCCCGCCGGATCCTCTAGCTAGTCCGGGAAGTCCAGCGGGATCCGCAGCGTCGCCATGGTCGCTGCCAGCGCATCGTATTGCCCTGCGAGCGTGCAGAATTCGATGATCTGGGCGCGGTTGTACAGCTTGGCCAACGCGGTCCACGTCTCGGTGGACATGGACCGGGTGATCACGAACTCGTCGGTCGCGGTGACCAGCACCCGCTGCCGGGCGGTGAGCCCGTCGGCGTCCGGGCCCTCGAAGATCGCGGCTTGCGTGGCGGCATCCAGACCGCGGCTGCGCGCCAGCCTGCGGTGCTGCTGCAACTCGTACTCGCTGTCGCGTAGATGCCCCACCCGCAGGATGACCACCTCGGCGTCCTGGCGGGACAACTTGCCGGCGTAGAGCAGATACCCGGAGAACGGCAGCCAGGCCAGGAACAGCAACCGGTGCTGGCCGAGCACGTTGAACAGGTGGAACTTCGGTGCCCGGATTCCGCGTGCACCGGCCTTCGCGATCACCCAGTTGACCGGGCCGAGTTCCCGGAATCCGCCGGGTGGGATTCGGGCGGGCATCGGAGCGGGGGAGGACTCGGGCGGTGTCAGCTCGGAACCGGTCATGTCTGCTTCACCAGGTAAGGAGACACCGTGCTGCGGTGCTCGTCGAGGTCGAGGGCGCGGCCGAGTGCGGGGAACGCGCGCTGGGGGCAGTTGTCACGCTCGCACACCCGGCACCCGGCGCCGATCGGAATCGCTGCGACGTTGGGGTCACCGGTCAGTTCCAGCCCTTCGGAGTAGACCAGTCGGTGCGCATGACGGAGTTCACAGCCCAAACCGATCGCGAACGTCTTACCCGGCTGACCATAGCGCGACGCGCGGCGCTCGACCGTGCGCGCCACCCACATGTACTGCCGGCCGTCGGGCATCTGGGCGATCTGCACAAGGATCTTGCCCGGGTTGGCGAACGTCTCGTACACGTTCCACAGCGGGCAGGTGCCACCCGAGGACGAGAAATGAAAACCGGTCGCGGACTGGCGTTTCGACATGTTGCCGGCCCGGTCGACGCGCACGAACGACAGCGGCACGCCGCGCATGGACGGCCGCTGCAAGGTGGACAGCCGGTGCGCGATGGTCTCGTAGGACACCGCGTAGTACGCCGACAACCGCTCGACGTCGTAGCGGAACTCCTCGGCCACGGCGTGGAACTGCTGGTACGGCAGCACGGTGGCCGCCGCGAAATAGTTGGCCAGGCCCAGCCGGGCCAGCGTGCGGGACTCGTCGCTGGTGAACTTGCCCTCGTCGACGAGCTTGTCGATGAGGTCGCCGAACTCCAGGTAACCCAGTTCGGCGGCGAGCTTGAAGACGTACTGCCCACTGGCCAGGTGGCTGCCGATCTCCAGCGTGCGGGTGGCGGGATCGAAGCGGTGCAGCACGGTCTCGCCCATGTTCTGCCGCTTGACGATGTGCACCCCGTGCACGGCGGTCAGCCGCGCCGACAGCTCACCGGCCAGATCGGCCCGGTTCATCCGCATCCGGATGGTCAGGTCCTCCGCGGCGGTGTCGAGCTCGTGTAGATAGTTCTGCCGCTGGTAGAAGTAGTCGCGCACCTCTTCGTGGGGCATGGTGATGGACCCCGACCCGGAGCCGCTGCCTCCGACGTTCACCCCGAACCTGTCCTCGGTGGCCGCGGCCAGCTGCGTCGTCGTCAACCGGTAGCGCTGGTGCAGGTTGACCATGGCGCGGGCGATCGCGGGATGGGTGGCCACCAGATCGGCGATCTCGGCGGCGTCGATGTCGATGTCGACATCGCGGTCCATGGTGACCTCGCGCAGTTCGGCGACCAGCCGGGTGTCGTCCTGGGACGCGAAGAAGGTGGCGTCCACCCCGAACACCTCGGTGATCCGCAGCAGCACGGCGACCGTGAGGGGCCGCACGTCGTGTTCGATCTGGTTGAGGTAACTCGGCGAGATCTCCAGCATCTGGGCCAGCGATGCCTGGCTGAAACCGCGTTCGTTTCTTAGTTGGCGGACCCTTGATCCGACGAACGTCTTGGCCACTCGTCCAGGGTAGTGACCATTGCAAAGATTGGCTTTGCATTGTTCGCAGACCAATATGGAAGACATGAGTGGTTTGGCCAAGACGATGATGCCCGTGCCCGACGGCCACCCCGACGTGTTCGATACCTCGTGGTCGCTGCGAATGGCCGATGTGGACCGCGACGGCCGGCTGCGTTTCGACGGTGCCACCCGCCACATCCAGGACGTCGGCCAGGACCAGCTGCGGCAGATGGGTTATGAGGACGTGCACCCGGCGTGGATCGTGCGCCGCACGATGATCGACATCGTCGAGCCCATCGAGTTCCCCGACATCCTGCGGTTGCGCCGGTGGTGTTCGGGGACGTCGACGCGCTGGTGTGAGATGCGGGTGCGCATAGAAGGTAGGCGGTCAGGCCTCATCGAGTCGGAAGCGTTCTGGATCTGCTTCAGCCGCGAGACCCAGAGTCCGGGCCGCATCTCCGATGACTTCCTCGCCGGGCTGCGACGGACGACGGACGTGGACCGGCTGCGGTGGAAGGGGTACCTCAAGGGGGGAGCCCGCGAGGACGCGGTCGCCATCCGGCGCTACCCGGTGCGCGTCACCGATATCGACCTGTTCGACCACATGAACAACTCGGTCTATTGGAGCGTGGTCGAGGACTACCTGGAGACCACTCCGGAACTGCTCTCCGCGCCGCTACGGGTGACCATCGAGCACGACTCGGCGGTGGCACTGGGCGACGACCTGGACATCATGGTGCACGTGTATCCGCCCGGATCGACGGAAAAATTCGGCCCGGAGCTGACGGACCGGACTGTTACAACGCTCACATATGCGGTGGGCGAGGAGACCAAAGCCGTCGCCGCGTTGTTCGCTCGCTGATGGTCCGCCGTTTAACAGTACGGGCGTACTGACCAGCGGCAATTGGCTACCGGTGGGTAGATTCTGAACCGGTTAAGCCGTTCGCGATCTTCGCAATCTTCGCAACTTAACGCGGGGCGTTAGCCAAAATTGGCAACTGAAACGGGTGGACCTGCACATATGCAGTAGGGCATCCTCGGATTAGCACACCCCGCGAGGCCGCGGTGGCATTAACAACCTGAGGGTTGATGGGCCGCAGCGACAGTCGCAACCTGTTAACCCGTTAAGGAGAGCCATGTCCACCGTTGGCACGCCGAAGAGCCCGGAACAGATCCAGCACGATTGGGACCACAACCCCCGCTGGAAGGGCATCACCCGTACCTACACCCCGGCCGACGTCGTCGCGCTGCAGGGCCACGTCGTCGAGGAGAACACCCTCGCCCGCCGCGGCGCCGAGGTGCTGTGGGACCAGCTGCACAACATGGACTTCGTCAACGCCCTCGGTGCGCTGACCGGCAACCAGGCTGTCCAGCAGGTGCGGGCCGGCCTCAAGGCCATCTACCTGTCGGGTTGGCAGGTCGCCGGTGACGCCAACCTGAGCGGTCACACCTACCCCGACCAGAGCCTCTACCCGGCCAACTCGGTGCCGCAGGTCGTGCGCCGCATCAACAACGCGCTGCTGCGCGCCGACCAGATCGCCAAGGTCGAGGGTGACACCTCGGTCGAGAACTGGCTCGCCCCGATCGTCGCCGACGGCGAGGCCGGCTTCGGCGGCGCGCTGAACGTCTACGAGCTGCAGAAGGCGATGATCGCCGCCGGCGTGGCCGGTTCGCACTGGGAAGACCAGCTCGCGTCGGAGAAGAAGTGCGGCCACCTCGGTGGCAAGGTGCTCATCCCGACCCAGCAGCACATCCGTACGTTGACGTCTGCCCGGCTCGCGGCTGACGTGGCTGACGTTCCTACCTTGGTCATCGCCCGCACCGACGCCGAGGCCGCCACGCTGATCACCTCCGATGTGGACGAGCGCGACCGCCCGTTCATCACCGGTGAGCGCACCAACGAGGGCTTCTACCGGGTGCAGAACGGCCTGGAGCCGTGCATCGCGCGTGCCAAGGCCTACGCGCCGTACGCCGACCTCATCTGGATGGAGACCGGTACCCCGGATCTGGAGCTGGCCAAGAAGTTCGCCGAGGGCGTCAAGAGCGAGTTCCCGGACCAGATGCTGTCCTACAACTGCTCGCCGTCGTTCAACTGGAAGCAGCACCTGGACGACTCGACGATCGCGAAGTTCCAGAAGGAGCTCGGCGCGATGGGCTTCAAGTTCCAGTTCATCACGCTGGCCGGCTTCCACGCCCTGAACTACTCGATGTTCGATCTGGCCCACGGCTACGCCCGCAACCAGATGAGCGCCTACGTCGAGCTGCAGGAGCGCGAGTTCGCCGCGGAGGAGCGTGGCTACACCGCCACCAAGCACCAGCGCGAGGTCGGCGCCGGCTACTTCGACCGGATCGCCACCACGGTCGACCCGACCAGCTCGACCACCGCGCTGGCCGGTTCCACCGAAGAGGGTCAGTTCCACTGAGCGAAGCGAAGTGAAACCGACGACCTGAGCCACTGATCCTTCGGTGCCACTCGGCGCCGAGTTACTGAGTTGATAGCGTCAGGCCCCGTCCGCCACCGCGGGCGGGGCCTGACGCCGTATCGGGAGTCTGAGGAGAGCAAGTGAGTATCGAACGCGTGGGCGTGATCGGCGCCGGGCAGATGGGCGGCGGTATCGCCGAGGTATGCGCCAAGGCCGGCGCGCAGGTCGTCGTCTACGAACCTGCTGCCGAATTCCTGGACGCGGGCAAGGCCCGCATCACCGCGTCGCTGGACCGCGCCGCCGCCAAGGGCAAGCTCAGCGCGGAGGACCGTGACGCCGCGCTCGGCCGGTTGACCTTCACCACGAACCTGGCGGATTTCGCCGATCGGCAGCTGGTGATCGAGGCGATCGTCGAGGACGACAAGGTCAAGGCGAAGGTCTTCGCCGAGGTTGACGAGATCGTGACCGACCCGGACGCGGTCCTGGCGTCGAACACCTCCAGCATTCCGATCATGAAGATCGCAGCGGCGACCAAGAATCCGCAGCGGGTGCTGGGCTTGCACTTCTTCAATCCGGTGCCGGTGCTTCCCCTGGTCGAGCTCATCTCGACCCTGGTCACCTCGGACGACGCGCTCAAGCGCACCGAAGAATTCGCTGGCAAAGTGCTGGGTAAGCAGGTCGTGCGCTGCTCGGACCGGTCCGGCTTCGTGGTCAACGCGCTGCTGGTGCCGTATCTGCTCGCCGCCATCCGGATGGTGGAGGCCGGATTCGCCACCATCGAAGACGTCGACAAGGCCGTGGTCGCAGGGTTGTCGCACCCCATGGGTCCGCTGCGGCTCTCGGACCTGGTCGGCCTCGACACGCTGAAGCTGATCGCCGACAAGATGTACGAGGAGTTCAAGGAGCCGCTCTACGGTCCGCCGCCGCTGCTGCTACGCATGGTGGAGGCGGGGCAGTTGGGGAAGAAATCCGGTCAGGGCTTCTACACGTACTAGCGCTGGGAAACATTTAGCCTAGCTAATATGGGGTACCATCGTCGCGTACGGTTCGAAAATGCCTTCGGGGGGTATCCGGGCCGCGGCCGCCAAATCAACAAACGAGGTTATTTTTCGCATGTCAAACGTCGAGTCCGATCTTGCGCCGTACTACGAGGAGTCGCAGTCGATCTACGACATCTCGAATGAGTTCTATGCCCTCTTCCTCGGACCGACCATGGGCTACACCTGTGGTTACTACGAGCGCGAGGATATGAACCTCGAGGAATCGCAGAACGCGAAGTTCGACCTGGCGCTGGGCAAGCTGGGCTTGGAGCCCGGCATGACACTGCTCGACGTCGGCTGTGGCTGGGGCGGCGCGCTGGAGCGGGCGCTGACCAACTACGACGTCAACGTCATCGGCATCACCCTGAGCAAGGAACAGTCCGACTACGCCCGCAAGCGGCTGGCAAAGATCGAGACCAAGCGCAACGTCGAGATCCGGCTGCAGGGCTGGGAAGAGTTCAACGAGCCCGTCGACCGCATCGTGTCGATCGGCGCGTTCGAGGCCTTCAAGCAGGAGCGCTACCCGGTGTTCTTCGAGCGGGCCTACAGCATCCTGCCCGACGACGGCGTCATGCTGCTGCACACCATCCTCGCCCACACGCAACAGTTCTTCCGCGAGAACAACATCAAGCTGACCATCAGCGATCTGAAGTTCATGCGGTTCATCGCCGCGGAGATCTTCCCGGGTGGGCAGCTGCCTGCCGTCGAGGATATCGAGAAGCTGGCCGCCGACTCCGGGTTCGAGCTCAAGCGCACTCACCTGCTGCAGCCGCACTACGCCCGCACGCTGGACATGTGGGCCGCCAACCTGGAGGCCAAGAAGGACGAGGCCATCGCCCTGCAGGGCCAGGAGGTCTACGACCGCTTCATGAAGTACCTGACCGGTTGCGCGGACTTCTTCCGCCGCGGGATCACCAACATCGGCCAGTTCACGCTGGCCAAGTAAGGCTGCTCACCAGAAGGGGCCGACACCACGGTTTCTGACGAGGTTCGTGTCGATTCTCGTCATTTTCCGTGGTCTCGGCGAACCTAGGCCCGCGCCAACCGCTTCTTCTCGGTCTTCACGTCGAAGTCCGGTGGCGGCCAGGCGAAGTTGAACTCCTTGAGCGCCTCGATGAGCAGCTCCAGGATGGCCAGCCGGCTGTACCACTTGCGGTTGCACGGAATCACATGCCAGGGCGCATAGTCGGTCGACGTGCGGTCCAGCATCACCTGATAGGCCTCCTGGTATTTGGGCCACAGCAGCCGCTCGTCGATATCGGCAGGGTTGTACTTCCAGAACTTGTCGGGCCGTTCCAGTCGCTCGGCCAGGCGCTTCTTCTGCTCGTCCAGCGAGACGAACATCGCCACCTTCACGATCTTCGTGCCGCCCTCGACGAGTTCCTTCTCGAACGCGTTGATCTCGTCGTAGCGCGCACCCCACACCTCGGGCGGGACCAGGTTGTGGACGCGCACGATCAGCACGTCCTCGTAGTGTGAACGGTCGAACACCCCGATGTGGCCGGCCGCGGGCAGGGCGTTGCGGATCCGCCACAGATAGTGGTGGGCCAGCTCCTCCTCCGTGGGTTTACCGAAGCTGGCGTAGTCGATTCCCTGCGGATTGCCTGCTCCTACAACATGTTTGACGATGCCGCCCTTGCCCGCGGTATCCATGCCCTGCAGCACCAGCAGCAGTGATCGGGTATCGCCGGCGCGGCTGTTGGCGTACAGCATCTCCTGCAACTCGGCGAAGCGGATATTGCGCTCGGCCTGCAGCACGGGGGCGTCGCGTTTGGAGCCGACGAATCCCGGTGTGGCGTCCGGGTCGATCCCGGTGACCGAGGAGCCGGGCTTGAATTCCAGATGGGTGTGCGGCTCGTGGGTCCACAGCGCCGGGAGGTCGGTGTCACTGGTCGTCACGGCCGGGCTCCCGCCCGTTGCGGTCCTCGCCCGTGCCTGGCTCGCGTTCGCCCTCGGAAAGTCACCCGGCCAGTCAAACAGCTACGCGGGCAATGTGGGCGACGGATGCGCCTGCGAGTTGAACTTCTCCAACGATCCACCGACCTCGACGATCCCGCACAGCGCGCTCCAGGACAGCATCGTCAGATAGTCGATCAGTTCGTCGGTGGTGATCCGCGGGTTGGACATCCAGGAGTGGGTGGACAGCTGGACGCCGCCGACGATCATGAACGCCCACGATTCCACGCCCTGGGTGTCCATACCGTTCAACTGCATGCGGCGGCGCAGCATCACCGCCAGCATGCGGGCGATGATCTGCTCGGAGTCGGCGATGGCCTTCGTCCGGCTGGCCGAATTGTTCGACATGACGAACCGGTAGGTCTCCGGCTCGGCGGCGACGGTGTCGACGTAGACCCGGATGATCTCGCGCACCAGCGCATAGCCGTCGGACGTCGAGGACAGGGCGGCCGCCATGTTCGGGATCAGCGTGGTCTGGGCGAATCGCATCATCACCGCGGTGGTGAGGTCGTTCTTGTCGACGAAGTAGCGGTAAAGCACGGTTTTGGACACGCCGATCTCGGCAGCGATCTCGTCCATGCTGACGTTGCTGCCCCGCTGGCGAATCGCTTCCAGGGTGCCGTCCACGAGCTCATTACGACGGTCAACCTTGTGCTGATGCCAGCGTCGTTTGCGGCCGTCGGTTTTTACCGCTGCCGCCGAGCTCTGCTGTGGCACTGTCGTGAATATCCGTTCACTAGGTCATCTTGATAATACGGTGATTCGGTGCCCTCGGTCGATCGCCGCGGCGCGTCGGCGGCGCGTTAGCGGATGATGGAGGGGTGGCGCACAGACCAGCCCCGGGCCCGCCGTCGCTGACGGCCAGTTTTGCTGCGGCGATGACGGCGGCAGACGCCGGACCGGATGCGAAGGCCGACCGTGAACGCCGCCGCGCGCTGCGGCGGATGAAGGCCGTCGCACTCGGGTTTCTGATCGGCGCGACGGTGATCTTCCTCGCATGTGCGTGGGCCCAATCTCGCGGCGCCGGCAACTGGGTGGGTTACGTCCGGGCCGCCGCCGAAGCCGGGATGGTCGGCGCGCTGGCCGACTGGTTCGCGGTGACCGCGCTGTTCAAGCATCCGCTGGGCATCCCCATCCCGCACACCGCGATCATCAAGCGCAAGAAGGACCAGCTCGGCGAGGGGTTGGGCACCTTCGTCCGGGAGAACTTCATGTCCGCCGAGGTGGTGGCGACGAAGCTGCGCGATGCCGAGATCGCCGGCCGGGTGGGCAAATGGCTGTGCGAGTACAGCCACGCCGAGCGGGTGGCCGCGGAGGCGTCGACCGTGCTGCGGGTGCTGGTCGAGATGCTGCGAGACGAGGACGTCCAGCACGTCCTGGACCGAATGATCGTCAAACGCATCGCCGAGCCGCAGTGGGGACCGCCGGTGGGCCGGGTGCTGTCCGGCCTGCTCGCCGAGCAGCGCCAGGAAGCGCTGCTGCAACTGTTGGCCGACCGGGCGTTCCAGTGGTCGCTGAACGCCGGCGAGGTGATCGAGCGGGTCATCGAGCGTGATTCGCCCACCTGGTCGCCGCGCTGGGTGGACCACCTGGTGGGCGACCGCATCCACCGCGAGCTCATGGACTTCACCGACAAGGTGCGCCGCGACCCCAATCACGAGCTGCGCCGCTCGGCCACGAAGTTCCTGTTCGAATTCGCCGACGACCTGCAGTACGACCAGGCCACCATCGCGCGCGCCGAGAAGGTCAAAGAGCAGATCATGGCGCGCGACGAGGTCACCAAGGCGGCCGAGACGGCGTGGAGTGCCGCCAAGCGCATCGTGCTGGAATCGGTGGACGACCCGTCGTCGGCGCTGCGCACCCGGATCGCGGACTCCGTGGTGCGGGTAGGGGAGTCGTTGCGTGACGACGCCGACCTGCGCGACAAGGTGGACGGCTGGATCATCCGCGCTGCTCAGCACCTGGTTTCGCAGTATGGGACGGAGATCACAGCGATCATCACCGAGACGATCGAGCGCTGGGACGCCGACGAGGCCAGCCGTCGTATCGAACTGCACGTGGGCCGTGACCTGCAGTTCATCCGGATCAACGGCACGGTGGTCGGATCGCTGGCCGGCCTCGTCATCTATTCGGTGGCGCAGCTGATTTTCTGAGCACTGCTAGCAAGTGCTTGCAATAGTTAGCACTCGCTCGTACCGTGGGTTGTGTCAGTGGAACCCGGCGGATGGAGGCTCAGATGTCGCCCGACGACAAGATCGCTTCCGTGGTGAACAACGACAAGATCACGGAAGTCGTGAGCAGCGCGGCATCCGATATCGGCAGCTTCATCCGTGCTCAGCGGGAGGCGGCCCAGGTCTCGGTGCGCCAGCTCGCGGAGAAGGCCGGCGTCAGCAATCCCTACCTCAGTCAGATCGAACGGGGATTACGCAAACCGTCGGCCGATGTGCTCAACCAGATTGCCAAGGCGCTGCGGGTCTCGGCTGAGGTCCTCTATGTGCAGGCCGGGATGCTCGAGCCATCCGAGGGCAGTCAGGTCCGTGACGCGATCATCCGAGATCACGCGATCACCGAGCGGCAGAAGCAGGTGCTGCTCGACATCTACACGTCGTTCTGTCAGCAGAACGAGGCCGAAGCCGAAGCCGAATCCGGCACGCAGGGGGCAGCGGAAGGGGTGACGACCACGCCTGAATCCATGTTTCACGCCATCACATCAGAACCACACACATCACACAGCTGACCTGAAAGGAAACAAATCATGACCGAGAAGACCGAGAAGACCATCGAGGATCTCAAGACTCCGCTGCTCGCCGCCGTGGGTGCCGCCGACCTGGCCCTGGCCACCGTGAACGAGATCGTCGCCACCCTGCGTGAGCGTGCCGAGGATGCGCGCACCGACGCCCAGGGCCGCGTCGAGGAGGGTCGCGCCCGCCTGACCAAACTGCAGGAGGAGCTGCCGACCCAGTTCGACGAGCTGCGCGACAAGCTCAGCACCGAAGAGCTGCGCAAGGCGGCCGAGAAGTACGCCGACGAGGCGCAGACCCGGTACAACAAGCTCGTCGAGCGCGGCGAGGCCGCCCTGGAGCGGCTGCGCAACCAGCCGGCGCTGGAGGAAGCCGCCGCTCGTGTCGAAGAGGTCACCGACCAGGCCGTCGAGCTGACCCAGGACGCGCTGGGCACCGTCGCGTCGCAGACCCGTGCCGTCGGCGAGCGTGCCGCCAAGCTGGTCGGCGTGGAACTGCCCAAGAAGGTCGAGAAGGCTTCCGAGACAGCCACTGCTCCGGTCACCGCCGCGCCCGCCAAGAAGGCCGCGCCCGCCAAGAAGGCCCCGGCCAAGAAGGCTGCGCCCGCCGCCTCGACGGCCACCCCGGCCGCCAAGAAGGCCCCGGCCAAGAAGGTCACTCAGAAGTAGGTTCGACGTTCTGATGGCACCCGCCTAGGCTGCACGTGTGATGCTTGCAGACCTGGCGGGTGCCATTATGTTTGTGCTGGTCGGGATCGTCGCCCTGGTCGGCGTGTATTCATTCGTCCACGCGGCCATCCAGCGGCCCGACGCGTATACGGCCACCGGCAAGCTCACGAAGCCGGTGTGGTTGCTCATTCTCGGTGCGGGCGTGCTGCTCGCGCTGCTGATGCGCGATGCGTTCGGCGCCGCGATCTGCGCGTGCGCGGCGGGTGTGTACCTCGTGGACGTCCGGCCGAAAATTCTTGAGATCCAGGGAAAGTCGCGCTGACCCCCGACGATCCAGCGGTGCGGAGTGCGGCGCTCCGGCACCGTGCGATGCGCACCCTGATCGCCGCGCTCGGCGCGGCGTCAGTCCTCGTGGGGACGGCACCCGTTGCCGCGGCCGCCGGCCACTATGTCGACCACACCGCGTGGGTGAAATGGGGCGACCTGTCCAGCCTGCGGGTCTATCCCACGGCGGCCGCCCGGGCCGAGTCCGCCCGCCCGAACACCCTCGCCCAGGCCGACCAGGCATGGGCCGAGGTGCTGACCGATGCGCCCGACGCCGACCTGCCCGGGATGCGCGCCCAGTTCCTCTGCCACTGGCAGTTCGCCGAGATCGCCGAGCCCGGCAAGACCAGCTGGAACCTCGAGCCGTGGCGGCCCGAGGTCAGCGATACCGCCATGTTCGCCGCCGGCTGCAATCCCGGTGGCACCGAGGAACCGTTCTAGTCCAGCCCCGCGAAGCACGGATCGCCGCCGCTACCGCTGCGGCCCGGAGGCATCGTCGCGTTGCGGGTCACGTACTTGGCCGTCACCCCGGTATCGGTCACCTGCACGCTCTCGGCATGGATGCCCAGGGGGATGTTCTTGGTGATCTGCTCGAGGAACGCATCGAGTGCGGGCTGCACCGTCTCGCGCGGCAGCATGAAGCCCAGCCCGGACAGGCTCTGCACCGTCAGCGTCAGATTGTTGTTCTGCACTTCCGGCTTCACGACGATGCTGCCCAGGGCGGCCTGCAGTTCGATGGTGCCGTCGCTGGGGTGGGTGGACACGCTGCTGACGAAGCTGCCCACCAGGGGGATCTGGTTCTGGATGGTGTTCTTGATGCCGTCGGCGGTCCAGGTGATGTTGGCATCCAAGGCGCCGATGGTCCCGGGTGCGCTCTGGTTCCCGGTCAGCCGGATGTCGTTGATGACGATCTCGGCCTTCATCCCGTCGGCCTCGCGGACGCGGTGGCCCGCGGTGGTCACGGTGACGTTGTTGTAGTGGTCGGCGAAATACTGCAGGAGGATCGGGGTCTTGCCGAAGGACACGTCGACATCGTCCTGCACCACGCAGGACGTGATCTGGGTGACCGTCTTGTCCGCGATATGTCGAGCCACCAGCTCCGACCCGACCACCCCCGCGACGACCAGCGCCAGGACGATGACCACCACGAGCACGATCGACAACGGATCGCGGAACAGGCCGCCGATCCTGGCGCCCAGCGATTTCGCCGGCTCGGGAGCCGCCGGAGGCGGAGGCACGGGCGCGCCTGCGGGCGCAGGAGACCCGGCGGGCGCTGCGTCGGTGGGTTGAGGAGCCCAGGGATCGGTCACGCAGTCGATTGTGCCTTAGCGAACTGCGTGCGATTGCGCAGCACCGCGATCGTCTCCCGGATGCGGGCGGCCGCGTCGAGGTCGACATCGGTCACGACCAGCTGCGGTTCCTCCCCGGCCGCCTGCAGAATCTCGCCCGCCGCGGAGGCGACGAGGCTGCCGCCGACCCCGGTCGGCCCCAGTGCGGCGATCTCGTCACCGGGGTAGGCCTGGTCGACCGCGGCCACCACGCCCGTGGTGTCGATGGCGCGTGCCCGGGCCAACAGCGTCCACTGGTCGAGCTTGCCCGGACCGGTGCCCCACGAGGCGTGCACCGTGATCAGCTGGGCGCCGCGGTCCGCGAGGTCGAGATACAGCTCGGGGAACCGGACGTCGTAGCAGAGGGTCACACCCACCGCCACGTCGTCGACGCTGATCACCACCGGCTGGTGGCCGGGGGCAACGGTCTTGGATTCGGCGAAACCGAAGGCGTCGTAGAGGTGGATCTTGTCGTAGTGCGCGTCGACGTCCGGCCCGGACGCGATCAAGGTGTTGGTCACCCGGCCGTCTCCGGACGGGCAGAACATCCCGGCCACGACGGTGATCCCGGACCGCTGCGCGGCGGCCCGCACCCCGTCGGCCCACCGGCCGTCGAGCGGTTCGGCCACCGGTGCCAGCGGCACGCCGAACCGGCACATCGTCGCCTCGGGGAACAGCACCAGTCGCGCCCCGGCCTCGGCGGCGTCCCGGGTGTACTGCGCGACGAGGTCCAGATTCGCGGCCGGGTCGGTGCCCGACCGGATCTGTGCCAGGGCGATCCGCATAAGCCCAGCCTAGACGGGTGCGACGGTCGGCCACGGCACGGTCAGCACACCGTCGCGCATCCGGCGGCGTGAGGTCTGCACGGGCAGCCCCTGGGCGCGCAGATCGTCGAGCATGGCCCGCCAGCGCACTCGCGGGCCGAACACGCCGTGGCCGGCCGCGCCGGCCCACGCCCGGTCGGCCGCGGTCAACAGCTCGTGGATCGGCTGGCCCGCCACGTTGTGGTGGATGAGGACTTTCGGCAGCCGCTCGGCCAGATCCGAGGGCCGCTCGATGGCGAACGGATCGCACGCCAGCGTCAGGCTGACCGGGCCCGCCGCGTCCAGCAGCACCCAGCAGCAGCGCCGGCCCAGCTCATCGCAGGTGCCGTCGATGATCAGCCCGCCGGTCGCCAACCGGGTGCGCAGCCGCTCCCATGAGGCGTCGACCTCGTGCACCGGGTACTGGCGCAGCACGTTGAAGGCTCGGACCAGCACCGGCCGCAGTCCGGCCAGCTCGAAGCCGCCGAGGGCGAATTCGACATCGGTGTCCGCGGCGCGGGCGGTTGCCACCCGCTGCGGGTCGATCTCCAGGCCGACGACGCGGACATCGGCGCGGACCGTGCGCAGCCGCGACGCCAGCTCGACCGTGGTGACCGGCAGAGCCCCGTAACCGAGGTCGACCACCAGTGGTTCCGGCGCGGTCAGCAGTGCCTCGCGCACGACCGGGGAATGCACCAGCCAGCGGTCGCTGCGGCGCAGCCGGTTGTACCCCGTGGTGCCTCGCGTCGGTGAGCCGACAGGTTTACCCTGCGCGTGGCCGATGGGCTCGTTCAGCCGTGGTCCCTGATCCACTCGCTGGTGAAGACCTGTTCGAGGCGCAGCATCTCGACCAGGTGCCCGCCGATGAAGCTCTCCAGCTTGCCGCCGACCAGCGGGATCTTCACCTCGACCGTGACGCGTATCTGGGCGTGCGCTCCGGTGCCGGTGTCGGACAGTGCCGCGCTGGCGGTGACCAGTGCCGGTGTGCCGGTCAGATCGCCCGTGATGACGGCGCTGGAACTGCCACCGGTCAGCGGGCTCCAGCGTTCCTCCCGGATGAGGGTGAGATCGCCACGGTGGAACTGCGTCACGACGGCGGGCAGCTTGGTCGGCCGGACGGTCTGGGTGGTGACCACTTCGATGGTGCCGTCGGCAGCCTTCTCCAGGACATCCAGTGAGGTTTCATCGCAGCCGGACTTCTCCAACCGAGTCAGCCAGTACGGCTTCTCGGAGAACGCCGCGAGGACCTGGGCGGCGGGGCATTCGTAGGTGGCTGCCATGTCGAATGAACGTGGCATGACAGCCACGCTACCGTTATGACCCGTGGTCAGTGAGTTTTTCGAAGGCGCCTCGGTCGCCGGGGATGTCGCGCTGGCACCGCTGACCACGCTGCGGGTCGGTCCCGTCGCCCACCGTGTCATCACCTGCGATACCACCGACAAGCTCGTCGACGTGTTGCGCGCCCTGCCCCTCGGTCCGGACGTGCTGGTGCTCGCGGGCGGCTCGAACGTGGTCCTGGCCGACGACCTGACCGGCCTGACTGTGGTGGCGGTGGCCAACACCGAGATCACCGTGCACGAATCCACTGTGCGTGCCGAGGCCGGTGCGCTGTGGGACGACGTGGTGGTGACCTCGCTGGCACACGGGCTGGGCGGGCTGGAGTGCCTGTCCGGTATTCCCGGCTCGGCGGGTGCCACGCCGGTACAGAATGTGGGCGCCTACGGCGCCGAGGTCGCCGACACGCTGGCCCGGGTGCGTCTGCTGGACCGCCGCACCGGGGAGGACCGCTGGGCGGACCCGGCGGAACTGGGATTCGGGTACCGGCACAGTGTGTTGAAGAACTCGCCGGACGTGGTGGTGCTCGAGGTCGAGTTCGGCCTGGACCCGGCGGGACAGAGCGCGCCACTGCGTTACGGCGAGCTGGCCACGGCACTGGGCGTGGCGCCGGGGGAGCGCACCGATCCGCTGCGGGTCCGAGAGACCGTGCTGAAGCTGCGCGCCGCCAAGGGCATGGTGCTCGACGCCGACGATCACGACACCTGGAGTGCCGGGTCGTTCTTCACCAATCCGGTGGTCCCGGCCGAGGTTTTCGAGCGTATCCAGGCCGCGTGTGAGGGCAGGGTGCCGAACTATCCGGCGCCAGACGGGGTGAAACTGGCGGCTGGTTGGCTGGTTGAGCAGGCCGGATTCGGTAAAGGATTCCCCGGTCCGGGCGCGGCCGCGACATTGTCGACCAAACACGCGCTGGCGCTCACCAACCGTGGCCGGGCCACCTCCGCCGACGTGATCGCCTTGGCCAGGACGGTGCGGGACGGCGTGCGCAACCGATTCGGGATCGATCTCACACCCGAACCGGTTCTGTTTGGCTGCCGACTCTAGGTACCGTTGATTCACGTGAGCCCCGCAGGTGAGACGTCCCCGCTAGTGAATCGGCGGCGTGCCCTCACCGTGCTTGCAGCCGGCGGTGCCGGCCTGCTGGCCGCGTGTGCGGGCAAATCAAGCCAAACCCACGCCGAATCCGCGGCCCCGGCGCCGGCCCCGGTGATCACCTACACGCCTGAGGACAAGTCCGACGGCGTCGTGCCCACCTCGCCGATCGGCGTCGCCGTCAGCGACGGATGGTTCCAGCATGTGAGCCTGACCAACGCCGAGGGCAAGCCCGTCGCCGGCGCGCTCAACCCCGACCGCACCGGGTTCAGCGTCACCGAACCGCTCGGGTACGGCGCGCAGTACACCTGGGCGGGGTCGGTGGTCGGCAAGGACGGCAAGGCCGTCAAGCTGACCGGCAGCTTCACCACCGTCAACCCGACGACCACGGTCAACGGCCAGTTCCAGCTGGCCGACGGACAGGTCGTGGGTGTCGCGGCGCCGATCATCTTGCAGTTCGACGCGGCCATCGACACCAAATACCGGGCCGATGTCGAGAAGGCGCTGAAAGTCACCACCACCCCACCCGTCGAGGGCAGCTGGGCGTGGCTACCCGACGAGGTCGGGGGGTCCCGCGTGCACTACCGGACCAAGGAGTACTACCCGGCCGGTACCACCGTCCACGTGAAGGCCGGCCTGTACGGCGTGCCATTCGCCGAAGATGCCTTCGGCGCAACGGATTCCACGCTGGACATCAGCATCGGCCGCCGTCAGGTGGTCAAGGCGGAGGCCTCCAGCCACCGGATCCAGGTGATCACCGACGAGGGCGTGCTGTTCGACTTCCCGTGCAGTTACGGCGAAGCCGACCTGCCGCGCAACATCACCCGCAGCGGGGTGCACGTGGTGACGGAGAAGTACGAGGACTTCTACATGTCCAACCCGGCCGCCGGGTACACCAACGCGCACGAGCGGTATGCGGTGCGGATCTCCAACAACGGTGAGTTCATCCACGCCAACCCGTCGAGCGCCGGAGCGCAGGGCAACACCAACGTCACCAACGGCTGTATCAACCTGTCCACCGAGGACGCGCAGCAGTATTTCAACACCGCCATCTACGGCGACCCGGTCGAGGTCACCGGCACCTCGATCGAACTGTCCTACGCCGACGGCGACATCTGGGACTGGGCGGTGCCGTGGGACGAGTGGAAGTCGATGTCCGCGCTGACCTCGCAGAAGCCGCCGGCGGGCATCCCGGCCTCGGCGCCGGCGACGCCCAGTGGTGCCCCGACGCCGACCGCGACGCCGGAGCCGGTCGCCACGTCGAGGCCCGCGCCGACGGCTACACCCGGCGGTTGAACCGTCCGTGCGGCGCCTGGTCGCGCGGCCGGATGACGATCTGATCCAGGTTGACGTGTGACGGTCGGGACGCGACGAACCCGATGACCTCGGCGACATCGTCGGCCACCAGCGGGGTGATGCCTTCGTACACCTTGTCGGCGCGGTCCTGATCGCCCTTGAAACGCACCAGGGAAAACTCTGTCTCGACCGCCCCTGGCGCAATCTCGGTGAGCCGCACCGGTTTTCCGAGCAGCTCGCCGCGCAGCGTGCGATGCAGGGCGCCCTGGGCGTGTTTGGCGGAGGTGTAGCCGGCGCCGCCGTCGTAGGTCTCGAAGGCTGCGATCGAGGTGATGGTGACGATCAGGCCGTCACCGGAGTCGACCAGTTTGGGTAGCAGGGCCCGGGTGACCCGCAGCGTGCCCAGCACGTTGGTCTCCCACATCCAGCGCCAATGCTCGAGGTCCGCGTCGGCGACCGGCTCGAGGCCCATGGCCCCGCCGGCGTTGTTCACCAGCACGCAGACGCTGTCCAGCGTGTCGGCCAGCCGTGCCACATCCGAGTCGGAAGTGACGTCCGCCACAATCGCAGACCCGCCGATCTGGGCTGCCAGCGCCTCGATGCGGTCGGCTCGGCGGGCCACGCAGACCACGTGAAAACCAAGTGCGGCAAGGGTTTTGGCGGTCGCCTCGCCGATGCCGGAACTGGCGCCGGTGACCACGGCGACGCGAGGGGTGGCTGATGTCGAAGTCATATCCCGAACTTTAGTTGGCGTGCTAAGTTCACCGTGTGTTGCAGACCAGTCCGGTGAACCGCGTTCTCTCGCGGCGTGCGTGTTGTTGTTGCGCATCCCGCCGCGCCCGACTGATCTAGCGGACCTTACGTCCTCGCTGAAGTCGACGGTGTGGCAGAAGCCCCCACCCTCGAAACTTCACCAAAAGGACACCCCCTGTGCGTACCGCCACCGCTTCCGCTTCTGTTTCCTCCGCTACCGCTGCTGCGTCGGTAGCCCACGCCAAGCGCGCCCTGCTCTCCCGTCATCACATCGTCGCCCCGTCGCTGAAGGTCGCCGACGCGGCCGCGGCAGCCGTCTTCGGGGCGGCGCGTCAGCGCGGCCCGATCGCCCGCGACGCCATCGCCCGGGTCACCGGCCTGAGCATCGCCACGGTGAACCGCCAGGTCACGGCCCTGCTCGACGCCGGCGTGCTGCGTGAGCGTGCCGACCTCGCCGTCTCCGGCGCGATCGGCCGGCCGCGGGTGCCGGTCGAGGTCAACCACGAACCGTTCCTCACCCTGGGCCTGCACATCGGTGCCCGCACCACCAGCATCGTCGCGACCGATCTGTTCGGCCGCACGCTCGACGTCGTCGAGACGCCCACGCCGCGCGGCGCGCAGAACGCCGCGCTGGCCTCGCTGGCCGGCAGCGCCCGGCGCTACCTGAGCCGTTGGCACCGCAGGCGCCCGCTGTGGGTCGGCGTCGCCAGCGGCGGCGTGGTCGACAGTGTGTCGGGCTACCTCGACCACCCGCGGCTGGGCTGGTCGGAAGCACCCGTCGGCCCCGTGCTGGCCGAGACGCTGGGCCTGCCGGTATCGGTGGCCTCACACGTCGACGCGATGGCCGGTGCCGAACTGCTGCTCGGGGTGCGCCGGCCGGGCACCCAGGCCGGAACCAGCCTCTATGTCTACGCGCGCGAGACCGTCGGCTACGCGCTGTCGATCGGCGGCCGGGTGCACTCACCCGCCAGCGGCCCCGGCACCATTGCCGCACTGCCGGTGCACTCCGAATTGCTGGGCGGCACAGGGCAACTGGAGTCGACCGTCAGCGACGAGGCGGTGCTGACGGCGGCCCGCGCGCAGCGCATCATCCCGGCCGAAGGGCCGGCGTCGACGTTGACCGCCGTGTTGCGCGCGGCGCGGGCAGGTCATGACGGCGCCCGCGCCCTCCTCGCCGAACGCGCCCGCGTGCTGGGTGAGGCCGTGGCGCTGCTGCGCGACATGCTCAACCCGGACGACCTGGTGGTCGGCGGGCAGGCCTTCACCGAATACCCCGAGGGCATGGAGGTGCTGGAACGGGCCTTCACCGCGCGGTCGGTCCTGCCCTCGCGCGATATCAGGGTGACCGCCTTCGGCAACCGGGTCCAGGAGGCCGGCGCGGGCGTGGTGTCCCTCGGCGGGCTCTACGCCGATCCGATCGCCGCGATGCGCCGTGCCCAGCTGCGCCGGGGCGAGCTCGTGACGCCCGGGGTGTAGACATGTCAGTGTGCGTCCTTCAAGCGATCTGAGCACCGCAGGTCCGTCGGCCAAACGAGTGGCGGTGCTGTCGGTGCACACCTCACCGCTGGCCCAGCCGGGCACCGGGGATGCCGGCGGGATGAACGTCTACGTGCTGCAGACCGCCCTGGAGATGGCGCGGCGCGGCGTCGAGGTGGAGATCTTCACCCGGGCCACCTCGTCGACGGACGAACCCGTCGTGCGGGTGGCCCCCGGGGTACTGGTGCGCAACGTGGTCGCCGGACCGTTCGAAGGCCTGGACAAGACGGATCTGCCGACGCAGCTGTGCGCGTTCACGGCCGGAGTGCTGCGGGCCGAGGCCAACCACGAACCCGGCTACTACGACATCGTGCACTCGCACTACTGGCTGTCCGGGCAGGTCGGCTGGCTCGCCAGGGATCGCTGGGCTGTGCCGCTGGTACATACCGCGCACACGCTGGCCGCGGTGAAGAATGCGGCGCTGGCGCTCGGGGACGTCCCCGAGCCCGCGATGCGGGCGATCGGCGAACAACAGGTGGTCGACGAGGCTGACCGTCTCATCGTCAACACCGAAATCGAAGCACAACAACTGGTTTCGCTGCATCACGCGGATCGGGCGCAGATCGACGTCGTGCACCCCGGCGTCGATCTCGGCGTCTTCACCCCGGGGGACAAGGACGCCGCGCGGGCCGCGGTCGGGCTGGACCCGGCCGAACGGATCGTGGCGTTCGTGGGCCGGATCCAACCGTTGAAGGCACCCGACGTGCTGCTGCGTGCGGCGGCGAAGGTGGCGGAGGGCAGGAGCGAAGCGGCCGGGGAATGTGGACGCCTGCGCGTGGTGGTGGCCGGCGGACCGTCCGGATCCGGTCTGGCGACACCCGACGGTTTGATCCGGCTGGCCGACGAACTCGGCATCGCCGACCGGGTCACCTTCCTGCCGCCGCAATCCCGCGAACAGCTCGTCGATGTCTACCGGGCGGCCGACCTGGTCGCGGTGCCGAGTTATTCCGAATCCTTCGGGCTGGTCGCGGTCGAGGCGCAGGCCTGCGGCACGCCGGTGGTGGCCGCAGCGGTCGGCGGTCTGCCCGTGGCGGTCCGTGACGGTGTCACCGGCGCGCTCGTCGACGGGCACGACCCGCAGGACTGGGCAACCGCCATCGACGCACTGTTGGCAGGCGGGCCGGAGCGGATGCGGGCCGCCGCGATCGCCCATGCCGCCACATTCTCGTGGGCGCATTCCGTCGACGCCCTGCTGGCCAGTTATGGGCGGGCGATCGGCGACTACCGCGCGCGGCACCCGCGCCGCGATGCGACGGCACGGCGCAGCGGCCGGCGGTTCACGATGCGCAGGGGGGTGCGGGCGTGAGCGAAGTCGAGCGCGAGTGAGGATCGCAGCGAGGGACGAGCGAGGACCGGAGCGAGTGGGAGACGAGTATTGAGTAGCGTGCAACAGCTCATCGAGGCGACGCTGCAGGAGCACGAGCTCGAATACACCCACCACAAGGGCAGCCACGGTGGGCTTCCCGGCCTGGTGGTCGCGCTGCCGGGCGAACGGCGGCTCAAGACGAACACCATTCTGAGCATCGGTGAGCACTCGGTGCGGGTGGAGGCGTTCGTCTGCCGCAAGCCGGACGAGAACTTCGAAGCCGTGTACCGGTTCCTGCTCAAGCGCAACCGCCGGCTCTACGGCGTGGCGTACACCCTGGACAACCTCGGCGATATCTACCTGGTGGGCCGGATGGCACTGGAATCCGTCAGCGCCGATGAGCTCGACCGGGTGCTGGGTCAGGTCCTCGAAGCCGTCGACTCGGACTTCAACACCTTGCTGGAGTTGGGTTTTCGCTCGTCCATCGAGAAGGAATGGGAATGGCGGGTGGCCCGCGGCGAGTCGCTGAAGAACCTGCAGGCTTTCGCTCATCTCATCGACGATGACGGTGAGTGACGCGCTGTGACAGGATGAGCGCCATGGCGAACCTGATCCTGCTGCGCCACGGCGAGAGCCAGTGGAACGAGAAGAACCTGTTCACCGGATGGGTCGATGTCGACCTCACCGACAAGGGCCGTGCCCAGGCGGTACGTGGCGGCGAGCTGCTCGCCGAGCAGGGCGTGCTGCCGGATGTGCTGTACACCTCGCTGCTGCGCCGGGCCATCATCACCGCCAACCTCGCGCTGGAGGCCGCCGATCGGCTCTGGATCCCCGTGCACCGCGACTGGCGCCTCAACGAGCGGCACTACGGCGCATTGCAGGGTCTGGACAAGGCCGAGACGCTGGCCAAGTACGGCGAAGAGCAGTTCATGGCCTGGCGGCGCAGCTACGACACGCCGCCGCCGCCCATCGAGAAGGGCAGCGAGTTCAGCCAGGATGCCGACCCGCGCTACGCCGATATCGGTGGCGGGCCGCTGACCGAATGCCTGGCCGATGTGGTGGCCCGGTTCGTCCCGTACTACGAACAGGCCATCGTGCCCGACCTCAAGGCCGGTAAGACCGTGCTGATCGTCGCGCACGGTAATTCACTTCGCGCCCTGGTCAAGTACCTGGACGGGATGTCCGACGCCGATATCGTCAGCCTGAACATCCCGACCGGCATCCCGCTGCTCTACGAGCTGGACGCGGACCTCAAGCCGACGGTGCCGGGCGGTCGATACCTGGACCCGGAGGCGGCCGCGGCGGGTGCCGCCGCGGTGGCTGCGCAGGGTGCCAAGAAGTAATCCGGCAAATAGCCGGTTAACTCAGGTGAACGCGGGCCGAACTCCTGTGTTTGCTTATGTGACTTGTCCCGATTTGGCCTCACGCTGCTGGGATGACGTTCACCGGATGCGTACGATTTCCGCGTGAGTGTGGCCTCCGTGCTGCTGTTGACGGCAGCCGTGTCGCTGCTCGCGCTCGGAGTCGGCGTGGCGGCGGGCGCCGTCATCTCCCGGGTGCGGCAGCAGCGACGAGCGCGTCGTGATGCGGAGCAGGGCGGCATCACCGTCTCGCAGATGCTCAGCCACGTGGTGGGGCTTTCGCCGATGGGGATCGTCGTGGTCGACGCGTTCCGCGATGTCGTCTACATGAACGAGCAGGCGGCCGAACTGGGCCTGGTACGTGACCGGCTGCTCGACGAGCGCGCCTGGCAGGCCGTGCAACGCTGCCTGTCCAGCGGCGACGATGTCGATATCGACCTGTCGCCCCGCAAACGCACCCCCACGGGACGATCCGGCCTGTCGGTGCGCGGTCACGTGCGTCTGCTCACCGAGGAAGATCGGCGCTTCGCCGTCGTGTTCGTCGGGGATCAGTCCGAGCAGGCGCGGATGGAGGCGACCCGTCGAGACTTCGTCGCCAACGTCAGCCATGAGCTCAAGACCCCGGTGGGCGCCATGGGGGTACTCGCCGAGGCGCTGCTGGCGTCCGCCGACGACCCCGAGACCGTGCGCCGGTTCGCCGACAAGATGCTCGTCGAATCCCACCGGCTGGCCAGCATGGTGGGCGAACTGATCGAACTGTCCCGGCTGCAGGGCGCCGAACCCCTGCCCGACCTGGAGGTCGTCGAAGTCGACACCGTCGTCTCCGAGGCGCTGTCCCGGCACAAGGTGTCCGCCGATATGGCCGATATCGCCATCACCACCGACGCGCCGACCGGTTACCGCGTCCTGGGCGACCAGGGTCTGCTGGTGACCGCCATCGCGAACCTGGTGTCGAACGCGATCGCGTACTCCCCGCACGGCTCGGGTGTGTCGATCAGCCGGCGCAGGCGCGGTAACGATATCGAGATCGCCGTCACCGATCGCGGTATCGGCATCGCCCGCGCCGATCAGGAGCGGGTCTTCGAGCGGTTCTTCCGGGTGGACAAGGCGCGATCGCGGGCCACCGGAGGCACCGGTCTGGGGCTGGCGATCGTCAAGCATGTCGCCGCCAACCACAACGGCACCATCCGGCTGTGGAGTCAGCCGGGCACCGGCTCGACGTTCACCCTGTCGATTCCCGCATACCCCGACACCGACGACGACTCGTACGAACGAGACGACCGAGAGGATTAGCAATACCGATGACCAGTGTCCTGATCGTAGAAGACGAAGAATCCCTGGCCGATCCGTTGGCCTTTCTGCTGCGCAAGGAGGGGTTCGAGGCCACGGTGGTGTCCGACGGCCCGTCGGCTCTCGCGGAGTTCGAGCGGGTGGGCGCGGATATCGTCCTGCTGGACCTGATGCTGCCGGGCATGAGTGGCACCGACGTCTGTAAGCAGCTGCGCTCCCGGTCCAGCGTGCCGGTCATCATGGTGACCGCGCGGGACAGTGAGATCGACAAGGTGGTCGGGCTCGAGCTGGGTGCCGACGATTACGTCACCAAGCCGTACTCGGCCCGTGAGCTCATCGCCCGCATCCGCGCGGTGCTGCGGCGCGGTGCCGACAACGAAGAGGCCGGGTCCGGTGACGGTGTGCTGGAGGCAGGCCCCGTCCGGATGGACGTGGAGCGCCATGTGGTCAGCGTGAATGGTGAGGCGATCACGCTTCCACTCAAGGAGTTCGACCTGCTGGAGTACCTGATGCGCAACAGCGGCCGGGTGCTGACCCGCGGCCAGCTGATCGACCGGGTCTGGGGTGCGGACTACGTCGGTGACACCAAGACCCTCGATGTGCATGTGAAGCGGCTACGCAGCAAGATCGAGGCCGACCCGGCGAACCCGGTGCACCTGGTGACGGTGCGTGGGCTGGGCTACAAGCTCGAAGGGTAGCCGGTCCAGCAAAGTGTGGACTGGCCGCGGGGCTACTCCGCGGCGCGGGTCGCGGGGTGCACCGCGATGAGCCCGAGCATGCCCCGCCGCTTGCACATGGCGGCGAGTTCCGCGTACGCCTTCTCGCCCAGCAGTTCGGTGAGTTCGGGGGCGTAGGACTGCCACACCGGTCGGGCCCCGACATGTGCCGCGGGATCGCCGGTGCAGTACCAGTGCAGGTCGGCGCCGCCTTCGCCCCAGCCCCGCCGGTCGTACTCGGTGATCGTGGTCTTGAGGATGTCGGTGCCGTCTGGCCGGGTCACCCATTCCTGGGTGCGCCGGATCGGCAGCTGCCAGCAGACCTCCGGCTTCATCGTCAGCGGTTCCACCCCCAGCTTCAGCGCCTTGCTGTGCAACGCGCAACCGATACCACCGGCAAAGCCGGGACGATTCAGGAAGATGCAGGCGCCCTTGTATTTGCGGGTGCGCAGATTGGGTTTGCCGTCGTACTCGTCCATTTCCAGGTAGCCCTTACGGCCCAGGCCTTTGTCCCGGAACTGCCAGTCGTCGTCGGTGAGGGTCTTCACCGCATCGTCGAGACCGGCCCGGTCGTCGTCATCGGACAGGAACGCCCCGTGTGAGCAGCAACCGTCGTCGGGCCGGCCGGCCACCGTGCCCTGGCATGCCGGGGTGCCGAAGACGCAGGTCCATCGCGACAGCAGCCATGTCAGGTCCGCGGCGATGACGTGTTGGGGATTGTCGGGGTCGAAGAACTCCACCCATTCGCGGGCAAAGTCGAGTTCGACTTCGCCTCCCAAACCGCCGACGTGCGATGTGCTCACGGAAGTAAACGGTAAACCCACTAACGTGGTCCGCGTGCGATTGGGCGTGCTGGACGTAGGCAGCAATACGGTTCACCTGTTGGTGGTGGATGCGCGCCGTGGCGGGCACCCCACGCCGATGAGTTCCACCAAGGCGGCGCTGCGGCTTGCCGAGTCGATCGACTCGTCGGGCAAGCTGACCCGCAAGGGCGCGGACAAGCTGGTGGACACCGTCACCGAGTTCGCGAGCATCGCCACCAGCTCCGGCTGCGCCGAGCTGATGGCGTTCGCCACCTCGGCGGTTCGGGATGCCACCAACTCCGAGGACGTGCTGGCCCGGGTGCAGACCGAAGCCGGGGTGTCGCTGCGGGTGCTCAGCGGCGTCGACGAGTCCCGGCTGACCTTCCTGGCGGTGCGCCGCTGGTACGGCTGGAGCGCGGGCCGGATCATCAACATCGATATCGGCGGGGGCTCGCTGGAGCTGTCCACCGGCGTGGACGAGGAGCCCGAGGTGGCGCTGTCCCTTCCGCTGGGCGCCGGACGGCTGACCCGGGAGTGGCTGGCCGACGATCCACCGGGCCGGCGCAAGGTTGCGGCGCTGCGCGACTGGCTGGCCACCGAGATGTCGGAGGCCGGGTCGACGATCCAGGCGGCGGGCAGCCCCGACCTGGCCGTCGCCACGTCGAAAACGTTCCGTTCGCTGGCGCGACTGACCGGCGCGGCGCCGTCCGCGGCGGGGCCGCGGGCCAAACGTACATTGACCGCGGCGGGATTGCGGCAGCTCATAGCGTTCATCTCTAGGATGACAACGGCCGACCGAGCCGAGCTTGAGGGGGTGAGTGCCGAACGGGCGCCACAGATCGTGGCCGGCGCGCTGGTAGCTGAGGCGAGTATGCGCGCGCTGGGTATCGAGACGGTGGAGATCTGTCCCTGGGCGTTGCGAGAAGGGTTGATTCTGCGGAAACTCGACAGTGAGGCCGACGGCACAGCCTTGGTGGAGACCGCATTGTCACCAGCGTCAGGATCGGTATCCCGCGCTTCCCGGCCCAAAGGCAACACACGATGACTGAACCGAACGACACCACCAGCACCCGCCCCATCTCGGTGGCGGAGCTGCTGGCCAAGAATGGCAGTATCGGCGCTCCGTCGCCGGGCGGCCGCCGGCGTCGACGCCGCGGCAACGCCGATGCCGTCACGGTTGCCGAACTCACCGGTGAGATCCCGATCGTCAACTTCCGGACCGACGAGCACCAGGCGATCGATGCCGAGCAGGAGGCGATCGACGCGGATGTCGCCGCCGAGGCGCAGTCCGCGCTCGAACAACCCCAGGTCACCGAAGACACAACCGAGGACACAGCGGAGGCTCCCTCAACTCCCGAGACGGCAGCGGCCCCCGAGACGACAGCTGCCCCCGAGGCGGCAGAGACGTCCGAAGAGGCCGAGGTCGCTGAAGAGCCCGTCGAGCCGCACGAGGAAGCTCCGGAAAAGGCAGCCGAAGCCGACTACGAGGCACACGTGCAGCAGCGGGCGGCCGAATTCGAGCCGCTGGTGTTCGATCCGCGAGCCCATCGGACCCACCACGGCCTGCGGCGATCCGCGGCGCTGCCCGCGGGCGGGGCCGAGGAGATGAGCCCGGATCCGCTGATCGACGACGAGGAGGTCGCGGTCGAGTCCCGCGCCGACACCGACGCCACGGCCGCGCTGCCGTCCTACCTGCGCTCGTCGGCGGACACGCTCTTCGGCGGGGACACCGTCGCCGACGATGTGGCCCGCCGGCCGCGGATCCCGGGGCCGGAGAGCATCGACCTGGACGGATCCGACGGAGCCGCGACGCTGGCGGATACGGCGGTCGTCACCGGCGACCTCGACGAGGATCTGGACGAGGAACCGGCCAAGGCCCGATCGCCGTTCCTGAGCGGGCTGTGGATCGTCGCGCAGAGCATCTTCGCCGTGGCGTTCGGCGCCGGTTTGTTCGTGGCCTTCGACCAGCTGTGGAAGTGGAACAACATCGTCGCTCTGGTGCTGTCGGTTCTGGTCATCCTCGGTCTGGTGGTCGGTGTGCGCGTGGTGCGCAGGACCGAGGACATCGCCAGCACGCTGATCGCGGTGGCGGTCGGGGCATTGGTGACGCTCGGACCGCTGGCCCTGCTGCAGTCCACCTGACCGGATTCCAGAAGACACAGTGCGCCCTGCCATCAAGGTCGGTCTTTCGACTGCCTCGGTGTACCCGTTGCGGACCGAGGCGGCCTTCGACTACGCCGCACGCCTGGGTTACGACGGCGTCGAGCTGATGGTGTGGGCCGAGCCGGTCAGCCAAGATATCGACGCCGTCGCTGCGCTGTCGAAGCGATACGGCATCCCGGTGCTGTCCGTGCACGCCCCCTGCCTGTTGATCTCGCAGCGTGTGTGGGGGGCCAACCCGATCTCCAAACTGGAACGCAGCGTGCGGTCCGCCGAGCAGCTGGGCGCCCAGACCGTGGTGGTGCATCCGCCCTTTCGTTGGCAGCGCCGGTACGCGGAAGGCTTCTCCGAGCAGGTCGCGGAACTGGAGAGCAGCAGCGATGTGCTGGTCGCCGTGGAGAACATGTTCCCGTTCCGCGCCGACCGGTTCTGGGGTACCGGGGCGCCGTCGATCGAGCGGATGCGTAAACGCGGCGGCCACCCCGGACCCGGCATCTCGGCCTTCGCGCCGTCCTACGACCCTCTCGACGGGGGCCATGCGCACTACACGCTCGACCTGTCGCACAGCGCCACCGCGGGCACCGACGCGGTGGAGATGGCGCAGCGGATGGGCATCGGCGATCAGGGGGGCCTGGCGCATCTGCACCTGTGCGACGGCAGCGGCGCCTCGACCGACGAGCATCTGGTGCCGGGACGTGGAACCCAGCCGGCGGCGGAGATCTGCCGGATGCTGGCCGCCAGCGATTTCACCGGGCACGTCATCCTTGAGGTCACGACCTCGCAGGCCCGCACCGCCGCCGACCGTGAGGCGCTGCTGGTCGAATCGTTGACCTTCGCCAGGGAGCACCTGCTGCGATGACGGTGTAGTGATGACGGTGTAGTTCAGCGAGGCGATGCACGGTGGGGCGATGCTCGCGCTGTGCGCCAACGCGGCGCGGGCGGAGCTCGGACTGGCCGGCGGGGGAGAGCGAAGCGACCGGGGGGATCGATACCGGCGTGGAACCGATTGCGGTGTCGGGAAATTTTCTCTGGGCGCCGGATCAGTCTGGTCGATGTGGAGCTGACACAGGGGGAGCGGGTGGCCGTGCGGGCGGCGATCACCCTCGGCGTGCCCGAACACGCTGTGCCACCGCTGCTTTCGATGAACCCGGTGGTGCCGCTGATGACACCGGAACCGCCGCCCGGGCTCGAGCCGATCGGGCCGGGTCATCCGATGGCCGATATCGTGCGTCTCGCCCGGGGCTGGGATATCCGGCCGTCGCTGACCACCATGGCGCCGCGGACCGACGGTGGACCGCCGGTGATCGAGTACTGGGTGCGGCCCCGGGTTGCGGCGCCGGACGTGCTGTTCGCCCTCCTGTGCGGCGATGTGTCGGCCCCGGTCACCTACGGGGTCAACCGGTTCGGTTGGGCGCCCACGGTGCAGCTGACGGCCTTTGTGCGGGCACTGCCGGCCGACGGCTGGCTTCGGGTGCTGTGCACCACCACTCAGATCGGCCAGGAGTGGTTCGGCGAGGACCACATCGTGGTCGACTGCGAGGGCCGCATCGTGGTGCAGACGCGGCAACTCGCGTTGGTGCCCGGCGCGTCCCGACGGGGGCGCCGTGTCTTCTGCGCCCTGACGGGGGCGCCGTGTCTTCTGCGCCCTGGCGGGGGCGCCATGTCCTACGCGCCGTGACCGCGGTGCCGTGCAATGCTTTGACCCGTGCCAAGGATTGCAATCATCGGCGGGGGCAGCATCGGCGAAGCGCTGCTCTCGGGTCTGCTGCGAGCCGGCCGCCAGGTCAAGGATCTGGTCGTCGCGGAGAAGTTCCCTGAACGGGCCAAGTATCTGGCCGACACCTATTCGGTGCTGGTCACCTCGGTGGCGGACGCCGCCGAGAACGCCACCTACGTGATCGTCGCGGTCAAGCCCGCCGACGTGGACGCGGCCATCGGCGAGATCGCCGGGGCGGTCGCCAAGGCCGACGACAACAGTGAGGAACAGGTCGTCGTGAGTGTCGCGGCGGGCGTCAGCACCTCGTTCTACGAGTCCAAACTGCCGGCGGGTGCGCCGGTGATCCGGGTGATGCCCAACGCGCCGATGGTGGTCGGTGGCGGCGTGAGCGCGCTCTCGCGTGGCCGGTTCGCCACCGACGAGCACCTCAAGGAGGTGTCGGCGATCTTCGACACCGTGGGTGGCGTGCTGACGGTGCCGGAGGTCCAGCTCGATGCCGTCACCGCGGTATCGGGATCCGGTCCGGCGTATTTCTTCCTGATGGTCGAGGCCCTCGTCGACGCGGCAGTCGCGTCGGGTCTGTCGCGCGGGGTCGCCACCGATCTGGTGTCACAGACGATGGCGGGTTCGGCAGCGATGCTGCTGGACCGTCTGGACAGCGCACCAGATACCGCATTGGACACCACTGCGGCCCAGTTGCGGGCTATCGTGACCTCACCGGGTGGTACCACCGCGGCTGGGCTGCGCGAACTCGAACGCGGAGGCCTGCGGGCCGCGGTGGCCGACGCGGTCGCAGCTGCGAAAACACGCTCTGAGCAGCTAGGAATTACATCAGAGTAATTCAAGAATTTCGGACGGATTACCCCACACCCGTCGCAATAACCCCAATGGCCACGCTATTCTCCTCGTTGTATGCACGCGTTCGTGCCAACGGTGGGGAAGCCGCTGGAACTGGCCGTGCCTTAAGGATTGGGTAGCGATGACGTCAATGAACGGGCCATCGGCGCGGGATTCGGCTGGCGATGGCCAGCCTAAAGCTCAATTTTTGACCGTTGCCGAGGTGGCCAGCCTGATGCGGGTCAGCAAGATGACGGTCTACCGACTGGTGCACAACGGCGAGTTGCCGGCGGTGCGGGTCGGGCGGTCGTTCCGTGTGCACGCAAAGGCGGTTCACGACCTTCTGGAGACGTCGTACTTCAGCGCAGGCTGAGGTCTCCCTGCCCATCGGGCGGGATGCGTTTTCATCATCACGGGCCTGCCCGGGTAAAGTAACCCGGTCAGTCCTTCATTCGTAGGTAGCGGAGTTCATGGGTTCAGTCATCAAGAAGCGGCGTAAGCGCATGTCGAAGAAGAAGCACCGCAAGCTGCTTCGCCGTACACGGGTTCAGCGCAGAAAACTCGGTAAGTAGCCTTCCAGCTTCTCGGTAGGCTCGCCTGAATGGATAGCCAGGGATCCGGTGATAACCGGGACGCCACCACTGACCGCTCAGACCACCCCAAGGTGGTCCTGGTCACGGGTGCGTGCCGGTTTCTCGGTGGCTACCTGACGGCGCGCCTGGCCCAGAACCCGGCGATCGACCACGTCATCGCGGTCGACGCCATCGCTCCCAGCAAGGATTTGTTGCGCCGGATGGGGCGCGCGGAGTTCGTCCGCGCCGACATCCGGAACCCGTTCATCGCCAAGGTCATCCGAAACGGCAATGTGGACACCGTCGTGCATGCCGCGGCGGCGTCCTATGCACCGCGGGCCGGTGGCCGGGCCACTCTCAAAGAGCTCAACGTGATGGGCGCGATCCAGCTGTTCGCCGCCTGCCAGAAGGCTCCGACCGTGCGGCGGGTGGTGCTCAAGTCCACCTCTGAGGTGTACGGGGCGAGTGCGCGGGATCCGGTGCTGTTCACCGAGGATGGCAGTGCGCGGCGTCCCCTCGGCGAGGGGTTCGCCCGGGACAGCATCGATATCGAGGGGTACGCGCGTGGCCTGGCCAGGCGTCGACCTGATATCGCGGTGACGATCCTGCGGCTGGCGAACATGATCGGCCCCGCGATGGACACCGCGCTGTCGCGGTATCTCGCCGGTCCGGTGGTGCCCTCGGTGCTCGGTCATGACGCACGACTGCAGCTCCTGCACGAGCAGGATGCCCTCGGTGTGCTGGAGCGCGCCACCATGGCGGGCCGGGCCGGCACCTTCAACGTGGGCGGTTCGGGCATCATCATGATGAGCCAGGCGATCCGCCGGTCAGGGCGGGTGGCGCTGCCGGTCCCGCGTTCGGCGCTTCAAGTCGTCGATTCACTGAGGCGCGCAACCAGTTACACTGAGCTCGATCGCGAACAGTTGAACTACTTGAGCTATGGCCGGGTCATGGACACCGCGCGGATGCGCAACGACCTAGGTTACAGCCCCAAGTGGACCACTGTGGAGGCATTCGACGACTACGTGCGTGGCCGTGGATTGACGCCGATCATCGACCCGAAATGGGTACGCTCAATGGAGAGCCGAGCCACTGCAGTCGCGCAGCGATGGGGACGTTAGCGGCGGTCGGGTCTGAATACTCCAACCGGGGCGGGGAGAAGGTAACGACGTGGCGGGTGAATCAAAAGCCAAAGTCATTCCGCTGCATTCGAATTCGGGTCGCTCCGCGGCTGCGCAGCGCCGGGCCGCCCAGCGTGCGGACAGCGCCCGCCGCCATCCTTCGCTGCTGACCGATCCGGGTACCCGCGCCTCGGCCGAACAGATCGCCGCAGTCGTGCGGGAGATCGACCAGCATCGCGGCGTCATGCCCGGCGACGAGCAGGACGCTCCCAACGAACTGTCCAAAGCCATCGCCGCTGTCGCGGATTTCGTCACCAAGCGGATGACCGGCGACTACACCGTCGACGAGTTCGGGTTCGACCCGCATCTGACCAATGCCGTCGTAATGCCTTTACTGCGAGTGTTTTTCAAGTCGTGGTTCCGTGTTGAGGTCAGCGGGATCGAAAACCTTCCGCTGGACGGCGCCGCCCTGATCGTGGCCAACCACGCCGGCGTGCTGCCATTCGACGGTCTGATGGCCTCGGTCGCCGTCCACGACCATCACCCGCTGCGCCGCGATCTGCGGCTGCTGGCCGCGGACCTGGTGTTCGACCTGCCGGTGGTCGGCCAGGCCGCCCGCAAGGCCGGCCACACCGTCGCGTGCGCCTCGGACGCGCACCGGCTGCTGGCCGCCGGTGAACTGACGGCGGTGTTCCCGGAGGGTTTCAAGGGCCTCGGCAAGCCGTTCAAGGACCGCTACAAACTGCAGCGGTTCGGCCGCGGCGGATTCGTGTCGGCGGCGCTGCGCGCGCAGGTGCCGATCGTGCCGTGCTCGATCGTCGGTTCCGAGGAGATCTATCCCAAGATCGGCGATATCAAGCTGCTCGCCCGGCTGTTCGGCCTGCCGTACTTCCCGGTGACGCCGCTGTTCCCGTTGGCCGGCCCGCTCGGAGTGGTGCCGCTGCCGTCGAAATGGCATATCCAGTTCGGCGAGCCCATCTCCACCGAGGGCTATGACGAGACGGCCGCCGAGGATCCGATGGTGACCTTCGAACTCACCGACCATGTCCGCGAGACCATCCAGCACACTCTCTACCAGCTGCTGGCCGGCCGCCGGAACACGTTCCTGGGCTGATCAGCCTTTCTGACCGGCCACCATCTTGGCGATGGCGGCGTCGCGGGCGGCGGCGATCTGCGCGCTCATCTCATTGGCCTCGTCGATCTGGGCCTCGCCGAGCATCGTGACGATGCTGGTGGCCACGGGCGCGCCGTCGTTATCGGTCACCTCGGCCCTGACCTCGCAGATCACGGTGCCGTGCGACTCGATCACCGAGTCGAGGTAGGAGTCGAACCACAGCTTGTCGCCGACCTTGATGGGACGGTGGAAGATCAGCTTCTGGTCGCGATGCAGCACCCGTTCCAGGTTGATCGGCACGTCGAAGTTCTCGAACAACTCGAGCTGCACCCGCCGCCCGGCCACCGCCAGGAAGGTCAGCGAGGCGACGATGGTGTCGTGGCCCGCTTCGGCCGCGGCTTCCTCGGAATGGTGCGCCGGGTGGAAGTCCTGCACGGCAGTGGCGAACTCCCGGACCTTCTCCCGGCCCACCTCGAAAAAATCGGGGGAGCGGTAGTGGGTTCCGATGATGTTCTCCGCAATGCCCATGGCGGAAGAGCCTATCAGCGGCGCCGGGACGCGACCGCTGCCAGCGCCCCGCCCACCGCACCCAGGGCCAGCGCAGATGGCACGCCGATCCGGGCGGCCTTGCGTGCGGTGCGGAAGTCGCGGATCTCCCAACCACGTTCCCGAGCAACGTCGCGCAGTGCCGCGTCGGGATTGATCGCCACCGCGGTACCCACCAGGGACAGCATCGGCACATCGTTGAAGCTGTCCGAGTACGCGGTGCAGCGCCGCAGGTTGAGGCCTTCCCGGATGGCCAGCGAGCGGACCGCGTGCGCCTTGCCCGGGCCGTGCAGGATGTCCCCGACCAGCCGGCCGGTGAACACCCCGTCGACCGATTCGGCGACGGTGCCCAAGGCGCCCGTCAGGCCCAGCCGGCTGGCGATGGTCGCGGCCAACTCGTAGGGAGTGGCGGTGACCAGCCACACCTGTTGGCCGGCGTCGAGGTGCATCTGCGCCAGCTCGCGGGTGCCGGGCCAGATCTTGTCGACGATGATCTCGTCGTAGATCTGTTCGCCGAGGGCGGCCAGTTCAGCGGTGGACCGGCCTTCGATGAAGGCCAGGGCTTTGCGCCGCCCGGCCGCGACATCGTCGCTGTTCTCTTTGCCGGTGAACTGGAACTTGGCCTGCGCGTAGACGATTCCGAGGATGTCCTGATAGGTGAAGTACTTGCGTGCGGCCAGCCCGCGGGCGAAGTGCACCAGCGAGGAGCCGTGCACCAGGGTGTTGTCGACATCGAAGAACGCGGCCGCGGTGAGATCCGGCGGCGGCGGTGGGGGCGGGGTGAGGGCAGCTTCGGCGCTGGCTTCCCCGGCCAGCGCCTCGGCACTCTCGAACGCGCTCTCTGCGGCGCTCTCGACCCCGTCGATATCGGCGGCACCGGACTCGGACACGACACAACCCTAAGTCACGGCGGTCCGGACCCGCCGCCGATACTGGTGGCGTGGAGCATGAGGTGGTGTTGCTCACCCGGTCGGGGTGCAGCATTTGCGAACGCGCGGCGCAGACACTGGCCGCACTTGCCGGCGAGTTGGGCTTCACCTGGACGGCCACCGATGTGGACCAGGCTGCCGCCGCCGGCGATCCTTCGCTGCGCAGCGAGTTCGGGGATCGGGTGCCGGTGGTGCTGCTCGACGGAGTCGAGCACAGCTACTGGGAAGTGGATGAGGACCGGCTGCGTGCGGATCTGGAGTCCGGCCGGTAGGAGCGCAGCACGGGGGCTAGATCCGAGCTGAACCGGTACAGCAAATTTGGTAGGTGGGCTGGTAAACGGCTACTTTGGACCTGGTCCGGGCGAGCGAGGCGACGGGGAGAAACCTAGGTGATGATGCCGTGAGCGTGCTGCTATTCGGGGTCTCGCACCGAAGTGCGCCGGTATCCGTACTCGAGCAGTTGAGTACCGATGAGTCCGATCAGGCCAAGATCATCGATCAGGTGCTGCAATCCTCCCTGGTGACCGAGGCCATGGTGCTCTCGACGTGCAACCGGGTCGAGGTCTACGCGGTCGTCGAGGCGTTCCACGGTGGCTTGTCGGTGATCGGCCAGGTGCTCTCGGAGCACTCCGGGATGGGTCTGAACGACCTCACCAAATACGCCTACGTGCGGTACGCCGAGGCCGCCGTCGAGCACCTCTTCGCGGTGACGAGCGGCCTGGACTCCCTGGTGATGGGTGAGCAGCAGGTGCTGGGCCAGGTGCGCCGGGCCTACGCCTCCGCCGAGGCCAACCACACCGTCGGCCGCACCTTGCACGAACTGTCCCAGCGCGCCCTGTCCGTCGGAAAACGGGTGCACTCGGAGACCGGCATCGACAGCGCGGGCGCCTCGGTGGTGTCGGTATCGCTGGACATGGCGCACAAACGCCTGGACCAGGGCCTGGTCGGCACGACGGCCGTCGTGATCGGCGCCGGCTCGATGGGTGCCCTGGCCGCCAAACACCTGGTCCGGGCCGGTGTGTCACGCATCGACGTGGTCAACCGCTCGCTGCCGCGAGCCCGGCGCCTCGCCAACAACATCAAGGAACTCGGCGTCGAGGCGCACGCGCACGTGCTCGATGACATCTCGTCGGTCCTGGTCGACGCCGACGTGGTGATGAGCAGCACCGGCGCGGTCCGTCCGGTGGTCTCCCTGGCCGATGTGCACCACGCCCTGACCCAGCGGAACACCGGAGCCACCGGCGACCGGCCGTTGGTGATCTGCGATCTGGGTATGCCGCGCGATGTCGACCTCGCCGTTGCCGGCCTGCCGGGTGTGCATGTCATCGACATGGACCGGATCCAGCGCGAACCGGCGTCCCGGGGCGCCGCGTCCGATGCCGAGGCGGCCCGTGTCATCGTGGCCAACGAGGTTGCCCAGTACCTGGCCAGCCAGCGCATGGCCGAGGTCACCCCGACGGTGACCGCGCTGCGTCAGCGCGCCGCCGACGTGGTCGAGGCCGAACTGCTGAGGTTGGACAATCGGTTGCCCGGTCTCGATTCGGCCCACCGCGACGAGGTCGCCCGCACGGTCCGGCGCGTCGTCGACAAGCTCCTGCACGCCCCCACCGTGCGCGTCAAGCAACTGGCCGGTGCGCCCGGTGGCGACAGCTACGCCGAGGCGCTACGCGAGCTCTTCGAGCTCGATCCACAAGCTGTCGATGCGGTGTCGGGCGGCGAATTGCCTTTGATCGCAACCGAGAACGACAAGCCTGAGTTGTAGATTGGCCATTCGCGAAGACGCTGAGACCGTGATCCGGATCGGCACCCGGGGTAGCCTGCTGGCGACCACCCAGGCCGGCGTCATCCGCGACGCACTCGTCGCGCTGGGACACCCCGCAGAGTTGGTCATCATCAGCACCGACGGCGACCGATCGGATGCCCCCATCGCCGAGATCGGCGTCGGGGTGTTCACTGCCGCGCTGCGCGAGGCCATCCACGACGGCCGCGTGGACATGGCGGTGCACTCCTACAAGGATTTGCCGACCGCGCCCGATGAACGTTTCACGATTGCGGCGATCCCGCGCCGCGAGGACCCCAGGGATGCCCTGGTGGCCCGCGACGGCCTGGTGCTGGGGGAGTTGCCGGCCGGCTCGGTGATCGGCACGTCGAGCCCGCGCCGGGCCGCGCAGCTTAGAGCACTGGGTCTCGGTTTGGAAATCCGCCCCCTACGAGGCAACCTAGACACCAGGTTGAACAGGGTAAGTAGCGGTGATCTCGACGGCGTCGTCGTCGCCCGGGCGGGTCTGGCCCGCATCGGACGGCTGGCTGATGTCTCCGAGTCCCTGGAACCGGTGCAGATGTTGCCGGCACCGGCTCAGGGCGCGCTCGCGGTGGAATGCCGCGCACGTGACACCGACCTTGCCGCGGTGCTGGCGGAGTTGGACGACGCCGACACTCGCGCAGCGGTCACCGCTGAACGAGCCCTGCTCGCCGAGCTGGAGACGGGGTGTTCCGCGCCGGTGGGTGCGATCGCGGAAGTGGTCGAGTCCATCGATGAGGAAGGCCGGGTCTTCGAGGAGCTGTCGCTGCGCGGATGCGTGGCGGCGCTGGACGGATCCGACGTGATCCGTGCGTCCGGTATCGGGTCCCCCGAGCGGGCACGAGAGCTGGGGCTCTCGGTGGCCGCGGAGCTGTTCGAACTGGGTGCACGAGACGTGTTGGCAATTGAGCGGAGTGACAGATGACTGGGCACGCAGGGACCCGAGGCCGCAAGATCAAGCCCGGCCGCATCACCTTTGTGGGGTCCGGTCCGGGTGATCCCGGCCTGCTGACCAGCCGGGCGCGCGCGGTACTGACCAACGCCGCACTGGTGTTCACCGACCCCGATGTACCCGATGCGGTGCTGGCGCTGGTGGGTGCCGAGCTGCCGCCGCCGTCGGGACCACAGCCCGAGGCCGCGGCCGTGACTGCTGACGGCGTCGCCGAGTCGGCGCCCCCGGTCATCCCCGGTGGCCCGGATGTCCGGCCCGCGCTGGGGGATCCCGCGGAGGTCGCCAAGACCCTGGCCAACGAGGCCCGGCACGGCATGGACGTCGTGCGCCTGGTGGCCGGTGATCCGCTGTCGGTGGATTCGGTCATCACCGAGGTCAACACGCTGGCCCGGACCCACCTGAACTTCGAGATCGTGCCGGGTCTGCCGGACACCACTGCGGTGCCGACCTACGCGGGTCTGCCGCTGGGCTCGTCACACACCGTCGCCGATGTGCGTGGTGACGTGGACTGGGCGGCGCTGGCCGCCGCGCCCGGCCCGCTGATCCTGCACGCCACGGCGTCTCACCTGCCCGACGCCGCGCGCACGCTCATCGAGTACGGCCTGTCCGAAGGCACGCCCGCCGTTGTCACCGCGCATGGCACCACCTGCCAGCAGCATTCCGTCGAGACCACGCTTTCGGGCTTGGGGGACAAGACAATTCAGCAGGCCGCCGAGATCAGCGGGGGAACCCCGGGTCCGCTGTCGGGGCCGCTGGTGGTCACCATCGGCAAGACCGTGGCCAACCGGGCCAAGCTGAACTGGTGGGAGAGCCGGGCCCTGTACGGCTGGACCGTGCTGGTGCCGCGGACCAAGGACCAGGCCGGCGAGATGAGCGACAAGCTGGTCGGCCACGGCGCACTTCCGGTCGAGGTGCCCACCATCGCCGTCGAACCGCCGCGTAGCCCGGCTCAAATGGAAAGGGCCGTCAAGGGTTTGGTGGACGGCCGGTTCCAGTGGGTGGTGTTCACCTCCACCAACGCCGTGCGCGCCGTGTGGGAGAAGTTCAACGAATTCGGTCTGGACGCCCGAGCGTTCTCGGGTGTGAAGATCGCGTGTGTCGGTCAGGCCACCGCCGACCGGGTGCGTGCCTTCGGCATCAACCCCGAACTGGTGCCGGCCGGTGAGCAGTCGTCGCTCGGTCTGCTCGACGAGTTCCCGGAGTACGACGACATCTTCGACCCGGTGAACCGGGTGCTGCTGCCGCGCGCCGATATCGCCACCGAGACGCTGGCCGAGGGCCTGCGCGAGCGGGGCTGGGAGATCGAGGACGTCACCGCCTACCGGACGGTGCGAGCCGCTCCGCCGCCGGCGCACACTCGCGAGATGATCAAGACCGGTGGCTTCGACGCGGTCTGCTTCACCTCCAGCTCCACCGTGCGCAACCTGGTCGGTATCGCGGGTAAGCCGCATGCCCGCACTATCGTGGCCTGCATCGGCCCCAAGACGGCCGAAACCGCTGCCGAATTCGGCCTGCGGGTGGACGTGCAGCCGGAGACGGCCGCGGTCGGTCCGCTCGTCGAGGCGCTCGCCGAACACGCCGCCCGGCTGCGCGCCGAGGGTGCGCTACCGCCGCCGCGCAAGAAGAGCCGCCGGCGCTAACCGGCGGGATCCCGACTGTGTTTCCACGGCATAGGCCTCGCCGGCTGCGCTCCACGCCGGCGATGCGCCGACTCGTTGCGCAGACCTCCTTGGAGCCACGGCACCTGGTGCTGCCGATGTTCGTCGCCGACGGTATCGCCGAGCCGCGACCTATTTCCTCCATGCCGGGAGTGGTTCAGCACAGCCGGGATTCGCTGCGCCGAGCGGCCGCCGACGCGGTGTCGGCGGGCGTCGGTGGCCTGATGCTGTTCGGGGTGCCCCGTGACGAGGACAAAGACGCCAAGGGGTCGGTGGGTATCGACCCCGACGGTGTGCTGAATGCCGCCCTGCGCGATCTGTCCGCCGACCTGGGTGATGCCACCGTGCTGATGGCCGACACCTGCCTGGACGAGTTCACCGACCACGGCCATTGCGGTGTGCTGGACGCCGCCGGCCGGGTCGACAATGACGCCACCAATGAGCAGTACGTGAAACTGGCTGTCGCCCAGGCGCATTCGGGTGCGCAGGTGGTCGGTCCGAGCGGCATGATGGATGGTCAGGTGGCCGCGATCCGGGACGGGCTGGATGCCGCCGGGCACGAGGATGTCGCGATCCTGGCCTACGCCGCGAAGTTCGCGTCCGCCTTCTACGGGCCGTTCCGGGAGGCGGTGTCCTCCAGTCTGGTCGGCGACCGCCGCACCTACCAGCAGGATCCGGGCAACATCAGGGAAGCCGTGCACGAGATCGAGCTCGATATCGATGAGGGCGCCGACATGGTGATGGTCAAGCCCGCCATGAGCTATCTCGATGTGGTGCGCGCCGCCGCGGATATCTCACCGGTGCCGGTGGCGGCGTATCAGATCTCCGGCGAGTACGCGATGATCAGCGCCGCCGCGGCCAACGGCTGGATCGACCTGCAAGCCTCGGCGTTGGAGTCGCTGATCGGTATCAGGCGGGCCGGCGCCGATATCGTGCTGACCTACTGGGCGGCCGACGTCGCCGGCTGGCTGGCGTGACTCCGCCCGACCAGCCCGCCCAGCGTCCGCAAGGCCGCCAGGATGGCCGCCCGGAAGATGTGATCACGGGATTCTGGCTCTGGATGACGGCCCTGCCGTTGATGGTGATCACCAACATCATCGACACGGTGACGGCGCCGACGCCCAAGACGGCGGGGCTCGCGTACGCATTGACCGCGTTGTTCCTCGTGATCGTCACCGCGTTGGTGGTCACCTTCGCCCTGTTGATGCGCGCGGGCTACCGGTGGGCACGCACCCTGCTCACCGCGGGCGGCCTCACCGCGGTGATGTATTCACTCACCAGTCTGTTCACGGTGGACCGCGGCACGGGAGCGGCGGTGGCCTATGCGGTCTGCGCGATCACGGGTTCGGTGCTGATCGTCGGCGGGGTGTTCTTGCTGCACCGTCGGGACAGTCACGAATATCTCACCCGCTAGGCTGGCCCGACCATGTCAACAGCACCGCGTCCCCGGATCATCACCATTGCTTTCTGGCTGACGATGGTGGGTGCGGTCCTGTTGCTGGCCGGCGGAATCCTGGGTATCACCACGTCGTTGACCACACCGGTGAGCGCGTTCCCGGCGTCGATGGGCCAGGGGCAGGCGCACCGCATTCTGCTCATGCACGGCGGTGTCGGTGCCGTCCTGGCGCTCGCGGGTCTCGGCCTGAGCTTCCTGGCCGGGCGGACCCGCAACGGCGACAAGCGGTTCCGCCGGGCGCTGGCGGCGCTGGCGGGTGTGGTGGTCTTCCTCGTGTTCGTGATCGCCTTGTTCGCGCCCTACAACCTCGAACTGCTCACCCTCATCGGCGTGGTTCCGGTGGCGATCGGTGCGACGCTGTTCACCCGGCCTCCGGCCGCGGACTGGTTCGAGGATGCGTCGTGACCTCCGCTGATCATCAGGACGAGCCGGAGGTGCTGTTCTACGAGCCGGGCGCCAGCTGGTGGTGGCTGCTGGTGGGTCCGCTGTCGGCACTGGCGATGGCGTCGATTCAGCTGACCGGCGGCGCCGGCGTGCAGTTCGGTGTGCCGGCGGTGTTCCTGGTGCTGGTGAGTGGTTTCCTGGCGATCCAGATCAAGGCGGCCCGTATCCACACCTCCGTGGAGCTGACGCCGCACACCCTGCGCCAGGGCACCGAGACGATCGACACCGCCGATATCGTGCGGATCTTCCCCGAGGCGAAGGGGGCCGAAGCCGAGAAGTGGCAGTCCTACCGCGCGCTCGGTGAGCTGACCGGGGTACCGCGCGGCCGGACCGGGATCGGGCTCAAGCTCTCCGGTGACCGCTCCGCGCAGGCCTGGGCGCGGCGGCACCGTACCCTGCGGGCCGCGCTGCACAGCGTGGTGGAGGAACCGGCCCTGTGAACCGCCGTGCCCTCGTCGAACTCGTGCTGGCGTCCGTCGCGCTGGTGGGATGTGTGCTGAGCTGGCAGTCCGCCGGCGAGACCGCGCAGGCCGCCCCCATCACCGACGGCGAGCCGTCGACCACGTCGGTGGTCTACTACCCGCCGTTGATCGTGCTGGCGCTGGTGCTGGCGACGGCGGCGGGGGTGCTTGCGGTGCTGGGCATCGCGCGCCTTCGTCGGCGCTGATCTGCGCCGCACTCCTTTTTCGGTAGACATTTCACCCCCGCACGTGAGCTCCGCCACACCCGCTTGGAACAAAGTTCAAAAGTTGTAACACTGTACCCATGACCGAACTGGCCGAGCAGCCGCAGCAAGCCGACTCCCTCCCGCTGGGCCCCGAATCGCTGGTGTGGAAGTACTTCGGTGACAACCGGATGTATCTGATTGGGCCGCGCCCCGCCGTCCTGCAGAACATGCTGGCCGAGTTGGGCCAGGGCGTGCTGGATCACTCGGTGTTCTTCGCCGACACCGCCGCGCGCGTCAAGCGGTCGATTCCGCCGATCATGATGACGGTGTACGGCTCCGACGACGACAACCCCGGCCAGAAGGTGCGCGATTTCCACAAGGGCATCAAGGGTGAGATGCCCAGCCAGGATGGACAACCGGCGGCCCGCTACCACGCGCTGGATCCCGAAACCTACTACTGGGCGCACGCCACCTTCGTCGAGCAGGTGCTCTACTTCGCCGATACGTTCGTCAAGCGGCTGAGCGACGACGAGAAGGAGCGGATCTATCTGGAGTCCAAGGCCTGGTACCGCCGTTACGGCGTGAGTGACCGCGCCATGCCCGCCAGCTACGCGGAGTTCGTCCAGTACTGGGACCGGATGATGGACGAGATCGTGGTCGGCCACAAGACCGCCCAATACGGCGTCGGTTATGTCACCAAGGGATTCCCCAAGCCCAAGGGCGTCTCGCCGCTGGCGTGGAAACTGATTGCGCCGGTGTTCAACCCGATGGCGGCGTTCCTCACCACCGGCGGCCTGCCGCCGCGGGCCCGGGTGCTGCTGGACCTGCCGTGGACGGAGCGCCAGGAGCGCAACTATCAGCGTTTCGCCGCGTTCTGGCGGTCCAGGCCGGTGAACTGGATCTGGGATCGGCTGCCGATGTCGGTGCGCTACAACAAGTTCGCACAGCGGGGTTATGCCAGCCAACAAGCCCGCCAACATGCCGGCGCCTGACGCCACGCAACTGATCCTCGACGCCGCGCTCGTCGAGTTCGAACGGCACGGGTTTCGCCGCGTCGCGCTTGACGACGTCGCGAAGCGGGCCGGCGTCAGCCGCACCACCATCTACCGCCGGTTCGTCAACCGTGACGAACTGGTGGGTGCGGTCATCGAGCGCGAGAACGTGGCGCTGTTCGCCGATATCGCACATGAGCTGAAAGCGGCAGGCCCGCAATCGAATTACTACGTCGAGGCGTTCACCCTGTCGATCCTGCGGTTCCGCAGGCACCGGGTGCTCAACCAGATGGTCATCGACGAACCCGCACTGGTGATGGAGCTGATGCACCGGCACTACGGGGCGGCGGTCGGGCGGATGGCCGACGCGCTGCGGGTGATCTTCCCGCCGGGTTTCGCCGACCGGATCGGTGAGCGGGCTGTCAACGACCTGGCCGACACGATCCTTCGTTATGCGGCAATGGCGTTGCTGCTGCCGAGCGTGGAACCGTTGCAGACCGCCGACGATATCCGGGCGTTCGCCGTCACGCATTTCCTGCCGAGTCTGCCGGCGGCGCTGCGCACCATCTCGGCGTGATCGCGCCGTGCAGTGTTTGGTGGGTCACAGTTGCGGGCAGCCTGACATATGAGTAACGAAGGCCAGCTGCCCGCGCAAGAGCCACTGGAAGTCACCGAGGAACACCACAAGAAGGCCGAAGACGTCATGAAGTCCTATGACGACTCTCGGCCGACCGTCACGCTGCCCGGCAGCGACGGCACGGTCTCGGGGACTGCCATCAACGATTGGCTGGATGGCTACGGCAAACCCCGCTACGGCGAGGCCGACAAGACATAACCTGACCGGTGTGACCCCGCTGGAGCGAATCGCACCTGCCTTCATCGAGATGGCTCATTCGATCGTGTGGGCCTCGGTGGCCACCGTCGACGCCGACGGCCGGCCGCGCAGCCGGATTCTGCATCCCATCTGGGAGTGGGACGGGACCGATCTGCTGGGCTGGATCGCGACCGCGCCCACCCCGGTCAAGAAGGCGCACCTGGCGGTGCACCCGTACGTGTCGGTGAGCTACTGGACGCCCAGCCACGACACCTGCAGTGCCGAGTGTCTGGTCGAGTGGTACACCGACGATGAGACCCGCACCCAGGTGTGGGACAAATTCGCCAGCGGCCCGGCCCCGGTCGGCTACGACCCGAGCATCATCCCCGGCTGGGACGGCCCGACCTCACCGTCGTTCGCGGCGCTGCGACTGACGCCCCATCGCCTGCGGGTGATGCCGGGTTCGGCGATGATCACCGGCGCCGGGGTGCTCAACTGGCACGCGTGAGCAGCAGGGTGAATTCGACACCCGTCGCCTGGAGGAGTCTGCGCCACGGGGTCCGGGCCACCGCCAGCGCATCGAGGGTCGGCACCACCCGGGGGTCGGTCACGGCGAACGTTCGGCCGAGCATCTGAACCCGGCCGCCGCCGGCGGCCAGCAGGTTGCGCACCCAGTCGGTATCCGTCCCGTAGGGCAGCAGCACGGCGACGCCGTCGGTGGTGGAGAAGGCCGTCACCGGCGTGCGGTACGCCTTGCCCGATCGGCGGCCGACATGTTCGACGGTCGACCACAACGGCAGCCAGCCCGACAGCGGTGCGACCACCCGGTTGGTGTACTTCCGGTTGAACTCCGCCCGCCCCCGTGCGGTCACGAGCCCGTCCGGGTCAAGAGCACGGCCTGCTCGAAGGGGATGTGCGGGAAGACGAATCGAGCCGGCCCCGTGACGGTCTGTGCCGCTTCGGCTTTGGTGACCACCCGGGGATCGGCGTAGCCGGCGGTCCGGCCGCCCCGCTTGATGGTGGCCGTGCCGGTCGCGGTGATGTTCTTCAGCCAGTCCCGATTCGGGCCGTAGCTGAGCAGGATCGCGACGCCGTCGTGGGTGCTGAACACCGACAGCGGTGTGCGGTAGGGCTTTCCGGACTTACGGCCGACGTGCTCGAGGATGCCCATGGTGGGCAGCCAGCCCGCCCACAGCCGTTGGATCGGGTTGGTGACATGCCGGTTGAACCGGGCCAGCCATTGCGGTAGCTGCATGGTGTCGATCCAAGTCCGATATGGGGGCTATCACAAGGGCTGTTGAGGCCGCCGACATCGATTCGTCGTGCATTATCATGACTGATGTATCATCCTATTAAATGCGTTCACGATCGACAAGTTCCGTCCCCAGGTCAGGGCCGGTGGGTGAGGGGGGTATGCGGTGCTCAAGCGTGGCGCGGTGGTGATCGATACGCCGCTGCGCCGTCGGCCGCGGACCCGCGTGTCCGCGGCGGATCTGGACAGTTTTGCCGCCCGTCTGAATCGGCTGTTCGACACGGTCTACCCGCCGGGGCGCGGTCCCTACTGCAGTCGTGAACTGGTGACTGCATTGGAGAACCGCGGGTTGGCGCTGTCCGCGCCGTATCTGTCTCAGCTGCGCCTTGGCCGGCGCGGTAACCCATCGCTGGAAACGATGGAGCTGATTGCCGAGTTCTTCGGGATCCGCAGTGACTACTTCACCGGACGCGACGAGAGCTACCGTAGGCGGCTCGACGACGAGCTGTATTGGCTTGCGCTGTCGCGCAATCCAGGCATCCGCCGCGTCACCACCGCGCTGATCCAGTTGCCGCCCAAGCGCCGGGAGAAAATCCTTGCTGAAGCAGGGGTCTGACCGCCGGTGGAGGTCATGAGTCGGCTATTCCGAGCGCTCGCAGGGCGTTGTCCTTCAGCACGCGATCAACGGTTGCTGCAGGGAGGTCCAACGTGGCGAAGTCATCGCGCCAGAGGTCGGCATCATGACCGGGATAACCGGAGCCGAAGAGGACCTTCGTAGACAACGTGGTCCTGATCGCGTCGACGAGCTGTGGTGGGAAGTCTTTGGGGGACGTTCCGGACAGGTCGATGTAGACGTTGGCCTTGTGGGTCGCAATGGCGATCTGCTCGTCGAGCCACGGCACCGCGGGGTGGGCCATCACGATGTTCAGTTCAGGAAAGTCGGCAGCGATATCGTCGAGCATCATCGGGTCGGAGTAGCGGAGCTTGATCCCGCGTCCGCCGGGCCGGCCGGCGCCGATGCAGGTCTGGCCGGTGTGGAAGAGCAGGGGCAGCGAATGCTCGGCGATGGCTTCGTAGATGGGGTAGAACTGCCGATCGTTGGGTTCGAATGCCTGAACACTCGGATGGAATTTGAACCCTCGTACCCCGTATTCGCCGGCGAGTCGGTGCGCGCGATGGACGGACGCGGTGCCTTGCCAGGGGTCGACCGATCCAAACGGGATCAGCACGTCTGCGTTCAGCGCGGCTCGTTCGGCTATCTCCTCGACGGAATTCGGCGCGCGCCCGGTTGCTGCAGTGGCGTCGACGGTGAAGACCACGGCGGCCATATTGCGTTCGCGATAGTACTGGGCCACCGCGTCGATGGTCGGGATCGCTCCCGTCAGTGGCGACGCAGCGCTCTGAATCGAGAGCGCAGGCTCGTCGGTACGCCAGCGCCGGCCGTCCCAGTCGATGGACACATGAGCGTGGACGTCCAGCGCATCGATGGCGTCGAAATCGATGCCGCACGCATAAAAGGTCATGACCGGCCGGCGCCGATCGATCCTGCCTGCGCTGTGACGGAAAGGAGGGCGACGGGCCCAGAACATGTCTGCATGCTCAGTTAGTCGCTGTCGGTGCCTCAAACCGAATGGTGATGCGCATTACATGACAGTGAGGTAAGTCACCGTTCGGTTCGGTGCTCGGTTTGCGACTCATCCATTGCGGCCCCATCGGCGGTGTGGCCGCACGACAAGGAAGGGTGGCCACACCGATGGGCGATAGCGCAGAACCTGAAGAATATCCGGAGACCTCAAACGAATTCGCGATCGGTGACCGTGTGAGGATCCACGCCGGTTCCGAGCGCGAGGTCGGCGGCGTCGTCGTCGAGGACTTCGGCGCACACGCCGGGTACAGCGTCGATATCGGCGGTGACCACATCGTCGACGCGGGCCGCCGCTGGGCCATCAGCACCGACAACGGCGACCTCGAATTCCACGACACCAGTGCTCTCTCCGCTGGAGAGTGAACCTGCACGACGCGGACACCCGCGCCCGCCGGGTCCTGCCTCAATCGCCTTTGCGCCCTTGTGGTGAAGGTCACCGTTCGGTTTGCCCGCCCGGGCCCGACTACCTCTTGCGGGACTTGAAAGCCCCCCCGCGGCACGCACCGCGAGCTGAGGACCGATCTGATCGAGAAGCGAGCAGGACCATGACCAACGAGCACACCAAATCTTCTGCGGCCAAGGAGCGTTGGGGGACTGGCCGAAGCGCGCGCCTCGCGTTCGTCGTTGTCGGCATCCTTCTGGCGATCACCACGAACCTGGGCCTACGCGAGATGCGCCACGAGCAGGCTGCTCCAGCAGCGGCCGCGGAACAGGAACCGACGAGTCTTGTCGTGGGGGAATGCGTCGTGGTCGGCGCCGGGGCGGATACGGCAGGCAGCAGTATCGAGCACAGCGACTGTGCCGTCGACCCCAGCTACACCGTGGCCGCGGTCTACGAGGGTGACCAGGAATGCGCCGGACCGAATTACGCCGACCACGCGTGGATCGTCGGCGGCAAGCCTGCCAGGCGGGTCTGTTTGGTGCAGAACCTCGCCGCAGGTCATTGTTACCGTGTCTCACAGGCCACCGCCGTCATCAATCACGTTGACTGCGCCGCCGGTTCGGGTGGGCAGCAGTTCAGAGTCGTCGACCGAACCGACAGTCTGAACGCCGGACCGTGCCCCGACGGGGTTGTCGCCTACACCTATCCAGTCCCGCCGCGCACCTACTGTCTGGCGACCGACTCACCTGTGCCGGCCGAACCGTGATCCGACGGAGGGAACGCTGGTGATGATGACCGTCGAGGCGAAGGAAGAGTTGAGCCGGGTTGCGGTGTATTCCGCGAGTGCCCGCAGAGCAGAAGTCGCAGCGCTTCTGCGTTTCGGCGGCGGGGTGCGCATCGATCACGGGCGACTGGTGGTGGAAGCTCACGTCGAATTGGCTTCCACGGCGCGCCGGTTGGAGATCAACCTCGGTCAGTTGTACACCGCGAGTGCACGTGCTCGACCCAACTCCGCCGGCGCACAGACAGGCTTCCTGGTCCAGGTCGTCACGGATGCCGACATGGTGAGCCGCCGTACGGGTCTGCTCGATCGATGGGGGCGACCGGTGCGCGGCCTGGCCGCACCGGTGGTCGCCGGATCGCCCGGTGATCTTGAATCAGCTTGGCGCGGTGCGTTCCTGGCGAGCGGATCACTCGGAGCCCCTGGACGTCCACGTCCGATGTACGTGCAGTGTCCCGGCCCGGAGGCGGGCGCGGCCCTGGTCGGTGCGGCGCGACGACTCGGCGCGAGCGCAAGAAGCCGTGAGATTCGCGGTCGAAACCTCGTGGTGGTCAACGACAACGAATCCATCGGGATCCTCTTGACGCGAATGGGCGCACCTGCCGTGTGGTCGAATTGGGAGCAGCGCCGGTTGCGTCGGCATACGGCTTCGGCCGCCGATCGCGATGCGAATCTCGTCGATCACAACGCGCGGCGAACCGATGCTGCCGCAGCGATCACCACCGCCCGGGTCACCCGAGCACTGGAAATCCTGGCTGACGAGGAAATGGCGCCGCAGTTCGCCGAGGCAGCTCGACTGCGTCTTGCTCATCCCGCCGCATCACTCGAAGAACTCGGACGGCGGGCGGACCCACCGTTGACCAAAGACACGATCGCGGGCCGGATCCGACGGCTTATTGCGCGGGCCGATCGGACAGCACTGTGCGTCGGTATACCGGACACGGTGTCCGCGGTAAGCCGCCTGGCGGAGCCTTCCCCATCGTGGCCTACCTCAAGCCCCCGTGGTTCGTCGTCAACGTGTTCAACCGGCTCGGCGTCGGAGGGTCCCAAGCCCTGACGGTGACCCGGCGCAGCGGCGGGACCCAACGCATTCAGGTCGTCGTGCCCGATGATGCAGGTCACCCGGTGTTCGCCCCCTCTCCGCGCTGGCCGAACAGCTCCAGCATCGCGTGCAGCACGGGCTCATGTGCCGAGCGTCGGGTATAGGCGCCGATGATCAGGGCGGGATCGCCCTCGATGTCACGGATGGCGGTACCGGTGGATTCAAGGCCCACCGTGAAGGCGCGCGGAACGACGGCGATGCCCAGACCATTTGCCGCGCAACGGGTCACATCCGCAATCTGGCCGAGTTCGAAGATGATCTCGCGGTGCAGGCCGGCATCGCGGAAGAGCGTGTCGACCATGGTGCGCAGCCGCGAACCCGGATGGAATTCGATGAAGGGCCCCGCGGCGGCCAGCTGGGACAGCGGTATCGGTCCGTGCGGCGCAGTCGATGAGGTGTCGGGAGCAGGCGAGGTGACGGGAACCACGGCCACCAAAGGCTCCGCAGCGGCCAGCGGAAGAAACGTGAGTCGGGGATCCGGCAGCGGTGACACCGAACCGGCCAACGCGATGTCGAGCGAGCCGTCCGCGACCGCGCCGATCAGTTCCGTGCTCGGGCCGGCGGTCATGGTGATCCGAACCTGTGGATGCCGGCCGCGCAATCGCCCGAGCGCGGCCGGCACATCGAGGACGCGCGTCGCGGTCTGCGTACTGCCGACACGCAAGGTGCTCAGCGACTCCGCCGTGTAGGCACTCATCTTGGCCCGCAGCTCGTCGGCCAGTTCCACCATGCGGCCGGCCGTGGCCATGAAGAGCTCGCCGGCCTCGGTCAGGCTCACCTGCCGGGTGGTCCGATGAAAGAGCCGGACGCCGAGTTCGCCCTCCAACTGCGCGATCTGCGTGCTCAGCGCGGATTGTGAGATGTGACAGCGGCGGGCCGCAGCGGTGAAGGAGCCGGTGTCGGCCACCGCGAGCGCATAGGTGAGCTGCCGCAATTCCATATGTCAGAGAGATTAATGTTCCCCGATCTATCCATCAATGAGATATCGGGGATGTGCCAGACTCGTGCGGTCATGTCTAGACAAATGGGAGTGTCATGTCCGTGAATCTTGCCGCCGCGCCGGTGGCGGTCCTCGGTGCCACCGGCGCCCAGGGTGGTGCCGTGGCGGATGCGCTGCAGGCCAGAGGGGTGCGGGTGCGGGCGGTGGTGCGTAATCCGGATTCGTCGCGGGCGCGAGCCCTCGTGGCCGGGGGAGCCGAGGTCGTCGTCGCCGACCTGGCCGACGAGAGCGCGCTCACCGCGGCGTTCGCCGGGGCTGCGGGCGTCTTCGCGGTGACGACCCCGTTCGAGGAGGGGCCCCACGTCGAGGTCGAGCAGGGCCTGCATGTGCTGGCGGCCGCCGAGCGAGCCGGCGTCGGGCATCTGGTCTATTCGTCGGTGGCCAGCGCGGACCAGAGCTCCGGAGTGCCGCATTTCGACAGCAAGGCCGCCATCGAACAGGCGCTGGCGGCGACCGCCGTGCCGCACACGATCGTCGGACCCACCTTCTTCTTCGACAACCTGCTCGGTGCGATCAGCGAGCTCGGTTCCGGAGTGCTGGAGTTGGCGCTGCCGGTCGATCTGCCGCTACAACAACTCGACCGCCGCGACCTGGGCAATTTCGTGGCGCAGGTGTTCGACGAGCGGGAGCGGTTCCTGGGGCGGCGTATCGACATCGCCTCCGATGCGATCACACCCCGCCAGATGGCCGCGGCGTTGCAACGCGCCTCCGGCCGGCCGGTCCGGGCGGTCAGCTTCGACCCTGCCGATATCGAGTCGCCGGATATGCGCGCCATGTACACATTCCTCACCGACCGTGGCTACGCCGTGGACACCACCTGGTTGCACCGTGAGTTCTCCGGCGTCGGCTGGCACAGGTACGACGACTGGCTCGACGACACGCTGTCCGCGAACCGGGCGGGCTGACCATGCGCGCACTCGCAGTCGTGGCGGTGGCGTTGACCCTGGCGTTCGGTGTGGCGCCGTCGGCCGCGGCTGCCCCGACGGATGCCGTTGGCCCGCAATACGACTCCGTCCACGTCTATGTCGACCCTGCTGACTTCGACACGTTCGTGCACAGCTGGGTGTCCACGTTCGGCGGAACGACGAGCGCGGTAGCGACCACGCACGTCACCCCGACACCGAGCACCACCCGGTCCCAACTCATCCTGTCGCCGGTGGGCACCCTGTCGGTCTTCGGATTCACCACGCCCGTGCCGTATCCCTTCGGCACCGAACGCGGCGGCTGGCTGATGGCCGATCTCGACGCCGGATTGGCCCATGCGCAGGCTGCCGGCGCCACCACGGTGGTGGCGCCGTTCGACGACCCCATCGGCCGTGACGCGATCATCCAGTTCCCCGGCGGGGTGCGTACCCAGCTCTATTGGCACACCACGGCGCCCTCGTACCCGGCGCTGCACACCGTCCCGGACAACCGGATCTATCTGTCGCCCGGTGACGTCGAGCCGTTCCTGCACTCCTATGGCGAATTCACCGGTGCCACTGTGGATTCGGATCAACCGGCCGCTGACGGCGGCCTCCTCGGTGCGCCGGGGACGACGTTTCGGCAGATCCATCTGTCCGGGCCGTTCGGTAACACCATGGTGTTGGTGACCGACGGGCATCTGCGGTATCCGTTCGGCCACGAACTCGCCGGCTACGCCGTCGACGATGTCGACGCGACTCTGGTGAAGGCGAAATCCGCAGGTGCGCGGGTGCTCTCGCCGCCTGCCGGGGCGGCGCAAAGCGCCGTCCTGCGATTCCCCGGCGGCTATCTCGCCGAAGTTCACAAGATCTGAAGGAGTGCCGGTGATCACCGTCGGACTGGTCGGAGTCGGAGACATGGGCGCGCAGATGCTGCCGCGGCTGCTGGACGCCGGATTCGAGGTGACCGCCTTCGACACCGACCCAGACCGGTTACGCTCGGCGGCTCAGGCCGGGGCGCGCCCGGCCGATTCGGCGGCACGGGCGGCCGCGGCGAGCGATGTGGTGCTCAGTGTGGTGATGTCGCAGGACATCCCGGCTGCGCACTACGGTGAGCACGGTGTATTGGCCGGGTTGGGGCCGGCGAGTGTGCTCGTGGTGTGCTCGACCACGACGCCTGGGATCGCTGCGGACCTACAGGCACAGGCGGGTGCGCACGCACTCCTGGTCGATGCGCCCATCGTCGGGGGTGTCCGGTACGCGCGGGAGGGGGCGGTGACCTTCCTCGCCGGAGGCAGTGCCGACGCCGTGGACCGGGCCGATCCGGTGCTGTCGGTGCTGGGCAAGGTGGAGCGGGTCGGGCCCTACGGCTCAGGTGTGGCCTACAAGCTGATCACCAACGCGTTCGTGATGGCCGCCGAGGTCGGGCTGCGGGAAGCCCTCGATCTCACCGACATCCTCGGCGGTGACTATGGCACCGCGCTGCGCCTGTTCGGTCTGGGCCCGATGGCCGCGGTGACGGCCCGGGCGCTGGATCCCTCGAACCCCCGCCCGCTGCGGGCGTCGGCCGAGGATTTCGACACGTTGTTGTCCGTCGTCGAGGATCCCGACCTGCTGCCGATATGTGCCGCCGGGCGGGACCGGCTCTGGGCCGCGGTCGACGCCGAGACCGGATTCGAGCCGGAGTTCATCGATCTCACCCGCAGAACCACCGCCCGGCCCCCGTACCGGGCAACCTGACCAGGGAGATCTCCCACCCGAGCCTTTCCACTACACCCTGTAGTTGGGGTGGTGTGCGGAACTGGGACACTGGACACCATGACAAGCACGGCCGCCTCCGCTGCATTGTTCGCCGACGCCTGCGCAGTCATCCCCGGCGGCGTGAATTCGCCGGTCCGGGCGTTCAGCGCGGTCGGCGGCACCCCGAGGTTCATCACCAAAGCCGATGGGTACTGGTTGACCGACGCGGACGGCAACCGCTACGTCGACCTGGTGTGCTCATGGGGTCCGATGATCCTCGGTCACGCCCACCCCGACGTCGTGCAGGCCGTTCAGGAAGCCGCGGTCAACGGGCTGTCCTTCGGCGCTCCGACGCCGTCGGAGACCGAACTGGGCCGCGCCATCATCGAGCGGGTCGCGCCGGTGCAGCGCATCCGCTTCGTCAACTCCGGCACCGAGGCCACCATGAGCGCCATCCGGTTGGCCCGCGGCTACACCGGCCGGCCGAAGATCATCAAATTCTCCGGCTGCTATCACGGGCACAGTGACGCGCTGCTCGCCGACGCCGGTTCCGGGGTCGCGACGCTGGGGCTGCCGTCCTCACCCGGCGTCACGGGGGCAGCCGCCGCGGACACCATCGTGCTGCCGTACAACGACGTCGCGGCCGTGGAGGAGGCCTTCGCCGCCCACGGCGAACACATCGCCTGTGTCATCAGCGAGGCCAGCCCGGGCAATATGGGCACCGTGGCCCCGCTGCCCGGCTTCAACGCCGCGCTGCGGCGGATCACCGCCGAGCACGGCGCCCTGCTGATCCTGGACGAGGTGATGACGGGGTTCCGGGTCAGCCGATCCGGCTGGTACGGCATCGACCCGGTGGACGCCGATCTGTTCACCTTCGGGAAGGTGATGAGCGGCGGGCTACCCGCGGCCGCCTTCGGCGGCCGCACCGAGGTGATGGAGCGGCTGGCCCCGCTGGGGCCGGTCTATCAGGCCGGAACCCTGTCCGGGAATCCGGTGGCGATGGCCGCCGGACTGGCCACCCTGGCGGCCGCCGATGACACCGTCTACGCCACCCTGGACGCCCACGCCGACCGGCTGCACGGACTGCTCACCGCCGCGCTCACCGACGCTTCGGTGGCGCACCATATTTCGCGGGCGGGCAACTTCCTGACGGTGTTCTTCGGCGACGGGCAGCCGACGAACTTCGCCACCGCGAAAGCCACCGAGACCTGGCGATACCCGGCCTTCTTCCACGCGCTGCTGGACGCCGGCGTGTACCCGCCGTGCAGCGCATTCGAAACCTGGTTCGTGTCAACGGCTCTCGATGATGCCGCATTCGACAAGATCGCCGAAGCGCTGCCGCACGCGGCCCGGGCCGCCGCCGAGGCCACCCCGTGAGAACTACCGTGCACGTCATGCGCCACGGCGAGGTGTTCAATCCGGCGAAGGTGCTCTACGGCCGGCTGCCCGGCTACCACCTCTCCGATCGTGGCCGGGCCCAGGCTCAAGCCGCCGCCGATTGGCTGGCATCGCACGACGTCACCCATATCGTGGCCTCCCCGCTGGAACGGGCACAGGAGACGGCCGCGCCGATCGCCGCGGTGCACGGGCTCGCCATCCACACCGACGCCGACTTGATCGAATCCTGGAACCAGTTCGAGGGCGAGCGGGTGGCCCCTGGTGACGGCGCGCTGCGCGACCCCCGCAACTGGCCGCGGCTGCGCAACCCGATGAAACCGTCCTGGGGCGAGCCGTATGTCGAGATTGCCCCGCGGATGACGGCCGCCCTGCACCGGGCGCGCGCGAAAGCCGAAGGCCATGAGGCGGTGTGCGTCAGCCATCAGCTGCCGGTGGAGACGCTGCGCCGGGCCATGACCGGACGCAAGCTCGCTCACCTGCCGTTACCGCACAGCCGACTGTGCAACCTCTCGTCGATCACGTCCTTCGTGTTCGACGATGATCGCCTCGTCCGGTGGGCCTATACGGAGCCCTGGGGACTGTAGTGAAGTGGTTGGCTGCGCTGGCGACGGCGCTTGTGGTTCTCACCGGTTGTTCCACCGGTGACGACGCCGTCGCTCAGGGGGGCACCTTCGAGTTCGTCGCTCCGGGCGGCAAGACCGATATCTTCTACGACCCGTCCGAGAAGCGCGGCACCCCAGGAAAACTGGCGGGGCCCGACCTGATGGACCCCAACCGCACGCTGTCCCTGGACGACTTCGCGGGCAAGGTCGTCGTCATCAACGTGTGGGGCCAGTGGTGCGGCCCCTGTCGTTCGGAGATCCCCCAGCTGGAGCAGGTGTTCGAAAAGACCCGCGATCTCGGGGTCGCCTTTCTCGGCATCGACGTGCGGGACTACAACCGGGATGCGGCAAAGGATTTCGTCATCGACCGCAAGGTCAGCTTCCCGTCGATCTATGACCCGCCGATGCGCACCATGATCGCGTTCGGCGGTAAATACCCGACCACCGTCATCCCGTCCACGGTGGTGCTGGACCGGCATCACCGTGTGGCCGCCGTGTTCCTGCGTGAGCTGCTGGCCGCCGACCTGTTGCCGGTCGTTGAGCGCTTGGCCGCGGAAAAGTGATGGCGAAGTGACGGCGACGTGAACCCCACCGAGCTCGTATCCAACGGTCCGGTCCTGCTGGCCCTCGGCGTCAGCGTGCTGGCCGGGCTGGTGTCGTTCGCGTCGCCGTGCGTGGTGCCGCTGGTTCCGGGCTATCTGTCGTATCTGGCCGGCGTCGTCGGGGTGAGCGAGTCCGATGACCGTGGCAGGTGGCGGGTGGTCGGGGCGGCCGCGCTGTTCGTCGCCGGCTTCACGGTGGTGTTCCTGCTCGGCAGCGTCGCGGTGCTCGGCATGACGACATCGGTGATCACCAATGAGGCGCTGCTGCAACGTATCGGCGGTGTCGTCACCATCGTGATGGGCCTGATCTTCGTGGGCGTCATCCCGCTGCTGCAACGGGAGGCCCGGTTCGCGCCGCGCCAGCTGTCGACCCTCGGGGGCGCACCCCTGCTCGGCGCGGTATTCGCGCTCGGCTGGACGCCGTGCCTGGGTCCGACGCTGACGGCGGTGATCGCCGTGGCGTCGGCCACCGAAGGGTCGGCGGTCGCGCGCGGTATCGCGCTGGTGATCGCCTACTGCCTGGGCCTGGGTGTGCCGTTCCTGCTGCTGGCGTTCGGCTCGGCGCGGGCCGTGCGTGGGCTGGCCTGGCTGCGCGCGCACACCCGCGGCATCCAGATCTTCGGTGGGGTGCTGATGATCGCGGTCGGTATCGCCCTGGTCACCGGGCTGTGGGGGGACTTCGTGGCGTGGGTGCGGGATGCGTTCGTCAGTGACGTGAGGCTGCCGATATGAGCGTTCTCCGCAAAACCTGGGCGCTGATCCGCAACACCTGGCGCACCCTGACCTCCATGGGCACCGCATTGGTGCTGCTGTTCCTTTTGGCGCTCGGCGCCATTCCCGGTGCGTTGCTCCCGCAGCGCAGTCTCAACGCCGGCAAGGTCGACGAATACCTGGCCCAGCATTCGACCATCGGGCCATGGCTGGACAAGGTCCAGGCCTTCGATGTGTTCTCCAGTTTCTGGTTCACCTCGATCTACGTGCTGCTGTTCGTCTCGCTGGTGGGCTGCCTGACCCCGCGGCTGGCCGAGCACATGCGCAGCCTGCGCGCCGTGCCGGTGGCCGCTCCGCGCAATCTGGCGCGGCTACCCAAACATCACGCCGCCGAGCTCGACGGCGACGCCGCGCAGCTGGCCGCCACCATGAGCGACCGGCTCAAAGGCTGGCGGCGCACCACCCGCCACACGGACGAAGTAATTGAAATCTCGGCGGAGAAGGGTTATCTGCGCGAGTTCGGCAACATCGTCTTCCACTTCTCGCTGCTGGGTCTGCTGGTCGCCGTCGCCGCGGGCAAGCTGTTCGGTTACGAGGGCAACGTCATCGTCATCGCCGACGGCGGACCCGGATTCTGTTCGGCCTCGCCGGCCGCGTTTGATTCGTTCCGGGCCGGCAACACCGTCGACGGCACCTCGCTGTACCCGATTTGCCTGAAGGTCGACGACTTCGACGCCGAGTACCTGCCCAGCGGGCAGGCGGTCAGCTTCGCCGCCAACATCCAGTACCAGGACGGTCACGACCTGAACACCGACACCTGGCGGCCCTACCGGCTGGAGGTCAACCATCCGCTGCGGATCGGCGGCGACCGGGTGTACCTGCAGGGCCACGGCTACGCGCCGACGTTCACGGTGACCTTCCCGGACGGGCAGAAGCGCACCACCACGGTGCAGTGGCGTCCCGACGATCCGCTGACCCTGCTGTCCTCCGGGGTGATCCGGGTGGATCCGCCCGGCGGCACCTATCCCGACCCCGACGAGCGCCGTAAGCATCAGATCGCGGTGCAGGGGCTGCTGGCCCCGACCGAACGGCTCGACGGCACCCTGCTGTCGTCGAGCTTCCCGGCGCTCAACGATCCCGCGGTGGCCATCGACATCTACCGCGGTGACGCCGGCTTGGACACCGGGCGCCCGCAGTCGTTGTTCACCCTGGACCCGCGGCTGATCGGGCAGGGCCGGCTGACCAAGCAGGCCCGGGTCAACCTCAAGGCCGGTGAACAGACCCGGTTGAACGACGGCACGACGATCCGGTTCGACGGCGCGGTCCCGTTCATCAACCTGCAGGTCTCCCATGACCCGGCGCAGGTGTGGGTGCTGGTGTTCGCCATGTCGATGATGGGTGGGCTGCTGGTCTCCCTGGTGGTGCGGCGGCGCCGCGTGTGGGTTCGGCTTACCCCAGGCGCGGCAGGTACGGTAAGCGTCGAGCTGGGGGGTCTGGCCCGAACCGACAATTCCGGGTGGGGTGACGAGTTCGAGCGGCTCACCGTGAAGCTGCTGGGAGAAGAGTGACGCGCGCATGAATACAACGCACATCGATATCGGGCTGGCCCGCTACTCGGACTGGGCCTTCACATCGTCTGTGGTCGTGCTGGTTGTCGCCCTGATCCTGCTGGCCGTCGAGCTGGCGTACGCGCGGGGCCGCAAGGTGGAGGCCCGCGAACTGGTCACGGTGGGGGCTGACAGCCAGACACCCGGTGTCGTCGCCGAAGCTCCGACCCGGTCCGCCGATGAACGCATCGGCCGCGCCGGCCTGGCGCTGGTGTACGTCGGCATTGCTCTGCTCGCCACGTGCATCGTGCTGCGCGGTCTGGCCACGGCGCGGGTGCCGTGGGGCAACATGTACGAGTTCATCAACCTCACGTGCTTCTCCGGGCTGATCGCCGGGGCGATCGTGCTGCGCAAACCGCAGTTCCGCGCGCTGTGGGTGTTCGTGCTGGTGCCGGTGCTGATCCTGCTGACGGTCTCCGGCCGCTGGCTGTACACCAATGCCGCTCCGGTGATGCCCGCGCTGCAGTCCTACTGGCTGCCGATCCACGTCTCGGTGGTCAGCCTGGGCTCCGGGGTGTTCCTGGTCGGTGGTGTGGCCAGCATTCTGTTCCTGCTCAAGATGTCCCCGCTGGCCGATCGCGACAACGGGCTCGGCCGGATGATCCAGCGGTTGCCCGACGGACAGACGCTGGACCGGATCGCCTACCGCACCACCATCTTCGCGTTCCCGATCTTCGGTTTCGGGGTCATCTTCGGGGCCATCTGGGCTGAGGAGGCGTGGGGCCGCTATTGGGGCTGGGATCCCAAGGAGACGGTGTCGTTCATCGCGTGGGTGGTGTACGCGGCGTATCTGCATGCGCGGTCCACCGCAGGCTGGCGCGATCGCAGGGCCGCATGGATCAACGTCATCGGCTTCGTGGCGATGGTGTTCAACCTGTTCTTCATCAACCTGGTCACCGTCGGCCTGCACTCGTATGCGGGGGTGGGCTGACAGTGCCGCTCGGTCCGGATCAGCCCGTGAACTTCCGCGGGCAGCAGCGGTTCAGTGTTCCTGGCCAAGATCCGTCGCAAGAGGTGCCGCCGGAATGGACGGCCCCGACGCCGCCGCACGGGATCCCCGTCATAGTCCAGGCGAGCGCAGCGACGGGAGATATTCCGGCGCAACCGCCGGCCGACCAGACCAGTCCGTTCCCGCTACCCGCGCCCTACCTGGACCTGTCCACGGTCGCCCTGCTCGGCCAGCCCAAGCGGGCGCCGTCGAGGGGTTGGCGGCGCTGGCTGTATCTGGCGACGTTCAAGACCGTCAATCTCGGTGAGAGCCCGAAGGTCACCGACTACAACAATCTGCTCGGTGAGGTGGGCCGGCCGCTGCGCGGCTGCTATCGGATCGCGCTGCTGTCCTTGAAGGGCGGTGTCGGCAAGACGACGATCACTGCCACCCTCGGGGCGACGTTCGCCTCCACCCGCGGTGACCGCGTCATCGCGGTGGACGCCAATCCCGATCGCGGCACCCTGAGCCAGAAGGTCCCGCTGGAGACCCCGGCCACCGTGCGGCACCTGCTGCGCGATGCCGAGGGCATCAACGCCTACAGCGATGTCCGCCGCTACACCAATCAGGGACCCAGCCGGCTGGAGGTGCTGGCCTCCGAAAGTGATCCGGCGGTGTCGGAGGCGTTCAGTTCGGAGGATTACTCCCGAACTCTTGAGGTGCTGGAGCGGTACTACAGCCTGGTGCTCACCGACTGCGGCACCGGCATGCTGCATTCGGCGATGGCCGCGGTGCTGTCCCATGCCGATGTGCTGATCGTCGTCAGCTCGGGTTCGGTGGACGGGGCGCGTTCGGCATCGGCCACGCTGGACTGGCTCGACGCCCATGGTCATCAGGACATGGTGCGCAATGCGATCGCCGTGGTGAACGCGGTTCGCCCCCGGTCGGGCAAGGTGGACTTGCAGAAGGTGACGGATCACTTCGCGCGGCGCTGCCGCGCGGTGCTGCAGGTGCCCTTCGACCCGCATCTGGAAGAGGGCGCCGAGATCAGCCTGGAGCGGCTGAAACCGCAGACGCGAGAGGCGTTGATCAAGCTGGCCGCCGTGGTGGCAGCGGGATTCCCGAGCACGACCTGAGCGGTCGCGCCCGGCTAACTGCGGGGGTTGTTGTCCCCGTGGCCGAGGCGCCGCAGGAAATCCGGGTCGTCGTCGGGACCGATCACCCGGGTGCGTGGTCGATCTGCCGATGCCCGAACCACTCGCAACACCGCATATGCAAGCCCGGCCACGATCAGGACCAGGAGTAAGTACTGCAACGAAAACCTCCTTGATCCGAATATACGCGCCGTGGGTAGGCTCAGGCCCGTGTCTGAAGGTCGGCCGGGTACCCGGATGTTGCGTGATGTCGGAGCTTATCTGTTGGCCCGGCTCGCCCTTGCCGCTGTACTCACCGTGCTGATCGTCGGGGCCGGCCATCTGGTCGGGATACGCGACTTCCCGTTGATCGTGGCGGCGCTCTTCGCCATCGTGTTGGCGTTGCCACTGGGGATCTGGGTTTTCGCGCCGCTGCGCCGGCGCGCCACCGCCAGCATCGCGGCGTTCGACGAACGCCGCCGTAAGGACCGGGAGTCGTTGCAGGCCCGGCTCCGTGGTGACGACGAGCCGGAGCAGACCTAGGCCCGAGCTAGTCGGAGCTAGCAGGCGGCCGCCCGCACGACGCCACGCAACCAGGCGTGGCGGCGATCGGTGTCGAAGACGCGGTTCCAGATCATCTGATAAGGCAGGGTCGCCACCTCGGCGGGCGCGGGCACGGCGCACAGCGCATCGGTACCTTCCCAGCCGGCGCGTAGTCGTGCGGGAAGTGTTGCGATCAAATCCGTTCCGGGTAGCAGGGCCAGTGCCGTCAAGTGGTACGGCACCGTGATGGCGGCCTCGCGCGGGCGGCCCAGCGCCGCCAGAGGGCGGTCGACTGCGGTCTGCCGGCCGTCGGCGGTGTCGATGACGAGGTGCGGATGGCGCAGGTAGTCATCCAGCGTGATACCGGCCGCGCCGGCCAGCGGATGATCACCGGCCAGCACGCAGATGAAGTCCTCGACGAAGAGCACTTCGGCCTGCAGGTCTGGTGGCAGGTCCCCGCCGTAAAGCCCGATATCGGTGCTCAATTCAGCCGACCCGCATGCGAGCTGATCAGCCGAAGGCCAGCGCCGCCGCCACCGCGACTGACCACACCAGCATGGTCAGTCCGGTGTCGCGCAGCACCGGGATCAGGTCGCGCCCACCGAGACCGTGGCGGACGGGGGCGGCGGCGCGCACTGCCAGCGGTGCGGCCACCAGCCCCGCGGCGCACCACGGGGTGGCCAACATGAGCACCAGCGTCAGCGCGAAGGCCACCACCACCAGCACCTGATAAAGCACCCGGGTGCGGGTATCGCCGAGCCGCACGGCCAGGGTGATCTTGCCGGATTCGGCGTCGGTGGGGATATCGCGCAAGTTGTTGGCCACCAGCACCGCCGAGGACAGGCAGCCCATCGCCACCGCGGCGGCCAGACCCACCCAGTCCACGCGCAACGCCTGGGTGTATTGCGTCCCCAGCACCGCGACCAGGCCGAAAAAGACGAACACCGCGATCTCACCGAGTCCGCGGTAGCCGTAGGGCGTCGAGCCGCCGGTGTACAGCCAGGCCCCGGCGATGCATGCGGCCCCGACGGCGATCAGCCAGGGCTGGCTGAGGATCGCCAGGGCCAGGCCGGCGGTGGCGCCGATCAGCAGGCTGACGACCGCCGCGGTCAGCACCGCGCGCGGCGAGGCCACCTTCGAGCCGACCAGTCGCAGCGGACCCGACCGGACGTCGTCGGTGCCGCGGATGCCGTCGGAATAGTCGTTCGCGTAGTTCACCCCGACGATCAGGGCCAGCGAGACCAGCAGTGCCAGCAGCGCCTTCCACCACACGGCCCCGCCCAGCCAGGCGGCCGCGCCGGTGCCGGCGAGGACGGGTGCCACGGCGTTGGGCAGGGTGCGAGGGCGCGCACCTTCCACCCACTGCGCAAAGGTAGCCATGCGGGTCATCGTCGCATGCTGCGACAATTGGGCCTGTGCCGCATGCTGCGACATTTGGGCCTGTGCCGCACGCGTCGTCGGGCAGGCGTGACGAGCGGCACCTTGTCACGCCGTGGGCACGGCGTGACACTTGTCTCATGACGGACCGCCTGAGCAAGACTGAAATCGCCAAAGATGCCTTGCAGGAAGGTGTCGAGTCGGTGGCGTCGACGGTGGGTGAGGTGGCCACCATCATCACCACCGCGGTCAAGGACGTGGCGAACGCGATCGGCGGCCTGGCCACCGATGCCTTCGCCATCCGGGACGCCGCCAAGCAAGCCGCCGAAAAGGCCGACCTGAACGCAGAGCTGTCGGAGCCTGCCCAGGACTGATCCACCACAATGGGCGGATGCTCGGAGTAATCGGCGGCAGCGGCTTCTATTCGTTCTTCGGAACCGATGCGCGCAGCATCAACCTCGACACCCCCTACGGCGCGCCCAGCGCCGCGATCACCGTCGGTGCTGTCGGCGAGCATGAGGTCGCCTTCCTGCCGCGGCACGGCGTGGCCCACGAATTCTCCCCGCACACCGTGCCGTACCGCGCGAACATGTGGGCGCTGCGGGCGCTGGGGGTGCGGCGCATCTTTGCGCCATGCGCCGTCGGCAGCCTGGCGCCCGCGCTCGGACCGGGTGCCATGGTGGTGCCCGATCAGCTGGTGGACCGCACCAGTGGGCGCGCGGACACCTACTTCGACTCCGGCGGTATCCACGTCGGATTCGCCGACCCGTACTGCCCGACGCTGCGGTCCGCGGCGGCGGACCTGCCGGGCGTCGTCGACGGCGGCACCATGGTGGTGATCCAGGGCCCGCGGTTCTCCACCCGCGCCGAGAGCCGGTGGTTCGCCGATCAGGGGTTCACCCTCGTCAACATGACCGGCTACCCCGAGGCAGTGCTCGCTCGGGAACTGGAGATGTGTTACGCGGCAATCGCTTTGGTGACCGATCTGGATGCCGGAGTGGAAGCGGGCGCGGGAGTCAGGGCGGTGGATGTCTTCGCCGAATTCGAACGCAACATGGTCGGCTTCAAGAAGCTGGTCCGCGAGGCGATCGCGGGAGTGCCCCCCGAGCGCACCTGCGCGCACTGCCTGGCCCATGACGGTGTGACGCTGCCGTTCGCCCTCCCGTAGGACCCCCATTCCGGACAAACTTGACGGGTGTCGATAATGGGCGGATGACATCGGCCCTGTGCACGCAATACGGTATCGACTTCCCGCTGTTCGCCTTCAGTCACTGCCGCGACGTGGTGGCAGCGGTCACCAATGCCGGCGGCTTCGGCGTGCTCGGCGGTGCGGCGTTCACCCCTGACCAGCTCGAGCAAGAGCTGACCTGGATCGACCAGCATGTGAATGGCAAGCCCTACGGCGTCGACATCATCGTCCCGGCCAAGTTCGAGGGCAAGGGCGAGGCGCTCAGCAAGGCCGATCTGGCCGCACGGATCCCGCAGGGGCACCGCGAGTTCATCGACAACCTGCTGCGTGAGCACGGTATCGAGCCCGACCCCAAACCCCGCACCGGCGCTCCGGTGCTGGCCGGAGGCACCGGCTCCGATCTGCTGGAGGTTGCGCTGAGTCACCCCATCAAGCTGATGGCCAACGCGCTCGGGGTACCGCCGGACTACATGATCGAGGCGGGCCGCGAGCACGGGATTCCGGTCGCCGCCCTGGTCGGGGCCAAGGAGCATGCCGTCAAGCAGGTCGCCGCCGGTGTGGACCTGATCGTCGCGCAGGGCACTGAAGCCGGCGGGCACTGCGGTGAGGTGTCCACCCTGGTGGTGGTTCCCGAAGTCATCGAGGCGATCGACGATGCAGTACCGGTGCTCGCCGCCGGCGGCATCGTCACCGGACGGCAGATGGCCGCATCGGTGGCGCTCGGCGCGGCCGGGGCGTGGACGGGTTCGGTGTGGCTGACCACCGAAGAGGCCGAGACCGAACCGCACACCGTGGCCAAGATGCTGGCCGCGACCTCGCGGGACACGGTGCGCTCGGCCGGCCGCACGGGGAAGCCGTCCCGCCAGCTGGTGTCGGACTGGACCGACGCCTGGGCGCCCAAGGGTGGCCAGCAACCGTTGCCGTTGCCGTTGCAGAACATGCTCAGTGAGCCGGTACTGCGCCGCATCGATGCGCTGGCGGCGCAGGGGCACGAGGGCGCGCAGGCCTTGGCGACGTACTTCGTCGGCCAAGGTGTCGGGTTGATGAACAAGGTCAAGCCGGCGCGCGATGTGGTGCTGGAATTCATCGAGGACTACGTCGCCGCCACGGAGCGGCTGAGCGGCTCACTGCCGGATTAGGCGCTCCGGCGCCGGCATTGAGCTCCCGAGCTGGGCAGATATGTGTCCGCTGTGTGTGAATGTCCTTGTCTCACAGCGGGCATAAAGATTACGGCGCCATGATGAGCATGTGACGACGCTGCTCGCCGATGCCGCTGCGGCGGATCCGTATCACCACGGTCTTTCGCTGTTGCGGGGCTGGCTGCCGATCGTGATCCAGCTGGTGACCGCCGCGATCCTGCTCGCCGCGGTCGGCTGGCGCACCCGGCGCTGGCGGCTGCTGTGGCTACCTCTGGCCGTCATGATCGGGGTCGCCGCGGCGGCGTGGGCGAATTGGTTCATCGACTCGCAGGGGATGGCCGACGACCCGGCCCCGGATGAGTTGTGGGTGTGGATCGGGCTCAGCGGGCTGGCCATCGGCGTCGCCGTGTTCGGTTTCGCCTCGGCCGCATGGTGGCGGCGCGGGGTGTCCGTCCTCGCGGTGGCCGCCTGCCTGCTCAGCACCGCGCTGGCGGTCAACTTCTGGGTCGGCTACTTCCCGACGGTGCAGACCGCGTGGAACCAGCTGACCGCCGGGCCGCTGCCCGACGAAACGGATCTGGCCACCGTGCAGGCGCAGAAGGCGAGCCATACCGTGCCCGCGCACGGCGCGGTGGTGCCGGTGACCATCCCGGCCGATGCCTCGGGATTCACACACCGCGAAGAACTGGTGTATCTGCCGCCGGCGTGGTTCGCCGGTGCCGCCACGTTGCCGACGGTGATGATGGTCGGTGGCGAGTTCAACACCCCTGCCGACTGGTTACGCACCGGCGATGCCGCCGCTGCCATGGACGGCTTCGCGGCCGCGCATGGCGGCAACGCCCCGGTGTTCGTCTTCATCGACAGCGGCGGATCGTTCAACAACGACACCGAATGCGTCAACGGACCGCGCGGAGATGTCGCCGACCATCTCACCAAAGATGTTGTGCCGTACATGAACTCCACATTCGGGGTCAGTCCGGCCGCGGCCAACTGGGGTATCGTCGGCTGGTCGATGGGTGGCACCTGCGCGGTGGACCTGACCGTGATGCATCCCGAGCTGTTCAGCGCATTCGTCGATATCGCGGGTGACCTCGGCCCCACCGCCGGTACCAAGGAGCAGACCGTCGCGCGCCTGTTCGGTGGCAGCGAGGCCGCGTGGGCGCAGTTCGATCCCAGCACCGTCATGAATGCGCGGCCCAGCTACCAGGGGGTGTCGGGCTGGTTCCAGATCTCCAGTGATGCCCCGACCCAGCACAAGGGCAATCAGGCCGCGGCGAGTGACGCCGTCGGGCTGGGTGGCCGCGACGCGGGTGGCAACCCGGGTGACCAGACGGCGGCCGCCCAGACCCTGTGCCACCTCGGTGCCGCGAAAGGCATGGACTGCGCGGTGATCTCCGCACCCGGTAAGCACGACTGGCCGTTCGCGAAGGCCGCCTTCACGGCGTCGCTGCCGTGGTTGGCGGGAAAGCTGGGTACCCCCGGCGTCCCTCCGGTCGGCTTCCCTGCCGCGGCCGCCGCGGCGCCGATCAGCGTGGCGGAGCCGGCTACCGGTAGGTGATACGGACCGAGATGGGGTCGCTCTCCATGGCGCGCATCGTCAGCGCGGTCGCCGAGCCGCCGAAGGTGCGGGCTCTGGTCCGGACATCGTCTTCGGGTTCGAAGGTGGCTGTGCCGCTTCGCCACTGATCATTCACGCGGACCCGGACCTCGGGATGCGCGGCGATGTTGTGCGCCCAGCCTGCGCGACGGCCGTGCTGCGAGATGACCCAGACACCGTCCTCGTCGGCACGGCCGGCGAGTGGGACGCGGCGCGGCAGGCCCGATTTGGCCCCGGTGGTTTCCAGCTCGACGATCAGGCGTGAGCGCACGCCCACCTTCTCCAAAGCTGCGACCACCGGGTTCATCACCAGGCGGCCGAGTTGACGTTCGAACCTGAACTTGCGCAACCCGTCACTCATGGTTAACGACGTTAATAGAACGATCACCCAAAAACAAGTGAGCTCAGTCGGGCGGTTCTTGAGTCGGTGTGTCGGTATCGACGTCCGGGGTGTCTTCCTTCAGGTCGCCGTCCTCGGTCGTCTTCGGTGTCGGCTGCGCTGCCGGGTCGTCCTGGTAGATACCTTTTCCGCGGGGCATGGTCACTCCTTGGGGCAGTGCGGCGAGGTGATCACGACGGTGCGCCGGTATCGGTTCGCTTGGTCGGTGTCGGTGTCGGTGTCGGTGTCGGTGTCATGGTGTCGCCGGGCGCGGCGGTGAGGCGGCGCAGGTGTGGCATGCGAGCGTTCCCTTTCTCAGATCGGGGACATGCTGATATGGGGGAGCCGCCCGGAAGCCTGAAAGACCACCCGGCGGGCGATGCCGACCGCGTGATCGGCGAACCGTTCGTAGAACCGGCCGAGCAGCATGACGTTCGCCGCCGCCCTCGGCCCATGCTCCCAACGGTCGCCGAGCGCCATGCCGAACAGCCGGCGGTGCAGCTGGTTCATCACTTCGTCGCCGTCGGTGATCCGTTGTGCCGCAGCGAGATCGTTGACCAGCACCGCGGATTGCGCGCTGTGGGCCAGCGCCACGGCATGGCGGCCCATCTCGGCGAAGACCGTCAGTGCGGTGGGCGGTGTGGGCACCGCCTCGCGGCTGCGGTTCACCTTGGCGATGTTCACGGAGAGCCCGCCCATCCGGTGTGCGTCGGCGGAGATCGGAAACGCCGACATGACCACCCGAAGGTCATGTGCCACCGGAGCGTGGAGGGCCAGGATCGCGAAGGCCTGCTCATCCACCCGGTGGTGCAGCTGGCTGAGGCGAGCGGCTTCGGCGCGACAGCGTTGGGCTGCCTCCCGGTCCGCTCGGACCAACGCGTTCGTCGCGCACTCCATGGCGTGGGCTGCGACCGCGCACATCTCGCCCAGCGCCGCTGTCAAGCGGTCGATCTCGGCGTGATAGTCCGTGCGCATATCCGGGGATACCCGCTGCCGGGGCGATGCCAAACTCATCGCCAAGTTCGCCGGCCGAGAGGTGGACGTGATTGGTGCGGCGCGGCCTGGGGTACTCGCAGCCGGTAGTCACCCGCGTAAAGGAGCGAATTGATGACGGAATTCACCATTCCCGGTCTGTCCGACAAGGACGGCCGCAAGATCGCCGATCTGCTGCAGAAGCAGCTCAGCACCTACAACGACCTGCACCTCACCCTCAAGCATGTGCACTGGAATGTGTTGGGCCCGAACTTCATTGGCGTGCACGAGATGATCGACCCGCAGGTTGAGCTGGTGCGCGGCTTCGCCGATGACGTTGCCGAGCGCATTGCCGCCCTTGGATCCTCGCCGCAGGGCACGCCCGGCGCCATCCTCAAGGACCGCGTGTGGGACGACTACTCGGTGGGCCGCGATACCGTGCAGGCGCACCTGGCGGCACTGGATCTGGTGTACGACGGCGTGATCAGCGACATTCGCAAGGCCATCGAGACGTTGGACGACCTCGACCTGGTGTCCCAGGACCTACTGATCGGCCAGGCCGGAGCGCTGGAGAAGTTCCAGTGGTTCGTCCGTGCGCATCTGGAGAGCGCGGGCGGAAAGCTCGCCAACAAGGGCAAGACCACGGAGAAGAGCGCAGCCAAAGCCGCGAGGTGATGACGCCGGATACCGTGCGGTGGAAATCGGTTGTCACCGCCCGCGCGGCTCGGCCAGAGTGGCCGCCATGGACTTGTTCGCCGGTACCGAATTGGCCGCCCGCATCGAGGCCGCCGAGACGGCGTTGATCAGCGCCGGCGCCACTTGGGCCCGGCCGCTCGCCGGCGGTGCCGCATGTTTCGCCGGGCCGGACTCGCCGTTGACGAAGGTCGTCGGTCTCGGCTTCGCCGGTGTGTCCGGCGACGCCGAGCTCGACGAGATCGAGCAGGAGTACGCCCGTCTGGGCGCCCCGGTTCAGGTCGAGTTGGCGAACCTGGCTGACCCGCAGATCGGCGCACTGCTGACCGGTCGCGGCTACCGGTTGGTGTCCTTTGAGCATGTGCTCGGCACTCGGCCGGCGGTGCACCCCGCGGCTGCGGGCGCCGACATCCAGATCGCCGGTGCCGATGAGCTTTCCGCCTGGGTCGATGTGGTGGTCGACGGATTCGCCCAGCCCGATACCGAAGGTGTGCCGAGCCACGAGGACTTCGCCCGGGACGTGATCGCCTGTGCCATCAGGGATATGGTCGCGGCCGGGACGGTGACCTATCTGGCCCGGTGCGGCGGCTCGATCGCGGGCGGAGCCAGCATGCGTCTCACCGGCGGCATCGCACAGCTCACCGGGGCGGCCACCGCGCCCGCCTTCCGCCGCCGAGGTGTGCAGAGCGCGCTGCTGGCGGCCCGCCTGTCCGACGCATACACGGCTGGAGCTGATATCGCGGTCGTCACCACATCGCCCGGTTCGAAGAGTCAGCAGAATGTGCAACGCAGGGGCTTTGCGCTGCTCTACACCCGGGCGATCCTGGTGCGCTAATAGAGAAGCGTGCGCAGGTGCTCTTCGCTGTAGTACTTCTGCAGCTGTTCCAAGCTCTCGTCGGGCTTGAACGATCTGGCCAGCTGGGCCGTGCTCGGCATCGCCTCCGGATTCCACGTCTCGGGCTTCCAGGCGTCTGAACGGAGAAAAGCCTTGGCACAGTGGAAGAACACCTCCTCCACGGTGATCTCCAGAGCCAGGATGGGCCGCTTGCCGGCGATCGCCATGGCATCGAAATAGGGTGCGTCGGCGAGGATCCGGGCGCGACCGTTGATACGCACGGTGTCCCCACGGCCGGGGATGACGAACAACGTGCCGACCTGCGGGCGCGTCAGCACGTTGAGGTAACCGTCGACACGCTTGTTGCCCGGGCGTTCCGGGATGGCGATGGTGTGCGGATCGAGCACGTGCACGAATCCGGGCGGATCGCCCTTGGGTGACACGTCGACCCGGCCGTCGGCGTCGGAGGTGGCCACGAAACACAACGGCGAGTGCGAGATCCAGTCCTGATGGATATCGGACAGCCGATCGGTCACCTTGTTGGCGACGGCGGCGGTGGGTTGTCCGACGATGGCCCGGAGCTCTTCGACAGTCGTGACTTCGGTTCGCATGGGTCCATCATCCGTCGCCACCGAACCGTTGGGAAAGCGCTTTTCGGTCCAGCTTCCCGATACCGCGGCGGGGCAGGGCGTCGACGATGTGGATCTCCCGCGGTGCGGCGGTGCCGTCCAGCGTCTTCTCGACATGGGCGCGCACCTCCGCCACGGCAGGCGCCGCGGCGCCGGGCGCCGGCACGATGGCGGCAACCACCCGCTGTCCCAGCCGTTCGTCGGGAACCGCGAACACGGCGCACTCGGCCACCGCGGGATGGCTCGCCAGCGCGTTCTCCACCAACTGCGGCAGCACCGTCAGCCCGCCGGTGCTGATCGCGTCGTCGACCCGGCCGAGGACCCACAGCACACCCGCCTCGTCGACTGCGCCGAGGTCGTCGGTGCGGAACCAGCCCGGCTCCGCGAACGGGTCGGGTGTCGCCGGGTTGCGGTAGCCGTCGGCCACCATGGCCCCGCCGAGGACCACGCGCCCGTCATCGATGCGCACCGTGACGCCGGGCAGCGCACGCCCGTCGTACACGCAGCCGCCTGCGGTCTCGCTCATCCCGTAGGTGCGCACCACCGGCACCCCGGCCTCGGCGGCCCGTTCACCGACCCCCACGGGCATCGGACCGCCGCCGATCAACACGGCGTCCAGTTCGGCCAACGCCGCCGCGGCGCGCGGATCGTCGAGTGCCTTGGTCAGCTGGGCGGCCACCAGGGAGACATAGCGCCGCCCCGGTCCCATGGCCGCCACCGCCGAGACGAGTTCGGTGGCGGCGAAACTCGCCGGGAGCGCGACGGGTGTGGTGCCGGCCAGTGCGCTGCGCACCAACACCTGCAGTCCGGCGATGTGGTGTGCGGGCAACGCCAGCAGCCAGCGGCCCGGACCGCCGAGCCGCTGGTGGGTGGCCACCGCACTGGCGGTCAGCGCGGCCGCCGAAAGCATGGCGCCCTTCGGGATTCCGGTGGTGCCCGAGGTCGGCACCACCACCGCGATGTGATCGTCGATGGGGTCATCGGCCCGGAGCGCGCCGATGAGCAGCTCGGTCTGGCGGGGATCGTCGGTGGGCACCGGAAGCAACGCCGGGTGACCGTCACCGGGATGGCCACCGAGCAGGTCCTCGATGGCCGGCAGCGCGGACAGTGCCGACGCGCCGGGTCCGACGGGCAGCGGGCGCAGGACGGCTATGGGGTCTCCTCGCTATCGCGCGGATCATCGAGGGGCCAGCCCTTGGCGGCCAGCCGGGCCCGGACCCGCTCCACGTCTTCGTCGCGAGGTAGCTCATCGGTGACCTGAGTGATCAGCACACCGATGTCGATATGGTCGAACTCGCCTCGATCCATCAGGTCCTGGGCGACGGCCTTCACCTCGTCGTTGCTGAGCCGGCGGGTGAGCAGTGCCATCAGAGGCACGCGGTCGGGCCCCGGAATTCCGTCCGGGTAGCCGGCATTGAGCCACGCCACGATCTTTGCGAGAAAAGCGTTCACCGCTCGTCCTCCTCCCTACAATTCGCCTCGATGGTAGTGCCCGTGCTCACGGGTCGCTGCTGACAAATGCGCAGCCATGTCCGCCCCCAGGAGAACGCCCCGGGGCACAAAGATGAACACTGAGTGAACTCCTGTCGGGCAGTGGGGAATCGCCTGGTCAGACCATATTCATAGCCGCCCTACCCGCTGGTCAAACCGGATGGGATTACCCCAGAATTAGCGCCATGAGCGCAGAGATGATCATCCTGGTGCTGCTGATAGGCACAGCACTGGCATTCGACTTCACCAACGGATTTCACGACACCGGAAATGCGATGGCGACGTCGATCGCCACGGGTGCTCTGAAGCCCAAGACCGCCGTCATCCTGGCAGGCTTCCTGAACCTGGTCGGCGCCTTCCTCTCCGTCGAGGTGGCCGTCACGGTCACCACCTCGGTACTCAAGGTGCAGGACGGGAAGACCGGACACCTGCTGTCGGGTATCGACGCCTCGATGGGCTTGACCATCATCTTCGCCGGCCTCATCGGCGGCATCCTGTGGAACCTGCTCACCTGGCTCTTCGGTATCCCGTCCAGCTCGTCGCATGCGCTCTTCGGCGGACTGATCGGTGCCGGCCTGGCCGCCCTCGGCCTCGCGGGTGTCAACTGGCCCGGTGTGTTCCAGAAGGTGATCATCCCCGCGCTCGCCGCCCCGTTCATCGCCGGCCTGGTCGCCGCGGTCGGCACCTGGCTGGTCTACCGGATCACCCGCAACGTCCAGAAGAAGCGCCGCGAGGACGGCTTCCGCTGGGGCCAGATCGCCACCGCCTCGCTGGTGGCACTGTCACACGGCACCAACGACGCGCAGAAGACAATGGGTGTCATCGCGCTGGCGCTCATCACCACCGGCCACCTGACCGGCGACGTGAAGAAGGACGGCCTGCCGTTCTGGATCATCGCCTCCTGCGCCCTGGCCATCGGACTGGGCACCTACATCGGCGGCTGGCGGGTCATCCGCACCCTGGGCAAGGGCCTCGTCGAGATCGAGTCCCCGCAGGGCCTGGCCGCCGAGGCTTCGTCGGCCGCCATCATCCTGAGCTCCTCGGCCGCCGGTATGGCGCTGTCCACCACCCACGTCGCCACCGGCTCGATCCTCGGTAGCGGTGTCGGCAAGCCGGGCGCCGAGGTGCGCTGGGCCGTGGCGGGCCGGATGGCCATGGCCTGGCTGATCACGCTGCCCGCCGCCGCTCTGGTGGGCGCCCTGTCCTACTGGCTGTCCTACGGCCTGAAGTCCGCCACCGGTTCGCAGCTGGTCGGCGACGGTGTCATCTTCGTCATCCTGGTCGCGCTGTCGGGCTACATGTACTGGCGCGCCCAGCAGCAGAAGGTCGACCACAACAACGTCAACGCCGACTGGGACGAGTCCACCAACTCGGTGGTGCCCGCAGAGGTCCGCGAGACCAGCACGTCCGGCAGCGCCGACAAAGCCGCCGTCTGAGCGCGTGTCTCCGAGACCTCGAAACTGCTGAGATAGGAAATGTGACGCAATGACTTACGTGGAATCCATCCTCAAGGTGCTCGTCGTGGGACTCGTCCTCGGCGCCGGGCTGCCCGCGCTGTTCGCCACCGGACTGGTCGCCTTCTCCAGCGGCTCCGGTGGCACCAACAACGACGGCACCGTGCAGGCACCCAACCCGGCGATCAAGGCCTTCGGTCTGCTGCTGTTCGCGTTGGTCTCGGCGGTGATCCTGATCGCGATCCTGTGGATCACCAAGGCCACGATCATCCACCACTTCGGTTTCAACCCGGTCCCGTTCATCCCGGGCAAGTGAGCTGACGACATGACTGAGAACAGCAATGTCATCGACAACGTGCTCGGCTGGCTGCACGAGGGCTACCCCGAGGGCGTCCCGCCCAAGGACTATTTCCCGCTGCTGGCCCTGCTGAAGCGTTCGCTCACCGAGGACGAGGTCGTCAAGGCTGCGCAGTCGATCCTGCGCACCAGCGACGGCGACGACCCGGTGACCGATGCGGACATCCACGCCGCCATCGCGCAGGTCATCGAGAAGGAGCCCAACCCCGAGGAGATCCATCAGGTCGCCTCGCGGCTGGCCTCGGTCGGCTGGCCGTTGGCGACGTCGGCACGCTGAGCCCGTTCACCAGACACCCCCGGTCCGATTGGGCCGGGGGTGTTTTGGTTCGTCAGTGGCTCATCGCTGCGGTATCTCGATCTCGGAGAACAGCACCCGTACGCCGCCGGTGGACAGCCGGGCCATCGCGGCGAAGAACTCGCCGGCTTCCGGGGTGGTGACGGCGGCGCTGGCCGCGTCGTAGTCGGCGTAGTAGAGGTCGAGCGACCGGTAGGCGGGCGTCGGGCTGCCGTCCTCCTTGGGCCAGACCTTGGACGCCTCGAACCTCAGATAGCCCGGGATGCGCCGGGCCGCCTCCAATTGCTCAGCGGGATAAGCACTCTCGAATGCAGCGGGATCGGTCGGGTTGTCGTAGATGACGGTGATCTTGGTCTCGGCCATGGGAGTGCCTTTCAGTTGCGGACGTCGTGGCGCAGGGGATGGGTGGCGGGCACCTCGACGAAGATCAGAAGTATGCCGTCCGGATCGGTGACGTGCATTTCGTGCAGACCCCAGGGCTCTTCCCTGGCGGTCCTGGCGATGTGCACCCCGCGGCCCGCCAGTTCTGCTTGTGCGGCACGGACATCGCGGACCTGCAGCCAGATTGTCCCGCCGGCCGACGGCTCACCGTGGCCGGCCAGTTCGATCAGCGACTGGCCCGCGTAGAACACCGTGCCCGCTCCGTACTCGCGGGCGACGGCCAGGCCGATCAGATCTCGGTAGAACGCGACGGATTTCGGATAGTCCGCCGGCCTGATGAGCATCCGGCTGGCCAGGATTTCCATCTTCCGTGTCTATCACGGATTTTCGGCGGCCAGCCGGTAGCCGCGCACCGCGATCGGGCCGAACACCGCGACGAGCCCGACGACCCAGGCCGCCGACTGCAGTACCGGCCACAGGATCGGGCCGCCGGCCGCCAGTCCCCGCATGGCCTCGATTGCCGGTGACATCGGCTGGGCCTGCACGATCGGCTGCACCCAGCCCGGGAACACCTCGACGGGCACCATGCCGGAATTGAAGAACAACAACAGGAAGCACAGCGTCGACAGCCCGGTGATGATGTTCTTGCCGCCGGCCTGTACCGCCACCGCCACGACGACGGTCGAGAACCCGACGACCATCAGCACCGGGACCAGGATGAATCCGATCACGCCCGGCCAGCCCGCCACGAACCGCAGTCCCATCGCCACACCCACGACGGTGATGACCACCGCCCCGATCAAGGCGCGGGCGCTCTCGGCGAGCAGCCGGCCGGCCAGTGCGCTGGCCCGATGGACGGGCAGGGCCCACAGCCGGCTGAGCAGGCCGGCCTCGCGTTCGTCGGGAATGGCCGCACCGGTCCCCATGGCGCCGAACAATGCCCCGGCCACCGCGCACATCGGCACCAGGCCGTAGAGGCTGCTGGACCCGGTCAGGTGCAGCACCGACCTGCCGACCACCAGGGAGTACACGATGAGAAGGAAGGTGGGAAAGAGCAGGGATTGGATCAACACGACCGGGGCGCGCCGCCAGCCCAGCAGCAGCCGCCGGGCGTGCAGCCGAGATTGCCGAATCATGCCGGTGCCCTTCGTTGCATCCGGATGGCGATCGCGCCGAACACCACCAACAGCCCCAGACACCAGCCCATGCTGGCGCCGACGCGCACATAGTGGCCCATCGCCAGGCCGCGCAGCGTCTCGGCGATGACCGATACCGGTTGATTTCGCACGAAGGGGCCCAGCCAGGACGGAAACGATTGGGCCGGAGCGATTCCCGTGGACAGCATGACCAGCAGCAGTTGCGGGATCAGCAGGGTCTGCCCGGCGGCCTCGGTGCTGTTGGCCACCGAGCCCATCGCGTCCGCGCCGAGGGACAGGGCCAGCGACAACAGCAGTGCGATACCCACGAAGGCGAGCAGGTCGGCGACGGTGCCGTGGAACCGGAACCCGAATCCGTAACCCACCGCCAGTGCCGCAGCCAACGCCGCCGCCGCGCGCACCAGCGCGGACAGCATCCGGGCGGTCACGGGTGCCAGCGCGGTGATCGGCAGCGATCGCATCCGGATTCCCATGCCGCTCAGGTGATCCCGGGCGGCGCGGTCGGCGGTCGTCATCGCGGTGAAGATCATCGCCTGCACCACGATGACCGCGACGATGTACTGCGGGTAGGTCATATCGCCGGTGTCGATCACCTTGCGCAGGGTGAGGGTGAAGCACACGAAGAACGCGACGGGTCCGCCGATCGCGAAGAGCAGGTCACCGTCACGCAGGGTGCCCAAGACCGAGCGGCGGGCCAGGGTGCCCAGTGCGGTCATGCCGGCGCCCCGGTCAGTTCGAAGAACACCTCATCCAGTGACGGTTTGCGCAGGGCGATATCGGAGATCGCGATATCGAGGGTCTCGACACGGCGGAACACCTCCGACAGGGTGGACAGACCGTGCGGTGCCGGCAACGACAGTGTCCCGGTGTCGGGATCGGGTTTGAGATCGGCTGGAGCGCCCGCGATATCGGCCAGGGCGGCCGCGATCCGGGGACCGTCGACGGGATGCACCGGGGTGACCTGGCAGACGGTGGCGCCCACCCGGTGCTTGAGTTCGTCGGCGGTGCCCTCGGCGATCACCCGGCCGTGATCGATGACGACGATCGAATCCGACAGGGCATCGGCCTCGTCCAGGTACTGGGTGGTCAGCAGCACGCTGGTGCCCTGACCGGTCAGTGCGCCGACCAGATCCCACACCTCGCGCCGGCTGCGCGGGTCCAGGCCGGTGGTCGGTTCGTCCAGGAACACCACGGCGGGCGCGGCGACCAGGCCGCAGGCGATATCGGCACGCCTGCGCATACCGCCGGAATAGGTGGACACCCGTCGGCTCGCGGCGTCGGTGAGGCTGAACGCGGCCAGCAACTCCTCGGCGCGGGCATGGGCCCTGGCGCGGGACAGGCCGTTGAGTTCGCCGAACAGGATGAGATTCTCCCGGCCGGTCAGCATCTCGTCGATCGCGGCGTACTGGCCCGTCAGGCCGATGTTCTTGCGCACCGCCGCGGCCTGTTTCACGACGTCGAATCCGGCCACCGTCGCCCGGCCCGAGGTGGGCCGGATCAACGTGGACAGCACGTTGATGGTGGTGGTCTTGCCGGCTCCGTTGGGTCCGAGCACGCCCAGCACGGTGCCCGCCGGCATGCTGAACGTCACGCCGCGCAGGGCCTGCTTGTCCCCGAACTGCTTGGTGACGTCTTCCAGTTGGATCGCATACTCGGACACGCGGTCGAGTATGGCATGGCTAACCTAAGATTCTGTCAGTCCGGTCGCCGGCGGGAGCGGTCGCTGGCCTGGATCCCGATGGCGAACGCGGCGAGATCGCCGAGGCTCATCGGGTCACGTCCGGTCAGCTCGTGGATGCGTCCCAGCCGGTGCCGCACGGTGTTGGTGTGCAGGAACAACTCGCGTGCGGTGTCGATGACGGATCCGTTGGTCGCCAGGAAGGTCCGCAGCGTCCGCACGTGCTGGGTGCCGCGCTCGCGGTCGATCTCCTCGAGCGGATCGATGAGCTGATTCTTGAACGGCGCCAAGCGATTCGCCGGGAGCCCCTCGAGCAGGCTGCCGAACGTGCTGAGCTGGTCGGGCCCGACGCTGCCACCGTGCTGACGGGCCATGTCCAGGGCGATCCGCGCCTGGGTGATGGCCGCGGCCAACTCGACCAGCGCGGAGGCCGCCGAGTGCCCGGACGGCAGGGACAGCTCGGCCGCCAGGCGCCGGAACTCGGCGTCGCCGGCGGTCAGCACCAGGCACACGTCGGGGGCGTCGCCCACCAGCGCGGCGGGGAAGGCCATCGACAGCACCGCACCGGCTCCCGCGGGCCACGCCGAACAGGCCAATTCGGATGCCGACAGGCCGGGCCAGTCGAGCAACTGGCCCAACGCGTCCGGGAGCAGCATCCGGCGCTCCACCAAGGAGAGCAGCTGACCGACACGTTCCCGGGACAGGGCGGCCTCGATATCGCGATCACTCTGCGCGGCCTGGGCGAACCGGGCGATGACCTCCAGCAGGGCCGGCTCCGGCGGGCCGTCGCGCCCCACCCACACGAGGGCTCCCACCCCCTCCACGTCGATGGCGCCGCCGGAACCCTCCGGCTCCAGCACGAAGTAGCCGCCCAGCACCTGCCCGGCCCGGTCCAGCAGCTGACGCACCGTCTCGCCCCGACGCTGCGATGAAAGCATTTCCGGCACAAGGCTGTTGGTGGCCCGGGCGGCGGCTATCTCACCACCCATCCGGAAGTCGGCGACGAACCGGCTGAGCGCGGCGAACGGCACCTCGGGTGGGGCGATGAGCAGCGCGAGCCCGTCGTGCCGGCACGCCGCGATCAATGCCTCGGGGACGTCGTCGTGCACATCGCCGGTGCCGAAGCACACCGCCGAGGCGTCGGCCCTGCGCAGTGAGACGACGAAGTCCTGGCACTCCTGCGGACTCTGCAGGCTGATACCCACCGTGCAGACCAGCTCGCCGCCGCGCAGGTAACGGGAGGGGTCGCGCAGCTCGGTGGTGTGCGCCCAGCTGATCGGCCGGTCCAGGTCGCCGGTGGCCGGCTCCGGTCCCGTCAGCCCCAGGCCGGCAGCCAGCAGGTCACGCGAGGTCGGGTCCGGCACCCGCCGAGCGTAACGCCGCCGTCACACGGATACCCGGGCAACGTTGTGCGATCGACCAATGCGGTGGCGCGCCCGTCGTGCGGTTGCAGCGTCTTCGCCTGCAACGCTGGTGCGCATGCGGGCGCCGGTTGATAGTTCGTCCAACACGTCCTGAGGAGCAGCACCATGTCAGCACCTGATACCGACGGGTCGCACGTCCTGCGACGCGAATTCTCGCTGTGGTCGGCGTTCGCGTTCGCCTTCGCGTTCATCTCACCGATCGTGGCGCTCTACGGCATCTTCGGCCTGGCGCTGGCCGCCGCCGGGCCGAGCTTCTGGTGGGGTTTCGCGCTGGTGTTCGGCGGACAGTTACTGGTCGCGCTGGTGTTCGCGATGCTGGTGTCGCGCTGGCCCCTGGAAGGGTCCATCTACCAGTGGTCGCGGCGGCTGCTGGGCACCACCTACGGCTGGCTCGCGGGGTGGGTCTACATGTGGACGCTGGTGATCGCGATGGCCACCGTCGCTCTGGGCGCGGCCGGGTTCGTGGCCAACATCGCCGGTGTCGACGCACCGTCGGGTGGGCTGCGGGCCGTGATCGCCTTGGTGATCCTGGTCGGCGGGACCGCCATCAACCTGATCGGGCGGGGCGCGCTCAAGGTGTTCATGACCGCCAGCATCGTGGCCGAGGTGATCGGTTCGATCGGCCTGGGCACGTGGCTGCTGCTGTTCCACCGGCAGAACTCGATCTCGGTGCTGTTCGAGGGCGGCGGCGCGGACACCAGCACCTGGACCTATCTCAGCGGCCCGTTCCTGATCGCGGTGGCGTTCATCGGCTTCTCCTTCGTGGGGTTCGAGAGCGCGGGCGCCATCGCCGAGGAGGTGCACGAACCGCGTCGCTATCTGCCCAAGGCCGTGCTGTTCTCGCTGACGTTCATCGCGCTGGTGGTGGCCTACTCCAGCCTGGCGATCATCCTGGCCATTCCCGACCTCGATGCGGTGGTCGCCGGTTCGGTGGCCGACCCGGTGTACGAAACCCTCACCACCGCACTGGGTCGCGGCATCGCCAAGCCGGTCGAGGTGCTCTTCGTCATCGGCTTCATCGCGAGCTTCCTGGCCCTGCAGACGTCGGCGTCGCGGGTGATCTGGGCCTACGCCCGCGACGGTGCGCTGCCCGGCGCCACGGCGCTGGCCCGGCTGAGCGGCACCGCGCGGATCCCGGTGCTGGCCATCCTGGTGACCACCGTCGTGGGCGGCGCGCTGTTCCTGCTCAGCATCGTGGCCGGAGACATCTATTCGCTGATGGTCAACTTCACCACCGGCGGTTTCTACCTGGCATTCCTGTTCCCGCTGATCGGGTTCGTGGTGGTGCTGGCCCGGCGGAAGTGGACCGATGGCGCGTTCTCCTTGGGCCGGGCCACCACCCCGGTGGCCGTGGTCGCCGCGGTCTGGGCGGTGCTGCAGATGCTCAACATCTCCTGGCCGCGGGCGGTGTACGAGCAGCGCTACCTGGACTGGTCGGTGTGGATCGGGGTGGCGGTCGTCCTGATCGTCGGGTGCGTGGTCCTGTTCAGCGTGCGCCGCCGCATCGTCGGCGCCGAGGTGATCGACGAACTCGAGACCGCGGATGCCTGACGCGCCCGTCGCCGTCGTGACCGGTGGTGCCAGCGGGATCGGCGCTGCCGTCGTCTCCGCACTGCGGCACCGCGGATATCTGGTCGGCACCCTGGATCTCAGTGACCGCGCCGATGCCGATCACGTGGTGGCCGTGGATGTCTGCGACGGGCCCGCGGTCACCGGTGCGATCGCCGAGATCGGTCGCCGGCTCGGCCCGATCACCGCGCTGGTGACATCGGCCGGCTACTACGAGATGGCGCCGGTGGCCGAGATCGACGCACAGGCGTGGCGACGCATGCTGCGGGTCCACCTCGGCGGCTTGTTCCACGCGTCGCGGGCGTGCTTACCCGGGATGCTGCAACGGAACTCGGGAGCTGTGGTGGCGGTGGCCAGTGAACTCGCCGTCGGCGGCGGCGAGCACGATGCGCATTATGCGGCGGCCAAGGGGGCGATCCTCGGACTGGTGCGCAGCCTGGCGGCCGAAGTGGCCGGCGGTGGGGTGCGGGTGAACGCCGTCGCCCCCGGCCCCACCGATACCCCGCTGCTGGCCGAGGATTCACCTTGGCGCGCGCCGGAATATCTGGCCACCCTGCCGCTGCGCCGGCTCACCGCGCCGGCCGAGGTGGCGCGCTGCGTCGAATACCTGGTGTGCGATGCCACCTTCAGCACCGGCGATGTGGTGAACGTGAACTCGGGGGCGGTCATATGAGCTCGCTGACCGGCCGCGTCGCACTGGTCACCGGCGCCGCGCAGGGCATGGGTGCCGCCCATGCGCGACGGCTCGCTGCCGCGGGAGCAACCGTGGCGGTCAACGATATTCGCCCCAGCGACGCCCTGGCCGAACTGGCCACCGAGATCGGCGGACTCGCGGTACCCGGCGATGTGTCCGACCCGGGGGTGTGCGCGCAGATCGCCGACGCGGTCGCGGCGGCCGCCGGGCGCCTCGACGTCCTGGTGGCCAACCACGCCTACATGACCATGGCGCCCCTGCTGGAGCACGACGAACGCGACTGGTGGCGGGTCGTCGACACCAATCTCGGCGGCACGTTCCATCTGGCGCGGGCCGTGCTGCCGCATATGCGCCGGCTGGGGGAGGGGCGCATCGTGGTGATCACCAGTGAGTGGGGCGTGACCGGCTGGCCCGACGCCACCGCTTACGCGGCATCGAAAGCCGGGCTCATCTCGCTGGTCAAGACGCTGGGCCGGGAGCTCGCCCCGGAGCGGATCATCGTGAACGCGGTGGCACCCGGGGTGATCGACACTCCGCAGCTGCAGGTCGACGCCGACGCGGCCGGAGTCGACCTGGCCACGGTCGCGGCCCGGTACGCGGAGTCGATCCCGTTGGGCCGCATCGGAACTGCGGACGAGATCGCCGTCGCGGTCCTGCTGCTGAGTGACTTCGGAATGGAAGCGGTTGTCGGACAGGTGATCTCCTGCAACGGGGGATCCACGAGGAGCAGGGTATGACGCAGCGGTACGTACGGTCACCGGCGGGCAAGGTCGGGCAGGTCGATGCCCAGGTCGTCCCGCGCTACGCGGGGTTGGCGACTTTCGCGCGCCTGCCCCAGCGTCACGAGGTGACCGACCACGACATCGCGGTGGTGGGCGCGCCGTTCGACAGCGGCGTCACCTACCGGCCGGGCGCCCGATTCGGGCCCGCCGCGATCCGGCAGGCATCCCGGCTGCTCAAGCCCTACCACCCCGCACTCGACATCAGCCCGTTCGCGCAGGCTCAGGTGGTCGACGCCGGCGACATCTCGGCCAACCCGTTCGACATCAACGAAGCGGTGGATCAGATCCGCGACGGTGTGGCCGAACTGCTGGGGCGCCCGGAGCAACGCGTGGTCCTGCTCGGCGGCGACCACACCATCGCGCTGCCTGCGCTGCAGGCGGTCAACCAGGTGCACGGGCCGGTGGCGCTGGTGCATTTCGACGCCCACCTGGACACCTGGGACACCTATTTCGGGGCGCCGTGCACGCACGGCACACCGTTCCGCCGTGCCGCCGAGCAGGGCCTGCTGGTCAAAGACCACTCGGCACATGTGGGTATCCGCGGATCGCTGTACGACCGGGCCGATCTGCTCGACGACGAATCGCTGGGGTTCACCATCGTGCACTGCCGCGATATCGACCGGATCGGGATCGACGGTGTCATCGAGCGCATCAGGACCCGGGTCGGCGAGCACCCGGTCTACGTGTCGATCGATATCGACGTGCTCGACCCGGCCTTCGCCCCCGGCACCGGGACCCCGGAGATCGGCGGCATGACCAGCCGCGAACTGGTCGCCGTGCTGCGCGCCATGCGCGGGATGCGGATCGTCGGCGCCGATGTCGTCGAGGTCGCCCCCGCCTACGACAACGGTGAGGTGACCGCCGTCGCGGCGGCCAATCTCGCCTATGAACTGGTTAGCCTGATGGCCGATGACTTCTAGCCCCTTCCAGAGCGACGGGACATTCCCCTGGCCCGCCGGTAAGTCCGCGGCGGCGGCGTTCACCTTCGACGTGGACGCCGAGTCGGCGGTGCTGTGGGGGAACGAGGCCGTTGCGGCGCGGATGAGCGTGATCTCGCATCAGGCGTACGGGCCGCTCGTCGGGATCCCGCGCATCCTCGATCTGCTGGACCGCCACCAGATCCCGGCGACCTTCTTCGTGCCGGGTCACACCGCGCACCGGTATCCCGACGCCGTGCGCAGCATCGTCGCCGCCGGACACGAGATCGCCCATCACGGCTATCTGCACGAGCAGCCCACGGCGCTGACGCTGGAGCAGGAGAACGAGGCGCTCGACCGCGGGCTGCAAGCGCTGGCCGACGTGGCCGGTGTACGCCCGGTCGGCTACCGCGCACCGATGTGGGATCTGTCCTGGCACACGCCGGGACTGCTGGCCGAGCGCGGGTTCCTCTATGACTCCAGCCTGATGGACGCCGACCATCCGTATGAGCTGGCGGTGGGCGACGGCTCGCTGGTGGAGATCCCCATCCAGTGGGCGCTCGACGACTGGGAGCAGTACTGCTACCTGCCCGACATCTCGGGCAGCGGGCTGATCGAGAGCCCGCGCAAGGCGCGAGAACTGTGGCAGCTGGAGTTCGAAGCGCTGCGTGACGCCGGAGCGTGCTGGGTGCTCACCAACCACCCGTTCCTGTCGGGGCGGGCATCGCGTGCGGCGGAACTCGGCGACCTGATGCGCTACGTCGTCGAACACGACCAGGTGTGGACGACGAACCTGGGCGCCATCGCCGAGCACGTCCGGTCGCTGGGACTGGAGCCCCGCAGCATCACGAGGCCCTAGATGCCGCGTTTCATGATCGCGTCCAGCAGGCTGGGGGCGATGCTGTCGAGCGCCTTGGCCGAGACCGCCATCCGGGGAGCGATGCGCACCGGTCGGGTGCGTGCCGCCGTCAACATCCAGTCCGCGGCCTCCTCGGCCGACAGGCCCGGCATGCCCCGGAAAGCCTCGGTGGGTTCGATCATCGGTGTCTTCACCAGCGGGTAGAACAGCGTCGTCGAATGCACACCCTTGCCCGACCACTCGGTCTCGGCGACCCGGCTGATCGCGGTCAGCGCGGCCTTCGATGCCTGATACGCCCCGAACAGCGGTGACGACTCGTTCATCACACCCCACGTCGACACGTTGATGACGTGCCCGTCGCCGCGTTCGAGCATCCCCGGCACCAGGGCCCGCATCAGCCGCAGCGGCGAGTAGTAGTTCAGCGCCATGGTGCGCTCCAGGTCATGCCAGCGCTCCAGCGATTCGATCAGTGGGCGCCGGATGGAGCGACCGGCATTGTTGATCAGGATGTCGATGCCGCCGTGGCTTTCGAGCACCTGCGCGGTGAGGGCGTCGACGGCGTCCAGATCGGACAGGTCGGCCGGGATCGCCTCGGCGATACCGCCGCCGTCGCGGATGCTCTCGGTGAGGGTTGCCAGCAGGTCGGCCCGGCGGGCCACCACGATGAGGCTCGCGCCGCACGCGGCGAGCTTGCGCGCGGAGGCCTCGCCGATACCGGAGGAGGCGCCGGTGATCAGGATGCGCTTACCGCGCAACTCGACCTCGGGCCCGCGGCTGAGGTATTCCGTCAGCGGCGGGCGCATGCTGGTGAGCAGCACGGCTTCGGACAGTCGGCGCAACGGGTTCAAGCTCACCCAGCGAGTCTAGGAAGGCCGCCGCGATGAGTTCGCGCCGCCCGCGTGGTCACCATGACATGGCAATCACCGCAACCCTGGACACCCGCTTCAGCGAGGCCACCACACCCGTCGACTGGGGTTCGGTGGCGGACCTGCTGACCGGCGCCGAGCTGTACTGGCTCAGCACCGTGCGCGCCGACGGCCGCCCGCACGTCACCCCGCTGGTCGGGCTGTGGACGGGGCAGGCGTTCGTGTTCTGCACCGGACCGACCGAGCAGAAGGCACACAACCTCGCCCACGGCGCGGCCGTCGCCGTCACGACGGGGACCAACACCTGGAACGCCGGACTCGACGCGGTGGTCGAGGGCACCGCGCAGCGGGTGCGAGGACGCGACCGGTTGACCGCGCTGGCGGCGGCCTACCGCGCCAAGTACGGCGAGGACTGGACCTTCGACTGCGACGACGAGACGTTCAGCCCGGGCGAGAACGCCGCGTACGTGTTCGAGGTGGCGCCGGCCAAGGTGCTTGCCTTCGCGAAGGCGCCGCACGGGCAGACGTCGTTTCGGTTCTGACGTCAGGTTCTAGAAGTAGCGCGGGAACCCGCTCCAGTCCGGGTCGCGCTTCTCCAAGAAGGCGTCGCGGCCCTCCACGGCCTCATCGGTCATATACGCCAAACGTGTTGCCTCACCGGCGAACACCTGCTGTCCCACCAGGCCGTCGTCGATCAGGTTGAAACCGAACTTCAGCATCCGGATGGCCTGGGGCGATTTGCCGTTGATCTCGGCGGCCCACTGCAGACCGGTGGTCTCCAGATCGGCGTGATCGACGACGTCGTTCACCGCACCCATCTGGTACATGGTCTGCGCGTCGTAGGTGCGGCCCAGGAAGAAGATCTCGCGGGCGAACTTCTGGCCGGTCTGGCGGGCCAGGTAGGCACTGCCGAACCCGCCGTCGAAGCTGCCGACGTCGGCATCGGTCTGCTTGAACCGGGCGTGCTCGCGGCTGGCCAAGGTCAGGTCGCAGGTCACGTGCAGGCTGTGCCCGCCACCGGCGGCCCATCCGTTGACCAGGCAGATGACCACCTTCGGCATGAACCGGATGAGCCGCTGCACCTCAAGGATGTGCAACCGCCCGGCCCGCGCCGGATCCACCGTCTCGGCGGTCTCACCCTCGGCGTACTGGTAGCCGCTGCGCCCGCGGATGCGCTGATCGCCGCCGGAGCAGAACGCCCAGCCGCCGTCTTTGGCCGACGGGCCGTTACCGGTCAGCAGGATCACCCCGACGTCGGGCGACATCCGGGCGTGGTCGAGTACCCGGTACAGCTCGTCGACGGTGTGCGGCCGGAACGCGTTGCGCACCTCGGGCCGGTCGAAGGCCACCCGCACCGTCGGCTGCGCGACACCGTCGAGGACATGCCGGTGATAGGTGATGTCGGTCAGCTCGAAACCGGGTACGGGCTGCCAGAGCGCCGGGTCAAAGGTCATGCCCCGACTGTATTCAGGATGTTTGACCGGGTGGGTAGTCGGGTATCAGTGAGCCGCCACAGTGCGTCCCACGCACCGAGACACAGGAGGGTGACGATGAAGTTCACTACCGGTTTGCTGACGGCCTTCGCAGCAGCAGGGCTGCTCATGGGGTGCTCGGCCCCGTCGATCACGGGTGGTGACACATCGTGCAAGGACTTCCTCAACGCGGACGAGAAGACCCAGACCGACGCGGTTGCCAAGATGCTCAAGGACGAAAAGGGTCAGGACGCAGCGCAATTGGAGATCACGGGCACCCGTCTCTCGGTGCAGACGTTCTGTCAGACCGCCGGTAAACAGGACAGCAAGATCAAAGAGGCCCCGCACCTCTAGGGGCTAGACGGGGTCGAACCGGAACACCGGTATCCGGCCTGCCAGCGCCTCGAACTCGTCCGGGTTCGGGCCGGTCACCAGGCCGGCATTGCGGATGAAGCTCACCCCGGTGGGCACCAGCACGGGAAACTGCCGTAGCAGCGGCCCGGCCTCCTCGGCGGCCATCTCCACCATCCGCACCCGCGTGGTGGTGCGTCCCTGGCGCAGGGTGGCCACACCGGCGGCCCGGACATTGGCGACCCAGTCCGCGCCGGGCAGGCCGCCGACGACATAACGGTGCCCGTCCACCGTCATCGGCGTGACCGGTGTCGACCGCAGCTTGCCCGATTTGCGGCCGGGCACGGTGAGCACCAACGGGCCCAAGGCGGCGCCGACGCCGAGCTTCGACAGCCCGATCATGACCTTGTTGACGTACTTGAGCCACCAAGGCGGTCGGATACGTTCCTGCGCCATGTGTTCAGCCTAGAGGTCGAACCCGTGCTCGTGGAGTGCGTGCAACAGGCCGTCCGGGCGTTGCGCGGTGGGCAGCGGGTCGACCAGAGCGAAAGCGCATCCCAGGGCGCGGGCTCCGCCGTCGGCCTCCTCGCTGTCACCGATCATCAGCGTCTCGGACGCCTCGACACCCAGGCGTGCCAGCGCGATGCGGAAGATCGCGGCATCCGGTTTGATCGCGCCGACCTCGAAGCTCAGCACGTACTCGTCGGCCGCGGTACCGACGGCCGCGAACGCGGGCCGCAGATCGAAGGCGATATTCGACACCACCGCCGTCGCGACGCCGGCGGCGCGCAGGCCGTTCAGCGCCGCAGCGGTGTCCGGGTAGGGCGTCCAGGACGCCGGGTCGACCAGCTTGGGGTAGAGGCTCCTGGCGTGTTGGTCGGTGAGGCCGGATTCGCGCAGCACATGCAGGTAGGCCTCACGGTGCAGGTGCGGCTCCAGGTCCCGGTTCGCCCAGTTGTGGTGCTGTTCGTCGTCCATCGGCACGGAGTTGCCGGTGGGTGCGGTCACCCGGCGCATCAGTTCGGCCTGCACATGGCCCTCGACCGCTTGCTCGTCCACCGTGATGCCGGCGAACCAGCTGTCGTCCTCCTCGAGTCGGAACAGCGTGCCGGAGTAGTCGAAGAGGACCGCGCGTAGGTGAGTCACCGTTCCATCTTGGCTCAGAAGTGATCGGGCATGCTCGGCGCCACCGGCCAGCCGAACGCGGTCGCCGTCGCGGGTACCGCACCCGAGGTCAGTTCACCGGCCAGGCCTGCGGTGGTCAGCGCCTGCAGGCTCACCCCACCCAGGTAGATGGCGCCGAGATCGCGCGCGGTGATCGCGATATCGGCTGGGGCGTCGGTGTTTTCGCACTCGGCGCCGTCGCGGCCGGCGCGCAGCCGAAACCGTCCGGTGTTCCACGGGCAGAACTCGTCGTTGACCTGCAGCACCACGTCGACATCGCCGGCGTACCGCCGCAGTGTCAGGGCGCGCGGCACATCGACCAGTCGGGTGAAGATGGCGTCGTTCACCTGGCATTGCAGCGCCCGCTGGTCGGAGACCAGATAACGCAGCCGTTCGTCCACCGCGGCACCGTCGTACTGCACGGTCCTGATCAGGTCGATATCGAGCAGGTAGCGCCAAATACGCGCGTAGGCACGAGGATTGGTGGCACGTACCTCCTGGACGTGCAGTTCGCCGTTGGGCCCGGCCGGCGCCCAATCCGACTTGGGCCGGTAGATCGCGTAGGCGCTGGCGGATCCGTCGGGCTCGTGATGCAGGGCGAACCGGATACTGCCGGTACCTTTGCGCCGTTCCGCACTGTCGTGCAGCCAGTAGTCCCACCAGGGACCGGGGCGGTCCATCCGGCCGGGTAGGTTCGCCAGCGCCCGGTCATAGATCGCCGGGGCGGCCCGCAGCAAGGTCTCGCGGTCGGTCTCGGACACCGTCCCCGCACCCAGATCGACGTCGGCGCGGAACCCGAGGTCGCGGACCCTGCCGGAGAGCACCGCATTGGAGCTGGCCAGCCCATATCCGAACCGGCCGTAGATCAGCGTCTCGGAGGCGAACAGCATGGCCAGCGCCTCGGTGCCGCGGGACCGGACGTCGTCGAGCTGGTGGCGCATCATCGCCGTGAGCAGACCCTTGCGCCGATGGCTGGGCGACACCGTCACTCCGGTGACGGCGGCGACCGGCACCAGCGCGCCACCGGGCAGGCTCACCTTCTTGCTGAAGGCGCCCGCCGTGGCGGCCCAGCGGGTTCCGTCGTGGAAACCGAACATGCGGTCCAGCTCGGTGAACTTGCGGCCCAGCTCGATCTCGTCGTGCTGGGGATCCTGCAGGAACACCGAATACATGGTGGCCATGAAGCTCTGGAAGTCGTCATCGTCGCTGACAGCGCGCAATCTCAGTTCGGGCACACGTTCATGCGTACCGCACCGCGGTGCGGTCAGTCACGTGAATATCTGGCGGCCTTGCGCAGCAACACGTCGCGTTCCCGGTCATTGCCGACCAGTTCCGCCGCGGCGTGAAACGCAGCCGCCGCCTCGGCGTGGCGGTTCAGCCGGGCCAGCAGTTCGCCGCGCACGCTGGGCAGCAGATAGGAGTCCTGCAGCCCGGTGATGCCGTCGGCGATCCGCAGGCCGGTGGCGGGTCCCTGCGCCATCGCCACCGCGACGGCGCGGTTCAGCTCGATCACCGGCGACGGCGAGATCTGCAGCAGGGCATCGTAGATCGTCACGATGCGGGACCAGTCGGTGTCGGCACTCGTGGGCGCCAGCGCGTGACATTCGGCCAGTGCGGCCTGCAACCCGTAAGGGCCCCAACCGCGCCCGGCCCGCGCGTCCTCGGCGCGCTGCAGGGCCACGGTGGCGCGCCGAATCTGAGCGCGGTCCCAACGGGTGCGGTCCTGGTCTTCCAGCAGGATGGCGTTACCGTCGGCGTCGGTGCGCGCGGCGAACCGCGAGGACTGGAACTCCATCAGGGCCAGCAACCCGTGGACTTCGGGTTCAGTGGGTACCAGTGCCGCCAGCACGCGGGCCAGTCGGATTGCCTCACTGCACAATTCGTCGCGAATCCAGCGGCTGCCGAACGACGCCGAGTAGCCCTCGTTGTAGATCAGATAGAGGACACCGAGCACCGCTGACAGCCGTGCTCGGAACTCGTCGCGCTCGGGCACCTCGAACGCGCACCCCGCCAGGGCTTTCTTGGCGCGGGTGATCCGGGCCGCCGCAGTCGCTTTCGGGATCAGGAACGCCCGCGCGATCTCGTCGGTGGTCAGCCCGCCCACCACGCGCAGCGTCAGCGCGATCTGGGCTTCGCGGGACAACACCGGATGCGCGGCGGTGAAGATGAGCCGCAACACGTCGTCGTCGATGCGATCCGGATCCCACGCCTGGTCGACGTGGTCGTCCAGCTCGCGGGCCAGCACCGCGTACTTGGCGTCCAGGTTCTCTTGGCGGCGCCATTGGTCGACGGCCTTGCGCTTGGCGACGGTCGTCAACCAGGCGCCCGCGTTGCGGGGCACCCCGGATTGCGGCCACTGCGTCAGCGCGTCGACCAGGGCATCGGATGCCAGGTCCTCGGCCATGCCGAGGTCGCCCACCCAGCGGGTCAGCGTCGCGATGATCTTCGCGGCCTCCATACGCCACACCGCGTCCACGGTCTGGCGTAGGTCCTCCGGCACGTTGCCATTGTGCGCGCGGGAGGGCCTAGCCCACGGATCGGGCCGCACCGGCCCAGAACTGGGCGCGCACCGCCTTCTTGTCCGGCTTGCCCAGCGCGGTCACCGGCACCGTATCGACGACGATGACCTGCTTGGGTGACTGCACCGAACCCTTACGGTCCTTGACCGCGGACTGGATCTCCACCGTCATCGCCGACACCGCGGCTTCGTCGGACGGGGCGCCCGGACGCAGCACGACCACCGCCGTCACCGCCTCGCCCCACTTCTCGTCGGGCGTTCCGATGACGCAGACCTGGGCGATCGCCGGGTGTTCGGCGATGACGTCCTCCACCTCGCGGGGGAACACGTTGAACCCGCCGGTGACGATCATGTCCTTGGTGCGGTCGACGATGAAGTAGAAGCCGTCCTCGTCCTCGCGGGCCAGGTCGCCGGTGTGCATCCAGCCGTCCTTGAAGGTGTCGGCGGTGGCCTCCGGCAGATTCCAGTACCCGCCCGACAGCAACGGACCGGACACGCAGATCTCGCCGACCTCGCCCTGGGGCACCGGGTTGCCGTCGTCGCCGAGCAGGGCCACCCGGGCGAACAGGGTGGGCCTACCGCACGAGGTCAGCCGCTTCTCGTCATGGTCGTCCTTGGCGAGGTAGGTGATCACCATCGGTGCTTCGGACTGGCCGTAGTACTGCGCGAAGATCGGGCCGAACCGGTCGATGGCCTCCTTGAGCCGCACCGGGTTCATCGCCGAGGCGCCGTAGTAGACGGTTTCCAGCGACGACAGGTCCCGGGTGTGCGAATCCGGGTGATCCATCAGCGCGTAGATCATCGACGGCACCAGCATGGTGGCGGTGATCTTCTGTTCCTCGATCACCCGCAGCACCTCGGCCGGGTCGAACTTGGTCAGCACGACCAGCTCACCGCCCTTGATGATGGTGGGCACGAAGAACGCGGCCCCCGCGTGCGACAGCGGGGTGCACATCAGGAACTTCGGATGCTGAGGCCACTCCCACTCGGCGAGCTGGATCGTCGTCATCGTGGTGATCGATTGCACGGTGCCGATCACGCCCTTGGGTTTACCGGTCGTGCCGCCCGTATAGGTGAGCCCGCCGACATGATCGGGGGCCAGGTCGGCGGCCACCAGCGGCTGCGGCTCGTAGGTGGCGGCCTCGGCGGCCAGATCCGTGGCAACCCCGGCCAGCGCCTGCGGGACGGGTCCGATCGTCAGCACCTGCCGCAGCGAGGGCACCTTCTCCAGCAGGCCGAGAGCCCGCTCGACGAAAGCCGGGGTGGGGTCGATGACCAGCGTGCTGACCCCGGCGTCGGTCAAGACGTAGGCGTGGTCGTCCAGTGAGCCTAGAGGGTGTAGTGCCGTGCGGCGGTAGCCCTGGGTCTGCCCGGCGCCGATGATCATCAGCACCTCGGGGCGGTTCAGCGAGAGCAGCCCGACGGCGGCGCCGGTGCCGGCACCGAGCGCCTCGAAGGCCTGAATGTACTGGCTGATCCGTTCGGCGAGCTGACCACCGGTCAGCGTGGTGTCGCCGAGGAACAGCACCGGCTTGTTCTTGTTGCGCTTGAGGGCGCCCACGGTGAGGTGTCCGGAATGGATGGGGTGCCTCAGCAGGTCGCCTGACGAGCGCTCGCGCGAGGAAGCAACAGCTTGGGTCATACAGACAGACTAGAACGTGTTTCAGAAATGAAGCCAGGGGATGCCCCGAAAAGCAGGTAGTCAACTACGCATGCGCGACCACGCGGGCCGTCGGAGACTGGTGTGCAACGCAGACGAGGGGTTTGCCGGCGCGGCCATCGGGGGAGGGCCGGCGTGGTCCCCGGCGGTGTGACGCACCGTCGGGGACCGCGTTCACGCGTCAGCGGCCCGTCAGCGGCCCGCAGCCTTGCGGGCGTCGGCCGCCAGCTTCTCGGCCATATCGGCCTTCCACTGGATCTCCTTCTGGATCCACTCGTTGTCCTGCGGGAACTCGTCGGTCTCGCTGACCCGGCGGACCTCCAGCTTCACGCCCGGCCCGAGCGGGCACTTGCGCGCCCACTGTTTGGCCTCCTCCTTGGAGGACACGTCCAGGATCCAGAAGCCGTTGAACAGTTCCTTGGTCTCGGTGTACGGGCCGTCGGTCACCACCGGCGGGTCGGCGTCGAAGTCGACCACGAAGCCCTCCTCGGGTGGGGTCAGCCCCTCACCGGCCAGCAGGACACCGGCCTTGATGAGCTCCTCGTTGTAGCGGCCCATCGCGGCGATGATCTCGGTGAAATCGATATTTTCCGCCACGAACTCTTCGGCCGCCGGGGTGGATCGCATGATCAGCATGTAGCGCGACATCGTGTTCTCTCCTGTCGTGTCGGGGCTCCGCTTATCGTGCCCTCGAGATGACGTCGAACGACACCCCGGCCAAATCGACACGGCCGCGCAGAAAAGTTTGAAGAATCATCGTCATGCCCGCCGACCTGGTTATCACCGGAAACATCCGCACCATCGACGACTCCCGACCGACCGCACGATCGCTCGCGGTCCGCGACGGCCGCATCGTCGCCATCGGGGCTGATCCGGCCGACACCGACGGCTGGGTCGGGCCCGACACCACCGTGGTCGACATCGGCGACGGCTGCGTGCTGCCCGGGTTCGTCGAGGCACACGGCCATCCGCTAATGGAGGCCGTCGCGCTGTCGGACCGGATGGCCGACATCCGGCCCGTCACGCTGCGCTCGGCCGATGAGGTGGTCGCCGCCGTCCGCGCCGAGGTCGCCAAACGTGGCGCGGACGGCGCGTACCTGAACGGCTGGGATCCGCTGCTGCAGCGCGGTCTGCCCGAACCGACGCTGTCCTGGCTGAACGAGATGGCGGACACCCCGCTGGTGATCATCCACAACTCGGGCCACAAGGCCTTCTTCAATTCCGCGGCGGCCCGCGGCGCCGGGCTCTCGCGGGATACCCCGGACCCCAAGGGCGCGCGCTACGGACGCGACGCCGACGGTGAACTCGACGGCACCGCCGAAGAATCCGCGGCGGTGTTCCCGCTGCTCGGCGGGGCCGTCAAAGTCAGCGACTACCCGGCGATGCTGATGGCCGAATGCGAGCGGCTGAACCGCGCCGGACTCACGACATGTTCGGAGATGGCGTTCGACCCGATGTTGCGGCCGGTGCTCACCGCACTGCACGACCGGTTGACGGTGCGGTTGCGCACCTACGAGATGTCCACGGCCGCGCTGCACACCGACGCGAACCCCGGTGACGGTGACGACCTGGTGCGTCAGGTGGGCATCAAGATCTGGGTGGACGGCTCGCCGTGGATCGGCAACATCGACCTGACGTTCCCGTACCTGGACACCGAGGACACCCGCATCATCGGTGTCGTCCCGGGCTCGTGCGGACATGCCAACTACACCCGCGAGCAGCTCACCGAGATCGTCGGCACGTTCTATCCCCAGGGCTGGCAGATGTCCTGCCACGTGCACGGCGATCACGGCGTTGACACCATCCTCGATGTGTATGAGCATGCGTTGCAAGCCAATCCACGTGCAGACCATCGGCTGCGGCTGGAGCACGTCGGCGCCATCACCCCGGCCCAGCTGCAGCGCGCGCACGACCTCGGCGTCACCTGCAGCCTGTTCGTCGATCAACTGCACTACTGGGGTGACGTCATCGTCGACGGGCTGTTCGGGCCGGAACACGGCGAGCAGTGGATGCCGTGCGGATCGGCGGTGGCCACCGGCATGCGGATCTCGCTGCACAACGATCCGCCGGTCACGCCCGAGGAGCCGCTACGCAATATCAGCGTGGCCGCGACCCGCACCGCGCCGAGCGGGCGGGTGCTGGCACCGCAGGAGCGGCTGACGGTCGAACAGGGGCTCAAGGCGCAGACCATCGACGCCGCCTATCAGCTGTTCGCCGATGACATCGTCGGGTCGATCGAGGTCGGTAAGTACGCCGATCTTGTTGTGCTGTCGGCGGATCCGTCCGCGGTGGGCCCCGAGGAGGTGGCGAATCTGACGGTCCGCGCCACCTATCTGGCGGGGCGACAGGTTTATCCCAAACCGGCCTGATGTCCGGGCAGAAGTGGCAGGCTGTGGGCATGTCTGAGGCCACTCCCGTCGCTGCGCTCGGCCCAGTCCTGCCCGAGCCGCGGTTTCTCGATGAACGTGTCGCCCTCTGGGCGGCAACCAAACCCGACGAGGAGGCGGTGACCTACCTCGGCCGGAGCTGGACCTGGTCGGTGTGGGATGACCGGATCCGGCGGGCGGCCGGGGAGCTGGCGGCCCGGGGCGTCGGCCACGGTGACGTCGTCGCCTTCCTGGACAAGAACCATCCGGCGTGCGTGGAGGTGACGCTGGCGGCAGCGTCGCTGGGCGCCGCCAACGCCATCATCAATTTCCGGCTGGCCGCCGAGGAATTGGACTATGTGGTCAACGATTCCGGCGCCAAGCTGCTCTTCGTCGGCGCCGATCTCAAGCCGGCCGTCGAGGCGATCCGCGACAAGTTGCCCGCCGTCACGCAGATCATCGAGGTCAAACCCGAGGGCGACGACGAGTACGAGGCCATGCTGGCCGCCGCCACCCCGACCGGCCGCTCGCCCGAGGTGAGCCCCGATGACACCTGCATCATCATGTATTCGTCGGGCACCACCGGCCGGCCCAAAGGTGTGGCACTGTCGCAGGCCAATGTCATCGCCCACACGATCAACGCGTTCGAGGGCTGGACTGCCGAACCGGGGGACAAGAACCTGGTGGCCATGCCGCTGTTCCACGTCGGCGGCACCTCCTACATGCAGTACGGACTGCACCACGGCGTGCCCAGCTACATGACCCGCGACGTCGACGGCGCGGCGTTGGCCGGCGGCATCCTGGCCGGCGCGAACCGGACCTTCCTGGTGCCCGCGGTGCTGGCCAAGGTGCTCGACACCGGCCCGGAGGCAGTGCAGCTGTTCGGCGCGCTGAAGACCTACGCCTACGGCGCCTCGCCGATGCCGCTGCCGCTGCTGCGTCAGGCGCTGGAGGCCTGGCCGGACACCGAGTTCATCCAGGTGTACGGGCTGACCGAGGTGTGCGGGGTGGTGACCCGGCTGATGCCCGAGGATCACCGCGCGGACAACGAGGAGCGCCTGGTCAGTGCGGGAACCCTGATCTCGGGTACCGAGCTGCGGGTCGTCGATCCCAACACCGGGGAGGACGTGCCCGAGGGTGAACAGGGTGAATTGTGGTTCCGCACACCGCAGTTGATGAAGGGGTACCTGAACAAACCGGAGGCCACCGCCGAGGCCATCACCCCCGACGGCTGGTTCCGCACCGGCGATATCGGCCGGATCGACGCCGACGGCTACGTGTTCGTCGAGGACCGACTCAAGGACATGATCATCACCGGCGGCGAGAATGTGTACTCCATCGAGGTGGAACGCATACTCGCCGAGCATCCGGCCGTTGCCGAGGTCGCGGTGTTCGGGGTGCCGGACGAGAAGTGGGGCGAGGCGGTCAAAGCCGTCGTGGCCCTGGAAGATGGTGCGGGTGACGCGAGCGAGGCCGACCTCATCGCGTGGGCGCGCCAACACCTGGCGCCGTACAAGTGCCCGAAGACCGTCGACTTCACCGACGCGCTGCCGCGCAACCCTACTGGCAAGATCATGAAGAAGGATCTACGCAAGCCGCATTGGGAGGGTCGCGATCGCGCCACCGTTTGACGTACCGCTGCCCGATCTGCTGGAACGGCTGCATGTGGTCGCGCTGCCGATGCGGGTCCGGTTCCGCGGGATCACCGTCCGCGAGGTGGCACTGATCGACGGGCCCGCCGGCTGGGGTGAATTCGGGGCGTTCCTGGAGTACCCGCCGGCCGAGGCCGCGCTGTGGTTGGCGTCGGGAATCGAAGCGGCGTATGGCGTTTCGCCCGTTCCGCGGCGCGACCGGATCCCGATCAACGCGACCGTGCCCGCGGTGCCCGCCGCGCAGGTGCCCGAGGTGCTGGCCCGGTTTCCGGGTGCCGCCACCGCGAAGGTGAAGGTCGCCGAACCGGGGCAGACCCTTGCCGACGACATCGCCCGGGTGGCCGCGGTCCGCGCCCTGGTGCCCGTGGTCCGGGTGGACGCCAACGGTGGGTGGACGGTGGACCAGGCGGTGCGGGCGGCCGCCAGTCTCGGGCCCCTCGAGTATCTCGAACAGCCTTGTGCCACGGTCGAAGAGCTCGCACAGCTGCGCCGCCTGATCGATGTGCCGGTGGCGGCCGACGAGTCGATTCGCAAGGCGGACGATCCGTTCCGGGTGGTCGCCCTGGCGGCCGCCGATATCGCGGTGGTCAAGGTGGCCCCGCTGGGCGGGGTGAACCGGCTGCTGGAGATCGCCACCGCGATCGGCATCCCGCTGGTGGTGTCGAGCGCGCTGGACTCCGCGGTCGGCATGTCCCGCGGCCTGCTGGCCGCGGCCTGCCTGCCCGACCTGCCACACGCCTGCGGGCTGGGCACCGGGGGACTCTTCGTCGAGGACGTGGTGGACGCGGCGCCGCCGGTCGACGGCTACCTTCCGGTCGGGCCGGTGACGCCCGACCCGGCCCGCTTGGCCGGACTGGCCGTGGGGCCGGACCGGCGGCAGTGGTGGATCGAGCGGGTGCGGGAATGTCATCCGTTCGTATGTGAGTAGGCCGCTACGCTATGCGGTTCAGGCCAGGCGTTTCATCCTGATCTGCATGAGCAGACTCCGTGTCGGGTTGTTCGACATGATCCTCTCGTCTCGGCCCACAGTCGATTCGCTGACCCGGGCCGGATATCTGTCCGCGGTCGCAAGCGGGGTCGACTCGTTCTGGGTGCCGGATCATCTCAACTCGCTGTTCCCGCGCTCGCTGTGGCAGCCGAAGTACTGCGGTGCGGCCAAGATCGTGCCGACGGCCGACGCGTTCCTGGAGCCGTGGACCATGCTCGGGCATATCGCGGCGCGCAACCGGATCGGCCGGCTGCGTCTCGGCGTCGGTGTGACTGATACCGGTCGGCGCAATCCGGCGGTGACGGCGCAGGCGGCGGCCACATTGCATCTTCTCACCAAGGGTCGCGCCATCCTCGGCATCGGTACGGGGGAGCGAGAGGGTAACGAGCCGTACGGAGTGGACTGGTCAAAACCGGTGGCGCGCTTCGAGGAAGCAATGGCGACCATTCGGGCGCTGTGGGACTCCCGCGGCGAACTGGTCAACCGTGATTCGCCGTACTTCCCGTTACGCAATGCACTGTTCGATCTGCCGCCGTATCGCGGGAAGTGGCCGGAAATCTGGATCGCAGCACACGGGCCGCGGATGTTACGGGCGACGGGGCGCTACGCAGACGGTTTCTTCCCTGGATTCCCCCACTCACCGCAGGAGTACGCGCGCAGATTGGAGGTGGTGCGATCGGCGGCTTCGGACGCAGGCCGGGATCCGATGGCGATCACCCCGGCGATCTGGCTGATGGTGGTCACCGGCCGCTCCGGTGAAGAAGTGGATGAGGCGCTGGAGTCCGAAGTGATCAGATCCGGAGGTCTGCTGGCTTCGGACGCGTTCTATGCACAACATGGCGCGCAGCATCCCCTCGGGGAGGGTTTCGCCGGTGCACAGGACATCTTGCCGCACGATTGGGACGAGGCAACCGCCCTTTCCTACATCAAGGGTGTGCCTAAGGACCTGATGTACAAGGGCCTCATGTGCGGCACGCCGGACGAGGTGCTGGCGCAGGCCGCCGAGTGGCGAGATCACGGAGTTCGCCATTTGGTGACCATCAACGCCAGTGTGTTGCAACGTGACCTGCGCAAGGGCATGGCGTCGAATGTGCCGTTCCTCAAGATCGTGCGGGGTCTGAAGAAGCTCTGACGATCGACTGACCGCATGAGTCACAACAGCACCAAACTTCCGCTGGGACTCGTTAGTAGAAAGCGGTATCGCATGCGATACCGCTTTCCAGAGTCGAGTTCCGAACTCTCGCGGTCAGAAAGGGTCGTCGAGCGACGGCGGTTTGCCGCACAACTTCTGCACCACCCACTGATTCAGGGACACCCGTTGCTCGGTGGCCTCCACCATGAGTTTCCCGTGCAGCATCGGCGAGGTGCGCACCATGAAGCGCCCGCTGTAGCGGCGATCGGACACGGACGCGGGTGGTTCGGACTCGTCCCCGTACCACTCGGCGACGTGGGCGATCACGTCTCGTTCGATCGCTGCAGTCGCCTCCGCTGCGGTGGCTCCGTAGGCGAATTGCATGGGGAATTCCAGACAGAGGCCGATGTATTTCCCGGCGTCGGGGGACCATTCGGCCCGATACGTGTAGTGCGGCATTGCCAGATCATCGCCGCCAGGTCCGACACCGACGCGTGTGTCCTGATCTGTGGGGACCATGTCCTGGACGCCACGGCCTGGGCCCGCCACGATGAGAGCGTGATGCGATCGGTGGTGATCCTCGGCTACGGCGGTGTCCAGGGACTCGATGTCGTCGGGCCGTTCGACGTGTTCACCGGCGCCACGATGCACCTGGCCGCGCAGCAGCGCCCCGGCGGATACGACGTGCGCCTGATCTCCATGGACGGCCGGCCGATCGCCACCATGACCGGACTGGAGTTCGTCGCCGCCGCACCTCCGGATCCGCAGCAGGCCGTCGACACCGTGGTCATCCCCGGCGGGTTCGGCGTCGAGGAGGCGCGCCGCAACCCCGCGATCGTCGCGTGGATCCGCGCTGCCGCGCCGCGGGCACGGCGGATCGTGACCGTCTGCTCGGGCGCCATCCTGGCGGCCGAGGCCGGGCTGCTCGACGGCTGCACCGCCACCACACACTGGGCGTTCGCGCCACGGCTGGCCGGCGAATTCCCGTCCATCACCGTCGATCCGGAACCGATCTTCGTGCGTAGCTCCGAGCAGGTGTGGACCGCGGCGGGCGTCACCGCCGGTATCGACCTGGCCCTGCACCTCGTCGAGGAGGACCACGGCACCGAGATCGCGCAGACCGTCGCCCGGTGGCTGGTGCTCTACCTGCGTCGCCCGGGCGGGCAGACGCAGTTCGCCGCCCCGGTGTGGATGCCGCGGGCCCGGCGCGCGCCCATCCGCGATGTGCAGGAGGCCATCGAATCCGAACCCGGAGGCGCGCACAGCATTTCGGCCCTGGCTCAGCGCGCGGCGATGAGCCCGCGGCACTTCACCCGATTGTTCACCGAGGAAGTTGGCGAGGCACCCGGTGCCTACGTCGAACGGATCCGCACCGACGCCGCCCGCCGGCAACTGGAGGAGACCGATGACACCGTCACCGTCATCGCCACCCGTTGCGGGTTCGGCAGCGCCGAAACCCTGCGCCGCAACTTCGTCCGGCGCGTGGGTGTTTCACCCGATCAGTACCGCAAGTCCTTCGCATAGAGGAGAAGTCATGCAGATCGCCATCATCCTGTACCCGGGATTCACCGCACTCGATTTCATCGGTCCCTACGAGACGTTGCGCTGGCTACCCGATGCGGAGGTGCGCTTCGTCTGGCACCAGCCCGGGCCCGTCGCCGCGGATTCCGGGGTGCTGGTGGTTGGCGCGACCCATTCGTTCGACGAGACCCCGTCACCCGACGTGATCCTCATCCCCGGCGGCTTCAGCACCATGGAGCACGCCCGCGACGAAAAGGTGCTGGACTGGGTGCGCCACGCCCACCGCACCGCCACCTGGACGACATCGGTGTGTTCGGGGTCGGTCATCCTGGCCGCCTCGGGCGTGCTGGACGGCAAACGCGCCACCTCGCACTGGGCGGCGCTGCCGGTGCTCAAGACGTTCGGGGTGACGCCGGTCGGTGACGAGCGCGTGGTGCGTCAAGGCGATGTGGTGACGGCCGCGGGCGTGTCGGCCGGGATCGACCTCGGGTTGTGGCTGGCCGCGCAGATCGGCGGGGAGGACCGGGCCAAGGCGATCCAGTTGTCGATGGAGTACGACCCGCAGCCGCCGTTCGACTCCGGACACTTTTCGAAGGCCTCGGCGGCCACCAAGGCCTCGGCGACGGCCCTGATGTCGCGCGAGCTGTTGAAACCCGCCGCGCTCAAGGCCAGCACCCTGCTGCTGTGGGACCAGGCGATCAAGAAGGTCCGCGCCCGCAAGTAGGGTCGGCCGGGTGAACCTGGCTTATGACGACCGCGGTAGCGGCGATCCCGTCCTGTTCATCGCCGGCCGTGGCGGCGCGGGCCGCACCTGGCACCTGCATCAGACACCCGCGTTCCGGCGGGCGGGCTACCGCGTCATCACCTTCGACAACCGGGGTATCGGCGCCACCGAGAACGCCAGCGGCTTCACCACCGAACAGGTGGTGGCCGATACCGCCAAGCTGATCGAGGACCTGGTGGGTGGCCCGGTGCGCGTCGTGGGCGTGTCGATGGGGTCGTTCATCGCGCAGGAACTGATGCTGGCCCGGCCCGACCTGGTCACGCAGGGCGTGCTGATGGCCACCCGCGGCAGACACGACAAGGCGCGGGACTTCTTCAGCAACGCCGAACGTGAGCTCGCCGCCGCGGGTATCACCCTGCCGCCGGCCTACGACGCCAAGATCCGGTTGCTGGAGAGCTTCTCGCCCAAGACGCTCAACGACGACCGCGCGGTGACGGACTGGGCGGAGATGTTCACCATGTGGCCGACCAAATACACCCCGGGGCTGCGCAGCCAGCTCGATGTCTCCCCGCAGACCAACCGGCTGCCCGCTTACCGCAGCATCACGGCATCGGTGTTGGTGATCGGGTTCACCGACGACATCGTGATGCCCCCGCATCTGGGCCGTGAGGTGGCCGATGCCATTCCGCGCGGCCGCTACCTGGAGATCGCCGACGCCGGGCACCTCGGCTTCATCGAACAGCCCGACACCGTGAACGACGCCGTCCTGCAGTTCTTCGGCGAAGAGCGCATGCAGTTGCCCATCGAGCCCCGGGCATAGGCTGACGTGGTGAACCCCTCGACGACACAGGCGCGTGTCGTCGTCGACGAGCTCATTCGTGGCGGCGTGCGCGACGTGGTGTTGTGCCCCGGTTCGCGGAATGCGCCGCTGGCCTTCGCGCTGCACGATGCCGACAGCGCGGGACGTATCCGGCTGCACGTGCGGATCGACGAACGCACCGCCGGGTATCTGGCGATCGGGCTGGCGGTCAGCGCCAAGGCGCCGGTGTGCATCGCCATGACCTCGGGCACCGCCGTGGCCAACCTCGGCCCCGCGGTGGTCGAGGCGAACTACGCCCGGGTGCCGCTGATCGTGCTGAGCGCCAACCGGCCCTACGAGATGCTGGGCACCGGCGCCAACCAGACGATGGAGCAGCTCGGCTATTTCGGCAGCCAGGTCCGCGAGAACATCAGCCTCGGCCTGGCCGTCCACGAGGACCTGGCCGCGCTCAACGCCCAGTGGCGGTCGGCCACCTGCCGGGTGCTGGTGGCCGCCACCGGAGCACGCAGCGCCAACGCCGGCCCGGTGCAGTTCGACATCCCGCTGCGTGAGCCGCTGGTGCCCGACCGTGATGATCACGACGAGACCCCGCCCGGCCGCCCGGACGGCAAACCGTGGACCTACACACCACCGGTCGATTTCGACCAGCCGCTGGACATCGACCTGAGCCCGGACACCGTCGTCATCGCCGGGCACGGCGCGGGCATCCACCCCAACCTGGCCGGGCTGCCGACCGTCGCCGAACCCACCGCGCCGATGTCCGGACTCACCAATCCACTGCACCCGCTGGCGCTGCCGCTGCTGCGCCCGCAGCAGGTCATCATGCTGGGCCGGCCCACTTTGCACCGCTCGGTCTCTGCACTGCTCGCCGACCCCGCGGTGCCGGTCTTCGCCCTGACCACCGGCCCGCGCTGGCCCGACGTCTCGGGCAACTCGCAGGCCACCGGTACTCGTGCCGTCACCACCGGTGCCGCCGATCCGAGTTGGCTGCGCCGCTGTGCCGAGCTCCACCGGCGCACCCTGGCCGCGGTGCACACCCAGTTGGCCCAGCACCCGCTGACCACCGGCCTGCACGTGGCCGCGGCGGTGTCCGCCGCGCTGAGCGATGGCGACCAGCTGGTGCTCGGTGCCTCCAACCCGGTCCGCGACGTGGCGCTCGTGGGGCTGGCCGCCCCCGGTGTCTCGGTGCGGTCCAATCGCGGGGTCGCCGGTATCGACGGCACCGTGTCCACGGCCATCGGCGCAGCGCTGGCCCATGAGCGCGCGGGCGGCGGTCCACCGCGCAAGACCATCGCGCTGATCGGTGACCTGACCTTCGTGCACGACAGCTCCGGGCTGCTGATCGGGCCCACCGAGCCCACGCCGAAGAATCTGACCATCGTGGTGTCCAACGACAACGGCGGCGGCATCTTCGAACTGCTGGAGCAGGGCGACCCGCGCTTCTCCGACGTGTCCTCACGGATCTTCGGCACACCGCATGATGTCGACGTGGGCGCACTGTGCCGCGCCTACCACGTCGACTGCGCGCAGGTCGACGTGGACGACGTGACCGGCGTCCTCAAGCAGCCGCACGACGGGATGCGGGTGCTGGAGGTGAAGGCCGACCGGTCGTCGCTGCGGGCGCTGCACGCGTCGATCAGGGCGGCGCTGTAGTGGGTGCACTCGCCGAGCGGCTGAAAGCCCTCTGGCGCATCGTGATTCCGCACATCGTCGGGGACGGGGCGCAGACCCGGCCGCAGCGGGTGCTGCGCCGGATCCGGGTCGGCGTCGTGCTGGTCGCGGCCCTGGTGACATTCCAGTCGGTGTTGCTGGTGGTGGGCGCCTGGGTGAACGACGGTCAGATCGAACGCAATATGGGAGTGGCCGCAGCCGAGGTGCTCGACGCGGGCCCGCGCCGTTCCACCATCGAATTCGTGACCCCCGACCGCGTCACCTACCGGCCCGAGCTCGGGGTGCTCTACCCGTCGGAGTTGGAGAACGGGATGCGCATCTACGTCGAATACGACAAGACCAATCCCGATCTGGTGCGCGTCCAGCACCGCAACGCCTCGCTGGCGATCATCCCGGCGGGTTCCATCGCGGTGCTGGCCTGGTTGATCGCCGGCGCGGTGCTGATCGTGGCCGAGGTGGTGGACCGGCGTCTCACGCCGATTCGACCAGCTTCTTGAGCCAGTCGTTGTCGTAGATGTCGACCTTGCGGTCCTTGTTGAGGTCGTAGACGGTCGGCGTGCCGGTGGCGGTCGGGTCGATGTCGTAGAGAAACCCGAAATTCAGGTCCTCCATGCCCGAGACGTCCACCACTGCCTCACCGTCGGCGATCTGGGTGGCCTGGGCGTCGGGAACGCCGGCGGTGCGGGCCATCTCGGCCATCTCGTCGTCGGTGGGTCCCTTACCGCCGGGGTCCTGGTTGGCCCACAGCTCCTCGACGAACGACTGGAACGCGGTGGCCGGGGTGTGCTTGCCCGTGCCCGCCAGGAACAACGCGTTGGCGACCCGCTCCGAATGGTGATTGCCGTCGGTGTCCAGGAACGTCATCGGACGGTAGGTCACCTGCAGTGCCCCGATACCGAGGTAATAGCGGATCCGATCGCCGAAATCGTGTTGCAGATCGGCGCAGTGGGTGCACTGCGGCTCGGTGTAGATCTCGATACGTGCCGGTGCCTCGGAGAATCCCGCGACGATGCCGAAACCGTCTTTGCTCACCTCGGTCATCGGTTTCACCGGGTCGGGCTGTGCGCTGCCGGGAATCTGGCGCGCGCACCCGACCCCGGTCAGCAGGGTGAATGAGGCCAGCACCACCAACCATCGACGCACAAGGGCAACCGTACCGCTGTCGTGGTGTTCGCACGCCATATGCCGGCACGCAACCGCGTTGTTAACCAGCGCTGCGACAGTGGGGACGTGCGCGTTGCAATCGTTGCCGAGTCCTTCCTCCCGAACGTCAACGGCGTCACCAACTCGGTGCTTCGGGTGATCGAGCATCTCCGCCGCACCGGTCACGAGGTCATCGTCATCGCCCCCGACACCCCGCGCGGCCAGCCGCCGGCCGACCGGGTGTACGACGGTGTTCGGGTCCACCGGGTGCCGTCCAAGATGTTCCCCAAGGTCACCTCGCTGCCGCTCGGGGTGCCGATGCCGCGAATGGTCAACGTACTACGCGGTTTCGACCCCGATGTCGTACACCTGGCGTCTCCCGCGCTGCTCGGGTGGGGTGGGCTGCATGCGGCCCGCCGCCTCGGGGTGCCGACGGTGGCCGTATTCCAGACCGACGTGGCCGGGTTCGCCGAGAGCTACGGCGTCGGCATGCTGTCCCGGGTGTCGTGGGCGTGGACGCGGCGGCTGCACAGCAAGGCCGACCGCACCCTGGCGCCGTCCACCGCCGCAATCGAAGACCTTGAGGCGCACCGCATTCCGCGGATTCACAAGTGGGGCCGCGGTGTCGATATCACCGGGTTCGTGCCCTCGGCCAGGGACGAGGCGCTGCGCCGCCGGCTGTCACCGCAGGGTAAGCCGATCGTCGGGTTCGTCGGCCGGCTGGCCCCGGAGAAGCACGTGGAGCGCCTGGCGGTGCTGGCCGCCCGCGACGATCTGCAGGTGGTCGTCGTCGGTGAGGGTGTCGACCGACCGAAGCTGGCCGCCCTCATGCCCGGCGCGGTGTTCACCGGGGCGCTCTACGGCGCCGAACTGGCCACCGCCTACGCGAGCATGGACGTGTTCGTCCATCCGGGTGAACACGAAACCTTCTGTCAGACCGTGCAAGAGGCGATGGCCTCCGGGGTGCCGGTGATCGCGCCGAACGCCGGCGGGCCCCGAGACCTGGTCACCCCGATGCACACCGGACTGCTGCTCGGTGTCGACGAGTTCGAGCACCGGCTGCCCGGAGCCGTCGACCACCTGATCGCCGAACGGGCCCGCTATTCGGCGGCCGCCCGGCGCAGCGTGCTCGCCCGGACCTGGCCGGCCGTGTGCGAGGAACTGTTCGGCCACTACGAAGCCGTCATCGGCCTGCGCCGGCGCAAGGCGGCCTGAGCTCGTCGGTCAGCCCTGCGCTTGCACCGAAACGGGTTGCCACTCTTCCCAGGTGGCGAGCCGGGACTGGTAGTCGGCCTTGGCCAACTGCAGCGGCAGCTCCCCGAAGAACACCCGCAGCGGCGGTTTCTCGGCGTCGACGATCTTGAGCACGGCGGCGGCGGAGGCCTTCGGGTCGCCGGACTTGGCGACGCGCTTGGCGCGGGCCTCCTGCGCCTGCCGGTGCGCCTCGGCGTAGTCGGGCAGCGGTGTCGCGTGCTTGGCCGACGCGCCGGCCCAGTCGGTGTCGAACCCACCCGGCTCGATCAGCGTCACGTGGATGCCGAACGACGCCACCTCCTGGGCGAGCGCCTGCGAGAAGCCCTCCAGCGCCCACTTGGAGGCGTGGTAGATCCCGACGTTCGGGAACGCGGTGATCCCGCCGATCGAGGACACCTGGACGATGTGCCCGGTGCGCTGCGCCCGCAGGTAGGGCAGCGCGGCCTGGGTGACCCAGAGCGCGCCGAACACGTTGGTCTCGATCTGATCCCTGGCCTCGGCCTCGGAGAGTTCCTCGATGAAACCGAACTGGCCGTAACCGGCGTTGTTGACCACGACGTCCAGCCGGCCGAAGTGGTCGTGGGCCTGCGCGACGGCGGCGAAGTCGGCCGCGCGGTCGTCGACGTCCAGGCGCAGCGGCAGCACCGCCTCGCCGTACTTCTGGGTGAGGTCCTCCAGCGTGGCGGTATCGCGCGCGGTCGCGGCGACCTTGTCACCGCGTTCCAGGGCGGCGATGGCCCATTCCCGGCCGAAGCCGCGGGATGCGCCGGTGATGAACCAGATCTTCTCGGCCATGGGTAGCCCTCCTCAGGTGCCTGCGATCGATACCAACGTCACCACAGGCCGCCCATTCCCGGAAGTACGGGACTCACAGGTAGTTTTAGTGCGGTGAGTCGAGCGACGCTGGAGAAAGACCCCCATGAGGTGGCGTCGATGTTCGACGCCGTGGCTCGCCGCTATGACCTCACCAATACGGTGATGTCGCTGGGCCAGGACCGGTTCTGGCGCCGTCAGACGCGCGCTGCGCTGCAGATCGGCCCGGGCGACAAGGTGCTGGACCTGGCGGCCGGGACGGCGGTGTCCACGGTGGAGTTGACGGCCTCCGGTGCGTGGTGTGTGGCGGCCGACTTCTCGGTGGGCATGCTCGGTGCGGGCGCGTCCCGCGCGGTGCCGAAGGTGGGTGCCGATGCGACCAGGCTGCCGTTCGCCGACGGCGTGTTCGACGCGGTGACCATCAGCTTCGGGTTGCGCAATGTGGTCGACCATGTCGCGGGCCTGCGCGAGATGGCCCGGGTGACCCGTCCGGGTGGCCGTCTGGTGGTGTGCGAGTTCTCCACGCCGACCAATCGGCCGTTCGCGACGGTGTACAAGGAGTACCTGATGAAGGCACTGCCCGCGATGGCGTCGGCGGTGTCCAGTAACCCGGATGCCTACGTGTACCTGGCCGAATCGATCCGCGCGTGGCCCGACCAGGCCGCACTCGCGGGCCGGATCGCCGATGCCGGCTGGGGCTCGGTGCGTTGGCGCAATCTCACCGGCGGCATCGTCGCATTGCATGCGGCGGTGAAACCGCCCGTCGACTGAGGCGCCGCGGCGTGAGCATCCCCGTACTCGCCGTCGCCGGGCACCTCGGTGCCGGTAAGACCACGTTGCTCAACCATCTGCTGCGCAACAGCTCCGGTGCCCGAATAGGGGCTCTGGTCAACGATTTCGGTGCTGTCAACATCGATGCCATGCTGGTCGCCGGTCAGGTGGACGCGATGGCCTCGCTCTCGAACGGCTGCATCTGTTGTGTCACCGAGGACGGTGAGGTGGCCGAGATGCTCGGCAAGCTGGCGGCGGTCAAGCCCCGGCTGGACCTCATCGTGGTGGAGGCCAGCGGCGTCGCGGAGCCCCCGGCTCTGGCCCGCACCATCATGGCGGTTGACGACAAGCGCTTCCACTACGCCGGGCTGGTCCTGGTGGTCGACGCGACCGCACCGGCCGACCTCGGGCACGGGGTACGGGTGGCCGACTTGGTGGTGCTGAACAAGGCCTCTGCTGCAGGGGATCTGGCCGCGGTCACTGCGCAGGTGCGGGCGCTGCACCCCGCAGTGCCGTTGTTGCCCACCGATTTCGCCACCATCGACCCCCGGTTGCTGATCGATCCCGCGCCCCGTCCACTGCGCGCACAGATGTCCTTCGACGAACTGCTGCACGAGTCTCATGACCATGACCATCCCGCGTACCAGAGCGTCGAGTTTCGTGCCGACAGCACGCTGAACCCCCGCCAGTTCATGGCACTGCTCCGCGACCGGCCCCAAGGGCTGTACCGGGCAAAGGGTTTCGTGGATTTCGGTCCGGGGCACCGGTATCTGCTGCAATTGGTGGGCGGATCGGTCCGGTTCGAGCGGCAGCGGCGAGCCGGCACCGAACTGGTGTTCATCGGCACCGATATCGACACCACCGCACTCCGGTCCGCGTTGGACGCGTGCCTCACCGAGCCCGCCGACGAGGCGGCCATCCTCGGCGTGCTCAAGTACGTGGTCTAGGTATGCTGACCGCTCACCCGAGTGCGAGGAGCTGTGTTGTTCAAGGTCAATGAGTACTTCGACGGCGATGTCGCCTCGATCGCGTTCGCGACGGCCGACGGGCCGGCGACCGTGGGTGTCATGGCCGTCGGGGAGTACGAGTTCGGCACGTCCACCGAGGAGATCATGCACGTCGTCTCCGGTGCGCTGACGGTCAAGCTGCCCGGCCGCGATGACTGGGAGACCTTCGCTGCCGGAACACAGTTCACCGTGCCGACGGACAGCAAGTTCGGGGTGCGCGCCGAGGTCGAGACGGCCTACCTGTGCGAGTACCGCTGACGCTCAGCTGAACGGCTTGCGCTGATCGAGCCGTCGTGACGCCATTCCGGCCGATCGCCACACCCGGGCGGTCCAGTCCTCGTCTTCGTCGGTGACCAGGTTGCCCATCATGCGTACCGCGACCTTCATCAGGAACTCCGACCGCATGGCCACCGGACCGGCCATCGGCAGGAATCGTGGATAGGTGAGCAACAGCGCCAGCCGCCGTGCGGCCGAGAAGCCGCGCGCGTAGTGCTCGGTGAGCACGGCGGGCCAGGCCTGGGTGAGATCGCGATGGTCCAGGAGTTCGGCGGCCAGCCGTCCGGTCTCCAGGCCGTAGTCGATACCTTCGCCGTTGAGCGGGTTCACGCACGCCGCGGCGTCGCCGATGAGCATCCAGTTGGGTCCGGCCACACCGGATACCGCCCCGCCCATCGGGAGCAGTGCGGACAGCCCGGCCCGTGGTGCGCCCGTGAAGCCCCATTCCTCGCGGCGTAACCCGGCGTAGTAGGCCATCAGCCGCGGCAGTCGGACGTCGGCGGGCCGCTTGGCGGTGGCCAGCGCCCCGACCCCGATGTTCACCTCGCCGTTGCCCAGCGGGAAGATCCAGCCGTATCCGGGCAGGACTTCGCCTTCGGGGGAACGCAATTCGAGATGTGAGGTGAGCCACGGTTCGTCGGCGCGCGCGGAGGCAAGATACCCACGGATCGCGACCGCGTAGACGGTCTCCTGATGCCAGCTGCGGCCGAGGGCCCGGCCCAGCGTCGAGCGGGCGCCGTCGGCGACGATCAGCGTGCCCACGCCGATCTCGGTGCCGTCATCCAGGGTCAGTGTCGACACTCGACCGCGCGAGTCATGTTGCACACCAACTGCTTTGGAACCCAGGAGCATCTTCGCGCCGTCGTCGGCGGCGACCATCCGGACCCGGTCGTCGAGTTCGGTGCGGGGCACGGCACTGCTGGTCGACGGGAACGACGGGCCCGGCCAGCCGATCTCGACGTCGGCGCCGAACCCGGACATCCGCAGACCGTGATGCCGGATTCTGCCGTCCAGCCAGGTACCCAGGCCGAGCCGCTCCAGCTCGGCGACCGCCCGCGGGGTCAGTCCGTCACCGCACGCCTTGTCGCGGGGGAACTGCGCCGAGTCGATCACCAATACGTCCCGACCGGCGCGCGCCGCCCAGGCCGCGGCCGACGAACCCGCGGGCCCGGCACCGACGACCACCACATCTGCCTTCATTGCTCCCCGGGGTGCTGCGCTCCTGCCCGCCGTATCCAGCATGACTCACAGTATGTTGGAACCATGAGGACACCGGGGAGCGTGGTGGCGGGGGTGGACTTCGGGGACCCGGAGTTTGCCGCACGGGTGCGTGACGGCGTCGCCCGCGTCGAGGACCTGATGTCCACCGAACTGGGCAAAGCCGATGAGCTGATGGCCGAGGCCGTCCAGCATCTGTTCCAGGCCGGTGGCAAGCGCTTCCGGCCGCTGTTCACCGTGCTGTCCGCCTCCCTGGGCCCGCAGCCTGATCATCCCGACGTCGCGATCGCGGGCGCGGTGATCGAGCTGGTGCATCTGGCCACGCTGTACCACGACGACGTGATGGACGAGGCCCAGGTGCGCCGCGGCGCCGACAGCGCCAACGCACGCTGGGGCAACAACATCGCGATCCTCGCCGGCGACTACCTGTTCGCGACCGCGTCGCGGCTGGTGTCGAGGCTGGGACCCGAAGCGGTGCGGGTGATCGCCGACACCTTCGCCCAGCTGGTGACGGGGCAGATGCGCGAGACCCGGGGCGCGGTCACCGGCGCCGACGAGGTCGAGCACTACCTGAAGGTGGTCTACGAGAAGACCGCCTGCCTGATCGTGGCCTCCGGCCGGTTCGGTGCCACGTTCTCCGGCGCCGACGAGGAGCAGATCGAGCGGCTGGCCCGGCTCGGCGGCATCGTCGGTACGGCTTTCCAGATCTCCGACGACATCATCGACATCGACAGCGACCCTGACGAGTCGGGCAAGCTGCCGGGCACCGACCTGCGGGAAGGGGTGCACACGCTGCCCGTGCTGTACGCCCTGCGGGAGCAGGGGGCCGACGGCGACCGGCTGCGGGCCCTGCTGGACGGTCCGGTCACCGACGACGGGGAGGTGGCCGAGGCGCTCGTCCTGCTGCGCCGCTCGCCCGGGATGACGCGGGCCAAGGAGGCGGTGGCCGACTACGCACGCCAGGCCCGCGCAGAATTGGACCAGTTGCCCGCGGGGCCGGGGAGGGCCGCGCTGGCGACGCTGGTGGACTACACCGTCAACCGGCACGGATAACAGGCGCAGGAACCTGCGGGGGGTGGCTCGGCGTTACAGGGAGCGGGGACTTTCGTAGGAAGGGAAGCAGATGACCTGGCATCCACACGCCAACCGGATGAAGACTTTCGTGCTGTTGGTCGGCATGTCGGCGTTGATCGTGTTCATCGGCTCGCTGTTCCGTAACCCGTCCATCCTGTGGCTGTCAGTGCTGTTCGCGGTGGGCATGAACGCCTACGTCTACTTCAACAGCGACAAGATGGCGCTGCGGGCCATGCACGCCCAGCCCGTCACCGAGATGCAGGCGCCGGCGATGTACCGCATTGTCCGGGAGCTCGCGACCACGGCGCGTCAACCCATGCCCCGGCTCTACATCAGCGATACCGACGCCCCCAATGCCTTCGCCACCGGGCGCAACCCGCGCAATGCCGCGGTGTGCTGCACCACCGGGATTCTGCGGATCCTCGATGAGCGTGAGCTGCGGGCCGTGCTGGGCCATGAGCTGTCCCATGTGTACAACCGCGACATCCTGATCTCCTGTGTGGCCGGCGCGCTCGCGTCGGTGATCACCGCACTGGCCAATATCGCGATGTTCGCCGGCATGTTCGGCGGGAACCGCGAAGGTGGTGCGAATCCGTTTGCGTTGCTCCTGGTTTCGCTGTTGGGTCCGATCGCCGCGACGGTGGTGAAGCTGGCCGTGTCGCGGTCGCGCGAGTACCAGGCCGACCAGTCCGGTGCCGAGCTGACCGGCGACCCGCTGGGGCTGGCGAGCGCGCTGCGCAAGATCGCCTACGGCGTGCAGGCCGCGCCGCTGCCGCCCGAGCCGCAACTGGCCGACCAGGCGCACCTGATGATCGCCAACCCGTTCCGGGCGGGGGAGAAGATCGGCAAGCTGTTCTCCACCCACCCGCCGATGGAGGACCGCATCCGTCGCCTGGAGGATATGGCCGGCCGCCGCCTCTGAGCTGAGCGATTTCGGCGCGCTTTCCCGCGTTGAGCGCGTGTCAGCGCGCCGAAATCGCCGAGCGGATGGTCCCGATGCACGGCCTGGTCGGGAAACGCAACGTCGATCAAGTACGGACCGGCCGGATGATTGGTCAGCCAGCCGGTGATACCGGCCACCCTGAGCGCCTTGACCAACAGCCGCTCGGCTTCCGACCGTGCGCCGTCTTGTGCGGCCAACAGCAATCGTCTGGCCGACGGCGAGCCGTACCTGCCCTTGTTGCGTAGATGCGCCTGCCAGAGCTCGCGCAGTTGCGAACCCCCTTGTAGTGCAGCGTCCATGATGGCGGCCCCGCCGCCCGGCCGGGCGCCTGCTTCCACGATGGTCAGCGGTCGCGCCGTCACGCGGAGCCCGCGGCAGGACGCCAGGTCGGTCGGGGCGAGATCCCGTCTGCGTACCCGGCACCCGGCCCGTCGTCTGCCGTGGCTGTTCCTCGGGACGGTGATCTCGGTGACCTCGGGTACGAAGCGTGTCAGGCCTTGCCACCAGGCCGCCGCGAGTCCGGAGGCCGCGGCCTGCTTGCCGTATCCCCAGACGGCGGACCGGATTCGGGCCGCGTCGGTGAAGGGGCGGTCGTCGACGAAATAGACGCCGCGTGCGCACCGCCGCCAGTGTCCCGACGCCACGAGGCGCTGGACGCTGTCCGCGCTGAGTCCGCTTGCCTTGGCCTGGTCGAGGGTGATGACGCCGTCATGTCTTCGGAGAAGATCGTCGAGCACATCGGTTCTGACGTCGCCCGAGCGGCCACGGTTCCCTCAACAGCGATTTCGGCGCGCTTACCCGCGGTCACCGCGGGTAAGCGCGCCGAAATCACCAGGTCAGGCGGCGCCGACCAGGGTCTCGACGAAGGTCGGGGTGACCCGCAGGACATCGGCGCTGGCGATGTCGTAGAACAACCCGATCACCTCGATGCCGGGGTGCGCCGCCAACACCGGGTGTCGGGACAGGGTCTGCACCTGCACCGCGATGTTCACCATCGACAGCTGATCCTCGGTGCTGAACCCGGCCACCGCGGCCGACCGTGCCACCGGATGGCCGCCGCCCTGGAACGCCTCCAGCGTCGGGTCACCGTGCGCCAGCCAGGATTTCAGGTGCGCGTCATCCGGAGCGCCGTTCAGCAGGGCCTTCATCGCACCGCAGCTGGAGTGTCCGCACACCACGATCGAGGAGACGCCCAACTGGTTGACCGCAAACGTGATGGCCGCCTCGACCGAGGCGTCCTTCTGGCCCGCCGGGATCATGTTGCCGACATTGCGGACGGTGAACAGATCGCCCGGGCCACTGCTGGTGATGACGTTGGGCACCACGCGCGAGTCGGCGCAGGTGAGGAACAACGTCTCGGGCTGCTGCTCATCGGCCAGTTCCTTGAGGTGGGGCCGCAGCACCGGGGCCGTCCTGCGTTGGTAGTTGGCCAGGCCGTGCAGCACCGACGGCATGTGGTTCTTCTGCCAGGTGCTCCACGGCGCCACCCCGGACCGCTTGTCGAACGGGGTGAACCCGCGCTCGGGGGGCCCGTCGACGGCGCTGCCCATCTCGACGGCGCCGAGATCGTGCAGATGCACACTGCCCCCGGTCGCCTCGTGCTGACGGCGCCATTCCTCGATGGCCTCGTGTGCGGCGTGGTCCAGGAAGTCCACCGACAACTCGATCGTGACGTCGGTGCCGGCCGGGACGGTGGCCAGCACGCTGGTGAGCCGCGGCAGCGACAGGAAGGTGCACGAACCTTCGATGTCCACGCGCCAGTGGTTCTCCGAGACCTCTTCGGCCGCGACCTTGGCACGGACCACCCGCCACACCGTCATGGCGACCGCCAGGGCCAGTCCGATCAGCACACCTTCGAGCAGGTTGAGGAACACCACACACAGCACGGTGACGACGTAGACCGCGAGATCACCAGTGCGGCGGGCGGTTTCGATATGAGCGATCTTGACCAACTGCATACCGATGACGATCAGCAGGCCGGCCAGCGCCGCGGACGGGATCAGCTGGGCCAGCCCGGCGAACGGCACCGCGAACACCAGGATCCAGACACCGTGCAGGATGCCCGAGGCGCGGGTCTTGGCGCCGGCGGTGACGTTGGTGGAACTCCGCACGATGACGCCCGTGACGGGCAGACCGCCGACCGCGCCGGAGGCGATGTTGGCGGCACCCTGCCCGATCAGCTCCCGGTCGAAATCGGTGCGCGGCCCGGAGTGCATCCGGTCCACCGACACCGCCGACAGCAGGCTCTCCACGCTGGCGATCAGGGCCACCGTCAGCACACCGGTGGCGAACGCACCCCAGTTGCCGTCGGGCAGGCTGGGCAGCGCGAACGCGTCGAGCAGGGAACCGTCGAGCTGGATCCGGGGTACGTCGAAGGGCGCGAGGACGCTCAGCGCGGTGACCCCGACGATGGCCACCAGCGGTCCGGGCACCTTGCGGAGCGTGGCGGGCACCCAGCGCCAACCCACCAGGATCGCGATGACCAGCGCCCCGAGGAACAGCCCGGGTCCGTGCGCGGCGAGCAGCTGACCGGGCAGTGCGGTGACATTGGCCCACGCCGAGCTGTGCGAATTCCCGCCCAGCAGCACGTGCACCTGCTGCAGCGCGATGGTGATGCCGATACCCGCGAGCATCGCGTGGACGACCACCGGCGAGATCGCCAAAGCCGCCCGTGCGATGCGACTGAGCCCGAACAGCACCTGCAGGATGCCGGCGCACACGGTGATCGCGCAGGTGACCTTCCAGCCGAACTCGGCCACCAAGCCGGCCACGATGACCGTGAGGCCGGCCGCCGGACCGCTCACCTGCAACGGGGATCCGCCGATCGCGCCGGCGATGATCCCGCCGACCGCGGCTGCGATGAGCCCGGCCAGAACGGGTGCCCCGGAGGCGACGGCGATACCGAGGGATAGGGGCAGTGCGACCAGGAACACCACCAGTGAGGCGGGTAGGTCGTACCGCAGAATTGTTTGCCGCATGTGAAAAGCTCCCATCACGGGATTGTGGGTACAAACGACATCTTTGTCGCAGCTGGATCTCGAATACGTCGAAACAAGTTGCAATGCAGTCGGTTACGTGTCCTGCGGGGCAATTGCTATGAGCGAGCGTATTTATCGCGTTGACAAGCGGTCAAGGAAGATCCGAGGTTGCATATCGAACCCAAATCTTCTGCTGTGTGCTGTCTTTCATTGTGCTGTGAAAAGTGATGTACCGCAGATTGTTTCGTTGCGTGTCACTTGACGGGGTGAAAGGTGATGCGGGTCATATCGTTGTAACGTCTAAGAACTCGCTATGAACTCCGTGACAGTGCACTGCGAGGTCAGCAGAATGGGTGTATGGCCACGATGTCGTTACCACCTCGTACCCAACACCCCCGTCAAGCCATCCTCGGCCAACTGCCCAAGATTCACCGAGCCGACGGATCGCCCATCCGGGTGTTGCTGGTGGACGACGAACCGGCCCTGACCAACCTGGTCAAGATGGCCTTGCACTACGAGGGCTGGGTGGTCGACGTGGCCCACAACGGCCACGACGGCGTGGCCAAATTCGACGAGACCGAGCCCGACGTGGTGGTGCTCGACATCATGCTGCCCGATATCGACGGGATGCAGATTCTGCAGCGGGTCCGTGAGGCGCAGGGGTACACCCCGACGTTGTTCCTCACCGCCAGGGACTCTGTGCTGGACCGAGTGTCCGGGCTGACCGCCGGTGCCGACGACTACATGACCAAGCCGTTCAGCCTGGAGGAGTTGGTGGCCCGGCTGCGTGGGCTGCTGCGCCGGTCCAGCCACACCACCCCGCCGGCCGACGAGGTGCTCACGGTCGGCGACCTCAAACTCGACGGCGCCAGTCGCGACGTCACCCGGGCCGGTACGCCGATCGCGCTGACCGGCACCGAATTCGAACTGTTGCGATACCTGATGCGCAATCCGGGCCGGGCGATCAGCCGCGCCGAGATTCTGGACCGGGTGTGGAACTACGGTTTCGGCGGCAAGTCCAGCATCGTGGATCTCTACATTTCCTATCTGCGCAAGAAGGTCGACACCGACCGGGCACCGATGATCCAGACCGTGCGCGGGGTGGGCTACATGCTGCGGCCGTCGACCGGGCCGGCGTGATCTGGTGGCCCCGGTCGCTGCGCCGGCAGCTGGTGCTCGGCGTGACCGCCATCGTGACCGTCGTGCTGCTCGCGGTGGGCGTGCTGTCGGTCTACAGCCTGCGTACCTACGTGGGCACGATGGGCGATACGGAACTGTCCCGGTCGCTGGCCGCCTTCAGCCACTCGTTCCACAAGTTGCAGCTCAAGAAGGACGAAGCCGAGGATGCGGTCGATGCCGACGCATTGTCGGCGTTCGTCGGGCAGGCCCCGGGCAACCTGATCGCGGTGCTGCACGACGGGGAAGTGGTGCAGTCGGCGGTGTTCTCCGACGGTGAGCCGCATCCGGCGCCGCGTGCGGTTGTCGACGCACTCGACAGCCTGGACTGGACCGGGGCCGGCCCCCGCACGGTGAAGCTGCCCGAGTTGGGTGCCTACCGGTTGGCGGCAGAGCCCGCCGGTGGTGACGGCGACGGGCACATGCTGCTGTGCGGGGTATCGCTGGACAGCGCGAATCAGGTGATCGCCCGCAAGACGGTGACCCTCGCGGTGATCATCGTCGTCGCGCTGGTGGTGACGGCGCTGGGTACGGTCGCGGTGGTCCGGTATGCGCTGCGGCCGCTGCGCCGGGTCGCCTCGACCGCGGCCAAGGTGGCCACGCTGCGCCTGGATGCCGACGATCCGCGTATCCATGCCCGCGTGCAGGAGCGCTACACCGACCCCGACAGCGAGGTCGGCGTGGTGGGTGAAGCCCTCAACCAGCTGTTGGCCAACGTGGACAGCGCGCTGGCCGAGCTGGCCGCCTCCGATCGGCGCACCAGGCAGTTCCTGATGGATGCCAGCCATGAGCTGCGGACGCCGTTGGCGGCGATCCAGGGGTACGCCGAGCTGACCCGCCAGGACAGCGCCGAGCTTCCACCCACCACCGAGTACGCGCTGGCCCGCATCGAGGCCGAGGCTCGCCGGATGACCGGGCTGGTGGGGGATCTGCTGCTGCTGACCAGGCTCGGCGAAGGACAGGACCTGGAAAGCGATGATGTCGACCTGGCCGATCTGGTCGTCGACGCCGTGAACGACATCGCGGTGTCGGCGCCGGAGCACCACTGGGTGACGCGACTGCCCGAGGATCCGGTCTGGGTGCGTGGAGACCGCGCGCGGCTGCATCAGGTGCTCGGCAATCTGCTGACCAACGCCCGGATGCACACGCCACCCGGGGTGGCCGTGACGATCGGACTGGACATCCGGCGTGACCGTGTGCTTTTGACGGTCACAGATGACGGTCCGGGAATTGATGCGGAATTGTTGCCGAACTTGTTCGGAAGATTTGTGCGCGCCGACAAATCCCGGTCACGAGAGTTGGGCAGCACCGGTCTGGGTCTGGCCATTGTCGCGTCGATCGTAGAGGCCCACGAGGGCGCAGTGACGGTCCAGTCATCCTCTGAAGAAACAACTTTCACGGTCGACCTGCCGCTGGCGCCGGCTTCGCAATTGGTATGAATTCGGCCTGAATCGCCATTGTTTGCATTTGATATGCAATTGTGGGAATTCGTGCATATCTCCAATAGCCTGGAAGGGTATTCGGAAATACTCAGAAAGGTGTATCGCATGCTCAGATCACTCACTCTCATCCCCGTCGGATTGGCCGTGGCCGGACTGGTGCTGGCCGCTCCCGCCGGCGCCGCCCCGACCGGGCCGTCGAACGCGCAGCAGACCATCGATCAGCTGCAGTCCGAGGGCTACCGCGTCATCACCACCAAGGTGGGCGCCGGTTCGATCGACCAGTGCAGCGTCAGCGGGGTCCGCCCCGGGCGCGATATCACCGAGTTGAAGGCGTTCCCGCGCGGCAACACGCAAGAAGTCGTCCGGTACACGACCGTCTACGTTGACCTGGCCTGTGCGAGGTGACCAGGTTAGGGTGTGGCCATGCTGAGCAAGATGCTGATCGCGCTGGCGACGGCGGCCGGCGCCGCGGCCGTCGCTATGCCCGGCATGGGCCTTCCTCTTGCGGCGGCCGACCCCGCACCGCCGCCACCGCCCCCGCCGAACATCGGTGGCTACGAGCTGGCCAAGCCCTCGCAGTTCATGGTGATGGACGGGTCGATGTACGCCTTCGCCGCCCCCGGCGGGTTGGTCTGCATCATGATGCGGACCACCGGTGATTACGGCTGCAGCGGTCCGATCCCGGCCCCGCCGGAGGAGGCGAATGCGATCACCGGCGGCCAGGTCGGACCGCCCGCGTTCGCCGTATCCCACGCCCCGATCTGGGGTTCGCTCACCGGGCACGTCTACCCGCTGCTGCCGAACAACAAGCTCAGCTACAAGAACATCACCTGCGGCACGGACGGTGTGATGACCACCTGTCAGAACTCGTTCGACCAGTCCGGGTTCGTGCTCAGCCCGTCGGGCAGCTACATCGTCAACCAGACCAACCCGCTGGTGGATCGGCCCGACGGGGCGGCCCGGAACCCGTACTTCAACTGACTCTGCCGCGACTGCGCAACGGTCAGAAGCCGGAACCGTAGACCTCGTGGCCGGGCTTCTCGACCATCAGTCCGTGGTAGGCATCCTCCACCGTGGCGCCGTGGTTGATCACCCCGTCGACCTCACGGGCGATGGGCATGGTGATCCCGCAGTCCTTGGCGAACTCCATGATCACCGAGGCCGCCTTGACGCCCTCGGCCACCTGATTCATCGAGGTGATGATCTCCTCGACGGTTTTGCCCCGCCCGAGTTGTTCGCCGACGTGACGGTTGCGGCTGCGCTGCGAGGTACACGTCACGATCAGGTCGCCCATCCCGGCCAGGCCGGCGAAGGTGTCGCGATGTCCGCCCATGGCCACCCCGAGCTTGGACATCTCGGCGACCGCGCGCGCCATCACCATGGCCCGGGTGTTCTCCCCGATGCCCAGGGAATAGCCCATGCCCACCGCGATCGCATAGACGTTCTTCAGCGCTCCGGCCATCTCGACACCCACCACATCGTCGGTGGTGTACGTGCGAAATCGCCTGGTGCGGAACAGCTGTCCCAAGTTGGCGGCCAGATGCTGATCCGGCATGGCCAGCACGGCCGCCGCCGCGTAACCCTCCGCGACCTCGCGCGCGATATTGGGCCCGGCCAGGATCCCGGCCGGATGCCCGGGCAGCACCTCGTCGACGATCTGGCTCATCCGCATGTTGGTGCCCTGCTCCAGGCCCTTCACCAGTGAGACCACCGGGACCCACGGGCGCAGTTCCTTCGCAAGCTCCTGCAGCACGCCGCGGAACCCGTGCGAGGGCACGCCCATCACGATCACGTCGGCGCAGTTGGCCGCCTCGGAGAAATCGGTGGTGGCCCGCAGACCGTCGGGCAGCTCCACCTCATCGCCGAGATACCGGGAGTTGCGGTGGTTGTCGTTGATGTCCTTGGCGGTCTCCTCGGATCGCACCCACTGCAGGGTCGGTCCACGGCGCGCGCAGATCGACGCGACGGTGGTACCCCACGACCCACCACCCAGGACGACGACATTCGGTACACGTTGCGCGGCTGCCATCCGGTCAGGTTAGTTTTGCCGTCCCCGCGTTCGTGGCCGATTCGATTGTTGCGCGGAAACCCTTCTGGGCTGTGCGACGATCGAAGGGGTCGGTTTGGGGGTGTGTTTTTCGTTGACTTCGATCTCGCTGGTGGCGGCGTCGCATCCGGAGAGCCTGCTGACCGCCGCCGCCCAGCTCGGCAGCAAGATCGCTCAACTCGACTCCGCCATCGCCGGTGAACGGCAGGTCATCGCGGCGCTGCGCGGGGCATGGTCGGGTTCGGCCGCCGACGCCGCCGTGGCCCGGGCCGAACGTCACCTCGCCGAGATGCAGGGTCTGCGCGGCAGGATGCTGGCCTGTCAGGCGGCCCTGCAGCGGGGCGGGGCTCAGCTGTCCTCGACACGCACCGGACTGCTGTCGGTGGTGTCGGGTCTGCGCGCCCTGGGCTGGCAGGTTGCCGACGACGGCACCTGCACCGCGCCGCCGTTCCTGCCGCCGGCGTTCACCGGGCTGGCGCTGGCCTGGACCGCGCTCATCAAGAGACTGCTGGAGCTGTTCGACGAGATCGACCGGGAAACCGCCGAGTCGGTGCGGGCCGCGGTAGGCGTTTCGCGGCCGCAGCAGCCGCCGGGCGCGCCGCCGCCACCGCAGATCCCGGCGGCCGGCACCGCACCTGAGGACGTGAAGAAGTGGTGGGATTCGCTGCCGCAGGAACAGAAGGACCGCTACGTCGCTGAACACCCCGCCGAGCTGGGCAACCTGAACGGCATCCCCGCCGAGATCCGCGACAAGGTGAATCAGGCGGTGATGAACGACGACCTGAACCGGGTGCGTGAGGTCGCCGGTCGCCACGGCGTCTCCGAGGACGAGGTCATCAAGGACCCGGCCAAGTACGGGTTGACCCAAGACGATGCCACCCGCTTCTACAACGCCCGGCGCACCGATGAAGGGCTGACGCACCAGCGCGGCTCAGACCCGAAGAACCCGCGGCCGGTGATGCTGTGGGGGTACCAGCCGATGGCCGACAACGGGCAGGGCCGGGCTGCCATCGCGATCGGCAATCCGGACAAGGCCCGCAACACCGCCGTCATCGTCCCCGGCACCGGCAGCAGCGTGCGCGACGGCTGGCTGGCCGACGGCCACAATGACGCCATCAACCTCTATGACCAGTCCGCGCTGGCCGATCCTGACGATCCGACGGCCGTCATCATGTGGATGGGCTACGACGCACCGGACGGTTTCACCGATCTCCGGATCGCCAATCCGGATCTGGCGCGCCAAGGTGGCGCGCTGCTGGCCGCCGATGTCAACGGTCTGTCGGCCACCCACGAGGGTTCCTCGCATGTCACGGTGATCGGTCATTCGTACGGCTCGACCACGGTGGCCGATGCCTTTGCCGGAAGCGGGATGCGGGCCAACGATGCGGTGCTGATCGGTTGTCCGGGAACCGATTTGGCCAAGAGTGCGGCGGACTTCCACCTCGATGGTGGAAAGGTGTACGTCGGTTCGGCGTCCACCGATCCGGTCAGCTGGTTGGGTACCCCGGGTGCGATTCCGGCGAATGTGCTCAATCAGCAGTTGGGGTATCCGGTGGGGCCCTACGCCGGTCTGGGAACCGACCCGGCCGGGGACGCGTACGGCTCGGTGCGTTTCGACGCCGAGGTGGCCGGGCACGGCGGCCTGAGCACCCACGACCATTCGCACTACTACGACATGGGGAGTGAGTCTTTGCGTGCGATGACCGATATTGCCAGCGGGAACGCCGACCGGTTGGAGGGCGACGGGCTACTGGCCGAGGGCCGCCGACAGCCGCATATCAGCACACCCGATCACATCGATCTGCCGTTCGGTATCGATATTCCGTTGCCGCACATCGATTCCGACATCCCCGGTTCCCCGGCCTTCATCGACCCGCAAGCGCAGCGTTCAGGAAGTTCGGTGACCACAGATCATGAATACAAGTAGGGTCGCGGCGACCGTCGCCGTCATGTTGACGTTAGGAGGGTGTGCGATGAATCCCACGCATCCCGATGCCGGTCAACCGGCGAATCCGCTGACGCCCGAGCAGTCGACCCAGCAGGTGGTCGACGTCGGCAGGCAACTGCGGAAGGTCGCCGGCCTGCGGGACGTCTCGGGCGGCTTCTCGTTCGAGGCGTGCAACGACCAGGGTGAGCCGCCGTACCGCGGCAGGGTGGAGATGAGCTCGGAGTTGCCCGCCGATATCGCGCCCGACGTGTACGCGCGGCAGGTGGCCGATGCGATGGTGGCCGCCGGCTGGACCGACGGACCGCCGCAGGGCAAGAAGCCGTACGGCACTGTCATCAACAAGGATGGCGTGATGGTGGTGATGGGGCGGGCACATGTGCCGGGCCGGCTCGCCTACACGGTATTCGGTGAGTGCCGGGATGGCACCGACCATCGCGACGACGGGGCGACGGTCGGCCGTCCGATCACTGAGGAACTTCTCAGCGACAGCTGAACGAGGTTTCGGAGTTCTTCCTGCATAACGAATTCACGGCTGCGTTTCGGCCGGTTCCTTGGCGTACCTGTTTTGTCGCCCGGTAGGCGTACACGAGATGTCATTCAACTGACCGACAAAGTTCTCACATAGGCGCTACTCTGAGCCTACTCATCTTTGCGTCTGCAACAACATCTCATCCCTGGGAGAATTCAGTGAAGAGCACCCTCATCGTCGCTGGCATGATCGGCGCTGCCGGCCTCGGCGGTTTTGCCTTTGCATCCGCTGCGCCCGCGCAGGCGGCCTGCGCGCCGTCATTCACCTCGATCCCGTGCACGATCGTGACGAACGTGGCCGCGGCGCCCGGGGAACTCGCGGGCGGCCTCGCCGCGGCGCCCCTGCAGCTCGCCTACAGCGTGGCGACTCTGCCGACGCAGGCTGCTGCCGGCGCGCAGACGGTCGTCAACGCCCCGACGACGATCGCTGCGAATGTGCTCCAGGCGCCGCAGAATATCGCCAATAGCCTGGGTAATGCGCCGGGGCAGCTTGCCGGTGGCCTTGCGGCCGCCCCGGGCCAGTTCGTCCGCGCCATCACTCACGGCGGTACGGACCCCGAGTCGCAGTAGTACAGCTGTACCAAAGCAAGGGGCCCGGAGACGATAGTCTCCGGGCCCCTTGCTTTGGTGCTCGAGCTCGTCGGGCGAGGGGGTTCGGCGGTGGCTGGTTGAAGCGCGCCCTCAGGGGATGTCCGCTCACATAACCGGCCGCTCGGTACTGAAGTTATTTGATATCGCAAATTATTGTCAGCAACTTTTTTTGCATTTGCAAGTAACCGGTGCTGAGGGATAGTTGATATCGCAATGTCTTTTACCGCGATTGCGGGACAAACTTGCAGGTCCGTCAGTATCGGCGATAAACCAACAGCTCACGGGATTTCTGGCAGCTTTCTCATCGTTGCTGTAGCGGCCCCAACGTAAGCGCGCTATGGATAGAGTTGGGCTACGCTGAGCGCAATTCGTTCGCGCCCTGGCAATTCGCCATCCCATATAGGAGTAGCAGTGAAGAGAATTCTCATCTTCGTCGCCGCGGTACTAGGAGCCGCCGGTATCGCCGGCCTGGGCGGCTTCGCGACCGCGGCACCCGCGCAGGCGAGCTGTGCGCCCGGGTTCACCTCGATCCCGTGCACCATCGCGGACAATGTGGCAAAGGCGCCGGCGCAACTCGCCGGCGTGGGTTGTGATCAGCCCACCGACGGTTCCGGGTACAAGAGCTCCTGTGGTTTGGCGGGTGCGCCGGGTCAGCTGCTCAGCCAAGGCTGCCCCCCGGATGGAGATGGAAACACGGTGACGAGCTGTGGTCTGCCGGCCGTGCCCGGACAGCTCGTGGGTAGCATCGCGACATTGCCCGCCCAGGCTGTTGTGGGCGCCGGACAGATTGTCACCGCGCCGCAGAATATCGCCAACGGTTTGGCGAACGCGCCGAGGCAGATCGCCGGTGGCCTTGCGGCCGCACCGGGCCAGTTCGTTCGCGCCATTCTCAACGGTGGTACGGATCCCGAGTCGTAGCAGAACCAACGCAGAGAGCCCGGAGACAGTGGTCTCCGGGCTCTCTGCGTATCGGGATGGTGTATCTGGACTCAGCGGTAGTTGACGAACTGAAGGGCGACATCCAGGTCGGCGCCCTTCAGGAGCGAGATGACCGCCTGCAGGTCGTCGCGCTTCTTGGAACTCACCCGGACCTCGTCGCCCTGGATCTGCGCCTTGACGCCCTTGGGTCCCTCGTCGCGGATGATCTTGGTGATCTTCTTGGCCTGCTCGCTGGTGATGCCCTGCTTGAGCGTGCCGGTCACCTTGTAGGTCTTGCCCGAGGCCTGCGGCTCGCCCGCCTCGAACGCCTTCATCGAGATGTCGCGGCGCACCAATTTCTCGATGAAGACATCGATCGCGGCCTTCACGCGATCTTCGGTGGAGCTGACGATCTCGATGGCTTCCTCACCCTTCCACTCGATGGTGGTGTCGGTGCCGCGGAAGTCGAAGCGGGTCGACAGCTCCTTGGCTGCCTGGTTGAGCGCGTTGTCGACCTCCTGGCGGTCGAACTTGCTCACGATGTCAAAGCTGGAATCCGCCATTGGATCCTCCCTCTCGGTGTGCTCTTTGGGTGGTCTGGGTACGGGCCGTTTTCGTCTTCGGTACATCCTCGTTGTACCCTTCTCTTCGCACCAAACCGGAGTCCGGGAGTGCGACACCCGGCAGGTTGCCCGAGCGGCCAATGGGAGCGGACTGTAAATCCGTCGGCTAACGCCTACACAGGTTCGAATCCTGTACCTGCCACGCTGGTCAGGCCCCCTTTCGAGGGGGCCTGACTTCGTTTCAGGACCTTGCCGTCCGCAGTGCGTCCGCAGTATTTCCAGCGGCGGTGTCGAACGCGGCCGCAACAGCGTCCAGATCGTCCGGGTAGAGGTGCCCGTACCGGTCGAGTGTCAGCACCGCGGATTTGTGGCCTAGCAGCCGCTGAACCACCTTGATGTTGGCGCCGGATCTGATGGCCAGCGCTGCGCACGTGTGCCGCAAGTCGTGCAGCCGAACACCAGCGCAGCCGTCCACTGCTGCGGTCGCCTTCTGGAACGAGTAGCGGGCCTGCCCGAGGGTCAGCCACTTGTCGCCACGGGTCGGAGGGAACAGAAGGGCATCGGGATCGCGGCCCTTGATCTCCGTCTTCAAGAGCTTGGTCAGGAACGCCGGCACCGGCACCGTCCGCGACTGCTTGCCCTTCGTCGGCCCCTCAATCTGCCCCTGCTTGCGGACGTACGTCACCGACCGGGCCACGCGGATCCGACCGGCCTCGACATCGACGCTGCCAACGGTGAGCGCGGCGGCCTCACCGAACCGGAGCCCGCAGAGGCCGAGCACCAGGACCAGCGTTCGGTGCCGACCTGAGGCCATCGCAACCCGGTGGAGCTGCTCGTGAGTGAGGTACCGCTGCTCAGTCTCCGGAATGCTCGGCAGGTCGACGCCGTCGGCTGGGTTGGCCGGCAGGTGCTTGGCCTTCACCGCGAACCGCAGCACCGCACCCACAAGCTGATGGGCCTGCCGCACCCGCGACGCGCTCAAGCCCTTGCCCTCGAACCGCACCGACCCATCGACCGACAGACCGGCAATCCACACCTGCAGATCCTCGAACTTCACGTCCCGAAGTGGCACGTCTCTCCAACGGGGGAGGACCACGGTGTCGAGCAGGGAGCGATACCCGGCAACGGTCTTAGGTGCCCGGACCGCTTTCGTTACGATCCACCGATCTGCCATCTCGCCGAACGTGACGGCGGACAGCGCGGGGTCGGTCCAGGTTCCGGTTACTTGATCGGATACTTGCTTGTTGAGCCAGTTCTGGGCATCCGCCTTGCGCCCGAAACCCTTTGCGTGTTCTTTACCACTCTCATCGACATACCTTGCGCGCCAACGTAAACCCTTTCCGCTGGTCGCCGAGGGGACGGTGTCAATCACTACGCTTCCGTCAGGCTGTCGTCGTCGAACCGTCTTTGTCCAGCGATCCTCGACGCTGGCTCGTCGATTCCGTCGTTGCGCGCTCATCGGGGTGGATACTCCGATGTCTTGCTCTTGTACTCGTCGAAGCTGTCCTGTCCGGCATCGCAAAACTCGTGCGGATCCCGGGCGAGGTCTCTGATGGCTAAGGCAAGTTCATCCGCCGTTGTACCCCGCGACTCGAGCCCTGCACCTTCCTCAATCTCAGTCGGTGCCGTCTCGCCACGAACGGCGTCAGCCAGCATCTGGAAGTTCTCCCGGGCGATCAAGTAGTCGAGCGTGGCGCGTCGAATTCTCTCCGCCCGCTCGCTCAGAACGGCTCGCATCTCTACAAGCCGCCGAGCATTCCTATCTGCGTGCGTCAGCGTCAATCGATCTAGCTCAAAACCCAGGAGCTTTGAAATAGCAAGTGCCTCAACAAGTTTAACTTCTCTCGTGCCACGTTCAATTCGTGTCACCGCGGACGGGTCGAGTTGCAAATCGACGGTACGGAGCAGGTCGGCGAGATCTCTCTGGCTTAAGCCGCGCTCCATTCGGCGCTCGCGCATCTGGTTGCCGAATCGCTGGTTCACAGATTCGGCGGCGGACTGCTCTTCATCGTCGTCATGCACAAATCACACGATAGTGCTTGACCAACACCGTCAACAGTGGCAATCTTCGTAGTGTCAAATTCACATGATAGTGCGAAAGGAGCACCATATGCCGGATGACGATTTGCTCACCACGAAGCAGGTGTGCGATGAGTACCCGGCCTTCCAGCCCGGAACGATGCGCTTCTGGAGATCTACGAACCAAGGGCCTGCATCGTTCACTCTCGGACAAAGAGGCCGAGTCGTGTACAGGCGGAGTGAGATCGAGCGGTGGCTCGCTGCGCAGGAAGCCACCACAACTCGGGGTGGCGTGGCCTGATGTCGCGCCCCAACATCGTTCAGGTCGACCGCGACGCCATCGAGGACCGAGGGCTGGTCGATAACGACAACACCGAAGAAATGCGAAGGGCCTCGGTTGCGCCCGAGGCCCTTCAGAAGAACGACCACGTCCAGATCAATGAACAGGAGTTCTAGAACCATGATGACACAACCCACCGGTATCAACTGCGATCTACTGGCCGAGGTCGCTACCCCTGATGGTGTGACCGCCGGACCGTGGCATGCCGACGCGAGCGGCCACCTGATCCGCACGCTGTCGGACGGCCGCACCCAGCGCGGCAACGGCGACATCATCACGCAGTGCAAGCACTGCACAGTGCCTGCTGACGCGGGGGGTGCCGATGCATGCGCGTTCTGCGCCGACTACACGCCGCCGGCTGGGGACGCAATGCACCAGATCGTGACGGTAGACAAGGACACCCCGTGGCGAGAGGTCGCGGACGAACTCACCGACCACCAGCGCCAGCAGATCGAATATGCCGAGCAACAGTACCGCGAAGCAGGCACTCTTGACGACCCTCGGGCTCAGCGGTCCCTGCTCGAATTCACACTGAACTACGTCAACGGCAACCGCATCGACGCCGCGTACGCCGACGTGCCCCTTCCCGAAGGGGCGACCATCGCGCCAGGGGATGGATGGTCGGCCTCTTTCGCTGAACCCCAAACCTATTCACGCCCGGTCACCTGGCGCCAATTCGTCACCGGGGTGGCTGATGTCAGCGTGGAGATCAGCGGCCGGCAATCAACGGACGGTACCTTCACGCGCCGCATCGAGATGTATGCCGAAGACAACATCCCGCTCGACGAGGAGGGGGCGCGCCGCCTCGCAGCCGCCCTCACCGAGGCCGCCGAGGCACTCGCGCGGATCACGGAAAGCGCGCGGTGATTGTGGACCATCTGTCCGAGGAGAGCCGATCTGCGTGACGGCTCAACCGGGTCGAGGAGGCCCCCGCGCAGGGCGGGGGCCCTCCGTCCGAATTCGTAGAACTGGAGCAGGGTAGTGGCTGACGCCCGATTCCCGGTGGCATGGCTGAATGACCGACGTATACAGACGCTGTCGGACAACCATTTCCGCTCGTTCATGAACTCACTCGCGTGGTCGGTGAGTAATCGCACCGACGGAGTGATTGAACAGCGAGATCTGGTGATGATTCCGCGGTTCGACTTGGAGGCGGTCGAGGAATTTGTTGCGGCTGACCTCTGGGAGTCCAGATCTGTTGGGGGGTGGCTTATCACGGTGTATGCATCGACCCAAACGACTGCGGCAGAGTTCGACCAGTATGAGGCTGCGCGGATTAAAGCGCGCGACCGGAAGCGTCGAGAGCGGGCGAGGAAGGCTGAAGCCGCGTCACGTGACGCCATTGCGCCGCAGCAGAGCGGCAGCGAGTTATCCACAGCTAGCTGTGGAGATAGCAGAGATGCTCCGACCAGTGGAAGTCACGCGGTCACGCAAGACGTCACGCGTGACGTCACAAGGGATGTCGCCGGGTACCCCACAGGCAAGGCAAGGCAAGGCATCTTTAATGAAGAAAAGCACTGTGCGCGTTGCCAAACACGACTGGGCGAGGGTCGCTGCTACAAATGCGAGCAACGACGGGAAGCGGTTCGGCGGAACCGGTCCGCTGAGGGTGCCGCCCGGGCCGCCGCGATCGCCGCTTGCAACCTATGCAACGAGTACGGGGAGCTCCTCGAGCCAGATGGGCGTACCCCCGTCGATCCGGTCGTCCTACACCACAACAACAGCTCGGTGATGACGGCATGAGAGGGCATCGTCGGTCGGGCAACCAGCTGCCGCTGTTCTGGCTCTGCGACTTCTGTGGCTGGCCAATCATCGAGGGCCGTGGGCACCTGCACTGTCGGGTCGCATCTCGGCGCTGGCTTCGCAGCGACAACTACGAGAGCTGGGCTCTCCAGCCGGCCCGGGACCCCAGCGTGGCACTGTCGATCGAGGACGTCGGATGACCAGCAACCGTGACGTCACGACGGTGCGGAAATTTGTTCCGCGCGGAGTCTGCGAACGTGCCTACGCCGGCGCTCTCGCTGAACCCTGCGGGCACTGCAAGGCGGCACCCGGTGATTACTGCAAGCGCACCGACGACTACGGCCAGACCCACATTCGTCACATCCCGTGCCTACACCGGATTCAGCCGTCTCTCATCGTCCTCGACCATCGAGCACCTGTGCCCGCGGACTTCACCGAACCTCGCCACCCCCGCAACGGGGACCTGTGACACGAATCGTCGCTGTAGACCGCTACAAGTGGCTGGATTGCGTCCTCGGGCACTGTGACCTGACCGCGACGCAAAAGCTCGTCCTGATCGCGCTGGAGTCGTATACCGATCTAGAGGGATCCAGCGCGAGGCCCGGAACGCGGAAACTGGCGCACCTCTGCCGAATCGGGTACCGCGCCACCGATGGTGCGCTGGCTGCCGGCCGCCGCCTGGAACTGATCGAGCAGACAGCCCGGGCCAATCCGCGGCGCCGCCTGATGGCGGAATACCGGCTGACCCTCCCAAAAGCTGCACCGGAAAGCGGGTGGTGGCGCTGAACCTGAATAGCTGTGCAGACAGACACCTTTCAACCCGAACAGCCACACACATTGAAAGTGAACTCTGGTGACCGACACACCTGGGCACGGTTGGGAGCGCTACAGCAGCCCGGAATGGCGGTGTCGGTGCGACGTCTGCCGGCGCGCCGCGGCCGCCGAGTACACACGGCGGTCACGGGCGAAACGGAAGCTGAATCCGGTCCCACGTGACCGGATGCGGCCGGTGCCTGTCGAGCGGATCGAGGACCCTGTCCTGGCCGCGCTGCTGTCCAGTGCACGGACACCAGCCCTCCCCGGCGCACGCTGTCGGGGTCGACCGCATCTATTCGACGACCAGCTCCCCGACGAGGGCGCATCCACCGTCGCGCAACGTCACCACCAGGCACTCGGGCTCTGTACCCGATGCCCCGCCCTCGACGCGTGCCATGCGTGGATCGAATCCCTTGACCCACAGCACAGACCAACCGGCGTAGTCGCAGGCCGCATCCACGAACACTCTCAGCCCCCGAACGAAGGACCCTATGCATGAGAACCATCGATCCCGCTACCGTGTTCACCGAGTTTGAAGCGATCACCGCCGCATGGCTCCAGTGGCCCAGATGCACCGTCATAGGTGGTGACGGCGAGACCTGCGGGGCAGATGCGCTATGGAGATGGCGATTTCACCACTGCAGCGCGGGTGTCATTTGCGCGAACCACCTCGATGAATGGCTGGGCGCCGTCAACGCACTTGATTGGCCGAACTCGTGCGAGAAGTGCGGGAGGGTATTTCGTTCGGCAGAGGCCGCGTGCTCGGTGGTAGCGCTGTGATGCCAGACGGTGCCGCCGCCCTCACCCACGCCGATTACCAGCGCGCTGCCGCGCTCATCGGACACGAGGCCAACGGCTACGCCCCGGGCATGCAGTTCGTCGTCGACCAAACGTGCGCAGAGAACCGCACCGCGCAGCTCCTGCTGGCCGTAATCGACTGCTACGCGACCATCACGATCGAGCTTCGGACCGACGGTGGGCTGATCGCGGTCTGGCAGCTCATCGAGCAGGAAACGCGCCGCCGCAACGACGATGGCGATGCCCGCCGCGCGGCAACAGCGATCGTTGCCCGCCGCGACAAAGACACCGCCGCGTTCAACACCGTGCTGAGGGAGGCCAACGAGGCCGGCCGCCCGGCTGAGCTGCTGGCCACCGTCATCGGGATGTACTCGGCGATCCTGCCCGAACTCGCGACACCGTTCGCCGCAGAGAACCTTGCGCGGTGGACGGTACGCATCGCTGGCGAAACAGACGGCGGCCAAGGGTGATTGAACCGGGCGCCGTTGTGGTCTATCCTTCGAGTCAGCTCGGTACCCGCAGTGCGCCAGGCCCCGCCTCACAGCGGCATCACCTGGACCCCGGTCACCACGCCCCGTCAGTGCAAATCTGCGCACGTTCACGGTTGGTGACCTCAATTGTCTGACACCTCAACGCACTTGGCTGTGCTCAACGTCGGTGAGAACCGCACGGTGAGCGGCATCCTCGTACCTTTTGGCGGTGCGATCACCCCTGGTTGCTTCGCTCGGACGGTCGACCAACGCAGCTCCAAGGTGAAACTTCTGTGGCGTACCTCTGAGGGCGGCCGCCCGATCGTGCTGGGAGTGAACCCGCAGATCAGTGAGACCGCCGACGGCCTCTTCGGCAGATTCCAGGTCCCGGAAACCGAGTTGGGTGACGAGATCCTCAAGTACCCGGCGGTGCCCTTCACTGTGCTGACCGAACGCCTCGCGGGCGGGCAGATCAAGCTCGTCGACGTGTGCCTTGGCGGCCCAGCGCTCACGGCAGACGCCATCAGACAGGCCGCCGCGCCGCCAGCCCCGCTTGCGTCTCGGCACCGTGTCTCGGTGGACGTGGCGCGGCGACGGTTGGAGCTGTGGGATCTGGAGGCCCGCTGATGATCCGAACCTTGCAGCGCGACAACCTCTGCCGATCGGTTCCGTTCACTCTGCTGCGCGCCGATGACAGCGTCGACGGTGACGGTCTGACCTTCCAGGGCTACGGCGCGGTGTTCAACTCACCTACCCGGATCGACTCGTGGGAGGGCACCTTCGACGAGCAGATCGCTAAGGGCGCCTTCGTACGGTCACTACGCCAGCAGGTGCCGAAGTTCCAGTTCGACCACGGCCGATCAGTATTCGGCAGCCTGCCGTGCGGGGTGATCACCGATATCCACGAGGACGACCGGGGTCTGTTCGTCCAGGCCCGCATGGCTGCCTCCGCCTACTGGGAACCGCTGAGAGAAGCCCTGTCCACGAAAGCTGTTGACGGCATGAGCTTCCGGTTCTCCGTCGTCCGCGAGGAATGGCGCGACAACGCCGGAAAGGTCGTCAAGCCCGAAGACGTCAAACGGATCCTGTACTACGGCGAGCAGCCCGAACGGGGGCCTCTGCTGCGCACCCTGAAAGAGGTCCGCGTCGCCGAGGTCGGCCCCGTCGTGTGGCCGGCCTACGACAACACCACCGCCGCACTGCGACACGACCCCAACCACCGCATCACCCGCTCCATCGCCACCCGGCGACTTGAACTCTTCGAACTGGGAAGGACCACCAAATGACCAACATCGACGCCCTGCAGCGGGAAATGGACGAGTACCTGCGTGAAGCCCACGCGATCCTCGACCGCTCCAACGGCGACCTCAGCCCAGCGGATTCGGCTCGCTATGACGAACTCAAGCCACTGATCGAGGAGCGCCGCGCCGCGATCGCGCAGCATTCCCGAGACCTCGCCAACATCCGCTCGGCTACGCGTTCCAACGACTACGGCAGCTTCGCCACCGGCGCATCGGGCGGCGGCAGTTACCAGCGATCCAGCGACCGCGTTGGCGCCACCCAGGATCCTTGGGACACATCGGACCTGGAGTCCCGGGCCGCCTTCGGCCACGATCGCAGCTCGATCGGCAAGGAACTGCGGGAACGGGCCCGCGACGCCATCGAGCGCATGCCGCACGCCACCGACAAGGTACGCGAGGCCGCCACCCAGTTCGTCGACCGCGACGACCCCGCCAAGGGCAACGCCGTGTCGAACCTGGTGCTCGCGACTTCCAGCGAACGCTACTGCGACGCCTTCGTCCAGCTCATCCGCAGCAAGGGAAACATGGCCATCCTGCCTGCAGCCGACCAGGAAATCATGGCCCGCGCCATGAGCCTCACCGACACCGCCGGCGGCTTCGTGGTCCCGTTCCAGCTTGACCCGACGATCATCCTGACGGCCAACGGTTCGGCGAACCAGGTCCGCCAGATCGCCCGGGTCGTGCAGGCCACCGGCGACGTCTGGCACGGCGTCTCCTCAGCCGGCATCTCGGGATCGTGGGACGGTGAAGCCGAAGAGGTTTCGGACGACTCGCCCACCGTCGAGCAGCCGGGCATCCCGGTGCACAAGTACCAGGCTTTCATCGAGCTCACCCACGAGTTGCAGATGGATGCCCCGACGTTGGCGAACGACATTTCCCGCCTGATCGCGTTCGACAAGGACGCCAAGGAGTCGATCGCCCACGTCACCGGCTCCGGCAGCGGCCAGCCCACGGGCATCATCACCGCGCTCACCGGTGGCAGCTCGGTGGTTCCGTCGGGCACGACCGACACCCTGGCGGTGTCGGACGTGTACGAGCTGGACGGTGCGCTGCCCCAGCGGTACGCGGCCAACGGCTCGTGGCTCGCACATCGCCGGATCTACAACAAGATCCGCCAGCTCGACACCGCCGGCGGCAACGCCCTGTGGGGTCAGCTCGGTGAGGGCCGCAAGTCCGAACTGCTGGGCCGGCCGGACTACATCAGCGAGGCCATGGACCAGGCGGTCAACCTCACCCAGGACAACCTGGTGCTGCTGTTCGGCGACTTCCAGAACTACGTGGTCGTCGATCGTCTGGGCACCACGATGTCCTACATCCCCCACCTGTTCGGCAGCAACGGCCGACCCACCGGCAAGGCCGGCTGGCACGCCTGGTTCCGCGGCGGCGGAGATAGCGTCAACGACGGCGCTTTCCGCCTTTTGAACGTTACATAGTCGAACAGTCCACTAGCACAACACCTTTGACCCTGGCGGTGGTCTGAATCGCAATTCACTTAGATGTGTTCACCCGACTCGATGAGCGGGGTGTGCGTCGTGATGCCGATCGGATCGAGGACACCTTCGACCGGGCGGCGGACCGCTCCGGGCGGGCGTTCGGGGAGAAGCTGGCCGGCGGCATCGAACGCTCGGTGCCGCGGGTTCAGCAGTCCGCGCAGCGGATGGAGAAGGCGGTCGACAAGGTCGCCGACGCCGTCAGCCGAGTGAGGGTTGAGCAGGCCCGCTACGACGAGGTCCAGAAGAAGTCAGACGCCACCGATCGCCAGAAGGTTGAGCGGTCGGAGGCACTGGCCAAGGCCAAACGGGCTGAGGCGGCGGCGGTCCGGGCAGCGATGCGCGCACACCAGGATGAGAGCAACGCTGTCTCGCGGATGTCCACGCTCAACACCGGACTGAGCCTGATGGGTAAGGGAACGGCGTCGCTGGCGATCGGCGCGGCGGTGCCGACGCTCGCTGTCGTGTCCGGGGCCGCGGTGACCGCTGCTGGCTCCCTGGCCCTACTTCCCGGTGCAGCGATGGCCGCAGCCGGAGCGTTCGGAACCCTCAAGGTCGCGACGCTCGGGTTCGGTGACGCCATGTCGTCGTTGCGGGATCCCGAGAAGTTCTCCGAAGCGCTGCGGTCACTGTCGCCGAACGCGCAGCAGGCCGCGTTGTCGGTGCGGTCCTTGCTGCCGGCGTTCGACCGGTTGAAGAACGCGTCCCAGGATGCGCTGTTCGATGGCGTTTCTGGTCAGCTGCAGGAGCTCTCGCGGACTCTGATGCCGACGATTGAGAAGATGACGACCCAGTTGTCGTCATCGTTCAACGAGATGTTCATGGGCATCACCGACCAGCTGATGTCCGGTCCGGGTCAGGCTGCGATCACCAACATCACCACGAATATCTCGAAGGCGTTCGATGCGCTGGCGCCCGCAGCAGCGCCGTTCACCCAAGCGATCGCCGACATCATGAGCGTGGGATCTGATTTCCTGCCTGAACTGGCCCGCGCAGCGACCGACGCAGCCTTCCAGTTCAGCTCATTCATCAACGAGGCCAAGCAGTCCGGGCAGCTCAAGCAGTGGATCTCCGAGGGCCTGGACGCGATCAAGGAAGTCGGCTCGCTGATCGTTGGGCTCGGTAAGGCGGTCGGGTCGCTGGCACCGGTCGCCAAGGAAGTACTACCGGTCATGGTCGACGCCCTCAACGGCGTTGCCGACCTGCTCCGCGAGCATCCCGGCCTCATCTGGGGTGTCGTCGGAGCCTTCGGAGCGTGGAAGACCATCCAGGGTGTCGCCGCTCTGACCACGTCGCTGCAGACCATGAGCACGCTGCTCAGCGTCGGGCTGCCGACTGCAGCATCGACGGGTGCTGCCGGGATCACTGCGGCGCTGGCCAAGGTGTCGGTACCGACATGGCTGACGTTCCTCACCAAGTGGGGCGGCGCGATGGGCGTCGGGCTGCAGTCCGACGTCAAGGATTCCACCGAGGTCGGACTGCCTGAGGTCAAATACGACGACCAGGGTCGGCCGTATCTCCCTGGCAGTAGATTCGACCCGTCCAAGCCGCAGCCGAACACCTGGGACCCGGACGCGGTGGTCCCCGGCGGCGGGAACGGCCCGCACGGCCCTACCGGCCGGCGACTCATCGGGCCCGGGCCGGCGTTCGCCGACACGCAACCGGCCGTCGCCGGCATGTGGTGGCCCGGCTACGGGAAGAACGCCCAAAAGGGCGGCGGGTTCTTCTCCACCGACACCGCCGGCGGCGCTGGGGGCCCGAAGCTCCCCGACGCCCCTGTACTGCCGTACAGCCCGCCGCTGAGCACCGCGCCCACCGCGGCGCTGGCATCCGCCGAGAACTCGCTGTATGACGCACAGTTCAAGGTGGAGGAGAAGAAAGCACGACTGGCGCAGCTGCAGTCGTCGAACGTGGCCACCGACCGCGACATCCAGGACGCCCGCAACGATGTCGCACGCGCCGAGCAGGACCGCCACGAAGCCGAACTACGCCTCAACGAGGCCCGACAGACGGCCACGCAGAAGGGCATCAAGCAGCTCAACGGAATGGCCGACCAGCTCGGCGATATCGGCGCCAAGCTCGACCAGGACTTCGGCCTCTCCAAGGGCCTGCCGGGTCTGGCCGAGAACCTGTTCAAGTTCGTCGCCAACCTGGCCGCCGCACCGCTGCTCGGCCAGCTGGGCGCTGTGTCCGCGATGAACCCCTCGCAGGGCGGCTACGGTGCGCTGGGCATCCTCGGGGCCCAGGGCGCGTTCGGGCCGCAATACACCGGGATCGCGCAGCAGGCCTACGGCGCCGCCGCGTCCGCTATGGGTGGCGGCAACCCGAACGTCGCGTCGATGATGGCGCTGGCCCAGGCCGCCAGCGGCAAGACCGCTTACGCACCGGCGTCAGATCTCGTCAACGGCCTCGCGGACTGCTCGGGGTCGATCTCGGACCTTGTCGAGATGCTGCGCAGCGGCCAGACCACACCCGGGCGACTGTTCACGACCGCCAACTTCGGCAGCGACGCCGAGGCCGCGAAGGTTGGGGCCCTGCCCGGCTTCCAGCCGGGGGCGCTAAACGTCGGAGTGACCCCGTACGGCCCCGGCGCGCACATGGCAGCCACCCTGCCCAACGGCGTGAACTTCGAAGGCGGCGGCGGCACTGGGGGCGGCGCTCAGTACGGCGGATCCGCGGCCGGCGCCCGGGACTCGCAGTTCCAGAAGCAGTACTACTTCCCGCTGGGTCCGACCGCCAGCCCTGCCACGTCTGCCTCCCCGACGACCGTCACCCCAGCGGACCTCTACGGGCCCGCGAATACCAACCCGGCGCTGAACAACCCCACCCCGGGCAGCTGGGGCACCCCCGGCCTGCCACCCAACCTCACCGGCGGCGCAGGCGAAGGCCCCGTCCTCGGAGCGAACCCGGCGGGTCCAGGTGTCGGCGCATCAGCGGGCACCACACCCATCGGTGGGCTCGCACCCCCGAACGGCACCGGATCCGGCGGTATCGGCATGAACGGTGGCGGCGCGCTCGGGATGGCGATGCAGGCCGGTGGCATGGCCGCCGACCTGATGATGCCCGGCATGGGCCAGGCAGCCCAGACCGGCGCCAAACTCGTCAACCGCGCCATCGAATTCGGCTCCCAAGCGGTGGGTATCGGCGCCAGCGGCCTGATCGAATCGCTCCTGCCCACGGGTGGATCCCAGCTGGCCAACTCCAGCTGGCTAACGAAGATCGCCGGCGGCATCGCGGGCGCCGGAATGGCACTGCCCAACACAGCCGGCCAGTCCGCCGCGGCGATGGCCGGCAAGCCCGGTCCCGGTGGAGACACCAACACCAACAGCGTCAGCAACACCTATCAGACGACGATCAACGCCGGCGCCGACCGGTCGGGCGACGGCATCGCGCGGGACTGGAACTACCACATGCGCGCCCAGGGCGCCGCGCCGGGAATGTAAGGAACAAATGTGAGCGAAACAGGTTGTGTCACAGCCAATTACATCGATGCCCGCGATTGTGCGGGCGTACCTTTCACCCCCGTGCTGAAATGAGGCCCATGATGGATCCAGTACCAACGGAGCGCCAAGACGAGCAACGAGCCGCGGCGCTGCTCTCACACCTAGCCGCCGAAGACCAAGACGGCGTCCAGTTCATCGTCAAGCAGTCCACCGAAGCGAACCGCGCAACGGAACTCCTCGCCGCGATCGCCGACGCCGGCGGCAAGCTACTCGCGGCACTCCGTACAGATATGGGTATTGAAGCGGCGTCCTCACTGCTCGATACCTGGGCCAACCAGACTGAGAACGTCGACTACCGCCGGGCAGCCAGCATCATCCTGTGCCGATTCCAGTTCGAACACGACTACTTCGTCGGACACATCAACGACGCCACCGCAGACGGCCGCCTCACCGAACTCATCGTCACCACCGCCCAGATCTACCTCACCGTGATGCCCGAGCTGCACTCACCGAAGGGCCGAGCCTCGCTCGCCCAAATCACCAGCGCCCTCTACGGCGAGCAGTGACCGACATCGACCACCCGTGAGTACCCGCGTGCAGGCGCGCAACCGGCCGCGGGGAAGCGTGGGGAAGTTTGCTGAACTCGGGTGCCACCCCCCGGGGGGTGGGTCTCGATTCGTGACGTCGGCTCCGCGGGCCGACCCTTGCGGCCCCATCGTCTTTCGGGGAGAAGACTCGAGTTACACATGTGTACACACCGGTGTACACACGGAGGGTTTGCTGTGAGGAGGTGAGTGGTGGCCAAGGAACACGGCACTCGTGGCCGGTACAACGACGGTTGCCGCTGCTCACCGTGCAAGAAAGCGAACTCTGACTACTACCGCGATCGCCGCAGCGGCAAACCTGCCAAGCCGGTCAAGAAGTTGCCCCGCAAGCTCAAAGCCGTGCCGAATGTGTACACCGATGTGTACACATCCCGTACACCGGAATCGGGCCCGCCTGCGGCCGAGGTTCAGTCCGTCGAGGCGGCTGTTCGGGAGCAGCTGGCCCGTCTGTCGACAGTAGAGTCACGTGGTGGTGAGGTTGCTGCCGCGCTTGCGCTGGCCCGGGTGCTCGATGATCCGGACAGGATGTCGCACCACGCAGCGGCCGCGCACCGGCTCGGCGAGTACATCGAGTCGCTGCGCAAGGGATCGGACAAGAAAGCCGGCAGGCTCGCAGCGGTCCGCCGGATGAGCCGCCCGCAGCTCAGTCAGCATGATGATGTGCATGGACAAACGTCGTAAGCGGCGGCACCGGGAGGCGGCCGGTCTGGGCCCGCTGGTGTCGCTTCCGACCGGCGACCAGGCCTTCGAGCTCGTCTCAGACGGGCCGTTCTGGGCCGCTGTGCGAGCTCAGCTGTTCGCAGACGCCGGAGACAGAGACATCACCCCGCAGGACTGGGACGACATCCTCAGGTCCGCACAGATCGTCGACACACCCGAAGCGGTCAACCTCTGGGCCCACGCGCTCGCCGACGTCGATCGCATCGCGGCCAAATACCGCACCTGAACAGTGGACACCGCCTTGAGCGGCGCGCGGGAGCCCCGACTCCCTCTCAAATCGGCGGGCCGGATTCCCGCGTTTCAAACGCGGACCAGGGCTGTTTGGGGGAGCCGGAGATAGATGCGAGCACCGGCCCGGTCAGCCGGCGCGGCCACCATGCACGGTTTCGGTGCATGGGCCGGCTTAGCAGCGACCGCGTGTGATCCTTGCGCGCGTGACCCGCGTTGGTCGGGCTTCGGACTTCGACTCCTCGGTCGGCGTCTTGGCCGCATGCGCGATAAACCTCTTGAAGTCTTCGACGAGACGATCCGCGTCAGCAACATGCACCAGTTCGGGGCGCACGTACCTCAGAACGGCCTCCCGGGCAACGGTAGAAACCGGCAGGCCGCGGGCGTAAGCGAGCTGCTCGAGCTCCTCCAGCTCGTCAGGATTGAGCCTGATCTGCAGCGTCTTGCTCCGCCCGTTGCCGCGGATCTGCCGGTCTTCCTCCTCGGCCTGCTTCGCGGCCTCTTCTTCGGCGAAGCGCTCCCGCAGGTGCTTCAGCGTCTGTTCCGAATCCATGCTTGCCATCGGTACCCACTCCTCACTCACGTATTGCAATGCATTACAAAGTGCCCTGCATTGCAATGTACTACATGAACGAGCGCGGCTCGCGACATCACCCGGATCCGAAATCGGAAAACTACGCCGGGCTTCGGTTCTTTGAACCCGTTCACGGTCCTAAACGGTACGACCGAGCACCGACAATCCTTAGGCGACCGGTGGTGGAGGAAGGTCGCCAAGCGGCTTGGGTCGGACGCCCGTCCTCAGCGCATTGAGTGCCGCCGTGACCCGGACGACGTTCGGGTGGTCGCGCTCCAGGAAATACTCGAAGTCGCCATCCCCGTAGTCGCGCACGGGGCTCTCCTGGCTTAGCACCCAGCGGAGGTCATCCCAAGCGACGGCGAGTTCGTCGAATGCCCGGGCCACCGTGGTGGGTGCAACGAGGACCAGTTTTGCACGAATCATCACGGCGTCCGGGGTGGGGCGTGCGGCCCGGTAGGTTCGGGCGACTGGATCCTCTGTGAGCTCTGTCAGTTTCTCCTCGACGATCTGCGCGTAACTGATCGCGTCGACGTAGGCGTCGTAGCGCCGCTCATCCAAACGCAAGCCCGATTCGCGCCTCGACGTGAAGTAGCTTTGCAGCAGGGGCACCGTGAGGGTGCCGAGCAACGCAGTGCTCAGGCCAGCGATCGCGATGGCCGAAGTGGTATCCATCGGCCGATCCTAGGCACTGGCGGTGGGTGCCGAGCCGACGATCCTCCCCCCTCGGCGTTAGTCGACCGTCCCAGAAACCTGGGCTCAGCTACCGGCAGGCTTTTTTACGTTCTCGGTGACCGACCATGGCCAATCCATGGCCAGCTTCGCGCCCTCGGGGTCGGCAATCGCCCGGACGGCAGTCGCGAGGTGCTGGAGTCCGGCGGCCAGCTCGCGGATATCGGCGTCATTGGCGTGGCTTTGTACGTGCTGGAACTTCTGCACCGCGGCGCGGCATTCCTTCACGGGATCGATGATTGGCATGTTGTCGAACGTTACGTCGCCTCGCCGATCCTCACAGCGAGATCCGACACCGTCCGCAGCCCGTCCGCAGTAGTTCCGGCGGCCGCCGTGTCTGGTCAACAGAATCAACGCGGTGAGCTGGGCCTTACTAGACTCACCAACAGTGCCAACCTTCACAAACGCCAAGAGTGACGAACTGTAAATCCGTCGGCTAACGCCTACACAGGTTCGAATCCTGTACCTGCCACGCCTGGTCTGGCCCCCTCTACGGAGGGGGCCAGATGCGTGTCGGGGGCGGAACTGTCGCGGATTGTCGCAAGGCGCGGGTAACTCTGCGCGTGGTACTCCGCATGTCTGTTCGTGTACAGACAGCCCACCGGCCTGTCTGACCGTGTCTGACGGAGCCCAGCGCCGCGATAGAGCGGAGGTGTGGGAAGTGCCCGCAAGGGATTCACCGCTCCGGGTCGTCCTCGCAAGGATGAGACGGTGATTGCCTGAAGAACAACCCTTTGCCGCGCCAGAACTGGAATCGTGCTCTGTTCAGGTATGAAATTCCGGCGAACAGTAGGGCCAAGATTCCTGCGCTCAGCCACCCTCCTGTACGCAGAACGGCGAGGAAGACCAGTGCCAACGCGACGCAGTAAAAGAAGCTGAAGATGTGTTTGAGCATGTCATTCACTCCCGGGAGGGGGTAAGTAGTTTGGCCCTGGCGTTCTGCAGGACCATCGACATAGGCAACCAGACGACTGCTCGCATCGCCCGGGTCTGCTGCACGAGCAGGTGACAGTTTCGGTCACCCGGCCCAACTGGACCGTGTGGTTGTTGCTCGATCGAGGGAGCGGGTCGGTGGGTCGAGCCTCTTCAGGCTAGCGCATGAAATGTTGCTTGACGTGCGGTGATGACGATCGAGTCAGGTAAATGCGTCTTGTGTTTTCGCTGTCTACGGCTGTCTTTTCTCGGTTGGTATCCGCCGACGATCGCACCGCTAATCGGCAGGGATTTGTTGCTGTGCGCTAGATCACCGTTCGGCTTTGGGGTTGGTTCCCGACTACACCTTGCAGATGCCCGTCGTAGCTGGCGGGCGATGTTGGGCTATGTAGGGGGTTGGGGTCGTGGGGGATTTTCTGCCGGGTGACCGGCCGCGGTGGGGTGTCCGGTGGTGGGCGCAATTGGCCGTGACGTTGGTGGCCGCGCTGGCGTTGGTTGTCGGCGGGGTGCACTGGTTGACGCCCGCTGGGCCCACTGATGCTGGCGAACGTGCTGGTGGGCCGCCTCCAAGTGCCCAGTCGATAGCGTCTGCCGCGTCTGCGGCGTTCGCCGGGACGGCCTTGGCTTCCGATGACGCGCTGAGCGCTGCGGCGAGGTCGGCGAACATTCCTACTGATCCGGTGGCGGGCTGGGATCTGCCCACCACCGACGGGCGTCGCGTGCAACTGGTACTGCCCGCCGGTTTGGGGGCCGGCGAGACCACCGCGGACGGCCAGGTCGTCTACCCGGATCGCGGCGCCGGTTTCAGTGTGATCGCCGAAAACAAAGGCGCGGGCGGGCGCACCATCACCCGCATCCCCGGACCCGCCACGAACGCTTCGGGCGCTGCGACCGCTGATGGGCAGGCGTTGCCCACAGTGCCAATGTTCCTGCGCACTCCGGCCGACACGGTGATGCTGGCCCACACCGACGGAACCATCACCGTCAACCAGGCCACCCCGGCAGCCACCACCATCGCCACGATCGCCGCACCGCAGGCCCGCGACAGCCACGGCACTCTTGTGCCGAGTGCCTTTGTCACACAGCAGATCCGGCCCGGACTGTATCTGCTGGCCCAGGTGATCCACCCCGATGCCGCCACGGCATGGCCGGTGTATGTCGACCCGTGCATCTCGGCCTGTGATGCGTTCACTCACGCCAGTACCAGCGGCGCCAACGGCGCCGCACTACAAGCTGCCGGCAGCGCACTGGTCACCGGGATCAAGAACAACCCGGTCGAATCCGCCGAAATCATCGGCGGCGGTGCGCTTGTGGTGACTGGAGTGGGTTCCGGCTTCGGGGCCAGCCTGGTCCTCTCGGGGACGACGGGGCTGGTGCAGAAAGCCGCGGCCGCCGATCCCACCAACCAGCTCCTGGGGGCGGCAGGGGACGCCCTGGAGGTCACCAACTACATCAGCCCCGCCCGCAGCATCCAAAAAGGGGTGACCGCCGCCGTTGAACGCGGGGCGCAGAAATTCGGCGACGACGTCGCCGAAGGTGCTCTACGCGACGCCACAGTCGTGAAGCCCGTCACCCCTACTCCGTCACCGCAGCTGGCCAACGACATCGCCGGCGCCGCGACCCCAAAACCCGGTGTCGGAACGCCCGCAGCGGCCAACGCGCCACCGCACGAGCTACCGAATCCGCCGCTGCGCACAGACCTTCCAGATGCCGGACGTCCTGCCTCGACGCCGAAGGACTACGTTCCTGAGACACTGGATCCAGGATGCAAACTGGACTGTGGTTACACGACCAAGGCCCCGGCCGGAGTGTATGACGAGGTCGAGATGCCCGGTCATACCCAGCACAAGTTCGAAACCATCCCAGGACAGCTCACCCACGAATTCCCAAAGAACATTCCGACCAACCGGCGCCTGAATACGCGCAAGATCGAGCCCCAGACGGGCAAGGTTCGCGATGAGTCGCCGCCGGCGTCGGTCCAAGAAAGCCGCAACGGCCGGTCCAGCGTCCGCCACCTAGACGAGATCGAAAGCGCCAAAGAGCGCAAACTGCTACAGGCGTTGACACAGCGCCACGGGCTCAAAGGCGGAGACCCCCAGGAATTCGCCTACCGGGGCACCGACGGCAAAACCCGCTGCGGACCCTGCGCACAGGAGCGCTACAACGACCAGCAACAACGCCTATCGTCACCCAGCGACCAGCGCGTCGAGCAGCAGACACACGCGCAAGACGCTGCCAACCTGCACCGCAACAACGCCCTGAACACCGCCCGCCAAGGCAGCAATCAAAACGGCGCTGACCGCGATTCGGACACTGGTGGCAAAAAGAAGACCAATGACAAGAAGAAGAAAAAGAGCAAAATAAACCACAAAAAGCCATAACGGCGATAGCGGCCGACATGGTAGAGCACTGATCTGCGGTCAAATGTCGTCTACCAGGGCCGACCGAAGCACCGAAGGAGGGAAACGATGGCGAGTGATAACGAACTGCTCCTCGACGTCGAAGTGGACCCGTGGGGTAGCACGATCAGTATCGAGGATCTCGACACAGACGATCGGCCTGGAGTCCCCGAGGGTTTCAAGACCGAGATCTGGTGCTGGTCAACGATTCACTCGATCGACGTTTACACGATGAGTCAGGACGAATCCGAGACGACTGAGCGGCTTGTCCGTGTGCGGGTCTATCGCGGAACAGATTCTGTGGGCCTCGGAGAGCGGGCCTTCGACGGGGACCTGGAACTGACAACTGGGACCCTGGCAGTCGGCGCCTACCTCGGCACACCTCCCGAGGAGCAGCAACTGCACCTCAGCCCCGGCCTCGTGCACTTGCAGATATTCACGGAGAAAGCCATCCAGACGGTGCATTACGACCTCCCGGAGCCGGGCGAGTACCCGATCTCCGGGCCCACCGACATCAACGTGCTCATACTGCCAACGTGACAGCGACTCGGGTACGCGCGGGTGAGCACCTTAGGTCAGCATCTCCATGCGCAGATACTGCCCAAGACGTCCGTAGTTGTCACCGAGTTGTCACAAACACAGGCGAGTCGAGTGTGGAAGCCTAGGCGCCCGTTGAAATTATCGCTGCACTTCACCTACACAGGTTCGAATCCTGTACCTGCCACGCCTGGTCTGGCCCCCTCTACGGAGGGGGCCAGACGTGTGTCTGGGCGGCGACGTCCTCAGAGAATGACGGATGTGGTGCCCGGGTTCGTCGGCGATGTTGTCCAGAGGCCGTTCAGGGGTTGGGCGTAGGTGTCGTTGTCGGTCAGGGACGGTAGTCCGAGGGAGTCTTCGATGGTGCGCAGCAGGCTGTAGTGGTTGGCGTAGCTGTCGTCGGTGAAGGGGCCCGAACGCATCCCGGCGCTGATCGCACCCGGGGAGGGGATCGCGATGGTGAGAACGTGATTTCCGCCGTTGCCGAAGCCCAGCGAGATGTTGTCGGTGTCTTCGTCGAAGGTGATGAAGAGGGCGCTCTTTTGCGTGGGGTCGTTCCACACCGTTGAGTTCAGGATCGTGGGCACGGTGTTCTGCAGGAACTGATCACCCGCCTTTACGTTGTACTGGTGGTTGGTGAACAGACCGCCGATGTAGCTGAGGACACCGGTGAGCGAGGCGATGGGCCCTTCCATGTTGTTCGCCTCGTTCGCCGCGAACCAGGCGAAATTGGGTGCGGTGGAGGGTGACGCGAGATCGGTCGCCAGCTGGGTGAGCGGGAACAGGTGCGCGGCGGCGCGGGCCGGGTCGTTGTAGATGTCGCGGTAGGCCAGGAAGGGCAGTTCGTCGGGCGCGTAGTCGCTGGTCGCGGTGTAGGGACCTGCCACGGACATGCCTTGGGCGTATCCCGCCCACGTCTTGCCGGCCGCCTCGATGTTGTCGGCGAGGTTGCGTGCGTCGATGCAATTGGTCGCGCAGTTGAAGCTGTAGCCGAAGTCGGCACCACCGAGAATCGGATAGTAGTTGGGGTCGCTCGGATGGGTCAGCGCGTCGTAGTTGGTCTCGACGCCGTACGCGTTGACAAGGCTGTTGAGGTAGGGCGCGTTGGGGCTGCCGACGATGTCCCCATAGCCCTTGTTCTCCATGTAGACCATGAAGACGTGATCGAGCTGGCCGACCGTCGACGCCGGCGGGGTGGGTGGCGGCGGTGCGGGTAGTGCCGCGCCCACGGTGAAGGCGAGGTCGTCGGCGAATGCGTTGTTGTAGCCGAGGGTCGCGGGGTTTGAATCCCTGAGGGTCACGACCACCTGTGCCGAGCGGGTGCCGACCGGAATGACGGCCGACGTGCTCCGCTCGAGCAGTCCGGTCTGAAACCAGCGGTCCAAGTCGGTGACGGGGCCGATCTTCCCGACGCCCAACTGAGCGCCGTTGCCGTCGAGAAAGCGGACGGTGATCGAGGCTGCCGACGGATCCATCGACGCGCCGCCGAGCCATCCGCTGAGTTTGTACGGGGTTGAGCCGCCGTCGATGGTTGACGCCGCACCGGTCAGATCGACCGTCTGCGACAGCGTCGAGGTTGCGACGTTGCCCCCTCCGATGAACTGCGTGTCTCCGGTGACGGGTCGATCGCTGGGGAAGTTGAAGACGGCAGGCAACGTCGGGCCTGGGATGGACAGACCCAGTGGGATGACACGCGCTGTGCCGTATCTGATGACGGTCGGGGTACCGGTCACGGTCCAGCCGGGGATGGTCACCGAGCTGTTGCCGGTGAGCGACGGGTCGGCGAGTTCTGCACTGCCGTTGACCAGCAGGTTGGGGCTGGTGACCGACCACGGGGAAACCACATGGGCGGGAAAGAGATTCGTCTCGATCTCCTTACGGACCCAGGCCAAGACCGTCCACAGCGCGGGCGATTGAGCGGGCACGTTCGACGGCAGCGTCGACACCAGTGGGCCCAGCGCCCTTTCGATGAGCTGCTTGGCCACAGCGACCACGTGCCCCAGCACATTGGGAGCGGTGGCCACGGCCGTTCGGGTAGCGGTCGCCGGGGCGACCGCCGCTGACGCCGTCGGCTGCGCGGACAGGCCGGTGGCCGTAGCGGCTGCTGTGGTGCTTGGTTTCGGCGAAGGGACTTTTCTTGCCGCACCGGGTGGTTCCTCGGCCGCCTTCGAAGTCGAAGTCGAAGGCGACGCCAGTGCGGTGTGTGGCGTGCCGCCGCCGTGGTGGGTGCTTTCGTCGACATTGTGACGAGACTTTCGCGTTTCCTTCTGGACTGCAGCATCTGACAGCGGCGAGGAATCGGTTGCCGTCTTTGGCGTCGCGGCCGACGGGTCTTGCTTGTGCTTCGGGGCCCGCTTGTGGAGATCAGTGCCGTCCGCGGCGGGCTGCTCGCCACTGCTCGGGGTTGCAACGGTCGTCGAGGCAGTGGTCGGGGACGGTTCGGCGTACGCGATCCCGTGTGCAGTGGTCAGCGATACGCCGACGCCGAGAAACATCGCCAGAGCGCCGACTCGGCCTACGAAGCGTGAGCTACCCATGTCTGGTCCCCTTCGCCCGCCCGGCGTGGGCGGTACCCGTCACCCTAGGAAGGGTTGGCGTCTGCAAAACAACCTCTGGCTGCGAGAAAGCTGTGAGTATTCGTCGGATTTACTGTGTCGTGTGGATCGTCGATCGCACGGCCACACCGCGCCCACCGGGGGTCGGTCGCACACCGTGGACATCGTTTGCGGTGCAACGAAACCGAACGACCTTGGCAGAGGCGGAACTGACACGCGGAGGCGGCCCGACGGTGTGCGTGCTCGTTGTCGCCACCTCGCCTGCGACGTGAAAACTAGCCCAGCGCCATCTAACCCATCGGCACACCGGGCATGCCCGGCATCGGCGCATCGCAGCGATCACGGAAATCGGTGGCGGGCTGCCTGACAGCCTTGAGCTCGTCGCGCACCTGCGGGTTGGCCGTCATGTACGCCTCGATATCCGACCGCATCTGCTCTCTGGACTTGCCCTTGAGGCCGGTGAAGAAGGTGTTCACGTCTGGATGGGTGAAGAGATAGGCCGAGGTTCCCGCCGACACCCCGGACATGACGCCCGCGAGATCGGCGGCCGTGCAGTTCGGCGGATCGGCGGAGGCGGTTGCCGTGGGGCCGAGAAGCGTTGCGCCGACGAGGACGCCGGCTCCGATGACGGTACGGAACAACATGTGAGGCTCCTTGCTCGATGGGTCGCGGAAAGCGGTAGTGGTCAACGTGGTCCGATGCCACCTCCGCCGCCGGGCCTGCCTGGCCGCCCGATGTCGATGCCGGGCGGGAGCGGATTGACGATCACGTCCATATCCCAGCCGTCGTCGCAATACCAAGGGTCCGCACAATAAGAGGGGTAGACGGGCCCCGCGATCGGGGCGGTTGGCCCGCCGCCGCGGACGTCACCCTGGGCGCACACCGTGGCGGCCCCGGCACTGGTGCAATCCGCCGAAGCCGGCGAAGCGGATGCGACGGCAACAGGTACAAACATCAGGGCAAATCCGATACTCAGGTAGCGCTGTCTTGCTTTCACGACGGCTCCTACTCAGTGATGGCCACGGCGCCGCCGTTGCATCGACCGCGTCGAAACCTGCCTGTGCAGAGAAGCCAAACACCGAGGACGAGCGCCGCGGTAGGGCCTAAAGTCCTGTGAACGCCGAGACATGCCGTTGTCAGGTGTCGCAGTCGGCGTGCACGGACGCCTTGGGCCGAGGCCAAGCTCGGCGATGCACCCGATCCCCACCAGAGAATCCGCGTACCGGTCTACGCATATCTGCCGACACCGGCACTCCTAGCGCAACCCCATCGATACGCCGGGAGGACGCCATGAACGACAGCGTCGGTGGGATTCCACGGGTCGAGTTGCAGACCCGTGGACCGTGGCGGCGAAGGTTGTGGTGGTGGGCGGGAGGCCAACTGTTCGCGACCAAACGCGGCCTTGCACTCTGGCGCAAGTTCGCAGCGCCGGTCGAAGGGCCGCTGATGAAAGCCACCGATGGCCGGATCAGGCTCAGTGTCGGCATTCCGGTGGTGGTGCTGACCACGGTGGGCGCCCGCACCAAGGAACGCCGAGAGGTCCCGTTGGCCTACTTCACAGATCGGGACGACGTCATCCTCATTGCGTCGAATTACGGCGGGAGCCGCCATCCGGCTTGGTATCACAATCTGCGTGCGGACCCTCGATGCGAATTGCATGTGGGACGCCGCGGTGGAGCGTTCGTCGCCGAGGAAGTCATGACGGATAGGGATAGGGATCGGCTGTATGCGCTGGCAGTCGATCGTCTGGCGCGTGTGTTCGCGCTGCACGAACAGCGATCCGGTGCCGCACGGGCCATCCCGGTGCTCCGATTGAGGCCGGCGACGTCATGAAAAGCCAACGGCCGGAAGCCAACTGGCTTCCGGCCGTAGGGACCTGCTGATCAGTTCCCGGGTACTATTTCGGCTGCGGCCTGCACGACGGTCGCCGCGGGAGCGGGCAGACCCAACCGGCCCACCACGAAATCGGCTGCCTGGTCGGCCATCCCATTGGACTTGTACGAGCTGTGCGCGGAGCGGTCCAGGCCGCCGGGGAAGCAGATCGGGTCGCCGGTGGCGCACAGCTGGATGGTCTTGCCTGCGTACAGGTCGCCGATCGCGATCGGGGGAGCGCTGCGGTCGGCCAGGTTCAGGAACCAGCTGTCGGGTGTACCGAACAGGACGACGGCCGAGACGTGTGAGGCGACGGACGCCGGCATCGGTCCGGAGATGCTTGCCGGCAGTGCGTACCCGGCCGGCACCGTGCTCGACGTGGTGTAGCCGGCCACCGCGGCGCCCTGCGAGTAACCGCCGAGCACGATCTTGGTCGACGGGCACTGTGTGGCGATCGCCTGGACCCGGTTGGCGGCGTCGGCCACTCCGTCGACGGCTTGTCCGAAGTCCAGCGAGGCCGGGTAGTTCACCCCGTACACATCGACGGTCTTGCCGGGCAGCCGGGCATTCAGTGCGTCGACGAACGCCTGGCCGGTGGCGCCGACACCGGGGCCTTCGAAGGTGCCGCGTGCGAACACCACCTCGACGGCCGCGCAGGAGTCGTCAGCGGCGTTCGCGGTCGCGACGGGGCCGGCGAACAGGCCCACCACGATTGCCGCCAGCGCCAGAGTGGTGAACAACGTCGATTTCGCCACCCGTGCGGTGACGGCCGCTGTGCGGGCCGGCAGTGATGAGCTCATGAGATGGTCCCCGTTCTGAAAGCTCTGCCATCGCTTCTGTGTGAGGTGGCAACTGCCTGCTATAAGTCGGGACCCCTGAGCTGCGATTCCAATGTTGTCAAGTGATCTATCTCACCCGCGGAAAGGTCGGCCGCGGGGGATGGTCTGCGCTCCGGCGAGCGTTAGCTACGGGCTCTCCAACACCGTCGTCACCGGAGCCTGCCCGGAATGTCCGCCGCCGCCGGACCGGCCGCTGGAACCGGTTGACGAGGACTCACCGCCCGACGGGGCCTTCGTGACGGGCGGGGCCTCGACGGTCGTGACGGGTGCAGGCTCCGGTGCCTGCACGGGAGCCTGGCTCGGTGCCGTGTAAGCCGGGGCCGTGGGCGTCACGGGCTCTACCGGGGTCACCGGCTGAACGGGGGTCGCCGGGGTGACCGGCTCGATCGGGGGTTCCGAGGACGACGTCGGTGGTGGCGAGCTGGACGTGCTCGTCGGAGGCGAAGTCGATGACGTCGAAGTCGTCGTCGACGTCGACGTCGAAGGTGTCGTGGTCGGCGTGGTCGGCGTGGTCGGCGTCGTGGTGGTGGTGGTCGGTGTGGTGGTGGTCGTCGGCGTGGTGGTGACCGTCGTCGTGACCGTGGGCGGAGTCCACGGATTGAAGGGCGGGAACACGACGACCGGCGGAACGGGAATCGGGATCGCCGGGACGCCGACCGCCGGCGGTGCCGGCGGCGCTTCCACCGGAGCAGGCGCCTGCGTCACCGGCGCCTGCGCGGGCGGACTCACACTTCTGGACCGCACCGGGGCGGCGGGTGCTGCCGGGGGCGGGGTCAGCACACTGACCGGCAGGGCCACCGGGTCGGGCTCATGAGGCACCGGCGGGAGATACCGTCCGGGAACGGTGTCCGATTGGGTGGGCGGCGGTTGCGCGCTGACGACGGCCGCGGGCCGGATGTTCACCGCCACGGTGACAGCCAGGGTGGCGAAGCTGACCACCAGGAAACCCACCGCGCTGCCCATCAAGATGAGCCGCGGCGGCGGCGCCGGGATGGCCGTCGTGAAATCGGAATCCGGGTAACCCGCCTCGTCCGCCTGTTCGGGCACGAACTCGGCGAGCGCCTCGTCCGGGATCTCCCCGAGGTCCGGGTACTCCGGCCAGGCTTCCTCGGCGGCCTGCGAATACGCCAGCTGGGGAGCCAGCTCGGTATCGGCCGAATTGAGCGGAGTGGCCTGGGTGGCGTCCGGAATCGGGGCGGCCAGCGTGGCGTCCATCGCCGGCGCGGCCTGGGTGGCATCGACGGCGGGCGCGAGTTGCGTGGCCGTCCCCGCGGGGATCGCACCGGAAGCGTTCGCGGTCTGGGCCGCCCCGCGGGCGATCGCATAACCGGCGTCGGGTGGAACCTCGACCGGTGTCATCGAATGAAGTTCTGCCGCAATCGAATCCAGATCGAGGCGTTGTCCGGTGAGCATCACCCGCACGTGCGCCGGCGCTTGCGCCAACACCGATGCGCACGCGACGGCGGCGCCCGCAGCGCCGATGGGCACCGAGGTCAACGCCGGATTCTGCCCAACCACTGTCAACGACACCGTGTCGTCACCGGCCAACAGCAGCGACGCGTCGGCGCCCTGGCTACGGGCCAGCGCCGCGGCGGCCTCCGCTTCCGTCACCACCTCTACGTTCTGCACCCCGGCGCTCGACACCGTCTGTCGCAGGGTTTCGGCCTCGGCGGCGTCGGGCAGGCACAGTCGCGTCGCGGCGAGCCGGTTGCCCGAATCGGTGACCTCGCGGTAGGTACCGATGATGGTCTCGGCGAGTTCGGTCAGGGCCCCGGTCGACTCACCGTCGGGCAGATCGAACGCATACTGGTCGAACACCTGGGTCCCCGGCGAATCGATCATCGCCAGTCGTGCCACTCGTCCGGTGACCGCCACCCCGAGGACTACGTCCACGGATCCACTCCTCGCCTCGCGCTCACCCCGACGCTTCGACCGCTCCAAGCTACCGCACAGCCCGGCCGCTGAGCAGAAGTCGATACCGTCTCGGCCGCGCCCGTGGAAGGATCGGGCGGGTGAGCGACCGCGTCGGCCATGTCCCCGTCCGCGCCAACCGAGTGCGCGACGGGCTGGCGGTCGCGCTGATGATGCTCGCGCTGCTGCTGCCGTGGAACCTGCGGTTCGGGCTCGGGGTGCCGGGCAGTCGCGGGGCGTTGTTCGCCGTGCTGGTCGTGGTGACGCTGCTGGCCGTCGGGGCCGCGCTCCTCCCGCATGTCCGTCCGCCGACCGAGATCCGGCGGGTCTGCCGGGTCCGGCTGCTGCTGGCCGGTCCTTATTTGCTCCTGGCCATCGCTTTCGTCGGCTATCACCTGGCGCAAACCGTCCAGCACGGCGGCACCGGCGCGGTGCCGCCGGGTGTCGGGCCGGGCCTGCTGCTCGGGGTGGCCGGCGCACTGCTGGCCGGGCAGCCGCCGATTACGTCGATCACCATCGAAGACAACGCTTTTCGACGTTGGTATGCGGTAGCGCGGGTCATCGGGTTCCTGTCGATCGCCTTGGCGACGCTCTCGGTGGCCTTCAATCTGTACTGGCGCCTGCGGTATCTGTTCGTCACCGACGGCACGTTCGGTGGCCGGGACGTCGGGGTCGTCCTCACCACTGCGCTGTACGGCGCCGAGGCACTGATCGCCCTTGTCATCGCCTCACGCTGGCTGACGGAGAAGACCGCGGCCGCACGGCTGGCCACGACGGCCGTCGGCAGCGCGGGGGCGGTCGCCGCGACGCTGACCTGGATCGCCGGCGTCGGGCGCGATATCGACGCCTTCCACGGCATCGCCCAGAACACCTCGACCGCTGCGATCGGTTACGAGGGCTATCTCGCCTGGGCCGCCGTGGCCGGGATCGTCGCGCCTACGACGCTGTACGCCGTCTTTCTGATCAAGCCGCCGACCATTGGCGCCTACCGTGGTGCCGCGCAGAAGTGCCTGACACTCATCGCGTTCTGGGCGTTCGCGTCAGCGACATTGCGAGTGGTCGACTATCTGGTGGCGTTATCGCTGGATCTGCCGCGGGCGCTCTACGACAGCGTGGCGATGACGGTGTTCAACCTCGTCACCGCGGTCATCGCGCTGTGGCTGCACCGCAATCTCACCAACAGCACGGTGGCCGCCGCGTTCGGCGGGGTGTTGTTCGTCTTCAGCGTCGCGAACGTGGCGATCGGGGTGGCGCTCGCGCCGCGCTATGCCGGACCCGCCCCCGACGCGATCTACGGCAACAACCTGGCCCAGCAGATCACCAGCACGTTCGACGTCACCATCAGCGTGCTCAGCCTGATCGTGCTGGCCGTGATGCTGTTCACCGGACCGTTGGCGGGTTATCTCCACTCCCGCAGCGTCAGCGAAAAGCCACGTACCCCGGCGCCGACACTCGCCGAGCCCCCGACCGTCATCCAGCCGGTGCCGCAGGCCCCCACGGTGCCGAGAATCGTTCGACGCAGGGAGGATCCGACCACGGTGTGGGAAGCACCGCCGACAACCGTGCTGGAGAATCCCACCACCGCACTTCGGATCCAGCGCAGGCCGTCGAACCCGAAGTGACAGTGCCCACGCCCGCCTCGGGGCGGGGGGACACCGCTAGCTGCGGCGGTTCAACGCCCAGATGTGGGTCGACAGCACGGTCGCGAACGCACACCATGCCGGGTACAGCCCCAGCGGTGCGGCCTTGGCGCCGTTCACCCGCACGGCACGTCGGGTCAGGTCCGCGCTGCTCGCGGTGAGTGCCGCGGCGGCGACGGCTGCCGTGCCCAGCTTGCGCCGGCTGAAGAAGATCCACGACCACGCCGCGTTGAGCGTGAGATTGGTGGCCAGCGCGGCGACGTACGCCTTGCGTTGTGCTGTCTCGCCCCGGGCTTCCAGTTCGTCGAGGGTCGCTGCCGACGTGACGGCGATATCTGCGTAGAGGGCCGGCCACACGATCGGAAAAGCTTGGCGCGGTGGCTGGTAGGGCGGTTTGCGCAACTGCTCATACCAGGGGGACTGGGCGGGCCGGCTGGCCAGCCCGCCGATCACAGCGGTGGCGGCCACTGCGGCCGCGGACGGAAGCAAAGTACGAAAGGCCATACCGACCAACATACGTGCGCGGTCAGATCATGTCGTTACGCGTCAGCCAGCGCATCACCGGCCAGCCGACGAACACCGGTAGCCAGCAGGTCAGCACGCGATAGAGCAGCACCGAGGGCACCGCGATCGCGGTCGGGACGCCGAACGCGGCAAGACCACCGATGAGCGCCGCCTCGACTGCGCCGACACCACCGGGCGTCGGCGCCGCCGACGCGAGCGTCCCGCCGACCATCGTCACCACCGTGACCGTGACGAAGGACGTGTCCCCGCCGAACGCTTCGACACTGGCCCACAGCGCCAGCGCCGCGCCCAGCGTGGTGCCCGCCGCGCCCAGCACGATCAGCCCGAGCCGTTTGGGCTCCCGCGAAAGCTCGACAAGATCTTCGGTGACCTCCTTGAGCTTCGGTCGCAGGGACGAGGACAGCCAGCGGCGCAGTTTGGGCACGGCCAGGAAGAATCCGACCAGGCCCAGCGCCACACCCGCAGCCAGGTACAGCACCGTCGTGCTCGGGACGAAATGCGACAGGTTCGCCGACGCGCCCGCCAACGTCGTGAACATGATCAGCAGCAGCACATGGACGATCACCTGAACCGTCTGCTGCAGGGCCACCGCGGCCGTGGCCCGCAGCGAGCTCAGCCCCGCCTTCTGCAGAAACCGTGCCGACAGGGCGAGCCCGCCGACGCCGGCCGGGGTGGTGGTGGCCGCAAAGGTGTTGGCCACCTGCATGATCGACAGATTGCGGAAGCTGACCAGCCCGTCCGCGCAGGCCCACAATGCCGCGGCTGCGCCCACATAGGTCAGTGCGGACACGGTCAGGCCCAGCAGCGCCCACCACCAGTTGGCCGAACCCAGTTCGGAGAAGAAGGTCGGCACCGTGCTGATGAACGGATAGGCGACATACACCAGCGCCACCAGCAGCACCAGCTGGATCACCTGAACGCGGGTGAAGCGGGTGATCGCCTCAGGTCGGATCTGGTCGGCGCCGGTCTGCTTCTGCACCTCTTCGCGTGCGGCCTTGATGACGTCCGGCGCGTCCGGCACGTCCCCCCGGATCCGTTTCGGTACCGCCGATTTGGTGAGCCGGCGCGATGCGGTCAGCACGGCGTCGCGGCCGAAGGCGCCGATGGCCGCGGCGACGGCCGTCGGTGCGTCGTAGAGCGCGCTGGTGGTCACCAGCAGATGCGCGATATCGGACTGCAGCTGCGGGTCGGTGGCGCCGTATTCGGCGTGGGCGAACCCACCGAACCGCACCGTGTGGTCATCGACGGTGATTTCCTTGGCACGCAGATCGCCGTGCGCGATGCCGTGTTCGTGCAGCAGACGCAGTGCCGACCACACGGCGTCGGCAGAGGTGGACTCGGCGCTCAGCGGTGCGCCTGAGGCGGGTTTGCGCGCGTACAGCGTCCATCCGCGATCCAGCGCGGCCATCGCCACGGTCGACGTGTTCGCCAGTGCCAGATCGCCGATCGCGATGGCCATCAGCGCCCGGTGCTCCACGGCGCGGCGCATCGAGGTCTGCAGGGGCGCGGTCTCGTCATCGCGTAGCCGGAACTTGCCCCACAGCTGACGCATGGCGCCGCCGCTGCGCTGATTCGGTCCGTACAGCTCCACAACCGCGGTGGCGTCTGCACTGGTGGCCGCCAGCACCAGCGGTCCGGGGCCGGGCGGCCGGATGACCGCCAGCGTGGTGGCGACGAACCCGCGCCGGTCCAGGGCCCGGACCGCGCCGTCGAGTGGCACCTCCAGGGCCGGGGTGCCCACCACCCAGACGACCAGCGCGCCGACGAACCAGCCGACGGCGAGCCCGAGCAGGGTGCGGGCCGGCACCACGGCGCTGACCACCAGATGGATGGGCACGAAGGCCAGCAGCAGGGTCCACCACCACCGCCTTAGCCGCCGGGACAACCACGGTCCCGACACCGTGAGGACCGCCGCCAGCAGTGCGATCCAGCGGGGATCGTCGAGGAACTGGGACAGCTGGGTGTCCAGCCGGTCGGATAGGTCGAAGTGCCATTGCGGGGCGGCGATGCCATTTCCGGAGATGGAAAGGGACAGCACAGCCAACAGCCCCGCCGCCGCATACGCCCCGAGCAGTTTCCACTGCCGCGAGAGCACCAGGCTGACCAGGATGACGAACGGTAACGCCAGGATCGCCACGCCGTAGGCGAGGTAGACCAGGTTGGACTGGGTCGGGGTGAGCACCCCGATGATCTCCGATACCGATCGTTCCAGGCTCACCCAGTCGTTGCGGGTGATCAGTGAGCTGGTGATCACCGTGGCCAGGAACAGTGCGGCGAGCAGCAGTCGCAGGATGTCGTTGGTGCGACGGGTCAACGGTTGAAGCAAGCTCCCGGTGACGCTGATATCCCGGCCGTCGACACGCACGTGGACAAACGTAACCGCTTGTCGTGCGAAGCACGGGTACCGGCGCTGTGGGAGAATCCGGGGTATTCGCGGCCGGCGTGAGGGATTCCGTTCGGCAGATAAGCAGACCAACCCGCAGTTTGGAGCCTCAATGCGTGCGAAGCGACTACCGGAACCGTTGTCTGCGGCGGTGCTGTTGCTGTCGAGCGCTCTTGCGGCGCTGGTGTCCGCGCTGGCACTGGCCGGCGCGACGCAGTGGCCGGCGGTCGCTTCGGCGGCTGGGGGAGTGGCGTCCGGAGTCTTGTTCGGCGTGGTGAGTTGGGCATGTGCCGGCGGCCGGTCGGCGCTGGCGGGCCGGGTGGCCGTCGCGGCGGCGTTCGGGGTCGTCGTCGGTGAGCTGGCGGCGACGGTGATCTTCGCCGGATCGGTCGACCGGGTGCTTGCGGCGCAGGTCGATTCGGCGCCTGCGGTGGTGCGCGCATCTGCCGAGCTGGATCAGGCACGCCGAGCCCGGGCCGGACTCGACGATGCCGTGGCGTCAGCCAACACCCAGCGCGACGAGGCCCTCGTGGTGGCCAGGTGCGAGTTCAACCCGTCCCCGCAGTGCCCGCAGGTCCGCATCACGGGCGTACCCGGTGCCGGACCCGAGACCCGCACCGCGAACGAGATCCTCGCCGACGCGCAACGCCAGGTCGACGCGGCCGTCACCGACCGCAGCGGCCGGGCCGCCGGGCTGGACGCCGATATCGCCGGTCGCGAACAAGCGCTGGAGGCCGCCCGCCGAAGCGGCGAGGTGACCGGTCTGGGCGCCCGATGGTCGGCGATGAACGGATATACCGGCACCCATCCGGGTCCGCTGGTGTTGCGGGTCCTGATGGACATGTTCTTCGTGCTGCTCAGCGTGCTGCCGTTGATCCTTCGGCGGTGGCGGGGCACCACGGCCGCCGAGCGGGGTGCCCAGGCCGCGGCCGAACAGCAGCGCGCCGAACTGGCGGCCGATACGGCGATCGCGGTCAAGCGGGCCGAGGTCCGCTCGACCATCGAGGAGATGTGGGCCGAACAGGAGCTGGAGAGCGCCCGGCTGGCCGTCGCGGCGCAGAACGAGATCGACCGTGAGCAGCAGCGTCGCCGCGTCGAGCAGGCGTTGCAGGCCCGGGAACAGGTGCGGGTGGTGCGGCCTGAACCGGTGTTCGGTGAGATCGAGCCACCGGTCGATGTGTACCTGCCGGACGCCGCCGGCATTCGGGCGCTGGACGGGCCGGAGTCCGGGAACCTGCCTGCGGTCGCCGAGTCGCAGCGCGCCGGTGGGCTGGCGGCGATCCCCGTCATTCCCGACGTCACGAAGGCCGCGGTGCGCTGGATCCGGCCCTTCGTGCCGCCCATCGTCGCCGGTGCCATCGACAATGCCACCAAGCCGCTGCGGCAGGTCTTCGAGGAGACCGAGGAAATCCACTTCACCCTGCGACGCACGCACAAGGTGACCGTCCAGACCGAGGGTGCCCCCGAGGGGTCGGCCGAATCCGTCGAGTCTGGCTGGATGGACGCCCCGGGCATCGGCCGGGTCACGTCCCGGCGGGGTCCGGAGCCGGCCGACGCGGAGCACCGTCCGGAGCTGCCCGGCCGGCATCAGCTGCCGCCGGCCCGTTAGTCATGTGACGACAATTTTGCCACTGTGATGTAGCTTCGATCGACACTGCGACGCAGCTGACAACGCGACACAGAGGCCGGCGCCGAGAGGGAACACGGTGGACTCGACACCTTTCGGGCACTATCAGCTCCAGGAGCTGATCGGCCGCGGCGGGATGGGCGAGGTCTACCAGGCCTACGACACCAGGACCAAACGCGTCGTCGCACTCAAGGTGTTGCCGCCCAACCTCGCGCTGGACGCCACCTTCCAGGCGCGCTTCCGGCAGGAATCGCAGGCGGCCGCGGGGGTTAACGACCCGCATGTCGTGCCGATCCACGGGTTCGGCGAGATCGACGGCCGGCTCTACCTGGACATGCGACTGATCGAAGGGCGCACCCTCGGTGCGATCCTGGCTGATACCGACAAGCCGCTGGACCCCGAATTCGCGGTCAAGGTGGTCGAACAGGTCGGCTCGGCACTGGACGCCGCGCACAAGCAGGATCTGATTCACCGGGACGTCAAACCGTCCAACATCCTGATCACCAAGCAGGACTTCGCGTACCTGATCGACTTCGGGCTGGCGCGTGTCGCCGGTGAGGTCGGGATGACGACGGCGGGCAGCACCCTGGGCACGCTGGCGTACATGGCACCCGAGCGGTTCGACGGCGGGCAGGCCGATCCGCGCGCCGATATCTACGCCCTGACGTGTGTGCTCTACGAATGTCTCACCGGGACCCGGCCGTATCCGGCCGACAGTCTCGAACAGCAGATCGCGGGACACATGGTGACCCCGCCGCCCAAGCCGTCGGCGCTCAACCCCCGGCTGGAACCCTTCGACGAGGTGATCGCCAAGGGAATGGCGAAGAAACCGGCCAAGCGGTACCAGACCGGGGCCGAGCTGGCGGCGGCCGCCCGGCGTGCGGTGAACACCCCCGTTCGGGTGACCCGCTCGGGCCGGCATTCCGCGCAGCGCGCACAGGCCGGCGCGGGTCGCCGGGTACCGCAGCGGGCGCTCGTGGTGGCCGGGGTGCTGGTGCTGGTGGGAGCCTGCGCGGTGGCGGCGTGGAAATGGTGGGAACCGCACGAGGCCACCGGCGGTGGGCCGCCCGGGTCGGTGCCGGCGATCGCCGCGACCGTGCCCGGGGACATCCGCGATACCGGCAAGTTGGTGATCGGGGTGAACGTGCCCTATGCGCCCAACGAGTTCAAGAACTCCGCGGGCGATATCGTCGGCTTCGATGTCGACTTGATGAATGCCGTGGCCCGCACCTTGGGGCTGACCCCGGAGTACCGCGAGACCGAATTCGATCAGATCATCCCCTCCGTGCAGAGCGGCGCCTACGACATCGGGATGTCATCGGTGACCGACACGGCGGAACGTCAGAAAGCAGTCGACTTCGTCACCTACTTCGAGGCCGGCACGCTCTGGGCGCAACGGGCCGGGCAGACGGTCCGCCCGGATGCGGCGTGCGGACTACGAGTGGGAGTGGCGGCCAGCGTCCTGCAGGAGACCGTGGAGATTCCCGCCAAGAGCGACCAGTGTGTGGCGGCGGGTCTGGCGCCCATCGAGAAGGTGGTCTACCACCGCCAGGACGATGTGACGGCGGCGTTGATCGCCGGGGACATCGCGGCCATGTCCGCGGATTCGCCGGTGACCGGATTCGCCATCAAACTCAGCGGAGGGTCGTTGGTGCCCGCCGGTGAGGTGTTCGACGCGGCACCCTACGGTTGGCCGGTGGCCAAGGGGTCGGCCCTGGCGCAGTCGCTGATGCAGGCGCTGCAGCACCTGATCTCCACCGGCGAGTACAAGACCATCGCCACGATGTGGGGCGTGGAGAAGGGGATGATCCCCGAACCCGCGCTCAACGGCGCGGTGTCCTAGTCAGCGCTTCTTGGGATGCAGGACATTCTCGGTCGTCTGCTGCCCGGTCTCGCCCGCGCGCTTGGTCGCGCGTTTCTCTTTGAGTGACTTACCGGACTTCTTCGTCATGCTCTGCCGCGGTGATTTGTCGGCCATGGAGACCCCTTTGATATGGGGGCCTGTGATGGTCCCTGTTCCCCGACCATACACGCTGACACGACGGTTCCGGCGACGTTGATCGGCAGACGCGACCACGTGAATTTTATTGCGATTCCGGGATTTTCGACCCGGCATTCACCGCGAGACGGCTAGTCCGATCGGTCGCCACGCAATTTCACCAGCCGGGTCGTCGAGCTCTCATCCAATTCGACGGTGTCCGAGCGCGACCGCAGAAAGTCGCTGAAAGACCGGAATCCCAAAGACTTTTCGCTGAACGAGGGATCCATCCGCTTCATCTGTGCCTTCACCGCGGAGTTGTGCAGCCACTCCGCGTCTTCCTTCTCCAGGCCGATCTGGAGGGCTCGACTGAGCAGCGCGGTGGCGGCCGCCTGGGGGTCCGGCTCGTCCTCCTCGGTCTTCTTCGACCGTCCGGCGGCCTTCTTCGGTTCGGAGGCCGGTACGGGCTCGAACACCGGAACGCCGGGCAGGGCGTCGTACACCACGAATTCGTCGCAGGCGGCGGCCAGCGCACGGCTCGACGATCCCGCCACCCCGATACCAACCACGTAGCGGCCCAGCCGCTTACAGCGTTGCGCCAACGGGATGTAGTCGGAATCGCCGGCCACGATCACCACGTGGGTCAGGTCGGGCAGTCGGAACATGTCCTCGACCGCATCGACCGCCAACCGGATATCGGCGCCGTTCTTGCCGTACGCGGCCGCGGGAAACAGCTGCACGAGGTCGACGGCACGGCCCACCAGCTGTTGGCGGTACCCCGCGTTCACATCGGCCGACCAGTCGGCATATGCCCGGGTGAGCACCAGGGTGCCGAACGACGAGGCGAAGTCCAGCACGGCGCCGACGTCGACGGTGGCGCGGGCCAGGTGAGCGGGGTCCAGTCCTTTGGCCTTGTCGCGCTGAAACGAATTGCGCCCGTTCACCTGGTCATACCTTGAGATCACGATGTTGTCGAAGTCGAGGTATACCGCGACACGGGCGGCAGAGGTCTCGGTCATGGGTCCAGTCTTGCTCATGGGGTCGCGGCGTGGCGCGGATCGGTTCCGGGGCCTAGGGTGGAGGTGTTGCATTTGAGGTGGCCCGGACTCTGCCGCCGTACCTACACGGACCGGGAATTCAGGTGGCAATCAGCGATATCGCGGAGTACGCGAACTTGAGTCCGGCGGACGTCGAGGCGATCGGCGCCGAGCTGGACGCGATCCGGTCGGATATCGAAGGTTCCCTGGGCGGCCCGGACGCCACCTACCTGCACCGGGTGATCGCGTTCCAACGGGTACTGGACCTGACGGCCCGGCTGGTGATCGCCGGCAGCAGGTCGAGGACGGGCTGGGTGGCCGGCGCAGTCCTGCTGGCGTACGCGAAATCCGTTGAGAACATGGAGATCGGACACAACGTCAGTCACGGTCAGTGGGACTGGATGAACGATCCGGAGATCCATTCCACCACGTGGGAATGGGACATGGCGGGCACGTCCGCACAGTGGCGCTATTCGCACAACTACCGGCATCACGTGTTCAGCAATGTGCTCGGAGTGGACGACGACCTCGGCTTCGGTGTGCTGCGGGTGACCCGGGATCAGCCCTGGAAGCGCGAGTATCTGCTGCAGCCGCTGCGGAACCTGCTGCTCGCCGTCATCTTCGAATGGGGCATCGCGCGTCACGGAATGCACTCCGAGCACGAGCGGGCCACCACTGAAGCCGGCCGGCGAGCGGTGACGCAGTCGCTGCTCCGCAAGATCGGGCGGCAGGTGGCCAAGGACTACGTCCTGCTGCCGGCTCTGAGCCTGCGCAGATGGCGACGGACCCTGGCCGCGAACGTCACGGCGAACCTGCTCCGCAATCTATGGGCATATGTGGTGATCTTCTGCGGGCATTTCCCCGACGGTGTGCAGCAGTTCGCGCCGGAGATCCTGCAGCAGGAGACCCGGGGGGAGTGGTACCTGCGCCAACTCCTCGGCGCGGCCAACTTCAACGCAGGCCCCCTGATGGCGTTCTCCAGCGGTCACCTGTGCTACCAGATCGAGCACCACCTGTTTCCCGACCTGCCCTGCAACCGGTACGCCGAGATCAGCGTGCGGGTCCGGGAACTGTGCGACAAATACGACCTCGCGTACACCACCGGGTCGCTGGCCCGCCAGTATCTGCAGACGCTGCGGACCAACTTCCGGCTCGCGTTGCCCGACGAAGGACTTCGGGGCCGGTGGGGTCTGAAGCAGGTCAACTAATATGAACCGGGTATCCGGCACGCGTGCGTTGCCGGCCGAGCGTATGGGCACGGGCGATGACGGAGCACTCCGTAGATGATCACGGTGTGACTGCGGTCGCCGACCTGCAGGCCGGGCTCACCAGCCTCGCCGGGTTGGTGGCAGACAGCCTCGACCTGGACCAGGTGCTCGCCGAGGTGGCTGCCTCGGCCGTGCGTGCCGTCCCCGGCGCCGACGGTGCCGGCGTGACGTTGCTGCAGCTGGAACGCCAGGACGACCCCGTCCTGGCGTCGGCTGCGAGTTCGCCGTTCGTCGCCGACATCGACACCATCCAATACGTCACGGTGCACGAGGGGCCGAGCATCACCGCCGCGATGCAACGGCGCACGGTGCGATCCGGTTCGCTCGGGGGGACCAAACTGTGGCCGCGATTCGGTCCGCGGGTGGGCCGGCTCGGCGTGCACAGTGCGATGGCGGTGCCCCTGTTGCTGGGTGACCGGGTCGTCGGTGCGGTCAGCCTCTACAGCCGCGAGAAGGACGCCTTCGACGAGCATTCGGCGCAGTTCGCGGAGTTGTTCGCCAAGCCGGCGGCCGTCGCGGTGCACAACGCCCGGATCCTGGCCGACGCGCTCGCGCTCACCGGTCAGCTGCAGGTGGCCCTGTCGACGCGTCCGGTGATCGATCAGGCGATCGGGATCATCCGCGCGCGTACCGGGCGCAGCGCCGCGGAGGCGTTCGGTCAGCTACGGGCGATGAGTCAGGCCGAGCAACGCAAACTGGCCGAGGTGGCCGAACAGATCGTCGCCGAAGCCGTGCGCCGGGCCCGTGCTCGCCGTGCTGACCAGGCCGGGGCCGAACCCGGGGTGTAATGTGGACAGTGTTGGGACCCCAGCCAGTCCGGGATGAGTCAGCTGTCCGCCGTTGATCTCACGAGCAGCAGCTCGCGCCGGGCACGTCGGTGACATCCGACTGTCTGGATCACACCTTGAAACCTTTTCTCAATTCTCAATTCTCGAATACCCCGTTGTTGGAGCGTCCGGTGTCGGCAACGCCGAGCTTCGGAATCCTCAGCACCTATCCGCCCACTCCGTGCGGCCTCGCCACGTTCAGCGCCGCACTGGCGGACGGATTGGCCGCCAATGGCGCCGACGTGAATGTGGTGCGCGTGGCCGACGGCACCCCCAGCCGGAGCAATCGCGTCGTCGGCGAACTGATCAACGGGTCTCCGTCCTCGGTCGACGCGTGCTCGGATCTGCTCAACAACAGCGATATCGCGGTCATCCAGCACGAATACGGTATCTACGGCGGTGCCGATGGCGATGAGGTCATCAGTATCCTTGGCGCGCTGCAGATTCCGTCGATCGTGGTACTGCACACCGTCCCCAAGGATCCGACGCGGCACCAGCGTTCGGTATTGGAGGCGGTGGCGGCCCTGGCGGATCAGGTGGTGGTGATGTCGGACTCGGCCGCGCTGCGGCTGTGTGCAGGTTTCGACGTCGAACGCCGGAAGGTCAGCACCATTCCGCATGGTGCGGCCGTCACGACGTTCGGCCATACCAAGCGAAGCGGTCGCCCCACCCTGCTGACGTGGGGACTGCTCGGCCCGGGCAAGGGCATCGAGCGGGTGATCGACGCGATGGGTTCCCTGCACACGCTCAGGGGCAGTCCGCGATACCTGATCGCCGGTCGCACCCATCCGAAGGTTCTTGCCGCGGAAGGTGAGGCCTATCGTGAGGCTCGTGCCGAGCAGGCGCGGCGCGCAGGCATCTCGGCGGCGGTCCATTTCGACGCCGGCTACCGCGATGTGGCGTCGTTGTCCGCTCTCGCGCAGTCCGCGTCGGTGGTGGTGCTGCCCTACGACTCCACCGATCAAGTCACTTCCGGTGTCCTGGTGGATGCGATCGCCAGTGGTCGCCCGGTGGTCGCGACCGCTTTCCCGCACGCCGTCGAGCTGCTGGCGACCGGAGCCGGCATCGTGGTACCCCACGACGATCCGGACGCGATGACGGCCGCCTTGGAGGCCGTTCTGACCCAGCCCCGGCTTGCCGGGGGGATGGCCGCGGAGGCCCGCAGGCTCGCGCCGGCAATGGCCTGGCCTGTGGTAGCCACCTCGTATCAAGCTGTGGCACAACGAATTCTGGCAAAGCGTTCGAAGCGCACATGGCTGTCATAACGACGGAGTTCGGTCATCTGCTGAGACTCTCGGACCGACGGGGCACCTTCGAACACGCCTCCGGCACCTCGCCTCGCCAGGCCCACGGGTACTGCACCGACGACATGGCCAGAGTGCTGGTGGTGGCCAGCCGTGAGCCCGAGGCGGGCGACGCCGTCCACGGGCTGTCCCGGCTGGCGGTGCGATTCCTGGACGAGGCGCAGGCGTACTCCGGGGGATGCCGCAATCGAATGGACCACAGCGGCAAGTGGACCGACAGCTACGCACTGGAGGACTGCTGGGGCAGGTGCCTGTGGGGACTGGGCACGGCCGCCGCACACAACGATCTGGGTCTGGTGCGCAGGCTGGCGGTGGTGCAGTTCGAGCGCGCTGCCCATGGTCGCTCCACATGGCCGCGAGCGATGGCCTTCGCCGTCGTCGGGGCCGCCGAACTGCTCAGTGTCGAGCCCGGCAACACCGCGGCCCGGCGCCTGATCGCCGATTACGTCGCGGGTCTCCCGGCGCCGAATCACGACCCGAGCTGGCCCTGGCCGGAGGCGCGCCTCACCTACGCCAATGCCGTACTCCCCGAGGCGATGATCGCCGCGGCCGCCGTTGTCGGCGACCCCGCCCTCGGGCAGCGCGGCCTGGATCTGCTGGGCTGGCTGATCGAACGCGAGACACACGGCGAGCACCTGTCTCCGACACCGGTCGGAGGCTGGTCGGCCGGCGAGCACAGGCCCGGGTTCGACCAGCAGCCGATCGAGATATCCACCCTGGCCGATGCGTGTGCCCGGGCAGCCTCCGTCGATGCGCAGTCGATCTGGCCCGACACCGTGCGCGCCGCGGCAGCGTGGTTCCAGGGTGCGAACGACGCGGGATTGCTCATGTGGGACCCCGAGACCGGCGGCGGCTACGACGGTCTGCACGAGGACGGCGTGAACATCAATCAGGGGGCGGAGTCGACACTGGCGGCGATGTCCACCCTTCAGCTGGCCAGGCGCTTCGCCGGTATTCCGCAGTGACCGGTATTACCCAGTGACACTGGCGGGCCAGGATCTGGTCACCCGGAGTCCGCTGCGGCTGGCCGCCGATCCGACACGTGTCATCACCAGGTTGTTCGTGCCCGGTCTAGAAGGATTCGAAGTCCACGAGTCTCGTGCGGGAGCGGTCTTGAGGAGGATACTCGCGCTGGACGAGGACGGTGTGCGGGCGGCGCTGGACGATATCGTCATCCGGTTCGACCGCCGTCACCGCGATCTCGTCGGCACTTTCCGTCGGCACGCACGCGAGCTATCCGACTGGCTGGACCCGGGGCTGGATCTTTCCGATGCCCGAATCTTGTTGCTGGGCGCAGCTTTCACCAGCGAGTACACGATCGAGGGGGCCGCGCTGTGCAATCCCAGCATCGTCGAGCACCCCGATCAATCGGGGGTGGCACCGGGCAGTCTGTGCTTTGTGATGAGCGTGCGCGGTATCGGTGAGGGGCACCGGTCGTCCATCGGATTCCGCACCGGCACCGTCGACGGCGCAGGGGAGGTCCGCTTCGACGATGCCGTGCCGTTCGCGACGGCTGGGACCATCACGCCGACCCTGCTCGACGCCGAGGTGTTTCGCAATGAGCTGGTCAAAGTGTGGGGTTCCGAAGAGACTGCCGGCTATGTGCTCGACGGGCTCGGTGAACGGTTCAGCCGGGGCGATCTGGACGACCGACTGGAGCGGTTACATCGGCACAGTCGCACCAGGGCTCACACTCCGCAGCTGATCGAGTTGATCACTGATATTGCGGACCGCTCCTACGGTGTCGAGTTCCGCGGCGAGACACCTCTTGCCGAGCGGGTGTTGTGGCCGGCGACGAGGGCCGAGGAAGCGGGGATGGAGGACGCGCGATTCGTCCGCTTTGTCGAGGACGATGGGCAAGTCACCTACTACGCCACCTATACGGCTTACGATGGCGTCGAGATCAGTCAACAGCTGTTGACCACCAAGGACTTTCGGACGTTCGACTCGGCGCCGATGGTCGGTGCGGCGGCGGCGAACAAGGGATTGGCGCTGTTTCCGCGCCGGATCCACGGGCGATTTGCCGCGATGTCGCGGTCCGACCGGGAATCGAACACCGTCGCCTTCAGCGACCATCTGTCGGTGTGGACGACGACTCAGGAATGTCAGAAACCCAGCGCCGTGTGGGAGACGCTGCAGTTGGGCAACTGTGGTTCCCCCCTCGAGACCGAGGCCGGCTGGCTGGTCCTCACCCATGGGGTGGGGCCGATGCGCACCTACTCCATCGGAGCGATACTCCTCGACCGCGACGATCCCACCCGGATCATCGGCCAGCTGCCGTATCCCTTGCTGCATCCCGCGGCCGACGAACGGGACGGGTACGTACCGAACGTGGTGTATTCGTGCGGGGCGCTTGTGCACGCCGAGACTCTGGTGCTGCCCTACGGCATCGGCGACTGCGCGATAGGAATCGCCACCGTTGCACTTCCTGAGCTGCTCGCGGCGATGCAGCCGTAGTCACTGGCCCGGGGCGCGTCCCCCGATCGGGGGAACGTGGATTCCCCCGATGCGTGGTCCGGTCGCCCGACATACCGCGGCGCCCGGACCCGGCATTGTTGTACCAACGCCGGAACAATGCCGGGGTGAACCACCCCGGGTTAAACGGCGAAAAGCCACGTTCCACAAGGAAATGACATGACCACCATCGCCCGCCGTATCGCCGCAGGAATCGTCCTTGCCGCCGCCCCGACCATGATCGCGCTGGGCGTCGCCGGCAGCGCCGACGCGCAGACCGGCTTCCCGTACCAGGGGAACACGCCGCAGCCGGGGACCTCCGTGCATCATCACCATCAGAGCCACCGCTAGTCGCGCACCCGAAGGGCCTGGACGGCATGTCCGGGCCCTTCGGCGTTCCGCGAGGCACAGAGCCACTTAGTCGGCCGATCGGCAAGGCAATACCGGCCGATAGGCAAGCTCAAATTAGCCTCTTGAACTGTACAAATGCGCGTAAGTAGGTCTCCACCGAATCGTGTCCGCGGGTTGGTGTGATTGAGCACACCACATGCGCTACATTGTGACGGCAGTCATAGGAAAGGGTGGACATGGGCGGAGCATTGTTAGCAGGCCTGTTGGTCGTTCTGGGTCTCGGATCGATCGCCGCCGTCGTCGCAGCCGCCGTTCTGGGTTACGGGACGCTGGCGTTGGCGATCGGCATCCTCTCCAGCGCCGCATTCGCAGCACGGACCGTCTGACCTACCGGCGCAGGCGCGGGCCGAGTCCGGTCGCGCGCACGGCCTGGCGGTCGATAGCCGCGCGGACTTCGGCGGCCGACCCCACCACGCGCACCGCTGTCTTGGCGCGCGTCACCGCGGTGTAGAACAGCTCCCGCGTCAACAGCCGTGAATCCTCCGACGGCAACAGCACGGTCACCTCATCGGCCTGGCTGCCCTGGGATTTGTGGATCGTCATCGCGTGCATGGTGTCGACCTCGGTGAGGCGGCCGGTCGAGAACGACGCGGCACCGATCGCCACCCGCAGGCCCTCCGGTGTCGCCACGGTGATCCCGGTGTCCCCGTTGTACAACTTGAGTCCGTAATCGTTGGCGGTCACCAGCACCGGCCGCCCCGCGTACCACACCGACCACATCGGTTCGCCGGTCGCCTCGGTCAGCCAGCGCTGCACCTGACGGTTCCAGTGCGTCACCCCGAACGGGCCGTGCCGGTGCGCACACAGCAACCGATGCTCATCCAGTACCGACGTGGCCCCCTGGGCATCGCCCAGCAGCGCGGCTTCACGCAACCGCAGCGCATGCGGCAGCAGAACGTCCCGGAGGGCTTCGCTGGTGGGTGTCCACGCGATATGCGGTCCACCCGCGGCGAGGACCTCCAGTGCGCGGTCGGCGTCACCGTCCCGGATCGCCGTGGCCAGCGCGCCGATCGACTCGCCGAAGCGGTGCGAGGTGTGCAGCGCGGCGACACGGTCGGCACCCAGGCCCTCCACCAGGTCGGCCAGCACCGCACCGGCTTCCACCGAGGCCAATTGGTCAGGATCACCGACCAGGAGCAAGCGGGTCTGCGGGCGGACGGCTTCCAGTAGTCGGGCCATCATGGTCAGCGACACCATCGACGCCTCGTCGACGACGATGACATCGTGAGGCAGCCGATTGCCCCGATGATGACGGAAGCGCGACGACGTGTTCGGCAGTGCCCCGAGAAGCCGATGCAAGGTGGTCGCCGGCAGCCCGGTCAACCGCGCGCGATCCACCGGGTCGAGGCGGTCCACCTCGGCGCGGACCGCCTCTTGCAGCCGCGCGGCCGCCTTACCCGTCGGCGCCGCCAACGCGATCCGCGGCGACGACCGGCCCGCCAGGGCCGCCTGCTCCGCGAGCAGCGCGAGCAGCCGGGCCACCGTGGTCGTCTTACCCGTTCCGGGACCGCCGGTCAGGACGGTGAGGCCCTGGGCCAGGGCCAGTTTCGCGGCCGCACGCTGCTCGTCGAATCCGTCCGGGAACAGCCGCGCCACCTCCGGCGTGGGCCCCGGTGGCTGCGCGGCCAGCAGGGCCAGTGCGTCATCGCACACCTGCTGCTCCTCGCGCCAATACCGGTCCAGGTAGAGCAGATCGCCGAACAGGTGCAGCACCGCCGGGGGACCGATCAGCGGACTGGCCCGCACGGCGGCCAGCCAGGTGTCGGCGTCCGTGCCGAACTCGCCTGCCGCGGCGCGCAGGTCCACGCACACCGACCCGCCGCGCAGGGCGCGGACCGCCAGGGCCACCGCCAGGATCACCGACTCGTCGGTCTCGCCGGTCAGCGCCGCCAATCGTTGTGCCACATGGGTATCGGCCGGTTCGAAATCGGGAGTCACGCGCCCTCCAGCAATGCCGACAGTTCGGTCACCAAAGCCGGTGGCGGAGCCCAGCTGAACACCCCGCAGGGGTGGCCGTCGGTCACCGGCGTGGCGGGGCCGCACATTCCCCGCACGAACAGGTAGATCACCCCACCCAGGTGGATTTCGGGTGCATAGCCGGGAAGCCGCCATCTCAGATACCGGTGCAGCACCACGCTGTACAGCAGCGCCTGCAGGGGATAGTCGGAATGCAGCATCGCCTCGACCATGCGCTGCCTGGTGTAGTCGGCGGCGGTCAGCGGCGCATCCGCGGTGCCTAGCCGGTTCGTCTTGTAGTCGACCACAACATATTTCGTCTGCCCGCCGGCCGGCACCCGCAGCACCACGTCGATGGATCCGGAGAGGTACCCGCGCAAGGATTGCCGGCCCAACGTCCCCGCACAGAGCCGTTCGGCGTAGCAGGCCAGCGGGTCACCGGCAGGCAGATGTCGGCCCACCAGTGCGCCGACGTCGGCGAGCGTGTGATCCTCACCCGCCAGCGGGAACTCGAAATCCAACTCGCACAGCCGATCTGACAAACCGATATGCCGCAACGTCATTTCCGGCGCGAGTGGACCCAGCGGGGTATCGTGCAGCGGCACCAGGGCGGTCGCGATCTCACCGGCGGTCGCGGGCACCGGCCACCGGGTCGCATGTACCGCCACCTGGGCCTGCAATTCCGCCGCGAGGTTCGCGGCGAGGGGGTCTGCGGTCTCCAGGACGGCGTGCACCAGCGAACCGAAGGTGGCGCCGGTGGGCAGATCGGCCATCGGGGACGGTGTATCGGCGCCCGCCGGAGGGGAGGTCAATGCGATGTCGGGGATCTCGTCGTCCAGTTCGGCCACCTCGGGTTCGCTGGAGACGCCCGCGGTCCGGGAATCCTCGGCGGCCCGCAACAGTCCCGAATACGATGTGCGCCGCCACGTCGTATCGATGGTCCGGTGGAAGTGCCGCACCGACAGGTCAGTGGCCGGTGCCGTCACCGGAGCGGGAGTGAACGGCGCGATCTCCGACTCCTCCAGCACCGGCCCGCCCGCGTCCGCCCATGCCCGGAGGCGGGCCAGTGCGTCGGCATCGGAGATCTTGGCCGGCACACACACGTCCGGCACCTCGGCCGTCCCGGGTGCCCGCCCGCGCAACAACCGCGACAGGCCACCGTTGGGCTCGTAGTACGACGGTGCCCACCAGGCCACCACCTGTGACTGGGCCCGGGTCATCGCCACGTACGTCAACCGGCTGTCGTTGGCGGCCGCCTCGGCCTTACCCGCCGCCACCACCGCGGGCGCCGCCCCGCCCAGGTAGAGGCAGCGCACCGAATCTTCGTGGTAGAGGACGGGATCCGGGTCGGGTGTATAGCGGTTGAAGGCGAAGGGTAGATACACGATCGGGTACTGCAGTCCCTTGGACACCCACACCGTCATGATCTGCACCGCCGCCGAATCGCTGTCGAGGCGCCGATTACGTTCGGCCGTCCCGCCGCCGCCGGAACTCTGGGTGCGCAACCAGTCCCGCAGTGCGGGCAGCCCGAATCCCTCGTTGTGCGCGGTGTCCTGGAGCAGTTGCGTCATATGCGCGAGGTCGGTCATCAGCCGCTCGCCCCCTTGACGGGACAACACCCGGCTGCCCATCCCCGCCAACTGTGCGGCCTCGAGCACCGCGGCCACCCCGCGTTCCCGCGCATGTCCGGCCCAGGCGCGTAGGGTCTCGGCCACCCGGTCGGTCAACGTGTCCCCGCCCGCGGCAAGGGTTTCCGCGGTCTCACCGAAGAACGCGGTGGCCGCCGCGGCGCGCACCAGACCCGGGCGGTGCGGCTGGTCGAAGGCCTCCAGCAGGCACAGCCAGTCCGCCGCGGCCTCGGAACCGAACACGTCGGTGTCACCGGTGTAGACCGCGGGGATCCCGGCCTCGGACAAGGCGTCGAAGCACGCCCTGGCGTCCTTGTGGGTTTCGACGATCACCGCGATGTGACGGGCTTGCACGGCGGCTCCGTCGAAGGTGGCGGCACTGGCCAGCAGGGCGCCGATATCGGCGGCGAGATCCTTGCCGATATGGGTGCGTAAACGGTCGATCTGCATGGTGCGGGTATGGGAATTGCCCCGCGTGACGACCCGCAGCCGGAACGGATCGTTGTGGGGTGCGCCGGCCAGCCGGTGTCCCTGATGGTGGGCGTGTACCGGGTGCACGACGATTCCCGGGCCACCCAGTTGCGCGCCGCCGAGCACCACCTGCAGCCGATCCACCAGCGCGGCGTCGCTGCGCCAGTTGGTGCCCAGTGTCTGCTTGTCACCCGCGGTGTCGGCCGCCCGCAGATAGGTGTCGATATCGCCGCCGCGGAACGCGTAGATCGCCTGTTTGGGATCGCCGATCAGCACGAGCGTCGAGCGGCCGGTGAAGGCCCGCTCGATCACCTGCCATTGCACGGGGTCGGTGTCCTGGAATTCGTCGACCATGACGATCGGCCAGCGCTGCGGCATCCGCACCCGCGCGGCGGAGTCGGGACGGTTGAGTGCGGCGGCCAGCCGGGTCAGCAGATCGTCATAGCCCAGAATTCCGCTGCGCCGCTTACGGATCTCCAATTCGGCCAGCACATCCCGTGCGAAGGCCAGGCACACCGCCGCGTACGAATCAGGCTCCGGATCGACCGGCCGCAGCTGCGTCGCGGGATGGTTGACCACCTCCCGGGCCAGCTTCAGAGCCGCGCGGTACCCGAGTACCGGGTCGTCGCGCTGCATGCCGAAATGCGCCAGATACAGGTCATCCACGATCTCGACCACCAGCTCGTCGAGGCTCTCCACCAGCGTCACACCGCTGTCGCTGTCGCCGGCCACCCCGAGGGATTTCAGCACGATATGGCAGAACTGGTGGGTGGTGGCGATGGTCGCGGCGTCGAAACCGGCCAGCGCGTCGTGCAGGCGCAGGCGCCGCGCCGGCCGATCGGTGGCGCAGATGTGCCGCTCCAGCTCGTTGGCGGCCCGCTCCGGATCGTCGATGGCCGCCAGCGCGCTGACGATCTGGGCGCGCACCCGCTCGCGCAACTCCTGGCTGGCCGACCGACTGAACGTGATCAGCAGCATCTGGTCGAGTGCGGCGACGCCTTCGGCGACCATCCTGGTGACCAGACCGGCCAGTGCGAATGTCTTGCCGGTGCCCGCGCTGGCTTCCAGCACCGTCGTCGACTGCGGTGCCGGCAGCGGACCGAGCAGGTCGAAGGCCTTCACCGCCAGCCTCTTTCGGCCCGCAGCAGCGGAATCCACAGGCGTTGCGCGTACTCGTCGAGCCCGGCCAGGTCGGCGAGCCGGGCACCGCGGCCCCACACCCGCTCGATGGCCTTGTCCTCGCATTCGTTCTTCCAGCGGTAGGTGGCGGCCTGCTCCGGGTCGTCGCCGGCGTCGCGTGCGGCAGCCCACGCGTAGGACGTCTTGATCGGTAGCGGCAACGGGGTTCGGCGGCCCTCGTCGTAGAGCCCGACGAGGTCGCGCAATACCGACAGTGCCGAGTCGGGGGCCTCCAGAGTCTGCACCCGCGGGGTGGTGCCCCGCCTGGGCCGCCCGACACAGGTCGCCGACCAGGCCCGCGTCGGGTCATGAGCGGCCAACGCAAGCAAGGGGATCCACGCCTTGAGCAGATGCTTGCCGTCGAGCTTGGAGTACGTCACCGCCGAGAGCAGATTGCCGAAGACCGGGGTCACCGTTCCCGTCAGGTGCCGGCCCGGTTCCAGTTCGATGTCGACGTCGAAGGCGTCGCCGTCGACGCTGCGGTGCCGCAACGCCTCGGCGGCCAGTTGTGCTGCCTGGTCTCGAATCTCGATGGCCCGACGCCAGCCGAGCCGGCCCGGTGGCAGGGTGCCGCGGCGCCACTCGGCCTGCTGCGCGTCCTGAGGTGTCAGCCCGGCGGTGATGTCGGCGAGCATCCGGTCGCCGACCGTCCACTCCTGCAGGGCGTCGATCGACACCGGCATCTCGTCGGATACACCGTCGACATCCCACGGCAGCGTGTAGTCCAGGGCCCGGAAAAAGCCTTTCACCGGGTCGTTGAAGAACCGGACCAGTTCGGCCAGTTCGACATCGGCGCGGGGTGGGGCCGGCAGTGGACCTGAGACGAAGACCGGCCGCGGTTCGCGGTGCCCCGATATCGCCCTGGCCGCCGTCAGAGCGGTGGGGTCGAAGGTGAACGGACGGCCGGAGCTGTCCGGTTCCACATTGCGGATGTCGAAGGGCTGCAACGGATGCTGGGTGAGTACCGACACCTCTCCTTCGCAGCTCAGGTCCAGGGTGTCGAGCAGTTCGGCGATCGGCACCGCGGGCGGACGGCTCTGCCCGGTGTATTCGTTGGCCCCGGTGTAGGTGATGACGAGTGTCTCGGTGGCCGCACCGATGGCGTCCAGCAGCAGCTGTCGGTCCTCGGAACGGATATCGCGTTCACCGGTCATCGGGTCGCGGGCCAGGATGTCGTCACCGTCGATGGCACCCAGCCGTGGGAACATCCCGTCGTCCAGACCCACCAGGCACACCACCCGGTGCGGGACCGACCGCATCGGGACCATGGTGCACACCGTCAGGGTGCCGGTGCGGAAGTTGGCGCGGGTCGGCCGGCCGGCCAGTTGCCGGTCCAACAGCGCGCGAATATCGCTCAGCCGCAGCACGGTCGAGGCGGCGGTGGCCGTCCCGTCGAGGAGGGTGGCGAACTCCTGCTGGACCTGGGCGCGGGGCCAGTCCTCGTCATCGTGTGCCAGCGCGTCGAGGCCCGTCGACAGCGCGTGCAGCCACTCACCGAGTGGGCGGGTGCCACTGAGCGCGACGACGGTCCGGTGCAGCTGGTCGACGAACTCCGCGAACCGCCCGGCCAGCTCGACGCGATTGCTGCTCACATCGTCGAGCGGCAGTGTGGTGTCCAGCCAGGTCCGCGAGTCATCCGACAGCGCGACGCCCGCCAGCACCCGGTCCACCCCGAAACGCCACGTGTTGTGCAGGAATTCGACGCCGTAGGGGGCGCGGTGCTCCTTGTCGAAACCCCAGCGGATATTGGCCTCCCGAACCCAGGCGGTCACGGCGTCGAGATCGTCGTCGGTGAAGGCGAAGCGGGCGCGCACCGGGGCGGATGCGGCCAGGTTCAGTACCTCACTGGCGGTGGCGCGCCCGCTGGCCAACGTCAGCAACTGCGCGACCACCGACAACAGCGGATTGGTCTGCACCAGCGCGCGGTCGGCCAGCCGAACCCGCAGCCGGTGTGCCGGATGAGCTCCGTGCACCACCTCGCCCAACCCGAAACCGGCCGAGATCAGCGGGGCGAAAGTCTCGATATCGGGGCACATCACCAGGATGTCGCGCGGCTCCAGGGTGGCGTCGTCGGCGAGCAGGCCGAGCAGAACCTCACGCAACACATCGACCTGCCGGGCCGGACCGTGGCAGGCGTGCACCTGTACGGAGCGGTCCGTGATCCGGTGCCGGCGGCCGGCCGGCCGCAGCCGGTCGGCGGCGATATCGGATTGCAACCAGCCCAGCAGGGTGTCCGGATACGTTGCCGCGAAAAGGTATTCGTCGGTCGCGGCGGTGGGCAGGGCCCGTTGCAGTTCGCGCAGGTCGCGGCCGAGCGTGGCCAGCAGCGGATGTCCGAGTGCGCGGTGACCGGTGTCGTCGCGGCGCGGGATTCGTCCCTTGTGAGTGGACAGTGCCTGCCACATGTGGTCACTGGGGTGGGGCAGCCACAGGTGCAGGTCGTGATGGGTGGACAGGGCGTCGAGCAGTTCGATCTCGGTGCGGGGCAACCGGGTGTGACCGAACAGCGACAGCCTCGGTGGGAGTCCCTCCGCAGGCGCTTCCCGCAACCGAGACACGGTGTGCGCGTGCCGGATGTGCGGAGGGTCGATGCCCATTCTGGACAGCAGGGCCTGCCACAGCGGCGGCTGCCAGGACAGGTCCGCCTCGACGCCCGCCCAGTCGATGAGCAGTTCGGGGCGCTGGCGTGCATAGGAGGCGAAGAGTCCGGCCAATCTGCGTGCCACCGCGTACCGCCGGCCGTGGCGAAGTTCGTGCTCGTCTCCGGTGTCGAAGTGGCCCAGGTGGGTGGCCAGGGTGGTGCACCACGGCTGGTCGAGGTTCTCGTCGATGGTGGCCAGCAGCGGCCACACCAGGGCGTCGGGGGACCAGGGATCATCGCGGGACGTGCCGGACAGCGTCGCCATCAGCGTGCGTGGGCTGGCGAATTCCACACCGGCGCAGACGCCCAACCGGTCCGACAGTCGCTGGCTGAGCCAGCGTTCGACACCCTTGGCGGGCACCAGCACCAACTCCCGCGCGAACGGGTCGGGCAGGGGTTCGGACAGCAGCGCCCCCAGTCCGTCGGCGAGCAGATCCGTCCGCTCGGCGCGGTGCAGGTGCAGAGCCATCGCTGCCACCCTAGCCAGTCGGTGGCCCGGTCAGGAGCAGGTGTTCAGGGCCGGCCTTTCGAGCCTCACTTCGTGGTGAGAGCGAATTCCTCGGCCAGCCCGTCGATCCCCGCCCGGATCGCCTCGATGGCCGATGCGCGCGCCTTGAGCTTGCTCGCCACATGGGCCTTCAGATGCAGGGTGGCGGCATATTCGGCTGCCACCGCCTGGGCGCGGGCCAGCACGTCGTCGCGGTCGACGATCTCGTCGAGCCAGCCACCCGCGATCGCGGCGTCCCCGGTGAACGTCGCCGCCACCGACACCGCGCGGAAGAACGCGGCACGGGTCAACCGCATCCGCATGATCTCGATGGCCGCGATCGGCAAGGTCATCCCGATGGCCACCTCGTTGGCCTGGCACCGGCCCTTCGCCGAACCCACCCGATGATCGCCGCTGAGAAGCAGGAAGGAGCCCATCGCGATGGCATGCCCGGTGGCCGCGATCACGATCGGGGCCGGGAAACTCAAGACGCGCACCGACAATTCGAATCCGGCGGTCAGCATGCCCAGCCCGGCAGCGGGATCGCCGGAGGCGAACACACTCAGTTCGAATCCCGCGCTGAGCACCCGCGAATTACCGGCCAGGACGACGGCTTTCACGGTACCGGCGGAGATATCCGACTCGGCCTGGTCCAGTGCGGTGTTGATGGCCGCCAGCATGTCGGGGGACAGGGCATTGACCTTGCCGTCGTCGAGAGCGATCGTCGCGACGGATTCGTTCACCGAGTAACTCACCGGGCTCGTCATAGCTGCGGATGTTACGGAGCGTGGTTGCGAATTTTGATGGCGGGGCTCGAATGGTGCCTGCCTGCGGGCCGGGCCTCCTCGATCCACGGAAAGTCGAGCTCGGTGGTCTCGTCGACCTGGCGGGTCCGCCAGCGGTCCTGGGTCTCGCGTACCGCGCGGTTCATCCGGTCGATCTCGGCCCGGAACACATCGGGACGCGTCTCCTTGGATGCGTAGTGGAAGTAGGTGAGCATGCTGCGCAGCAGCTCCAACTTCTGCTTCTCCCGTCTGGCCAGGTCATGGTTGAGCATCAGGTCCAGTCGCTGCACCGGCGGCAAGGTCGCCCAGTCGAGCACCACCTCGGTGTGGAACTCCTGCCTCCTGCCCTTCTCGTTCCTGGCGCTATCGCGGTAGGTGAGGGCGCCCTCGAACCGGGACTGGATCTCCCCGCCGAGTTCCTCGCGGCTGATGGCTGAATCCCACACAGTTCGCCACTCTTGCCCGGGTGCGAGTTGCGTGAGTTCGCTGGGAAGGATGAGGGCGGCAACCTCGGGTGGCCCGTCGTCATGGGCTTCCTCGTAGCGGCCCACGGTGAGCGGGGTGGGGAAGTCGAACTGCACCTGATGTGCGGCCGACTTGCCGAAATTGCGTACCACGAGTTCGATGACGTGCCAGTCGGTGGCGCTGGGCTCCATGTACATCACCACGTGCGGCCGCAATTCATCGCTCTTGAGCTGCCGGTTCCGTTTGATCACCCGCGCGACGAAGATCAGTGCGAGGACCGCGAGCAACAGCCCGGCCCACGCCGCGATCGTTAGCCAAGTGGCAGACCCCAGGCCGACGAGGTCGGTCCACCGATCATGAAACCACTGCACAGCGCCCCCACCCGTTCGTCCGATTGCGCTCTGGACAGTAGCGCTTCGCTAAGTGTCACGTAAACCGCGACTCCCGGCATTGCTAGCTGGCGGTGGCGAGTGCCGGGGCGGTCAGGGGGCGCGGCGTGTCGGCCTGGATCAGGCGTTCGGTGCGGGCCGGCCAGTCGGTGTCGGCCCACACGACTTCGGCGGGCAGTCGGCGCCAGTACCTCGGATGGGCGCGCAGGTACATCTCGACGCTGGCGTGCACCGCCGCGGCGTGCGGCACCCGCCGTACCCCGCGGGCGCGCGGTTCACGCCGGGGGACCGGGAGGACCGCCGGTTCGGTGCGGATCCGCAAGCCGGCGCGGGTGGCTCCGTCGAGGATCCAGTCCAGGACGACGGCGTCACCGACGATGCTGCGGTGCGTTCCGCGAAACCAGACTTCCTCGACACCGCCGACGTGCTGCAGCGGTGGTCCGCCGTCGATGGCCATGGCGTGCCGGCCCTCGACCACCTCGACCGGTCCGGCGGTGCCCGGCGTCCGGGTGGTATCCCAGAGGCCGAGGAACCGAACGGGTATCCCGACATCCGTGTGGGAGGTCAGCCCGGCGGCAACGGCGGCGAGGTCCCGCCAGTCCTGGTCGGTGCGCGGTGTGCGCGGGACCGCATAGGTGGCGAGCACGTAGTCGATGAGTTCGCCGTCGACCACGCCGATGGTGCCGAGCAGTCTGCTCAGGGCCTGGGCGCAGGCCGCGCCGCGGCCGGCCCCGAAGACGAAGATCTGGTCGCCCGGGCGCCAATGCGTGAGCAGATGCCGATAGCCCTCGGTGATGGCGGCGCGCGCCTCGTCGGCGGCGTTGCGGCGGCGCTGCGGGAGGTCGTGAGACCAGATCAGCTGGGTGTCGTCGAGCTGTGCGAGCAGTCCGGTGCGGTCGGTGCGACCGGAATGTGACTCTTGGCCGAAGCACAGCACGATGTTTGTCACAGCAACCCCCGACGGAAGCGGCACAAGCGAATCCAGCGAATAATTCTGCCCACGCGGCCCGGCTTGCGCCAGCCCGTGGATTCGACGAAAAATCCATCCTTCTCGACGAAATCCAGCTAACCAAAGCTATCGTGCTACGAAATCAGTCGTCTGTCCACCGTTTGACGGACATGGAAATTCTCGCGGTTAACCTGAACCGCAGCGGCGGGGAACGTTTGGCTAACTCAGCGGCAGTACGGCGCCGGCACTGGACACGTCGCCGTGCACCTGCAGGGAGCCGGGCACACTGCCGGGCGGGACATCGAACGCGATGGCGACATCGACGGGTTCGTTGGGGTACACCACGGTCGACGTACCGCCGAGGTAGAAGGTGGCCTCGGTGTCCGGGGTGTAGGTCTGGCCGTCCGCGGTGAGCACCTGTTGGTCGGCGACGAACGTCGCCGGCGCCTGACCGGTGTTGGTCAAGGTCAGATGCACCACGATGAACTCACCCGTGGCGGTCTTGGTCAGCTGGTCGTTGTCCGGTGCGACGACGGTCGGGCCGATATCGATGCCGTTCTGGGTGAACGTGACGTCACCGTCGACCGTGCTACCCGGCGCGGGTGCCGCGGGCGCGGACTCGGTTGCCGACGGGCTCGAGGTCTCGGTGGACGTCTCGGCCGAAGACGATGTGGTCGGGGTGGACGTCGCCCCCGGCGGGCTCAGCCGGCTGGCCTCGGGCTTGTGGATGACCAGGGCGTACACCAGCGCCGCGATCAGCGCGATGAGCAGGACGCCGACGCCGACGACATAGCTCTTGAGCAGGTTCCCGTTTCCTGCGGCCGGTGCGGTAGGCGCCGGTGCCGCGGCTGCCGGCTCGGCGAACTGGGCCGCCGCCGGCTCGTCGTAGAACGACGCCGGGGTGTAGGTGGGGACCACCGTGGTGGCCGGTTCGGGCAGCCGCACCACGGTGGTATCCGGCTCGAACGTGGTGGGCGGCTCCGGGTTCTCGGGAGACGGTTCGGGTGCTTCCTCGGCCGGCTCCGGGGTGTCCGCATCGGATTCCGGCTCAGACGGTGACGGCTCGGGTGCCGGCTGCTCGGGCTGCGGCATGTTCACGACGGCGGTGGGCTGCTCGCTGGCCGCCTGCTCCCAGGACGGCATCTCGACATCGGGCCACGGCGGCAACTCGGACGGCCAGGATGTCGGCTCCTCCGGGGCGGAAGGTTCTGCGGGAGCCGGGGGAGCGGGAGGCGCCGGTGGCGCCTGAGCGGGGGTCAGATGCTCGGTCCACGCCGTGCCATCCCAATACCGTTGACCACCCGTGCCGTCAGGGTCGGGATACCAGCCGGCCGGGGTCGGCGGTGTCGTCATCGTAGGACTTCCTCCCCATCATGCGCCGGATGGGCGCTGTGACCCCGCAGGATAGCCGAGCCCGGAATACGCCGCGAGACTTTTGCCTGCGCCCTCGACCTCGTTCAGCCGCCCATCAGCATGCGCCACTGGTCGAGATTGCTCGCCCGGTAGACGTAGTTCGACTGCTTGACCGAAGACAACGATGCATTCGGCTCAGCCGAATACCAGTGTCCGGGAAACACGGTCGGGTCGCCGGGCAACTGGGCAAGTGCCTGCAGGCTGCGGAACATGGCATCGACGTCCCCGCCCGGGAAATCGGTGCGCCCGCACCCCTCCAGGAACAAGGTGTCGCCGGCCACCAGTCGCCCGTCGAGCAGGAAGCACTGACTGCCCGGGGTGTGTCCCGGCGTGTGCAGCAGTTCGATCTCGATATCGCCGATCGCCACCATGTCACCGTGCTGGTGCGGGGTCAGTTCGCTGGGCGCGATACCGGTGACGCGCGAAACCCACTCCGCCTCATGGGCATTGACGTGCACCGGCACGCTGACCCGCTCCAGGAGTTCGGCCACTCCCTTCAGCGTGAACCCCATCATCGTGCCGCCGACGTGGTCGGGGTGGTGATGGGACACCAGCACGCCCGACAGGTGCATGCCATCCGCTTCCAGGGCGTCCACCAGGTCGCCTGCGGCGTACGCGGGGTCGACGACCACGGTGTCGCCGGTCTCGCGGTCGCCGATCAGGTAGGCGAAGTTGCGCATCTGTTCGGCGATCGGATCCCCCGCGGCGAAATCGCGGCCGGACAACAGCTGACGGAAGTACAGGCGGTCTTCGGACATGGGGACAGAGTAGGACGGCGCCCCGTGACGGAGATAACCGCAGGTCCAAAAACCGCATGTCATGAGGTGTTTAACCGCACAAGCAGAAATGTCGCATCCCAGATGCGTAATTACTAGCGTCGGACGCATGCACCTCACCCGGTTCACCGACCTCGGACTGCGGACGATGATGCTGCTCGCCGCCGCGGAGACCGACGGCCGGCGAATCACCACCCGCACCATCGCGAACGGCGCCGACGCGTCGGAGAACCACATCGCCAAAGCCGTCTCGCGGCTCGTCGAGCTCGGCATGGTCAACGCCCGGCGCGGCCGCATCGGTGGGCTCGAACTCACCGAGGCCGGCCGACACGCATCGCTGGGCTGGCTGGTCCGCCGCCTGGAGGGCGACGCCGAGGTGATCGACTGCGCCGGCGGCGCCCACCCCTGCCCGCTGATCCCCGCGTGCCGGCTGCGTCGAGTGCTCGCGGAGGCCAAAGAAGCCTTCTACCGCCAGCTCGACGGCTACACCATCGACGACCTGTCGGGCAGCACCCTGCTGCCCCTCGTTTCCCTTCCCTTGCCCCACCCAGAAAGGACACCACGATGACCATCACCACCGAGAGCACTGAACTGGACCCGGTTCACGCCGAGATCGTCACCGCCACGCTGCCGTTGATCGGCGCCAATATCGACACCATCACCCAGGCGTTCTACCGCCGGTTGTTCGACAACCACCCGCAGCTACTGCGCAACCTGTTCAACCGCGGTAACCAAGCCCAGGGCGCGCAGCAGCGCGCGCTGGCGGCGTCGATCGCGACCTTCGCCACGCACCTTGTCGACCCTGCGCTGCCGCATCCGGTGGAGCTGCTGTCGCGGATCGGGCACAAGCACGCCTCGCTGGGCATCGTCGCCGAGCAGTACCCGGTGGTGCACGACAACCTGTTCGCGGCGATCGTGGAGGTGCTCGGCGCGGACACCGTCACCGCCGAGGTCGCGGCCGCCTGGGACCAGGTCTTCTGGATCATGGCCAACGCGCTGATCGACCTGGAGCGCTCGCTGTACGCCCAAGCCGGTGTGCGCGACGGAGACGTGTACCGGCGGGCCCAGGTGCTGGCCCGGGTGGACGATCCGTCCGGCGCGGTCCAGGTGACCGTCGCCCCGCTGACGGCCGGCGCGCTGCCGAGCACGGCGGGCCAGTACGTGTCCGTCGGTGTGACCCTTCCCGACGGCGCGCGCCAGCTGCGCCAGTACAGCCTGATCGACGCGGGCGAGCACGGGGAGCTCACGTTCGCGGTCAAGCCCACCGGTGAGGTGTCGACATGGATCCGGGACAACCTGCGCGTGGGCGACCTGCTCGACGTCACCGTGCCGTTCGGCGACCTGCCGCGCCCCGCTCCCGGTGCGCCGCTGGTGTTGATCTCGGCGGGCATCGGCATCACTCCGATGATCGGCATCCTGGAAGCACTGGACCCGGCCACGCGTGTGGTCGTCCTGCACGCCGACCGCAGCGCCCAGACCCACCCGCTGCGGGAACGGCAACGTGAGCTGGTGGCCGCGTTGCCCGATGTCACCCTGGACATCTGGTACGAGGACGCCACCGAAGGCGCGCATCAGGGCTTCCTGAACCTCGACGCGGTGGAGCTGCCCGCCGGCGCCGAGGTCTACCTGTGTGGCGCCGACGGCTTCGTCCGGGCGGTGCGCGACCAGCTGGCCGCGCGCGGCGTCGAACGGGTGCACTGCGAGCTGTTCAGCCCCAACGACTGGCTGCTGTAACCGCGCCGGCTGGTCAACGCCGATTTCTGCACCGGGGTCGCTGCGCCCGTACACTCGCGACCCTGGTGTGGAAAACAGCGTCGAACGGGCCAGTCGACCCCGATACGCTGCCGTTTTGGCAGGAGAAACGCCGGGAATGTACCCTCTTTAAGGCCCTCGGGCTGATGTAGTGCCAAAGAAGTGCAAGGCCCCCTTAGCTCAGTCGGTAGAGCGTTTCCATGGTAAGGAAAAGGTCAACGGTTCGATTCCGTTAGGGGGCTCGGTGGACGCCAGGCGGATCGCCGCCTTCGTCTATTCGGGGCGGTGTAGCTCAGCTGGTTAGAGCGCACGACTCATAATCGTGAGGTCGGGAGATCGAGCCTCCCCACCGCTACAGGGAAACAACGAGAGGCAATGACGTGGCGTCGAGTACCGACGTACGGCCCAAGATCACCTTGGCCTGCGAGGTGTGCAAGCACCGTAACTACATCACGAAGAAGAACCGGCGCAACGACCCGGACCGGCTGGAGCTGAAGAAGTTCTGCCCCAACTGTGGCGCGCACCAGCCGCATAAAGAGTCGCGCTAACTCTTCGTCGTGGCTCTGTCGTCGAACATCGTCGGGATGCACTATCGGTACCCCGACGTGTACGAGGTTGGCCGGGAGAAGATCCGCGAGCACGCCGTCGCCGTCAAGAACGACGATGCGTACTTCCACGATGAAGCTGTCGCCGCCGACCTCGGGCATGACTCACTGCCGGCGCCGCTGACCTTCATCTGCATCTTCGGCTACCAGGCGCAGTATGCGTTCTTCGATCATGCGAACATCAGCGTCAAAGATGCGCAGATCGTGCAGGTCGACCAGCAATTGAAGTTCATGGCGCCGATCCGGGCGGGCGACAGGCTGTACTGCGATGTCTACGTAGATTCGGTTCGACAGGCACACGGCACGGACATCATCGTCACCAAGAACGTGATCAGTAATGACAAGGGTGACGTTGTCCAGGAGGCCTACACGACCCTTGCCGGTCGTGCAGGAGACGGAGAAGAGGGTTTTTCTGATGGCGCTGCGTGAGTTCAGTTCGGTCAACGTGGGTGACACCCTTCCGGAGAAGGTCATCCCGCTGACCCGACAGGACCTGGTGAACTACGCCGGTGTGTCCGGCGACCTGAACCCCATCCACTGGGACGATGAGATCGCCAAGCAGGTCGGCCTCGACACCGCGATTGCGCACGGCATGCTGACCATGGGCCTCGGCGGCGGTTATGTCACGTCCTGGGTCGGCGACCCGGCCGCCGTGACCGAGTACAACGTCCGGTTCACCGCGGTCGTCCCCGTGCCCAACGACGGTGTGGGCGCCGAGATCGTCTTCAACGGTCGGGTGAAATCGGTGGAACCCGAATCGAAGTCGGTGACGATCGCCCTCTCGGCGACCACCGGGGGAAAGAAGATCTTCGGCCGTGCCATCGCCATCGCGAAGCTGGCCTGAGCCATGGCCATCAAGGCTGACATCCTGGGGATGGTCTACAAGTACCCCGAGGTCTTCGTGGTGGGCCGTGAGCAGGTCAAGCAGTTCGCGCGGGCGGTGAAATCCGACGATCCGGCTTCGCAGGACGAGGCGGCCGCCGCCGAGCTGGGCCACGACGCGCTGGTCGCAGGCCCCACGTTCCCGTCGATTCTCGCGCTGCTGGTGCAGCAGGACTTCTTCCGGAACGTGGATGTCGGCATGGAAACCATGCAGATCATCCAGGTGGATCAGCGGTTCGTGTATCACCGGCCGATCAAGGTGGGCGACCGGTTGCACGCTCATCTGGAGATCAAGTCGGTCGATGAGCGGTTCGGCGCCGATATCGTCGTGACCCGCAACATCCTCGCCGACGACGACGGCGTGATCATCATGGAGGCGTTCACCACCCTGATGGGCCACGAAGGCGACAATTCGGTGTCGGTGCAGTACGACCGCGAAACCGGTCAGGTGCGGCGCTCGGCGGTCATCGAGAGCTAGTCTCGGTGATGAGGGAGCAGCGACAAGGCGATTAGTAACTGAGACTTGGGCCGATGTACACTCGGTCCTCGGGGTTTTCCCACATCAGCGCGCTGTCCGTCGGTTCGGAAATCGGCCGGTCGGGGAGCGCGCGAGTTGTGTGAGGGCCGCCACGAAGGGGCGTAGCTCAACTGGCAGAGCAGCGGTCTCCAAAACCGCAGGTTGCAGGTTCAAGTCCTGTCGCCCCTGCTCAACTGAATACTCGACGAGTGTGGACACTGCGAAGGTGACCACCCGAACCAGATGAAAGGCGTGCGGTGAGCGACGAGCGCGACAGTGCCGGCTCCGAAGGCACCGAAGCAACGGGCACCGAGGACGCGGCCGGCCAGACGGCCGTCGTGACCCGCCCGCTGCGCCCGACCGGAAAGCGGACGCGGCGTGCCGCGGTGGCCCCGGTTGAGGACGATGAGGTGTCCGATACCGGCACCGAGTCCGCCGACGGCACCGAGGGCGCCGAACCGACTGCCAAGAGCACGAAGACCAAGGCGGCGAAGCCGGCCAAGAAGAAGAGCGACGCCAAGCGGGTCAACCCGTTCGCCTTCGTGTGGAACTACCTCAAGCAGGTCGTTGCCGAACTGCGCAAGGTCATCTGGCCGAACCGCAAGCAGATGGTCAGCTACACCACGGTGGTCCTGGTGTTCCTGGCATTCATGGTCGCGCTGATCGGCGGGGTCGACGTCGGGCTGGCGAAGCTCGTGTCGATCGTGTTCGGCTGACCGGAAGAACTGAGAGAGGACTGACAACCGTGACTAGCTTCGACGGCGACGAACAGCTCGACGCCGAGACGCCTTCGGGTGATGCCGTCGACGTGCTCGACGAGACTCTGGAGACCGCCGAGGGCGCCGAAGAAGGCGCTGAAGAATCCGAGACTGCCGAAACTGCGGAAACCGAGGCTCCTGTCGTTGAGGAGGCCGCCGAGGACGAGGACGTCGATCCGGCGACCGCGCTCAAGAAGGAGCTGCGCCTCAAGCCGGGTGACTGGTACGTCATCCACAGCTACGCCGGTTACGAGAACAAGGTGAAGGCCAATCTCGAGACCCGCGTGCAGAACCTGGACGTCGGCGACTACATCTTCCAGGTCGAGGTGCCCACCGAAGAGGTCACCGAGATCAAGAACGGCCAGCGTAAGCAGGTCAACCGCAAGGTGCTGCCCGGCTACATCCTGGTGCGCATGGAACTGAACGACGAGTCGTGGGGCGCGGTGCGCAACACCCCGGGCGTCACCGGGTTCGTCGGTGCGACCTCGCGCCCGTCACCGCTGTCGCTCAACGACGTGGTCAAGTTCCTGCTGCCGCAGGGTGCGGCCAAGAAGGCTGCCGCGAAGAGCTCCTCCGCGGCGTCGGCGGCCTCGTCTGAAGCCACGTTGGAGCGGCCCGAGATCCTCGTCGATTTCGAGGTCGGCGAGTCCGTCACCGTCATGGACGGCCCGTTCGCGACGCTGCCGGCCTCGATCAGCGAGGTCAACGCCGAGCAGCAGAAGCTCAAGGTGCTGGTGTCGATCTTCGGCCGCGAGACACCTGTCGAGCTGACGTTCACCCAGGTCGCCAAGATTTAGCGGCTCAGTTTTCAACAACACAGGGCAACCCACGCCCTTCCAGGAAGAAACAGTAAGGAACACCGAACAACATGGCCCCGAAGAAAAAGGTCGCCGGGCTCATCAAGCTCCAGATCCAGGCCGGGCAGGCCAACCCTGCTCCGCCGGTCGGTCCGGCGCTTGGTCAGCACGGCGTCAACATCATGGAGTTCTGCAAGGCGTACAACGCCGCGACCGAGTCGCAGCGCGGCAACGTCATCCCCGTGGAGATCACCGTCTACGAGGATCGCAGCTTCACCTTCGCCCTGAAGACCCCGCCCGCCGCTCGGCTGCTGCTCAAGGCTGCCGGTGTGCAGAAGGGTTCCGGCGAACCGCACAAGACCAAGGTCGCCAAGGTCACTTGGGATCAGGTGCGTGAGATCGCCGAGACCAAGAAGGAAGATCTCAACGCCAACGATATCGACGCCGCGGCGAAGATCATCGCCGGCACTGCCCGCTCCATGGGTATCACTGTCGAATAAGCACGAAAGTCTCGAATAAGCACGGAAGTCGTGGGAGGGCCCGCTCCGGCCCGTCGATGAGCGCTTGCGCGAAGAGCATTCAACGAAGACCACAACTCCAACAACACGATTGGAATCACAATGAGCAAGAACAGCAAGGCATATCGCGAAGCCGCCGAGAAGGTGGATCGCACCAACCTCTACACCCCGCTGCAGGCCGCGCGTCTGGCCAAGGAGACCTCGTCCAAGAAGCAGGATGCGACCGTCGAGGTCGCCATCCGCCTGGGCGTCGATCCCCGCAAGGCCGACCAGATGGTCCGTGGCACCGTGAACCTTCCGCACGGCACCGGTAAGACCGCCCGTGTCGCGGTGTTCGCCGTGGGTGAGAAGGCCGAGCAGGCCCTGGCCGCCGGCGCGGATGTGGTGGGTAGCGATGACCTGATCGAGAAGATCCAGGGTGGGTTCCTGGATTTCGACGCCGCGATCGCCACGCCCGATCAGATGGCCAAGGTCGGTCGGATCGCCCGCGTGCTGGGCCCGCGCGGCCTGATGCCGAACCCCAAGACCGGCACCGTGACCGCTGATGTCACCAAGGCCGTCAACGACATCAAGGGCGGCAAGATCAACTTCCGTGTCGACAAGCAGGCCAACCTGCACTTCGTGATCGGCAAGGCGTCCTTCGACGAGACCAAGCTGGCCGAGAACTACGGTGCGGCGCTCGACGAGGTGCTGCGCGCCAAGCCGTCGTCCTCCAAGGGCCGCTACCTGAAGAAGATCACCGTCTCCACCACGACCGGCCCCGGCATCCCGGTGGACCCGGCCGTGACCCGGAACTTCACGGAGGAGCAGGTCTAAAGCCTGTCCTTACACGTCACCGAGTGGCCGGTCATCGCGAGATGACCGGCCACTCGGCGTTTCGGCGTCAGCCCCCGCACTCGGCGAGGCGCCGGCGCAGAAAATCCTGCGCCGGATCGGATGCACTGCGGTCCAAGGCGATTCGGTACCAGTGGGCTGCCTCGGTCAGCCGGTCGGACCGGCGCAGCAGGTCGGCCCGGATGGAGGCGACGACACTCGAGCGCGCCAGTCGCGGATCGTCGGCCAACCGGTCCAGCGCCGCCAGCCCGACGGCGAAACCGTCCCGAAAGCCCAGTGCCAGCGCGTGATTGGCCCGGGCCATCGGTGAATCGGTGACAGCGATGAGCCGATCGTAGGCTGCACAGATCGTCGGCCAGTCGGTGGCCGCCCAGTTCGGGGCCGTGGCATGGACGGCCGCGATCACCGCTTGCGGGAGGTAAGGTCCCTGCGCGCCGCTCGCCCGGGCCAGCCGGTCCAGGCCGCGGGCCATCCGGGTTCGGTCCCAGCGGCTGCGGTCCTGCTCCTCGAGCGGCAAGAGGGCACCGCCGGCATCGACCCGGGTGGCCCGCCGCGAGTCGTGCAGCAGGGTCAGCGCCGCCAGGGCATGGGTATCCGCGACCGTGGGCATCAAGGCGCACAGTTCCCCAGCTAGTCGGACCCCTTCGTCGCAGAGGTCGTCGCGGATGGCCGAGGGGCCGCCGGTCGACCAGTAGCCCTCGGTGAACACCGAGTACACACAGGCCAGCACGTGCGGTGTCCGCTCGCCGAGCAACTCGGCCGGCGGGACCCGCAGCGGGATGTTGGCGTGCCGGATCTTGTTCTTGGCACGGGTGATCCGTTGCCCGACGGCGGCTTCGGACTGCATGAGTGCTCGGGCAATCTCCGGCACCGTCAGCCCGGAGATCAGGCGCAAGGTCAGCGCCAGTTGTGACGGCCGGTCCAGGGCGGGGTGTGCGCAGGTGAACATCATCCGCAGCTCGTCATCGCGGACCGGATGCACCGGCCGGTCATCGGTTGGGATCGACATCGCAGCGAGTTCCTTTCCGGGGCGCGATGATTCGCGCCGTATCCGGTCCAGCGCGCGATTGCGTGCGACCGTCATGAGCCAGCCGCCCGGGTTGTCCGGGGGTCCGTCGGCCCAGGCGCGCAGCGCTTCGGTGAAGGCTTCCTGGACGGCGTCCTCTGCCAGGGTGAGGTCACCGCACCAGCGCGCCAGTGTCGCGACCGCCGGACCCCATTCGCGACGGAAGACGCCGTCCAGGTTGGTCATTGCGCGGCTCTTTACAGGCCGGCGATCCCGGCGAGCCGGCGCACCGCGACCGAGCCGGCGGGGATCATCGAGGCGAGCTTGACCGCCTCGTCCCGGTCGGCGGCGCGAAGCAGGTAGAAGCCGTTGGCCACCTCCGCGCCCTCGACGTAGGGCCCGTCGGTCAACACCGTCTGGCCGTCCCGAACCCGTACCGTCGTGGCGGTGGCCGGCGGGTGCAATGGTGCTCCGCCCAGGATGTGGTCACCGATGCTCTGATGGACCTCGACGTGCTGGGCCACCCTGGCTTCGAACTCGGGTGAACCGGGGACGTTCACCTCGTCGGGTGACTCCAGCAGCAGCGCAAGCCAATCCGCGCCGACAGGCTGGCTGGGGGCATTCCAGTGCACCATCGGCCACACCTCGATGGCACCGTACTGCGCCGCGGGGATCTGGCGCGCCAGCTCCAGCGCGTCGTCGAGATTATCGGCCTCGAACACGTAGTAGCCGCCGGCCACCTCCGCGCCTTCGGCGAACGGGCCGTCGGTCACCACCGGCTCACCCGGCCAGCCGGTGATCAGCTTGCCGTCGCCCGCAGCGGCCAGCGCGTCGCCGCCCCGGATCGCCGACGCGGCCTTGGCATGGAATTCCTGATAGGCCGCCATCTCGGCGGCGCCCTCGGCGGGGTTCAGATCGCGCTCGGGGGTCAGCAGCAGTGCGAAGTAGAACATGGTCGTCCTCCGGTAGGGGCGGGACCCTAGCGTCCCACTCTCTACCTGTACGACGAACGACTACGACCCGATCCGACAGGATCAGCCGGCGAAATTCGATTTGAGTTCGCCGACGATGTCGTCCCACAGGGCTTCCGGCAGATCGTGGGCCATTCCGTCGAACAGGACCAGTCGTGCACCCGGGATGGCACGGGCGATCGCCCGGCCGCCCGACGGGCGCATGAGTTTGTCGGCTTTGCCGTGGATGACCACGGTCGGCACGGTGACCTGCCGGTTGTAGTGGCGCAGGCTGCCGCTGCCCATGATGGCGGCGAACTGCCTGCCCACCCCGGCCGGATAGTAGGACCGGTCGTAACTCTCGATGGCGTCGGCGCGGGCCTTGTCCCTCGGCGTCGGGAAGCCGGGGCTGCCGATGATCTCGGTCAGCCGGATCGTGTTCTCGATGACGGCTTCCCGGGAGGAGTCCGTGGGCTTCTGCAGCAGCGCCAGCAGCTGTTTCGGCCCGGGTGGCGGGAGCAGGGCTTGGTTGTTGCTGGAGAAGATGACCCCGAGGCTGCGTGTGCGGTGGCTGTGCCGGGCGGCGAAGACCTGGGCGATCATGCCGCCCATCGAGGCACCGACGATATGGGCGCGCTCGATGCCGAGATGATCCAGCAGCGCGCTCGCGTCATCGGCCATATCCTCCAGGACGTAACCGGCCGGGCTCTTCAGGCCGAGGAGCGACCGCGCCATCCGGGTCGGCAGCGGCGCGCCGCTGCGGGCGTGGGGCAGCTTGGTGGACAGTCCGATATCGCGGTTGTCGAATCGGATCACCCGTAGTCCCTGGTCGACGAGCTTCTCGCAGAATCCCTTGCGCCACAACAGGAGCTGTGCGCCGAGGCCCATGATCAGCAGGACTGCCGGATCGTCGGGATTGCCCATGTCCTCGTAGACGATCTCGATGTCGCCATGGGTCGCGGTCCCGGTGCGGACGCTCATTCGTTGCCCTCTTCTTTGTCGCCTTCTTTGTGTTCCCGGCTGATCTCCACCATGAAGTTCGCGAAGTAGCCGGTGAACTGCGGATCGCTCATCATCTGCCACTTCGGCGCCAGCAGCTTCATGTACCGCTCGACGTAGAGGAACTGCTTGCCGATCAAGACCAGCTCGCGAGGCAGCTTGACGTCGTACGCGTCGGCCAGGGTGGAGAGTTGTTTCCCGATATCGGCGTAACTCATCTCGCCGAGTGAGGACATGGTCAACGGCGTGGCGAACTTCTCCAGATCCTTGGCCGCCTGGGCCTCGGGTTTGACGGTGCCCACCGCACCCATCAGCACGACGATCTTTCCGGCCGCGGCATGGTCCTTCTTCACCACCAGGGCGTAGACCAGTTCGCGCAACAGCCAGCGGGTGCGGGGGTCGATGCGGCCCATGATGCCGAAGTCGAAGAAGACGATCTTGCCGTCGTCGTCGACGTAGAGGTTGCCCGCGTGCAGATCACCGTGGAACAGGCCGTGGCGCAGCCCGCCCTCGAACACGCTGAACAACAGGGCCTTCACCAGCGTCTCGCCGTCGAACCCTTTTTTGCGGATGGTGGCCACGTCATCGATGCGGGTGCCCTGGATGCGTTCCATGGTGAGCACACGTTCGCTGGTCAGGTCCCAGTAGACCTGCGCCACCCGGATGTTCTCACCGAGCGGGGAGGCGTGCATATGCGCCACCCACGCGTCCATGGACTGCGCCTCCAGGCGGAAATCCAGCTCCTCGGCCAGATTGTCGGAGAAGTCGGCGACCACATCCTGGGCGGACAACCGACGGCCCAGCTTGGCGAGTTCGACGACCTGCGCGCCGCGCTTGAGGATCTGCAGATCGGCGGCCACCCGGCGGCGGATGCCCGGGCGTTGGATCTTGACCACGACCTCCTCGCCGGTGTGCAGCGTGGCGTAGTGCACCTGCGCGATCGAGGCGGATGCGAAGGGGACCTCGTCGAAGGACTTGAACAGGTTCTGCGGGGTGTCGCCGAGGTCTTCGACGAACAGCTTGTGCACCTGGTCTTTGTCGGCCGGCGGCACCCGGTCCAGCAGTCCGCGGAACTCCCGGGACAGCGGCTCGCCGAACGCGCCGGGGCTGGACGCGATGATCTGGCCGAATTTGACGTAGGTGGGTCCCAGGTCGGCGAACGTCTGGGGAATCTGCTTGAGGACCTTCTGCTGCAGACTGCCCTTGGTGAGGAGGTTGGCGACGACGCGGGCGCCGGTGCGGGTGACCTGCCAGCCGGTGGCCCCGATCCGGGCGGCCTCAACCGGCAGGGGCACCCGATCGAGCCTGGCGACCTCGCGGTGCTTGGGTCTCGTTGGCTGAGTGCTCATCCCTGCAGTGTCTCAAAACCGCCGGTAACGCCAAAAACTTGAGTGGTGTGCGTCACAGCGAGCTGGCGGCGAAACTGCGCTCGATATCGGCGCGGCTGACCTGCGGATCGGTGCCCGGGACATAGCTGGGCTCGGTGTGCGGCACGGTGGTGCCGTTCTTGACGCGCTGCTGCGCCTCCCTGAATTCGCGTGCCGGGCCGGCGGCGGTGTGCAGGCCGTTGATCGCAGACCACACGATGGCCCGCCGGGCGGCCCGCTCGATCGGGTTGGGGTCGGTGTGACCGATCAGCTGCTTGGCCCATCTGGGCATGGTGTCGCGGATCGCCCAGTCGATGGCGCTCTGCGGCATCGGCAGGTTGGGGCCGGTGGCCATGGCTGCGCCGTGGGTCAGCGCCAGGCGGGGCAGGTAGGAGTGCAGACAGTCCAGCGTCTCGGCCTTGGTGGTGGGCAGGTCGGTGCCGCCCAGCGCGTGGCCGACCCGGATGAACTCGCCGTAGTAGCGGTCGAGTTTCTTCCCGCGCAACGGATTCGGGTGGTACAGCTCGTGGGCCGTGGCGATGCCCCACACGACGGTGGCGTAGTTCCAGCGCAGCCACTGCGGGTCATCGGCGTCATAGGCGGCGCCGTCGGGCCGGGTGCCCTTGATGGTGTGGTGCATGGCGCGCACGGTTCGGGCCACCCGTTCGGCGGACTCGGTGTTGCCGTAGGCCGTGCCGATGAAGAAGGCGATCGAGTGCCCGAGGCGGACCGCGGCGCCCTTGGGGTCCACCGCGGGGATGGCATTGCCCTGGTCGTCTCGCTTGACCAGTCGTGAGTGGTGCATGCCCATCCAGTAGATCGACGGGTCGAGGCGTTCCATGTAGGCCGCGCACTGCAGGCCGAAGATCAGGGCCTCGGTGTGCGAGTGCACGTGCCACACCGCGCTGCCCGGGCCGAACCAACCCGGATCGCCCGCGGGTTCGGCGAATTCCAGGCCGCGGAAGTAGTGCTTGCGGATGTCCTGATCGAACTTGCGTTGCAGCAACCGCTCGACGTGCTGGTGCGGCAGATCCATGCCCACATCCCTTCTGGTCACGATTGTGACCAGAATACATTTTGGTCACAGCCGTAGCCAGAACTAATCTGGACCGATGTCGACCCCAACCCGGTGGGCGGGTGTTCCGCTGACCGACCGGCGCGCCGAGCGGCGCGGACTCCTGGTCGACGCCGCGTATGCGTTGTTCGGCGACGGTGGCGAGGCGGCCCTGTCGGTGCGTTCGGTGTGCCGGGCCGCCGGGCTGAACTCCCGGTACTTCTACGAGAGCTTCGCCGACACCGACGAGCTGCTCGGCGCGGTGTACGACAAGGTGAGTGCCGAACTCGCCGAGACGGTGGACACTGCGATGGCATCCGCCGCCGACGCGCTGCGCGCCCGCACCAGGGCGGGTATGGCGGCGGTGCTGGACTTCGGTTCGGCGGACCCGCGCCGGGGCCGGGTGCTGTTCACCGATGCCCGGTCCAATCCCGTGCTGATCGCGCGCCGGGCCGCCACCCAGGATCTGCTGCTGGCCGCCGTGCTCGCCGAGGTGCAGCCGGGCGCCGACCCGGTGGTCGCGCGGGTCGGCGCGGCGATGTACACCGGCGCGATGGCAGAGTTGGCCCAGCAGTGGCTTGCGGGCGCGTTGGGTACAGACCTGGATGCGGTGGTCGACGCGGCGCTCGGGCTCGTGCTCGGCCGAGATTGACGAAAAGGTCGTTCCCGGTGCGGTGACAGCGACCATGTCGTCGATCTCGACGGAGATGGATCCGCCGGGCGGCATGGCGCGTCCAAGAAGGTGTGCCGGTTGCATTCGTCGGGGGTGACGCGGTGACGGCCGGGCGCCTCACTCGTGCCCAGCTTCGTCACCGCTATCGACCGATATTCCGGGGGATATACATCCCCAAGCACCATCGGCCCTCGTTGTGGGATCGGATCGAAGGGGCGTTGCTCGTCGCGCCCGGTGCCGTGGTCGCAGGTGTGGCTGCGTCGGCGCTGCACGGGGCGAAATGGGTCGACGATGACGTGGACGTCGAGTTGATCGCGGCATGTCGGCCTCAGCCGGGCCTCGTGGTGCGCAGGGAGGCGCTGGGTGAGGGCGAGATCATCACAGTGCGTGGGCTTCGGGTGACATCACCGGTCCGGACGGCCTTCGACCTGGGGCGCCACCTGACCCGGGATATGGCGGTGCCCCGTCTCGACGCCCTGATGAATGCGAAGCCGTTCGCCGTCGAAGATGTCGAGCTGCTCGCAAAGGTCCATCCTGGACGGCGCTGGCTGACCCGGCTGAATTCCGCATTGCCTCTTGTCGATGGTGGTGCCGAGTCGCCGAAGGAGACGTGGTTGCGCTTGTTGTTCGCCGACGCCGGGTTGCCCACGCCCACCACGCAGTTCGTCGTCCGCACCGAGTCTGGCCGCTACGTCCGGCGGATCGACATGGCCTGGGAGAAGTTCAAGGTCGGTGCCGAGTACGACGGTCAGCAACATCTGACCGAGCGCGCGCAGTACGCGAAGGACGTGTGGGCGGATCGCGAATTGCGCCGCTCTGGAGGCCCGCGGCTGGTCGGGTCGAGATTGACGACATGGTTGCTCGCAAGGTGCGGCGCACAACCATTTCGTCGACCTCGGCGCCCAAGCTAGACCGACGCGGGCCGCCAGCGCTTGATCCAGTCCGTCTCCGGCCATTCCTCAGCGGCGGCCAGTAACTCGTACATGGTTGCGCCGTCGACTGTTTCGCGGATGATGTCGGCGTGCCCGGCATGCCGGGACAACTCCTCCACCAGGTGCAGCAGCACCCACCGGACCGACCAGTGGTCGATGTCCTGCGGGAACCACGGCACGTCGTGGGGCACCGGTACCGGAGTGTCGAAGTCGGCTTCGGCGAACACCTGCAGGGTCGCGGCATTCTGTGCTTTCAGGGCTTCCAGGAGGCCGTGCAGGGTCTCGTCCTCGCGCATCACGTACTGCTCCTCGTATTCGGCCATGAGCTCTTCCATCGGCCTGGCATCGGGCACCGGGATGGACGGCGCGTGCGCGGCCCGTTCCGTCCAGCCCTTCTGGCAGTTGGTCACATGCTTGACCAGCCCGCCGATGGACAACGAACTGGCAGCGGGCGCGGAGCGCGCCTGCTCGTCGGTGAGTCCGTAGGCCACCGCCAGGAACGCGTCCTGCTGGAACGCCAGGAAGTTGATCAGGGTCTGGCGCTCGCCGGCGGCGGGGGCGGGCATTCCGGGCATATCAGTTCTCCTTCGAGTGGATGTAAAGGTCACGGATGCAGGCGATTTCCGCACCGTGGTGGATCATTTCGCGGTTGATGTGCAGGACCAGGACGGCCATCGGCTCAGCGCCGTACGGTCCTTCGGTCGGTCCGCAGGGCTTGGTCAGGTCTGCCTCGGTGAATGCACGCACCCCCGCGATCCAGCGTGCGTACGCGTCATCGAGCTGGCGCAGCGCGCCCGCGGCGTCGGTGGCGTACTGCCAGGTCTCGTAGTCGGCGGGCGGTCCGCCGAAATGGGAGTGGTTGCGCATGGCGAGCACGCCGACGATGACATGCGCCAGCCGCCACGCGATGGTGGTGAAGGGTTCCGGTCGTGGTGGGGGATAGGCGAAATCGACGGTCGTCCCGTTCGCGCCGGGGTGCACGTTCCAGCAGTCCGGCACCGGCTCCCAGAAGTACTCGTCATCGGTCAGGCCCTCGAAGCGCGGACGCAGCTGGTGTGTCCAGTGGAAGTCCAGCTGGTCGGCCAGGAGTTCGGTGTACATGAGCCCACCCTGACATCCATATAGGACAGTTTCGGTCCTATGAATGCGCCAAGATGGTGAACATGAGCACCGCCAGGGTCCTGCAACTGCTCGGCCTGCTGCAGTCACGCCGGGTCTGGACCTCCGAGGAGCTGGCCCAGCGCCTCGAGGTCACCACGCGCAGCGTGCGCCGCGATGTCGAGCGTCTGCGCGATCTCGGATATCCCGTGCACGCAAGCAAGGGGCACGGCGGCGGCTACCAACTCGGTGCCGGGGCCGCCCTGCCCCCGCTGCTGCTCGAGTCGGACGAGGCCGTCGCCATGGCCGTGTGCCTGCGCCTGGCCGCGGGCGGCAGCGTGGCCGGAATCGGCGAATCGGCGTTGCGCGCACTGTCGAAACTCGACCAGGTGATGCCGTCACGGTTGCGCTCCCAGGTGGCCGCGGTCCACGAAAACACCGTCACCCTGACCGCCGCCTCCGACGACGCCGTCGACCCCGACATCCTGATGACCCTGGCTCGTGCCAGCCGCGACCACGAACACATCGGTTGCGGATACGTCGACATCCACGGCAATGCCACCGTGCGCCGCCTCGAGCCCTATCAACTGGTCACCACCGGCCGGCGCTGGTATCTGCTGGGCTACGACCGGGACCGTGACGACTGGCGCAGCCTGCGCCTGGACCGGATGTCCGACGTCCGTGCACTCGGCAGCACCTTCGTCCCCCGATCTGCCCCCGACGCCGCCGATTACGTGCGCCGCGCCATCAGCTCGTTGCCCTATCGCTACATCGCCCGGGTGCGCTATCACGCCGCGCACGATGTTGTCGCCCAGACCTTTTCCGCGACGTCGGTGCAGATCGAACCGGACGGGCCCGACGCGTGCATCGTCACCACCGGCGCCGACGATCCCGCGCGGATGGCGTTGTACCTGGCCATGCCCGGGTGTGAGTTCGAAGTCCTGGACCCGCCCGAGGTGGCCGAGGCGGTACGGGCTGCCGCCGAACGCCTTCGCAGGGCGGCCGTGCGAACGTAAGGTGCGCTCATGCGTCTGACCGCAGCGGAGTCGACCGAACTGTTCGTCGGGCCGGCGGACGCGCCGCTGCAGATCGTGCGGGTCACCTGTCAGGACGCCGCCGGCGAGGTGATCCGGATCGAGGGCGAGGGCCTGCGCGGGCAGGGGCCGGTCCTCGGCGACGCCGGTGAGATCCCGGTTCACGTCGACCATCCGGTCCCCGGCGAACTGCGGCCGGCGCGGGCAGGTGATCTGCCGTTCACCTTCGTCGTCGCGGAGCCCGGCTGGACGATGCACATGATCAGCCACTTCCACTACGACCCGGTCTGGTGGAACACCCAGGCCGCCTACACCAGCGTCTGGACCGAGGATCCACCCGGTGCGTGCCGGCAGACCAACGGCTTCGAACTGGTGACGGCGCATCTGGAGATGGCCCGCCGCGAGCCCGAGTACAAGTTCGTGCTCGCCGAGGTGGACTACCTCAAGCCGTTCTGGGACACCCACCCCGAGGAACGGGCCGATCTGCGCCGCTTCATCGCCGACGGCCGGATCGAGATCATGGGCGGTACCTACAACGAACCCAACACCAACCTCACCAGTCCGGAGACGGCGATCCGGAACTTCGTGGCGGGCATCGGCTTTCAGCGTGATGTGCTCGGGGCCGACCCGGCGACGGCATGGCAGCTCGACGTGTTCGGCCACGACCCGCAGTTCCCCGGGATGGCCGCCGACGCCGGGCTGACGTCCAGTTCGTGGGCTCGCGGTCCGCATCACCAGTGGGGTCCGATGGCCGATCACGGCGACCCCGAACGCATGCAGTTCGCCAGCGAGTTCGAATGGACGGCACCGTCCGGTCGGGGCCTGCTCACCCACTACATGCCGGCGCACTATGCGGCGGGTTGGTGGATGGACGCCTCCGCCGGCCTCGCCGAGGCGGAGCAGCAGACCTTCGCACTGTTCTCCAGCCTGAAAAAGGTTGCGTTGACCCGCAATGTGCTCCTGCCCGTCGGGACTGACTACACCCCGCCGAACAAGTGGGTCACCGAGATCCACCGCGACTGGAACGCCCGCTACACCTGGCCGCGATTCGTGTGCGCCCTGCCCAAGGAGTTCTTCGCGGCCGTCCGGGCCGAACTGGCTGACCGGGCCGCGCTGCCTTCGGCGCAGACCCGGGACATGAACCCGATCTACACCGGAAAGGACGTCTCCTACATCGACACCAAGCAGGCCAACCGTGCCGCCGAGAACGTGGTGTTGGAAGCCGAACGCTTCGCGGTGTTCGCCGGAACACTGTGCGGGGCAACCTATCCGCAGGCCGCGCTGGAGAAGGCGTGGGTGCAACTGGCCTACGGAGCCCACCACGACGCGATCACCGGCTCCGAATCCGACCAGGTCTATCTCGACCTGTTGACCGGCTGGCGTGATGCGTGGGAACTGGGCCGGACCGCCCGCGACAACGCACTGGCCCTGCTCAGCGGTGCGGTGGATGCGCCGATGGTGGTGTGGAATCCGCTGGCGCACCGCAGGTCGGATGTGGTGACCGCGCAGCTCGACCGCCCGTTCGCCGGCGTGGTGCGGGACCAGCACGGCGACCCCGTCCCGTCGGTATCGCACGGACACACGGTGAGCTGGCTGGCTCGCGACGTCGGGTCGCTGGGTTGGCGGGCGTACCGGCTCGATGACGACAGCCCGGGATCAGGGTGGGAGCCGTTGGACGGCAACGAGATACGCAACGAGTACTACCGAGTCCGAGTCGACCCCGCCCGCGGTGGCGGGGTGAGTTCGGTGCTCGCCGGCGGACGCGAGCTGATCGCGGGCGCCACGGTGGGCAACGAACTCGCCGTTTACGACGAGTACTCGGCACACCCGAAGGCCGGCGAGGGGCCGTGGCACCTGCTGCCCACCGGCCCGGTGGTGTGTTCCTCGGCGTACCCCGCCGAGGTGTGGGCCTCCCGCTGCGCGCTCGGAGAGCGGCTGACCGTCCGTGGACGCATCGACGACATCCTTCGCTACACCCAGACGATCACGCTGTGGCACGGCGTCTCGCGCATCGAATGCCGCACCACGGTTGACGAATTCACCGGCGCCGACAAGTTACTGCGGCTGCGCTGGCCGTGCCCGGTGCCCGGTGCGATGCCGGTCAGCGAGGTCGGCGACGCGGTGATCGGTCGCGGCTTCGGGCTCCTGCACCCGCATGGGGTGGCGCACGCCGTCGACTCCGCGCAGTATCCGTACACACTGGACAACCCGGCATACGGTTGGTTCGGGTTGTCCTCGATGCTGCGGGTGCGCGTCGGCGCGGGGGTCCGGGCGGTATCGGTGGCCGAAGTAGTGACACCCGAAGAACAATTCGACGTCCGCGACCTGATGGTTGCCCTCGTGCGCGCCGGCGTCACCGCCACCTGCAGCGCGGCGGACAAACCCCGCTACGGCGACCTGTCGGTGGACTCCAACCTGCCCGATGCGCGGATCGCGCTCGGAGCGCCGGACGAGAATTCGTTCACCGCAGCGGTTTTGCACACTTCGCCCGAACATCGGCACGAGCTCGATCGCCAGCTCGCCGCGGGCGGCACGGCCCGGGTGTGGGTCCCCGCGGCCTCGGCGCTCGCCGACACCTGGATACCCGGTGCCGACCTGCGCGGCGCCCGCAGCTTGCCGGTCCTCATCGTCGTCGGCGATATCGGGGCGCTGGTGCAGGATCTGGCCGACGCAGAGATCGCCGTGCACCAGGACGCAGCCGCCGGGCTGACCCCGTTCGAGTCGGTGACCGTCGCGCTGTGCAACCGGGGCGTGCCCGGTTTCGCCGTCGAACTCGACGGCACGCTGCAGACCTCCCTGATGCGGTCCTGCACCGGCTGGCCCTCGGGAACCTGGATCGACCCACCGCGCCGCACCGCCCCCGACGGCTCCAACTTCCAGCTTCAGCACTGGTCGCACACCTTCGACTACGCGCTGGTGGCCAGCGAGGGGGACTGGCGTGACGCCGACATACCCGCCCGCAGTGCAGAGTTCTCGCATCCTCTGATCGCCGTGCCCAACCGGCGGGCGGGTGCCGACGGGCTGCCGGCCCACGGCGCGCTACTCGACGTCGACTCGACGGGAGGCCGCGTCGCCCTGGGTGCGCTCAAGGCCGCCGGCAACCCGTTCGCGGCGGGTTCGACCGCGCGGGTCGAGCCGTCCTCGGTTTCCCTTCGCCTCGTCGAAACGCACGGCCGGAGCGCAGAATTCGTGGTCCGATCGGGTATCTGCAGTGTCTCGGCGCTGACCGAGGCGGATCTGCTGGAACGGCCGTCCGGTCCGGCGACCACGACGCTGCACGGCTATCAGATCGCCACCCTGCGCGGCCGGCTGGACGGGATCCGGATCGCCAACGCCGATCAGCAGACGCTGGCCCCGGAGGCCGAGTACGCCCAACCGCTCTATGCGCGCTACTGGTTGCACAACCGTGGTCCCGCGCCATTGGGGGGTTTGCCGCTGGTGGCACATCTGCATCCCAGCCATCTCGTGGCTGAGTCGGATACCGTTGTGCGCCTTCGTCTCACCGCGTCCAGTGACTGTACGGATGCGGCGCTGCACGGCCGGGTCCGGTTGGTCATGCCGCCCGGCTGGATCGCCGAGCCGGCCGACCTGTCCTTCGTGCTGCCGCCGGGGGAGTACCTGGAGGCCGAGGTCGGGGTGACGGTACCGGCGGGCATCCCGCGCGGTCTCTATCCCGTCCGCGCGGAACTTGCCGCGGGCGGACGCGGGCTGCCCGCGGCGTGGCATCAGGTCGTCGAGGATGTCTGCATCGTGTCGATCCAGGCAACAACGGATGACGAGATACTGCGGCTGGTCTCAGGGCCCGAACCGGTGAGCGTGCGCGCCGGCGGCCGCGCGGCGCTGTCGGTCACCGTCGGTACCGATGCGGGCGCCGACCTGGCCGTCGAAGCTCACCTCATCAGTCCGTGGGAAACCTGGGAATGGTTGGGTCCGCCGGCCGTCGGGACAGAGGTACCCGCGCGCGGGACTCGGCAACTGGACTTCGACGTCGCCCCGCCGCCCTGGCTGGATCCGGGCCGGTGGTGGGCGCTGGTCAGGGTGGCCTGCGCGGGCCGGCTGGTGTACTCGCCGGCGGTCGAGATACGGGTGCTGCCATGACGGCGGTGGCCTGGGTGGCCGGTACGCCGATCCCGGAAACCGCTGTCGACGAACGCGAACGTCGGCTGCGGGCGGGATCGCGGGCTGCCGCATTGCCCCGGCCGGGAACAAGCGAGGGCAGACAGCTGCGCCGCTGGCTGACCCAGCTGTTGGTGGCCGAGGCGGTGGTGGCCGGTGAGCAAGGCGGAGCCGATCCGCCGGCCCTGCACGATGTGCTGCCCGACCCGGCGGCACGACTGGAGATCGGCAGCATCGGCGCCGCGGTGCTCGAATCACCGCACGCCCGTGCCGTTTTCGCGCGGATCACCGCGGCGGTCGAGGTCTCCGAAGCCGATATCGCGGCTTACCACGAACGTAACCCGACCCGATTCGGCCCGCGCCGCACAGCGATCGCACTGGAGCAGGCGCGGCCCGCGGTCACCGCTCATCTGCGGGCGGCCGACCGCAGACGGGTGTTCCGGCACTGGCTGGACACGCGCTGCGCGGAGCTGGTCCGGCTGGCGCCGGGTTACGAGCATCCCGGAGACCCGCGCCAACCCGACAACACCCACCGGCATTGACCGCCATGGCAGACAGACCATGCCTCGGCGAGCAGATCGGTGTCACCTGATAGAGATGGGCACCTGATGGCACTCACCCTCGCGCTCGACGTCGGCGGCACCAAGATCGCCGTCGGGCTGGTCGATGCGGCGGGCACGCTCACGCACCGCGCGCAGCAGCCCACCCCACACGCCGACGCGGACACCGTATGGGAGGTCGCCGCGCATCTGATCCGCGATGCACTGGACCGCGCCGGCGGCCCGGTGCACGGTGTCGGCATCAGCTCCGCCGGCCCCGTCGACCTGCACTCCGGAACGGTCAGCCCCATCAATATCACTGGCTGGCAAGCATTCCCGGTCGTCGAGCGGACTCGGCAGCTGACCGGCGCCCCGGTACGGCTCGGGGGTGACGGACTGTGTATGGCGCTCGGCGAGCAGTGGCGCGGCGCCGGGGTCGGCGCGCAATTCCTGCTGGGCATGGTGGTCTCGACGGGCATCGGCGGGGGACTGGTGCTCGACGGCGCCCCGTACGACGGGCGCACCGGCAATGCCGGCCACATCGGTCACGTCATCGTCGAACCGGACGGCGAGCCGTGCACGTGCGGGGGCCGGGGTTGTGTCGAGACCGTGGCGTCGGGCCCGCATCTGGTGCGCTGGGCGCGGGAAAACGGTTGGGCGGCCCCGCCCGGCGCCGACGCGAAAGTGTTGGCCGACGCCGCCGTCGCAGGTGACGAGATCGCGCTCAAGGCGTTCCGCCGGGGCGCGACCGGGGTGGCGATGATGATCGCCGGGGTCGCGGCGACCTGCGATCTGGACCTTGTCGTCATCGGTGGCGGGGTGGCCAAGTCGGGAGCTCTGCTCTTCGATCCGCTGCGGGCGGCGCTGCACACCTACGCCGGACTGTCGTTCCTGCGGGATCTCCGCGTGGTCCCCGCCGCACTCGGCGGGGACGCCGGACTGGTGGGGGCCGCCGCGCTGGCCCTGGCCAGGTGAGTGCGTCCCCCATCGCACAGCGCTGCGGTACCGGTGGCGCTCGTTTTGGCTGATCGGCCGTGAGTCCGCTATCCTTGTCGGGTTCCACCGAAGACCGTCGGTCACCGAGCAATCGGTTGAAGGTCCCGGATTTCCGGGCGGCCCACGCAGGAGGACGAGGTAACAGTATTTCCTGTGCGCCCCGACCTGTCCTGTGTCGGGGCGTTTGTGATTTCAGGCCCTTTTGCCGCCCATCCGGGCTCTGGCGGTTGGTGGACATCCCAACCATCACGAGGAGGCAAGCATGGCCAACGCTGACAAGGCCACCGCGGTCGCCGACATCGCCGAGAAGTTCAAGGAGGCGACGGCCACCGTCGTCACCGAGTACCGCGGCCTGAAGGTGTCCAACCTTGCCGAGCTGCGCAGGTCGCTGGGCGACGGAACGACGTACACCGTCGCCAAGAACACCTTGGTGAAGCGTGCGGCGTCCGAGGCCGGGATCGAGGGTCTGGACGACCTCTTCACCGGTCCGACCGCCATCGCGTTCATCAACGGCGAGCCCGTCGACGCTGCCAAGGCGATCAAGAAGTTCGCCAAGGACAACAAGGCGCTCGTCATCAAGGGCGGCTACATGGACGGCAAGGCGCTGTCCGTATCCGAGGTCGAGCGGATCGCCGATCTGGAGTCCCGCGAGGTGCTCCTGTCGCGCGTCGCCGGCGCCCTGAAGGCCAAGCAGTCCCAGGCCGCTGCGCTGTTCGTCGCGCCCGCGTCCCAGGTCGCCCGCCTGGCCGCAGCTCTGCAAGAGAAGAAGGCCTCAGAGGGTTCGGCAGACACTGCCGCCTGAGACCAACAAACCACCACCACCCATAGAGATAAGGAATCACCATGGCAAAGCTGTCCACCGAAGAACTCATCGACGCCTTCAAGGAACTGACCCTGCTCGAGCTCTCTGAGTTCGTGAAGGTGTTCGAGGACACCTTCGACGTCACCGCCGCCGCTCCGGTCGCCGTTGCGGCCGCCCCCGCCGCTGGTGGCGCTGCCGCCGAGGCCGCCGAGGAGCAGTCCGAGTTCGACGTCATCCTCGAGGGTGCCGGCGACAAGAAGATCGGCGTCATCAAGGTCGTCCGTGAGATCGTTTCCGGCCTGGGTCTGAAGGAAGCCAAGGACCTGGTCGACGGCGCCCCCAAGCCGCTGCTGGAGAAGGTCACCAAGGAAGCCGCCGAGGACGCCAAGGCCAAGCTCGAGGCCGCCGGCGCATCGGTCACCGTCAAGTAGTTTCAGCCTCGTTGATGGGCCGGGTCGGTAACGACCCGGCCCATCGTCGTCGACAGGCCTGTTTGCCAACTCACTTCTGTGTTGCTGAAATCAGCCGTGCGCTACAGTGACTCAAGCCACAGGCGGGGTAGCACGTGGCGCGGTGGGTCGTAGTCGGAAGGAAACCGTATGGGCGTCGCAATCGACGTAACTGGACTGAGTAAGTCGTTCGGGTCGTCGAAGATTTGGGAAGACGTCACGCTGAAGGTTCCTGAGGGTGAGGTCAGCGTGTTGCTGGGGCCTTCGGGTACCGGTAAGTCGGTGTTCTTGAAGTCGTTGATCGGTTTGTTGCGCCCGGAGAAGGGTTCGATCGTCATCGATGGGACCAACATCTTGGAGTGCTCGGCCAAGGAGCTCTACGAGATCCGGACGTTGTTCGGTGTGCTGTTTCAGGACGGTGCGCTGTTCGGGTCGATGAACATTTATGACAACACCGCGTTCCCGTTGCGGGAGCACACCAAGAAGTCCGAGTCCGATATCCGCAAGATCGTGATGGAGAAGCTCGAGCTGGTGGGTATGCCCAATGATGGGCACAAGTTCCCCGGTGAGATCTCCGGTGGTATGCGCAAGCGTGCCGGTTTGGCGCGGGCGTTGGTGTTGGATCCGCAGATCATCTTGTGTGATGAGCCGGACTCGGGTCTGGATCCGGTCCGTACGGCGTATCTGTCGCAGTTGCTCATCGATATCAATGCCCAGATCGATGCGACGGTGTTGATCGTGACGCACAACATCAATATTGCGCGGACGGTGCCGGACAACATCGGCATGTTGTTCCGCAAGCATTTGGTGATGTTCGGTCCGCGTGAGGTGTTGTTGACCTCGGAGGAGCCGGTGGTCAAGCAGTTCCTCAATGGTCGTCGTATCGGTCCGATCGGTATGTCCGAGGAGAAGGACGAGGCGACTGCGGCGGCGGAGCAGGCGATGATGGATGCCGGTCAGAGCGATGGTGGTGTGGAGGAGATCGAGGGTGTGCCGCCGCAGCTGATTGCGACGCCGGGGATGCCTGAGCGTAAGGGTGTGGCGCGTCGTCAGGCCCGGGTGCGCGAGATCCTGCACACGCTGCCCCCGGCCGCGCAGGCCGCGATCCTCGACGATCTCGACGGCACTCATCAGTTCAAGAGCCATGAGTTCGCCGGCGAGCCACACCGGCACGTCGCTCATCAGGAAAGCCACGACGAGGAGTTCCCGACGGCCTCGATACCCCAGGCCACCGAGCAGTAAGCAGAACGGCGCCGGCCGGCGGGACCGATCACGGTCCCGCCGGCCGTTGTCGTTTCGCACCACTCGGCGCCGAGCACACTGATGTGATCTTCCTCACAGCCCTCTGAAGCGCGCTCGTGTCGGTGGTGCCCGCTACTATCCAAAAGTGCGCAGCAAACCGCGTGTGAAGTCTTGACGGAAGCGCCCAAACGGGCCAGTCTGTTGGGCAGCATGTGTGCACGGATTGAGGACGCCAGCCAGCGCCCAACCGATATCACACGCGGTGGTCGAAGGATGTTGTTTGAAGAACAGGCGGACGTGCGCTATCGTTGGACGTTGCGCTGGCTGCATCCTGCCCACCCCTCACCCGCACTTGACACTGTGGTCTTAGCCTGAGTCCTGCTCAGTGACCTAGACGCGTGCCGTGTGTCCAGAGGTTTCGGACTGTGAGAACGCCAGCCGAACCGATGCAGATTACAGCGGCCAAAAAGGACCGGCGAACAGCCCTTCCAAAAGGTCGCATCAGTTGCTGGAAGGGTGCATCTTGGCAGTCTCTCGCCAGAGCAAGTCCGATATTTCCAACTCCGTACCGGGAGCGCCTAACCGAATTTCGTTCGCGAAGCTCCGTGAACCACTCGAGGTTCCGGGGCTGCTTGACGTTCAGATCGATTCGTTCGAATGGCTGGTCGGATCCGAGCAGTGGCGCACCAAGGCCATCGCCCGCGGTGACCTCGCCAACCCGGTGGGTGGCCTCGAAGAGGTGCTCGCCGAACTCTCGCCGATCGAGGACTTCTCCGGCTCCATGTCGCTGAGCTTCTCCGATCCGCGCTTCGACGAGGTCAAGGCGCCGGTCGACGAGTGCAAAGACAAGGACATGACGTACGCGGCCCCGCTGTTCGTCACGGCCGAGTTCATCAACAACAACACCGGTGAGATCAAGAGCCAGACGGTCTTCATGGGTGACTTCCCGATGATGACCGACAAGGGCACCTTCATCATCAACGGCACCGAGCGTGTCGTCGTGTCGCAGCTGGTCCGGTCGCCGGGCGTGTACTTCGACTCCTCGATCGACAAGGCCACCGAGAAGGACCTGCACAGTGTGAAGGTCATCCCGGGCCGCGGTGCGTGGCTGGAGTTCGACGTCGACAAGCGCGACACCGTCGGTGTGCGTATCGACCGCAAGCGCCGTCAGCCGGTCACCGTGCTGCTCAAGGCGCTGGGCTGGACCAACGAGCAGATCGTGGAGCGCTTCGGCTTCTCCGAGATCATGATGGGCACGCTGGAGAAGGACAACACCGCCGGCACCGATGAGGCGCTGCTGGACATCTACCGGAAGCTGCGCCCGGGCGAGCCGCCGACCAAGGAGTCCGCGCAGACCCTGCTGGAGAATCTGTTCTTCAAGGAGAAGCGCTACGACCTGGCCCGCGTCGGCCGCTACAAGGTCAACAAGAAGCTCGGCCTCAACGCCGGGCAGCCGATCACCAACTCGACGCTGACCCCCGAGGACATCGCGGCCACCATCGAGTACCTGGTGCGCCTGCACGAGGGCCAGACCAGCATGACGGCGCCCGACGGCGTCGAGGTGCCCGTCGAGGTCGACGACATCGACCACTTCGGAAACCGTCGTCTGCGTACCGTCGGCGAGCTGATCCAGAACCAGATCCGGGTCGGCCTGTCGCGTATGGAGCGCGTCGTCCGCGAGCGGATGACCACCCAGGACGTCGAGGCGATCACGCCGCAGACCCTGATCAACATCCGTCCCGTCGTGGCGGCGATCAAGGAGTTCTTCGGAACGTCGCAGCTGTCGCAGTTCATGGACCAGAACAACCCGCTGTCGGGTCTGACCCACAAGCGCCGCCTGTCGGCGCTGGGCCCCGGCGGTCTGTCCCGTGAGCGCGCCGGCCTCGAGGTTCGCGACGTGCACTCCAGCCACTACGGCCGGATGTGCCCGATCGAGACCCCGGAAGGCCCGAACATCGGCCTGATCGGGTCGCTGTCGGTGTACGCCCGGGTGAACCCGTTCGGCTTCATCGAGACCCCGTACCGCAAGGTGATCGACGGCCAGGTCAGTGACCAGATCGACTACCTGACCGCCGACGAGGAGGACCGCCACGTCGTGGCGCAGGCCAACTCGCCGCTGGACGGCGACGGCCGGTTCACCGAGGACAAGATCCTGGTCCGCCGTAAGGGTGGCGAGGTCGAGTTCGTCTCCGCCGCCGACGTGGACTACATGGACGTCTCGCCGCGCCAGATGGTGTCGGTCGCGACCGCGATGATCCCGTTCCTCGAGCACGACGACGCCAACCGTGCCCTGATGGGTGCCAACATGCAGCGCCAGGCTGTTCCGCTGGTGCGCAGCGAGGCCCCGCTGGTCGGTACCGGTATGGAGCTGCGGGCAGCCATCGATGCCGGCGACGTGGTCGTCACCGAGAAGGCCGGTGTGGTCGAGGAGGTCTCCGCCGACTACATCACCGTGATGGCCGACGACGGCACCCGTCGTAGCTACGTGCTGCGCAAGTTCAACCGCTCCAACCACGGCACGTGCGCCAACCAGCGCCCGATCGTGGATCACGGGCAGCGGGTCGAGGTGGGCCAGGTGCTCGCCGACGGTCCCTGCACCGAGAACGGTGAGATGGCCCTGGGCAAGAACCTGCTCGTGGCGATCATGCCGTGGGAGGGCCACAACTACGAGGACGCGATCATCCTCTCCAACCGTCTGGTGGAAGAGGACGTGCTCACCTCGATTCACATCGAAGAGCACGAGATCGATGCCCGCGACACCAAGCTGGGCGCCGAGGAGATCACCCGGGACATCCCGAACGTCTCCGACGAGGTGCTGGCCGATCTCGACGAGCGCGGCATCATCCGCATCGGTGCCGAGGTCCGCGACGGCGACATCCTGGTCGGCAAGGTCACGCCCAAGGGTGAGACCGAGCTGACCCCGGAAGAGCGTCTGCTGCGCGCCATCTTCGGTGAGAAGGCCCGCGAAGTCCGCGACACCTCGCTGAAGGTCCCGCACGGCGAGTCGGGCAAGGTCATCGGCATCCGCGTGTTCTCCCGCGAGGATGACGACGAGCTGCCCGCCGGCGTCAACGAGCTGGTCCGCGTCTACGTGGCTCAGAAGCGCAAGATCTCCGACGGCGACAAGCTCGCCGGACGCCACGGCAACAAGGGCGTCATCGGCAAGATCCTGCCGGTCGAGGACATGCCGTTCATGCCTGATGGCACCCCGGTGGACATCATCCTGAACACCCACGGTGTGCCGCGTCGTATGAACATCGGCCAGATCCTGGAAACCCACCTCGGGTGGGTGGCCAAGGCCGGCTGGAACATCGATGTCGCCAACGGAACTCCTGAGTGGGCGAGCAACCTGCCCGAGGAACTGCTCAGCGTTCCGGCGGACAGCATCGTGTCCACCCCGGTGTTCGACGGTGCCCGTGAGGGTGAGCTGCAGGGCATCCTCGGCTCGACGCTGCCGAACCGCGACGGCGAGGTCATGGTCAATGCCGACGGTAAGGCGCGTCTGTTCGACGGGCGTTCCGGCGAGCCGTTCCCATACCCGGTGACGGTCGGCTACATGTACATCCTGAAGCTGCACCACCTGGTGGACGACAAGATCCACGCCCGCTCCACCGGTCCGTACTCGATGATCACCCAGCAGCCGCTCGGTGGTAAGGCGCAGTTCGGTGGTCAGCGGTTCGGTGAGATGGAGTGCTGGGCCATGCAGGCCTACGGTGCGGCGTACACGCTGCAGGAGCTGCTCACCATCAAGTCCGACGACACGGTGGGTCGCGTCAAGGTCTACGAGGCGATCGTCAAGGGCGAGAACATCCCCGAACCCGGTATCCCGGAGTCGTTCAAGGTGCTTCTCAAAGAGTTGCAGTCGCTGTGCCTCAACGTCGAGGTCCTGTCTTCCGACGGAGCCGCGATCGAGATGCGTGACGGTGACGACGAGGACTTGGAGCGTGCCGCTGCAAACCTCGGAATCAACCTGTCCCGCAACGAATCCGCTTCGGTCGAGGACCTGGCCTAGCGGCGAGCGCTTGCGCGAGCCGTCATTGAACGCAGTGTTTTTCTAGTCCCGAAAGGGGAAAGGGAGTTACGTGCTAGACGTCAACTTCTTCGATGAACTCCGTATCGGTCTCGCGACCGCGGACGACATCCGCAACTGGTCCTTCGGCGAGGTCAAGAAGCCGGAGACCATCAACTACCGCACGCTCAAGCCCGAGAAGGACGGCCTGTTCTGCGAGAAGATCTTCGGACCGACTCGCGACTGGGAGTGCTACTGCGGCAAGTACAAGCGTGTGCGCTTCAAGGGCATCATCTGTGAGCGCTGCGGCGTCGAGGTCACTCGCGCCAAGGTGCGTCGTGAGCGGATGGGCCACATCGAGCTGGCCGCGCCCGTCACGCACATCTGGTACTTCAAGGGTGTGCCCAGCCGTCTGGGCTACCTGCTGGACCTGGCCCCGAAGGATCTGGAAAAGATCATCTACTTCGCGGCCTACGTGATCACCTCCGTCGACACGGAGATGCGCCACAACGAGCTGTCCACGCTCGAAGCCGAGATGGTCGTCGAGAAGAAGGCCGTCGAGGATCAGCGCGACGCCGACCTGGAGGCCCGGGCGCAGAAGCTCGAAGCCGACCTGGCCGAGCTGGAGGCCGAGGGCGCCAAGTCCGACGTGCGCCGCAAGGTGCGCGACGGCGGCGAGCGTGAGATGCGCCAGCTGCGCGACCGGACCCAGCGTGAGCTGGACCGGCTCGACGAGATCTGGACCACCTTCACCAAGCTGGCTCCCAAGCAGCTCATCGTGGACGAGGTGCTCTACCGCGAGCTGCAGGACCGCTACGGCGAGTACTTCACCGGCGCCATGGGCGCGGAGTCGATCAAGAAGCTCATCGAGAGCTTCGACATCGACGCCGAGGCCGAGTCGCTGCGCGACACCATCAAGAACGGCAAGGGCCAGAAGAAGCTTCGCGCCCTGAAGCGTCTGAAGGTCGTCGCGGCGTTCCAGATGAACCGCAACTCCCCGATGGGCATGGTGCTCGACGCCGTTCCGGTGATCCCGCCGGAGCTGCGCCCGATGGTTCAGCTCGACGGTGGCCGCTTCGCCACCTCCGACCTGAACGACCTGTACCGCCGCGTGATCAACCGCAACAACCGGCTCAAGCGACTGATCGACCTCGGCGCACCCGAGATCATCGTCAACAACGAGAAGCGCATGCTTCAGGAGTCGGTGGACGCGCTGTTCGACAACGGCCGTCGTGGCCGGCCCGTCACGGGTCCGGGCAACCGTCCGCTCAAGTCGCTGTCCGATCTGCTCAAGGGCAAGCAGGGCCGGTTCCGTCAGAACCTGCTCGGTAAGCGCGTCGACTACTCGGGCCGTTCGGTCATCGTCGTCGGCCCGCAGCTCAAGCTGCACCAGTGCGGTCTGCCCAAGCTGATGGCACTCGAGCTGTTCAAGCCGTTCGTGATGAAGCGTCTGGTCGACCTGAACCACGCGCAGAACATCAAGAGCGCCAAGCGCATGGTCGAGCGTCAGCGTCCCCAGGTGTGGGATGTCCTCGAAGAGGTCATCGCCGAGCACCCGGTGCTGCTGAACCGTGCACCCACCCTGCACCGCCTCGGTATCCAGGCCTTCGAGCCGCAGCTGGTGGAAGGCAAGGCCATCCAGCTGCACCCGTTGGTGTGTGAGGCGTTCAACGCCGACTTCGACGGTGACCAGATGGCAGTGCACCTGCCGCTGAGCGCCGAGGCGCAGGCCGAGGCCCGCATCCTGATGCTGTCCTCGAACAACATCCTGTCGCCCGCGTCGGGCCGCCCGCTGGCCATGCCGCGTCTGGACATGGTGACCGGGCTGTTCTTCCTGACCACCGAGATCCCCGGCGATACCGGCGAATACACGCCGGCCGCCACGGACACCCCGGAGACCGGTGCGTACAGCAGCCCGGCCGAGGCCATCATGGCCCTGGACCGCGGTGCGCTGTCGGTGCGGGCCAAGATCAAGGTGCGGCTGACGCAGCAGCGTCCGCCGGCCGCGGTCGAGGCCGAGCTGTTCGAAGACGGCTGGAAGCCCGGCGACGCCTGGACCGCGGAGACCACCCTGGGTCGCGTGCTGTTCAACGAGTTGCTGCCGAAGGGCTACCCCTTCGTCAACGCGCAGATGTTCAAGAAGGCCCAGGCGTCGATCATCAACGATCTTGCCGAGCGGTACCCGATGATCGTCGTCGCGCAGACCGTGGACAAGCTCAAGGACGCCGGCTTCTACTGGGCCACCCGTTCGGGTGTCACCGTGTCGATGGCCGACGTGCTGGTTCCCCCGCAGAAGCAGGAGATCCTGGAGCGCTACGAGGGCGAGGCCGACTCGATCGAGAAGCAGTACCAGCGCGGCAAGCTCAACCACGACGAGCGCAACGGCGAGCTGGTGAAGATCTGGCAGCAGGCCACCGAAGAGGTCGGTAAGGCGCTGGAGGCGTACTACCCCGAGGACAACCCGATCATCACGATCGTGAAGTCCGGCGCGACGGGCAACCTGACCCAGACCCGCACCCTGGCGGGCATGAAGGGTCTGGTGACCAACCCGAAGGGTGAGTACATCCCGCGTCCGATCAAGTCCTCGTTCCGCGAGGGCCTGACCGTGCTGGAGTACTTCATCAACACCCACGGTGCCCGTAAGGGTCTGGCCGACACCGCGCTGCGTACCGCCGACTCGGGTTACCTGACCCGTCGTCTGGTGGACGTGTCGCAGGACGTCATCGTGCGCGAGAACGACTGTGAGACCGAGCGTGGTATCAACGTCACTCTCGCCGAGAAGCAGGCCGACGGTTCCCTGGTGCGCGATCAGCACATCGAGACCTCGGCGTACGCCCGCACCCTGGCCACCGACGCGGTGGACGCCGACGGCAACGTCGTCGTCGCCCGTGGCCACGACCTGGGTGACCCGGCGATCGATGCCCTGCTGGCGGCCGGTATCACCGAGGTGAAGGTCCGCTCCGTGCTGACCTGCACCACGGGTACCGGTGTGTGTGCCATGTGCTACGGCCGCTCGATGGCCACCGGCAAGCTCGTCGACATCGGCGAGGCCGTCGGTATCGTCGCCGCGCAGTCCATCGGTGAGCCCGGCACGCAGCTGACCATGCGTACCTTCCACCAGGGTGGTGTGACCGGTGGCGCCGATATCGTCGGCGGTCTGCCCCGTGTGCAGGAACTGTTCGAGGCCCGCGTGCCGAAGAACCGTGCCCCGATCGCGGACGTCACGGGACGGGTCCGGCTCGAAGAGACGGACAAGTTCTACAAGATCACCATCGTTCCCGACGACGGCAGCGAAGAGGTTGTCTACGACAAGCTCACCCGCCGCCAGCGCCTGAAGGTGTTCAAGCACGACGACGGCTCCGAGCGTCTGCTCTCCGACGGTGACCACGTCACCGTGGGCCAGCAGCTCATGGAGGGTGCTGCCGATCCGCACGAGGTGCTGCGTGTGCAGGGCCCGCGCGAGGTGCAGATCCACCTCGTCAAGGAGGTCCAGGAGGTCTACCGGGCCCAGGGTGTGTCGATCCACGACAAGCACATCGAGGTCATCGTCCGGCAGATGCTGCGCCGCGTCACGATCATCGATTCGGGTGCGACGGAGTTCCTGCCCGGGTCGCTGACCGAGCGTGCCGAGTTCGAGGTCGAGAACCGTCGCGTGGTGGCCGAGGGCGGCGAGCCCGCGGCCGGACGTCCGGTGCTGATGGGTATCACCAAGGCGTCGCTGGCCACGGATTCGTGGCTGTCGGCGGCGTCGTTCCAGGAGACCACGCGCGTGCTGACCGATGCGGCGATCAACTGCCGCAGCGACAAGCTGCAGGGTCTGAAGGAGAACGTGATCATCGGTAAGTTGATCCCGGCCGGTACCGGCATCGCCCGTTACCGCGATATCCAGGTGCAGCCGACCGAAGAGGCCCGCGCTGCGGCGTACACGATCCCGTCTTACGAGGATCAGTACTACAGCCCGGACTTCGGCCAGAGCACCGGTGCTGCCGTGCCGCTGGACGATTACGGTTACTCGGACTACCGCTAGTTCGTACGGAAGAGGCCCCCACGTCGCGTGGGGGCCTTTTTCGTGCGTCGAGTGTGAAACGTCTGCGATGTGGAAGCGTTTGCGCCGCAGGGGATTCACACTCGGCGGGCGAAGGCTCGGTTGAGACGGTTGATGATGCCGCGCTCGGGGTCGCGCTTCGTCACCCGGACGATGACCCAGCCGAGGTTCGCCAATGCCTCCAGGCGGTGGATGTCGCGGGCGAAGACCTCCGGGTCGACGCGGTGCTGACCGCCGTCGTACTCGGCCCCGATCTTGAGGTTCTCCCAGCCCATGTCCACCCGGGCGAACGGATAGCCGTACTCGTCGCGAACGGTGATCTGCGTCTGGGGCCGTGGAAATCCGGCCCGGATGATCAGCAACCGCAGCCAGGTTTCGCGCGGAGACTCGGCTCCGGCATCGACCAGCTCGAGCGCTCGCCTGACGTTCCGCAGTCCGCGCCGGCCGGGGTACCGCGCCGCCAGCGTCTCGACCGCGACGAACTCCAGGTGGGTCGCATGGGCCAGGGCGTCGATCGCGGCGACGGCAGCGTCGAGTGGACGCCGGCAGCCGATGTCGAGCGCGGCGCGGACCGGAGAACACACGGGCATACCGCCGATCTCCACGATCTCGTCCTGCTCGATACGGTCAGCGAAGGTTCGGATGCCTCGTGGGGGGTGTCGGTTGTCGTGAATGAGCTCGGCGGGCTCGTGTGCCCCGACCCATGGCGCGCGGTGCAGGGCGGCGGCGGAGTTACCGGCGATGATGGCGCGCCGCTTCGACCACAACCATGCGGCCTGGGCCCGGCTGCTCGCCGTGAGAGCGCTGTCGACGTAGACGTTCGGATAGACGGCCGTGAAACGGGTGCGCAGCGTGTGGGAGTTCAACGCCCCGGATGCCAAGGCTTCGCTGCCGAGGAACGGGTCTCCCATGATTGAAGTCTCAGGCCGCCTCGGTTGTGACAGCTCTGAGAAATCGAGTGTGAAACTTCTGCGGAAAATCGGAGTCTGCGGCGCAGCGGATTCACGCTCGACGCGGGCGCTGTCGGGCCACGCACCTAGACTGGACGGCGTGCTCATCGGTTCGCATGTCGACAATGCAGATCCCCTGGCCGCCGCCACCGCAGACGGCGCCGACGTGGTGCAGTTCTTCCTCGGCAACCCGCAGAGCTGGAAGAAGCCGGCGCCGCGTGAGGATGCCGAAACGCTGCGTGCCTCCGCGGTTCCGCTGTACGTCCACGCGCCCTACCTGATCAACGTCGCGTCGGCGAACAACAAGGTGCGCATTCCCTCGCGCAAGATCCTGCAGGATACGTGTGACGCCGCCGCGGCGATCGGCGCCACCGCCGTCATCGTGCACGGCGGACATGCCGACGACAAGGACATCGAGGCCGGATTCGAGCGTTGGGTCAAGGCCCTGGACGCACTCAACACCGACGTGCCGGTGTACCTGGAGAACACCGCCGGCGGTGATCACGCCATGGCCCGCCAGTTCGACACCATCGCCCGGTTGTGGGATCACATCGGTGACAAGGGAATCGGCTTCTGCCTGGACACCTGCCACGCGTGGGCGGCGGGGGAGGCCCTGATCGACGCGGTGGAGCGGATCCAGGCCATCACGGGACGTATCGACCTGGTGCACTGCAACGACTCCAGGGACGCGGCCGGTTCGGGCGCCGACCGGCATGCCAATTTCGGTCTGGGACAGATCGATCCGCAACTGCTGGCCGCCGTCGTGAAGGCCGCCGCCGCGCCCGTCATCTGCGAGACCTCCGAAGAGGGCCGCAAGGACGATATCGCCTTCCTCCGCGAGAACGTCTAGGCCCGTGCGCCTGGCCGCGTTGCTGGCGGTGGCCCTGCTGACCGCGGGCTGCACCGGACTCAGCGCGGCGGCCGCCGGATCCACCGTGCACCATCTGGGGGACCGCACCTACCTGCTATACGTCCCGGACGGGCTGCCCGCCCAGGCTCCGCTGGTGGTCATGTTGCACGGCGGGTTCGGCAGTGCCGCCCAGGCCGAGCGAGCCTATGGCTGGGATCGGTTGGCCGACATCGCGAAATTCGCGGTCGCCTACCCCGACGGACTGGGCCGCGCCTGGAACGCGGGCGGCGGCTGTTGCGGACGGTCGGCCGCCGATGGTGTCGATGACGTCGGTTTCGTCGCCGCGGCCGTCAGCGATACCGCCCGTCAGGTCGATGTCGATCCGAAGCGGGTATACGCCACCGGGATCAGCAACGGCGGAATGATGACGTACGCCCTGGCCTGCCACACCGCGATCTTCGCCGCGATCGGCCCGGACTCCGCGACGCAGTTGGATCCCTGCCCGGCCCCGCGCCCGACGTCGGTGCTGCACATCCACGGCACTGCGGACAGCCGGATCCGTTACGGCGGCGGCCGGGGTGAGGGCTTCGCGCATATCGACGGGCCGTCGGTGCCGACGGTGAACACGTTCTGGCGCAACGTCGATCAGTGTGCTGCGCCCGCGGTCACCGTCGATGGATCGGTCACCACGTCGGTGGCCGAATGTGCCGATGGACGCGGGGTGACGCTGATGACGGTCGACGGCGGCGGCCATGAGTGGCCGGGGTTCGCCACCGACCGGCTATGGCAGTTCTTCGCCGCTCACCCGGCCAAGTAGACCTTGCGCAGGGTCTCGGTCACGGTCCACACCGTCTCGGCTCCCGCTGCCAATCGCACCACGTCACCGGGCCCGAGCGCCAATGGTGCGGTGCCGTCCGCGAATTCGACTGTCGCCGCGCCGGACAGCACGACGAACACCTCGTCGGCCTCGACGTCGGTCATCACCCCGGGCGTCATCTCCCAGATGCCGAGCTCCAGACCACCGAACTCGGTGAGGGTGTGTACGCCGGTGCGCGCGGAGCTGTCGGGTACCGGCTCCAGGCGCAGTTCCAGATCGGCGGCACGGACGACGGAGTTGGGCTTCACGACCGTCACATTACAGATCTTGTGCAGTTGTCGGCAAAATGTAACAGTGGAGGAATGCCGGATACCCATCTCGTGACCAATCAGGTCCCGCCGCTGGAGAACTACAACGCCGCCACCTTCCCTGCGCTGGCCGAAGCGCTCATCCGGGAGGGCGGTGAATGGGGCATCGACGAGGTGCACGAGGTCGGCGCGCTCGGGGGCAGCCGGCGCGCTCAGCGCTGGGGTGACCTGGCCGACCGCAACGTCCCGATCCTGCACACCCACGACCGCTACGGCCATCGCGTCGACGAGGTCGAATACGACCCCGCCTACCACGAGCTGATGAATGCGGCGGTCAACCACGGACTGCACGCCGCGCCATGGGCCGATGACCGGCCGGGTGCCCATGTGGTGCGGGCGGCCAAGATGTCGGTCTGGACTCCCGAGCCGGGCCACGTCTGTCCCATCTCGATGACCTATGCCGTGGTGCCGGCGCTGCGCTGCAATCCCGAGCTAGCGGCGGTGTACGAGCCGCTGCTGACCAGCCGGGTCTACGACCCGGAACTGAAGGTCCCCGCCACCAAAGCCGGTCTCACCGCGGGTATGTCGATGACCGAGAAGCAGGGCGGTTCCGACGTGCGCGCCGGTACCACCCAAGCCACCCCCAACGGCGACGGCAGCTACACGCTGCGCGGCCACAAGTGGTTCACCTCGGCCCCGATGGGCGATATCTTCCTGGTGCTGGCACAGGCCCCAACCGGGCTCAGCTGTTTCTTCCTGCCCCGGGTGCTGCCGGACGGCAGCCGCAACCGGATGTTCATCCAGCGGCTCAAGGACAAGCTGGGCAATCACGCCAACGCCTCCAGCGAGATCGAGTACGACGACGCGACCGTATGGCTGGTGGGCGAGGAAGGTCGCGGCGTCAAGACGATCATCGAGATGGTCAACCTGACTCGGCTGGACTGCACCCTGGGCAGCGCCACCAGCATGCGCACCGGCCTGACCCGTGCCGTGCACCATGCCCAGCACCGCAAGGCCTTCGGCGCCTATCTGATCGACCAGCCGCTGATGCGCAACGTGCTGGCCGACCTGGCCGTCGAGGCCGAAGCCGCCACCATGCTGGCCATGCGGATGGCCGGGGCCACCGACGCCGCGGTACGTGGTGACGAACGCGAAACCCTGTTGCGCCGTATCGGTTTGGCCGCGGCGAAGTACTGGGTGTGCAAGCGCGCGACCCCACATGCCGCCGAAGCCATGGAATGCTTCGGTGGCAACGGCTACGCCGAGGAATCCGGTATGCCCAGGCTGTACCGCGAAGCCCCGCTGATGGGAATCTGGGAGGGATCGGGCAACGTCAGTGCGCTGGACACGTTGCGTGCCATGGCAACCCGACCGGAATGCGTCGACGTGCTTTTCGACGAGCTGGCCCAGACCTCCGAGCCCAGGCTGGATGCCCACGTCGCCGGGCTGAAGGCGCAACTCGGCGATGTCGACGGTATCGAGTATCGGGCCCGAAAGATCGCCGAGGACATCAGCCTTGCCCTGCAGGGCGCGCTGTTGATCCGGCACGGGCATCCCGCGGTCGCGGAGGCGTTCCTGGCCAGCCGGCTCGGCGGGGCGTGGGGCGGAGCCTATGGCACGCTGCCGGCCGGGCTGGACCTGTCGCCGATCATCGAGCGCGCCCTGGTCAAAGGATGAGCCTGCAGACAGTGCCGCTGAAAACGATGACCTACGAGGTCACCGATCGCGTCGCCCGCATCACCTTCAACCGCCCGGAGAAGGGCAACTCGATCGTCGCCGATACCCCGCTGGAGCTCGCGGCGTGCGTAGAACAGGCCGACCTTGACCCGGCGGTGCACGTCATCCTCGTCTCCGGTGCGGGGGAGGGGTTCTGTGCGGGATTCGATCTGAGCGCCTACGCCGACGGCACCTCGTCCGCGGGCGGGGCGGGCCGTTACGACGGGACCGTGCTGGACGGCCGGACCCAGGCCGTCAACCATCTCCCCGACCGGCCCTGGGACCCGATGATCGACTACCAGATGATGAGCCGGTTCGTGCGGGGGTTCTCCAGCCTGATGCGGGCCGACAAACCGACGGTGGTCAAGATCCACGGCTACTGCGTGGCCGGGGGCACCGATATCGCGCTGCATGCCGACCAGGTGATCACCGCCTCCGACGCCAAGATCGGCTACCCGCCGATGCGGGTCTGGGGGGTGCCGGCGGCGGGCCTGTGGGCGCACCGCCTCGGCGACCAGCGCGCGAAAAGGCTGCTGTTCACCGGGGATTGCCTCACCGGGGCGCAGGCGGCCGAATGGGGCCTGGCCGTAGAGGCCCCTGAGCCGGCGGACTTGGATGAGCGCACCGAGCGGCTGGTCGGGCGCATTGCTGCGATGCCGATCAACCAGCTCATCATGGCCAAGCTGGCCTGCAACACCGCGCTGTTGCAGCAGGGCGTGGCCACCAGTCAGATGGTCAGCACGGTCTTCGACGGGATCGCCCGGCATACGCCGGAGGGCCATGCCTTCGTGGCCGACGCGACCGCGCACGGCTTCCGCGAGGCGGTGCGCCACCGCGACGAACCGCTGGGGGATCACGGCCGGCGCACGTCGGGGGTCTGAGGTGCTGCGCCTGACGGCTCGGTCGGTGGTGCTGAGTGTGCTGCTCGGTGCGCACCCCGCCTGGGCCTCGGTGGCCGAATTGATCCATCTGACATCGGATTTCGATATCAAGGAGGCCACCCTGCGGGTGGCGCTGACCCGGATGGTCGGCGCGGGCGATCTGGTTCGCTCCGACGACGGTTACCGGCTGTCGGAACGGCTGCTCACGCGGCAACGCAGGCAGGACGATGCCATCGCCCCGCAGATCCGGACCTGGGACGGCGACTGGATCACGTTGGCGATCACGGCCGTGGGGGCTGATGCCCGTAGCCGCGCGGAACTGCGGAATACTTTGGTTCAGAACAGGTTCGGCGAACTTCGTGAGGGGTTGTGGCTGCGGCCGGACAATCTGGCCCAGCCGGTTCCTGCCGCGGACCGGGTTCGGGTACTGCACTCGCGGGACGACGATCCGGCCGGGCTCGCGTCGCTGTTGTGGGATCTGCAGGCGTGGTCTCAGACGGGTTGGCGCCTGCTGGCCGAGATGCACGCCGCCGCCGATGTGCCGGCGCGGTTCGTGGCCGCCGCGGGCATCGTCCGGCACCTGGTCACCGACCCCGTGTTACCCGCCGAACTCGTGCCCGCCGACTGGCCGGGTGCGGACTTGCGGCGGGCGTATCAGGACTTCGCGGCGGAATTGGTGGCGCTGCGCGACAAGGTGGAGGCGAGATGACGGATTCGGCGGGCAGGAGCGTAGCGACCGGGGGGACAGGAGCGGCGGAAGCAGGGGAGATAGAAGCGACCGGGGGGACCGATTCGGTGCGGGTGGAACGCAACGGACCCGTCACTACGGTGATCATGGACCGCCCGCAGGCCCGCAACGCAGTCGACGGCCCCACCGCGGCGCAGCTGTACGCCGCGTTCGACGAGTTCGACAACGACGACACGGCTGCCGTCGCCGTGCTCTGGGGGGAGAACGGAACTTTCTGTGCCGGAGCCGATCTGAAGGCCTTCGGCACACCGGAGATGAACCAGACCCACCGCACCGGGCCGGGCCCGATGGGACCGACGCGGATGGTGTTGTCAAAACCGGTGATCGCCGCGGTGAGTGGCTACGCCGTGGCCGGCGGCCTGGAACTGGCGCTGTGGGCCGACCTGAGGATCGCCGAGGAGGACGCCGTGTTCGGGGTGTTCTGCCGGCGCTGGGGGGTTCCGCTGATCGACGGCGGCACCGTCCGGTTGCCGCGGTTGATCGGGCACAGCCGTGCCATGGATCTCATCCTCACCGGCCGTGCGGTGGACGCCGCGGAGGCCCTGGCGATCGGCCTGGCCAACCGGGTAGTGCCCAAAGGCGATGCCCGCCGGGCGGCCGAGGAACTGGCTGCCGAACTGGCCGCGCTGCCGCAGTTGTGCCTGCGTGCAGATCGTCTTTCGGCAATGCGGCAGTGGGGTGAATCCGAGCAGGCGGCAATGGATTTCGAGTTCGCCAGCCTGCAGACGGTGGCCGCCGAGTCGGTCGCCGGAGCGAAGCGCTTCGCCGACGGCGCCGGCCGGCACGGCGCCCAGGCTTGATCGGACGGGCCTACGGGCTCTTGCTGATCTTGTTGCCCGACCCGAGATCGTCGACCTTGGGGTCGCCGTCCTTGTAGACCACGGTGTTGTTCAGGCCGACCACGCTGATCGACTTGTCCACGTGGTCGAAGGTCAGCTTGTTGTCCGCGCCGCCGACGTTCACGCTGGAGCAGGTGCCTTTCACGGTCAGCGTGTTGTTGGAGCCGCCGATGTTGAGGGCTTTGCCCTCGGCACAGTCGATTTCGGCGGTGGTGCCGAACGAGCCGTAGTTGATGGTGTTGCCGATCTCCACCTGCGCGCCGGAGGTACCGGCGGTGGCGGTGGGGGCAGGCTTGGTGTCGCTCGTCCCGCACCCGGCAAGTCCGAGCACCAGAACGGCCGCCGTCAGCGGCCCGACGATGTGTAGACGCATGACTCCTCTATTCACCGGTGGTCCTCCCAGATTAGGTGACGGGCACATCGATGATGGGCCGTCGCTCACCCGCGCCGGGACCGTCGAAATGCCACCATTCGCCGGCGTATGGGGTGAAGCCGCCGGCCACCATTGCCGCGCGCAGTTGTGCGCGGTTCTGTTGCGCGATCGCGCTCACGCCCTCGGTGGCGAAGGCGTGGGCCTCCGGGGTGAAGCTGTCGAAACCGGTGCCCATCTCGGTCAATCCGGCGGCACTCGCGGTCGTCACGTCCACCGATCGTCCCGACTCGTGGCTCTTCGAGTAGGGGCCGGGTTTGGCGACCCAGGCCGGGTTGGAGACCACATCGAACATGCGGACCTGCACATCGTGCGGCCGATAGCAGTCCCAGAACACCAGTACCAGCCCGTCGGCACGCAACCGCGACGCCGCGGTGGTCAGGCCATCAACCAGTGATTCGTGCACCAGGCAGCGTGCGCCGGCGGGGTAGAGCGGAACACCCACGAAGTTGTCCGCGGTGGCATAGCGCAGATCGATGACAGCGTCGGGGACGACGGTGCGCACATCGACGAAACCCGCCGCTGCGGCCGCGTCCGACACCGGGGGCACCGGAACCGTGGTGGACATCGGCCTCACCTGCAACGGGGCCGGAGCGCATGCCGCGACGGAGCACACCGCGACGACGCACACGACGACGACACCGAGCAGTCTCCGCACAAGATCAGGCGGGTGCGCGGTTGATGCGATTGGCCATGCCGAGCTCGCGACCGCGGTCGATGACGGCCGGATCGCCGTCGTGGTAGATCACGGTCTGGTCGTAGCCGTACACCGTGATGTCGTTGATGACGTTGTCGGCGATCACGATGTTCGACGACCCCTGCAGCGCCACGCCCCAGCAGGTGCCCTTGGCGTTGATGGTGTTGCCGGTGCCGGTGACGAACAGCGTCGCGTTGTTGCAATCCAGGGTCTGCACGACACCCTGGCCGGTGATGTGGGTGTCGCCGTTCTTGGCGTCGGCGGGCGGGGCGAGGACGGTCAGGACGGACGGGATCACCAGGGCGCATGCCACCGCGGTCCGTCGGCTTCTCTGCACGGTCACGTTCGCCACCTTCCTATGGATGAGAGAAGAGTACGTTGCCTGGGGCCTCGGTAGAACGTGTTATCGCCGGTTGGCCGGTTCGGTTCGACGGGTCGCCGCGGACGGTGCTGCTCGGTAGCGTGTGCTCGATGCGTGGGCGCGGCAATCGAGCAGTGGCGATGGTCGTCGCGGTGGTCCTCGCCATGATCCCTGCCCTGGCCGGGTGCACCCAGACGGTGGACGGCAGTGCGCAGTCCGCCGCACCCGGCGGCCCGTCCGACGAGCGCAGCTACGGCTACGCCGACAACCGGTGCGGCCTGCTGGAGGACAGCACGGTGGCGCAGACCCTCGGCGCCGACAACGTGGTCCGGCCGTACAGCGGTGCGGTGTGTCAATACGTCCTGGACCGTGAGAAGGCCGTGGTCGACGTGGTGTTCGCCTGGTTCGACTCCGGCAGCCTCGATCGTGAGCGTGCCCTCGCCGGTGAGCGCGGCGCCCAGATCACCGACACGGTCATCGAACGGCACAAGGCCTTCCTGGCTCGCCGGGACGGGATCGGGGTGGCGTGCTCGGCGACCGCTGCGGGTGGGGGCGGGGTGCTCAGCTGGTGGGTCCAGTACCGGCACCAGAACAGTGCCGACCCGTGCCCGGATGCGGAGAAGTTGTTGTCGGCCACCCTGAAATCGGATCTCTGACATGACCAGGGCGCTGACGGTACTGCTCGCAGTGTGCGCGACGGCCACGCTGAGCACCGGGTGCGGTGCGGTGGGGGAGCGGGACAAGCCCCGTACCCCGGCCCCGGCGGCTGGTGAGCACCCCGGTTTCCGCGGAGCCGACTGCAACGGGATCACGGACGCGGATATCACCGCGGCGGCCGGAAAGGCGATGTTCAGCCAGGCGGTGGTGAGCGACGCCGGCTGTTTCTGGCAGGAGAGCACGCTCATCGGCTCGTTCGGGGCGGGTATGGGCATCTCGACCTGGTGGTATCGCGGCAGTGATATGGACACCGAGCGCGCACTGGAGCAGAACGCCGGGCGCACGCTCACCGAACTGTCGGTGGACGGCAACCGGGGATTCAAGGCCTTCGACGCCAATGCCTGCAGCATTTATGTCGCCAAGGGCGACGATGTCATCACGTGGTCGATCCAGACGATGAATCCGGCCATGCTGCCCGACCTCTGCTCGATCACCGAGCGGCTTGCGCAGCTCAGCCAGGACCGCGTGAACTAGAGTCCTTCGTTAACCCGAAATGCCGGGTGTCCATGAGAACACGGTCGGCCGAGCGAAGGATTAAGCGAATATGGCAGCGCGGGTGACCAAACTCAGTCGCGATGCCATCGTGAACTCGGCATTGGTGTTCTTGGACCGCGAGGGTTGGGACGCACTGACCATCAACGCCCTGGCCACCCAGCTCGGCACCAAGGGGCCCTCGCTCTACAACCACGTGCAGAGCCTGGACGACCTGCGCCGCACGGTGCGGATGCGGGTGATCGACGACATCATCGGCATGCTCAACACCGTGGGTGAGGGCCGGACCCGCGAGGACGCCGTGGTCACCATGGCCAGTGCCTACCGCAGCTACGCCCATCACCACCCGGGGCGGTACTCGGCGTTCACCCGGATGCCGCTGGGTGGCGACGACCCCGAATACACGGCGGCCACCAGGGCCGCGGCCGAGCCGGTGCTGGCGGCGCTGGCCTCCTACGGGCTCGACGGCGAGAACGCGTTCTATGCGGCGCTGGAGTTCTGGTCGGCCCTGCATGGCTTCGTGCTGCTGGAGATGACGGGGGTCATGGACGATGTCGATACCGACGCCGTCTTCACCGATATGGTGCTCCGGCTGGCAGCGGGGATGCAGAGGCGCTAGCCGTCCGGGGCGAGCGAAGCGACGGGGCATCAAGCACGGGGTTGACGCCCTTCCAACCTGTGGTGTCTGACCTGCGATAAGGCCGCTACGCACGGGTTTGGTTGCGCGCGGGCCACCCTGGTATTGTGGATCCCCGTGCCTGGTCGACAGGGCCGCATGCTGCCTCAAAATGGTCGGCATGCCTGCGCGCCGGGCGGATTCGTATGTCCGCAGGCATCGGAATGCTATCGATTCGATGGGTTTCTGGTGGGTGCGACACGCCCGATCGCGGGGTAAGCGGTAGGGCGAAAACAGCAGTACAGAGACTTACGCAAGCAGAGCAGAAACAGAAAGCCGGTACATGCCAACCATCAACCAGCTGGTCCGCAAGGGTCGCCGCGACAAGGTCGCGAAGGTGAAGACCGCGGCCCTCAAGGGCAGCCCGCAGCGCCGTGGCGTGTGCACTCGCGTGTACACCACCACCCCGAAGAAGCCGAACTCGGCGCTTCGGAAGGTCGCACGTGTGCGCCTGACCAGCTCGGTCGAGGTCACCGCCTACATCCCGGGTGAAGGCCACAACCTGCAGGAGCACTCGATGGTGCTGGTGCGCGGTGGTCGTGTGAAGGACCTCCCCGGTGTGCGTTACAAGATCATCCGCGGCTCGCTGGACACCCAGGGTGTCAAGAACCGCAAGCAGGCACGTAGCCGTTACGGCGCGAAGAAGGAGAAGAGCTGATGCCGCGCAAGGGTCCCGCACCGAAGCGCCCGTTGGTCAATGATCCGGTTTACGGGTCGCAGCTGGTCACCCAGCTGGTCAACAAGGTCCTGCTCGATGGGAAGAAGTCGCTGGCAGAGCGCATCGTCTACGGCGCGCTGGAGCAGGCTCGCGACAAGACCGGTACCGATCCGGTCGTCACCCTCAAGCGCGCGCTGGACAACGTCAAGCCCGCCCTCGAGGTGCGCAGCCGCCGCGTCGGTGGCGCCACGTACCAGGTCCCCGTCGAGGTCCGTGCCGACCGCTCCACCACTCTGGCCCTGCGCTGGCTGGTGAGCTTCAGCAAGGCCCGCCGCGAGAAGACGATGGTCGAGCGTCTCGCCAACGAGATTCTGGACGCCAGCAATGGCCTGGGTGCCGCCGTCAAGCGACGCGAGGACACCCACAAGATGGCCGAGGCGAACCGGGCCTTCGCGCACTACCGCTGGTGATCTCGACGCCGACGCGGAGTGGCGTCGGCGGAAACACCAATAGCAACCAAGCAAGCGAAAGAGTGGGAATCTAGCCGTGGCACAGGACGTGCTCACCGACCTCACGAAGGTCCGCAATATCGGCATCATGGCGCACATCGACGCCGGCAAGACGACGACGACCGAGCGCATCCTCTTCTACACCGGTATCTCGTACAAGATCGGTGAGGTGCACGACGGCGCCGCGACGATGGACTGGATGGAGCAGGAGCAGGAGCGGGGTATCACCATCACCTCGGCTGCGACCACCTGTTTCTGGAACGACAACCAGATCAACATCATCGACACGCCGGGCCACGTCGACTTCACCGTCGAGGTGGAGCGTTCGCTGCGCGTGCTCGACGGTGCCGTCGCCGTCTTCGACGGTAAGGAAGGTGTCGAGCCCCAGTCCGAGCAGGTGTGGCGGCAGGCCGACAAGTACGACGTCCCGCGCATCTGTTTCGTCAACAAGATGGACAAGCTGGGCGCCGACTTCTACTTCTCGGTGCAGACCATGAAGGACCGCCTCGGCGCGAACGTGATTCCGATCCAGTTGCCGATCGGCTCCGAGAACGACTTCGAGGGCGTCGTCGACCTGGTCGAGATGAAGGCCAAGGTGTGGCGCGGCGAGACCAAGCTCGGCGAGAAGTACGACGTCGTCGACATCCCGGCCGATCTGCAGGAGAAGGCCGAGGAGTACCGCACCGCCATGATCGAGGCCGTCGCCGAGGCTGACGACGAGCTCATGGAGAAGTACCTGGGCGGCGAAGAGCTCACGGTCGAGGAGATCAAGGCGGGCCTGCGCAAGCTGACCGTCAGCAGCGCGGCCTACCCGGTGCTCTGCGGCTCCGCGTTCAAGAACAAGGGCGTGCAGCCCATGCTCGACGCGGTCATCGACTACCTGCCGACGCCGCTGGACGTCGCGGCCGCCGAAGGCCACGTCCCGGGCAAGGAAGACGAGATCATCTCCCGGAAGCCCTCGGCCGACGAGCCGTTCTCCGGGCTGGCCTTCAAGGTCGCCACCCACCCGTTCTTCGGCAAGCTGACCTACGTCCGGGTGTACTCGGGCAAGGTCGACTCCGGTGCGCAGGTCATCAACTCGACCAAGGGCAAGAAGGAGCGGCTGGGCAAGCTGTTCCAGATGCACTCCAACAAGGAGAACCCGGTCGAAACGGCGTCCGCCGGCCACATCTACGCGGTGATCGGCCTCAAGGACACCACCACCGGTGACACCTTGAGCGACCCGAACAACCAGATCGTGCTGGAGTCGATGACCTTCCCCGATCCGGTGATCGAGGTGGCCATCGAGCCCAAGACCAAGAGTGACCAGGAGAAGCTGGGCACCGCGATCCAGAAGCTCGCCGAAGAGGATCCGACCTTCAAGGTGCACCTGGATCAGGAGACCGGCCAGACCGTCATCGGCGGTATGGGCGAGCTGCACCTGGACATCCTGGTCGACCGCATGAAGCGCGAGTTCAAGGTCGAGGCCAACGTCGGCAAGCCGCAGGTGGCCTACAAGGAGACCATCAAGCGCGCCGTGCAGAACGTGGAGTACACCCACAAGAAGCAGACGGGTGGCTCCGGCCAGTTCGCGAAGGTCATCATCAGCCTCGATCCTTTCGAGGGCGAGGACGGCGCGACCTACGAGTTCGAGAACAAGGTCACCGGTGGCCGCATCCCGCGCGAGTACATCCCGTCGGTCGACGCGGGTGCACAGGACGCCATGCAGTACGGCGTGCTGGCCGGTTATCCGTTGGTCAACGTGAAGGTGACGCTGCTCGACGGCGCCTACCATGACGTCGACTCCTCGGAAATGGCCTTCAAGGTCGCGGGTTCGCAGGCGTTGAAGAAGGCTGCCGGACAGGCGCAGCCGGTCATCCTGGAGCCCATCATGGCTGTCGAGGTCACCACGCCCGAGGATTACATGGGCGATGTGATCGGCGACTTGAACTCCCGCCGTGGTCAGATCCAGGCCATGGAGGAGCGCAGCGGTGCGCGCGTCGTCAAGGCGCAGGTGCCGCTGTCGGAGATGTTCGGCTACGTCGGCGACCTTCGGTCGAAGACCCAGGGCCGGGCCAACTACTCCATGGTGTTCGACTCGTACGCCGAAGTTCCGGCGAACGTGTCGAAGGAGATCATCGCGAAGGCGACCGGGCAGTAGTCCGGTACCTTGCAGACCGCACAACTGAACACATCAACACACCTGCTTTAAACAAAGCACCAACAAGTCCAGGAGGACACCACAGTGGCGAAGGCGAAGTTCGAGCGGACGAAGCCGCACGTCAACATCGGGACCATCGGTCACGTTGACCACGGCAAGACCACGCTGACTGCAGCAATCACCAAGGTTCTGCACGACAAGTACCCCGAGTTGAACGAGTCGCGCGCATTCGACCAGATCGACAATGCGCCCGAAGAGCGTGCTCGTGGCATCACGATCAACATCTCCCACGTGGAGTACCAGACCGACAAGCGTCACTACGCACACGTCGACGCCCCCGGTCACGCGGACTACATCAAGAACATGATCACCGGTGCGGCCCAGATGGACGGTGCCATCCTCGTGGTCGCCGCCACCGACGGCCCGATGCCGCAGACCCGCGAGCACGTGCTGCTGGCCCGCCAGGTGGGTGTGCCCTACATCCTGGTGGCGCTGAACAAGTCCGACATGGTCGACGACGAGGAGCTCCTGGAGCTCGTCGAGCTCGAGGTCCGCGAGCTGCTGGCCGCTCAGGACTTCGACGAGGAGGCCCCGGTCATCCAGGTGTCCGCACTCAAGGCCCTCGAGGGTGACCCGAAGTGGGTCAAGTCCGTCGAGGATCTGATGGACGCCGTCGACGAGTCGATCCCGGACCCGATCCGCGAGACCGACAAGCCGTTCCTGATGCCCGTCGAGGACGTCTTCACCATCACCGGTCGTGGCACCGTCGTCACCGGCCGTGTCGAGCGTGGCGTGATCAACGTCAACGAAGAGGTCGAGATCGTCGGCATCCGTCCCGGCACCACCAAGACCACGGTCACCGGTGTCGAGATGTTCCGCAAGCTGCTGGATCAGGGCCAGGCCGGTGACAACGTCGGTCTGCTGGTTCGTGGCATCAAGCGCGAGGATGTCGAGCGCGGCCAGGTCATCGTGAAGCCGGGCACCACCACCCCGCACACCGAGTTCGAGGGCAGCGTCTACATCCTGTCCAAGGACGAAGGCGGCCGCCACACGCCGTTCTTCAACAACTACCGCCCGCAGTTCTACTTCCGTACCACGGACGTGACCGGCGTGGTGACCCTTCCCGAGGGCACCGAGATGGTGATGCCCGGTGACAACACCGACATCTCCGTCAAGCTGATCCAGCCCGTGGCCATGGACGAGGGCCTGCGGTTCGCGATCCGTGAGGGTGGCCGCACCGTCGGCGCCGGCCGGGTCACCAAGATCATTAAGTAGGCTCCGCCTACAGGATCATCTGAGTGATCTAGCTTTACCGCGAAGCGGCGCTCACCTTCGGGTGGGCGCCGCTTTCGTATGCGTACCCTGCGCCCAAACGCACATTTGGGCCGGTTTGTGCGAGTGGAATTCGGCCGAATGTCGATCTCGGTGCCGAGAGTGTGGGATCGGTAGCCGTTGTCGGGCGATGTACTCGTCGGCATGAAGATCAGCTATCTCGCCGCCCCGCTGCTGGCGATCGGCATGGCCGTCGCCGGCAGCGGGTTCAGTGCCACCACCGCCGAGGCAACCCCCGGTGGCAGCTGGCCCGGTTGCCCGCCGGACAGCCCGGAGGGTCCGTGCCGCTGGTGCCCGGGCGATCCGCCGGTGCAGACCGGCAACCTGCGAGTGAACCCGGTGGTGTGGGACAACAACGTCTGCCACACGTATTGGTACGTCTATCACGGTCAGGGCAATGTGGCCCAGAACATCTTCGAGGGCGAACTGCCCCCGGCCCCACCGCCACCACCGCCGAACCTCACGCCGCCACTGCCCGAGGGTTGGTGTTGGTCGTTGTTCCTGCCTACTCCGTGCCCGCCGGGGGTCAAAGGTCCGGGTATCTGAGCTACAGATCGTCGATGCTGAGGATGCCGTCCTGCACGGCCCGGGCGATCAGTGCCGCCTTGGTGGGAGCGGGCCGGCCCACCGCCGCGTACTTGGCTCGCGCGCGCTGCAGGTGGGTGCGCACCGTCGACGGTTCGATGAACAGGCGTTTGGCGACGAATTCCTTGTTCTCGGTCTGGAACCAGGCGATCAGCACCTCGCGTTCGCGTGTGCTCAATCCGGGGCGGCCGACGGTGCGGTCGTTGAACAGGGCCTTCGCCATCCGTGGACCGACATAGGGCGTGTTCGAGTGCGCGGCGTAGATCGCGTCGAAGAGGTGCTGCTTGTCTTCACCCTTGCCGAGGAAGGTCATCGCGCCGGCGTCGAGACTGCTCAGGATGACCTCGTCGGTCGACATATGGGAATACACGATCACCCGATGCCCCGCGGCGCAGACTTCGCTGAGGCTCTCGAACTCGGGCCGGTAACGCTCGTACTGCAGGTCGAAGAGTACGACCTCGATGGAGCCGTCACCTCGAGGGTGTTCGGCCAGGAAGGATGACGGGTCGGGGTAGTCGGCGACGAGGTCGATGGGCGGATCGGCGTCGGCAAACCAGGCCTTGACCCCGGCGTGAATAACGTCGTGGTCGTCAATTAGGGCGACCGGAATGGCGGTCCGGGGGTTCGGCACGCCCAGATCTTTGGCCTTATTCATGCATTTCGCCTGAGGTCGATGAGATCACCGAGTGTGCACCCCCGCAGTCTTCGGATCAGAACCCTACTCTTAGCAACGCCCGCATCGTCCGAAGTAGGAAACTCGGCTAACAATACTGATGTATGGGCAGATCCTAACGCGCTTCATGCGATGCTGTGGTGCTGGGCCTCTGCCGTGGTCGGTGTGGCCGCCAGGGGGTGATGCACGCTGATCCACACCTTGTCGGCGATCACGGTGACCTCGACGTTCGGATGTGTGCTGTACGCCCGCAGCGGTGCGACTCGGGCGATATCGCAGACGATGCTGGCGACCAGCTCGCCACCTGCCACCGTCAGACCGATCCGGGCATGCTTGCGCGCCTGACCCAACGCGTCACGCAGCGGCGTCAGCACGACGCGGCGGGTGTGCGCGTCGAGTGAGGGCAAGTCGCTGTCCGTGTTGATCGTGACGATCACCCCGCGCCGGTCGGCTTGGTCGACGGCGGCCCGTAATTCGGCGACGAGCGGATGGCTGAAGGTGCGGGACTGGAAGATGTAGAGCCGTAGCCGCCGTGATTCCAGCCGCGCCCGCTGCCTGGTCTCGGCGTCGATGACGCCGGTGCTCAGCGTCTGGAGCAGGGGGAACACCCCGCGGATCAGTTTCGATGTGCGGCGCACGTAATCGTCGTGCAGCGCTTCGGCGATACGGTTCCGGTCGGCTATCGCCCATCGTTCCCTGGCCTCTGTGGCGGCGGCGATGGTGGCGTTGCGGAGCAGCTCGGGAAAAACCAGCGCGAACATCTGCACCATGACGACACCGGCGGTGTACAGAGCCAGGTTGAACGCCATGGTGACGTCCGGCTGCCGAACAAAGGTGAGGATCGCGGTACCGAGCCAGAACGCGACCATGACCGCGGCGCCGTGCCGAACCCGCAGCCGAAGGACGAATGGCAGGACGCACAGTCCCGTCGCGACGAGTGGCCATTGGATGGGGCCGCCCAGCATGTCCGCGGGCACCGACAGAGACTGGACGGCGATCACCACAGCCATGATCACGAGGGCGGGGATCGTGACGTCGGGACCGCGGTTGAGCACCCGGGGTACGCCCGCGATGATGACCAGAGCCGCGATACAGCCCAGTCCGAGCTGGAGTACCGGGGAACCGGTGCGGGCGGCCGCGTACGGTACCGAGACCAACAGCTGAACCAGGCCGAAGACGATGATGCCGAGACCGAACTGGACCAGGGTGCGTTCGGTCAGGTGATCGATATCGTCGACGATCGCGTTGGTGGGGGCGACATCTGGTGACTGCGCCCACGTCAGTGTCACCTCGGTGCCGCTGCCCGGAGCGGAGTACACGGTGGCGCTGCCGCCGGCTCGGCGCATCCGGGCGACGATGGACTCGGCGACGCCGTGGCCGAGGCTGGTGGTGGCCAGGTCGAACCCGGTCCCGTCATCGATCACGGTGACCGAGGTGGCTGCCACCTTGATCTCGATGTGCGCTGCGTCGGCATGCCTTTCGGCGTTGTTGAGCGCCTCCCGCACGGCAGCCAGCACCGTACGGGCCCGGGATCCGGTGAGTACGAGGCTGGGCATACCGGTCAGGGCGATCTGCACCGGGAAGTGCGCGATCTCCAGCCGGAGTGCGGCGACGATATCGGTATCGGGCAGTGGCTCCCGTGCCGTGGGTCCGCCGGTCAGCAGCTCCAGATCCCGGCGGGCTTGTGCCGCAACGCGTTCGGACGAGATGTCGGCGCCCTCGCCGACGAGGTGCAGCGTCGCAGCAGCGGTGTCGTGCACCAGTGCCAGGTGTTCGAGTTCGTAGTTGCGCACCGCCGCCGCGATCGCATCACGCAGGGCAGCATCGTGGTTGTCGGCGCGGACCCGATCGACCTGGCGGGCCACGGCCAGACCGGCCGCCAGCAGCGCCGCGGCGATGGCCCATTCGATGCCGAGCATGTAGAACAACATCGGCACTCGAACCGCGTCGGGCCAGCCGATCATCTGCGCGCAGCCGAACGCATAGGCCAGCGTGATCAGTGCGGCCGCGGGAAAGCTCACCTTCGGGGGTTGGGCCATGGTGAAGGCGATGACGGCGGTACCGGCGATGACCTGCGGTACCGAGTTGGTGTAGAGATTGCCGGGATTCGACTCGAACCAGGGGATCGCCGCGGCGACGACCAGCACGTAGCCGAAGTCGACCAGTTGGAAGCCAAGCGCGCGCGACCGGGTGAAGAGACGGAAAACCGCCCAGCAGCCCAGTGCTGCGAGCAGGATCGTGCCGGGCGTGGAGTCGGACGTCCCGGGAAGCAGCAGCGTGCTCGAAGCGGCGACGAGGGTGACCGTGTTGAGCAGAATGATGGCCAGGTCCTGGCCGCGCCTGATCACCTGTCGCTCGGACACATGGACACCCCGGATGTCCTGGTCGGGCTTGAGCATACGCAATTCTAGGCACGAACGTCTACGGCACCGTCGGTCAAATGGTGGACAATGCCGCCATTGATTGCACACGCAAGTAGTTGGTCCGACGGGAAGCGCCCAATTCATTTTGGCGAGCCTCCAAAATGCGCTGGTTGGCGTTAGTCTGGCTTCGTCGATTTCGAACGGAGCGTGGCGCATGGTGGGGCGATACGTGAAGGCGCAGCTGATGGTGTTGCTGTGCGGCGGCCTGGTCGGACCGATCTTTCTCGTCGTGTACTTCGCCATCGGCGAGAGCTCTTTGCTGAAATGGATGTTCTGGGTCGGTCTGCTCATCACCGCGGCCGACGTCCTGATTGCCTTGGCGCTGGCCAACTTCGGTGCGAGATCGGCCGCGCGGACCCAGGCGCTGGAAGCGAGCGGTGTGCTCGCGCTCGCGCAGATCACCGGAATGGGCGAAACCGGCACCCGGATCAACGACCAACCGCTGGTGAAACTCAATCTGCACATTTCGGGCCCCGGTATCGCGCCGTTCACCGCCGAGGACCGCGTCATCGCCAGCGTGACCCGGCTGGGGACGCTCACCTCCCGCAAGGTCGTGGTGCTGGTGGACCCGGCGACGAACCAGTTCCAGATCGACTGGGAGCGCAGCGCCTTGATCAACGGGCAGGTACCCGCGACGTTCACGATCGATGAGGACCACCGAACCTACGACCTGTCCGGCCAGGTCGGTCCGCTGATGGAGATCCTGCAAATCCTCAAGGCCAACAACATCGGCATGAACGGCATGATCGATCTTCGGAGCAATCCGGCGGCACGGGCGCAGGTGCAGGCGGTGGTTCGCCGGGCCGGTGCCGCACAGCAGGCGCCCTCCGCCCCGGCGCCCACACCCCCGGCGGCCCCCGCCCCCGCCGGCTATGTCCCACCGGCACCTCCCGCGCCGTCGGTGGCCCAGCGTCTGCAGGAACTGGAGACGCTGCGGGCCACCGGAGCGATCTCGGAGGACGAATACTCCAGCAAGCGACAGCAGATCATCGCTGCGCTGTGACTCCATGACCGTGCGCGGCCAGTGCGTGCCGAGGTGATGGTGGCCGCGTTCGGTTCGCTTGCGGCGCTGACCTTCTCGGATTCGCGACTTCGAGAGAAAGGACTTTCGATGGCTGCATCTCACGAGGCACCTTCTGCGGCGTACGGAGTGCACTCCGAGGTGGGCAAGCTGCGCAAGGTGCTGGTGTGCTCGCCTGGGCTGGCGCACGAACGGCTCACCCCGACCAACTGCGACGACCTGTTGTTCGACGACGTGCTCTGGGTGCAGAACGCCCGGCGCGACCATTTCGACTTCATCGACAAGATGCGCGACCGCGATGTGGAAGTCGTCGAGCTGCACGATCTGCTCGCCGAGACCATGGAGATCCCGGCAGCCAGGTCGTGGCTGATGGACCGCAAGATCGTCGCCAACGAGGTCGGCCTGGGCTTGGTTGACGACACCCGGGGATTCCTCGATTCGCTGCAGCCGCGCCGGCTCACCGAATTCCTCATCGGCGGCATGGCCACCCGCGATCTACCCGCCGATGTGCGGACCGGCTACCGCGCGCTGGCTCGCGAAGACGGCGGCGTCACCGAGTACCTGATGCCGCCGCTGCCCAACACCCTGTACACCCGCGACACGACGTGCTGGATCTACGGCGGCCTGACGCTCAACCCGCTGTTCTGGCCGGCCCGGCATGACGAAACACTGTTGATGAAGGCCATCTACGAGTTCCACCCCGACTACACCGGTTCCACGGTGTGGTGGGGTGACCCGGAGAAGACCTGGGGCCTGGCCACTCTGGAGGGTGGCGATGTGCTGATCCCGGGCAACGGCGTGGTGCTGATCGGGATGAGTGAACGCTCGTCGCGCCAGGCCATCACCCAGGTCGCGTCGGAGCTGTTCGCCGCCGGGGCAGCCGAGAAGGTGATCGTCGCCGGCATGCCGAAACTGCGCGCCGCCATGCACCTGGACACCGTCTTCACCTTCGCCGACCGCGATGTCGTCACGATCTATCCCGATATCGTCGACGGCATCGCCCCGTTCACCCTGGTGCCTTCGGACGCCGCACCCGGAATCGAGGTGATCGAGGAGACCAGGCCTTTCGTCGAGGTGGTCGCGGCGGCGCTGGGGCTGGCCGAACTCAGGGTCGTCGAAACCGGCGGCACCCGGTACGACTCGGAACGCCAGCAGTGGGACAGCGGCAACAACCTCGTCGCCGTCGAGCCCGGCGTGGTATTCGCCTACGACCGCAACATCCATACCAACTCGCTGTTGCGTAAGGCCGGCGTCGAGGTGATCACCATCGTGGGCGCTGAGCTGGGCCGCGGCCGGGGCGGCGGGCACTGTATGACGTGCCCGATCATCCGCGATGCGATCCGTTACTAGAACACGTTCCAATCGGACTGCTAGCCTGGGCCCGGGTTTGACGAAAGGACCGGCGATGGCGGCGGGTAACGGATCCCTCGAGGGACGTGTGGCATTCGTGACGGGAGCCGCGCGCGGCCAGGGCCGGGCGCATGCGATCCGGCTGGCCAGCGAAGGCGCCCACATCATCGCCGCCGATATCTGCGCGCCGGTATCGGACACGATCACCTATCCGGCGGCCACCGCCGACGATCTGGCGGAGACCGTGCGCGGTGTCGAGGCGGCCGGCGGCAAGGTACTGGCGCGGGCGGTCGACATCCGTGACTTCGATGCCCAGCAGCAGCTGGTCGCCGACGGTGTGGAGCAGTTCGGCCGTCTCGATGTGGTGGTCGCCAATGCCGGTGTGCTCAGTTGGGGCCGGGTGTGGGAGCTGACGCCCGAGCAGTGGGACACCGTCATCGACGTCAACCTCAACGGCACCTGGCGCACGATCAAGGCTGCCGTGCCCGCGATGATCGAAGCGGGCAACGGCGGATCGATCATCATCGTCAGCTCCTCGGCGGGGGTGAAGGCGACCCCGGGCAACTCGCACTACGCGGCGTCCAAGCACGGCCTGGTGGGGCTGACCAACTCGCTGGCACTTGAGGTGGGGGAGTTCGGGATTCGGGTCAATTCGATCCACCCGTACTCCATCGACACCCCGATGATCGAGCCCGAGGCGATGGCGGCCATCTTCTCCAAGTTCCCGAGCTTCCTGCACAGTTTCGCCCCGATGCCGTATCACAAGGTGACGGACGGCAAGAACGAGGGACTCGCGGCGTTCATGGCGCCCGAGGAGGTCGCGAATGTGGTGGCGTGGTTGGCCGGTGACGCGTCGGCGACGCTGTCGGGCAGCCAGATCGCCGTCGACCGGGGCGTGCTCAAGTACTAGCCGTGCCGGCCGGCGTGGCCGGAACTATTAGCCCAGCGCGTACTGCGACGCACGAACGCCACCTATCCCGGGAGCACCAGCACCGGTACCGGACTGTGCCGCACGATCTTGGTGCCGCGGGATCCGAGGAACACCCTGGCGACCGTCCCGCGCGGGGAGGTGCCCAGCGCCAACAGTTCACCGTCGACCCAATCGGTGGCGTCCATGGCCTGATCCCAGCCGTTGCCGGTGACCACCTGTAGGGCGACATCCTCGGCCACCACACCGTCGGACTTCAACCGGGCCAGTGCTTCTCGCGAGTGCCGAGCCCATTCGGTCAGGATGGCGTCCTCGGCGTGCAACCCGACCTCAGGCGGGTACATCGTGCGGCCCCGCACCGCGAACGTCACCACCCGCATCGGTACGGCCAGTCGCGCCGCCAGCTGTGCCACCCGTGCCACCACCGATACGGCTTCCGGGGTGCCGGGGTAGGCGCAGGTGATTCGTTTCAGCGCGGCACCTTTGGACCCCCGGTAGCCGCGAGGGCTGATCGCCAGCGGGATGGGCGCGGAATGCAGCAACCGGTCGGCCGTCGACCCGACCACCACCTGCCCAAGCTTGCCGTCCGCCGCCGAGCCCAGTACCAGGGCATCGGCGTCCAACTCCTCGACGGCGTCGAGCAGCCCACCGGGTACCGACCGGTGCGCGTATTTGTGAAACGTCACTTCCAGGTCTGGGGCCAGCTCGGCGATGCACGCGCCGGCCTGGGCGGCCGAGTCCGCAGCGACAGCGTCCGCGTATTGGGCGTATTCGGCATCGATGCGCGCCGGCGACGGTGTGGTCCACGGCTTCGGTACCACCGTGACGACGGCAAGTCCGGTCTTGAGGGTCCGTGCAGCCTCGATGGCCAGGTGCAGGGCCGACAGGCCGCCCTTGCCGGCCAGGTACCCGACGAGCACGGTCATGTGTTGTCCTTCGAGGGTGTGATGATCTGCACGTCGTCGATACCCGTTGCGGCGGAGTCGATCACGCTGTCGCCGCCGTCGTTGAGCGCGCTGTGATGTCGCCCCCACACCAGGTAGTACACGAGCACGACCGCGACCCATCCACCGAACGCCAGCCAGGTGTACCAGTGCAGGCTGTAGAGGATGTAGGCACAGGCCACGATCGACAGGATCGGGGTGACCGGGTACAGCGGCACCTTGAACCCACGGGGTAGGTCGGGCTCGCGGCGACGCAGGATGATCACCCCGAGGGACACCACGATGAAGGCCGTGAGTGTGCCGATCGACACCATGTCGGCCAGCTTGTCCAACGGGACGAAGCCGGCCAGGATACTCACGATGATGGCCACGACGATGGTGTTGTTCACCGGGGTCATGGAGCGCGGGTTGACCTTCGCGAACATCGACGGGAGAAGTCCGTCGCGACCCATCGCGAACAGGATGCGGGTCTGGCCGTACATCGTCACCAGGGTGACCGAGAAGATCGAGATGACCGCTCCTGCGGCGAGTACCGTGCTCCAGCCTTTGAATCCGGTGACGTCGTCGAGGATCTGGGCCAGCCCGGCTTCCTGGCCTGCGAAGCCCGTCCAGTCCTGCGCGCCCAATGCGGCGAATGTAACCAGGATGTAGATACCGGTGACGATCAGCAGTGCGGCGATGATGGCGCGGGGCATGGTCTTCTGCGGATCCTTGACCTCGTCGCCGGCGGTGGAAACGGCGTCGAGCCCGATATAGGAGAAGAAGATGGTGCCCGCCGCGAGTCCGACCGAGCCCCAACCCAGCGGAGCGAAGTCGGCGAAGTGGTTGGTGGTGAATCCCGTGAACGCGATCACCGCGAACATGGCCAGCACGCCGAGTTTGATGAGCACCATGATGGTGTTGGCCTTGGCCGATTCCGAGGCACCCCGGATCAGCAGCAGCATGCACATGACGACGAGGATGATCGCGGGCAGGTTGATGATGCCGGGCTCGGTATCCCACGGTGCGGCGGTGATGGCATGCGGCAACTGGAATCCGAAGATGTTGGCCAACAGCTTGTTGAGATACTGACTCCACCCGACCGCCACCGCGGCGGTCGACACGCCGTATTCCAGTAGCAGGCAGGCGGCCACGCCCATTGCGACGAACTCGCCGAGGGTGGTGTACGCGTACGAGTAGGTGGACCCGGACACCGGCACAGCCGACGCCATTTCGGCGTAACAGATGGCAGCAAGCCCGGCGGCGATCCCCGCGAGCACGAAGGAGAGCAGTACCGCCGGGCCTGCTTCGGGCACTGCCTCGGACAGCACGAAGAAGATGCCCGTGCCGACCGTGGCTCCCACCCCGAACATCGTCAGCTGGAACACGCCGATCGTGCGCTTGAGTTCCTGGGCGGCGCCATGGGCCACGGGTGCACCGAGCACCGGCCTGCGGCGCAGCATCTGTTCGGTGAGGGTGATCGCCGGTTCGGTCATGCTGCTCCCTGCAGTGGGTCGGTCGCTAGTGGACTACGTCGGCCAGAACTTCGGTGAACTGGTCCATCGCCCAATCGATCTCGTCCCTCGTGATGACCAGAGGAGGGGCGAAGCGCAGGGTGTGGCCGTGGGTGTCCTTCACCAGGACGCCGCGCTCGGCCAGTCGCAGGCTGACCTGTTTCCCGGTGCCCAGTCGCGGGTCGATATCGACGCCGGCCCACAGGCCCTTGCCGCGTACCGCGAGTACGCCACGGCCACTCAGCGCGGTCAGGCGGGCATGCAGATGTGCCCCCAGATCGGCCGAACGAGCCTGGTATTCGCCACCTTCGAGGATTCCCACCACGGTGCTGCCGACGGCGGCGGCCAGGGGGTTGCCGCCGAAGGTCGAACCGTGTTCGCCCGGATGCAGCACGCCGAGCACGTCGCGGTCGGCCACCACCGCCGACACCGGCACCACCCCGCCGCCGAGCGCCTTGCCCAGCAGGTACACATCCGGCACCACGCCCCAGTGGTCGCATGCGAAGGTGCGACCCGTGCGGGCCAGTCCGGACTGGATCTCGTCGGCGATCATCAGCACGCGGTGTTCGGTGCACAGCGCGCGCACCCGGGGCAGGAAGTCATCGGGCGGGACGATGATGCCGGCCTCGCCCTGAATGGGCTCGAGCAGCACGGCCACGGTGTGCTCGTCGATTGCGTCGGCCAGCGCGTCGGCATCTCCGAAGGGCACCGAGCGGAACCCGGGGGTGAAGGGGCCGAAGCCGCCGCGTGCCGCCTCGTCATCGGAGAAGCTCACGATGGTCGTGGTACGGCCGTGGAAGTTGTTCCGTGCCACGATGATATTCGCCAGGTTCGCCGGGACGCCCTTGACGTCGGTGCCCCATTTACGGGCCACCTTGATACCGCTCTCGACGGCCTCGGCGCCGGTATTCATCGGCAGGACCATCTCCTTGCCGCACATCCGGGCCAGTGCGGCGCAGAACGGCCCCAGTCGGTCGGAGTGGAACGCCCTGCTGACCAGGGTGACGGTGTCCAGCTGGGCGTGTGCGGCGGCCGTGATCTCCGGGTGGCGATGGCCGAAGTTGACCGCGGAATACGCCGCGAGGCAGTCCAGGTAGCGCCGGCCTTCCACGTCGGTGATCCACACACCCTCCGCCGAGGCCGCGACGACGGGCAGCGGGGAGTAGTTGTGCGCGGTGTACGTCTCGTCGAGCGAGATCGCGTCGCGGGTGAGATCCACCTTCACACCGTCCAGGATGGTCATGAATGGACTTCCAGGGTGCAGCATTTGACGGATCCGCCGCCTTTGAGGAGTTCGGACAGGTCCACACCGATCGGCTCGAAGCCCGCGGCCGACAACTGCGCCGCAAAACCGGTGGCTGCGGCGGGGTGCACGACATGGCGGCCGTCGGACACCGCGTTGAGGCCCAGCACGAAGGCATCGGTACTGGTGACCAGGATGGCGTCCGGGAACAGTCGTTCCAGAGTGGCGCGGGCGGTATCGGTGAACGCCGGAGGGTAGTAGGCGATGACATCGTCGGTGAGCACCGTCAGCGCGGTGTCCAGATGGTAGAAGCGGGGATCCACCAGTTCCAGGCCGATCACCGGGAGGCCGGTGATGTCGGCGATCTCGTCGTGCGCCCGCGGGTCGGTGCGAAAACCATGTCCGGCCAAGATCTTCGATCCGGCGACCAGGAGATCGCCCTGGCCCTCGTTGGTGTGGCGGGTCTGCACGGGCTGATGTCCCCGGCTGCTCATCCACGCGGCGTAGGCGTCAGCCTCGCCGGCCCGTTGCGGATAGGCGAAGCGGGCGACGATGGCGTGGCCACCGACGAGCAGCCCGCCGTTGGCGGCGTAGACCATATCGGGCAAGCCCGGTTCGGGTGCCACCAGATCGACGGAGTGGCCGAGGTCCAGATAGACGTGCCGCAGGTTCTCCCACTGCTGCCATGCGAGTCCGGCGTCCACCGGGGTCGAGGTGTCCATCCAGGGGTTGATCGCGTATTCGACGGCGAAGTGGGTGGGCGCCGTCATGGCGTAGTGGCGGGTGCGGGCGGCACGGGTCGGTGGCAGGGCGGAGTGGCTGGCGACCTCGGAAATCGTCATGATTCAACGGTAAACGTGCCCCTAGCATGCAATCAATCGCCATATATTGCGTTGTAGAGGGTGAATCATTGCGTACAGTGTCGATAAATGGCGTTCTGTTGTGTGAGGAGGGGTATTGGACCGGTTGGACGACACCGATGAGCGGATCCTGGCCGAACTGACCGACAACGCGCGCGCCACCTTCGCCGAGATCGGGGAACGGGTGAATCTGTCGGCACCTGCGGTGAAACGTCGGGTGGATCGCCTGCTCGATCACGGGGTCATCCGTGGTTTCACCACCGTCGTCGACCGCAATGCTCTCGGCTGGGGCACCGAGGCCTATGTGCAGGTGTACTGCCATGGCACCATCGCGCCCGCCGAGTTGCGCCAAGCCTGGATCGACATCCCCGAGGTGGTCAGCGCGGCCACGGTGACCGGAACCTCGGATGCCATCCTGCACGTGCTCGCTCGTGACATGCGGCACCTGGAGGAGGCGCTCGAACGCATCAGGGCCAGCGCCGATATCGAACGCAGTGAGAGCATTGTGGTGCTGTCCAACATCATCGAGCGGGCCCGGTCCTGAGCAGTACCAGTGGGGTGGACAGGCAGAACGCCGCTGTCATCGTGTATGAAGACCCACGTGACAACTAATGGTGGAATCGTCATTGTCGGTGGTGGACTGGCCGCGGCCCGCACCGCCGAGCAATTGCGCCGCGCCGAATACACCGGGCCCCTCACCATCGTCAGCGATGAGACGCATCTGCCGTACGACCGGCCGCCTCTGTCGAAGGAGGTGCTGCGCAACCCCGAGCACGACGTCGTCCTGAAGCCGCAGGAGTTCTACGACGAGAACGACATCACCCTGCGCCTGGGCTCTGCCGCGGCATCGGTCGACACCGCCGCCCAGACACTGACGCTGGCGGACGGCTCGGTCATCGGCTACGACGACCTTGTCATCGCCACCGGTCTTGTGCCCAAACGTATTCCATCCTTCCCCGACCTCGAGGGCATCCGGGTCCTGCGTTCCATCGACGAGAGCGCGGCCCTGCGGGCGCATGCGGCGACCGCGCGGCGCGCCGTGATCGTCGGCGCCGGGTTCATCGGTTGCGAGGTGGCCGCCAGCCTGCGCCAACTCGGTGTCGAGGTGGTGATCGTCGAGCCGCAGCCCACGCCGCTGGCCTCGGTGCTGGGTGAGCAGATCGGCGCACTGGTGGCCAGGCTGCACGAGGCCGAGGGCGTGCAGGTGCGCTGCGGTGTCGGGGTGGCCTCGGTCAGCGGTACCGACACGGTCGAGACGGTCGTGCTGTCCGACGGCACCGAACTCCAGGCCGACATGGTGGTCGTCGGTATCGGATCGCATCCGGTCACCGGCTGGCTGGACGGAAGCGGTATCGAGGTCGACAACGGCGTGGTCTGTGATGACGCCGGCCGAACCAGCGCGCCGCACGTGTGGGCCATCGGAGATGTCGCGTCCTGGCGGTCCGAGGTGGGCCATCAAGTGCGCGTTGAGCATTGGAGCAACGTGGCCGAGCAGGCTCGCGCCCTGGTGCCTGCGCTGCTCGGTCGGGAAGCCGGTGCCGCGGTGACGACGGTGCCGTACTTCTGGAGCGACCAGTACGACGTGAAGATCCAGTGTCTCGGCGAGCCTGCCGCCGACGACATCGTGCACCTGGTCGAGGACGACGGCCGCAAGTTCCTGGCCTACTACGAGCGCGACGGTGTGCTGACCGCCGTGGTCGGCGGCGGCATGCCCGGCAAGGTGATGAAGGCCCGCGGCAAGATCGCCGCGGCCACCCCGATCGCCGACGTTCTTCCGTGATTTGTGTACGTTCACCGGCGCCCACCGCCGGTGAACGTACACAAATCGCTCGGTGCCGGCCGAGGTAGAACCGCGCGCCCGGACAGACTCGGTTTGGGCGAGGAATTTTCGTTCAGTTCCCCGGGGTGAGTTCGCCGAGCCCGCGGCCCACCACGTCGAAGGCGTCGCCGAGTGCCTCGGGCAGGGATACCGATTCGTCGGCCAGCCACAGCTCGTAAGCGGTCAGCGCCACGCCCAACGCCGTCCACGCCACGGTCTGGGGCACCAGGTCGGCGGGCTTGAGTCCCAGTCGGCGGGCCACGAACGCGGCGATGACCTCGCGCCACCCGGCGTACATCGTCATCGAGTAGGCCTGCAGCGCATCGGTCTCCAGGATGACGCGCATCCGTTGCCGGTGCTGTGGGGTCTCCTCGGCGCTGAAGTCGTTGAACGTCAACAACGCTGCGCGCAAGGCGGTATCGAGCGGCACGTCCGGCGGCACCGCGTTGAGTACATCGCGCAGGTACTGCAGGTGTGCGTCGAAGTCGGCCCAGGGGATGGCGTTCTTGGACGAGAAGTAGCGGAACAGGGTCCGCCGGGAGATGCCCGCCGCGGCGGCCACATCCTCGACGCTGACATCGTCGAAACCCCGGGTCGCGAAGAGCTCCAGGGCGACCCCGCTGATGTGGCCCTGGGTGGTCGAAGGGCGCCGTCCCACGCTCATCGCCTACCACCCTTCCATTTCGGCACTCGATGCCATATTGTGTGCGGCGTGGGTCACAGTTGTCGAGACCCCGCGGTAACTCTCACGGTAACGAAAGGGGCAGTCCATGGAACCCAATCAGCAGGCCGAAGCGGTCACTTCGCAGCTCGTCACCGAGTCTCTCGTCGAAGAGGTCTCGATCGACGGGATGTGCGGGGTCTACTGACCATGTCGGCGCCGACAGCCCCGGCACCGGCCTTCGACCCCGCGTCGGCCTGGACGTTGCACCGCCAGGTGGCGGTGCGGCCGGAACCGTTCGGGGCGTTGCTGTATCACTTCGGTACCCGGAAGCTGTCGTTCCTCAAGAACCGGACCATCGTCGAGGTGGTCAGCTCGCTGGCTGACCACCCCGACGTCCGGTCCGCCTGCCGCGCCGCCGGTATCGACGATGACGCGCAGGGCCCCTATCTGCACGCGCTGAGCGTGCTCGCACAGTCCCAGATGCTGGTCCCGAGGGAGACTTCCGAGTGACGATGATGGAATCGGCGCACGCGCCGGCAATGCAACCCGTGCCCCGGCTGGTCGATCAGTTCGAGCGCGGCCTGGACGCCCCCATCTGTTTGACCTGGGAGCTGACCTACGCCTGCAACCTGTCTTGTGTGCACTGCCTTTCGGCGTCGGGCAAGCGCGACCCGCGTGAGCTGAGCACTCAACAGTGCAAGGACATCATCGACGAGCTCGAGCGCATGCAGGTGTTCTACGTGAACATCGGCGGCGGGGAACCGACTGTGCGGTCGGACTTTTGGGAACTGGTCGATTACGCGACCGAACATCACGTCGGGGTGAAGTTCTCGACCAACGGCGTGCGCATCACCCCGGAGGTGGCTGCGAAGCTGGCCGCCAGCGACTACGTCGACGTCCAGATCTCGCTCGACGGTGCGACCGCCGAGGTCAACGACGAGGTGCGCGGCCCCGGTTCGTTCGCCATGGCCGTCCGTGCGCTGGAGAATCTCGCCGCGGCGGGTTTCAAGGACGCGAAGATCTCCGTGGTCGTGACCCGGCACAACGTGGACCAGCTCGACGACTTCAAGGCACTGGCCGATCACTACGGAGCCACGCTGCGCATCACCCGGTTGCGTCCCTCGGGCCGCGGCGCGGACGTCTGGGACCAACTGCACCCGACCGCCGCTCAGCAGGTCCAGCTCTACGACTGGCTCGTCGCCAAGGGCGAGCGCGTGCTCACCGGTGACTCGTTCTTCCACTTGTCGGGCCTCGGCGAGCCCGGCGCGCTTGCGGGTCTGAACCTGTGTGGCGCGGGGCGGGTGGTCTGCCTGATCGATCCGGTGGGTGACGTGTACGCCTGCCCGTTCGCCATCCATGAGAAGTTCCTGGCCGGAAACGTGCTCACCAGCAACGGATTTCAGGACGTCTGGCAGAACTCCCGGCTTTTCAACGAACTGCGTGAACCGCAGTCGGCCGGGGCCTGCACCGGGTGCGGGCACTACGACGCCTGCCGTGGTGGCTGCATGGCCGCGAAGTTCTTCACCGGGCTGCCGATGGACGGCCCGGATCCCGAGTGCGTCCAGGGGTTCGGGGAGCCGGCCCTGGCGCTGGAGCGGGACAAGCCCAAGCCCAGCGTCGACCACTCGCGAAGTGGCGGACCGAACACTTCCCGTCGCTTCGCTCGCCCCGCCCAGGGCCCGATCCCGCTGAAACTGCTCATCACTCCTGCTCGCCCGCCCAAGTCGTTCTGTAATGAAAGTCCTGTGTAGATCATGGCCCGCGATACCTGGTTCGAAACCGTCGCCATCGCGCAGCAGCGCGCGAAGAAGCGGCTGCCCAAATCCGCCTATTCCTCGCTGATCTCGGCGAGCGAGAAGGGTGTGTCGGTCTCCGACAACGTCGAGGCGTTCGCCGAACTCGGCTTCGCCCCGCACGTCATCGGCGCCACCGAGAAGCGCGATCTGGCGACGACCGTGATGGGGCAAGATATTTCGCTGCCCGTCATCATCTCGCCGACCGGGGTGCAGGCGGTGCACCCCGACGGTGAGGTCGCGGTGGCCCGCGCGGCGGCGGCCCGCGGTACGGCCATGGGGTTGTCCTCGTTCGCCAGCAAGCCCATCGAGGAAGTCACCGCGGTCAACGACAAGGTCTTCTTCCAGATCTACTGGCTGGGCAGCCGCGAGGAGATCGCCGAGCGGGTGCAGCGCGCCAAGGACGCCGGAGCCGCCGGCTTGATCGCGACCACGGACTGGAGTTTCAGCCACGGCCGGGACTGGGGCAGCCCCAAGATCCCGGAGCGGATGGATCTCAAGACCATGATCAAGATGTCCCCCGAGGTGATCTCCAAACCGCGCTGGCTCTGGAGTTTCGGTAAGCATCTGCGTCCGCCGGACCTGCGGGTTCCCAACCAGGGCAGGCGCGGGGAACCCGGGCCGACCTTCTTCGAGGCCTACGGCCAGTGGATGGGTACCCCGCCGCCTACCTGGGAAGACATCGCGTGGCTGCGTGGGCAGTGGCCCGACGCACCGTTCCTGCTCAAGGGCATGGTGCGTGTCGATGATGCCAAACGCGCTGTGGATGCCGGGGTTTCGGCGATCACGGTGTCCAACCACGGTGGTAACAACCTGGACGGCACCCCGGCGGCCATCCGCTGCCTGCCTGCGATCGCCGATGCGGTCGGCGACCAGATCGAGGTGTTGCTCGACGGCGGCGTCCGCCGCGGCAGCGATGTGGTCAAGGCCGTGGCGCTCGGTGCCAGGGCCGTCATGATCGGCCGCGCCTACCTGTGGGGCCTGGCCGCCGAAGGGCAGACCGGTGTCGAAAACGTGCTCGACATCATGCACGGCGGGATCGACTCGGCGCTGCGCGGGCTGGGCAAGGCCTCGATCCACGATCTGACCGCCGACGACATTTTGATTCCGCAAGGTTTCACTCGAGCCCTCGGGATTCCTGCCGGCTGATACTGACGTGGCTGACGTGGCTGCCGTGACCCGCCGTCCGCCAGCCACGCCCCGCAATGCAAATCAATTGCAGCGCATGCGCCAACAATCGGCGCACGCCAGGTGAATTGGGCCTACCATCGTCCGGTGGCCCTCCCCACCGACCTCGGCACCGCGACGTCGAATCGGCTGCATGGCTCCTCGCCTGCGGGGAAGCCTTCGCTGATCGTCCCGGTCGGCTCGACCGAACAGCACGGGCCCCACCTGCCGCTGGACACCGACACCCGGATCGCGGAAGCGGTCGCTCGCGCCGCGGCTCCCCGGATCGGCGCAGGTTGGCTGCTCGCGCCCGCCGTGAGCTACGGCGCCAGCGGCGAGCACGAGGGGTTCCCCGGCACGGTGTCGATCGGCACCGAGGCGCTGCGCCTGGTCCTGACCGAGTTCGGCCGGTCCGCGTGCAGCTGGGCGACACGTCTGGTCTTCGTCAACGGTCACGGCGGAAATGTCGAGGCGCTGACCGCGGCGGTGACGCTGCTACGAGCGGAAGGCCGCGATGCCGCCTGGTCTTCGTGTACGGTGCGGGGCGCCGACGCTCATGCGGGACATACCGAAACTTCTGTATTGCTACATATTTCACCAGAGAATGTGCGGATCGAGGAACGCGTGCCGGGTAACAGAGCACCGTTGTCGGAATTGATGCCGGCGATGCGCCGTGGCGGGGTGGCTGCGGTGAGTGAGATCGGGGTCCTGGGGGACCCGACGACTGCCACAGAACAGGACGGCGCGCGGCTCTTCGCCGCTATGGTCGACGGATGCGTGCGCAGAGTGTCGGCGTGGAGCCCGGACGCGCGCGGGATGCTGTTATGACGGGTCCGCGGCTGCCCGACGGATTCGCCGTCCAGGTCGATCGCCGGGTGAAGGTCCTCGGCGAGGGCGCAGCCCTGCTCGGCGGGTCGCCGACCAGGCTGCTGCGCTTGGCGCCGGTCGCTCAGACCATGCTCGACGGTGGCCGCCTGGAGGTGCACGACGCCCTGTCGGCCCAGCTGGCCCGCACCCTGCTCGATGCCACCGTGGCGCACCCGCGGCCGGCCACCGGTCCGTCCCACCGCGATGTCACAGTCGTTGTGCCAGTGCGTGACAACATCCTTGGCCTGTGCCGGCTGGTGCGCTCGTTGCGCGGGATGCGGGTGGTCGTGGTGGACGACGGCTCGGCGGTGCCGGTGCAGGATTCCGATTTCGAGGGCGTGCGCAGCGAGGTGGTGGTGCTGCGGCACGCGCGCAGCCGTGGTCCGGCCGCGGCGCGCAACACCGGCCTGGCCGCCTGCACCACCGACTTCGTGGCCTTCCTGGACTCCGATGTGGTGCCCCGCCGGGGGTGGCTGGAGGCGCTGCTCGGTCACTTCTGCGATCCCGCTGTCGCGCTGGTGGCACCGCGCATCGTGAGTCTTCGTGAGCCCGACAACCTGGTGGCCCGGTACGAATCGGTGCGCTCCTCGCTGGACCTGGGGATGCGGGAGGCTCCGGTCGTCCCCTACGGACCGGTGTCCTATGTGCCCAGTGCCGCCATCATCTGCCGGCGCAACCTGCTGGCCGAGGTGGGTGGCTTCGACGAGACCCTGCGCTCCGGGGAGGACGTCGACCTGTGCTGGCGATTCGTGGAGGCCGGTCACCGCCTCCGCTATGAACCCATCGCGCTGGTGGGCCACGATCACCGGACCCAACTGCGGGAATGGTTCGGGCGCAAGGCCTTCTACGGGCAATCCGCGGCCCCGCTCTCGGTGCGGCACCCGGGTAAGACCGCGCCGATGGTGGTGCACCGGTGGATGTTGCTGGTCTGGATCCTGATTGCCAGCGGTTCGAATCTGGGATATTTCGCGGCCGCGGTCATCACCTTGCTGTTCGGCCGCCGGGTCGCCACCTCACTGGACGCGGTGGAGACCGCACCCAAGGATGTCGCCGCGATGGCGGCGCGGGGGCTGTGGGGGTCGGCGCTACAGGCCGCATCGGCCATCTGCCGGCACTACTGGCCGGTGGCGCTGCTGGCGGCCGTGTTCTTCCGGCGTTGCCGGCACGTGGTCCTGGTGGCCGCGATCCTCGACGGGCTCGCCGACTGGGTCAGCCGCAACAACAACTCCGAGCAGGACACCCAGCGGGTCGGCGTGCTCAGCTACCTGTTGCTCAAACGCCTCGACGACATCGCCTACGGGCTGGGCCTGTGGACCGGGGTGGTGCGGGAGCGGCACGTCGGGGCGCTCAAACCGCAGATCCGGTCGTGACCTGAAACTTGCACAGCGATGTCCTGATCGTCGGCGCGGGAAGTGCTGGTTCGATTCTGGCCGAACGTCTTTCGGTGGACGAACGATGCAAGGTCACGGTCCTCGAAGTGGGCCCGAGTGCCGATGATCCCGGGGTGTCGGCGCACCTGCGCGATGCCACCAGACTCCCGATCGGGCCGGGCAGCGCAGTCGTTCGGCAGTACGCCACCTCGCTGACCGACCACCCCCAGCGGACGGCGACGGTGGTGCGCGGAGCCGTGGTGGGTGGCTCGGGCGCCATCAACGGCGGGTACTTCTGCCGGGGTAGGGCCGCGGACTTCGACGGGTGGAATCTGCCTGGCTGGCGCTGGGATGACGTGTTGCCCCATTTCCGGGCGATCGAGACCGATCTGGACCGCGCCGGCCCCCTGCACGGCGCGCACGGGCCGATCCGGGTCCGTCGGACCGCGCAGTTGAGCCCGGGCACCGCGACGTTCGTGCAACGAGGGCTCGGCCTCGGGTATCCCTGGCTCGACGATCTCAACGGCGAACCCGAGGGGCCCGGAGTGGGCGCGATACCACTCAACATCGAAGACGGGATCCGGCTGGGACCCGCGTCGGTATTCCTGCTCCCGGCGTTGTCCCGACCGAATCTCACCGTGCGCTCCGGCGCTCCCGTGCTGCGTGTCCTGATCAGGGGAGCGCGCGCCGTCGGTGTCGAGGTGCTCGGCCCGGCAGGGGTACATACTCTGACCGCTGACCGAATTATCTTGTCGGCCGGGGCGATTGGTTCTGCTCAGCTGCTGATGGTCTCGGGTGTCGGGCCGGCGGACATCCTCGAGCACGCGGGTATCACCGTGCATACCGGGCTGCCCGTGGGGGCGGCGTTCTGCGATCATCCGGAGTGGGTGCTGCCGGTCGACTGGCCGGCCGCACCGGGCCGGCCCCCGGTGGAGGCGGCCCTGTACCTGGACGATCTCGAACTCCGGCTCTACACCACAGGTTTCGCCGAGATGATCGGGGCGGGTCCCGCCGATCGTCCACATATCGGTATCGCTCTGATGCGTCCGCAATCGCGGGGGCGGCTCTCGGTGATGTCGGCGGATCTGGCCGATGCCCCCGTCATCGAGCACCACTATGACGGGGAACAAGCCGATGTGGTGGCCCTGCGTCACGGTGCCGAACTCGCCAGGGAGATCGCCGGAGTGGCTGGGCGCGAAGCACATTGGACCACCACGCAACATTTGAGCGGTACCGCGCCGATGGGTCCGGTGCTCGACGAGCGCTGCCGGGTGCACGGCATCGACGGTCTGTGGGTGGTGGACGGGTCGGTCATGCCGATATTGCCCAGCCGGGGGCCGCACGCCACCATCGCGATGATCGGTCACCGGGCGGCCGAGTTCATCTCCTGAACAGTGCCTTACCGTCCCGGCCGGGCGCGAACATCGAGATCAGCACCGCGGCCCCGGCCGTCACGATCGCCAGTACCGTCAACGAACCCTGCATCGCATACAGGAACGACATCTTCGCGGCGAACGCCAGATCCGTGCCGTTTGACCCCAAACGTGTTGCGGCATTGAGTGCCTCACCGATCGAGCCGGCCGCTGCGGTACGCAGCGGTTCGGGATAGCGGCCCAGAGCCGGCATGATCTCGTGGGTGTAGCGGGCGGCCAGCATGGAACCGGCCAGCGCGATTCCCAGTGCCGCGCCCATCTCACGGGTGGTGTCGTTCACCGCGGAGGCCACACCCTGCTTGTCGTCGGGGGCCGAGGTCATGATCGCCGACGTGGTCGGCGCGGTGAACAAACCGACGCCGGTACTGATGACCAGCAGCGGCCAGGCCAGCTCCGCATAGGAGGCGTCCACCGCGAGCCCGCGCATGCAGAGCAGCCCGATCGCCATCAACATCAATCCGGTGAAGACCACGAACCGCAAGCCGAGCCGCGGCAGGTACCACGCGGACAGCGGCGAGAGGATCAGCAGCGGAACTGCCAACGGCGACAGCGCGACTGCAGTGCCCAGCGGTGAATACCCCAGTACCAACTGGAGGAACTGCATCTCCAGGTAGAAGAAGCCGAACATGGTCATGAAGAGCACCGTGATGGCCGCCGCTCCGGTACCGAATTCGGGAACCCGGAACAGTCGGACGTCCAGCAGCGGATGACGCACGCGCAACTCGAGGACGCCGAACACCGCGATCAACACGACGCCGGCAGCGATGCACGACAGCACGACGGGATGTCCCCAGCCGCGCGCCGGCGCTTCCAGGATGCCGAACACCAGCACCGCGACCGCGACGCCGATGGTCACCGCGCCCAGGCCGTCCAACGGTGTGGTCGCGGGGTCCTTGGACTCTTTGACGGTCAGCGTCAGGACGAACGTCAGCGCCGCGCCGATCGCGAAACCCCAGAAGACTGCCTGCCAGGACCAGATCGCCAGTAACAGACCGGTTCCCAGCATCCCGACGATGGCCCCACAGCCGGCGATACCGGCCCAGATGGCAATGGCTTTGGTGCGCTGGTCCTTTGGGTACGCCGTGGTGAGAAGGGACAGGGTGGCGGGCATGATGAAGGCGGCGCCGGCCCCGGCGACCACGCGGGCGGCTATCACGTGGCCGGGGTCGGAGCTGAGTGCGGGAATCACCGATGCCACCCCGAACACCGCCAGTCCGGCCAGCAGGGCGGCGCGCCGGCCGAACCGATCGCCGATCGCGCCGGCGGGCAGGAGCAGGCACGCCAACGCCAGGGTGTACCCGTCGACGATCCAGGTGAGCTGCGTCTGGCTGGCCGACATCGCGACGGCGATATCGCCGAGGGCGGTGTTGAGTGCCACCATCGACGAGATGACCAGTAACACGCCCAGGCAGGCGACGCACAGTGTCCAGGCCCGGGTTCGCGCCGAGGCGATCGGCACCTCCAGAGGTGTGGTGTCGACCATTGCTGGGCTCCCCGGGGTGCGACAATAAAGAGACTATTAGTCTCGTTGCAAGACTAACAGTCTTGTTTCTGGAGCGGAGGAGTTTCGAGATGGCGGCTGAATCGGATCCGCGACCGGCCCGGTCCCGGGCCCGGCTGCTCGACGCCGCGACTGCGCTGCTTCGGTCCGGCGGGCCCAGCGCGGTGACCGTCGACGCGGTGCTGCGCGGCGCGAACGTGGCCCGGGCCACGCTGTACCGGCATTTTCCGAGCGGAAATGACTTGCTGGCGGCCGCCTTTCACGCCTTGATTCCGGCCGCGCCGGAGCCCCCGCCGGAAGGGCCGCTGCGGGAACGGCTCACGGCGCTGGTGCAGGCGCAGGCCGCGCTGATCGCAGAGGTGCCGGTGACGGTGGCGGCGATGTCGTGGCTGGCACTGGGCGGTGACCTCACGGCGCTGCCTTGGACAGACCGCGCGGGCGCCGCGGCCAAATCCGACAGCCCCGAGGTACGCACGCTGCGTGAACGGGTGGCCGAACAGTATGCCGCTCCCTTGGAGGCCGTCCTGGACAGCCCGGATGCCATCGCCCAACTGGGCAATGTCGACCGCACCACGGCTGCGGCGCTGCTACTGGGGCCGGTTGTGCTCGGAAAGCTCAGCACGCTCCCGGATTTCGACTACGAGCAGATCGCCCGGGTGTCGGTGGACGGTTTCCTGGCCACCCACTCGATCAGCGCAACGAATACCGAATCGGCAGGTGCTTGAGTCCGCCGACGAAGACCGTCTGCGAAAGCTCGGGCGTACCGGTCAGTTCGATGGCGTCCAGGCGGGGGATGAGCTCACCGAACAGGCTGGTCATCTCCATCCGGGCCAACGCGGCCCCCAGACAGAAGTGCACACCGTAGCCGAAGGCCAGATGCTTGTTGGGGTCGCGACCGACGTCGAAGCGAAACGGATCTTCGAAGACCTCTTCGTCACGATTGCCCGACACGTAGGCGAGGTAGACCGATTCGCCCTTGGCGATGGGGACGCCACGCACCTCGGTATCGGCGGTCGCCGTGCGCATGAACTCCTTGACCGGGGTGGTCCAGCGGATCATCTCGTCCACTGCGGTGCCCATCAGTTCGGGGTGTGCGCGCAGCCGGTCCAGTTCGGCGGGATTCGCGATGAGCGCGTGCAGGCCACCGGAGATCGCGTCCTTGGTGGTGTCATGGCCGGCGCTGGCGACGATCACGTAATAGGAAGCGGTGTCGACATCGGACAGCGGCTGCCCGTCGATGGTGCCGTTGGCGATCGCTGAGGCGAGGTCCTCGGTCGGGTCGGCCCGGCGTGAGGCGGTCAGCTGGGAGAAATAGGCGAAGAAGTCCAGCAGCACCTCCAAGCCGTCCTCGAGGGATTTGCCGCGCTGGTATTCCTCGTCGTCGCCGCCGAACAGCTCCTGGGTCAGCATGTGCATCCGCCCGAAATCGGACTCGGGCAGCCCCAGCAGCGACATGATCACGTACAGCGGGAAGTTCACCGCGATCTCGGTGACGAAATCGCATTCGGGCCCGATCTCGCGCATCCGGTCGACATAGCGCTTGGCCAGTTCGTCGACGCGGACCTTGAGGTCACGCATCGCCTTGGGGCGGAACCAGTCCGCGCCGATGGCCCGCACCTTGCGGTGGTGCGGATCGTCCATGTGGATCAGGGTGCGCAGGCCCATCCCGGCTTCCAGCTGAGCCTTGGCCATGTCGTCGGCATCGGCGGTGGCCAGCAGCGGCCGCGGTTCGCTGATGAACAGGTCGTTCTCCCGTTCGATCGCCATGATTTCCGCGTGCTTGGTGATCGCCCAGAACGGCCGGTACGGCCGGAAATCGACCCAGGAGACGGGCTGCTCGGCGCGCAGGTGGCGCAGCGCCGCGTGCAGGCGCGCCTCATCGGCGTAGGCGGTCGGGTCGGCCAGGACGCGGTTCTGCGGACTTACCGGGCGATCGGTGGTCGGGGTGCTCATCGGCAGCTCCTTGCGGTTGACTTGACGGGTGTCAGGTTTCCGGTCGACCCCAGTGTCGGCGATGCGCACCACCGCGCGGGCGGGTTTGCGCCGATCGGCTGCCGTAGGCTCGGCGATCATGCTGTCCGGTCCGTTCGGGCGCCGGTGGTCCGGCCCCGTCGCTCGCCTACTGGCCACCGCGGTGATCGGCGTGGTGGTCCTCGGCGGCTGCGCACGGGGCGCCGGCCAGGTGGCCGACACCAGCCGGGTGCCCACACCGGACCCCGGGCTCGACAGCGGCCTGGTGCACATCGCCGACGGCCGGCTTCAAGGGGCTGCCGCCTCCGGCTACGTTCTGTTCCAAGGTATTCCGTACGCGGCGCCTCCGGTGGGCCCGCTGCGCTGGCAACCACCCGCGCCGGTTGCCCCGTGGCCGGGTGTCCGCGACGCGACGGTGCCCCGTCCCCGCTGCCTGCAGGATGTCTCGCGTGATCCCGGTTGGGGCCGGAAGACCTCCGAGGACTGCCTGACGCTCAACGTCTGGGTGCCCGCCGGCGCCGTCGGGCTGCCGGTGATGTTCTGGATCCACGGCGGCGCGTTCCTCAACGGCAGCGGCGAGCTGTACGGCTCGCGCTGGTTGGCGACCAAGGGCCGGGTCATCGTGGTCACCATCAACTACCGGCTCGGGGCGCCGGGATTCCTCGCTCACCCGGGCGTCGGTGACGGCAATTACGGGCTCGCCGACCAACAGGCGGCGCTGCACTGGGTGCACGACAACATCGGTGCGTTCGGTGGCGATCCCGGAAAAGTCACCATCGCCGGGGAGTCGGCGGGGGCGATGTCGGTATGCGATCACCTTGTCGCGCCCGGTTCGGCGGGACTGTTCCGGGCCGCCATCATCCAGAGCGGTCCGTGTCAGGCGCAGGCCGACCTGGCCGCCGCCCGGCGCGAAAGCCTGCGCTACGCCGCGCGGGTGGGCTGCGCCGATCCGGCGGACGCGGCGCGCTGCCTCCGCGCGCTACCCGCGGCCAGACTCGATCAGCCACCGTGGTTCTACCGGATCGGCAGTGATTGGCTGACCGGCCCGGCGACCGGTACACCGATCCTGCCGGCCGATCCGGTCGCGATGATCCACGACGGAAAGGCGGCCAAGGTCCCGGTGCTCATCGGGACCACCGCCGATGAATTCACGCTGTTCGTGGCTCTGCAGTACCTGCGTACCGGGCACAAGTCCACTCCCGCCGACTACCCGGGCCTGCTCGCGGACACCTTCGGCCGCCAGGGGGCTGCCGTCGGCGCGCGATATCCGCTGGCGCGCTTCGGCGGTGATGCATCGCTGGCATACGCCGCGGCGGTCACCGACGGTGTCTTCGCCTGCGTCGCGCACCGGATGGCCACCGACTTGGCCAGGTCGGCGCCGGTGTACGGCTACGAATTCGACGATCCCGCACCGCCGACTCCGGACCCGTTGCGGCACTTGCCCTTCTCGGTGGGCGCCAGCCACTCCCTGGACTTGCGCTACCTGTTCGAGATCGGCGGGGCGCCCGCCTTGACCGCGGCCCAACAGCGGCTGTCCGATCAGATGCTGTCGTACTGGACGCAATTCGTCACCACCGGTGTCCCCGCCGTGCAGGGTGGGCCGGTGTGGCCACCGGTCGACGATGAACCTGATCCCCGTCGCTCCGCTCGCCCCGACCCCTCGTCGTGGATGCAGCTGCGACCCGACGGCAGTCGGATGGTCACCGACTTCGCGACGGCGCACCAGTGTGCGTTCTGGGCCGGACTGCCGAGCTGACGCCGATGAGTGACTTCGCACAGATCTGGGTGGATGCCTGGAACCGGCACGATGTCGAGGCCGTGCTCGCGCACTTCCACGATGACGTGGTGTTCAGCTCGCCGGTCGCCGGGCGCGTCGTGCCCGCAAGCGGGGGAGTGGTGCGCGGCAAGGCGGCGCTGCGCGAGTACTGGACCAGCGCGCTGGCACAACTTCCCGATCTGCACTTCGATCTGGTCGCGGTCTACCGCGGCGTGTCCACCCTCGTCATCAACTACCGCAATCAGCGCGGGCAGCTGGTCAACGAGGTCCTCATCTTCGACGGTGAACTGGTGCGCGAAGGCCACGGCACCTACCTGGACTAGAGGCACACCGGATCGGCTCAGGCCGGCGTGACCCAGGTGGTGATCTCGGCGTGCACCACTTCCGCGCCGGTACGGTCCAGGATCCGGACCGGGACGACGATCTCGGTGCCCTCGGTGATCGCACCGAAGTCCGGCACCTCGAACCCGGCGACGGCCCGCAGTGACGATGTGGCCTTGGCCAGGTACTGGACCGTCATGGCCTTCGGGATCCAGCGATGCGTGGCGGGCACCGTGGCTTCCATGGCCATCCCCATCGCCACCTCGGCGGCGTTGCAGGACGCGATCGCATGCACGGTGTGCAGGTGGTTGTAGACGAAGAAAGTATCAGTTGTGCACCAAGTGCGCTAGTCTCAATCCATGACTCGTGTTGCGGTGTACGCCCGAATCTCGCTGGATGCGCGGGACACCGAGGCTGGCGTGGACCGACAGCTAGAAGCCTGCCGCGCGCTCGCTGAGAAGCTGGGCGCCCATCAGGTGACCGAGTACGTCGACAACTCGATTTCTGCCTACAGCGGGGCAGTGCGCCCCGAATTTGAGCGGCTGCTGATCGACCTCGCCGGGGGTCGCCACGACACGCTGGTGTGCTGGCATGTCGACAGGCTGTATCGGTCGCTGTCGGACCTTGAGCGAATCATCGACGCGGTGGGGAGCGTTGGCGTCGCCACCGTGAACTCAGGTCAGTTGGATCTCTCGACATCTGCGGGCCGGATGATCGCGCGGATTCTGGGCAGCGTGTCGCGGCAGGAGTCGGAGCATCACGCCGAGCGTCGCCGCGCCGCCAACCATGAGCGTCGGTTGGCCGGCGCTTGGCGCAAAGAAGGCAGTCGACCATTCGGGTTCAATGGCGACGGCACCCATCGGGAACCGGAAGCGACCATGGTTCGTCAGGCCGTCCAAGACATCTTGGCCGGCACTTCCATACACGAGATTGCCCGCCGCTGGAATGCATCGGGTGTCACGACAGTGCGCGGCGCGGCGTGGTCGAATTTGCACGTTCGTCGGGTGCTGTCCAATGCGCGCCTTGCGGCGCTGGTCGTTCACAACGGCGACGTCATCGGACCCGGTACGTGGGAACCCATCGTGGACGAGACGCTCTGGCGCGGGCTGCAAGCTCTTATGAGCGACCCCGCGCGCCAGTCCGCCCTGTCGTGGAAGCGCGTACATCTGCTGTCGGGTATCGCGCTGTGTGGAGTGTGCACTAAGCCGCTGTACGGGCGCTGGGCGCACGGGCGAAGCCGTCCACCCACCTACGCGTGCCGGGAGTCGCACGTGGCCCGCAGCGTGCCGGCACTGGACAAATTCGTCACCAAGTTCACGTTGAAGTATCTGACCCGTCAGGGTCTAGCCGAGGACTTGCGCGGCGAAGATGCCGATACAACCGAGCTGGAGATCCGGCGCAAAGCACTGCTGACGACAAAGGCATCATTGGCGGGTCTGCTGCGAAAGGGCATCCTGACTGCGGATGACGTGGAGCGCGACGCTTTACAGATTCAGGCCGAGCTTGACGAGATCGGGCTAGCTCTGGCCGGCAACGTGACCGTTCACCCGGCGGTGCAGTTGCTCGACGCCGACGAAGACGACACCCGCACGATTCACGACCGGTGGGACGCTGCAAGCCTAGAGATCAAGGCGGCGGTGATAGCCGCGTCCGTCACGATCACGGTTTATCCCGCGCCGCATGGCCAGCGGAAGTTTGACCCGAAGTTGATCGACATCAAGCGCAAAAACCCCTGATCAACCCTGATGCTATGATGGTGGTGGCTAGAGGCATACGCCTGCGAGGCCCAAAGCGGGTGGTGCGGGTGCCGACAGCGACACAATTCAATGGTTCTTCTCCTGTTTTCGATGCTGGCCCCAGTGCGGGGCGCGGGGTGGGTCGAAGAACCGCATAGCTCAATACCACGGTGATGATGCGAGGCTCGAAGTACGGGCGGTGCGGGTGTGGTGAGCACTGAATAGCTTTGACTTTCAAGGGGTTTGCCGATAGGCGGCCCCTTTTCTTATTCCAATTTTCTGCGACGACGGTCCTATGGCCTGGCGTCGCTTTCTTATTTTCTAGGGGACGACATATGGATGATGACAGCGAGATTGACGACTATGTGGATCGGCTTGTGGCCGACACCCCGCCGCTAACGGCCGACCAGCGCGCGCGTCTTGTCGAGCTACTGCGGCCGGTGCGTATGGCGGGTGCGGCATGAGTCGCTTCGAACTACTCGCCGGATTCGACCAGAGTATTGAGGACGACCCCGACGCGCATATCTGGTCGACCCCACTCGACCGTCACAGCGCCGCCGGCCGCGCCGAATACCTGCCCGACACCGCCCAACCAACTCGGGGCGGCGCAGCGCTTGAGTTCCTCACCGACGACAACGACGAGTACATCGAACTCGATCCCGAGTCACCACTGGTGTGGGGAGGGCATGTTGGCGAGTCGTGGCTCAGTGGTGACTACGTCTACATCGGCGGGCAGAAGACACGTAAGCCGGTGCCCAGTGATATCGCCGAGGTGTGCCGTACCTGTGCGGTGTCGTGGCCTCTGCCGATCAAGCGGTCATGGTCGGATTGTGAATTCGGCGGGCCTCGGGAGTGGCGCTCCATCCATCCCGAGATGGAGGCGGTACTCGATGATGACCCGCTGCTTTATCGCATAATGCCGTGGTTGTGGACCTACTGTCATTGCAACGGATGCTTGGAATATCGGCGTGGCAGAGGCCGGCCACCGAAGTACTGCGGACCTAAATGCGAGGCGATTTCGGATAACGCAAGGGATCGCGCGAAAAGGCGAGCCAATGGTGCAATACCGCGATATAAAAAAGTGGCGTAATTCACTCAAAGAATGCTTGACATTTATGCCTCTTATGGGGGTTTAAATGCCGTATAGGTAGAGGATGAAAACGCCTCGCAATTTTTTTGTCTAAATCAGGTGTGCCCAAGGCTGCACACCGTCATCTATTTCGTTGAAAGGGGGCGCAGTGTGCACCCATAAAGATATCTATCTGAACGGCGTATGCCGCGATTGCGACCGTGATAAGCAAGCCAGATACAGGCGTCGGCGTCGGCTGGCCATGGCAATGCTGCATGCCGCCGAGGCGCGCGGGTTCGCAGGTTATGAAGTGCTCTCGCTGGTGCAGCACGTCGACATTGAGACGGTGCAGGAATGCGCGGCGAAGGGTTTTCGGCCGGCGCCCGACTTCGATCCGAAGACACTGGAATTCCAGTCGTGAAGGTCGACCTGGGCCGCGGTGCGCCTACGCATATCGCGCCACGCAATGACGGTGGTGTGACTATCCATCAGGGTCCGTCGCGTATTCATCTCGGGCCTGATGAATTGGTCGCAGTACTCGACGCTATCCGCGTTGTAACGAATCAAGGAAGCCGGACGCCGGCAAGGAAGATGACGAAGATTGACCGCACGTAACAAGGTCCAACATCATGGAATTCTCGGGGAGACACCCGAGGGCAAAAAGCTCTACGCCAGCGTGCCGATAGAGCTTGCTCGCGATAAAGAACTCAGCCCAGCCACCGGCAGGGTAGCTCTCTATATCTGGTCACATAGTCCGGAGTGGGACCAATCGGCAAAAGATGTCGCAGACAGCCTGGGTATGGATCGTGGAGCCGTGGCGCGCGCGTTAGTCGATCTCCAGGTGCATGGGTGGCTGGTGCGAGAGATCCTCACACGCCCGGGCAGGGGTAAGCCTGTCGGCGAGAAATGGCACCTCCAGATGTCCAACACCCGGTTTACTCCGGCGGAAATCGAGGCATTGGGCGGACCAGGCAGCCCCGGTACCCTGCGGCTTAAAGCAGCACCCCCTACAGACACCCTGCCGCTTGAAGCCGCACCCCCCTGCTGCTCAATACAGCACCCCCCTGCTGCTAAATGCCGCACCATAGAAGTACATCCCAGTAGTGCACATCCCAGTAGTGCACGAAGTGCATAACTACGTACAGAAGTACAACAGGGCCTGACGGTTTGGGCAGCAGGGTCGCGGCGCGGTGCGCCCGGTGGACGCTTTGAGCGCATGACAGGTTGCGGTTGGCGTGGGGTGGAGTTCTGGGGGATCTCTGGTTGGCCTCGTGGTCGGCCTACCGCAACAGTTCCGCGGTCGTTAGCACCGCTAATAAATACTTCTAGGGGAACCATGAAACCAACCATTGCCTTCGGCACGGACGTCGTAGAACTGACCGAGGACGCTACCGGCTACATCGCCCGCGTCGACATCGCCGGCCAACCCCACCTCATCCACGTGACGGCAACACCCTGCGGGCCGCGCGTCGTCACGCCGGCCAAGTGGTGTGCCGGATGTTGATTGCAACTATCCCGGCGACCGGCGGTGAGCCGTACGAAATCCACGCGATGGGAAAGCTGCTGCGCCTTGAGCGGCTTTGCCGCCGTGGGCGCGCACGGATGGTGTTCGCGCCGGCCGACGTATACGCCGTGTGCAACGCCCTGACCGATCTTGCCGAAGAACTCGATACCCGATAACAAAAACTTCCGCTGCCCCGGCACCTCCTTCCCGCGCGGGCAGCGGACCCCGGCGCACCGGGTTGAGTCGTAACGCGCAAGCGACTCCCCGGTGCCCCAATCTTTGGCGAGGGTTACCTCTTTACAGGGCGGTCTTCCCCTCGCCAAACACCCCCTGCCGTGTCGCGTTTCGCAATCTCGCGACAGCGCCGAGCCAGTGCCAACGGTTTCCGTTCCCGGATCAACGGGAGGACAGGCGCAGCGGCAGGGGCACCCAACTTTCTAAGGCGCTGAATCTCCGCGCCCAACCAATCACACCCGAACCGCCTTGTCGTCGCTCCACGAGCGTTTGGACGCGGCGGCATTCGTCATGCCATGAAAGGGGGTAACCCCGTTGTCCAACGTCGAACTTGACATTTCAACCAAGATCATTCGGAAAGACCTTAACCAGTCAGTCGCCGAGGTTGAGCGGAAGCTCAAAGAGGCCGGCGGACCCGCCGGTGTCGGTTTCAAGAATGAGTTCAATCGTGCCGCCAAGCTTGACCCGGCGCAGCCCAGCGAGGGCAAGTCGGCCGTTGCGGGGGAACGTAATGGCCGCGCATACGGACGGGCATACGACCGTGCTGCCGGCCGTGAACTGGACAGCCTTACCAAGCGAATTGAGAAGCTCACGACGGGCGTCGGTGGCCTCGGTAGTGCCGGTGGTTCGTTCGCGATGGCCGGCGCCGCGCCGGCCCTGCTCGCTGCAACAGGCGCCGCTTTCACTGCGGCCGGGGCCTTCGCCGCCTTGCCGGCCGCGCTTGTCGGTGCGGGCGCAGGGTTCGGGGCACTGGCCGTCGCTACCCGTGGATTCGGCGATGCGATCAAGCACATGGGCGATCCGAAGAAGTTCGCCGAGGATCTGCAGAGTCTTTCACCGGCTGCGCAGCAGGCAGCATTGGAGATCCAGAATCTAGCCCAAGGTCCGCTGAAAGCGCTGAAACAGGCCACGCAGGAACGGTTTTTCGATGGCTTGGCCGGCGAGATCCACCAACTGTCCGACAGGTTCTTGCCCAGCGTTGAGAAGACCACCACAGGCATTGCGGGTGCGTTCAACTCGATGCTCAAGGGTGTCGGGGATCAACTGTTGACCCCGCAGACATCCGCCGCGATATCGAGCACGCTCACCAACGTCACTACCGCGTTCCAGAATCTGGCGCCGGCCGCTGGACCGCTCACCAAGGCCATTGCCGATCTCGTTCAGGTTGGTTCTACGTTCCTGCCGGGTTTCGCGACGTCGATCTCCAACGCGGCAACTGAATTCGCGCACTTCATTGAGTCGGCCAAGGAATCGGGCCAGCTCAAGCAGTGGATCGGCGACGGCGTCGACATGCTCAAACAGATCGGTTCGATTGTGTGGGAAGCCGGCCGCGCATTTGCTGCTCTGGCCCCGGTCGCTAAGGATGTACTGCCCGGGATCGCCAGCGCCGCAAAGACGATCGCTGACGCCCTCAAGGAACACCCCGGCCTGATCTATGCCGTGGTGGGCGCGTTCATGGCATGGAAGTCGATCGAAGGTCTTTCCAGCGTCATCACCTCATTGGGCACCATCAAGACGGCGCTCACCGGGTTGCCGGCGGTGGCCAATGCTGCGGCCGGTGGAATCTCCACAGCTCTTGCCGCGGTATCGATTCCGGCATGGCTGACCACCTTGGCCAAGTGGGGCGGTCCGGCGATGGTGGGATTGCAGTCCGACGTAAAGAACGCCGGAGATTTGGGCTTGCCCGAATTCGAGCAGGGTCCCGATGGCAAGTTGCGACCCAAGTTCAACGGCGGCGGAGGCAGCTTCGCCGAACCCGGTAAGGGTATGCCCGCAATCCCCGGCTTCGGTCAGCACTGGGAAGACGGAAAGGGCTGGATGCCCGACCGTCCTGGTCATGGTATGCCCGCCGCACCTGGCTTTGGCCAGAAGTGGGACCCGAAATTCGGCTGGGTTGCAGAGGATTTCAAGCCTTACTCCGTACCTGGTGTGCCCGCAGATGGTGGCGGCAAGGGGATCGACATGCCGGTGGTGGCTCGCCCCAACATCGACCCGATGTCCCTGATTCAGGGCTATCCCGTCACATCGAGTCTCTACGGCGCTGCTGCGGGAGTCGTAGACGCACAGACCAAGGTGGCCCAGGACAACGCAAACCTGCAGGCTCTGCTGGCGTCGAATGCTGCCAAGGAAGGCGAGATCACCAAGGCGAGAAACGAACTCGCACAGGCGCAGCAGGATCAAATCCAGGCTGAACTTCGCTTGCAGGAAGCCAAGGATGAGGCGAACAAAACGGGCCTCAAGGGTTTGCAGGACGCGAGCAGTGCGTTCAGTGAGCTGAGCGCCGGTCTCGATAAGGATCTCGGGTTCTCAAAGGGCCTGCCTGGTCTAGCTGACAACCTGGTCAAGTTCGTGGCGTCGCTGGCGACAGCGCCGCTCAACGGCCTACTGGCGCCTATCGCCGCCCAGGGGAACGGCGCCTATGGGGCGCTGGGGATGTTGTTCGGCGGGTCCAACAGCACGGCAAGTACTGCGGCACAGGGGATGAGCGTCGGTGGCTATCCCGGCGACCGGGCGCTACTGTCTCGCGTTCCCGCTGGGTCATATGACAACGCGACAAAGGATCTGAGCCGCGGTCTCGCCGATTGTTCCAGTGCTGTTGAAGATCTCGTCAACCTGATGGATGGCAAGTCGACGGCCGGCGGGTCGCTCACGACTCACAACGCTGACCAGCTCTTGCCTGGCATGGGTTTCGCACCCGGTATGGGCGGACCCGGCGACTTCCGGATCGGCTTCAACCCCAGTCACATGCAAGCCACCCTGCCTGGCGGAACGCCGTTCAACTGGGGGAGTGATGCCGCAGCGGCGCGGGGTGGCGTAGGCGGCACAGGCGCCGATGATCCCTCGTTCACGTCGCACTACCACAGGCCAACAGCACCCCCGGTGCCATCCATCGCAGCGGCAGGGCCATCGCCCAGTCCCGTGGACATCTATGGCCCGCATAACACCGATCCCGGACTGAACAGTCCGCTACCACCCCCGGGTTCATTCCCGGGCGGAGGTGGCCGCGGTCCCGGCAACATGCCGCAGGGCCTACCGTTCGGCACGCCATACCAAGCCCAAGGCATCGACCACCAGAACCCTGGCTGGCAGCCCCAAGGCGGCGGCGGTATCGGCATCACAGGCGGACTGATGGGCGCTGCAATGCAAGCCGGCATCGCCGCCATGGGTACCGCTGGTGCACCGTTCGGTGGGCAGGCAGCGGCAGCCGCAGCGCAGATGGGCATGCAGCTCATCGACCGAACCACCAAGTTCGCCGGCCAGGCTGCCGGCATCGGTGCTGAAGGTCTGATTGACACGTTCAGCGTCACCAATCCCGACACGGGTAAGAACCCGCTCAAGGATTCTTGGTTGTGGCGTGCGGCCGGCGCACTCGCTGGTGCCGCTCCCGCGATCGGTAGCGGTGGTGCTGGGATGCTCGATAAGGCCGCGAACAAGAAAGCTCAGCAGCAGAGCCCGAACTCGCCGCAGCAGCAACAGAGCAATCAGCAGAGCGGCCCGCTCTTCAATATCGAAAACTGGCACGACACCGGCGGTGGCGGCAAGAGTTCAGCGGTTGACCTCGCGGGCTACCTTGCGGCCCAGGGCTATCAAGCGGGAATGTCGCGCTGATGACCGTTCGCCCCTGTCTCGACTGTGGGCGGCTGTCCGCCAGTACCCGTTGTCGGCCATGCCATCGGAAGCGCCGTAGGGCGACGTACGAGCATCCCGCTTACCGGGCGCTACCAACACCGAGTGGCCCGTGCCAGTTGCGTCTACGCGGATGCACTGGCACGGCCACCCAGAAGGACCACATCATCCCAGTGTCTAAGGGCGGCGGCCACGAACCAATCAACATCAGGCCGGCGTGCGAGCACTGTAATCCAAAGCGAGGCAACAGGAATTGAGCGATATACCCGACGGCACCGAAGTACTGATTGCGTGCCTCAAACCCTTAGGCACGGTAGGTACGTCCCGTAAGACCGGTGCACCCCTGCCCTCATGGGTGGTACGCCGCATCGGTGGCGGTGTGGATGCTCTGAACGACAAGGGGTTGTACAGCGTGCACTGCTTCGCCGGTAGCGATGCAGCAGCACAGGCCGGCGCTATGCGGGCATACGAGCGCATCGTCGCCTTGGCACCGCCATTCGGCATGGGGCAGCCCGTCACCATCGGTGACCGCACCATCTACGCCGACGACGTGATCGTGCGTGAAGGACCACGTGACGTCACGTACACGGAGGACCGCAGCGTCGTGGACTGGTGCGCGACCTACGAACTCCGACTGAGACGCGGCTCAGCAAACAATCCGTAGTCCAGGCATCATGCAACATCACTGCATAACTATGCATGATGGGTGGATCGTGCGTATCGGTGGATCGTCGCAGGTCAGAGCCCTGCGGTCGTACCAGTCCAGCATCACCGCAGGTCAGAGTGCCTAAAAGTTCAGGACCCAAAGGCCCTGGTGAACGCCGGGTCCGTTTCGCACACTTATAACCAAGGTCATTCCAGGCCACAAATATGCACCTTGACGTGCATAGATGCATAAAAACCAGTCGCTAGCGAAGCTGTAAAACCGCAGGTCGCAAATGTACTCAAACCCATTTGAAGGGGAATTTCCGCATGCCAGACGTAACAGTCAACATCAAAGCTGTCATCGATCCCGAACACGTCAATCAAGTCGCCGAACAGCTCGTTCAGGCAATCCGTGAACGGGCCGGAGAAGGGCTAGCGCGTGAGATCGCCGCTGATCTAATCGCGTCCAGCTCTCGCGAACTCACTGACGACGATCTCGAAGCATTCAAAGTCGGTCTTGCAGCCGGCGAAGCCGCAGCCGAGTACCTTCTCGCGGGGGATCACGTGGCCGCTGGCCGCGTCTTCGATGAGGGATTGCTCGCAGTGCTCAGCGGGCACGCCGGACATGGCTCCACCGCCGACACCGCCAAGCTCTTCAAGGGTGCCGCCGAATGAGCGACGTCACCGAGCTTGCCCAGTTCTTCGGCTTCACCGCGAGCGTGGCTATCACGACGGTTGACGGCACCGTATTCCACATCCCGAATACTGCCCTGCTCGATGACGACCAGCAGGAGCGCTGGGAGGCCCTGCAGTTCGATCTGGAGCGCTGCGACCGCGACGACGACGGGGAGCTGATCTCGCCCTATCGCATCGATGGTGAGCCGCTGACGCCCTCGTACAACGTGCGGCTCGGGCAAGTCGTGTTCGGGGAAGACGGCTACGAGAAGTTCAAAGCAGCCGGCGGCAGTGGCAATCGTATCGCTCTCGAATGGGCACGCATGAATAAGGAGCACCTGGATGGCATCGACCCGGAAGCAGATTGAACAGGCGATTCTCGACGCCATCAACGCCAGCTCCAGTGAGCTTCGCCGAGACCTGCAGGCGGTGCCCGAGAAGGTGGCTGACACGGTGCGCGCCTTCACTCCGGTTCTGACCGGCGAGACGAAAGCCTCAATCGAGGTGAAGACCCGCAAGACCGCGCTCAAGAAACTGTCCACTCGTAAGACCAAGTTGGGCACCGTCTATAGCGACGATGACCCGGCCAAGATTGCCGCACTCGAATACGGCCGGGGTGCCGACGATGAGCACGGTGCTACGCCAGAATTCGCGATGTTCCGCAGGGCTGCAGCGATCTGGCGAGATGTGAAGCTGTAGTTGGCGACCGGCGGTAACGCGCGGGCCAAGTTTGAGTGTGATGAACCGGGACCGTGGTACCGCTGGCGATTGGATGATCCCGCAGAGCGGTGCATCCGGTTTATCGAAACTTATTGCCGCTCACCGAAGGGTGTCGGCTTCGGAAGGCCGATCAAGCTCGCCGAGTTCCAGAAGGCGTGGATACGCGAGATCCTGAAACCCGGTATCCGGCAGGCAGTCCTACAGGCGCCGCGCGGTCAGGGTAAGTCCACCCTGTTGGCCGCTATCGCGGTGTGGGCGACGTTCGACAAGAACGAGACCGGCCAACCACAAGTCCCCATCATGGCCACCACAGTGGGCCAGGCCGCCCGCGCGGTCTATGACGTGGCCTGCAAGATGGTCGCCGCCGAGAAGGAACTAAGCACCCGCGCTCTGGTCTACACGGCGATGTCGAACGCCAAAATCGTTGTTGGATATAACGGCGGCGAGTGCTATCCAATCGCCAACGATGTGGATGGCCTACAGGGTCTGGACCCGACATGCGCCATCGTGGATGAGATCGGCTTCCAGCCGTTCGCGAGCTGGAGCGCAATGGTTCTCGCTTCTGGTAAGCGGACGCGTTCGCTCGTGGTCGGCATCGGTACCCCGGGTGTGGACCGCGAGAAGTCTGCTCTGTGGCGCCTGCGCGAGATCCACCGCGAAGGCAGTGCGCCGGCCGGCTTCTCCTACACCGAACTGTCCGCGCCCGATGACTGCGACTATCGCGACGAAGCGAACTGGCTGAAAGCCAATCCCGCTATCGATGAGGGTTACCTGTCGATTGACGCTCTACGTACCGATGTAGAGATGATGCCGGAGTCGGAGTTTCGTCTATTCCGTCTCGCGCAATGGGTAGAGGGGACGGACTGCTGGCTAGGCGTGGATGGCCGCAAGGTCTGGCGCAATCTGATCAGCGACCACAAGCTGAAGCTTGGCGCTGACACGTGGGCCGGCCTGGATATAGGCCGTACCCGCGATACGACGGCGATTGTGGTGGGTCAACGGCGACCTGACGGCGTCCTGCACACCACGGCCCAAATCTGGAAGCCGAGGAAAGAACAGGCCGTCGACATTTCGGCCGTGATGGCTCACCTACGCCAACTGAACCGGGACTACAGCTTGGTCGAGATCGCATACGACCCAGCTTATTTTCAGGTGTACGCGACCGAGCTTGCCGATGAGGGCTTGCCGATGGTGGAGTTCCCGCAGTCGATTCAACGCATGGTGCCGGCCTGCGGTGGCCTCTATGAGGCAATCATGCGCAAAGAGGTATCACACGACGGCGCAGCGGATTACGAGCGCCAGATCCTCAACGGCATGTTGAGGCACGTCGACGGCGGTTTCAGCCTCACCAAGTCCAAGTCTCGCGGCCACATCGACGCTGCCATCGCGCTTGTCCTGTGCCACGACCGCGCGCAACAGCCGGTCAAGAAACGCGCACCGGCCTTTGTTTTGTAACTAGGAGAATACATTTGAGCATTTTCTCGCGAAGACCTCGCGTCCCAGATCCACCGTTTGAACCACCACCCGAATCCCGGGATTGGTCCATCTCAGATCCCGCAATGTTTACCGTGTCCGGTGGGGGACCATCGCTGACCGGCGTGCACGTCTCAGAGCACGCCGTTCTCGGTTTGGCGGCAGTCCACCGATGTGTGTCGATCATCGCCTCTGGTATCGCATCACTGCCGCTGCGTGCGGTCTACGAGACTGACGGTCTCACAGAGGTTGTCCCGTCGTGGCTGGACAATCCGGCCGGCGGACTGACCAAGCACGAGCTTATCGAACTGGTACTAACCCACGGGCTGCTCTGGGGTAACGCATATTTGGCCCACATCTACAGCGGTGCCGGGTCGCTTCTCGGCGTGGTGCCATTGCATCCGTCAGGGGTCAGTATCGATATCGATAAGGCCGGCATCAAGACGTACAAGGTAAGCCTGAACGACGGCACAACGCGGACGTTCACCGACTCGATGACGCCGGCCGGCCCGTACGTCATCACCCATGTCAAGGCGATGGGAACCGATGGCATCCGGGGTCTGAGTCAGCTTACGTTGGCGCGCAATTCGGCCTTTGGTATCGGCCTGGCCGCGGACCGAAGCGCCGCGCGTCTGTTCAACGGTGGTGCCCTCATGTCGGCTATCGCGGTCTTTGAGGATGACATCACCGACGAAGACGTAAAGACCATCAAAGAGGGCCTGGACAAAAAGATTGCAGGCGAGTCCAACGCCGGCGAAATCTCGTTCATCAACCGCAAGGTGAAAATCACACCGTGGTCTATCCCTAACGAAGATCTGCAGTGGTTGGAATCCCGACAGTTCCAGAAATCCGAAATTGCAACACTGTTCGGCATTCCGGACTCGCTGGTCGGCCTGTCCGAAAAGCAGACCAGTTGGGGATCTGGCATCGCCGAGATGCACCGGGCGCTGTCAACCCACACGTTCAAACACTGGACGTCGCGCATTGAGGGCCGGTTCTCACTGCTGCTGCCGCATGGGCAGAAAGCGGACTTTGACTATCACGAGCTGCTAGCGCCAGACCCCGAGGCGAGCGTGGGTCTGCTGATCGAACAGTACGACGCTGGAGTGCTCACGCTGAACGAGGTGCGGCGGGAGCTGAACCGGCCACCGCTACCCGGTGGTGACGTGGTGAAGCCTTCGGCGACGACTGCCCCGGCGGTGGTCAATGAGCCCTGAACGTCGCTTCGCCAGCCTGGACAGGTCGATTACCGGTAACAAGCTGGGCGGTTACGCAGCGTTGTACAACGTCACAACCGATCTTGGCGCATGTCTGGAAATGCTTGCGCCAACGGCTTTCAGGTCTGTTCTTGAGTCACCCAACCTGGACACTGTCGGGTTACTGAACCACGACGAGAACCAACTCCTCGCCCGCACCAAGAATGGAAGTCTGCGGCTAGCTACAGACTCCACCGGCCTTGAGTTCGAGATGGACCTCAAGACCACGCTGGGCAACAGCGTCCGCGAGATGGTCGATTCGGGGCTACTCACGGGGTGTTCGTTCTCGTTCAAACCGGGCGAATACCGCTGGGACACATACGAGGGACGCCGGCTGTGGGTGCAGACCAGCGTGGCCCGGTTGAAAGACGTTTCTGTCGTGGCTTTCCCGCAGTACCCCGAGACCACCGTCTCGGTCCGAAGCATGCCGGCCGAATCGACATCCGGTATCCGCCAATCCCAACTGATCCGTGCGCGTATGCGCGTGCGGGAATCTTACTGAAAGGTAATTGATTTGAAGAAGACTATTGAGCAGATTGTCACCGAACAGCGCTCCATCACTGACCCGGCCGAGGCCGAGGATCGCCACCTCACCGATGACGAGGCAGCCCAGTGGGAGGCCCTGGAAAGCGAGCTGAAGGCAGCCCAGCGCAGCGAGGAAATCCGCAAGCGGCAGGCGGCATACGAGGCCCCGAGCGGATCGCTGGCTGCCGTCGTGAACGTCACCAGCGTTAAGCAGGACGACACCCTGGAACGTGCGTTTGATTCCTACGTGCGCACTGGTCAGGCCAACGCCGACATCGCGGAGTTGCGAGCGCAGGGCACTGGTACCGGCAGTACTGGCGGCTACTTGGTCCCGACTACTTTGCTGAACAAGATCACCGACCGAAAGAAGCGGTACGGCGGTGTGGCCGGCGTCGTCAATGTCCAGCCCAGCGATAACGGCGCACCGTGGCAGTGGCCGAACTTGGATGACACCGCTAATTCCGGCGTGATCAAGGCCGAGAATGCCGCTCCCACGTCGGGCGGCGCTGACCTGGTGTACGGCCGCAAGTCGCTGGGGAGTTTCACCTACACCGCACCGGGTGCCGGCAACACACCGCTGTTGGTCAGCGCTGAGATGCTGCAGGACAGCATGTTCGACATCGAAGGGTTGATCGCAAAGAAGCTCGGTCAGCGGATTGCGCGTAAGCAGGCCCGGGACTGGGTGAATGGCGCAGGTACTACCGAGCCGTTCGGTCTGGCTACGGGTACGGCCGTCGCCGCTAACACCTTCGACAATGCGGCGCCGACCTATGCGGACCTCCTGAATGCCGTGCACCAGGTGGACCCCGACTATCGAGACCAAGCGGTGTGGACCTTCAACGACTACACCCTGAGTCTGATCGAGGGCATTCTGGACGCTAATGGTCGGCCATTGCTCAACAGCGCCAACGACGGTATTAGCGTAGGACGGTCTAATCAGTACCTGTTGGGCTATCCCATCGTCATCGACCAGGCGTGGGCCAACTACGCAGACGGCGGCACGAACAAGTGGGGTGCGTTCGGCGATCTGGAATCCGGGTACATCATCCGTCAGATCTCGGGTGCCGAACTCATCGTGAACCCGTACACCCACGCCAATGAGGGCGCCGTGGAGTACACCCTACGGATGCGTGCGGACGGCACCATTGACGATCAGAACGCGTTCCGCGTGCTGCAGAACGAGGTGAGCTGATGACTGCCAAGAGGGCGACTATTGCTGAACTCGTCCAGCGCCGCGACGAACTGATCGCCGAACTGGAAGCCGTGCGAGCAGAGATCGCCGCTCGCCACGGCGAACAGTGACGTGGGCGCCGGCCTACGCAACCGCTGACGAACTGGCTAGCCAGCTCAGTGTCCCGAACAACGACACTGAGCTGGCTTCGGCCGTGGAAGCGGCAAGCAGGGCCATAGATCGGGCGACAAACCGCCAGTTCGGCCTGACGGATACGGAAAGCCGTATCTACGAACCGAAGCGGTACCGGGATCTCTGGTACATCGAGGTTGACGACCTTGCCGGCGCGCCGACCGCAGTCGAGACAATCGGCGACGACGGCACCGTGATTGGCACGCTCACGCGGTTCAAGCTGACGCCACGCAACGCCACCGCGACGGGCAGGCCCTACACCGGGATTGACTTCGCGCACGGGTCTGCGGTGAATTGGCACGATATTCGGGTGACGGCCCAGTTCGGTTGGCCGGCAGTACCGGAACCTATCAAACTGGCCACCCGCATTCAGGCCGGCAAGTTCTACAGCCGGCGCAACGAGGCCGGCGTGCTCACCAAAGAGGTGGTCGACGACGTCGAACGCGGTTGGGTAGCGGCGGTCAGCCAGGATCTCGATGCCGACGTGATGGCGATGATCGCGCCGTTCCGCCGGATCGTGGTGGCAGCGTGAGACCGTTCGGCCGGCAGACACTGACGTTCGTCACCGTCACCGAAGATCTGACCAACCCGGACAGGTACAACAACCCGGCCGAGGTCCGCACGTCCATCGATGTGCGGGGGTGCCACTTCCGACCACTCACTACCGCCGAGAAGATTGATCTAGGCGACGTGGTGTCCGACACCTGGAGAGCGACAGTCCCGCCCGTAGCGGCGGTGCTGGCGGCGAAGGCCGACGATGAGGTTGTGGCCGGCGGGATCACCTACGAGATTGTGGGTAGCCCGGAGCCGTTCACGAACTTGGTCGGGGAGCTGTTCAAGGTGACGGTTGTTTGCAAGCGGGTCAGCGCGTAGGTCACTTGGGCTGTGCCCTTCTCGGGTGCTTTCCCCAAAACGCTGTCATTGGCCCGGGGGTTGGTTCGTAATCAAAGCCGGTCAGGTCAATCTCGATACCGCTGTCCATCTGCCAGCCGCCGGTGCCGATGGCGGGCGCAAAGAACATTCCGGGGGTGAGTATCCATGGCGTGGGCACCGTCGGTACTTTCGCGCGTTCCTCAAGTGTTGGATGTGTGGCTTGAACTAGTGCTAGTTGGCGGTCAGGCGTGGCAGAGCGAAAATGTACCGAGATCTTGCGGTCTAAGGGTTCAAGGATCACGCCCATAACGTCCTCGCCGACCACATCGGAGATCTTGCCGGTTTCAACAACCGCGTCCATCATTATGTCGCGAAATGCCTCGGGAGATTCCCCGCCTTCGCTTTGAAGCCTTGCGCGCATCCAATGGAATACGGACGCGTTGGCACTCCCGAGGGGTTCGTAAAGGTCGTATCCGTGCACCGGCATGTCGCGGCGGGCGCGTTCCTCGTGCACGACACCATCGGCAGAAACCACTGCATGAAAACTGACCGGACGCGTCTTGTGTTTCCGATTTTGCAAACCGACTGCGGAAACAATGGTGGGGTATTTTCTCGCCTGGACCGGCAACCGGCCGTACGCCTCGTGCATCGCCGCCTCGATACTGCGGGAGATCTCACGATAGTGAAGGGGGCGACCGGGATGCCACATACCTATTCCGCTGCCCAGCTCGCCACCCGCTATTGCGTTGGCAATAAATTCGTCGGTAGGTACGCCATCCAAGTATGCAAGCCCGGTGTAGCCGATAACCAACCAACAGCCGGAACCAACTACAATCACCGTCTTATTGGAATGAATATCCCACGCCTTGTCGGGATTTTTGCGCGTCGGCGTTATCGTTGTCAGCCTGTCACTGGCATGAAAAATTTTGTACCGGCAGGCCGCACCCAAAACCAGCGTCATGGAACTAGACGCTACTGCCTTGGTGCGACAAGTTTGCGTTCCTGTTTCACGTAAACCGTGGCGGGGTTCGAGAAGTCGGGCAACTAACTGAGGCGCCGGTACAGCTCGCGACTTACCTCACCGACGCGGTCCGCGATCTCGTTGAGCCACTCATCGCGGGACTGCGGTCCCTCCAAGGGATCGGGCTCGTCCCGTTCTTCGGTCATGCCTTTACGGTACGTCGGGTGTCGAGGTCTTTTGCGGACGAAACCACCCCCGGCCGTAGGGGCTGCCGGGGGTGGTTCCTTGTTCAGCGGGTTACTTGTTCAGACTTTGTCCGACCAGGTTGTAGAGGTCCGTTACCGCCTGGTGAACGATCTCCTCGGTGGATTCACCCAGCCTGATCGACTCATTTAGCTTGCCGACCAGCGCGATGATGGCGCCGTTCTCTGGACCGGTGTAGTTGATCTCTTTCATTCAGCTTTCCTTTTCGTCTGTGGGTTCCGTTGCCCAAAGCTCGCCCCGCTGGCTCAGCGCTAGGCGTACTGCTGTCAGCGCGTGTATGAGCTTGTCCAGGCTTTCGGCATGGACGTTCAATTCGGCCGGTTCGCCGGTAACGATGTCGGTCCCGACTAAGGAGATCTCCGTTCCGTACGGCTCGCCGTCTTCGTTCACATCCCGTAGGCGCACTTTCGTGCCGAACAGCTCAGCCGTGAGCGACCATTCGGCGGGGGACTCGGTAGATGGCTGCGCAAGCGCAAGCCGAATCGGGTCAATCTCGGCTTCTAATCCGCCAGTCTCGGCTGCCGTCCAGTCGTATTGCACTCGCGGCGTGCCGCTCATCCCAAAACCCCCAATACTGACGGTGACGTAAATGCCCATATTGCCATGAGGTCTGCGGCGAGCAATGCGGCGAACGTTGCCCTCATCAGTCGCCCTCGTTGAGTCGTTGCGCCTCTGCGTGCGCGGCGGTGAGGGCTTGAATTAGTGACGGCACCGACTCCACGGGTACGTCTTGGGGTGCCGAGAGTGCGACCCACCGTCTGCTGATTCCGGTCACGTCTTGGACGCCACAGATAGTGACGGTGATGTCCTGACCGCCGAACCCCCAGCCGGCATGCTGCTGAGGTTCAGCATCGATGACCCAGCTTGACCCGGTGAACAAGCGGAACGTTGGCCCGTCGTTAGCAACCCACTCGCGCAGGGTGACGGCATCGGTCGGAATAGTGCTTGTCATTGAACCTCTTTCGCGAAGGGCGACTGTGATCAGTTGCGACATCCTTCACGAAGAACCACTTGGGCACCGTCACCTCGGCGAGGCCGGGCTCCATCCGCCGCACGTGCGGCAGCACCGAGGCGAAGTACGGCACGCGGATCATGGCCGCGGCGGAGAACAAGACGGTGCCGCCGGGCCGCCGGGACAGCTGTTGCCATGCGCGATAGGTCGAGCTCGGAGGCCGCATGTGCGATACCTTACTTCGGAGTAAGATATAGCCGGGTACCGAGGCTGAAGCCAGGATGATTTCGGTCCGCGAGGGGTTCCCCGGCCTCAGCCTCGGTGCTCCGAACTGTCCCGATCGCAGATGGCGCGGGGCCGCCCGCCCGGAATTTGGCTGCCGCCCCGATCTGAGGCATACTGTTCGGGTTGCCTTGAGCCGGGTTCGCCTGGTCGGGCATGCGACCAGCGTCCTCACGGGCGTGTCCGGTCCCCACCTCGATCGCGAGCGAAATTTCGAACGCGGACGAGTGTGCGCAAGGGCGACACACCCGAGCGCGGGGGTCGGTGTACCAGAGACAGGTAAACAGCGGCGGCATAGCCAGCGCGGCGCACTCGTGCGTGGCGCGCTAGACCAAGCAGGAACGAACATGGCCCAACCGTGGGCCCGTTAGTAGTGAGGTAGGAGAAGCGTGGCGGGACAGAAGATCCGCATCAGGCTCAAGGCCTACGACCATGAGGCGATCGACGCCTCGGCGCGAAAGATCGTCGAGACTGTCACCCGTACGGGCGCCAGCGTGGTCGGCCCGGTGCCGCTGCCGACCGAGAAGAACGTGTATTGCGTTATCCGGTCTCCCCATAAGTACAAGGACTCGCGGGAGCATTTCGAAATGCGTACCCACAAGCGCCTTATCGACATCCTCGACCCGACGCCGAAGACCGTTGACGCCTTGATGCGCATCGATCTCCCGGCGAGTGTCGACGTCAACATCCAGTAGGAGACCCGAGAAAAATGGCTAGAAAAGGCATTTTGGGCACCAAGCTGGGCATGACGCAGGTGTTCGACGAGAACAACAAAGTCGTCCCGGTGACGGTCGTCAAGGCCGGCCCCAACGTGGTGACCCGCATCCGCACCACCGAGCGTGACGGTTACAGCGCCGTGCAGCTCGCCTACGGCGAGATCAGCCCGCGCAAGGTCAACAAGCCGGTCGCCGGCCAGTTCGCCGCCGCCGGGGTCAACCCGCGCCGGCACCTGGCGGAGCTGCGCCTGGAGAACGAAGCCGCCGCCGCCGAGTACGAGGTCGGCCAGGAGCTGACCGCCGAGATCTTCGCCGACGGTGCATATGTCGACGTGACCGGCACCAGTAAGGGCAAGGGCTTCGCCGGCACCATGAAGCGCCACGGTTTCAAGGGCCAGGGTGCTTCGCACGGTGCGCAGGCTGTGCACCGTCGTCCCGGCTCGATCGGTGGCTGCGCCACCCCGGGCCGCGTCTTCAAGGGCACCCGCATGTCGGGCCGCATGGGTAGTGACCGCATCACCACCCAGAACCTGAAGGTGCACAAGGTCGACGCCGAGAACGGCGTGCTGTTGATCAAGGGCGCAGTTCCCGGGCGCAACGGTGGACTGGTCGTGGTTCGCACCGCGATCAAACGAGGTGAGAAGTAATGACTTCTTTGAAGATTGACGTTCATACCCCGGACGGCAAGCTGGATGGTTCCGTGGAACTGCCGGCTGCCCTGTTCGACGCCGAAGCCAACATCGCGCTGCTGCACCAGGTGGTCAACGCGCAGCTGGCTGCCGCCCGCCAGGGCACGCATTCGGCCAAGACTCGCGCCGAGGTGTCCGGTGGTGGCAAGAAGCCGTACCGCCAGAAGGGCACCGGCCGCGCGCGCCAGGGCTCGACTCGTGCGCCGCAGTTCACCGGTGGTGGCGCAGTGCATGCGCCGAAGCCGCGTGACTACAGCCAGCGCACCCCGAAGAAGATGATCGCCGCCGCCCTGCGCGGGGCGCTGTCGGACCGGGCGCGCAACGAGCGGATCCACGCCGTCACCGAACTGGTGGCCGGCCAGGTCCCGTCCACGAAGAGCGCCAAGGGTTTCCTGGGCAAGCTGACCGACCGCAAGCGCGTGCTGGTGGTCATCGGCCGCGCCGACGAGGTCGGTGCCAAGAGCGTGCGCAACCTCCCCGGGGTGCACGTGCTCTCGGCCGACCAGCTGAACACCTACGACGTGCTCCGCGCCGATGACATCGTGTTCAGCGTCGAGGCGCTCAACGCGTACATCGCCGCGAACACGAAGGACCAAAAAGAAGGAGCGTCGGTCTGATGGCAACGATTACCGACCCCCGCGACATCATCCTGGCCCCGGTCATCTCGGAGAAGTCCTACGGACTGATCGAGGGCAACGTGTACACGTTTGTGGTGCACCCGGATTCGAACAAGACGCAGATCAAGATCGCCGTCGAGAAGATCTTCTCCGTCAAGGTCGACTCGGTGAACACCGCCAACCGGCAGGGCAAGCGCAAGCGCACCCGCACCGGCTACGGCCAGCGCAAGAGCACCAAGCGCGCGATCGTGACCCTGGCGCCGGGCAGCAAGCCGATCGACCTCTTCGGAGCACCGGCCTGACCGGCCGGGAGTTAAGGGATTAACTGATAATGGCAATTCGCAAGTACAAGCCGACGACCCCCGGTCGTCGCGGTTCGAGCGTCTCCGACTTCGCCGAGATCACTCGTTCGACTCCGGAGAAGTCGCTGATCCGCCCGCTGCACAGCACCGGTGGACGTAACGCCCACGGCCGTATCACGACTCGGCACAAGGGTGGCGGCCACAAGCGCGCCTACCGCGTCATCGACTTCCGTCGCCATGACAAGGACGGCGTCAACGCCAAGGTCGCTCACATCGAGTACGACCCGAACCGCACCGCGAACATCGCGCTGCTCCACTTCCTCGACGGCGAGAAGCGCTACATCATCGCGCCGCAGGGTCTGAAGCAGGGCGATGTCATCGAGCAGGGCCCCAACGCCGATATCAAGCCGGGTAACAACCTGCCGCTGCGCAACATCCCGGCCGGTACCGTCATCCACGCTGTGGAGCTGCGGCCCGGCGGCGGTGCCAAGCTGGCCCGCTCGGCCGGCGTCAGCATCCAGCTGCTGGGCAAGGAAGGCACCTACGCGTCGCTGCGTATGCCGTCCGGTGAAATCCGTCGCGTCGACGTGCGCTGCCGCGCCACCGTCGGCGAGGTGGGCAACGCCGAGCAGGCCAACATCAACTGGGGCAAGGCCGGCCGCATGCGGTGGAAGGGCAAGCGCCCGACTGTCCGTGGTGTCGTGATGAACCCGGTCGACCACCCGCATGGTGGTGGTGAGGGTAAGACGTCCGGTGGTCGTCACCCGGTGAGCCCCTGGGGCAAGCCCGAGGGCCGCACCCGCAAGCCCAACAAGGCGAGCGACAAACTCATCGTCCGACGCCGGCGCACCGGCAAGAATAAGCGCTAGGAGTAGCCAGCGATGCCACGCAGCCTGAAGAAGGGCCCGTTCGTCGACGACCATCTGCTCAAGAAGGTCGACGTCCAGAACGAGAAGAACACCAAGCAGGTCATCAAGACCTGGTCGCGCCGGTCCACCATCATCCCGGACTTCATCGGTCACACCTTCGCCGTCCACGACGGTCGCAAGCACGTGCCGGTGTTCGTCACCGAGGCGATGGTCGGGCACAAGCTGGGCGAGTTCGCGCCCACCCGTACGTTCAAGGGTCACATCAAGGATGACCGGAAGGCGAAGCGCCGGTAATGAGTACTCCGTTGAAAACAGGCACGGATTATCCGTCCGCGACGGCGGTGGCACGTTTCGTGCACATGTCGCCGACCAAGGCACGCCGGGTCATCGACCTGGTTCGCGGCAAGTCCGTGGCCGAGGCGCTCGACATCCTGCGCTGGGCTCCCCAGGAGGCCAGCGAGACGGTCGCCAAGGTGATCGCCAGTGCGGCCGCCAATGCGCAGAACAACAATGGGCTGGACCCGGCGACCCTGGTGGTCGCCACCATTCACGCCGACGGTGGCCCGACCGCCAAGCGCATCCGTCCGCGCGCCCAGGGGCGTGCGTTCCGGATCCGTAAGCGCACCAGCCACATCACCGTGATCGTGGAGAGCCGTCCGCCGCGGAACGGCAGCGAGAAGGGTTCTGCCGGTTCCACAGCGCGCAGCCGTCGTGCCCAGGGCAGCAAGGCCGCTTCGACCAAAACCAAGGCTTCCGCAGAAGCGAAGGAGGGCTCGGAGTAGTGGGCCAGAAGATCAATCCGCACGGCTTCCGCCTCGGTATCACCACCGATTGGAAGTCCCGGTGGTACGCCGACAAGCAGTACTCGGATTACGTGAAGGAAGACGTCGCGATCCGTCGTCTGCTGGCCACCGGCCTCGAGCGCGCCGGCATCGCCGACGTGGAGATCGAGCGCACCCGGGACCGGGTTCGCGTTGACATCCACACCGCGCGTCCGGGCATCGTGATCGGCCGCCGCGGCACGGAGGCCGACCGCATCCGCACCGACCTGGAGAAGCTCACCAAGAAGCAGGTGCAGCTGAACATCCTCGAGGTGAAGAACCCCGAGTCGGTGGCACAGCTGGTGGCCCAGGGTGTCGCCGAGCAGCTGAGCAACCGTGTGGCGTTCCGCCGCGCGATGCGCAAGGCGATCCAGTCGGCGATGCGGCAGCCCAACGTCAAGGGCATCCGGGTGCAGTGCTCGGGCCGCCTCGGCGGTGCTGAGATGAGCCGCTCGGAGTTCTACCGCGAAGGTCGCGTCCCGCTGCACACGCTGCGCGCGGATATCGACTACGGCCTCTACGAGGCGAAGACCACCTTCGGCCGCATCGGTGTGAAGGTCTGGATCTACAAGGGTGACATCGTCGGTGGCAAGCGCGAGCTGACCGCCGCCGCGCCCGCCGCAGACCGTCCGCGCCGGGATCGTCCGTCGGGTACTCGTCCGCGCCGCAGCGGTGCATCGGGTACCACGGCGACGAGCACCGACGCCGGACGCGCCGCGAGCGGTGACGACACAGCCGCGCCGACCGCTGACGCTGCTGTCGAGGCAACCGCCGAGAGCACGGAGAACTAATCATGTTGATTCCCCGCAGGGTCAAGCACCGCAAGCAGCACCACCCGGAGCAGCGTGGCATCGCCAGCGGCGGCACCTCGGTCAGCTTCGGCGACTATGGCATCCAGGCACTGGAGCACGCCTACATCACCAACCGGCAGATCGAGTCCGCTCGTATCGCCATCAACCGGCACATCAAGCGTGGCGGCAAGGTGTGGATCAACATCTTCCCGGACCGCCCGCTGACCAAGAAGCCCGCCGAAACCCGCATGGGTTCGGGTAAGGGTTCGCCGGAGTGGTGGGTGGCCAACGTCAAGCCCGGCCGCGTGCTGTTCGAGATCAGCTTCCCGGACGAGAAGATCGCCAAGGAAGCGCTCACCCGCGCAATCCACAAGCTGCCGATCAAGGCACGCATCGTGACACGAGAGGAGCAGTTCTGATGGCAGTGGGAATTTCGCCCGGCGAACTGCGTGAGCTGACCGACGAAGAGCTCACCACTCGTGTGCGCGAGTCGAAGGAAGAGCTGTTCAACCTGCGCTTCCAGATGGCGACCGGACAGCTCGCCAACAACCGGCGGCTGCGTGTCGTCCGCCAGGAGATCGCACGGGTCTACACCGTGCTGCGTGAACGTGAATTGGGTCTGGCCTCCGGACCCGTTGGTGAGGATTCGTAAAATGGCAGAGAAGACTGCGAAAGAAGCAGGCCCCAACCACACGCCGGCCACCGAGACGACGCGTGGCCGTCGTAAGACGGCCATCGGTTACGTGGTCAGCGACAAGATGCAGAAGACCATCGTGGTCGAGCTGGAATCTCGCAAGAGCCACCCGCTCTACGGCAAGATCATCCGGACCACCACGAAGGTCAAGGCGCACGACGAGAACGGCGTAGCCGGTGTCGGCGACCGCGTCTCGCTGATGGAGACCCGACCGTTGTCGGCCACCAAGCGGTGGCGGCTGGTCGAGGTGCTCGAGCGCGCCAAGTAAGACCGCATGAGTGAAAACCCCCGCCTGATGGCGGGGGTTTTTGCGTAGGTGGGGGCGGGTACTTTCGCGGTTTCTGCGCCAGGGTCGTGATCGCCGACGGGTGAGCGCCCTGGTGCGGAAAGCGGCGTCACTCGTGACGACTCGACTGACTGCCCGTGCCCGACACGCTGATCCTGTTGCCGCGGTTGCCGATCGACGGGGATGTCGCCGGCAGTCGGTGACGCTGTGGAATGGGACGTTGCTGTCTCGATCGTTATGGGGCGAAAACCACTCGGCCTACCGGTGAGAGTGCTTGCTGGGCAATCTTTCTGCCAAATCGGATGAATTGGTTTGGTTATTTCTTTGATCATCTCGTCAATTCGCCGATGTGGCTTTTGGCGTGTGGCTTTCCCGCGATGGCGGAAATCGGCGGATAACAATTTCGCCACTCGTCTACTACCTGCAGGCGTAACGAATATGGTTTGCCCTGATGGTCGAGAGATTGCGGTCGGTAATCGCGGTACTGATTGTCGTCGTGGCGACGCTGATGGTGCCGGGTGTGCAGGTGGCACACGCAGCTCCGGATCAGCCGTGGTTGGCAGATTCGCCCACGCTCGCCCTGGCCACTCTGGGTCTTGATCCCGATCTGTTGCTGTACGGCCAAGTGGGCACCGCGACCCTGACGGTCCCGGTTCCGGCCGGGATGGTGCCGTCGACGTTGAACCTCACGGCGCAGTTGCCGGTGAACGTGCGCAGCGCGACGATCACGGTCAGCCAGGACAACCGGGTGATCGCTCAGGCCGATATACCGGCGCAGCGTGGGCCCGTCGTCATCCCCCTGGCCGGGGTGCAGGTGGTCGACAACGCGATATCGCTGCTGGTGCGCAGCTACCTGCTGCCGCTCGACGGGTACTGCCTCGATCCCACCAATCCGTTACGACTGACCGACGTCTCGCTGAGTTACGCCGGGCGGGAGCAGGTTCCGGACGTGGTGGCGGACTTCCTGCCGCCGATCCTGCGGAAACTGGTGATCTATACCGGCCGGCGGCCGTCCCAAACCGAAGCGAACGCCGTCGTGCAATTGGCCACCGCGATCACCGCGCACTACGGAAAGCAGAACCCGACGGTGGAAGTGGCGCCGCTGCCTGCGCCGGCCGCGCAGCCACCCGGTTCGGCAAGCCCGCTCGAGCGCCACATCGTGGTCGCCGAGGGACCCGATGCAGGCGTGTCGCTGTATCCCGGTGGTGGGATGCCCGCCTTGCTCGTCACAGGCCCAGCCGCCGTGCTCACGAATCAGGCAAGACTGCTCACCAGTGGCCTCGCCAAGTACACGGTGGCATCGAAAGCGGTTGTCGGGCCCCTGGATTCCGCTCCACAGTTGCCAGGCAACGAGACCACGATCCGTAAGCTGGGCCAACCGGGCGTGAACGCCGTCGCCCTCAACCCGCAGGTCGGGATCGCGCTGGATCAGACCCGATTGGGGCGGGCGGCCCACAACATCAGAGTGCATCTGCAGGGCTCCTACACACCGCTTCCGAACAGCATCGGTGGGCAATTGGTCGCCACCATCGGCGGAGAGACGGTCGCCAGGTGGCCTGCCGACGCCAGTGGCACGATCGATCGTTGGGTGGATGTCCCCGATCGGCTACTACGGCGGTATACGACACTGGCCGTGCAGGTGAGTATTTCCGGCAACACCGGCCGGTGTGGAGAGTTCCAGCCCATCACGCTGACCATCGACGGGGAGAGCGCGGTGCGCAGCGAGGCGGCGCAGCCGCCCGTGCCGGTCGGATTCCAGTCACTACCGCAGGCTTTGATGCCGCGGGTGTTGATCGGGATCGGCGGCGACCGGTTCGCCGACACCGTACGGGCGGTGCGGATCATGACCGGCTTGCAGCGGCTGAGTGCACTGCCGATCAACACCTCGGTGGTACCCCTGGCAGAGGCCGTCACATCCACGAATCCCGCTGTCCTGATCTCCCCACAGGGGTGGACCGATCCTGCGGTCACGTTGCCCGTCTCGGTGCCGGATGCCGTACCGATGACCGCGAACGTCTACGACGACGACGGCAAGGCGACGACGCTGACACTGGAGCCTGCGCTCAAATTCGCCTCGCTGCAAGTGGTTTACGACGGTCGCCGTACGGTGCTGGTGGCGACGTCGAACGGGGCGCCCGCGCAACTGGACGAGCTGTTGACGTGGTTGGGGGCCGACGAACGCCGGTGGTCCATCGTCGACGGCATCGCCCTGGTCTCGACCGCCGGTCGCCCTCCCGTCACGGTGACTGCCCCACAGCCGACGGCTGAGCCCGCGTCGACCAACACGTCCTCCGGGGTCATCTGGTGGTGGATGGGTGGGGTGGGGCTGGTCCTCGGGTCGGCGTTGACGGTCTGGTTGCGGATCCGGGAGCGGCGCCGCATCAAGGACGGCTGAGATGACCGCAGCCGGCGACACCTCCGAACGGCCCAGATGGACCCCCCGGAATCGGTCGGTGGAGAACCTGCATCCGGTGACGCGGATGATCCTGCGGTGGGGGTTCATCGCGATCCTGACGGTCGTGGCATTCCACCGCACCATCGCGAGTGCGTGGGCGACAACCGCCGGCGGTGGTTTCGGCGGATACGTGTGGATCGTCCCGATCGCGGCGGCGCTGGCGGCCGTCGGGATTGCGCGGCGACACCGCACCGAGCTGCCCATCCACGATCGTCAGACGGACATCATCGTCGCGACGATGGGTCTGGTGATGGCGCTGCTGGTACACGGCGTCCTGCTACAGCGCTACGGCCTGTACTTCCATCTCCTACGGCTGGATCTGGTGGCGATGTGGCTGTTCGTCGTCAGCGCGAGTGTGGCGATGTTCGGTTTGCGGCCTGTCATCCGATTCGGCTGGGCGTGGCTGGTGCTGTTCATGGTGTTCCCGCTCCCGTACTACCTGACCGTGATCCTGTTGGGCGGCAATCGGGTTGCCGCCGGCGTGGGGACGATGATGATCGCCGCGACGGCCACCGCGACGGCTGTCGGGCGACGCGTCAGTCGTGCGATGGTGGGCTCCAATCTGGCTTGGCTGGTCGGTCTGCTGATGCTGGGTTTCATGGCGGTTTTCCTGCCCAATGCAAGTCTGAGGCAGTATCAGTACGTTCCCGCGCTCACGTCCATCTGTGTGGTGGGCTCGTTGATGTTCCTGGCCGCTCGGCGTGGAGAACCGAAGCGGGTACTCGACCGCAAACTGGAACCTCTTGCCGCCCGCCAGATCTGGTCGGCGGTGCCGTTGGTACTCGTCATCGCGGTCCTGCTGTCCCTTGTCCGATTGCCAGAGATCGGTCTCGCCCCTCCGGCTCGGGTCGACAAGATGGATTTCTCGGCGCCGATGAAGGCGCCGCCGGGCTGGCGGATCTTGGAGAGCCAGCGCTATACCTGGGTCGCCCGGTACTACGGCCGCGGCGCGGTGCTCACCAGACAGAAGATGGTCGCGGATCGAGGCAACCCGCACTACGACAAGTTCTCCCGGCCGCGCACCGTGATGGTCGACAGCATCACCACGCTCCGGCCGTTCTCGTTGAATGTCTATCCCACCCGAATGATGTACCGGATCAACGGTATCCGGCTCAGCGGCATTCGCCCGGTAGATCTCGGGTACGGCACCGGGGCCGACCTGTTCTCGGTGGTCGACGACAAGATCCTGGTGAGTTGGGACGGCCTGCAGTGGACATGGACCAACGGGACCGTGGGCCGCCGGGTGCTCGCCATCGCGGTGGACAACCACGAGGACTGGGCACCGTTCCCGCAGCCGACCGGCGGTCTGGTCCCGACGCTGAACTCGATGTTCACGGTGTTGTTCCGCGGGAATTCCGCCACCGCCGACGACGATCCGAACGTCAAGGACGACGATCTGCTCACCGAATTCGGGCACGCGCTGGTGCGCGCCGAATTGGAACCGCTGGGGGTGGATCCGTGACGCTGCAGATGCCGTTCCCGGTCGATATCGGGTTGACCGAGGAGCATCGACGGTTCGCGCTGGACCGGGCGATCAACGGTCTACGCGACGAACATCCGATGCAGTCGGCCTCGCGTGCGGTGTGGGGTTGGCAGAAACCGACGCTACTCACCGCCGTCGGCGTGACGCTGATATTCGCCATCGTGCTTCCGATGCAGACCGCGGTGGCGCTGATCGGGCTGTGCACCTTCGGATATGTACTCACCATGACCGACCGGATTCTGATCTTCCGAGAGGGTCTGGCGTCGAAGCCGATCACCATCACCGATGAGCAAGCCCGTGCCATCCCCGACGAAGACCTTCCGCGTTACACGATTCTGGTGCCTGCCTATAACGAGCCCGAGGTCGTCGGCGATCTGATCGGTGCGATGTCTGCGATTGAGTACCCGGAGCACAAGCTGCAGGTGCTGCTGCTCCTTGAGGAGGACGACGATGTCACCATCACCGCCGCCCGGGCATGCGGTGAATCCGAGGTCATCACGATCCTGCTGGTCCCGCCGGCGGATCCGCGGACCAAGCCCAAAGCGTGCAATTACGGGCTGTGTTTCGCGACCGGCAGCATCGTGACGATCTATGACGCCGAGGACCTGCCGGAACCGCTGCAACTGCGCCGCGTCGTCGCGGCATTTGCTTCGTTGCCGGATGATATCGCCTGTGTCCAAGCGAAATTGGAGTATCATAACGGCCACCAGAACATCCTCACGGGATGGTTCACGGCCGAATACGGACTGTGGTTCGGCTATCTGCTACCCGGGATGATGCGGAGCACATCGCCGATTCCCCTCGGGGGAACCTCCAATCATCTGCGCCGTGAAGTCCTCGACGAGATCGGTGCGTGGGACCCGTTCAATGTCACCGAGGACGCGGACCTCGGTCTGCGTATCGACGCGTCGGGCTATCACACCGCGGTGATCGATTCGGCAACGCAGGAAGAGGCGAACTCGGATCCGATCAACTGGATCAGACAGCGATCCCGTTGGTACAAGGGTTATCTGCAAACCTGGCTCGTGCACATCCGTAATCCACTACAGCTCTATCGGGTGCTTGGGCCGCGCAGCTTTCTGCGGTTCAACCTGGTGCTGGCCGGAACCCCGATCATCGCCGTGCTCAATCTGGTCTTCTGGCTCATCACCGTGCTGTGGTTCTTGGGCCAGCCGGAAGTCGTGGGTGCGGTGTTCCCGCCGCTCGTCTACTTCCCGGCCCTGATCGCGTTGGTGTTCGGTAACGCAGCGACGATCTACATGAACCTCATCGCGTTGCGTGAAGACGATCGCTCGGACCTGCTGCTGGCGGCGCTGACGGTGCCCGCGTTCTGGCTGATGATGAGCATCGCCGCGGCCAAGGGCGTGTACCAGATCATCCGCAATCCGTCCTACTGGGAGAAGACGTTCCACGGCCTCTCGGCCAAACCGAGTGACGGTGGGGACACGACGACGTGACTGCACGGGTGCTCTCTGACCGGAAGTGTAAGTGGCTGGCCTACCTGACGATGTTGGTGGCGTACCTGGCCGTCGGGTATTGGCTGCAGGTGCACAACGGGTTCATCCTCGGAGACGCGCTGTCACGCGTGCAGGCCTCGGAAAGCGTGCTCTACAGTCGTGATCCGCATCTGGCCGCGATCGGGTTCATCTTCACACCTCTCACCGCGATGCTCGAGGTCCCGGTCATGTTGCTGTCGCCGTTCTTCCCGGATCTGACGGCGCGAGGGTTTGCGGGCAGCGTCATGTCCGCGGTGTTCATGGCCGGCGCGGTGGTACAGATCTTCGCCACCGGCAGCGACCGCGGCCTGCCGCGGGCCTATACCCTCACGATCACCGCGCTGTTCGCCCTCAATCCGATGATCATGTTCTACGGATCCAACGGGATGAGCGAGGCGCCCTTCCTCTTCTTTCTGACCTGGGCGGTCCGCCGTCTCATCCTCTGGATGACCGATGACGATGTGCATCATCTGGTGGCAGCGGGCGGTATCGCGTTGGGCTTGGCCTATCTGACTCGTTACGACGCGGTGGGCACCGTGGCGGCCGCCGGCGTGCTCGTGGGGGCGACGACATACCTGCGCGCACGGGAGGCACCGCGCATCCGGCGCGCTCTGCTCGACCTGTTGCTGGTCAGCCTGCCGGGCGCCGCGGCCTTCGTCGGCTGGGCCGCGACCAGTTGGCTGATCACCGGTGACGCCTTCGGTCAGTTCAGCTCCCAATACGGAAACTCGGCGATCTTGAAACAGTCCGGCGGGGCCGCTGCCACCAGTTTCACCGGAGGTCTGGCGTTCGCCGCGGTGTGCATCACCCTGCTGGCACCGACCTTGTTGCCGATCGCACTGTGGGCGGGCGTGGCGCGCAGGCGCGGCCCGCATCGCGGAGTGCTGGCGGTGCCCGTACTGATGTACGGGGCGGTGCTCGCATTCCAGACCTACGCCTTCGCCACGGGGGCGACGTTCCCGTTCATGCGTTTCTACATTGCCGCAATCCCGTTGGCGTCGACGCTGGCGCTGCTCGCGGTGCCGGAGGGCGGACTTGCCGAACCCACACGGCGTGGGCGGCACGCGCCGCCAACCGACACGGCCGCACCGCATAGGTCGAGGGTCGGTTATGTGGCAGTGGCGATGCTGGCCGCGGTGGCGGTGCCGGTCGCCGGCCGGGGGATGATGTCCCCGCACTATGCACCGCAGGAATACGCGCTGGGCACGGTGCTGAGCCCGGACCCCAACTCGGTCAGTCCGCAGAAGGCCGTCGAACGGCGCATCGTCGCGACGTTCTCGACGGAGCGTGAGATCGCGAAGTACCTGGACAGTCTGGATCTGCCGGACAGTTCGGTGATCACCGACACCGTGTACGGGTTCGCGGTCGTCGTGGCCTCCGAGAATCCGCGGATTTTCGTCGTGCCCTCTGACCCGGACTTCGTCGAGTTGCTCAACGACCCGTCCACACACGAGATCAAGTACCTGCTGTCGGTTCCGCCCAGCGGGCGAGGGGCCTCCGATGCCCTGAATCAGCGCTACCCGACGCTGTACGACACCGGATCCGATGTCGCCACGTTGGAACTGGAGATTCCCAACGACGGCGACAGCCAACCGGATTGGCGGCTGTACCGGGTGCGCGATCCGGTGAATCCGATGGCCTGACGGAGGCCGGAACGGCGTGTTCGACGCCTCCGATTGATGGCGGCGTCAATTTTCTCAGGTGCGCCCCACTCCACGGGTGTAGTCTCCGGGCGACCGTCGAGCGAACGGCGGATCCGACGACTGCAAGAGGCTGCCATGGCATCGGAGTTCAAAGGGAAGATTGCTGTCGACATCCGGGATTCGGAGCCGGACTGGAGCCCGTATGCGGCGCCGACGGCACCCGAGGGTGCGCCCAACGTGCTGTATCTGGTGTGGGACGACACCGGCATCGCCACCTGGGATTGCTTCGGCGGGCTGGTGGAAATGCCCGCCATGCGCCGGATCGCGGAGAAGGGGGTCCGGCTGTCGCAGTTCCACACCACGGCCCTGTGCTCGCCGACCCGAGCCTCCCTGCTGACCGGGCGTAACGCCACCACGGTCGGGATGGCCACCGTCGAGGAGTTCACCGACGGTTTTCCCAACTGCAACGGCCGCATCCCGCTGGACACCGCGCTGTTGTCCGAGGTGCTCGCCGAACGCGGTTACAACACCTACGCCGTCGGGAAATGGCACCTGACGCCCTTGGAGGAGTCCAACCTCGCCGCCACCAAACGACACTGGCCACTGGGCCGCGGTTTCGAACGGTTCTACGGCTTCATGGGTGGCGAGACCGACCAGTGGTACCCCGACCTCGTCTACGACAACCACCCGGTAGCGCCGCCGGCGACTCCCGAGGACGGCTATCACCTGTCGAAGGATTTGGCGGACAAGGCAATCGAGTTCATCCGCGATTCCAAGGTGATCGCGCCGGACAAACCGTGGTTCTCCTATCTGTGCCCGGGCGCCGGGCATGCACCCCATCACGTCTTCGCCGAGTGGGCGGACCGGTACGCCGGCAAGTTCGACATGGGCTACGAGCTCTACCGCGAACTGGTGCTGGAGAACCAGAAGGAACTCGGCATCGTCCCGCCGGACACCGAGCTGTCCCCGATCAATCCCTACCTGGACGTCAAGGGCGCAGGCGGTGAGCCGTGGCCGCTGCAGGACACCGTGCGGCCGTGGGAGACGCTCAACGACCAGGAGAAGCGACTGTTCGCCCGGATGGCAGAGGTGTTCGCCGGATTCCTGTCCTACACCGACGCCCAGATCGGCCGGGTCCTGGACTACCTCGAGGAGTCCGGGCAACTCGACAACACGATCATCGTCGTCATCTCCGACAACGGGGCCAGCGGTGAGGGCGGCCCCAACGGTTCGGTCAACGAGAACAAGTTCTTCAACGGCTATATCGACACCGTCGAAGAGAGCATGCGCTTCTACGACCAGCTCGGTGGTCCGGACACCTACAACCACTATCCGATCGGCTGGGCGATGGCGTTCAACACGCCCTACAAGCTGTTCAAGCGCTATGCGTCGCATGAAGGCGGTATCGCGGACACCGCGATCATCAGCTGGCCCAAGGGAATCAAGGCCCACGGTGAGTTTCGGGACAACTACGTCAACGTCTGCGACATCACCCCGACGGTCTACGAACTGCTCGGCATCAGCCCGCCGGGCGAGGTGCGCGGTATCGCACAGAAGCCGCTGGACGGGGTGAGTTTCAAAGCCGCTCTTGATGATCCGACGGCGAGCACCGGCAAACAGACGCAGTTCTACACGATGCTGGGTACGCGCGGGATCTGGCATGACGGGTGGTTCGCCAACGCGGTGCACGCGGCGTCACCGGCCGGCTGGGGTCACTTCGACGAAGACCGTTGGGAGTTGTTCCACATCGAGTCCGATCGCAGCCAATGCCATGACCTCGCCGGTGCGAACCCGGAGAAGTTGGAGGAGCTCAAGGCGCTGTGGTTCGCGGAGGCCGCCAAGTACAACGGGCTCCCGCTGGGTGATCTGAACATCTTGGAGACGCTCGCCAGATGGCGCCCCTCCCTGGCCGTCGATCGCACCAACTTCACCTACTACCCGGACATCGCCGAGGTCGGTGCCGGCGCCGCCGCCGAATTACGCGGACAGTCCTTCTCGGTGCTGGCCGAGGTGACCGTGGATGCCGCTGACGCTGAGGGCGTGTTGTTCAAACACGGTGCCGGACACGGCGGGCATGTGCTGTTCATCCAGGACGGACGACTGCACTACGTCTACAACTTCATGGGCGAGGAGGAGCAGTGGGTCTCGGCCTCGGCGCCGGTACCGCTGGGCAGTCACGTCTTCGGGGTGCGTTATGAGCGCACCGGCACCGTCGAAGGAAGCCACACACCGCTGGGGGACGTCTCGCTGTTCGTCGACGACACCGTGGTGGCGACCGGTGCCGGCATCCGCAGCCACCCCGGTAGTTTCGGCCTCTCGGGCGGCGGTATCGCGGTCGGCCGCAACAGCGGACAGACCGTGTCCAGCGCCTACACGGCGCCGTTCGCCTTCACCGGCGGGACCATCGCCAAGGTGGTGGTGGACATCTCGGGTACGCCATACCGCGACGTGGAACGGGAACTGGCCCGCGCCTTTTCGAAGGACTGAGAACGCCGGCCGGAAGGTTCCGTGGGCGGAGCCTTCCGGCCCGTGGTGGTCGGCATCCCGGATGCGCCGTACCGTGAGGGGAACAAGGAACCGGCTCAAGTGCACGCGAAAGGCTGATGACACATCTCGAAGCAATGACCCGCTCCGCGACGGCGGTGCTGGCGTGTCTGGTGCTCGCCGCCACCGCCGGGTGCGTGCGCACCAGTGCGGGCAACCCGGTCGCCGCGGACACCGGCCGGCCGGGTACCTCGATGACGACGGCAGTGCCGACTTCGCCGACCGGTGCTCCGGATTCGTCGGGCTTCGGCGTCGTCCCCACCAGTCGCGCGCCGATCCCGGCGGACGCGGTGCCGTGCGCTCCCGAGCAGAAGCCGCGGGTCGGCTTCGTCGCCAAGGTGGCCGACCCGGCCGCGCCGGTGATCACGGTGCCGGTTCCCGACGGCTGGTCGATGCAAGGCGGCAGTGGCGATATCGGTGGCTATCTCAAGGGACCGCAGGGGATGGACTCGACGATCTCCATCGCGGCCACGGCGCTGGAGCCGGCGAAAGCCTTCGACGAGTATGCGGACCGGCTGATGGGGGAGGCCGCGGTCAGTTCGATCAGCGTGCTGCCCGCCGAGCTGTGTCAGTACAGCGGTCAGAAGATGCTCGGCGCATGGTCGGACACGCCGCAGAATGCGGTCGAGTTCGTCGACCGGGTGGTGCACATCTGGACCAACGCCGGCAACTATCTGGTGTCGGTGCACACCACAGCTCCGACCGGGACAACCGGATTCGACGCGGCCGCCGAACTGCTCGCCGGAGATTTCGAGATCCTGCTGCCATGACGCCGACCGAAGTCGTGGCCCTGCCCGGCGGGCGGTTCCGGATGGGTGCCGCCGGTTTCTACCCGGAGGAACAGCCGGTCCGGCAGGTCCAGGTCGCACCTTTCGCGATCGAAAGGCACCCCGTGACCACCGCGCAGTACGCCGCATTCGTCGATGCCACCGGCTACCGGACCGTTGCTGAGCGACCGATGGATCCGGCGCTCTATCCCGGCGCGGATCCGGCTGACCTGGTACCCGGGGCCATGGTCTTCCGGCAGACGCCCGGGCCGGTGAATCTGGGGGACTGGCGGCAGTGGTGGGACTGGGCACCCGGGGCGAATTGGCGCCACCCGTTCGGACCGGACCATGCCGAAGCCGCCGCCGATCACCCCGTCGTTCAGGTCGCGTACGCCGACGCGCTGGCCTATGCGGCCTGGGTGGGCCGCCGGTTACCGACCGAGGCCGAGTGGGAGTACGCGGCGCGGGCCGGATCGGAGTCGACCTACGCGTGGGGTGATGACGCGAAGCCGGGCGGAGAGCTGATGGCGAACACCTGGCAGGGCGCCTTCCCGTACCGCAACGACGGCGCGGCCGGCTGGAGGGGCACCTCCCCGGTCGGCACGTTCGCCCCCAACGCCTTCGGGCTGGTCGACATGATCGGCAACGTGTGGGAGTGGACGACCACCGAATTCACCGGGCGGGTCGCCAACGCGTGCTGCCTACCCGCCGACGATCCCGGAGTGAGTCAGGCGCTCAAGGGCGGATCGCATCTGTGCGCGCCGGAGTACTGCCACCGCTATCGCCCTGCGGCCAGGTCGCCGCAGTCCAGGGACACGGCGACAACGCATATCGGGTTCCGCTGCGCGGCGTAGCCGGGGGTCATCCCGCGCCGCCCGACTGGGGCAGCGCCCTCAGAACGCGAGAATCGCGAAGACCGTGCAGAGCACCAAACCGGTGATCACCGGCAGGAAGCACTTCCGCGCCAGGGTGAGGACGGGGACCCGCGCGAAGCCGGCTACCGCCACCAGCGAGGACCATGCGACCAGCGTGCCGCCGCCGGACCAGATATTGCCCATCTGGCCGATTGCTGCCAACGTCGAGGGGTCCATCCCGGCGGCCGTGCCCAACGCACCCGACAGCGAGCCCGTGAGTGGGAGTCCGCTGAACCCGGAACCCTCCAGGCCCGCGATGACACCGACGAACAACACCGTGAACGCGATGAGGAACGCATTCGGCGCGACATGGGACAGGGCGGCGTTGATGAGATCGAACAGTAGCGCCGGTCCCGTTGTGCCCTTGGGCATTCCGAGGATCTGAGCGGAGAAGTCACCGTTGCCGATGAAGAAGAATCCGGCGATCGGCAACACGATGCCCATGGCTTTGAATGCGAACACCAGGCCGTCGACGATGTGGGTCGAGGAACTCTCCAGGAATGCCCTTTTGTTGTTGGTCAGGCAGGCGGCAAACAGCAGCATCGCCGCAATGCCGCCGACGATGCCCGCAGCCTCACCGCCCTGCAGGGGCGGTACCAGGCTGGTGAACTTGCCCAGCAACAGATAGACGATCAGCGTCAGGTAAGCCAGTGGCACAATCGTCGCGAACGCCTTGGCCGACAATGATCTCGACGTTGTTGCCGGGTCGGACTTGGCGGGCGCGAGCACGGTCGTCGCGGTCGCGGCGTGCACTTCGGTGCTACTGCTGCCGCCGGCCGGAACCGGTGCGTCACCACCGAGGCCCGAGCTGTGAGTGCCGACCGATCCCGTATCGCCGGTGCTGTCCGCACTGATCGGGACGCCGAGCTTGTCGGCCTTGTTCTCCCAATCCACCAACAGATCCGGGGACGGCTTCTGCCAGGTCCTGCGCTGGGTGAGGTAGGTGATGGCCAACGCGACGAGACCGACGATCAGCGACAGCACCATGGCCTTGTCGGCGACACTGTCGGTATCTACACCCGCTGCGGTCGCCGAGATTCCCGGGGCGACCTTGATGATGTAGTCCGACGACAGCGCCATGCCCTGGCCTGCGATGGCGATCACCATGCCGACCGACAGTGGACTCATACCGGCGCGTATCGCCACCGGGATGAGCACGGCACCCACCAGTGGTACCGCAGGAGTCGGCCAGAAGAACAGTGAGATGACGTAGGTGACTATGGCCAGGACGACGAAACTGCTTGTGCCCGCACGCATCACCCGCCGGAATGGGGCCACCATCAGCCGGTCGGCGCCCATCTCGCGCAGCGCGCCGAGCATCGCCGTCACGAAGGCGATGATCAGGAAGATATTGAACAGCTCGTGGGCGGCCACCAGGCTGGCATTGAAGATCGACGCGAGTCCGGTCACGATGCTGCCCGAAAACACCCAGGCAGTAAGCAGAGTCGCGACGACCGCCGGCACCACGATGTTCTTCCGCAGCGCCATCGTGATGAGAATGACCACGATTCCGGCCAGATAGATCCAGTGGGCTGCGCTGAGGTGTGTATCCATCGGGGGTCTTTTCACTCACAACTGCTCGTGGGCTGTGCAGTCTGATGGGGGAATGCTCGACTCGTTGCGTGAACGGGTCAACGCACAGAGTGCACAACGCTGTGCGTGCGCCCCTGTGCAACGTGTTCCGACATTGTCATCCTGATGTCGCGGTGTTTCGCCAACGTTAAAAGTCCGCGCTGGGGTGCGGACCGTCACGATGAGGGGCCCAGCACGGCCTGTGCACGATGCCCAACTCGGAGCGGCTTCTCTGTGCGCCTTGGCGTATACGGGCGCCACCTCTGCCGCGGCGTGAGTGAGACAGTGGCTTCGGGGTGCTCATGCACCTCGCCCAGCCACACCACACAGATCGGCCACGGAAGCCCTGCCATGACTGACACAGACAGCCGCGTGCCCGCGGGCACGGCGGTCCCCGACGAGGCCGGCACGCCGTTGGCCCTCGCCGCGCTGCTCTCCGGGACGTTGGTCGGCACGGTGAGTAACAACGTGGTGAACGTGCCCATGCCGGCCATCCTCGCCGAATTCGACGCACCGCTGGGCAGCGGCGTATTCGTGGTGGTCGGCTTCCTGATGACGTTCACCGCGACGATGCCGCTGGTCGGCTGGATCGGCGACCGGTTCGGCAGGCGGCGGGTCTACTGCGCCTCGATGGTCGCCACCGCGGTGTGCGCCCTCGGCGCCGCGACCGCTCCGTCGCTGGAACTGCTGATCCTGTGGCGCTGTGTGGGCGGTGCGGCGGCCTCCGCCCTCGGGCCGGCGGTGCTCGGTCTGCTGACCTGGCTGTTCGCCGGGGAGCGGCGGGGCAGAGCGGTGGGGCTGTGGGCCTCGGTGAACGGCATCGGCCAGGCCATCGGACCCACCATGGGCGGCTTCGTCGCTGACGGCTGGGGGTGGAGATGGGTGTTCGTGCCGCTCGTGCCGGTCGCGCTGGCCGGTCTGATCGGCACCCTGCTCCACATCCCGCGTCATCCCGGCACCACGATGCGTTTCGACACCATCGGCGCGACTTCACTGACCCTCGGGTCGGGGCTGCTGATCCTCGGCGTCGCGCTCGTCCCGCAGCAAGGTCTTTCGGCGGTCGTTGCCCTCGCGGTGATGGTGGCCGTAGCGGTCCTGATCTTTTTCGTCCGGCATTGCCTGCGGGTGCCGGAGCCGTTCGTCGATGTCCGGCTCGTGGCTGAGGCCCGGTTCGTGCGCAGCACCCTGGGCGCGTTCGCGTTCATGTTCAGCCTCGGAGCCACGCTGCTCGCGGTGCCCCTCTACCTCGTCGGCAGCGGCCGGACCGGGTCGCTGGCCGGCGCGGTGCTGCTGGCGATCCCGGCTTCGATGGTGATCCTGGGCCCGCTGGTCGGGCGCTACCTGGACCGGGTCGGGGCCCGCCGGGTCTTACGCACCGGGTTGGCGCTGCTGATCCTCGGCCAGGCCCTGCTCTGTGCGGCCGTCGGCACGCATCTGGTCGAAAAACGTTGGGGGTTGGCCGGCTTCGTGGGGGTTCTGGTCCTGATCGGCATCGGAACGGCATTCGTGCAGACGCCGGCGGCCACCGGCGCCACCCGCTCTCCTGCCGGGGCGCAGGGCACCGGACTCGGATTGTTCAACCTGGTGCGCTTCGGTGGCTCGGCGATGGGCGCGGCGTGGGTGGCGATCGCCCTGGGCCTGGGCGCCACCATCGGTTTCATGCTCGCGTTCGCGATGGTCTCCGTTGTTGCCGCGCTCGGACTGCTGGGCTCGTTCGTCGGGCCCGATCCGATGCCCGAGCGATAGCGCCGCCTCGGTCAGTGGAAGCTGGCCTCCCGGTCGACAGCGGCGTGCACCTCGCTGAGCAGGTCCAGCCGGATCGCCAGCCAGACGGTGAACTGGTTGTCGGGCAACCGGATATCGAGACCGATCGCCCGCGACACCCGATCCAACTTGGTGAGCATGGTGTTGCGGTGCACATTGAGCACCCGGGCGGTGGCGTTGACGTTCCCGCCGTGTGCCAGGTAGCCGGTCAGGAACTCGCGCAGATCGGGAGTGGCCCGCAGGGGGCCCAGGATGTCGTTGACCAGTGCCTTGCTCTGTTCGGTCTCGGCGATCTCGGCGAGCACCGTGAAACTCCGCAGATCCTGATAGGACACCGCGCCGGTGAGCCCCAGCCTGCGTGCGATACCCAGCGCGATGCGGGCTTCGCGGTAGGTGGCCGAGACGGCTTGTGCACCACCGGCCGGTCTGCTGTAGGACACGGCGACCGCAGCGCCGCGGCGGTTCTCCAGTTCGGCTGCCATCGCCTCGGCGTAGTGAACCATCTCGCGGTGTCGCGCGGCGTCATCGCCGCCACGGAGTGAGCGCACCACCACCAGGACGTCACCCAGCACGGTGACATAGGAGCGGACGGCGGGATCGGGTGCCACGTTGGCGGCATACCGGGCCAGCCGGACCATGCTCGCCGCGGGATTGTCCACCCCATGGGGAATCGCGCCCGGCGCGACGAAAACGCCGAACTGCGAATCGATGTCGATGTCGTGGTACTCCGCCCGTGCGCGCATATCGTGCTCGCTGGAGAAGTGGCCGTGGACCAGGGCCTGGACGAAATCACCGCGGGCGCGTTCCTCGGCCTCATCGACGCTGTGCTGTCGCAACATCTCCGAACCGATGATCGCGGTCGCCTGCTCGGTGACGACGATGTGCCGTGCCAGATCGTGGGCACCCGGTGCGGAATTCGGGACCAGGACGAGGACCCAGCCTTCGAAGGCCTTGCCGAGCCGGATGGCCGTGGAGATGGCGGTCCAGGTGTTGCCGTGCGGGTCCGCGAGGTGCTCGACACGGGTGTCGTGATGACCCGAGAGCCGGGCGGCGGCCGGCAGGTCGACCGTCAACCTCGGCACGATGACCTCGGTGAGAACCCCCGCCGCCTCGGCGGCCAAGCCGTTGTGGGCCACGATCTGGCCACGGGCGTCCAGTGCGACCGCGGGGTTACGGGCGAGGTTGGACACCTCGCGGATCAATATCTGCAGCCCGGCCCCACGGTGAAAAAGTCCCGCCAAGGAGGTGTGCACGTGTGTGGCGTACCGCATCACGTGCACTTCCCGGCTCAGCGCCCGCTCCGCCAACAGCCGGTTCAGGGCGGTGAACCCGACCGGAAAAGCCATCTCGATCACCACCAGCCCGGCAGGCAGGGCCGCCGGGAAATCGGCGGGGACCGCACCGTCGACCAGCAGGGTGGTGGCGCCGCGGGCGGCGAGCGCGGCCAGGGCGCCGGCGGTGCCGAGCAGCGCTTCCGGACGCGCGTAGACCGCGACGCCGTCGAGTGGCTCGTGGCCGGACAACACCTCGGAAAGCGGCAGAACCCAATGCAACTCGCTACCGAGGTGATCGTGCCCGGCCATCACCCGGGCACCCGACATGAGCGATTCATCGAGCAGTCCGGCGACCGTCATCCGGTCACCGTGCGGGTGCTCTGCTGGCATGTCCTCACCTGCTCTGTGCGGCGCGTTCGTCGTCGCGGTGGCGGATCGAACCACCACGATCACACTGTCGACTGCCCACAGACTATGTGCAGTTTGACCATGATGCGGCCGACAAAGCGGACATTGTGACCAAGGCGGGCGCCCGCTTGCGCCGGTAGACATGCACCAGGCGAACAGCCCGAATCGGTCATCACCGACAAACTTCAGGAGGTCAGCAGATATGCACCAGATCTACCGGATCACTCTCGACGACGCCCTGCCCCTGCTCGCCGCCGGCCGGGCCAAGGCAGAAGAGATCGGGGTCAAGCAGACGCTGTGCATCTGCGATGACGGCGGCAATGTCCTTGCCCTGCATCGCCTTCCAGGGGCCCGGTTGACCGGGGTGGACATCTCCATCGCCAAGGCGTTCACCGCGGCGGGCCACGAGCGGGCCACTCACCTGTTCAACGAGGCGCCCGACGGCCCGGCACTGCCGGGTAACGAGGCCTTCGGTATCAGCCACATGCTGCCGGGTAAGTTCGCGGTCTTCGTGGGCGGATTTCCGCTCGTCTTCAACGGCCAGATCATCGGTGGCGTCGGGATCAGCGGTGGTAACGGCGCACAGGACAAGGCGGTCGGCGCGGCGATCCTGGCCGAGTTCGAGGCGCTGACCGCGGCCGTCGTCAGCCGTTGAGGGTGTGCACGATGACTCGTGACGTCGCTCCTGCGGGGTGAAGTTGTCCATGTCGCAACGCCGGTCTGCTGGCTAACGTCGTTGGTGCAGAGCCGACTTCGCACTGTCGCATCGTCTCGCAGCCACATCCATTGCGAAACATCCTTTTCTGCCGATGATTTCGCGAAATCAACTGATCGAAGGGATCGATTCCATGACCGAACTACTGGGCCGTGAGGAGTTCCGCGCAGAACTCGAGAACGCCATCAAGGGTCGCGAGGCCAAGAACGCATCGTTCTCCAAGGCGTGGGCCGAGGGTCGGCTGGAGCGCCACCATTTCGCCCGCTGGGCCGAGAACCACTTCCACTACGTCGGACCGTTCGCCGATTACCTGGCCAACATCTACGCCAACACCCCCGACGAGTTCACCGGCGCCAAAGACTTCACGTTGCAGAACATGTACGAAGAGGAACTCGCCGACATCCGGCACACCGACCTGCTGATCAAGTTCGGCGAGGCGTGCGGCACCACCAAGGAACGCATCGAGGACCCCAACAACATGAACGCCATCACCCGTGGCCTGCAGTCCTGGTGCTACGCGGTGTCGCAGCGTGAGCACTTCGTGGTGGCGACGGCTGCGCTGGTGGTGGGGCTGGAATCTCAGGTGCCCAGCATCTACACCAAGCAGATCGTGCCGCTGCGAGAGGTCTACAAGTTCACCGAGGACGAGATCGAGTTCTTCGATCTGCACATCACCTCCGACGTGGTGCACGGCGAACGCGGCTACCAGATCGTGCTGGACCACGCCGACACCCCGCAGCTGCAGCAGCGTTGCCTGCAGATGGTGCGGTGGGGAGCCGAGATGCGGTTCTCCTACACCAAGGGTCTGTATGACACCTACGTCGCACCCGAGCTGGAGCCGGTCGCGGTCTGAGTGATTTCGGCGCGCCCACGTCCGCTGCGCGAGCGTGGGCGCGCCGAAATCGGACAGGAGAATCATGGAATGGACCGCGGTCGCCACCGCGCGCGAACTGGGCAGACGCCGCAAGCTGCGGGTCGAGGTCGGTGGTATCGCCGTCGCCCTGTTCCAGACTGAGGGCAAGGTGTATGCCTTCGCCGATCTCTGTGTGCACCAGGATCGTTCGCTGTTCAAGGGCACACTGCTGCACGGCAAGGTGATCTGCCCGGGCCATCAGTGGCAGTTCGACCTGGAGACCGGCTACGAAGCCGACCAGGACCTCTGTCAGCCCACCTACCCGGTGCGCGTCGATGACGATGGCACCGTCTACGTCAACCTCGCGCCGGAAAGCCGCGTGCCGGCCCGAACCGAAGAGGAGGCGCGGATATGACACCGCGCACCATCGTCACCGTCGGCGCCGGACAAGCAGCCGCCGTCGCCGCCCGCAACCTGCGCAGGCAGGGGTTCGACGGCCGCATCATGCTCATCGGTGACGAACCACACGCGCCCTATCAGCGCCCGCCGCTGTCCAAGGAGTTCCTGGCAGGCACCGACACCGAGGCCGCCCTCTGGATTCTGCGCCCCAGCTGGATCGCCGACAACGACGTGGAGATCGTCACCGGAACGAGTGTGCTGCGGGTGGAGCCGGCGTCACGGACCGTTGCGGTGGACAGCGGGGCCGATATCGAAGCCGACGCAGTGCTTTTCGCCACCGGAGGAACTCCGAGAACGCTGACCGTGCCCGGCCCGCGGCCCGATCTCGTGAACTACCTGCGCACGCTCGACGACGCCCTGCGGCTGGCCCCGGTGCTGGTGCCGGGGCGGCGGCTGGCCATCATCGGCGCGGGCTTCATCGGCCTGGAGATCGCGGCCACTGCGGCCGCCGCGGGTGTGTCGGTCACCGTGTTCGAATCGGTACCGGTGCCGCTGGCCCGCATCCTCGGATCCGCCATGGGCGAGGCCGTCTGCCGGCTGCACCGCGACCACGGCGTGGACCTGCGCACCGGGGTGCGGTTGGCCGGCATCCGGACCACCGCCGACGGTGTGCTCATCGACATCACCGGTGCGGCAGAACCTTTCGAGGCCGACGCCGTCGTGATCGGTATCGGCATCACGCCGAACACGACCGCCGCCGAGGCGTCCGGGCTGGGTGTCGACGACGGTATCGTGGTGGACGCGTCGGGCCGCACCAGCATCCCGGGCGTCTTCGCGGCCGGCGACGTGGCACGCCGGTACTCCGAGCGGGCGGGCCGCCACGTTCGCCTGGAGCATTTCGACAATGCCAGCAGGCAGGGTGTCGCGGTGTCGAACGCGATGCTCGGCCGCGACATGCCCTCGGATGACGCGCCGTGGTTCTGGTCGGACCAGCACGGGCACAACCTCCAATTCATCGGTGCGGCAACCGGAGATCCGGTGATCCGCGGTGATATCGGTGCACGGGACTTCACCGGCTTCTACCTCGAAGGCGCCACCGTGCGGGGCGCCTTCGCCGTCGACCGTGGAGAGGACATCATGGCCGCGCGGGAGCTGCTGGGCCGCGAGGTCGAGGTGGCTGCCCTGCGCGACGAGAGCACCGATCTGTGGGACCTCGCCTACGCAGACGTCGACGAAGAATCGCAGGTACAGCAATGACCTCAGGACTCAACTTCATCGGCGGCGCCTGGGTGCCCGCTCAGTCCGGAAACACCTTCACCCGGACCAATCCGGCCGACCCGACCGATCTCATCGGAACCTTCCCCGCCTCGGGGCCCGCCGATGTCGCCAACGCCGTCGATGGGTTGGCGAAGGCCGCGCCGGAGTGGGCCGCCAGTGCACCCGAGCGACGCGCGGCGATCCTGGAATCGGCTGCGGCAGAGCTGGAGAGGCGCGGCCCTGAACTGATCGCCGAGCTGGTCCGGGAGGAGGGCAAGACCCTCGCCGAAGCGACTATGGAAGTCGGCCGCACACCGGCGAATCTGCGGTTCTACGCCGCCGAGGCGACCCGCAGCGGGGGAGTGACGCTGCCCGCGGCCGGTGGCACCCTGGTGTACACGCTGCGCGAACCGGTCGGGGTCGTCGGTGCGATCACACCCTGGAACTTCCCGCTGAACATTCCCTCCCGCAAGCTCGGACCGGCCCTGGCGGTCGGAAACCCGGTGCTGTTCAAGCCTTCCGAGCTCACTCCACTCATGGGTCAGCGTCTCGTCGAGGCACTGCTGGCCGGCGGGCTGCCGCCCTCGGTGATCGCGCTCGTCCAGGGCGACGGGGTGGCCGGGGCCGCGGTGGCCGCTGACGAACGCATCGCGGCGGTCACGTTCACCGGTTCCACGGAAGTCGGCCGCGCCATCCACGGCCGGGTCGGACCGCACCGGCGGGTTCAGCTGGAGATGGGTGGCAAGAATCCGGTGCTCGTCGCCGACGATGCCGACCTGGACCGCGCGGCGGCGCTGATCGTCAAGGGCGCCTTCGGGTTGTCCGGTCAGGCCTGCACCGGCACCAGCCGGGTGATCGCCACCGATGCGGTACACGACGAACTGGTCGAGCGCGTCGTCCGGCGCACCAACGCCCTGGTGGTCGGCCCGGGCGCGGTTGACGGTGTGGACATGGGCGCACTGGCGAGCGCGCAACAACTCGACAAGTTCGCGCACTATGTGGCGGTCGGGGTGGCCGAAGGTGCACGGCTGCGGTGCGGGGGCACCACCGTGGATGTGGCGGCCAGTCCAGGTGGCCATTTCGTGCGGCCCGCCGTGTTCACCGATACCGAGCCCACGATGCGCATCGTCACCGAAGAGGTGTTCGGCCCGCTGTTGGCCTTCCAGCGGGCGGGGTCACTGAACGAGGCGATCGAGCTGGCCAACGCTACCGAGTTCGGGCTGTCGGCGGCGATCGTCACCTCGGACCTGCTCACCGCGCAGCGGTTCGTGCGTGAGTCGCGGACCGGTCTGGTCAAGATCAACCAGCCGACCACCGGGATGGCGATGAACGCACCGTTCGGCGGCTACAAGGCCTCGTCCACCGCGACGTTCAAGGAACAGGCCGGGGCTTCGATGATGGAGTTCTATCTCGCCGAGAAGACCGTCTACCTCAACACCTGACGCGCAGTGACCTGAGACCACAGCCTGAGACCACAGAAAGACGGAGAACAACAATGGATTTCGTTCGGGTAGCACGATCCGGGCAGGTGCCCGAGGGAATCGTGCGGCGGTTCTATTCCGGCGATCACGAGTTCGCGGTGGCACGGCTCAAGGGCAAGGCATACGCCACCTCGAACTACTGCACACACCTGGACTGCCTGCTGTCCTCCGGCAAACTGCGCGATGACGGTATTGGCTGCTCCTGTCACGGCAGCGCCTTCGATCTGGAGACCGGTGAACCGATCAGCCCGCCGGCCACCGAACCCATCAAGACCTTTCCGTGCGAGGAACGGGACGGTGAGATCTTCGTCGGCGTGGAGCCGGGCGAGATGCCTGCCGGCCCGACCCGCCGGGCCCGCCGGGGCGCCTGATGAGCGCGGCGCGACGCCCGCCGACGCTGTCGGCGGCCGGCATGGTCAGCAGCAGCCACCCGGCCGCCAGTCTGGCCGGTGCCCGGGTGCTGGCCGACGGTGGTAACGCCATCGACGCCACGCTGGCGATGGCCGGACTGACCTGGCTGACCCTGCCCGGCCAGTGCGGTATCGGCGGCGACGCCTTCGCCGTGGTGCGGGAACCCGACGGGCGGGTGTGGACCGTCAACGGATCCGGCTTCGGCCCCGATGGCGGAACCGCGGATTTCTATGCGGCGCTCGGTCTCAGCGCGATACCCATGGATGGCCCGCTGGCCGTCGCCGTGCCCGGCGCACTCGCCGCGCTGCGGGCACTCCACGGCGGCGGCGCCACGCGGTCGCTGCCGGAACTGTGGGAACCCGCCGCCCGCATCGCCGAGAACGGGCTGCCCTGCTCGGAGCGCACCGCCGGCGATGTCCGCTCGGCTGCCCAGGCGGTTGCGGCAGACCCCGGACTCTCGGATATCTATGCGCCGCAAGGTGTTCCGGTGGCCGTCGGCCGCCGCCTCCCGCAGCCGGCACTGGCGGCAACCATCCGAACGCTGGCACACAACCCCGGCAGCTTCTACACCGGCGAGTTCGCGGAGCGGGCCGTGGCCGCGCTCCACGCCGGTGGTGCGCCGTTCAGCGGCGACGAATGGGCCGTGGGGGCGCGGGTGACTCCCGAGCCGGCGCTTACCGGACGCTACGCCGGTGCGTTGCTGCACCAGACCCCATTGCCGACACCCGGGTGGATGGTGGTGCAGCAGGCAGCACTGTGCGACGGGGTGCTCGGTGCGACGGAGTGGCTGTCCGCGGCCGCGATCGACCGGCTGGCCCGCGCCGCCCGACTGTCCTTCGCCGACCGATTTGCGTTGTGCGGCAGCGATAACCATCGCGACGGGGTCGACTACATCCGCACGGCAGAACGTCTGGACGCGCAACGCCGCGATCTCGACGGCCGCACCGAAGTGCGTGGCCGTATCGAGGTCGCGGCGGGGGACACCACCTCGACGGTGGCGGTCGATGCCGACGGGCGCGCGGTGAGCTTCATCCACTCGCTGGCGTTCACCTTCGGCGCGAAGTTCACCGTGCCCGGCACCGGCGTGGTGCTCAATAACCGGCTGGGCCGGGGCGCCTACCTTATACCAGGACATCCCAACGAGGTGAAACCGCGCCGAAAACCGCTGCACACGCTCAACGCGTGGATCGTCACCGACGATGCGGGCGCCCTCAAACATGTCGGCAACACCCCGGGCGGCGACGGCCAGGTGCAATGGAACATGCAGTTGATCTCCCATGTGCTGGACCACGGGCGCAATCCCGCGGAGGCGGTGGCCGCCCCACGGTTCACGGTGTTTCCCGGCTCGGACGCCGACATCATCGGCGCCCCTGAGGAGCTGCGTCTGGAACCCGGCGTGCCGGCCGGGGTGCGCGACCAATTGAGCGCGCTGGGACATCGCGTGGTCGTCCAGCCGCGGTGGGGAGCGGGCGGCAGCGCGCAACTGATCTCGGTGGACGACCGTGGTGTGCTCAGCGGAGCCGCCGATCCCCGCCAGGAAGGCGTGGCACTCGGTGTCGACTGAGCGCGTGGCGCCGCTGCCACAGGGCGACTATGTACCCGCGGTCCTGCACGACCGGGTCATCCACACCGCGGGTATGACGCCACGACGGGACGGTGCGCTGCTCTACACCGGCATCGTCGGTGACACCGTCTCTCCCGAGGATGCGCGTGCCGCGGCCGGGCACGCAGCGGGCAATGCACTGGCCGCCGTACGCTCGGTGCTGCCCGAGCGCGCCGGGATACGTTGTCTGAAGATGACCGTCTTCATCGCCTGCGCGCCGACATTCACCCAGCTCAGCGCGGTTGCTGACGGCGCGTCAGCCGTGCTGGCCGCGGAACTGGGTGCCGGTGCACTGCCGGCGCGCAGCGCTGTCGGCGTCGCGTCTCTGCCGTCCGGAGCGCCCGTCGAGGTGGAACTGACCGCTGCCGTGGTGTGACGGCGCAGCCCCGGCTGAGCTGGGATTTGGCGCTGAGCAGCGCGTCCCCTAGACTCTAGGGGTTGCCGCGGGCAGACCTCGGTCATATTCCTATGACCCTGCGTGCCCTGCGGAAACAAGACCGCGCATGACCAGGTCGGTATCTGGCGTGCACACAACCCAGGTCAGGAGATCGAGTGATTCAGCAGGAATCGCGGCTGAAGGTCGCCGACAACACGGGTGCCAAGGAGATCTTGTGCATCCGCGTGCTCGGTGGCTCGTCGCGGCGCTATGCCGGTATCGGCGACATCATCGTGGCGACCGTCAAGGACGCCATCCCCGGCGGCAACGTCAAACGTGGTGACGTCGTCAAGGCCGTCGTGGTGCGCACCGTCAAGGAGCGTCGCCGCGCCGACGGCAGCTACATCAAGTTCGACGAGAACGCCGCCGTCATCATCAAGAACGACAACGACCCCCGTGGCACCCGCATCTTCGGGCCGGTCGGTCGTGAGCTGCGTGAGAAGAAGTTCATGAAGATCGTTTCGCTTGCCCCGGAGGTGTTGTAAATGAAGGTGCACAAGGGCGACACCGTGCTCGTCATCTCCGGTAAGGACAAGGGCGCCAAGGGCAAGGTCCTCGAGGCCTACCCGACCCGCGACAAGGTTCTCGTCGAGGGTGTCAACCGGATCAAGAAGCACACCGCTCAGTCGCAGAACGAGCGTGGCGCGTCCTCGGGCGGCATCGTCACGCAGGAGGCGGCAATCCACGTCTCCAACGTGATGGTCGTCGACTCCGACGGCAACCCGACCCGGATCGGCTACCGCGTCGACGAGGAGTCCGGCAAGAAGATCCGCGTCTCCAAGCGCAATGGCAAGGACATCTGACATGACCACCGTAGAAAACACCGCCAAGGTGCAGCCGCGGCTGAAGCAGCGCTACCGCGAGGAAATCAAGGACGCGCTCAACAAAGAGTTCAACTACGCCAACGTGATGCAGATCCCGGGCGTGGTGAAGGTCGTCGTGAACATGGGTGTCGGTGACGCCGCCCGCGACGCCAAGCTGATCAACGGCGCGGTCAACGACCTCGCCCTGATCACCGGCCAGAAGCCGGAGATCCGCAAGGCCCGCAAGTCGATCGCACAGTTCAAGCTGCGCGAGGGTATGCCCATCGGCGCCCGCGTCACGCTGCGCGGCGACCGGATGTGGGAGTTCCTCGACCGTCTCGTGTCGATCGCGCTGCCCCGTATCCGCGACTTCCGCGGCCTGAGCCCCAAGCAGTTCGACGGCAACGGCAACTACACCTTCGGGCTCGCCGAGCAGTCGGTGTTCCACGAGATCGACGTGGACTCCATCGACCGCCCCCGTGGCATGGACATCACCGTGGTCACCACGGCGACCAACGACGATGAAGGACGAGTGCTGCTGCGGGCCCTCGGCTTCCCGTTCAAGGAGAACTGAGCAATGGCAAAGAAGGCTCTGGTCAACAAGGCCAACAAGAAGCCGAAGTTCGCGGTGCGTGGCTACACCCGGTGCAACCGCTGCGGCCGTCCGCACGCGGTGTACCGCAAGTTCGGCCTGTGCCGAATCTGCTTGCGCGAGATGGCACATGCGGGCGAACTGCCCGGTGTGCAGAAGTCCAGCTGGTAACCAGCATTCATTCGATTTCAAAACACGGAAGGCCCCATGAAGATTGACACAGTGTCGATCGACTACGTGGGAACCGCCGCGAGGAAGGTGAACCGGCTGTCATGACGATGACCGATCCCATCGCAGACTTCTTGACGCGTCTGCGTAACGCCAATTCGGCGTACCACGACGAGGTGACGCTGCCTCACTCGAAGATCAAGGCCAATATCGCCGAGATCCTCAAGAGTGAGGGCTACATCTCAGATTTCCGCACCGAGGATGCCCGCGTCGGCAAGGCCCTGGTCGTGCAGCTCAAGTACGGCCCCAGCCGTGAGCGCAGCATCGCCGGCCTGCGTCGGGTGAGCAAGCCCGGCCTGCGGGTCTACGCGAAGTCCACCAATCTGCCTCGGGTGCTCGGCGGCCTGGGCGTGGCGATCATCTCCACGTCCTCGGGTCTGCTCACCGATCGCCAGGCATCTCGACAAGGCGTGGGCGGCGAAGTCCTCGCTTACGTCTGGTAGGGGAAGAGAACATGTCGCGTATTGGAAAACAGCCGGTTCCGGTTCCCGCCGGAGTCGACGTGGCCATCGAGGGCCAGAACGTGTCGGTCAAGGGGCCCAAGGGCACCCTGACCCTCGACATCGCGGAGCCGATCGTGGTGTCCCGCAATGACGATGGTGCCATCGTCGTGACCCGCCCCAACGACGAGCGGCGCAACCGCTCGCTGCACGGGCTGTCGCGCACGCTGGTCGCCAACCTGGTCACCGGTGTGACCGAGGGCTACACCACCAAGTTGGAGATCTTCGGCGTGGGTTACCGCGTCGCGCTCAAGGGCGCCAACCTGGAGTTCGCGCTCGGCTACAGCCACCCGGTGCTCATCGAGGCGCCGGAAGGCATCACCTTTGCGGTGGAGACGCCCACCAAATTCTCGGTCTCCGGCATCGACAAGCAGAAGGTCGGCCAGATCTCCGCTGTCATCCGTCGCCTGCGCCGTCCCGACCCGTACAAGGGCAAGGGCGTGCGTTACGAGGGTGAGCAGATCCGCCGCAAGGTCGGAAAGACAGGTAAGTAACCCATGGCTACCACGAAGACTGAAGCCGCCACCCGTAAGCCGGTGGGGCAGAACATCTCCGAGACCCGGCGCAACGCGCGCCTGCGCCGCCACGCCCGGCTGCGCAAGAAGGTCGAAGGCACCGCTACCACGCCGCGGCTCATGGTGAACCGCTCGGCGCGGCACATCCACGTGCAGCTCATCGATGACCTGACCGGCACCACGCTGGCCGCCGCGTCGTCGATCGAGGCCGACGTGCGTGCCGTCGAAGGTGACAAGAAGGCCGTCAGCACGCGCGTCGGTCAGCTGATCGCCGAGCGCGCCAAGGCCGCCGGTATCGAGGCCGTCGTGTTCGACCGCGGTGGGTACACCTACGCCGGTCGCATCGCGGCGCTTGCCGATGCCGCGCGCGAAGGCGGGCTGAAATTCTGATGACTGTTAACGAGAGGACTGCATGATGGCCGAGCAGGCTGGCGCCGGTTCGGCGCAGGACAATCGCGGCGGCCGCGGAGATCGCGGCGGCCGAGGCCGTGACGATCGCGGCGGCCGTGGCCGCGGTGATGACCGCGGCGAGAAGAGCAACTACATCGAGCGCGTCGTCACCATCAACCGCGTCTCCAAGGTGGTCAAGGGTGGTCGGCGCTTCAGCTTCACCGCGCTGGTCATCGTCGGTGACGGCAACGGCATGGTCGGCGTCGGCTACGGCAAGGCCAAGGAAGTTCCGGCCGCCATCGCCAAGGGTGTCGAGGAAGCGCGTAAGAACTTCTTCCGCGTGCCGCTGATCGGTGCGACCATCGTCCACCCGGTTCAGGGTGAGGCCGCGGCCGGTGTCGTGATGCTGCGACCGGCCAGCCCGGGTACCGGTGTCATCGCCGGCGGTGCTTGCCGCGCGGTGCTCGAATGTGCCGGTGTGCACGACGTTCTGGCCAAGTCGCTGGGTAGCGACAACGCGATCAACGTGGTGCATGCCACCGTGGCGGCGCTGAAGATGATTCAGCGCCCCGAAGAGGTGGCGGCCCGTCGTGGGCTGTCCATCGAAGATGTGGCGCCGGCCGGCATGCTGCGGGCCCGTCGCGAGAGCGAGGCGCTGGCCGCTGCGGCAGCGCGTGAAGGATCGGCATAACCATGGCTGAAGTCAAGATCACCCAGGTGCGCGGGACCATCGGCGCACGCTGGAAGCAGCGCGAAAGCCTGCGGACCCTGGGACTGCGGAAGATCCGTCAGTCGGTGGTTCGTGAGGACAACGCGCAGACCCGCGGTCTGATCAAGGCCGTCCATCACCTCGTTTCGGTCGAGGAGGTCTAGGAATCATGAGCGTCATCAAACTGCACGACCTGAAGCCGGCGCCGGGCGAGAAGACCGCCAAGACGCGCGTCGGCCGTGGTGAAGGTTCCAAGGGTAAGACCGCGGGCCGCGGCACCAAGGGCACCAAGGCTCGCAAGAACGTCCCCTCGACGTTCGAGGGCGGCCAGATGCCGATCCACATGCGTCTGCCGAAGCTGAAGGGTTTCCGTAACCGGTTCCGTACCGAGTACGGCGTGGTCAACATCGGCGATCTGGGCAAGGCGTTCCCGGACGGCGGCACCGTCGGTGTCGACGAGCTGGTGGCCAAGGGCCTGGTGCGTAAGAACGTACTGGTGAAGGTCCTCGGCGACGGCAAGCTGTCGGCCAAGGTCGATGTCACCGCGCACAAGTTCAGTGGCAGCGCCCGCGAGGCGATCACTGCTGCCGGCGGCTCGGCGACCGAGCTGTAGTAGTTCTCTTCACAAACGGCCCCCGCCTCCGGCGGGGGCCGTTTGCATGGGCACGCTAATCCTCGGGGCGCATCTGGCCCCTGCGCATCATGTCGTTGACGGCGACACCCCACCTCTCCAGCTGGGCGGGTGAGGTGAACGGGGCCGGTAGGTGCCGCTCGATGTGCGGCCGCAGCAGCACCGTGCCGAAGAACAACAGCACCGGATTGAGCGCCGCCCAGGTGTGGTCCAGATCGTCGCGGGCGAGGCCCTCCTCAGCCCGCCGCTCCCACCGGGTCAGGCCCTGTTCGATCAAGGTGTCGAAGATCGCGGAACCGACCGGCGTGACCTCCACGAGTGACCGGGCCAGATAGTCGACGACGGTCGGGTGCTGTACCAACAGTGCGGTGACCTTCTGACCGAAGGCCTCGAGCGTGGTGGGTCCCGGCCCGGAGGCGAGCGTTGTCTGGATCACTTCGACGACGTACCGGTCGACCGCGTCGACCAGCCCGGCCTTGGTCCCGAAATGGTGCTGGACCAGTCCGATGGACACCCCTGCCGCGCACGCGACCTCGCGCAACGAGGTGGCCCCGACACCGCGCGCGGCGAAGTTGACGAGCGCGGCGTTGCGGATCTTGTCGGCATTCGAAGCGGCCGGATCGCGGGTGGAATCCGGCGGCCAGCGAGTCACCGACCCACCGTATAGCCCGACGTGGCAAGTACGAATGTATCGTGCAACAATACGTTCGTATTGGCCTGCCTGGGGGCGAGGGGTCGGGCAGGCCAATACCCCCGGTCGTCTGCGGGCACCTCGTCCTTCATTCAGGCAGCTGCGGGATTACTTCGGCCGCAAGGCGTTCCATCTGCTCACGATCCTCGGCGACTGTCGCGCCCAGGGGGTTCAGCAGGATGGTCTGTGCTCCCGCGGCGGCCACCTCGGCCAGTCCACGCACCACGTCGGAGGGTGTGCCTACCACCGCGACGCCTTCGAGCCCCGCGCCACGGCCGTAGATCCGGTCCAACCCGGCCACGGCCCGATCCCACGCGCGGGATCTGTCGTCGTCGACGATCAGGTAGACCCGCTTGCCGATGGTGAACCGGGCCGCGTCCCTGGCTTGTTCGTCGAGTTCGCGGCGCAGCGTGTGCACTGCGGTCGCGAAGGCGGCGGTGGTGGACGATCCGGCCCCCAGAAACGCGTCTCCGTGCCGGACCGCCCTGGCGAGCGCGGCAGGTGCGTTACCGCCGAACCAGATCGGCGGATGGGGGCGCTGCACCGGCTTGGGCACGATCTGTAGGTCGGCGACATCGCGGAACCGCCCGTGGAAGGTCAGCCGGGGCTCGTCCGACCATGCCGCCTTCATCAACTCCAGTCCTTCGGTGAAGCTGGAGATGAACGACGACCCGTCGACGCCGAACGCCGAGAACTGACGTCCACCGCCGCCTGGCGCGACTCCCAGATCGAGCCGGCCGTGGCTGAGCCGGTCGACGGCGGTCACCGCCGATGCCAGCTGCAGCGGGTCGTGTAGGGACGTGACCAAGACCGCCACCCCGAGCCGCAACCGTGTCGTGCACGCCGCCGCGTAGGAGAGCAGTTCCAGAGGGGCGATCAGCGGGGCGGGGCCGACCGTCTGCTCGAGCGTCCAGCCGCCGTCGAACCCGAGTTCCTCGGCCCGGGCCAGATACTCCTTGACGCCGGTGGTGTCGAACGCGGTGTCCACGAACTGGGGCAGGGAGATGGAGAACCTCACGGCCACACGGTACGGCCGATCGAGTGCCGCTGCCCGTCTCCCGACGATCGGTACGCTCGGGTGATGTTCGGATTTCTCCCAGGCACTACAGAACTGCGCGCCATCGTCCGCAAGGTGGACACGGCCCGGCACAACGGCGTGCCCGACGGGTGTGTGCTGGAACTGGACCTGCAGGCGGTGCCGCCGGAGACCACCGGATTCGATCCGATGGCGCTGATCTCGGCCGGCGGAAAGCCGATCACCCTGCGTCAGGCCGTCGCCGCCATCGACCGTGCCGCGAAGGACGATCGGGTGGCCGGTCTGATCGCCCGGGTGCAGATCCCCGCGGCAGCGCCGGGCCCGGTGCAGGAACTGCGCGAGGCCATCGTCTCCTTCGGCGAGCTGAAGCCGACACTCGCTTGGGCCGAAACGTATCCCGGCACGTTGTCCTACTACCTGGCCTCGGCGTTCCGCGAGGTGTGGATGCAGCCGTCGGGCACGGTCGGGCTGGTCGGTTTCGCGACCAACGCGATGTTCCTGCGCGATGCCCTGGACAAGGTGGGGATCGAGGCCCAGTTCGTGGCCCGTGGCGAATACAAGTCGGCGGCAAACCTTTTCACGCAGGACGGCTACACCGACGCGCATCGGGAAGCGGACAGCGCGATGATCGAGAGCCTGCACGCGCAGGTGCGCACCGCGGTCGCGGCATCGCGGCACCTCGACGGCGCCGCGGTGGATGCGCTGGCCGACAAGGCCCCGCTGCTGCGCGATGACGCGGTGACCGGCGGGCTGATCGACCGCATCGGTTTCCGCGACGAGGCCTACGCGCGGATCGCCGAACTCAGCGGCGGCGCAACGGTTGCCGACGGTGAGGACGCGCCCCCTCGGCTGTTCCTGTCTCGATACGCGCGGGCCACCGCCGCCAAACCGATACCGAACATCCCCGGTCTGAACAGCAAACCGACCATCGCGGTGGTCACGCTGCACGGACCCATCGTCAGTGGGCGCGGCGGACCGCAGGTGCTGCCGATCGGCAACTCCAGCGCGGGCGGGGACACCATCGCCGCCGCCCTGCGCGAGGCCGTCGCCGATGACGACGTATCGGCGATCGTCTTGCGGGTGGACAGCCCCGGTGGCTCGGTGACGGGTTCGGAAACCATTTGGCGGGAGGTGGTCCGAGCCAGGGCCGCCGGCAAGCCCGTGGTGGCGTCCATGGGTGCCGTCGCCGCTTCCGGCGGCTACTACGTGTCGATGGCCGCCGACGAGATCATTGCCAATGCCGGCACGATCACCGGTTCGATCGGTGTGGTCACCGGCAAGTTGGTGGCCCGTGAGCTCAAGGACCGTCTCGGGGTGGGTACCGATTCGGTGCGCACCAACGCCAATGCCGACGCCTGGTCGGTCAATGCGCCGTTCACCGCGGAACAGCACGCCCACGTGGAAGCCGAGGCCGACCTCTTCTACACCGACTTCGTGCAGCGGGTCGCCGATGGCCGCAAGCTGTCGGTCGAGGATGTCGACGCGGTGGCCCGAGGCCGGGTGTGGACCGGGGCGGACGCGAAGGAGCGTGGTCTGGTCGACGAACTCGGCGGTCTGCGCACCGCGATCACCCGGGCCAAGGTGCTCGCCGGCGTAGCTCCCGACGCCGCCGCCCGCTTGGTGAGCTACCCGGGCTCGTCGCTGCTGGACATGTTGCGGCCCAAGGCGTCATCGCAGCCCGTGGCCGCCTCCCTGCCGCAGGCACTCGGCGCGCTGCTGGGCCGTTCGGTCGTCGGGGCGCTGGATCAGGCGCACAGCGCCGTCAGCGGTGTGACGGCGCTGTGGCTGGGGGACTACCGCTTCTGAGTGCCGCTGATGTAGACGATCTCGGCCATCGGGTTGTCCGCAACCACCTCGGGTAGCGGCAACCCGTAGCGCGCAAAGAGTTCGGCCCGTGGCACACCGGTCATCTCCCAGCCCCTGGCGCCCAGATAGTCGGCGGCAGAGTGCCTTTCGCCGGGATAGACCAGCGACGGCATATCCAGGTCCAGTCCGAGAGCCTTCAGGCTCGCGGCCTCGTCACGCACCGCCTCCGGGTCGAAGTCGCGCAGTCCCGGCACGAACTCGGTGGCCACGGTGCTTCCGGGGGCGCTGAGTTGGTCGATGACGTCGAGCAGGCGGTCCTGGGCCTCCGGAGGTAGGTAGATCAGCAGTCCCTCGGCCAGCCAGGCGGACGGGGCGGCGGCATCGAAGCCGGCGTTGCGCAGCGCGGTGGACCAATCCTCGCGCAGGTCGATCGACACCGTGCGGCGCTCGGTGGTCGGTACGGCGCCGATGCCGGCCAGTGTGCTGGTCTTGAACTCGATCACGTCTGGCTGGTCGATCTCGTAGACGACCGTCCCGGCGGGCCAGGCCAAGCGGTAGGCGCGCGAGTCGAGTCCGGATGCCAGGATGACGACCTGCCGGATGCCCGTCTCCGTGGCGGCCATCAGATACTCGTCGAAGAACTTTGTCCGGACGGCCATCTCGTCGATATTGGCGCGAGCGCGCTTGGCGGCCTCCGGCGAGATGTCCGTGAGATCGAGCTCGCCGTCGATCATCTTCGTGAAGAAGTCGATGCCGACCGCGCGCACCAGCGGCGCTGCGTAGGGATCGTCGATCAAGCCGTGCGGTTCGGTGCTGGCGATGGCGCGGCCGGCGGCCACCAGGGTGGCGGTGGCTCCGACGCTGGAGGCGACATCCCAGGAGTCGCCGTCGGAGCGCGCAGTGCTGTTGGTTGCCATGAAAATTCCTTCAGTCCCGAATGGCGGTGATGGATACCGAGTGCTGCAGCGGGTTGGCCAGTTCGGGGAACTGCCGGCCGTAGTCGGCGAACACGTCTCGGCGGCTGCGGCTGTGCACCTGCCAGCCCCGGGCGGACAGATAGTCCACGACGTCGTTGCGCTCACCCTTGTAGAACAGCTCGGACAGATCGATGTCGAATCCTTGCGCGCCCCACTGCCCGACCATCTCCTTGGCGCGTTCGCCGAGCGACTGGCCGAAGTCGCCGCCGTGATACTCGGTGGCGAGCCGGCTACCCGACACAGACAAGGCGGTGATCTCGTCGAAGAGCCGGTCCTGCGCGTCGGGCGGCAGGTACATCAGCAGGCCCTCGGCACTCCAGGCGGACGGTGCAGCCGGATCGAATCCGGCTGCCGTCAACGCCGAAGGCCAATCCTCGCGCAGGTCGATCGCGACGGTCCTGCGCTGCGCTGACGGCCTCGCGCCGAGGGCATCCATGGACTGCGTCTTGAAGGCGATGACGTCTGGCTGGTCGATCTCGTAGACCACGGTGCCCGCAGGCCAGTGCAGGCGGTACGGCCGGGTGTCCAGGCCGGAGGCCAGGATGACTGCCTGGCGTACGCCGGCGTCCCCGGCAGCGATGAAGAAGTCGTCGAAGAACCGGGTCCGTACGGCCATGGTGTCGGTGATGAGCCGGATACCGCCGGCGGCGGCCTCATCGTCGGGGATCTCGATATCGCCGTTGACCAGCCGGGTGAAGAAATCCACACCGACCGCGCGCACCAGGTCCGCGGCATACGGGTCGTCGATGATCGCGTCGGGCTCGGCGGTGGCCAGCGCGCGGGCCGCGGCCACCATGGTGGCGGTCGCGCCCACGCTGGAGGCCAGGTCCCAGCTGTCCGTCTCGGACCGCGCCATCACTTCACCGCGGTGATGTAGATGGGCGACCCGAACTGCGCGTCCTCGTCGAGCGTGGGCAGGCCGTAGCGGGCCAGCAGCTCGTTGGTGGGCACGCCGGAGGTCTGCCACCCCAGGTCGTCGAGGTGGGTGCCGGCGTCGGTGCGGTCGCCCAGATAGACCAGCTCGCTGAAGTCCAGGTCGAACCCGTGCTCGGCCCATTTGTCGGTGACCGACTGCATGCGCTCCTTGAGCACCTCGGGGTCGACGTCGCCGGTGCCCGGAACCGCCTCGGCGGCCAGCCGGCTGCCAGGGGCACTGTTCTCGGTGATCAGATCGAGCAACCGGTCCTGCGCCTCCGAGGGCAGGTAACCGAACAGGCCCTCGGCGATCCAGGCGGTCGGTGCTGCCGGGTCGAATCCCGCGGCCCGCAGCGCGGACACCCAGTCGTCGCGCAGGTCGACGGCCACCGTCCGGCGATCCGCGGTGGGCTGCGCACCCAACTCGGTCAGTGTCTGCGTCTTGAACTCGATGACCTCGGGCTGGTCGATCTCGAACACCACCGTGCCTGCCGGCCAGTCCAGCCGGTAGGCACGGGCGTCCAGGCCGGCGGCCAGGATTACGGCTTGGCGCACACCCGTGTTCCCGGCGGCGGTGAAGAAGTCGTCGAAGAATCGGGTCCGTGCGGCCATACCGTTGGCGAACCGCGCGATGTTCATCCGGGGGTCGTCGCCCAGGTCCGATTCACCGAGTTCACCGTCGACGAGTTTGGTGAAGAAGTCGACGCCGACCGCCCGTACCAGTGGGGCCGCGAACTGATCGTCGATCACCGGATTCGGGGCGGCCGAGGCCATTGCCCGGGCGGCCGCCACCATGGTCGCGGTGGCGCCGACGCTGGATGCCAGATCCCAGGTATCGCCGTCTACGCGTGCCATCACAAGGCCCCTCTCGCCGTTTTACTTAGCTGATGTAATGAACGATTCCGACTGTACGCCTTGAATCTGTCTGCTTCCTTGGACACGAGCGAGGCCCCCGACAGTGCTGCCGGGGGCCTCGTCGATACGTGCGTGATGCGTCTAGTTACGCCGCAGCGCTGGAGCCGCCTGCCGACGAAGCGGACGCCGAAGAGGACGAACCTTCCGAGCTCGCACCCTCGGGCTTGCGGTGCCGGCCGACGCCGGTGGACGTCTTGGTCGTACCGGTGGACGCCGAGGCGGTGGAGTTGGTGCCGTCGTCCTGGCGAGCGTGCTTGCCGTAGGTCGAGCCCTTCTTGCCCGTGCCCTGCTTGCCGGTGGTGGAACCCTTGCCGTCGGTGGCGTCCTTGGCCCCGGCCGTGTCGCCGGTCTTGTCGCCGGTCGTATCGGTGGACGTCCCGGACGCCGAGCCGGCGGTGGTGGTACCGGTGCCGGTGGTGTCCTTGGTCTCCGTCGAGGTCTTCTCGTCGGTGGGGGTCTTCACCTCGGTCGTGGTGTCCTTGACCTCGGTCGGATCCTTGACCTCGGTGGTGGTGTCCTTGGTCTCGGTCGGATCCTTGGTCTCGGTGGTGTCCTTGACCTCGGTCGTGTCCGTGGCGTCGGTGCCGTCCTTGGTCTCCGTGCCGGACTTAGACGTTTCCTCGGCGGTCTTGCCCGTGCTGCCCGCAGTGGAAGGAGCTGCGGTCAGGGCCAGCGTCTGGACGCGCGAACTCGTGACGGTCGTCGCGGCGGCCACGGTCGCCGTGGCGCCGACCGCACCCCTGATGACGCCCAGGTCGTAGGCGATGAGCTTGCCCGGCAGGGCGAAGACGTTCTTGATGGCCGTCACCTCGTCGGTGAAGGCCTTCGCCAGATCGGTCGGGATCGCGGCCCAGTCGCCGGTGTAGAGGTGACCCATCGCCGAGTTGAGGCCCTTGATGAACACCAGCAGCTGACCCACGGTGTTCACGGCCGTGTTGAAGTTCTGCAGCGGCAGCGAAAGAAGTGTGGCGATGCCGGTAACGGTGGTCCCCGCACTCGCAGTGGCGACAGCGGTGCCGGACTTCGCCGCGGTGGCGGCAGTTGCGGTGGCGCCGAACGCACCGCCGATGACGGAGAGGTCGTAGGCGATCAGCTTGGCGGGCAGCGCGATGACGTTCTGGATCGCCTTCTGCTCATCGGTCCACGCCTGCAGGAGGTCTGCCGGGACGGAACCCCAAGCGCCCGTGTAAAGGTGGCCCATCGCCAGGTTGAGGCCCTTGACGAACACCAGCAGCTGACCGACCGTGTTGATCGTCGTGTTCAAGTTGTTCAGCGGCAGGCCGGCCACGGCGAGCAACTGGTCGATCGACGCCGTCAGCTCATAGGGCTGTTCGAGCGTGGAAACGGTGCGGTGCTGAACGGCGGGCGCAGTGGCGGCCGCTGCGGCGTGCGGCGGAGCGGTAACCAACGATGCGGTGATGCAGAGTGAGCACACACCGGCCGTCAGTGAAGCGGACTTACGGTTCACAGCGGAAACTCCCTGGGTCTGGGTGAGTTTGACAGGCAGAAATTACCTTAGGAATTGCTAATCCACTACCCAGCAATGTCTTTAAATCACCTGGTATTGAAACCGCAGGTCTTCTACCTGCGACTGAGGACAATCTCCCAGCGTGAGTTCTCCTAGAATTCACCGAAATCTCGCTGAGGAAGGCGTATTTCGCGCCACGCGCGAGATCTTCCCCGCGTATCGAGCATGCCCGTTTCGGTGGAGTGGAGCCTGGGGTGCGAGCCGAGGGTTGCGATCGCGCGAGCTTTGCCAAGGGTGAATTTGTCTGTAAATCAGTACATTTCGACACGGATGCCGTGGCTCTCCGCTGTAGAGGATTCTCGTGTCGACGACAAGAAGCCGCATCCCACAGGTTAAACCCGTTGGGATACGGCCTCTTTCGTGACTATGTGTGTGTTGTGGTCAGCCTTGCGGTGCTGGAGCGGGGGCTGGGGGAGCGCCGTCCGCGGGTGCCGGCGGGTCTGGCAGGTACTGGCCGAGGCCGGGCGGAATGTTGGTCCCGGGCGGAGGTGCGGTGCCCGGCAACGGTTCTCCGAGCTGCTGCTGCGGAAGCTGGCCGAGCAATCCGCCCCGCAGCCTGCCGTCGCGGTAGAGGTCGATGTACCGGCCCAGCCACTCCCGGCGGCTCACATCGGCATGCTCTTCGCCGGGTGCAACGTCGAACTGTTCACATTTGCCGGGAGCCGACGGGACATCGCACTGCGGCAACCCATAGGCGTTGTTGAACGGGTTGAGGTTGGGTACTGCGCCTGGACCTGCGCCGGGAGCTGCCGGCGCAGGGAGTTGGCCGAGAACGGTGTTGCGGTCCAGCCCGGATATATCCTGCGGAGCCCCGAGTGCGCCCGGTGCGGCCTGAGAGCCGTTCTGTGCCAGGACATTCCATCCCGCCGGCCCGAGCGGTGCACCTATCACCGGCACATTCGGTGCGGGCGGAAGCGGCGCGGGGTCGCCGGGAACAGGCAGCGGATCTGGTGGCAGCGGGTCCGCAACGGCGGTCGCCGGGAAGGCGACCGCCGCTGCCAGAGCCACTAAACCAGCTGCCGCCGCCACCGTAGAACGGTTGCGGGAGTAGCGATCTGGTGTGGGAGTCATGCCGACGTCAGACAGACTTGGTCACGCCGTAGTAGGCGACGACGTCATCGGTGTCCTCGGTCGAGCTGGTCAGCGTGGCGTAGGAACGCAGGAACGACTGACCGACGCAACCGTCGACCTTGATATGGGTGTCCTTCAGGGTGACCCGGACCGGTGCCGCCTTGTATTCCTTCTTGTCGACGGCGACGTTGGAGACGGTGCCGGGCTTCGCGTGGATCTCGATGGTGCCCGAGATCGGGAATGACACACCGGTCGGGATCAGCCCACCGGCCAGCGACGAACCGGAGGTGCTGACACCCACCGAGCCGATGAGACGGACCTGGCCCAGCTCGATACCGCAACCGATCTGGTAGCCGGCCTCGAGGGTTCCGCCCTTGAGGGTGGTCTTGCCCTTGCCCGTGACGGTACCGGTGAAGGTTCCGCCGACCAGGTACTCGCGCGAGGAGACGGCGGTGGTCAGCGGCGCGACCGGCAGTTGGGTCTCGTCCTTGGCCACCACGGTGAGCACCCAGCCGTCCGGGGTGGTGACGATGCCGGGTTCTGCAGAGGCGACCACACCGTTGTCCGGCGGCGGTCCGGCGTCATCGACCGGCGGATCGGCCAGGGCGATCGGCGCCGTCGCAAGCGGCAGCGCCATGCAAGCGGCAACTGTGGCAATACGCTTCAACATTTTTTCTTCCGTTCCGGTGCGCATGTGGTCAGACGGCCTTGGTGACGCCGAGGTAGGTGACGACGTCGTCGGTGTTGTCGGTCGAGCTGGTCAGCGTCGCGTACGAGCGGATGAACGACTGGCCCGCGCACTGGTCGGTCTTGATCCGGACGCCGGTGATGGTCACGCGAGTCGTGGTGCCCTTGAACTTCTTCTTGTCGATCGCGACCGTCGTCACGGTGCCGGGCTTCAGGTAGACCTTGCCCTGCAGCGATACACCGAAACCGCCACTGACGTCATTGGTGAACGGAATCTTGATGCCGGGGGTGAAGCTGGCGCCGGGGTTGATCTCCATTTCATCGGAGACGATGCCGCAACCGATCTGCTCGCCGGCCTCAAGCGACCCGCCGGTCAGCTTGGTCTTGCCACCACCGGTGATCTTGCCGGTGAAGGTGCCGGCGACCAGGTATTCGCGCGAGGAGACGGCGGTGGTCAGCGGAGCCACCGGCAGCTGGGTCTCGTTGCTGCCGACCACCTCGAGGTGCCAACCGTCCGGGGTGTTCAGGACGCCCGGTGCCGCAGAGGGAACATCACCTTCGGGCGGAAGGGGATTGGTGGGATCGAGCGGGGTGATGGCTGAATCGGGGTTGGCGGGGGGCGGTGGCGGGTCGGCCTGTGCGAGAGGCGCAGTCGCAACCGGCACCAGCACGCAGGCAGCCAGAGCGGCAAGATGTTTGTACATGGTGGTGATATCGCCCTCTCATATTCGGAATACCGAAGGTCGAACGGTTATGTAACGGATACGTCGCGTCGGAGCCTCTAATGGCGGGGTTTCCGGACGGTGAACGGAGGGGAAATTGTTCACGCCCTGTTCCCGTCTAGTGCGCGTCTTCGAGCTGGGCTTCTTTCCGGAATCACATTCGGGCCCAATGAATTCCACAGGGGGATGCAAACGAATGGACGGCAGCCGGAAACCAGCCGTTGGTGGTTCGTTCATTGTTTGGACACCTGATGAATGGACCGTGATGCGCATTGCAGTCTCGGCGCCAATCTCCAACCGGACCGCGCGAGACCGACATTGTTTGGAGGAAGCGCCTTGAAGTCACCTCGGCTGAACGAGAAGGCCCGGAAAGCCGGAGTCGTGTCGCTTATCGCACTCGGTATGGGTTTCGCGAGCGCCGCGCCGGCGTACGCCGATGACCTCGACGCCGATCCGGCGCCGGCACCGGTGCAGGCCGCGCAGGTACAGGTCGGTGCCATCACATCGGAGGGGGCCAACCCGGCCGCGGTCGCCGCGTGCGCACAGTTCGCTCAGGTGCTCGACGGTTCCGCGCAGTACTACGGAGACTTCGCCGACTCCCTGGAAGGCTCCGGCTACAGCGATCCGGCGGTGGCGAGCAGCAACTCGACCGGGCGGACCGCGTTGCGCGAGGCCGCCGGAATCTCGATGGACGCGGCGAACACCCCGGGCCTGCCACCGGATATCTCCGACCCGATGCGCACGTGGTCGCTCGGCGCCACCAAGCTGCTGGTCAAGATGGGACTGCGCATTCCCGGTGACAGCTTGAACGGCACCGCCACCGAGATGAACAATCAGGCGACCCGCGTACAGGAAGCCTGCGCTGCGGCCGGGACGCACGCCTGACCCGGTGAGGATCATTGCTATCGGGGCGCTCGCGCTCAGCCTCGCGTTGGCGGGCTGCTCGGACGAGGCAGCCTCGGACGCCGCGAAACCGCCCAAATCGGTGCCGGACTCGGCGCTACCCGGACTGCTGCTCAGCGCCAAGGACATCGACACCGCCATGGGCGTCACCGGCATGACGCCGCAGAACCCGGTGGATGTGATGGGTGACCATCGCAACCTGTTGTCGAACCTGAACTGCCTCGGGGTGTGGCAGGTGAACGAAGCCCCCATTTACGACCCGAGCCACTACAAGACGCTGCGCCAGCAAATGCTCCGGACACCCAATACGGATCAGTGGGACAGCCTGGTGGTGCAGTCGGCGGTGACCTATCGGACTGCCGATGCCGCACGGGCATTTTTCGACGATTCGGCGGACCGGTGGTCCAAGTGCACCAATCACACCATCAACATCAGGGTCAACGGACAGGCGCTGCCGAAGTGGGTGAGCGGTGAACTCGCCAAGACTGACACCCTGTTGTCGTTGCCATATACCCGCGGCGCCGACAGCCAGACCAGGTCGTGTCAGCGGGCGCTGGCCCTGGCGGCCAACGTGATCCTCGACATCCAGGCCTGCAAGCCTGCGCAGCAGGAGCCGATCAGTGCGGCGGTCGATATCGCCGACAAGATCGAAGCGAAGATGCCCCGATGATGGGGTATGCCGGGAGCCGGTTTCCCCGGCGGGGCGCCGGCGTGCGACTGTTACTCTCGTAGACTGTTTGACGCGCGACTGTGCAGGCTGGGAGCAGCTGATCGGGGCACCGCGCACGACTTGACCAAACGCTGGACCAACCAGCCCCATTGGCACGCCGCGACAAGTGCTCGGCTGCGCAGGAGGAAGAGTGCTTTCGGCTTTCATATCGTCACTGCGGACGGCCGACCTCAGGCGCAAGATTCTCTTCACGCTTGCGATCGTCATCCTGTACCGCGTTGGCGCGTCCATCCCGTCGCCAGGTGTCAACTACCCGAACGTGCAGAAGTGCATCGAGCAGGTCAGCGGCGGCGACTCGGCGCAGATCTACTCCCTGATCAACCTGTTCTCCGGTGGTGCGTTGCTGCAGCTGACGGTGTTCGCCGTCGGCGTGATGCCCTACATCACGGCCAGCATCATCGTGCAGCTGCTGACGGTGGTGATCCCGCGCTTCGAACAGCTGCGCAAAGAAGGCCAGGCGGGCCAAGCCAAGATGACGCAGTACACGCGTTATCTGGCGGTCGCCCTGGCGATCCTGCAGGGCACCAGCATCGTCGCGCTGGCCGCCAACGGTGGCCTGTTGCAGGGCTGCAACCTCGACATCATCGATGACACGTCGATCTTCGGCTTGATCGTCATCGTGCTGGTGCTCACGGCCGGTGCCTCCCTCGTCATGTGGATGGGTGAGCTGGTCACCGAGCGCGGTATCGGCAACGGCATGTCGCTGCTGATCTTCGCCGGTATCGCCGCCCGTATCCCGTCCGAGGGCAAGACCATCCTGGACAGCCGCGGCGGGATCGTCTTCGCCGCGGTCTGCGTGGCCGCGCTGGCGATCATCGTCGGCGTCGTGTTCGTCGAGCAGGGACAGCGCCGTATCCCGGTGCAGTACGCCAAGCGCATGGTCGGCCGCCGCATGTACGGCGGGACCTCGACCTATCTGCCATTGAAGGTCAACCAGGCCGGCGTCATCCCGGTGATCTTCGCGTCCTCGCTGATCTACATCCCGCACCTGATCACCCAGCTGATCCAGAGCGGCCGGTCGGGCCCCAGCAATGGCTGGTGGGATCAGTTCGTCGCCAACTACCTGACCAACCCGGCGGACCCGGTCTATATCGCGATCTACTTCGGCCTGATCATCTTCTTCACCTACTTCTACGTCTCCATCACGTTCAACCCCGACGAGCGGGCGGACGAGATGAAGAAGTTCGGTGGCTTCATCCCAGGCATTCGGCCGGGCAAGCCGACTGCGGACTACCTGCGCTACGTGCTGAGCCGTATTACTCTTCCGGGATCGATCTACCTCGGTGTGATCGCCGTGCTGCCCAACCTGTTCCTGGAGATCGGTAACTCCGGATCAGTGCAGAACCTGCCGTTTGGCGGTACGGCCGTGCTGATCATGATCGGTGTCGGCCTCGACACGGTCAAACAGATCGAGAGCCAGCTCATGCAGCGCAACTACGAAGGGTTCCTGAAGTGAGAATCGTTTTGCTCGGCCCGCCGGGCGCCGGAAAAGGCACACAGGCAGAGAAGCTGGCAGAGAAGCTCGGAATCCCGCAGATTTCCACCGGCGACCTGTTTCGCTACAACATCAGCAACGGCACCCCGCTGGGGCTGGAAGCGAAGAAGTACCTGGACGCGGGCGACCTGGTCCCCGCCACACTGACCAACGCGCTGGTCGATGACCGTATCGACGCCGAGGACGCGGCCGACGGTTTCATCCTCGACGGTTTCCCGCGCTCGGTGGAACAGGCCGAGGCGCTCAAGGACATGCTGGCCAAGCGCGGGCTGACGCTCGACGCGGTGGTGGAGTTCCGGGTGCCCGAGGACGAGCTGGTCGAGCGGCTCAAGGGCCGTGGCCGCGCCGATGACACCGAAGACGTCATCCGCAACCGCTTCAAGGTGTACCGCGACGAGACGGCACCGCTGCTGGACTACTACGCCGGTGAACTGAAGACGGTCGACGCCGTGGGTTCCCTGGACGAGGTGTTCGCGCGGGCGCTGCACGCGCTCGGCCGCTGAAGTAGGCGCTCATGATCTCGGTGCCGGGACGGCGTAAGACCATTCCCCAGCGCAGTGCGGGCGAACTGGACGCCATGGCGGCCGCCGGCGCCTTGGTGGCGGCGGCTCTGCAGGCGGTGCAGCGGGCCGCTGCACCAGGGGTGTCCACCGGCGAACTGGACCGCATCGCCGAATCGGTGATCCGTGATGGCGGCGGAGTGCCGTCCTTCCTGGGCTATCACGGGTATCCGGCGACCGTCTGCGCGTCGGTGAACGACCGCGTCGTGCACGGTATCCCGTCCGACGACGAGGTGCTGGCCGACGGTGACCTGGTGTCCATCGACTGCGGGGCGATCCTGGATAAGTGGCACGGCGACTCCGCGGTCACGTTCGGGGTCGGCACGTTGATCGAGGCCGACGAACTGTTGTCGGAAGCCACCAGGCTGTCGATGGAAGCCGGGATCGCCGCCATGGTGCCCGGCAACCGGCTCACCGACGTCTCACACGCCATCGAGACCGGAACCCACGCCGCAGAGGCGCGCCATGACCGCAAATACGGCATCGTCGCCGGCTACGGCGGCCACGGGATCGGTCGAGAGATGCACATGGACCCCTTCCTGCCCAATGAGGGCGCACCCGGGCGTGGCCCCTACCTCGCCGTCGGCTCGGTGCTGGCGATCGAGCCGATGCTCACGCTCGGGACCGTCAAGACCAAGATCCTCGATGACGAATGGACCGTCGTCACCACCGATGGTTCCCGCGCCGCGCACTGGGAGCACACCGTCGCGGTCACCGACGACGGGCCACGGATCCTCACCCTGCTGCCCGCCTGATCCCGTGCTCGCTTCGCTCCCGCCCGCCGGATCGATTCCCCGGGTCGCTTCGCTCCCGCCCGCCGGATCGATTCCCCGGGTCGCTTCGCTCCCGCCCGCCGGATCGATTCCCCGGGTCGCTTCGCTCCCGCCCGCCGGGGCAAACATTTCCGGTTGAACCGGATGACTGCCGGCGTCGTGTAAGGGGCGGAGGTTGGAGTGGACGATCCGGAGGCCGCGATGATGCGGGTGCTGTATGACGAGCACGCCGGCGCGTTGTGGCGGTATGCCCTGCGATTGACGGGCGATGCCGCCCGCGCCGAAGACGTGGTGCAAGAGACGCTGCTGCGCGCGTGGCGGCATCCCGAAGTGACGACGGACCCGGACCGACCGGTACGTCCCTGGTTGTATACGGTCGCGCGTAATCTCGTCATCGACGACCGGAGAAGCGCCCGTTTCCGCAATGAAACCGACACCCCCGATATGGAAACGGTCGCCGACAACCATTCGAGAGCCGCTGCCGGCCCCGACGAAGTGGATTCTGCGCTGGACCGCCTACTGATCAGCACCGCGCTGAGCGAACTGTCCGAGGACCATCGCGCGGTCATCAAGCGTGCGTACTACCAGGGTATGAGCACCGCCCAGATCGCTGCCGATCTGCAGATCGCCGAGGGCACCGTGAAATCGCGGCTGCACTACGCGGTCCGGGCACTACGCCTCAATCTGCAGGAAATGGGGGTGACGCGATGACCGGGAACGACTCGATCTCCGACGGAGATCAGTACACCACCTGGGACGCCTCCTACGTGCTGGGCGCGCTGTCCCCGGCCGAACGCCGCGAGTACGAGGCGCACCTGCCGACCTGCGCGCAGTGCCGCGCCGCGGTGGCCGAACTGACCGGGATGCCGGCCTTGCTGGCCATGGTCGACCTCGCCGATGTCGAGGCGATGGACGATGCTGACTCGGTGCGGGAGCCGGAGCCGCCGTTACGCCCCGAATTGCGCGAGCAGGTGGTCGAACAGGTGCGCTGGCGCAGGCGGCGTTCGCGGTGGCTGACCACGGCTGCGGTGGGCCTAGCGGCCGCACTGCTGGCGGTGGGCGTCGTGGTGGCCGTTCGTCCCGACGTGTTCGGCATCCAGCAGGAGACCCAGCAGGCGGCGCCGTCGTTGGAGATGAACAAGGTCAACCCCACGACCATCGCCGCGAGCATCTCGATGTCCGAGTACAGCTGGGGCACGCGGATCGATATGGCGTGCAGCTACGGCGACTGGGGTCAACGGGACAACAAGCCCCAGAACCTGGGAATGGTGGTGGTGGGCAAGGACGGCAGTCGCGATCAGATCGCGACCTGGCTCGGATTGTCCGGTGCGACCGCCCTGCCCAGCGGAAACACTCCGCGGCCCATGAAGGAAATCGCTGCTGTGCAACTGGTTTCGGCAGACGACGGAAAGGTCCTGCTCGAAAAGAACCTGTGAATCGGTCCCGCGGGTGAACCCGATCCCGACCGGAACCGTGTCACCTGCAGAACGAGAAAGCAGGTGAGCAGTGTCCAACGGACAGAGCAGCAGGCGCCGGGTGGTCGACCATATCGTCGACCGCCTCGCGGCACATGGGGTGCGGCATATCTTCGGCGTCGACGGCGCGAATATCGAGGACCTCTACGACGCGGCCCATTTCCGTGCCGACCTCACCGCGGTGCTGGCCAAGCACGAGTTCTCGGCCGCCACCATGGCCGACGGATACCGGCGCTCAGGTGCGCCGCTCGGGGTGGTGGCCGCCACGTCAGGGGGAGGTTCCCTCAATCTTATTGCTGCACTGGGGGAGTCGTTGACCAGCAGGGTGCCGGTGCTGGCCCTGGTGGGACAGCCGCCGACGGCGATGGACGGGCACGGATCGTTCCAGGACACCAGCGGGCTTGGTGGATCGCTGAACGCCGAGGCCCTGTTCTCGGCAGTGTCGGTGTACTGCCGTCGAGTGGTGAATCCGGCCGAGATCGAGGCTGCGTTGAGCGAGGCGCTGGCCGCCTCCCGTCGCGGCCCGGCCGTGTTGCTGCTGCCGAAAGATGTGCAGCAAAGCAACTTTGACGGCGTTTTCGGCACCGCCCCGCCGCTTGATGTCCCGATCGGGGACCCGGACCCGATCGCGGAGCAACTCCGGCGGGTGCGTGGCCCGGTGACAATCATCGCCGGTGACCAGGTGGCCCGTGACGATGCCCGCGACGAACTCGAGCGGCTTCGAGCCATCCTTCGGGCCCGGGTGGCCACCGTGCCGGATGCCAAGGATGTGAGCGGCGCTCCTGGGCTGGGATCATCGTCGGCCCTAGGGGTCACGGGTGTGATGGGTCACCCCGGGGTGGCCGAAGCGTTGACCGCCAGTGCCGTCTGCCTGCTGGTGGGCACACGGCTGCCGGCCACCGCGCGGGCAGGACTGGATGCCGCACTGACAACACTGCCGGTGTTGTCGCTGGGGTCGGAGCCGCCCTACCTGCCGAGTCTGCACGTGCACACCGACGACCTGCGCCGGTCGCTGACGATGCTCAACGCCGCCCTATCCGGATCCGGTCGAGCCACCGCAGTTACTGTGCCGGAGAGGATCCCGCACACCGAGCTCACCCCACCCGTCCACGAGGGCAACGGAATTCGGTATCGGGCCGCGATGGCCGCATTGGACGCGGCGCTGCCGGACGGCACCGACATCGTCGTCGACGCCGGGAACACCGGCGCGTCGGCCATCCACTACCTGCCGGTACGCCGCGGCGGACGGTTCGTGGTGGCGCTCGGGATGGGCGGGATGGGCTACAGCTTCGGCGCCGGTATCGGAATGTGCTTCGCCAGGGGCCACCGGACGGTCATCATCGCCGGCGACGGTTCGTTCTTCATGCACGGTATGGAACTGCACACCGCCATCCAGTATCGGCTGCCGGTCACCGTCGTCCTGTTCAACAACAACGCCCACGCCATGTGCGTGACCCGCGAGCAGCTGTTCTACCGGGACCTCTACAGCTACAACAGATTTACGCCCAGCAAGCTCGGCGCCGGCCTGGCGGCGATGTTCCCGGGCCTGCCCGCCGTCGACGTCGCCGAGATCGGCGCGTTGCCCCACGCCCTGCAGACCGCCCTCGACGAGGAGGGACCGTCGGTCGTCAGCATCGAATGTTCTGCCGATGAAATTCCACCGTTCGCACCGTTTCTGGAGACCAAGGAGGCCCACGTTCATGTCTAAGCCCATAGCGTTGCCCGCACTTGCCGATATCGCCGCCCCGATCGAGGGAGTCGTCCGCATCGAGACGTCACCTCGTGAACAGGCCACACCGATCATCATGGAGATGATGCGGTCGGTGTATCCGCACGACCAGGTATTCGGTGAGTTCTGCACCGTCAACAGCTATATCGATTGTCCGCCAAGGGAACTCTACGAGTATCTGGCCGACACCCGGAGCCTGGAGGAGTGGACCTACAGTCTGCGCGGATTCACCCCCACCGAAGAGCCGGACCTCTGGCTGGCCTATGACCGGCTGGGCTCGGAGACCGAGATCTACACCCGCACCGTCGCCAATCCCGATGCGATGACCGTCGACTACCACTGTGCCTGGGACCAGGGCCATCACCTGTGGATGATCTACCTGATGCGTGTGGTGGACGCGCAGGTCGTGCTCAACAAGCCGGGCTCGGTGGTGCTGTGGACCAACTGCCACCACCCGTTCTACGACGAGAATCCCTACCCCGAGGCGGCACCCCCGGAACGGCCGGTGTGGGTGGGCGACTTCTGGGACATGTTCGGCGCCGGCCACGAACTGGAGCTGCGCAATCTGAAGGCCATCGCCGAGTATCGGCACCACAACGGCCTGCCCATCACCCCGGACTGGATGAAGTGAGGTGTCTTCGATGACCGGAACCGCTGCCGTCAGCCTGCTGGACGTCTCGACCTATCTGCCCGGTGAACCCATCGGGGCCGAGTATTACGCGAAGTTCGCCGATTCCGATGATCTGCGCGACAACCTGATGTTCCGGGCACCGCGATACCGGCACCACGTGGCCCCGGACGAGACTGCCACCGACATGATCGAGCGGGCCGCCGCCGGTCTGATCGAGCGGCACGGCGCCGATGTGCTGTCCGACGTCGATGTGCTCATCACACACACCCAGCTGCCCGATATGCCGTTCTACGGTGGCGGTGGGGCCATTGCACACCGTCTGGGGATGAAGCCGGGTTGGGTGGTCGACCTGCACAACGGCGGCTGCGCGGCGTTCGTGCTGGGGCTCAAGATGGCGCGCAGCCTGCTGGCCTCGGGTGAGGGGCGCACCGCGCTGATCGCCGTGGCGCAGAACGCCGCGGGCCAGATCTTCGAGCAGGAGACGGTGCGGCGCAAGGCCCAGGCATCGGTACCGGGTGACGGCGCGGCCGTCGGCCTGGTGACGCTGTCGGACTCCTCGCCGATCCTGGACGTGGAATGCCGCACCTACGGTGAGTTCGCCGGGGATATGACCATCGCCGTCGACCCGCCGCGCAAATGGTGGGCCGCCGGTCCGGGTGAGGGCTGCATCGGCTTCACCGAGTCGAAGATCACGAAGGTGCTGGCCCGCGGCAACCGCCAGGTGCCCGAGGTGTCCTATGCGGTGTGCGACCGAATCGGGCTGGCGCCCAGGGATATCGACCTGCTGGTCACCAATCAGCCCAACCGTGCGTTCCTGCGCAACTGGCGTGACGCACTGGAACTGCCCAAGGAGCGTCACGTCGACACCTTCGAGGACTGCGGAAACCTGTTCGCCGCGGGGATCCCGATCAACTTCGACCGCGCGATCACCGACGGCCGAGTCAAGGCCGGTGACACGGTGCTGATGGCGGCCTTCGCGCACGCCGGGGATTTCGCCGGTGCGGCCGCGGTGCGCTGGGGCGGACGATGAGCATCCCGGCCGGTGCGCTCACCGACGTGGTCGAAACCCTCCCCGATGCGCGGGACCCGTTGGCGTTGTCGCTGAACGAGAATCCTTTCCCGCCACTGCCTTCGGTGCATTCGGCGTTGGTGGCCTGCATCGGTTCGGCCAACCGTTACCCGGAGTTCCTGCCGCAGCGGCTGCGCACCTTGATCGCCGATCATCTCGGGGTCGACGACGGGCAGGTGGTGATCGGGACCGGTGCCACCGGCGTGATCATGCAGGTTCTGCAGGCCTTCACCGCGCCCGGCGACGCGGTGGTGATGGCGACTCCGACGTTCGACGGCTATCCGATCTTCGCGCAGATCGCCCGTCTGCGGTCGATCACCGTGCCGTTGGACCCGCATGGTCACCACGATCTGGACGCGATGGCCGCCGCGGCCCGTTCCGCTCGGGTGGTGGTGGTATGCCGTCCGCACAACCCGACCGGCACGGTCGAGTCCGCCGCGCAGATCCATCGCTTCCTGGACCGGGTGCCGGCCGACACCGTCGTCGTGCTGGACGAAGCTTATGTCGAGTTCCTCGGGGCGGGCGAACGGCTGGATACCCGCGGGCTGGTGCAGCAGTACCCGAATGTCGTTGTGGTACGCACCTTCTCGAAGGCCTACGGGTTGGCTGGGTTGCGAATCGGCTATGGGTTCTGCAGCCCGGATCTGGCCCGGCGGCTGTGGACCATGCAGCTGCCGTTCGGGGTGGGACTGACGGGGCTGGTCGCGGTGGCGGCGTGCTACGACGCGGAAGACGAGATGCGGCAGCGTATCCGGATTATCACCGCCCAGCGCCGGCTGTTGAGCGCCCGGTTGCGGGCGGTCGGGATCTACAGCACCGATGCGCACGCCAACTTCGTCTATCTGCCCGCACCCGGGGGAGACCGGGCGGTCTGGCGGCAGGTGTTCGACGGGGCCGGCCCGCGCGTGCGGCACTACGGTGACGGGGGTGTCCGCATCACCATCGGTGTGCGCCAGTCGACCCGGGCGGTGTTGTCGGCGGTCGCCGCATATCGCGACCGCACACGGGGCGAATCCGCGCTCACGGGCACGGATGCGGTAAGAACAGGGGATGCCCCCACAACCTGGCAGACCTGACCCGATCGCCCAGGCCCGTGCCAACTGGGAACGCGCGGGCTGGGGCGATGTGGCCGACGGGATGGTGGCGATCACCTCGGTGATGCGGGCGCACCAGATCATGCTGGCCCGGGTGGAGACCGCGCTGCGGCCCTACGATCTGAGTTTCTCCCGGTTCGAGCTGCTGCGGTTGCTGGCCTTCAGCAGCAGCGGCGCGCTACCCATCACCAAGGCGTCGGACCGGTTGCAGCTGCACGTCACCAGCGTCACCCACGCCATCCGGCGGCTGGAGGCCGACGGTCTGGTGGAACGGATACCCCATCCGACGGACGGCCGCACCACGCTGGTGCGGGTGACCGATCTGGGCCGGTCGACGGTCGAGGACGCCACCGAGACGCTGAACAAGGAAGTCTTCGCCGATATCGGGATGTCGGCAGCGGACTCTCGGGCGCTCACCACGGCCATCGAGACCCTGCGCCGGCACGCCGGCGACTTCTGACGGCGCTAGACCGAAGGGAGCGGGATCGTGGCCGTCACCGCGGTCCCGGCGCCGGGGCGGGACCGGATGTGCAGCCGCCCGCCGACGATCTCGGCGCGCTCGGCCATCGACAGCAGGCCGTAGCCGCCCATCTCATCGCTGCCGAGCGGGTTCTCGAAGGTGTCGAAACCTATTCCGTCGTCCATGATTTCGAGGCGGGCAGTGTCCTCGTACACCCCGAAGGTGAGCCGGGCGGCTCTCGCCTGGGCGTGTTTGACGACGTTTTGCAGGCATTCCTGGGCGATCCGGTACAGCGCCACCTCGATGTGGTCGGGCAGCCTTTCATCGGCCAGATCCAGCTCCAGGCGCAGCTGCGGGATGGACCGGGCCAGACTGGCCAGCCCGCCGGCCAGCCCGAGATCGTCGAGCACCGGGGGACGAAGTCCGCTGATCGCCGCGCGCGCCTCTTGCAGGGTCAGGTCGACCAGCTCACGGGCTCGGCCGAGTTGAACCCCTGCCTCCGAGGGGTTTTCGGCGACCGTCCGGGTCGCTGAGTCCAGCCAGTACGACAGGGTGATCAACCGTTGCGAGATCCCGTCGTGGATATCTCCGGCCAGCCGTCTGCGCTCGATCTCCTGAGCCTGGATCACCTGCTCGACGAAGTTCTCGTGGGCACGTTCACGGACCACCAGTTGCCGGTGCAGACGCGCCTGGTGCATGGCGCCTGCGATCAGCTTGCCGATCACCAGCAATAGCTCGACATCGCGGGCGCCGAATTCCCGGCGCGCCACGGTGTGCACATTGAGCACCCCGACCAGGCCGCCAGGATCTGTCTCCATGGGCACCGACACCATCGAGGTGAAGTCGGATCCACGCAGCGACTCGAACGGCAGGTAGCGCGGATCGGCTTCCTTGTCGGCGATGATCACCACCGGCTCACGATGGCTGGCCACCCACCCCGAGACGCCGTGCCCGAGCGGCAGCCGGATCTTGCCGACCTCACTGTCGAACGGTGGGGTGGCCCCCGTCAGGGTCAGTGAGCGTTCGGTGTCGTCGAGCACATGCACGAAACAGACGTCGGTGCCGGTGGCGGCGGTGATCATCCGGGCCGCGGCAGCGGCCAGCGGCTCCACACCGGGGCCGCTGGAGGCGGCCTGGATGAGTTCGCGCAGCAACGTCAGCTCGCCGTCGGTGGTGAGCACGGTCCGGCGGGCAAGATCGGAGCTGCCCGGGGCATCCTCGTCGGCACTCATCGGTAGATCCCCTCCCGCAGTGCGGTGGCGACGGCGCCGGTGCGATCGGTCACTCCGAGCTTGCGGTAGATGGAACTGAGATGGCTCTTCACCGTTTCGTCGCCGATCACCAGTTTGGTGGCGATCCCGCGGTTGGACAGCCCGTTGACCACATAGGACAGGATCTCGCTCTCCCGCTGGGTGAGGCCCTGCCGCGCCCCGGGCCAGAACTCGTCGCGTTGTAAGCGGGCTGCGGTGTCGGCGGCGCGGGCGGCCATTCCCGGATCCAGCGCGGTCTGCCCGCGGTGCACGAACTCCAGCTGGCGCACCAGTTCGTCGCTGCCGATGCTCTTGAGCAGATAGCCCGATGCCCCCACCCGCAGCGCCTGGAAGAGGTACTGCTCGTCGTCGTAGACCGACAACATGACCACCTTGCGGTTCGGGTTGCGTTCGCGCAGTTCGCGGCACAGGTCCAGGCCGCTGGAGCCCTGCATCCGGACATCGCAGAGCACGATGTCGGGGTCGAGTCCATCGATGACGGTCACCGCGCGGTCGGTGCCGACGGCCTGGCCCACCACCTGCACCCGCTCGCCGAACGCGGCCAGCATCGCCTTGAGCCCTTCGATGACCATCTCGTGGTCGTCGACCAGGACCAGCCGCAGCGGGCTGCGCGATCCGCCTTCGGCTTCTCGCTCGGGTCCCATGGCGACCATTCTGCGCAAGTTGGCCTCCCGAATCCCCCCTTTGGGGGAGGCCGCCGGAGTGTGACCTGGGCCACGCTGTGTACATGCGGGGTGACATCGGGGTGCGGAGCTACTGGTGGGAGGCCGGCCGTCCGGCCGGCGCCGTGGTGGAACCGCTGCAGGCGGTCATCTTCGACGTGGACGGCGCCTTGGCCGATATCGAGCGGGACGGCCAGCGGCGGGCATTCAACGCGGCATTCGCGGCGCACGGTTTCGATATCAGCTGGACGGTCGCCGAGTACGGCAGGCTGGTGTGTATCGGTGACGAACGCCGCCGCATCGCCTCGGCCCTGCGCAGGCGGGGCTACGGGCGGATCAGCGCGGAGATCGCGACCCACATCCAGCACACCAAGAACGACCTGTTCGCCGAGTGGGTGCTCGACGGTGACGTCATCCCGCGACCGGGCCTGGACGACCTGGTGAACAGCTTGTACGCCGCGGGTATCGCGATCGCGGTGATCAGCACCGGGTCACCGCACTGGGTGGAGCCGCTGGTACGTCAGCTGATCGGCGAGGGGATCGCCGGGGCCATCGTCACCCCCGATGACCTAGCCCGCCCCACCCGCGAACCGGACCTGCACGGGCACGCGTTGTGGGAACTCGGGCTGGGGCCGGAGTGCGCGCTGGCGGTGACGGGGTCGGCACACGGCTTGTGCGCCGCCACCGCGGCCAAGCTGGCCACGGTGGTCGTGCCGACGGCCTACACCGGCGGCCAGGACTTCACCGGCGCCGCCGCGGTGCGCCTCGACTACGACGGTTGGTCGGCAGACGGATGTGCGCGGTTGCACCGCCATTGGTGGATGGCGCGCTGAGCTTGTTCGAGGGGTCGGGCTCACGCGCTCCCGGGTGCGCGAAGCGACGGCGGATTCAGCCTCGGATCATCTCGATGACGGCGCTGAAATCCTTGTCCGGGTGCTCGGCGGCGAACTTGGCGTAGATCTCGGCGGCATGCGTACCCAGCGGTGCGGCCGAACCCGTCGAGGTGACTGCAGCCATCGCCAACCCCAGGTCCTTGTTCATCAGGGCGGTGGCGAACCCGGGCTTGAAGTCATTGTTCGCCGGCGACGTCGGAACCGGTCCGGGGACCGGGCAATTCACCTGTACCGCCCAGCAGTTGCCGGTGGCGCCGGTGATGACGTCGAACAGTGACTGTTTGTCCAATCCCAGTTTCTCGGCCAGGACGAACGCTTCGCCGATGGCGATCTGCTGCACCGCGAGCACCATGTTGTTGCACACCTTCGCGGCTTGACCGGCACCGGAGTCGCCGCAGTGGATGATCTTGGCGGCCATCGGTTCCAGGACGGGCCGGCCGCGCTGCACGGCGTCGCTCTCGCCGCCGACCATGAAGGCCAGCGTGCCGGCCACCGCGCCCTTGACCCCGCCGGACACCGGCGCGTCGAGTTGGGGGAACCCGTGTTCACCGGCGAGCTTGTGCACCTCTCGGGCGTCGTCGACGGAGATGGTGGAACTGTCGATGAACAGCGCCCCGGCCGCGGCCGCCGGCAACACCTCGGCATAGGCACTCTTGACCAGTGCACCGTTGGGCAGCATGGTGATCACCACGTCGGCACCGTCGACAGCCTCGGCTCCGCTGCCGAAGACGCTGACGCCGTTACCTTTTGCGGTCTCGACGGCGGCGGGAACGGGGTCGAACCCGCGCACCGTATGCCCTGCGGTCACCAGGTTGGCGGCCATCGGCCCGCCCATGTTCCCCAGTCCGAGGAACGCGATCGTACTCATTGCGGGTCCTTTCATGCACTCGCACGCGACGAGACGGATCTCCCGATCACCACGCGCATGATTTCGTTCGTCCCCTCAAGGATGCGGTGCACCCGCAGATCGCGGACGATTTTCTCCAGGCCGTACTCATGCAGATATCCGTAGCCGCCGTGCAGTTGCAGGGCCTGATCGGCCACCTCGAAGCACGCGTCGGTGACATACCGCTTCGCCATCGCGCACAGCATCACCTTGTCGGGGTGGCCGCTGTCCAGGGCGCAGGCCGCACGCCACAACATGTTCCGTGAGGTCTCCAGTGCGGTCGCCATATCAGCGAGGGTGAACCGGACGGTGGGTTCGTCGAGCAGGGTGCCGCCGAAGGCCTGACGGTCGGCCAGGTAGGCGACGGCCTTGTCGTGCGCGGACTGCGCTCCGCCGAGTGAACATGCCGCGATGTTGATACGACCACCGTTGAGCCCGTTCATCGCGATACCGAAGCCGGTGCCTTCGGAGCCACCCAGCAGCGCGTCGGCGGGCACCCGCACACCCTCGAACACCACCTGCGCGGTCGGCTGGGCGTTCCAGCCCATCTTGACCTCTTGGGCGCCGAAACTGAGCCCTGGCGAATCCTTTTCGATCAGGAAGGCCGATATCCCCTTCGGTCCGTCGGCGCCGGTGCGTGCCATCACCACGTACACATCCGAGCTGCCGGCGCCGGAGATGAACTGTTTCACGCCGTCGAGCACGTAATCGGACCCGTCCCGCATCGCTTTGGTGCGGAGCGCCGCTGCGTCGGATCCGGCGCCTGGCTCGGTCAGGCAGTAGCTGGCGATGGACTGCATGGAGGAAAGGCGTGGCACCCACGTCTTGCGCTGCTCGTCGGTGCCGTAGGTGTCGATCATCCATGCGCACATGTTGTGGATCGACATGAATGCGGCAATGCTCGGGTCGGCGGCGGCGAGCTGCTCGAAGATGCGCACCGCATCGATGCGACGCAGCCCGGTGCCGCCGGCGTCCTCGGCGCAGTAGATGCCGCCCATACCCAGTTCGCCTGCCTCCCTGAACACATCGGTGGGGAAGTGGTGTGTCTGGTCCCATTCCAATGCGTAAGGCGCGATGCGCTTCTCGGCGAACGCGGCCGCCGTCTCGGCGATCACGCGTTCGTCGTCGTCCAAGTCGTGCAGGTCCATCGCCGGCTACTTCATGGTGGGGATGACGAACTCGGCCCCATCCTTGATACCCGAGGGCCAGCGCTCGGTGACGGTCTTGACCTTGGTGTAGAACTGGATCGACGCCGGGCCGTGCTGATTGAGATCGCCGAAGCCCGAACGCTTCCAGCCGCCGAAGGTGTGGTACGCCACCGGCACCGGGATCGGCACGTTCACGCCCACCATGCCGACCTGAACCCGGGACACGAAGTCGCGGGCGGCATCGCCGTCGCGGGTGAAGATGGCCACGCCGTTGCCGTACTCGTGCTTGGTGGGTAGTTCCAGTGCGGCCTCGTAATCCTCGGCGCGCACGATGCACAGCACGGGGCCGAAGATCTCATCGGTGTAGATCGACATGTCGGTGGTGACGTGGTCGAACAGGGTCGGGCCGATGAAGAAGCCTTTCGACAGGTCCTGATCATCGAAGGTGAGTTCGTCGGTGGCACGCTCACGGCCGTCTATCACCAGTTCGGCACCGGCCTCCACGCCTTGGCCGATGTAGTCACGGACGCGCTCCAGTGCCGCGCCGGTGACCAGCGGCCCGTAATCGGCCTTGGGGTCCAGGCTGTGTCCGACGCGCAGCTGATTGACGCGCTCAACGAGTCTGGCGCGCAGGCGGTTTGCGGTCTCTTCGCCGACCGGCACCGCGACGCTGATCGCCATGCACCGCTCACCGGCGCTGCCGTAGCCCGCGCCGATCAACGCGTCCACGGCCTGGTCCAGGTCGGCGTCGGGCATCACGATCATGTGGTTCTTGGCGCCGCCGAAGCACTGCGAGCGCTTCCCGTGCGCCGCCGCGGTGGAGTAGATGTACTGCGCGATATCGGAGCTGCCGACAAAACCGACGGCCTGGATGTCCGGGTGGGTGAGGATGGCGTCGACCGCCTCCTTGTCACCCTGCACGACCTGGAACACGCCCGGGGGCAGACCCGCGTCGATGAACAGTTCGGCCAGTCGCAGCGGCACCGAGGGGTCACGCTCGGATGGCTTGAGGATGAAGGCATTCCCACACGCCAGCGCGGGCCCTGCCTTCCACAGCGGGATCATCGCCGGGAAGTTGAACGGGGTGATGCCGGCGACGACGCCGAGCGGCTGGCGGATCGAGTACACGTCGATACCGGTACCGGCGCCTTCGGTGAACTCACCCTTGAGCAGGTGCGGGATGCCGATGGCGAACTCGATCACCTCGATACCGCGCTGGATGTCACCGAGCGAGTCGGCCACGGTCTTACCGTGCTCGACGGACAGCAGGCGGGCCAGTTCGTCGGCGTGCTGGTTGACCAGGTCGACGAACTTCATGAACACCCGGGCGCGGCGCTGCGGGTTGAACCCGGCCCAGACCTTCTGGGCCTGCACCGCGGTGGCGACGGCGGTCTCGACATCGGCCACCGAGGCCAGCAACACCTGGGCTTGGACCTCGCCGGTGCTCGGGTTGAGCACATCGGCGGTGCGGGTGGATGCGAGGTTGCTGCGCTCGCCGTTGATGAAGTGCTGAATCTGTGTGGTCATGGCGTCCGTCCCGAAAGGTTGTGCCCAGAAAGTTGGTGCCCAGAAAGTCGTACTCAGAAGGACCCGGGCCGCGACCCGAGATACTTGCATATCCTAGTAATGGCACGGCCTGGTTGGCAAGGGTGCGGTCGAGCCTGATCGCCGACGGAAAATGCCTCGAGTGTGGGAGCGGTGCCGGAGATAATCGGCGGATGGCCGGCACACACGAGTACGAACTGGACGTGACGTGGACCGGTAACACCGGTACGGGCACCAGCGGATATCGCGATTACGCGCGCTCGCATGAGCTCAGTGCCCCGGGAAAGCCGACGATCCCCGGTACCGCCGACCCTGCCTTCCTGGGGACGGCGGATCGGTGGAACCCCGAGGAAATGCTGGTGGCCAGCCTGTCGCAGTGCCACATGCTGTGGGTGCTGGCGTTGTGCGCACAACAGCGGATCGTGGTCACCGGCTACACCGATCACCCGTCGGGCACGATGGTCGAGACGCCGGACGGCGGCGGGCATTTCGCCGAGGTGATCCTGCGCCCGCAGGTGGAGATCGCCGGCGCATCGGATGCCGAGGCGCTCCCCGGGGTGCACGAACGCGCGCATCACCTGTGCTTCATCGCGAACTCGGTCAACTTCGACGTCCGTTGCGAGCCTGGGCATTCGGTGCGGCCCCGCTGAGGCTCGCCGGGCTGCTCCCAGCGGGGGCGAATTCGGGGCAATTTTCGAGCGGTCGGCAGTGCGAGAGCGTGAACACCTGTACTTTTGCTATCCCTGCACAGGTGGTCATCTGTGTTTGCCGGGCAGCAATTATCTGATGCTGAAATATCGGTGATCCCGCAGTTTGGCGCGGTCGAATAGCCATCCTTTATATATTTCCCGCCACTCCAGACAGCTAATTATTATCAAGATCGTCGATTTGCCGACTTATGGTTCTGAACTGCTTTCATGACGATGCCGATAATTTTTCGAGTTACTGCTTTGGGCAAATGCGATGAATGGCGGACGGTGCATGAGGGTATGGCTGTAGTGAGGCAGATCACCATGGCGAAAGGGATTTATCGTGAGGCGCAACATTTGCAGAACCAGTAATTTCGTGGTCGGCTCGATCGCGATCATCAGCGCCTCGGCGGTGATCGCGTACACGGGTCCGGGCACCATGCCGAGGGGTGTTGTGCTCGCGGCCGAGATCGACGCCTCGTCGGACACGCTGGGTATCGCGGATTCCCAATTAGTTTGGGAGACAACGGCTCAACAGGCTCAGGCGCTCGACGCGATGCAGGCCCTCGGGGTCGACACCGTTCGTGTCGGCGTCTTCTGGGGTGGCATCGAGCAGGCCCCCGGGGTGTACAACTGGAGCGCGCTCGACGGTCTGATCAACGCGGCGGCCGAACGGAATATGGGTGTGCTCGCCGCGGTCACCACCACGCCGCCCTGGGCGGCGACACCGGGGTCGGCGCCGTACTACACGCCGCCGGCCAACCCGCAGACATTCGGTAACTTCACCGGGGTGTTGGCCGGCCGATACGCCGGCAAGATCTCGGCCTACGAGGTGTGGAATGAACCGAACGCGGCGTTCTTCTACAGTCCCAAGCCGGATCCGGCCAGTTACACCGAGTTGTTGAAGGCGGCCTATCCAAAGATCAAGGCCGCTGACCCGAATGCCACCGTGATCGGTGGTGTGGTCGGATCCGGGGTGACCATCGGCGACACGACGATGAACCCGGTGGACTTCGTCGAGGGTATGTACGCGGCCGGAGCTGAGGGCAGCTTCGACGCGCTGTCGTTTCACCCCTACCAGTACACGACGAAGTTCTCCGAAGGCGCGGACCTGGCCAATTCGCCGATCAACCAGCTCACCGACATCAGGAACCTGATGGTGGCCAATGGCGATGCAAGCAAGCAGATCTGGTCTTCCGAGTATGGACTGCCGACCAACGTGGTCGGTGAGCAGCAGCAGGCCGACTACATCCAGGACATGGTGACCGACTGGCGCACACTGCCCTATGCGGGGCCCGCGTTCATCTACACCCTGCGCGACACCAACACCGGAAGTACCAACGACGAAGACAACTTCGGGGTGTATCGGACGGACTGGACACCGAAAGCGGCTGTGGCCGTGATCAAATCGCTGACCGGTAGTGCGGCCGCGGATCCCGGGGTCGCTCTGACAGCCCTGACATCGCCGCTCGATTCGTCTCGGATGGTGACGCTCACGGATCGGGCGGCCACGCCGGCCCAACAGCTCGCCGCGGTCGACCCCGCAGTGGCAGCGCAACTGCAGACCCTGACCGCGCAGTTGGCGGATGCGAGCACGGAAGCGGCGGATCCGGCTGTGGCAAAACAACTCTCGACGCTCAACCGGCAATTGGTGAGTGTTGAATCCGTGGCGCCGGCGGATACGGCCACCACCGACAACACGTCGGCTGGTGAGCAGCGGCTGGCCGCGGTGGCCGAGCAGAACCCGGTCGTGGCCAGAGTGCTGGCCGCGGTGGCGAATCGGGACGAGGTTGCTCAGACCGCAGGCCGTGAGAATGACGCCGGGCCGGCGCCTTCGGCCACGGCCGATTCGGATGATTCGACGACCGGAGCGGCCGCCGCCCCGAAGCCCGCACCCCGGGACACCCCGCGCGCATCCACGCGGGACGACTCCCGAGGGGCGCCCGCCCGCAGCCGCAGCGACGACCCCTCGGATCGGCATAGCCGTCGTCCGGGTGCGCACCGCGACCGCGCCGACGCCGGCAAAGGGTCCGGTGGCCATCAGCGGCGCGGCGCCGAGGCCGGCAGCGGTGGCCGCTAGATCACAGTGACACAGTGGGGCCCGTCACCTGTCGGTTACGGGCCCCACTGTGTCCCACTACTTTCCGAGCCCGAGTGGCCCGGCCAGCGCGGTGAGCGTGGGGAGTAGCTTGTCCCATCCGCCGAGCACCTGGATGGCGACGTGGTCGGCGCCGGCGTCGATATGCTCGTTCAGCCGGGCGGCGATCGCGTCGGCCGTCCCGTGCGCTACCACCGCATCGATCAACGTGTCGCTGCCCGGCTTGGCGATGTCCTCTTCGCTGAAGCCCAGCCGGCGCCAGTTGTTCAGGTAGTTACTCAGATTCAGGTAGAAGTCGACAGTGTCGCGGCCGATCTTTCGGGCGGCCTCGGTTGCCTGCGCCGAACCGTCGGTCAGCACCACCTTGTGTTCCGGAGCGAGAAAGACGCCATCGCCCAGCACCTTCCGTGCCTCGGCGGTGTGCTCGGGCGTCGTCAGATACGGGTGCGCCCCCGCGCTGCGTTCCCTGGCCAGCCGCAGCACCTTGGGGCCGAGAGCGGCTACCACGCGACGGTCGGCCGGCACCTCGGCGACGTCGAGCGCATCGAGGTATTCGACCAGCACGTCGTAGGGCTTGCGATATTCCTGGGTGTGCTCGGGATGCCCGATTCCGATGCCGAGCAGGAAACGGCCCGGGTAGGTCTTCTCCAGCCGGTGATAGGTCGCGGCGGCCTGCTCAGCGGGCGAGGTCCACACGTTGATGATGCCGGTGGCCAGCTGCAACGTATCCGTGGCGTCCAGAATCTCCTCGGCGAAGGGCAGATCGCCGGCGGGGGACCCGCCGATCCACACCGCGCCATAACCGAGTTGCTCGATGGCGGCAGCCTGTTCGGGGGAGACCTTGCCGAACGTCCACACTCCGTAACGGCCCACGTTGATCGTCATGGCTATCCCTTCGATTACCGCAGGCCCAGTGGCCCGGCGAGTTCGGTCAATGCGGCCACCAACTTGTCCGGTGTGGTCAGGACCTGGACCGGGACATGGTCGGCGCCGGCATCGAGGTGCTCACGCAGGCGCGCGGCGACCGCGTCGACGGTTCCATGGGCGACCACCGCGTCCACGAGGCGATCGCTGCCCGGCTTGGCCACGTCGGAATCGCTGAACCCCAACCGCTTCCAGCTGTTGAGGTAGTTGTCCAGATTGAGGTAGATCTCCAGGGCCTTGCGGCCGACGGCGCGGGCCTGCTCCGCGTCGGTGGTCAGCACCGCCTTGTGCTCGGGGGCGATGAACGCTTCGGTGCCCAGCAGTGCGCGCGCTTGCGCGGTGTGCTCCGGGGTGGTCAGGTACGGGTGCGCGCCCGCGGACCGCTGCGCGGAGAGCTGCAGGACTTTCGGGCCGAGCGCGGCCACCACGCGGCGGTCTTTGGGGACTCCGTGTTCGTCGAGCTTGTCCAGGTAGTCGTTGAGGGCGTCGAGAGGCTTCTTGTACTCGGTGATCGCCTCGCGGTGACCGACGCCGATGCCGAGCAGGAAGCGTCCGGGGTAGGCCTCGTCGATGCGATGGAACGACTGTGCCGTCGGGCCCGCCTCGGCCGTCCAGATGTTCACGATGCCGGTGGCCACCTGAAGGTTGGTGGTGCTCGCCAGCAGCGGCTCGACCCAGTCCAACTCCGCGGGCGGCGATCCGCCGGCCCAGATGGCGCCGTATCCGAGTGCTTCGATCTCTTGCAGTTGGGCTGGGGAGAACTGCTGCCACTGGGTGTAGTGACCGAAGACGCCGAATGAGCCGAGGTCTGGTTTCGGGGAGCGCTCGTGCGAAGAGGGTGTGGTCTGCGTCATGGATCAAGTCAACCCGTCGGGCTTGCGACGATATTCCGATTCGATCCGCATGACGGAAACTATTCGGCGGGATCGGCCTCGGCGGGTCGGGGCGCCACCAGCGGCAGGCACACGATGAACCGGGTGTTGCCCGGTTCGGATACCACCCGCATATCGCCGGCGTGCTTCTCCACGACGATCCGCCAGGCGAGATCCAGGCCCAGCCCGGTGCCCTCGCCGAACGGTTTGGTGGTGAAGAACGGGGTGAAGATGCGGCCGATGATGTCCTCGGGAATGCCGGGGCCGTCGTCGCAGATCTCGACGCGGATCATCTGATCGCTTTCCCGGGCGGTGCGCAGCGTCAGCGTGCCGTGCCCGTCCATGGCCTGCAAGGCGTTGTCGATGATGTTGGTCCAGACCTGGTTGAGGTCGCCCGGGTAGCACTGCAATTCGGGTAGCGACTTGTCCAGGTCCTTGACCAGGGTGATCGGTTTGCCCTGATGGCCGATCTTGTCGCCGAACATCATGATGGTGCTGCGCAGCAGCTCATGCACATCGGCACGCTGGTAGGAGCCCCGGTCCATCTGCGAGTACTGCTTGGCGCCGGCGAGCAGCGCCGAGATGCGCCGGCTGGCCTCGGCGATCTCGTTCATCCGCAGTTCGGTGTCGATGGTGTACTTCAACCACCCCAGGGCGCCTTGCAGCGAGGCGGTGACATCCGCGTCCTCACAGAACGCCGAGATCCGCTCCAGCCAGTCGATGTCCAGGCCCGCCTCGACGAAGGTGGGGGCGTAGTCCCAGGCGCCGACGATATCGCGGTCTTCCAGCCATTCACCGATCTGATCCTCGCGATCGGAGGTTTCCAGCGCGGTGAGCTCCAGGCCCTTGTTCTTGGCGACCTGCTCGGCGACCTCGTCCTGGATGGTCACCAGCATCCGCAGCGCTTCGGGGGAGAACTTGCCGTCGGCCAGCATGGCCAGCTTGTGCCGCATCTTGCCGACACCTTCGCGCAGATCGGCCACCGCGCGGGCGGTCGCGGCGGCCGGGTTGTTCAGCTGATGGGTCAGGCCGGCGGTGATGGTGCCCAATGCCAGTAGCTTCTCGCGCTGGCCGATGATCTGGCTCTGCCGGCGGCCGCCGACGAGGTGGCCCTCGAGCAGATGCACGGCCATCGGGAACTGGGCCCGCATGAAGGCCGCGAACGCGTTCGCGTCCAGCACGAATACCCGGGACGGCTCGACCAGACGGACCGAAGCCTGATAGACGTGCTCCTCGCCGGGTATGTAGGCCGACCAGGCGCCGAAGTACACACCGCGCTGCGAGGTGCGGTTGGTCTGGATGTCGACACCGCCGGAGCGTTTCGACATGATCAGCTCACCGTCGATCAGCACATAGAAACAGCTGGCCTGTTCGCCTTCGGTGACGATCGGGCCCGCCGGGAAGGTCTCGATGGTGCCGGCTTGGCACAACGTGTCCAACTGTTCGTCGGACAGGTGCTCGAACAGGAACAGTGTCCGCAGTTCGTCGCGCACACAGGTTTCACCCATGGTCATCTGCTCCTCTATGCCACGCCGGGGGTGCCGGCCATCACGCTTCTGCCAGGTAGCGGTGCACGAGCATCACCGCCATCGACCCTTCGCCGACGGCGGCCGCCACCCGCTTGGCGGATTCGGCACGTACATCTCCTGCAACAAACACACCGGGCACACTTGTTTCCAAATGGTGTGGCGGACGATCCAAGGTCCAGCCGACGACGTCGCGGAGATCAGGTCCGGTCAAGATGAAACCGTGGTCGTCACGGGCCACGACGCCGTCGAGCCACTCGGTGCGCGGCGTCGCGCCGATGAAGCAGCACAGCCGGGTCGAGGGCACCTCGTCCCGTTCGCCGGTACGCCGGTCCTCCAGCGTCAGCCCCACCAGATGGTCGTCCCGGCTGGTGGTGCCGACCACCTCGGTGCAGGTCCGGACGCTGATGTTGGGGGTCTGCTCGATCTGCTGGATCAGGTAGTAGGACATCGACGCTTCCAGCGACGGCCCACGCACCAGCAGCGTCACCGAGTTGGCCTGCTTGGACATGAACATCGCGGCCTGGCCGGCCGAGTTGGCACCGCCGACGATGTACACGTCCTCACCGGCGCACTCCGAGGCATCCGACACCGAGGCGCCGTAGTAGACGCCCTTGCCGATGAGATTGGCGTCGTCGGAGGCCGAACAGCCGGTCACCGAGAGTTCGCGGTACTCCACGCCGGTGGCGAGGATGACGGCGCGAGCGCCGATGGTGCTGTGGTCCTCGAACGAGATCGTGCGGGCGGTGCCGACCTCGCCGGCCTGCAGCTTGACCGCCTTGCGGGTGGTGATCACCTCGGCGCCGAACCGTTCGGCCTGGCGGCGCGCCGTCGTGGTGAGCTCGATTCCGGAGACACCGTTCTCGAATCCGAGGTAGTTCTCAATGCGGGAACTACGACCGGCCTGGCCGCCGGTGGTCGCTCGTTCGATGAGCACGGTGTTGAGCCCCTCGGAGGCGCCGTAGACCGCGGCCGCCAGGCCGGCGGGTCCGCCGCCGATGACCGCGAGGTCGTACATCTCCAGTGACGGATTGGTGGACAAGCCCAACAGGTCGGCCAGTTCGGAGTCGGTCGGCTCGACGAGCGGGGTGCCTTCCTCGGTGATGACCACCGGAAGCTGCCTGCCGTCCAGGCCGGCGGCGTCGAGAAGCTGTTTGCCCTTGGGCTCCTCGGCCGTGAAGGCTTTGAACGGGTACGCGTTGCGGGCCAGGAACTGACGCACCTCCCAGGACCGCGGATTCCACTGGTGGCCGATCACCTTGGTGTACGGGATGGCGCGGTCGCCGACCGCGTGCCAGGCCTCCAGGAGCCCGTCGATCACCGGGTACAGCTTCTCCTCGGGTGGATCCCACGGCTTGAGCAGGTAATGGTCCAGGTCGACGACGTTGATGGCGTCGATCGCGGCGGTGGTGTCGGCGTAGGCGGTCAGCAGGACCCGCCGGGCCATCGGGTAGAGGTCCATCGCGGATTCGAGGAACTCGATACCGCTCATCTGCGGCATCCGGTAGTCGGCGACGAACACCGCGACGGCGTCGCCGCGTAGCTTGAGTTCGTGCAGCGTTTCCAGGGCGTCCGGGCCGGATTCGGCACGGACGATGCGGTACCGCTCGCCGTAGTGGCGGCGCAGATCGCGGGCCACGGCACGGGACACGGCAGGGTCGTCGTCGACGCTGAGAATTACGGGTTTGCGGGGCTGGGGCGCGGGTCCAGTCATATCGTTCTCAATTATGCGCCCGCCGTCCAGTAATTTTGGCGCTGACCTCCGCACATGACCGCCGGCGGGGTGCGCGGGCAGCGATTTGGGTGCATGCCCCAGCAGAGGGTATTGTGGACCAACGGTGCGGCTTCCGCGCCGACTCTTCTCGTGCCCTGTCTTTGGAACTCTACCGTTCTACCGATCGAGCTCACGTTTTGTAGTCGGAACGATGGGTGCACCGACTGCAACAGCGGGCGCACGATACGAAACTAAAGCAAGGATCGCTAGACAGTATGGCCAAGAAAGACGGTGCCATCGAGGTCGAGGGTCGCGTGGTCGAACCCCTGCCCAATGCGATGTTCCGCATTGAGTTGGAGAACGGACACAAGGTCCTGGCCCACATCAGCGGCAAGATGCGGCAGCACTACATCCGCATCCTGCCCGAGGATCGCGTCGTGGTGGAGCTCTCTCCATACGACCTGTCCCGGGGCCGCATTGTGTACCGGTACAAGTAACTCGCCCTCGAAACGCAACTACCAGTAGACGTGTGACGCGTCAGCGCGCGTCACCGCACAACCAAGAAGGATCGCGAAGCCGTGAAGGTGAACCCGAGCGTCAAGCCGATCTGCGACAAGTGCAGGGTGATCCGCCGGCATGGGCGGGTCATGGTGATCTGCTCTGATCCGCGGCACAAGCAGCGGCAGGGCTAGTCAACAGCCTGTCGAGCAGTTCCACCCACAACTGAATGCAGACCTCCCAGTACCACTGAGTGGCTGGCATCTGAAGAGATGGGCCACTCATACACGTCCGGCACGGAGGCCGGACCCCGTGAGGGGAACGGACTGGGAACAGACCTCCGCAACCTAGAAGGAAACACTGCCTGATGGCACGTCTCATGGGCGTTGACCTCCCGCGCGACAAGCGCATGGAGATCGCGCTGACCTATATCTACGGCATCGGCCGTACCCGCTCCCAGGAGATCCTGGACGCCACCGGTATCGACCGGAACCAGCGCAGCAAGGACCTGACCGACGATCAGGTCAGCACGCTCCGCGAATTCATCGAAGCCAACCTGAAGGTGGAGGGTGACCTGCGCCGCGAGGTTCAGGCAGACATCCGCCGCAAGATCGAGATCGGCTGCTACCAGGGCCTGCGCCACCGTCGCGGCCTGCCGGTGCGTGGTCAGCGGACCAAGACCAATGCGCGTACCCGCAAGGGTCCCAAGCGCACCATCGCCGGCAAGAAGAAGGCCAGGTAATCCGAGATGGCACAAGCCAAGAAGGGCGCGCCCAAGAAGGGTGCCGCCAAGACCCGCCGCCGGGAAAAGAAGAACATCCCGCACGGCGCCGCGCACATCAAGAGCACGTTCAACAACACGATCGTGTCGATCACCGATCCGCAGGGCAACGTCATCGCCTGGGCATCCTCGGGCCACGTCGGCTTCAAGGGTTCGCGCAAGTCGACGCCGTTCGCCGCGCAGCTGGCCGCCGAGAACGCCGCCCGCAAGGCGCAGGAGCACGGCGTGAAGAAGGTCGACGTGTTCGTGAAGGGCCCGGGTTCGGGCCGCGAAACCGCGATCCGTTCTCTGCAGGCCGCAGGCCTGGAGGTCGGCGCGATCTCTGACGTCACACCGCAGCCGCACAACGGCTGCCGTCCGCCCAAGCGGCGCCGGGTCTAGGGAAGAGGATTTAGACAATGGCTCGTTATACCGGCCCCGCGACCCGCAAGTCGCGTCGCCTCGGCGTCGACCTCGTCGGCGGCGATCAGTCGTTCGAGAAGCGCCCCTACCCGCCCGGCCAGCACGGCCGCGCGCGGATCAAGGAGAGCGAATACCGCACCCAGCTGCAGGAGAAGCAGAAGGCTCGCTTCACCTACGGCGTCATGGAGAAGCAGTTCCGCAAGTACTACGAAGAGGCCAACCGCAAGTCTGGCAAGACCGGCGAGAACCTGCTGCAGATCCTGGAAAGCCGTCTGGACAACGTCATCTACCGGGCCGGGCTCGCCCGCACCCGCCGGATGGCTCGCCAGCTGGTCAGCCACGGCCACTTCACCGTCAACGGTGTGAAGGTCAACATCCCGAGCTACCGGGTGTCGCAGTACGACATCATCGACATTCGCGACAAGTCGCTGAACACCCTGCCGTTCGAGCTCTCGCGGGCCACCGCCGGCGAGCGTCCGATCCCGGGTTGGCTGCAGGTCGTCGGCGAACGGCAGCGCGTGCTGGTGCACCAGCTGCCCGAGCGGGCGCAGATCCAGGTGCCGCTCACCGAACAGCTCATCGTCGAGTTCTACTCGAAGTAATCGGCTTTCGCGGCCGTAGGCCGCAAGAGCATCTGCCGTCCAACCGGCGGCGGATACCCCATAACGGCATCAAATAGCGGGTGCCGAGAAGGAGATAGAGAACACCATGCTGATTTCTCAGCGACCCACACTGTCCGAGGACGTGCTGGCCGAAAACCGGTCCCGGTTCACCATCGAACCCCTGGAGCCCGGCTTCGGTTACACCCTCGGGAACTCGCTGCGGCGCACGCTGCTGTCGTCCATTCCGGGCGCGGCGGTCACCAGCATCCGCATCGACGGTGTGCTGCACGAGTTCACCACCGTTCCCGGGGTGAAGGAAGACGTCACCGACATCATCCTGAACCTCAAGGGCCTGGTCGTCTCCTCTGAGGAGGACGAGCCGGTCACCATGTACCTGCGTAAGCAGGGCCCCGGTGCGGTCACCGCCGGCGATATCGTGCCGCCGGCCGGTGTGACGGTGCACAACCCCGAAATGCACATCGCCACCCTCAACGAGAAGGGCAAGCTCGAGGTCGAGCTCGTCGTCGAGCGGGGACGTGGCTACGTGCCGGCCGTGCAGAACAAGGCTTCCGGTGCCGAGATCGGCCGGATCCCGGTGGATTCGATCTACTCACCTGTGCTCAAGGTGACCTACAAGGTCGAGGCCACCCGTGTCGAGCAGCGCACCGACTTCGACAAGCTCATCCTCGACGTCGAGACCAAGAACTCGATCACCCCGCGGGACGCGCTGGCCTCGGCCGGTAAGACCCTGGTCGAGCTGTTCGGTCTGGCTCGTGAGCTGAACGTCGAGGCCGAGGGCATCGAGATCGGCCCGTCGCCGGCCGAGGCCGATCACATCGCCAGCTTCGCGCTGCCGATCGACGACCTCGACCTGACGGTGCGCTCGTACAACTGCCTCAAGCGTGAGGGTGTGCACACCGTCGGCGAGCTGGTGTCTCGTACCGAGAGCGATCTGCTCGACATCCGTAACTTCGGCCAGAAGTCCATCGACGAGGTCAAGATCAAGCTGCATCAGCTGGGTCTCTCGCTCAAGGACAGCCCGGCCACCTTCGATCCGTCCGAGGTCGCCGGCTACGACGTCGCCACCGGCACCTGGACCGGTGACGCCGGCTACGACCTGGATACCGACCAGGACTTCGCCGAAACCGAACAACTCTAACCGGGCACATTCCCACCCAGCTTCACCCGCCCAATCCGTCCCGGTCCTACCTGATACGGGGGCCGGCCCCATTTAGGAGATAGTCGCCATGCCCAAGCCCACCAAGGGTGCTCGTCTCGGCGGGTCGTCCTCGCACCAGGCGGCGATCCTGGCCAACCTGGCCACGTCGCTGTTCGAGCACGGCCGCATCAAGACCACCGAGCCGAAGGCACGGGCATTGCGTCCGTACGCCGAGAAGCTGATCACCCACGCCAAGAAGGGCTCGCTGCACAACCGGCGTGAGGTGCTCAAGAAGATCCGCGACAAGGATGTGGTGCACACCCTGTTCGCCGAGATCGGACCCTTCTTCGCGGACCGCGAGGGCGGCTACACCCGCATCATCAAGGTCGAGAACCGTAAGGGCGACAACGCGCCCATGGCGGTCATCGAACTGGTGCGGGAGAAGACGGTGACCTCTGAGGCCAACCGTGCTCGTCGTGCCGACGCCGCGCAGAAGGCGGCGGCCGCCGAGGCCCCCGTGGCCGAGGAGACCCCGGTGGTCGAGGCTGAGGTCGCCGATGAGGCGATCGCCGATGCCCAGACCGCTGAGGCTGCCGACGACGTCGTCGAGGACGCGGCACCGGCTGAGGACACCGCCGGCTCCGAGGATGAAGCCAAGTAACGAAGTGCCGAACGAGCCCGCCATCGAATTCGATGGCGGGCTTGTTCGTTCTCCCGTCGCTTCGCTCGCCCAGGATCGTTCTCCCGTCGCTTCGCTCGCCCAGGTGCGGCTGCGTCTCCAGATCGCTTACGACGGAACGGACTTCTCCGGCTGGGCCACTCAGGCCGGGCACCGCACCGTCGCCGGTGTGCTCGAGGACGCGTTGGCGACGGTGTTCCGCACTCCGCTGGTGTTGTACGCCGCGGGCCGCACCGACAGTGGAGTGCACGCCACCGGTCAGGTGGCGCATGTGGACGTCCCCGCTGAAGCGCTCGGTCACGCCTATCCACGTACCCCGCGGCCGCAGGACCCCGAGTTCCAGCCGCTGGTGCGCCGGCTGTGCCGGTTCCTGCCCGAGGATGTGCGGGTACTCGACATCGTCCGGGCTCCAACGGGATTCGACGCCCGGTTCTCCGCGTTGCGACGGCATTACGAATACCGGCTCAGCACCGCCGTATTCGGCGTGATCCCGCAACAGGCCCGGTTCATCACCCCGTGGCCGCGCAAGCTCGATGTCCCGGCCATGGCCGAGGCGTCCCGCGTGCTGGTGGGTTTGCACGATTTCGCCGCATTCTGCCGGCACCGCGACGGTGCCACCACCATTCGCGACCTCCAGCGATTCGACTGGCGTGCCGAGGGCGACGCCGTCACCGCGTACGTCACCGCGGATGCGTTCTGCTGGTCGATGGTTCGGTCGTTGGTGGGGGCACTGCTCGCCGTCGGGGAGGGCCGCCGGGATGCCGCCTGGTGCGCGGGCCTGTTGGACGCTTCGGCACGTTCCAGCGCGTTCGCCGTGGCTCCTGCGCGCGGATTGTCACTTGTCGGCGTCGACTACCCACCCGACGATCAGCTGGAGGCGCGCATCCTCATCACCCGGGATCTGCGAACCCGGCCCGGGGCCGCCGAGACGACGGGATGCGCGGCGGAACAGCCGATTAGCCGCCAAGAACCGTAGTCGCGGTGCTTATCTCAGCTTCTTGGCGACGAAATCGGCTGCCTGGTTCACCATGCCGGCTTTGATATAGCCGGGCGCGAGGTGCTCGGGCCAATAGGCCTGCCAGTTCTCCATATCCGTCGGATTGCAGATCGGGTCGTTGCCATGGCACAGCTCGATGGTCCGGCTCTGGAAAGCGGGATTGAACTGTGTGATCGGTGCGACCCATTGGATCCCATTGCCGAACAACGCAACCGCGGCGATATGCGGATCCGCTGTCGCCGGTAGTGGCAGTTTGAATCCGAGCACCGGAAACGGCATGGCCAGCACCACATCGGTGGCCGCGGCGCCGAGTGAGTAGCCGCCCAGCACAATCGGTGTCTTCGGGCAGTTGGCCATGGTCGCCTGAATCCGCCGGCTCATATCGTTGGCGCCCAGATCGATCTGAGTGTCGGCCGGATAGTTCACCGAGTACAGCGAGATGTTCTTCTTGGTCTTCTGCCGCAGCGCGGTCGCCAGTGCGGTGCCGATCTGCCCCGCACCGGGCGGTTCCATCCGGCCGCGGGCGAAGATCAGTTCAGCGTCCGGACAGCCGGCGGCGGACGCGGACGGGAGAACGCCGACAGGTGCCGTCACTGTCAGCACCCCACCGACCGCGGCCAGAATTGCGGCATACCACCGAAGTCGACCTCTCGACATCAAGATCACCGGCTCGAGTCTAGCCACGCGAATTGACGTAGGCGTTTATCGAATCTTGATGTTCCCGAAATGGATTGGAGCCGTGACCTGTCGGAGATGAATTACTGCACCCGCGCCGCGGTGAAATCGGCAGCCTGATCCACCAGGCCCGAACCGATGTAACCGTCCTGCAAATGGTTGGGCCAGTCGCGCTGCATTTCGCCGAGCGTCTGCGGGAATCCGTCACTGCAGATCGGATCGGTGCCGTTGCACGCGTCAAATGTCCTGTCCCGGTATACCGGAGCGATATTGCCCGCGCCCGCTCGGTGACTGAAATTCCCGAAGAGTACGACCGCCGCGATATGGCTGTCGGCGCCGGGCGGCAGCGGGTTCTTGAAACCGAATCCATTCTCGGTGGCCGACAGTGCCACCGTCGCCGATACGGCACCCAGCGAGTAGCCGCCGACGACCAGGCGAGTGTCGGGGCAGGCATCTGCCATGTACTGGATACGCCGGCTGGTGTCGTTGGCGCCTGCGGCGATCTGGGTGTCGGCCGGGTAGTTCACGCCGTACACGGCGATGTCTTTGGGCACTCGGGCCCGTAAGGCGTCGATGAACGCCTGTCCGAGCCGGCCGGGGCCGGGCGCCTCGTTGCGACCCCGCGCGAAGATGACCTCCACCGGCGGGCATACATCTGCGTTTGCGGTGGCCAGTGTCGTCGACGGTGCTGTTGCGGAAATCATCATCAGCCCGCCGACGGCACTCGCCGCCGCCACCATGGCGGCGGCGCAGCGCCGTACAGACTTCAGTAAGGTGTGCACCCAGCAAATACTAGCTGCACTCCGGTAATGGCTGGTCCTGCCCGTGTTCAAGTGCTGACAGGTCAGCCGGGCAGACCCTGCTCCTCGGTGGGCAGCGGGGCCGGTCCCTTGATCGCGGGCTCAGCCTTGGCGATGGCCGGCGCGTTTGCCGGCGCGGTCGGGGTCACGGTGGTACCCAACTGCATCTCGCCGTCGGCAACGGCCACGTTCGACTGTTGCAGCAGCGCTCCGGTGGCCAGTGCGCCGAGGCACGCCAGGCCACCCACCGCGGCGGCAACCCGGACCCGGACATCACTCAGGGAAATCTTGTGCGCGTTCATGATCGAACGAACCCCCATCAATCTTGTCAGTAATAACGATCACTTCAACAAGATCAACAGCCCGTGCACTCGGCTGATTCCCGTCGTGCTGAGCCAAATAGTGTGATGTCGGCGGGTGTTTAGAGTAGGCCGGCGACGAAGCCCGCAGCCTGGTTGGTGGGGCCGCCGGTATAGGCGCGGTGCGCCTCGACGTCCTCGCCGGGTCCGCAGATCGGGTCGCCGCCGTTGCACAGGTCGATCGACCGCGCGCCCCAGACCGGGCTGGACGTCATCGGCAGGCCAATCTTGGCCGAGGGGTTGCCGAACACGGCGATGGCTGCCACATGATCCGGTGCGTTGGGCGGCAGGGGAGCGTTGAACCCGACCGCGGGGAACGGCACGGCACTGATGACGTCGATCACCGCGGCGCCCTGGGAATAGCCACCCAGCACCAGTCGGGTGTTGGGGCAGTTTTCCATCATCCACTGGACGTGGCCGCTGGCGTCGTTTGCGCCGTTGGCGGCTGCCAGGAAGTCGTAGCTGGCCGGGTAACCCACCGCGTACGTCCCCACCGAACGCCCGCCGACCTTGCTGCGCAGGGAGCCGACGAACGCGTTGCCGATCCGGCCCAGACCGGGATCTTCGTTCGTGCCGCGAGCGAACACCACCTCGATATCGGGACACCCGTCGGCGTGTGCCGAAGCCAGGCTGCCCACCGATGCGGGGGAGATGATCGCCGCGGCGGCGGTCACCAGTGCGGCGGATGTGGCCAGTCCGATGCGGCGAACAAGATCAAAAGTCACGCCACATTCTAACGCCGAGCACAGCTAAACAAGCGCGGCGACGAAACCTGCAGCCTGGGGGATGAATTCCGAGCTCTCGTAGCGGGTGTGCGCGAACGGGTTTCGACCGCGCGAGCAGATCGGATCACCGTCGGCGCACAGGTCGATGGCCCGGCCGCCGTAGGGCGACGGCGCGGTGTTGGCCGGATGGCTGAACTTCGCGCCCGGGTTCCCGAACACCGCGACGGCGGCGACCTTGCCCGCCAGGCTGCCCGGCAGCGGCGGTGCCGATCCGAACTCGCCGATCTTGTCGCCCACGGGTGGGACGCCGATCAGCATGTCGACGATCGCCGCACCCTGCGAATAACCGCCCAGCACGACCTTCGTCGACGGGCACTGTGCCGCCAGGGCGTTGATCCTGGCCGTCGCGTCATACGCGCCATCGGCAGCGGCCAGAAAATCGTAAGTCGCGGGATAGTTGATCCCGTAGGTGCTCAGGGTGCGGCCACCGAGCTGGGGTGTGAGGGCATCGGCGAGGGCTTGGCCGACGCGACCGATTCCCGGATCCTCGCTCGTCCCGCGGCCGAAGATGAGCTCGACATCCGAGCACGGCTCCGCAGTCGCCAGCGGTGCCGGTCCGGCCAGGAAAGCGAGGGCCGACACGATGGCGGAACCGACGGCTGCGGTCCGGGCTGACATCCTGAGCAACTTCACGGACAGCATCTTCACACTTGCAGGCTAGTTGCTGCCAATCGCCGGTTCCGTGTGTGGCTGGGCCGGCGGGAGGTCGGGCCAGCCCGCCTCCAGCACGGCGTCGGCCCGGTCGCCGACGCGGGCCAGGGTCAGTCCGAGCAGTACCACTGCACCCCCGAGCGCCTGGGTGGCCGTGATGGCCTCGCCGAGGAATGCCCACGCGATCAGGACCGCGAAGAGCACTTCGGCCAGGCCGACGAGGGATGCGAAGCGGGGGCGCAACCGGGCCACCCCGAAAATGCCCAGCGTGTAGGCGATCGCAGTCGGGATGAGCGCCAGTGCGATCACCGGGATGTACCAGGGCAGCGTGAGCCCGGCGACGACGGTGTGATGGGTGCTGAATGTCAGCGGCATCACACCGGAGGCGCCGATCGCGGCCACGGTGACGGCGCCGACCACCAAGCCGCCGGCGGCCAGGGTGATGGGATGCAGCCCGTCACCGTCGGCGGTGGCGGCATCGGACATCATGAAATAGCAGGCGGCGCACACCGCGGCGGCCAGGCCCCAGCTGACGCCGACCGAGTTGATACGCGCTCCGGCAAACACATCGAGCACCAACATGATCCCGGCGATGGCCAGCGCCACACCGGCGAGCGTCAGCCTGCCGGGTGCCCGTTTGGTGGTCGCCCACAGCCAGCCGACGACGAGGATCGGCGCGGTGTACTCGAGCAGCAGCGCCACGCCGACGGACAGATGGGCGACGGCGTTGTAGTAGCACAGTTGTGCACCAGCGATGGGGATCAGGCCGTAGGCGATGACGGTCTTGCGGTGCGCGAGTGCGTCGTGGATCCAGTCCGGCTTGATGAAGCCGGCGAATGCGGCCATGGCGAGCGCGCCGCCAGCCAGTCGCGCGGTGACCGCGGCGGTGGGAGACCAGCCGGCTTCCATCAGCGCCTTGGCCAGGGGGCCGGACATCCCGAAGGTGAAGGCGGATGCCACGGCGAACAACATGCCGAGCCGGAAATGGCCGGTATCGGCACGCGTGTCCGTCGCGCTCATCGGAAACCCCCGAGCTGTAATGAGTAAAATGCGGATTGGTCATGACGCTAGCGTGGATGGGAGTCATGCGTCAAATGATTTTTACTCATGACACAGAGCTCACACTGCGGGCTGCCTGTGTGCTGGTCAACAGCAATCGGGTCGACGGCGAGCAACTCGGTGACACCGCCGCGCTGGACGCTTACCTGGACGGATTCGGCTGGACCGGTCGCCGGGACCGGGACGGTGCGGAGCTCGATTCCGTGCACCGACTGCGTGAGCGCGTCGGACGGATCTGGACCGTCGTCGATGACGAGGAGCGCGTGGTCGGTCAGGTGAACGCGTTGCTCGCGGACACCGAGGCCTCACCCTGGCTGACCCGGCATGAGGAGATGCCCGAATGGCATCTGCACCTGGCGTCCATCCATGACCCGCTGTGGCAGCGGATGGGTGCCGAGATGGCGATGGCACTGGCCGACCTCATCCGAGGTGGCGAACTGCGCCGGCTCAAGATCTGCGCGGCGCCCGACTGCGAGGCGGTGCTGTTCGACGTGTCACGCAACCGGTCCCGGATGTTCTGCGATACCGGCAATTGCGGGAACCGGCAGCACGTGGCGGCTTATCGGTCCAGGGAACGCAACAAGGACGGCTGAACCGGCCGCCTCAGGGGTGCCATCGCTGAGCCGTGGACCGACGGAGCGACCAACTCGACGTCCGGCGGGATCTTGGCTCCGTCACCCCGCTGAGATCCGCCGGACATCGAAGCCGAGTCATTCGGCCGTGGTGTCGTCGTCGAGGCGTCTGTCGACGTGGCCCCTGCCGGCGGCCGGCCGTGGTTCCACCACGTGGTGGTGGCAGCGGGATTGCCGGCATCTGCAGTGGCGGCGCTGCGGTAGAGGGATCGTGGCGGAACCGGACCGTGGGCACCGTATCCGCCCGAACCGGACTCACTCGCGTACGCCGAACCCGTCCGAAGGGGTGGGCTCGCGATGTCCGCCGCAGACAGCATGCTGCCCCCGCCGTTCGGCGGCGGCACCGGCTCCATATCGGGACGGGGTCTGGTGTACTGCTCATCTGCCGCACTCGGTAAGACATCTGCGGACACCGTGGCCGGCGCGGCCGACTGTTCCAGATACTGCCGCCACGCCTGCAGGACGGCCAACAGCTGCTGGGTGTAATCCGTTGCCGGAGTGGGCAGGTGGGACGGCGGGCCGGCAAACGCCGGCGGCATCGGCGGCAAGGCCGGGGGCAGCGGCGTCGCCGGGGGTGCGGCCACCGGCCACTGCGGGGTGGGCGGTATGCCGAAGCCCGTCGTCGCCGCACCCGCCATCTGCTCCAGGTACTGCCGCCAAGCCTGCAGATAGGCAAGAAGATTCGGATCGAACTGTGGTGCCGTCATGTGTGGGCCTCCGTAATCTGGACAGGCGGTAGCTGGCTTCCCTCGTACGGTGTCGTCGGCATGTCCAACGGATGGGGCAACGACTCCGCGGCGAAATCGGAATCGAGAGCCCGCAGCGGGCGCGCGTCGGCCGGCTCACGGTTCTCGATGTCGAAGACGTAGCAGTAGTCACCCGCGGGGGTGGGCATCCGGATGGGACTCGACAAACCCTGGTCCAGAAACCCGAAGGGGAACCGCCACTCGAGCGTGGTGTTCTCCCGCAGGTCGGTGCCGTCCGATCCCACCCATACGTAGTGATCGAGGATCGCGTTGACGGCGTGCCGTCCCGACTCGCAGGCCGCCTCCATCGACGTCATCCTGGTGAACGTCTTGGTCCAGGTACCCGCGAACACCACAGAATTGTGATGCACCTGGAAGCCGCCATGGCGGGCCTGCCACACATTGCGCACGTGCAGGTCTTCGAGCCACCGAGCCTGGGTGGGCCGGTAGGTCCACGACGTCCCATGCGGATTCCACGGGTCGCCGCCGGGACGATTGGGCCAGTCTCCGATGATCGGCACCAGGTACGGCGTCTCGTTGCGGACGATGAGCCCGGTGTCCGCGGCGGTGATCAGCCCTCGGTCCAGCGTGTACCACGCCGGCCACGGCATGATCTCCTCCGGGGAACAGCCGGCGTCGCTGGTCAGAGCGGCCACTATCTGGCGCCACACCTCGGCTGCGAGTTCGTCGGGCGTGCAGTCGCGGGCCGCCTTGCCCCGGCCGGCCGCGTCCACCAGATGCCTTGACGGCGTGTTGAAATCGCCGATGTCGACCGAAAGCACCGACACGTAGCCGTCATCGGCCAGGTTGGGTCGCTTCTCCCACATGCCGTGCTGGTTGATCGACGACAGCGCCCATTCGGTACCCGAGTAGTACATGTGTCCCCGGAGCAATTGGAACTCGGTGTCGAAGTAGTACTGCACGCCCGACAGTGTCTGGAATCGATCCCAGGGCACCCGGCCCATCATGTCCATCGCGTAGGGATCGCGCCGAGCCCCTGAGCGGGTGGCGTCGGGCTGCAACGGACCGTCCGGCGGCGGGGCAGAGGTCGTGAACCCGTCGAGGTCGGCCACCGTGCCCCCGGTGCCGGCCGCGCGCAGCGCCATCGTGATCCTCTCGGCGGAAGGGGCGTCGACCGCGACGACGGTGTAGTCCGGGGCGACGCGGGTTCCGTCGGCGAACGTGACCCGGACCCGGGGGCGCAGATGCGGCGGTTGCCGCGTATCCACCACCGGTGGATCGATACATTCGGCCGAGGCGCGCACGAAGCGCACGCCGATCTGGGTCAGATGGCGATACCAATGGTCGAACCACGATTCGGTGGTCGGCCCGTTGAGCACTCCGTCTGCCTTGTTGTCCCTCCTGTCCATCTGCAGCTGTAGCTGCAGGTAGGTCGTGAGGTTGGTGCGGGCGTCACCCCAGCGTGAATCGAATGCGGCCAGCACTCTGGGCATCTCGAGCAGGAGGGCGTCGAAACGCGGGGTGTAGGAGAATCGTCGGGTGCCGTCGGGCTGCCGGCCGACGAAGTAGTCGTAAGCAGAGAGGTTCTCCAGTTCGGTCGCGCGGCGCAACGGGCTGGTGACCAGATAGCGCAACAGTCTGCCGACGAAGGTCTGCACATCGTTCGCGGTGAAGCCAAACTCGGTGAGTTGTCCGGTGGTACTGATGAATTCGGCGAGGCTGCGGGGTGCTTCGCGCGGGAACACCAACGACGGTTTGCCGTTCACCGTCGTGCCCTGGGTCACCACCCGCCGGACGTTGTCCCACACGGTGCGCGACGTCGTCGTCCAGCGCTGAACGCCGGTCGCCGATGCCGTGCGCTGATAGATCGGGATGCGGTTGAAGAGGTCCCATGTGTGCAGGTAATAGGCCGGGAAGAAACGGAATCCGTGCTCCCCGGCGACGGCCCGACCGGGAACCGTCGGTTGGCCCCGCCTTCCGGGAAAGGGCCGAAGTTCGGCATGAGTTCCGTTGTGGAATCGCGCCTTCGCGTACTGCGACGCCGCCAGGCCACCGATCTTGACAGCCGGATGGCCGTTTCCCGGTTCGGCACGCTCGTCGATTCGTGGCTCGTAGACGGTGACGTCGAAACCACGCTCGGCCAGTTCATGTGCCGCGCTGAGGCCCGCGATGCCCGCACCCAGGACCGCCACGGTCGGGCGTCGCGGGCAGGCGGCCGGAGGGATGATCGGCGTGTTCATCACGCGTCTGTTCGGAGTGCGGACAGTAGCGCCGGTTGCGAGGGAGCGCGCACCGCGGCGTGGACGTAGGCGCGCATGGTGTCGTGTGCGCGCAGGATGTCCTCGAGGGAGCCGCAGACCTGCAGCACTCCGCTTTCCACGGCGTGGTCGAGGCTGATCGCGGCGTCGAGAATGTCGAGGATCCCGGTCCGGGAGGTGACGACGCGCGCGCCCGCGTTCTCGACGTGCCCGGTGGACACCTCAAGGCGGCGTCCGCCGCGCAGCGCGAAGCGCTCACCGTCCACGTCGAGGTCGACCACCAGCGGGCCGAGCGTGCGAAGGACCAGGCGATAGCTGTCAGGCACCTCATCGGCAAGATGGGCGACCGACATCCGTAGCAGCGACGAAACCTTCTCAGCCATAGAGGAACTCGAATACACCGGTGCCGGAGAAGTCGATGGTCTCGCCGTTGATCGTGCCTGTCATCCGGGCGGTCCCGCTGGACTCGCACAGGACGGACGTCCCGTCCAGCGACAGTTCACTGGGCTGGGCCAGCCGCGCGTAGGACCGCGGGAGGAATTCGGCACGCACCGAGTCGGCGCAGCGGGCCGCGGTGACCTCGATTCTCGCGGGCACTCCGGGGACTTCACCGTCCAGCAGCAATCGCATCGGTGGCGGCAGGGTGCAGTCGGCGGGCCGGCCGAGGAGCCCGGATGTCCGCACCTGCACCGACGCGTGCCGGAAGATGGCTGCCGGTTCATCTCGGTGCCACACGTACAAGGCCTGGGACAGGTATCGCAGCCGCCGTTTGTCGGTCATGCGCAGATAGACCAATGACCACGGGTCACCGGAGTCGTGCGGAAGAACCGTGCCCCACTCCCAGCCGAAGTCATCTCCCCACCAGAACCGGCCCCAGTTGTGGTCGTGGTAGGACACGTCGTTGTCGAACCGGTGCTCGTGGCCGCCGATGTTCAGTCGGCCGGTGGCGTGCAGTCGTGGCACGAACAGCCAGTTCATCCGGCCCGACCCGATTGGTTGGTTGTTCACGACGAACGGCCGGCTCACCGAGGCGAACTGCAGTTCACCGCGAATGCCGTGGGCCGGAAGGTCGACCGTCACCAGGTAACCGTCGGGTTGCACCTGCATGCGATTGCCACCGATGGTCAGATCGCCGAGACACGCGGAGATGTCCACTTCCGATGCGTCGAATCGCGCCACCTCGCCACGCCATTCGGAATCGTGCACGATGACGATGACCCGGGGTGCCAGCCGGAATTGTCCGTCCGGGGCCGTCTCGCTGTTCAGGCTGAAGTTGATGAGAAGACGGAGACCTCGGGCGTGCACCACGAAGTGGTGCCACTCTTTGAATCCTTCCGGCTCGGCGGTACCGAGCATCGGTGTCCGCATGAAGTCGCTCGCCGCCAGTGATGCTGTCATCGCAACCACCGCCCGGCGCTCGGAAGAGAGGTTGCTCCGCTCACCGGCGGTACGTCGGGTTCTGACCCGGCCAGCCCCTCGATGGCAGTGCCGATACTGGCCAGCCCGAGTAACAGGTGTACGAAGTCATCGTCGGGGTACGGACCGGTGCAGCCCGGTGCGGCCAACGACCGCACCAGCTGCCCCAGTCCGGCCAAGCCCACCAAGTAGCCGATGAAGCTGCTCTGCTCGGCAAGGGCCGGCTGCGGGTCCGTGATCGTCATGCGAAACCCTCCGGGCGCAGCCGGGCCAGTATTGAGTCGTTCAGTCCGTGGCCGACGAGAGCGTCGGCCAGCAACTCCGACCATGCGATCGGGGCCGCGTCGGGTTCGGCGGGGCCGTCGAGCACGTTGAGGCTCAACGTTTCCCAGATGCGGCGGAGATTCTCGACGGCAGGTGATCCCGCCAGCGCATCACGCAACTGGGCCCCGGCGGGTGTCTGCGCGTAGCGCGCGCCTTCCGCGATCAGCATGTCGTGCACGCCGCGGGCGGCCACGGGATTGCCGAGGACCGCGCGGCGGGCCCCGAGCAGCAGGTCGAATGCAGCGCGTTCGGTGCCGTCGGCATCATCGGCGGGGGCGGGAAGCAACTGTGGCGCATTGCGCTCGACGAGATCAAGGGTGGCTTCCCTGATGCGTTCCAGCTCGGCCAGCATGCCGATCAGCATCTCGGGGTTCATCGTGTTCGCCCGTGCACGTAGTCGACCAGGCTGGTGAGCATGTCTCGGTGCTGGCTCGGGGGCAGCCAATCGAGATCCGCGAGGACGGTGGCAGCTTCCCGGGCATGTCGGGCGGCGATATCTCGGGCATGGTTGAGCGACCCCATGCGCTGCATCAAGTCGAACAGCCAGCGGATGTCGTCGAGCTTCTTCGATGACGAATGGTGCTGGCCCTGAAGGAAAGTGATGATCTCGGTGTGTCCGCTGTGGGACAGGTCGCCGCGTGCGGTGAGCCGTTCCAGCAGGTCGGTGAGGCCGAGTTCACCGTCTGCGCCGGGTCGGCGTCTGCCCAGGATCTCGACGGCGTGGTCGCGTTCCTCCGGTGTCGCGCATCGAAGGGCGTGCAGCAGCATCAGTGTTCGCTTGCCCTCCCACAGGTCGCCGCCGATCTCTTTGCCGTAGTCCTCCGGATCGGCCCGCAGATTCAGCAGGTCGTCGGTGATCTGGAAGGCCGCCCCGATGTGTCGACCGAGGGCCTCCAGCGGGGGGAGTTGGCTGAGGTCGGCGCCGGCGGCGAGTGCGCCGGCCTGTAGCGGAGTGATGAACGAGTACCAACTTGTCTTGAGCTCGACCATTTTCAGGTAGTCCGCGTCGTCGAGTTGCCAGGCGTTGGATTTGACCCACTCGAGTTCGATCGCCTGGCCGTCGACGGTCTGCCGGGTCATGTGAGCGACGGCGCGCAGGATGCGCAGTGCCGGCCCGAGTCCCACGCGTTCGACGTTGTCCAGCAACGGCTGCAGGGTGAGTGAGAGCATCGCGTCGCCGACGTTGACGGCGATCGGGATGCCGTGGTCGATGTGCAGGGTGGGTTTGCCACGGCGCCACCAGGATTCATCCTCGATATCGTCGTGGATGAGGAAGGCGTTGTGGTAGAGCTCCAACGTGGCGGCGGTGGGTAGCACGGCGTCGAGGTGTCCGCCCAGACCCAGGCAGATCGCGATGCTCAGTGCGGGTCGCAGCGCTTTCCCACCGCGCAGCGGGTAGTCCAGGATCAGCTCGTGCAGGCTGCCGGACCCCTGCCGACCCGATCCGTAGAGCCGGTCGATCTCGCCGTCGCAGATCTCCTTGCAGTGGGCGAGGTACTGCTCCAATTTAGCTGCAGGCAGTGTGTTCATCGAGAATTTCTCTACGGAACGAAGACGACGAGTCCCTGTACATCCTTGACTCTCGTGGCGAATCGAACCCGAACCGCGAGTTTGATTGTGTTGTTCGGGGTATCGCCGATCACCTCCAAACTGGGAGGTACGCTGACCGCGATGTCTACCGGCTCCTCGCCGGGAAATGCCTCCGCCGCAGCCTGATGCCCGAGCCGTTGTCGACGCCCGATCATGTAGCCGAGTGCATCGGTGGCTGGATCTTCCAGAACGTCGACGCGTTGAAGCGAATTGCAGTTGGCCACGTCCAGCAGTTGGGAGAGGACTGAGACTCCGTTCAAGAACTGACTCAGCTTCTTGACGCCGACCGTGTTCGTGATGAGGCACGTTGGTGCTCGATATCCGGCGGTCTCAACCTTTGCGCGTGCATCGATGAGCGCATCAAGAAGGTCGGGCGCGGTCGCTGCGCCCACACTCTGCGTAGGCCGTGCCGTCGCAGGGGGAGGCTTGCGTAATGCAGGTACGACCGCTGCGTCAACTTTCGCCGCGAGCAGCACAGTTTTGGCAATCACGTTCGACAGTAGTGAGTCCGGCGTAGGTGCGATCACTTCAGCAAGCGTCACTTCAAATGGGGTGCTTGCCGATTGAATCGGCACAAACCCTGGCGTCGCGGTGTTGTCCAGTCGAACCTCGGTCTGCGCGGGGTCCCCGGTGACCCACTGGGGAAAGGTCTGCCACGCGACGCACGCGTCCTCGAATGTCTTCTTCACAACCTCGTTGGCAAGGGCCAATCGCTCAGAACTCAGGTACATGCCGACCCCCTCAGGTTCGGCTCAAATCATCGCAGACCCACACGTCCCTCGTACGCGAGTCGGTGTCCGTCAATCGGCGTACTTTTGGTGCAGCGCGACCTCTTGACCTGGGGACAGTTCTCCGCGCAGGACCGCATCGCAGTGCGCGATGTGCAGGGTGGCGACGGGGTCGTCGGGCAACAACTGCCGGCACCGCTCGAAGGCTGCCCGTGCGGCCACCACGTCGCCGTCGTCGAACAGGGTGAAGGCCTCGTCGAACGCCGGCTGCGCCGAGATCTTGGCAAAGCGAAGGACTTCCGGATCCTCGTTGTAGACCTCGTAGAGGGTCACCGGCTGGCGGCGATTCACCACCATCACCCGCTCCATCCTGCGGATCAAGAACTGGGCCGGGTCGGCGAGCTGCGCATAGGTGGCGTCGGAGATGAGGATGGCCGAGTCGTAGCGCTTGTTGGTGCCCTCGATACGCGCCGCCAGGTTGACCGCATCGCCGACAGTGCTCAGCACCATGCGGTTGACGCCGCCCACCAAGCCCAGCCCCACGACCCCGGAGTTGATCCCGATCCCCACCCGCAGCTCTTCGGAGCCGTGCGCCAGGCGCTCGACGTTGTGCTCGCGCAGTGAGCGCAGCATGCCGAGCCCCGCCCGGACCGCATTGTCGGGTGCACCCTCGAACACGGCGAGGACCTCGTCGCCACGCATGTCCTGGATCATGCCGTTACAGGCCACGATCGGCAGTTCCACAGCGCGCAGGAAGCCGGTGGCCAGGTTGTTGGCCTCCAATACGTCCATGTCTTCCAGCAGTGTGGTGTATCCCCTGATATCGGTGACGAGCACCGTCATCTGCCGTTCGACGCGGTAGCCGCTGCGTACCCGGCGGACATCGTCGATATCGAGCATGCGCAACAGCTCGTTGGGGACGAACTTGGACTGAACGTCCATGAGGGACAGGCGATGTTCGTCGGCCGCGCGCAGTTGAGCTTCGAGCTGAAAGTTCCACAGTGGTGCCGCCGCCTGCGCGCAGAGGAAGGTCATCGCCTCTTCATCCTGGGCTGAGAAACGCTGCCCCGGGACGGTCCGCTCGGCATAGAGCACCCCGATGATCCTGTCCTGCAACCGGATCGGAGCGGCGAAGACCGACGTATCCGAGACCAGGGTCACCGGAGCGCCGGTTTCCACCACGCGCGCCACCACGGAACTGTCGTAGGGCACCGCTGTCCAAGGCCCTTCGATGGTGGTGGTGACACCGGCCTGGTGGACCGCGCGGACGGTCAGCTGGTCCGGTTGACCGGTGAGACACAGCACCCGTTCCGCGCCGGTCATGTCCGCGGCGGCGCCGAGGGCCAGCTTGGCCAGGCTGTCCGGGGTTCTCGCGGCCGCGAGCGTGCGCACCAGGTGGTGCGCGCCCACGGGATCGATTCCGCCCGACCCGGGTTGCACGAGTTCACGGCTGAGCAGCCAGGGGTGCTGGCGAGCCAGCCGGTCGGTGCGCAACACGAACCCCAATGCCAGCCATCGTTGGTAGGCGGTCCGCAGCATGTGCTCGTGGAGCCGGGTCCGGCCGGTGTCGGCATACAGGGTGGCCGCCTCCTCGTGCGCGAGCGCGGCGATCAGCGGCAGCTGATGTTCTTCGGCGAGTTCGATCGCCTTGTCCAGGAACTGCTCTGCCTCGAGGTAGCGTCGACGGGCCCGTGCCCATGACCCTTCGACGAGCGCGCACGGCGCGGCGTAGTTGGCGGGCGCCCCGGCCGCCCATTTCCGGTGCAGCGATAGCGAGTCGCGCACGGCCTTCTTCGTGGCACGGTCGTTCGGTGCGGCATGAATGTGGCTCAGGGCGCTCACCATGTGGACGAGCTGAAGTCCGGTGGTGCCCGTGGTCCCGGCCAGATGCTGCATCACCTCATCGGTCACGCTGACCGCACCGGCGTAATCGCCACTCCAGAAATGGAGGCCCTGGGTGACGTCGGCCGCGACACTCAACGTCACCTCGTCACCTTCGCGGCGCGCCGCGGGCACGATTTCGCGTTCGTCATAGCCGCTCTCGCCGGCGACGAGCATGGGATCCTCGCTGCGTCCCAGCAGGTTGAGGCAGAGTTGATGGAGGGCTTGGCTCAGGGTGCTGGGTACGGGTTGGGAACGGATCTGTGGGATGAGAGACCGGGCCAGCGCGTCGATCTCGGAGAGTGGACTGCCCGCCCAGAACGACTGGGAGAGCAGCACGGTGATCAGGAAGCCGGCGTATTCCTGATCACCCTGGTTGAGGGCCGCCGTGATTGCCTCGCGGATCTGCACCAGACCGTCGCGCACCGGGTGGCGCCAGTGCCGGACGAAGTTCAGATAGAGGAACAGCGTCTCCGGCCGCGCCTCCCGGAAGCCGGCCCGTTCGGTCAGCGCAAGAGCGACCTCACCGAAGCGCTGGGCACCGGCGCGGTCGCCCGAGATCACGAGCAGCACCCCGTAGCTCACCAGTACCAGTGGAGACGACGGTGTGTGACCGTGCGCCAGGCTGAGGGTGAGTTGTTTGCGGATGATCAACGGGAACAGATTGGGGCGCGCGATGTAGGACATGCTGCGCATCTCGGCGAGGATGCGCTGCGCTTCGATGACCCGTCGGTCTTCGCACGCCGGTAGTTCGAGCAATTGCTCGGTACCCCACCGGCGCGCCGTGAGTTTCATCCGGCCCAGCGCATTGAGGATCCGGGGCGTGCCGGCGTCGGGCGGCAGCGGCTCGCCGAGCTCCTCGAGCGCGCGCAGCCCGATGGCCAACGCGTCCTGGAGCCGGTTCTGCGCTATGCGGCCCTTGAGGCGCAGGTAGGCAAGCCGGGCCCGATCGGCGGGATCACGCAGCACCTCTTCCGCCTCGTCCAGTAACGCGTGCAATGCCGGCACGTCACCGATGAGTAAGGCCGCCTCAGCCGCGTCGAGCTGCAGTTCCAGGGTCAGGTCGAAATCCGACGACCAGCGTTGCTCACCCAGGAGGCTGAGTGCATTGCGGCAATAGTCCAGGCACAGCGGGAAGGAGGCTTGGGCCCGGGCCTTTCGTGCGGCGCGATGCAGCACCTCGACGAAGTGCAGACGCTCCGCGGTCTCGACGGTCGCGCCGCCGCCCAGGCTGACGTGGCGTGCCGCTTCGAAAAGCCGGTCGTCGCCGAGTGCCACCAACCGCCGGCCGATGCGCAGATGGACGTGCCGCTGCGTCTCGGCGGAGAGACCCTCACGCGCCGACTCGGTCACCCTGTCGTGGCTGAAACGGTAGCGAGCCTGGTGGCTGATGGAGTTGGCGATCCGTCGTCCGTGGTTGTCCAGCGCTTCGATCAACCGCAGTTCGAGCGCCGACCAGAGGGCGTGGGCCACCACATCCGCGGGTGCACCCGCGGCCGCGGTGGCGTCGTCGAGGTCGAACTCGCTACCGATGCAGGTCAGCGACCTCAGCACCGCACGGTCGGCCGGACGGAGCTGGTCGAGGTAGCGGCCGAGGAATTCCGCCGCCGACGCCGAGATCTCGATGGAACTCAGGACGCGAAGATCCCATCTGGGCTGACCGTCCGGGCCGGCGGGAATGAGCGCTCCGGCTTGCTGCGCGCGGTACAGCAGTTGGCGGACCTGAAGCGGGTTGCCATCGGTCCGGTGATGAAACTCGGCGGCGACGTCACCGAGCTCGACGCTGTGGCCACTCACTCCGGCGAGCAACTCTTCGACGTCGAGCCGGGAGAGCGGTTCGAGGTCGATACGCTGGATCGTCGGTGTCGTCAGACCCGCGCCGGCCGGGTCGAACTCGCCGGCGCGATGGGCGCCGACCACCAGCACGTTGCGCAACGACACTGTCAGCAGCTCGGACAGGAACATGAGCGAATCACGGTCCGCCCAATGCAGGTCGTCGATCGCGAGGACGACCGGCCGGAACGCGGCGGTTTCGGAGAGCAATTGGACGACGGCTCGGTGCAGCCGTCGACGGGCGTCGGCCGCATGCACCACCGTGACGTCCTCAGCCGGCGCATCGAGGTGGGCCAATTCGGGAACGAGTTCCTCGAGCACCACCGCGAGTGGCTGAGTCCCACTGGTCAGAGCGGATCGCCAGTGCTGGCGTTCCGCGGCGGGGGTGGATTCCATGGTGCGCACGAGTGCACTGAGGGCCTGGCCCAGGGCGGCATACGGGGCGGGCGCCCCATCGCGGCACCGTCCGTAGGCGAAGACGCAGCTGCGCTCGGATATCTCGGCGCCGAAGGCCTGGACCAGGGTCGACTTACCGACTCCGGGAACACCGCTGATCAGGATGCATGCGCCGTCGGCTCGCCCGGCGGATTCGACGGCGGTGAGCAGGTCGATCATCTCCTGCCGCCGGTCGACCAACCGTCCGTCGAAATCAAGCACCGGGGTTGTCACCGCCGAACCGGTTCCATTCTCGTGCCGGCTCCTCCCCAGCGCTGTCGACGGTGTTCGCCTGCGCGGTCGCGATGCGACAGCTTAGCGTTTTCCTGCGGTTCGAGAGTTGATCATGACGAGGGTTCGTGCGGCCGGGGTTCGCGCTGACGCGTCCCCGCCGTGCGGGAGGTTTGCTGAACGGTCCGGCAACCGGTTGCTTCGTCACGCCCACATTTCTTTGATAACGCAACGAAACTGGCGTGCTACCCGTCGCCGGAATGCCCTTAGGCTCGAAACCGGGGACACATGGACCGGAACGCGACCACCAAACTACAGGCCAGCGGGCACCGCTTTCTTTTGCGGCGAATGGAATACGCACTGGCGTGCCGCGACACCCGCATGCTCGGCGACCCGATCCGGGCGCACTCGCTGGCTCTTGCCGCCGGTGCGGTGCTGACCGTCGTGGTCATGGGCGTGTGCGTCGCGTTGGCAGTGATCAGACCGCGCGGCACCATCGGCGATGCGCCGATCGTCATGGCTCGCGAGTCGGGGACGATCTATGTGCGGGTGGGCGACACGCTCCATCCGGCAATGAATCTGGCGTCGGCCCGGTTGATCGCCCGCACGCCCGCGACGCCGGCACTTGTCAGCGCCGCGAGTATCTCGGTGGCCAAACGCGGTCCCCTGATGGGTATCCCGGGGGCACCGACGGCGTTGCCCACCGTGCCTTCGGCGGCAGTGGCGTGGACGGTGTGCGACGGCGGCGAAGCGACCACGGTGTTCGTCGGCGCGGCCCACGGCGCCGAGAGCGCGCCGCCGCTGCTCGTCCGCCCGGCCGGTGAGGGCGCGGCCACCGTCTACCTGCTCTTCGACGGCCGGCGAGCCCTCGTCGACTTGCGGGACCGGCCCGTGACGAGGGCCTTGCGTCTCGACCATGTTGAGCCACTGACCATCTCGCGAGCGATGCTGAATCTGGTGCCCGAGGTCGCCGCCATCGGTGTACCCGTCATCGAGGGGCTCGGCGAACCCGGTCCGTCGCGCCTGCCCGGCAGCCGGGTGGGTTCGGTACTTCAGGTGCGCCGCACCGACGCCGCACCCGACCATTACGTCGTACTCACATCCGGGATACAGCGGATCGGACCGGTGGCGGCCGATCTCATCCGATTCGCCGTCGTACAAGGCGAACCGGTTCGAGACGTTCCCGCGGATCGGATCGCCGAGATCCCCGTGGTCGAGGCATTGCCGCTGCGGTATCTCCCGCGCAGCGGCGCGACGCCGGCCGGACGTGACCTCGCGGGGCAGGTGTGCGTGCGCTGGGTGCCCTCGGGCACGGGTGCCGCGCCGGATGTCACCGCGACGGTCGACAAGTCCCCGCCGACGCAATTTCCGACGATCGCCTTGGCCCAAGCCGACGGGGACGGCCCGCACATCGATGCCGTCGCGATCCCGGATGGCGCGTACGTGCACGCGACGGGCGCAGCGGGGGCGGGCGCGGCGACCGGACCGCTGTTCCTCATCGACCAGGCGGGTGTGGCGTACGGACTCGAGAGCCCGGAGACCGCGCAGAGTCTGGGATTGCCCGGCACACCTGACAGCGGGCCGTGGCCGATCCTCGCCGCGCTACCGCGGGGACCAGCGCTCAGCAGTGCCGCTTCGTCCGTCCAACGTGACGGGATCACGCCGCCGGCGTAGACGCGCCGACGAGATCAACACCGCGGCGGCGGTCATACACAGTGCTGCGCCCACGAGCGCCCGCCGGCCGGTACCCGACGAAGGGCGCTCGACCGCCGGTGGTACTGCGCGCACGGCGGGGGAGGCGCCCGAGATATCGGGTACGACACCGTCGAGTGCGCCCACCACATCGACGATTCCCTGCCCGACAAACGGATTCCATCCGGATCCCGGGGTGAGCGCGGTGTCCTCGATCCGCTTCATCACCTGGCGTGCGGTCAGGTTCGGCATAGCCGACCGCAGCAGCGCCACAATCCCCGCGACGATCGGTGCGGCATAGCTGGTTCCGGAAATAGTCTGCGGTGCAGCGTCATCGGGAGCCTGGTCCACCAGGCCTTCGCCGGACGGGCTCAGTGACACCACCGCTTCGGCGGGCACGGCCACATCCACCCAGGGGCCGCCCAGCGTGAACTCCGACGGCATACCGTCGGTGCGTGCCGACCCGACGGTCAGCACGTACTCGTCGTACCAGCACGGGCTCGCCACGACCTCCACGCGCTCCCAGTCCGGGACGCTCCCGGATGTCGGATTCTGCTTCGGACAGCTGCCATGTCCGCCCACGTTGCCCGCGGCCGCCACCACCACCGCGTTCTTCACCTCCACTGCGTAGGCCAGGGCGGCCCCGAGTGCCCGATCGTCGAGGGCCTCACCAGCCGCGACGCAGGCCACGGTGGAGATGTTGATGACCGTCGCACCGAGGTCCGCCGCCAGACGTACCGATGCCGCCAGGGTGTCGACGTCGCCGACGCCCTCAGCTCCGCCGACTTCACGGAATCGGCTGCTGGACTGCCGGATACCGAGAATCGTCGCTTCAGGCGCGACCCCACTGAATCCGGACTCCTCGTCGGGTGCCGAACCGATGAGGCCGGCGACGATGGTTCCGTGCCCGTCGCAGTCCTGCGTCCCGTCACCGGTGGAGACGAAGTCGCCGCCGGGTATCAGGCGGGGCAGGAGCCGATGGCGCGCGACCCCGGTGTCGATCACGGCCACCGTCTGACCGGTTCCCCGGGTCACTGCCCACGCCGCTCGCAGATCGGGCCGGACCGGGACTCGACGGGACCCGGCGGCCCCGCTGGTCGTGGAACATGCCTTGAATTGCTCTGTTCGGTAGGGGGCTGCTGCCGGGCCCGGGGCAGGCAGCAACGTACCGTCCACCGTCGGCGGACCGACCGCGTGCGCCGGCGGGGCCGAGCTCAGCGATGAGATGACAAGCGCAGCCGCGGCAATCGGCCGGGTCACCCGCGTCACCACGGCAGATCCATATGCCGCGCGATACCGAAGACTCCGGCGGCCCATCCGGCCAACGGGACAGCGGCAACCAACAGGGCGTGTTCCAGCACATCGACGCCGCGGACCCACACCGGGCCGAAGGTGTGGCGCTGCGCGTACAACCCGCCGGTCACCCCTACCGTCGTCACCGCGATCCAACCGGCCTGAGCCGGAACCGTCATCAGCAGTATCGCGGAAGCCGCTGTGGCACTGATCAATCCACCTGTGACCAGAGCGATCCGGCACGAGCTGTCGGCGTACAGTCGCGACCGCAGAAACAGCGCGCCGGCCACCACGGCGACCAGTAACGGCCCCGCCGACGGTTCCGTGCCGGCCCGGGCGCAGCCCACCGCCATCAGGACAGAACCCGTCGCGGCTGCGGCGGCGCCACCTGACACGATGCCGGCCAGCACCTCGCCGGCGTACCCGGCGCGTCGATCGGTGATGCGCGAATCGCCATGATCGGGGATCACCGGCGCCAAACCCGTCAGCGCGATCGTCAACCGGGCCGCGGTACCCACGCCGGCCAGCGCGGTGACCACCAGGATGGCGGCAATGACGATGACCCCGACCGGGGTGATCACGGCGAGGGCGGTCGCCACCGCGAGCAGGAACGCGTACGTGGCGTACGCGGTGAGAAGCGCGGTACCGCAGGCACTCAGCCGTCCGAGTACGACCGAGGTCAACGCGGCGGCGGCGGATCCCAACAGCACTCCGGGGGCATGCAGCGCCGCTCCGGTGGCGAGATGGCCTGCGGCTGCGCTGAACACGACCGCGACCGTGCACGCTGCGGTGCGTGCACCGGGAGCGCGACGGGCGACCACGGCGGACAGGCCGGCGATGAACGCGGCGACGGCCGCCGCCGCTGCCGGATGGCCGTTCCCCGTCAGCGTGTACATCAGGGTGGTGACGGCGATCGTGACGCACCACGCCCACGCCTCGGGTGCCCGAGCCTCGTGTCGAGGCGCCCCGGCCGAGATCACGGTGCGGAAATCGCCGCGTGCGGAGGGCAGGAACGCCGGCGCGGAGACACCTGACATGGTCAGGATGTCGCCGTCCTGAATACCGCACTCCTGCAAGGTCATCGACTCATCGAGCGGCCCCTCGGGCACCCGGTGGAGCCGCCAGGTGCGGGCGTTCTCCGTGCGCACACCGGAACCGGCCACGAGATCGACGACCTCGGGCAACAATGCCGCCAGCGGTACAGATCTCGGCAGGACCAGATCGGTCATCTCGCCCGACCATGCGACCGCCACCCGGCACAGCGAATCCTCCACCGCAGTGAACCCCCTCACGCTGCTTCCACGGTAGCCACCCGGAGATCGGTGGTGACGCACCAAAATCGGGTGGAACCGACCGGCGCCCTGATGCGTCGAACCCGGTGTGGAACTTGTGAAGCCTCCGCCGCCGGCTTCGGGACCGGTGGAGCTGCGGCGCCCACCGGACCTGCCTGCCGTCCCTCCGGCCAACCCGTTGGCGCGCCTGCTTCCGCTGGTGATGCTGGTGGCCGTCGGCGGTATGGTCGCGGTGTACCTGACCTCGGGGCAGTCGGCTGCCCGCAATCCGATCTTCCTGCTCTTTCCCGTCATGATGCTGGCGTCGGCGATGGGTACCTTGGCGCACACCTTCCGCGGCCGTACCGGAGAGATCGATGCGGGGCGCCGCGGCTATCTTCGGTATCTCGACGCAGTGGTCGACGACGCCACGGAGACGGCACGCCGGCAACATCAGGTGTTGCACTGGACCCACCCGGATCCGGCCGCGTTGTGGACGATGGCCGGTGGGGCGCGCATGTGGGAACGCCGCCCCGGCGGCCCGGACTTCGGGGTGATCAGGGTGGGGCTCGGCGCAGTGGCGCTGTCGACACCCTTGATAGCTCCGCCGGCCGGCACGGACGAGGAGACCGACCCGGTGACCGTCGGTGCGCTGAAGGACGTCCTGGACCGTTGCGCGTTGCTCGACGACGTGCCGGTCACGCTGCGGCTGGCGGATTGTCCCCGGGTGCCGATCGGCATGGACCGCGCTTCGGCGCGGAACCTGCTGCGCGCCATGGTCTGTCAACTGGCCATGCTGCACAGTCCACGCGATGTCAGGATCGCGGCCGTGGTACCGGTCGGCGACGGGCACTGGGACTGGCTGAAATGGCTGCCGCACCACCGCGACCACGAGGTGGTCGATGCTGCGGGTCCACGCCGGCTCACTTTCCCCGATCTCGATGCAGCGCGGGAAGCTTGCCGGGCGCTGCGTGCCGTCCAGGTGGTGATCGTGGTGGACGGCGTGGACGTACCGGCAACAGAGGTCGGTGCCGGTGTCACGGTGATCGACATCTCCGACGTCGGGGCCGCGGGCCTTCCGCCCGGATGCCGCGCGGATGGAATCAGTCTGGCCGAGGCGCTGATCTGCGCCCGCCGCCTGGCGCCGCATATGCCCGACCGATCGGCCGGGGCGGTGACGGGTTGGCCCGAACTGATCGGCATCGGGGCGTCCGGAGCCCTCGATCCGGACGTGGCGTGGCGTCCACGCACGGACGGGCTGCGGCTCCGGGTGCCGATCGGGTTCACCGAAGACACCGACAGTGCCCCAGGTCGTCCCGTCGTCCTGGACATCAAGGAGGCCGCGCACGGCGGCATGGGGCCACATGGACTGTGTATCGGTGCGACGGGCTCCGGGAAGTCAGAGTTCCTGCGGACCTTGATCCTCGGGCTGATCGCGACGCACCCACCCGAGGAACTGAATCTCGCGCTGATCGATTTCAAAGGTGGTGCGACGTTCCTCGGGCTGGACCGCGCCGCGCACGTCGCGGCCGTCATCACCAACCTCGCCGACGAAGCACACCTGGTGGACCGCATGCGGGATGCGCTGACCGGTGAGATGAACCGCAGACAGGAACTACTTCGGGCGGCAGGAAACCTGGCCGGTGTGCACGACTACCGGCAGGCGCGGGCGGCCGGCGCTGACCTGCCCGCACTACCGGTGTTGTTCATCATCGTCGACGAGTTCTCCGAACTGCTCAGCCGACAACCGGATTTCGCCGAGCTCTTCGTGGCGATCGGACGGGTCGGCCGCTCTCTGGGGATGCATCTGCTGCTGGCGAGTCAGCGCTTCGACGAGGGCAGGATGCGCGGGCTCGACACCCACCTGTCCTATCGCGTGTGCCTGAAGACGTTCTCCACCGGCGAGTCCCGGGCCGTACTGGGAATTCCGGACGCCTACCATCTACCGGCCGCGCCCGGCTCCGCTTATCTGAGGACGCCGTCAGGGGAGACGGTCCGCTTCCGCACCGCGTTCGTCTCGGGGCCGGTGGGCGGGCCGGCACCGAACGTCTCGGGTGCGCCATGCCTGTTCACCGCCGCACCCGCCGGGAGAGACATGCACAACGAGGTATCGGCGGCGCCCACGATGCTCGATGCCGTACTGGACCGACTGACCGGCCGCGGCGTCCCCGCACACCGGGTCTGGCTCCCGCCGCTGGACGAACCGCCGGCCCTCGGCGATCTCCTCGCCGCGCACGGGTCCGGCCGGCTTCGGGTACCGATCGGTCTGGTGGACAACGCTTTCGGGCAACGTCACGAGCCCCTGATGGTGGACTTCGCGGGCGCTGCCGGGCACGCCGCGGTGATCGGTGCCACCCGGTCGGGAAAATCCACCGCGCTGTGCTCCCTCATCCTGGCGCTGGCGGCGACCCATGATCCGGGCGAGGTGCGCTGCTACCTGCTGGATTTCGGTGGCGGCGCGCTGTCCTCGCTGGACGCGTTGCCCCACACGGGTGTGTGCGCCGGACTCGGGGATGCCGAGCTGGCCCGCCGGGCCGTCGCGCATGTCCACGACGTGCTGCGGAGACGGGAAGCGGGGGTGCGCGATGAGCACGGTGACATCTTCCTGATCGTCGACGGGTGGGCGGCCATGCGGCAGGAATGCGACGGCTTGGAGGAAGCGATCACGGCGCTGGCGGTGCAGGGTCTCGCGCATCGGATCCACGTCGTCGTCGCCGCGTCCCGCTGGGCGGACCTGCGGCCCGCGCTCAAGGATCACCTGGGTACCCGCATCGAACTCCGACTCGGCGATCCCGCCGAGTCGGAGATGGACCGCAAGCGGGCACGGCTGCTCGCCCACCGCGGGCCCGGCACCGGTCTCAACCGCGACGGGCTGTCCCTGTTGATCGCATGCCCGACCCTGTTCGGCCTGGATACGCCTGCGGCGGTGCAGGCCTTGCGTACCCGGCACGCCGCGCACGCGATCTCCCGGATCGAGGTGCTGCCTGCCATGGTCCGCTGGTCCGGCGGCTCGACACCCGAAGGGGCTGCTTCGACCACGGTTGCCGTCGGCCTAGGGGAGAGCCGGATGCAGCCGGTGACGATCGACTTCCGCAAGCACGGTCACCTCATCGTGCTCGGTGAGAGCGAATGCGGCAAGACGGCGGCGTTGCGCACCCTGTGCCGTGCGCTGACGCGTTCCAATGGTGCCGACGCCGTCCGGTTGCTCATCGTGGACTACCGGCGCAGCCTGCTCGGCGTGGTGGAATCGGAACATCTGGCCGGGTACGCGATATCGGCCGAGGCCGTAGCGGCCCAACTGCCGCCCATGCTGGAGCAGCTGCGCTCCCGGCTACCGGGACTCGACGTATCGCAACAACAGTTGCGTGACCGCTCATGGTGGTCCGGGCCGGAAATGTACGTCGTGATCGACGATTACGACATGGTCGCGGCGGACGGCGGAAACCCGCTGAGCCCGCTGCTGGAATATCTACCCCATGCCAAGGACGTAGGCCTGCACATCATCGTTGCGCGGCGCTCCGGCGGAGCCGCCCGGGCCATGTTCGACCCGTTTCTGGCCCGGCTGCGCGAATTGGGTAGCGCCGGCCTGATGATGAGTGCGGGGCCCGAGGAGGGGGCATTGCTCGGCTCGGTGCGCCCGGTGCCGCTGCCACCGGGCCGGGCCACCCTCATCCTCCGGGGATCTGCGGCCGAACGGGTTCAGCTCGCGTGGACCGAGCCGCAGTGACGGCGGTCGCGGTGCTCTTCGGCCCGGCGACGGTGCGCGGCCCGTGCCCCGTGAGCGGCGAATTGGTCAGGGCGGGAATGGATTTCCTCGACGACCGCGACACGATCATCGACGATCTGCCGGTATCGGTGGATTCGGTGCTGAGGGAGATCATCGGCACCGCGGTGGGGGGCGACCGCCGGGTCGCCGACGGACTGGTGCTCGTCTGCCCCGGGTGGTGGCCGCCGGCGCGGCTGGACCGTATCCGCGCGGCGGCCACTGGGGCCTGCGCCGACGCCGTCGTGGTGACCCGGGCGCAAGTACATCGGCGCCGACATCCTGGCGCCGACATCATCGTGGAGATCACAGACGAGTTCGTCCTCGCTGCGACAGCGGACACCACGTTGCTCGTCGTCCCGAGGCGCACCGGGGTGGCCGCAGCAGTGGCGGCCGGCCTCGACGAGCCCGCCTCGGTGCTCATCGATGTGCCGGGCGGCATCGCGGGCGCGCGGGCGGTCGCCACCGAGACGGCCGCCGGCCTGCAGCGGGGCGGCGACGTCGCCATCGTCGGCGACCATCAGTTGCTCCAGACTGCCGGCGACATGTGCGCGTCGCCCGCCGACCCGCCGCGCCACCGGTTGCCATGGGTGGTCGTCGTGTGTCTGCTGGCCGCGGCGACCGCCGTGGCGGTGGCACTGCATCGCTCACCACGCGAACCATCGGACCGCACAACGGTGTTGATCACGGAAGGCCGGGTCGCCGCAAGGGTTCCCGCAGACTGGGTGGTCGAACGGATCACCGCCGGAACCGGGTCGCGTCGCGTCCAGGTCACCGAATCCGGCGGCGAGCGTGCGCTGCTCATCGTGCAGTCACCGGCCGAAGTCGATATGGCTACGACGGCAACGACTCTCGCCACCGCACTGCGCAGGGAAGACCCCACGGTGTTCACCGATTTCGAGGCCACCGGACAGCGCGCCGGCCGGCCCGTGATCAGTTACACCGAGGCCAGGGCAGACAGGAAGATCGAATGGTCCGTCTTCCTCGAGGGCGGAGTGCGGATCGCCGTCGGATGCCAGAGCACCACCGCCCGGGATGCGCGGGAGATCTGTGACCAGACCATCGCATCCGCCCACAGCGTGCGGTGAGCAAGATCCGGATCAATGGAACCGAAACGCCGCCCGCTGCGTCGAACCTCAGTAGTACCCGACGAGAGGACTCAGATGGCTTCGCTGAACACCGATTTCGATCTCATGCACGTGGTGGCAGGACAGATCGACACGCGTAACGAGGAGATCCGGGCCATGCTCGGATCGTTCATCGGGCGGATGAGTTCCGTCCCGCCGTCGGTGTGGGGCGGTGCCGCGGCGGTGCGTTTCCGCGAGGTCGTCGAGCGGTGGAACGCCGAATCGACGGCATTACACAACGCCTTGGCGCGGATCTCCGAAACCATCCGGCTCAACGAGCGCACCCTGCGCGAGGCCGGCGACAACCATTCCCAGCAGATCGCCGCCATTACCACCCACCTGTAAGGAGTCACGATGGATGCCACGCTGTCCTACAACTTCGACGAGATCGAGTACACGGTCCGCCAGGAGATTCACACCACCTCGGCGCGGCTGAGTGTGGCGCTGGAAGAGTTGCGGGCACAGATCACGCCACTGCAGCAGACCTGGACCCGCCACGCCGCCGAGGCCTACCGGATTGAACAGATGCGCTGGGACCAGTCGGCATCGGCCTTGCAGGACATCCTGTTCCGGCTGGGAAACGCGGTCCGCGACGGCGCTGACGAGATCGCCGCAACCGACCGGCAAGCCGCCAATGCCTGGGGTTACTGACTCCTCGGCGTTGCCATGAAACCTGCGCGGTCCCGCCGGGGGGGAGGACCGGCGGGACCGCGCAGTCACACCAGCTCGGTGCGTGCAGAAGTGACAAACGCACTCAAATGTCCTGTCGGACATGCCACTCACGAGTGGCCGGATGCGCAAGTTCTGTTCGGCGGTCTGTTCGGCTCCTCGTCGGGATCCTCCCCGGGGCCGGAGATAAGGGCTATGGTGTGGGATGCGGCCGAGGCAGTGAGGCGTCGGGCCGTGATCGGGAGCGTGATCATCTGTGAGGACGACCAAGGGGCCGAGTGCTCGGGAGCTTCGTGCTGTGCACGAACTTTTCGTCGCAGGCGAGGTCGACGTCGCTGAGCTGGAACCGACGACGGTGCGGCCGGTGGTCGCCAAGAGCTGGCAGCGCAGCCTCGCCAAGGGCGTGGATCCAGACTTCGATCGGGCCCGGCCCGCCGCGGTGGGCTCCGGCATCGCAAAACTGCGTGATTCCCACCCGCTGGCACCCGCACTCCCGGTGATCCGTCGGCTACTCGTCGACGATGCCGTGGATGCGGGCGTTGTCGTGGCCGTCACCTCGGCCGACGGCACCCTGCTGTGGGTCGAGGGCGACCCGAGAGCGCGCCGCAGAGCCGAGCAGATGAACTTCGTGCCCGGTGCGGATTGGAGTGAGCGCAGCGCAGGCACCAATGCGCCCGGCACCGCGCTGGCATTGGACCGCGAGCTGCAGATCAGGGGTTCGGAGCACTTCTCCCGCGTCGTGCAGCCGTGGAGCTGTACCGCCACCCCCCTGCACGACCCGGACACGGGGGCACTGCTCGGCGCCATCGACCTCACCGGGGGCGCCCAGGCCGCGTCGGCCCAAACGTTGGCGCTGGTCAGGGCCACCGCGTTGGCTGTGGAGAATCATCTGGCCCTGCTGCGGCTGACCGGGAGCGTCCCGGAACCGGCGACGCGCAAGCCGCACCTGGTCGTGTTGGGCGCAGACCGCCCGCGTTGGGTGACCACCGACGTCTACGGTCACCTCCGCGCAACGATGCTGACCGGGCGACACGCCGACATCCTGGTGCTGCTCAGCAGGCACCCCGAGGGATTGTCCGCAGACCACCTGGCCGTCCTTCTCGACGACAAGGACCTGGACGTGGTGACGGTGCGGGCCGAGATGTCGCGGCTGCGCAAGGTCATCGGCGCCGAGTACCTGGAGTCCCGTCCGTATCGCCTGCTGGTCCCGATCACCACCGATATCGGTGAGGTCTTCGACGCCCTTGACCTCGGCGATGTCGAGTCCGCGCTGGCCGCCTACCACGGTCCGTTGCTGCCTCAGTCGGTGTCACCGTCGATCGCGCGGCTACGCATGCAGCTGTCGGCGAGTATGCGCGGTGCGGTGCTCGCCGAGTGTTCGCGCGGCGATATGTCCCCGCTGCGGCGCTGGCTGGACCTTCCGGAGGGCCGCGACGATCGGGAGGGTTGGGAGGCGCTGCGCAACAGTGCCTCGATCGGTCCCGTGGGACGCGCGCAGGCCGGCGGACACCTCGCCGGGCTCGACTTCGAACTGGGCTGAACCGCCCGTATCCGGCACCCCGTGCAACGGTGGTGCAACCCTGCCATTCGTACATTTAGTGACGACCGACACACTTCGCTGTCCTCTGCAGGAGATCTCCATGACTGTTTATGCGCGCCCGGGTACTGAAGGCGCTTTGATGTCTTTTGAGTCCCGTTATGGCAATTTCATTGGTGGGCAGTGGGTGGCTCCGGTGGCCGGCCGGTATTTCGAGAATCCGACGCCGGTGACGGGGCAGGTGTTTTGTGAGATCCCGCGTTCGGATGAGGCTGATGTGGAGTTGGCGTTGGATGCCGCGCATGCGGCGGCCCCGGCCTGGGGTAAGACCAGTCCGGCGGAGCGGGCGTTGGTGTTGAACCGGATCGCGGATCGGATTGAGGAGAATCTGGAGTCGATCGCGGTGGCGGAGTCGTGGGATAACGGCAAGCCGGTCCGGGAGACGCTGAACGCTGATATTCCGTTGGCGGTGGATCATTTCCGGTATTTCGCCGGCGTGCTGCGCGCCCAGGAGGGGTCGTTGTCGCAGATCGACGAGGACACCGTGGCGTATCACTTCCATGAGCCGTTGGGTGTGGTGGGGCAGATCATTCCGTGGAATTTCCCGATTTTGATGGCGGTGTGGAAGTTGGCGCCGGCGTTGGCGGCGGGTAATGCGGTGGTGTTGAAGCCGGCTGAGCAGACTCCGGCGTCGATTTTGTATTTGTTCTCGATCATCGGGGATTTGTTGCCCGCCGGTGTGGTGAACATCGTGAACGGGTTCGGGGTGGAGGCGGGTAAGCCGCTGGCGTCGTCGAATCGGATCGCGAAGATCGCGTTCACCGGCGAGACGACCACGGGTCGGTTGATCATGCAGTACGCGTCCCAGAATCTGATCCCGGTGACTTTGGAGCTGGGTGGGAAGTCGCCGAATATTTTCTTCAGTGATGTGCTGGCGAGCAACGATGCCTATCAGGATAAGGCGTTGGAGGGGTTCACGATGTTCGCCCTGAATCAGGGTGAGGTGTGTACGTGTCCGTCGCGGTCGTTGATTCAGGCTGATATCTATGACGAGTTTTTGGCGTTGGCGGCGATCCGGACGAAGGCGGTGCGCCAGGGGGATCCGTTGGATACCGAGACGATGATCGGTGCGCAGGCCTCCAATGATCAGTTGGAGAAGATTCTGTCGTATATCGAGATCGGTAAGGGTGAGGGGGCGCAGGTGCTTACCGGTGGTGAGCGTGCCGAGCTCGGTGGGGATCTGGGTGGTGGTTTTTATGTGGCGCCGACGATTTTCACCGGTCATAACAAGATGCGGATTTTCCAGGAGGAGATTTTCGGGCCGGTGGTGGCGGTGACGTCGTTCACTGATTATGCGGATGCGATCGCGCAGGCCAATGACACCTTGTATGGGTTGGGTGCGGGGGTGTGGAGTCGTAGCGGTAATACCGCGTATCGGGCGGGGCGTGATATCAAGGCCGGTCGGGTGTGGACGAATTGTTATCACCAGTACCCGGCGCATGCGGCGTTCGGTGGGTACAAGCAGTCCGGTATCGGCCGGGAGAACCACAAGATGATGCTCGATCATTACCAGCAGACCAAGAACCTGCTGGTCAGCTACAGCGAAAACGCCGCCGGCTTCTTCTGATCCACGCCGGAGGATGCTGCCATGTCTCAAGCAACCAGGGTGCTGATCACCCGGGGTGCCGCCGACCTCGTGTTACGTCTGCAGAACCGGTACGGCGCCTTGATGTTTCACCAGTCCGGCGGCGCCTCTGACGGATCGTCTCCGATGTGCTACCCGGTGGGCGAGTACGCGATCGGGGACAGCGATGTGCTGCTCGGTGTGCTCGACGTGGTCTCCGAGCGCCAACCCTATGGTGTTCCGGTCTGGCTTTCCGGTCCGCAGTACACGGTGTGGGAACACAGCCAGTTGGTGATCGACGTGGTGCCCGGCCGTGCCGCGGGGTTCAGTCTGGAAGCATCAGTCGGCCTGCGCTTCCTGTCTCGGGCGCGCGTCGTGCCGGAGCGAAACGCCGCGGTGCTGCCGCGCTCCGTGCGAGGATGCATCGTGACTTCCGGCGCCGCCGAGCAGGGGGTGCGACGGTAGCGAATCCCGAAGATGTTCGAGTTCAATCACCTTCGAAGATGAGGAGCAGTGTTGCCCGATTTCGTCGCAGCCATAGATCAGGGCACCACCAGTACCCGCGCCATGATCTTCGATCACGCCGGTGCCGAGGTGGGGCGGCATCAACTCGAACACGAACAGATCCTGCCGCAGGCCGGCTGGGTGGAACACAACCCGGTGGAGATCTGGGAGCGCACCGCGTCGGTGCTCACCTCGGTGCTCAACAACACCAATCTGCAGCCCAATGACATTGCAGCGCTGGGTATCACCAACCAGCGAGAGACCACGCTGGTGTGGAACAAGAAGACCGGCAGGCCGTACTACAACGCCATCGTCTGGCAGGACACCCGCACCGATCGCATCGCCTCGGCACTGGACCGCGACGGACGTGGTGATGTCATCCGCCGCAAAGCAGGTCTGCCCCCGGCCACGTACTTCTCCGGCGGCAAGATCCAGTGGATTCTGGAGAACGTCGACGGCGTACGCGAGGCCGCCGAAAAGGGCGATGCCCTCTTCGGCAACAGCGACAGCTGGGTGGTGTGGAATCTGACGGGGGGTCCGCGCGGCGGAGTGCATGTCACCGACGTCACCAACGCCAGCCGCACCATGCTGATGAACCTGGAGACCCTCGACTGGGACGACGAACTGCTGTCGTTCTTCGGCATTCCGCGGCAGATGCTGCCCCAGATCAGGCCGTCTTCGTCGCCGGACCCGTATGGGACGACACTGACCGCGGGCCCGATGGGCGGCGAGGTGCCGGTGACGGGCATTCTGGGCGACCAGCAGGCCGCGATGGTCGGCCAGGTCTGCCTGGCGGCCGGTGAGGCCAAGAACACCTACGGCACAGGCAATTTCCTGTTGCTGAACACCGGTGAGAAGATCGTCCGTTCGGACAATGGGCTGCTCACCACCGTGTGCTATCAGTTCGGTGACGCGAAACCCGTTTACGCCCTTGAGGGTTCGATCGCCGTGACCGGTTCGGCCGTGCAATGGCTGCGTGATCAGCTGGGCATCATCAGCGGAGCCGCCCAAAGTGAGGCGCTGGCCCGCCAGGTCGAAGACAACGGCGGGGTGTATTTCGTGCCGGCGTTCTCCGGGCTGTTCGCACCGTACTGGCGCTCCGATGCCCGCGGCGCGATCGTCGGGCTGTCGCGGTTCAACACCAACGCGCACGTGGCGCGGGCGACGCTGGAGGCGATCTGCTATCAGAGCCGCGACGTCGTCGATGCGATGGAAGCCGACTCGGGCGTGCACCTGGAGGTGCTCAAGGTGGACGGCGGGATCACCGCCAATGAGTTGTGCATGCAGATCCAGGCCGATGTGCTGGGGGTCGATGTGGTCAAACCCGTTGTGGCAGAGACCACCGCGTTGGGTGCCGCGTACGCCGCGGGCCTGGCGGTCGGGTTCTGGAGTGATCCGAACGACCTGCGGGCCAACTGGCAGGAGGACAAGCGGTGGTCGCCGTCCTGGTCGGAGGATCAGCGGGCGGGCGGGTACGCGGGCTGGCAGAAAGCCGTGCAACGCACCCTGGACTGGGTGGACGTCTCCTAGCCGGGCGACGGCCCCGGTGCACCGCGCCGGGGCCGTCGGTCGGCTCTACAGTGCCGCGACCCCGGCCTCGGCCACCTTGACATCCTGCTCGACACTTCCCGCGCTGACGCCGATCGCACCGACCACCACACCGTCGACCGTCAGCGGAATCCCGCCGCCGAAGATGACCAGGCCGCCACATGTCTGTTCCAGGCCATAGAGTTCGGCGCCGGGTTGGGCGATCGCGGTGAGCGCACTAGTGGGAGCATTCATCAGTATCGACGTGCGCGCCTTACGGATCGAGATGTCGATACTCGCCTTGATGGCACCGTCCATCCTGGCGAATGCCACCAGATGGCCGCCGTCGTCGACGACCGCGATGTTCATCGGCTGCGCGATATCCCGAGCCTTCGCAATCGCCGCGTCGACGACTCTGGTGGCGCTTGACAGACTGATGGCGCTCATTGATGAACCTTTCGAATCGGTTTTCCCGCAATAATTTTGACGTTCACGGGGGTGCAGTCACCCGTCGTCGATCATAATGGCCGCAACCGCAATGAGCAGGTGTTTCAACCTCTTCCGGCGTCGCGGCGTCAGATCCTAGCCAAAAACTCACCCGTGGGTCAGGCTGTGCCCCACCCCCGGCCAGTATGCGGGCGGGAACCGGCAGAAAGCACCACCGCGCCCGGCGACTGCACAAAGACTGTGCCACAGAATCTTTGGTGGCCAAGAGAGGGTGAGTCAGTGTCGAATATCGACATCTTCGTCTGGGAGTTCCTGGGCACCGCGGTGCTGTGTCTGCTCGGGAATGGCTCGGTGGCCGCGGTGGTCCTGAAGAACTCGTTCTCCCACGGCGGTGGCGGCGACTGGGTGATCATCGTGATTGGCTGGGGATTCGCGGTGTTCGCCGGCGCCAGTATCGCCAGTCCGTCCGGAGCGCATATCAACCCCGCGGTGACGCTGGCTGTGGCGATCTCCGGTGGTATTCCGTGGTCGTCGGTCCCGGTCTACTGGGCCGGCCAACTACTGGGTGGCTTCCTCGGCGCCTGGTTGTGCTGGGCCGCGTTCAAGTTGCAGTTCGACAAGAACGACGACAACTCCGGCACGCGGGGCATCTTCTGCACCTCGCCGGCCGTGCGGGCGATTCCGTGGAATATCGTCACCGAGGTCATCGCGACATTCGTGCTGATCTTGTGGATCCTGACCAACCCGCAGATCAACTCGACACTCGGTTACGCCGCAGTGTCTTTCGTGATCATCACCATCGGCTTCGGTCTGGGTGGCCCCACGGGCTACGCCATCAACCCGGCCCGTGACCTCGGCCCGCGCCTCGCGTACGCCCTGATGCCGATCAAGGGCAAGGCCGATGCGGGCTGGAACTACGCCTGGGTACCGGTGGTGGCCCCGCTGATCGGTGCAGCCCTGGCGGCCGGCGTGGCTGCGCTACTGCCGGCCTAGCAGCGCGTCCGGGCGCAGTGCGAGGACCAGGCCATTGGGGACATCCGATCCGGATTCCCAGCCGCCTGTGACGCCGAGCATGTCCCGGATCAAGTAGACGATATCGCCGTGGGTGATGATCGCGACACGGTCGCCGGAGACGGCGATATCAGACAGCGCAGACAGCACCCGCTCGGTGGGATCCTCCAGCCGTCCCGGGGCGGCCCATCCACGTTCCCGAAACCGGACGTCGGCGGATACCGGCACCCCCAGCACGCCGGCGATGGCCCGTGCGGTCTGGGCCGCGCGCACCGCGTCAGAGGTAACGATGCGGTCGATATCCTTGTCCCGCAGGGTGTTACCGGCGGCGAATGCCTGGCTCAGGCCACGTTCGGTCAACGATGGGTGCGCGATCTGGCGCTGAATCCGGCCCTCGGCGTTCCAGGTCGACTCACCGTGGCGTACCACCCAGAGCGACGGTCCGGGCGTCAACTGCTCAGTTGCGCGGCGACCGGTCGCGCCGCTCTCCCCGCGACGAAGCCGGCCACCGCACCGATGACGGTGGTGGCCGGTGGCCGTACCCCGGCGGCGTGCGCGGCGGCGGCGATGGTGCCCAGATCGCCGCGCAACTCGCGCTGACCGGCGAGGGTGCCATCGGCGATCACCGCGGCCGGGGTGGTGTCGGGCATACCGGCCTCGATGAGTGCCCGGGTGATCGCATTCAGGTTGCCGACCGCCATCATCAGCACGATCGTCGTATTGGTGCGGGCCAGCGCGGCGTAGTCGACCGTGCAGTCCGGATGGTCGGGAGGAACATGGCCGGAGACCACGGTGAAGCCCTGGGTGAGCCCGCGGTGGGTGACCGGGATCAGCGCCGCGGCCGGCGCGGCGATCGCCGAACTCACGCCGGGTATCACCTCCACGGTGACCCCGGCCCGTACACACTCGTCGGCTTCCTCGCCGCCGCGGCCGAAGACGAATCCGTCGCCGCCCTTGAGCCGGACCACGGTGCGCCCGGCCAGGGCGTGCTCGATGAGCATCGCGTTGATCTCGTACTGCTCGGTCCGTCGGCCGCCGGGGATCTTCGAGGCATCGATGATTTGAGCGCGGGGCGCGATCTCATGGAGTGCCCCCACGGGTGCCAGTCGGTCGGTGACGATGACATCGGCAGCGGCCAGCGCGGCTCGGCCGGCGACGGTGAGCAGTCCGGGATCGCCGGGGCCGCCACCGACGATGATCACCCGGCCACGGGAGACCGTGGCGGGGGAGTCGCGCCGGGAAGCCGACTGGTCCGAGCCGATGCAGAACACGCCTTGCTGGCGGGCCAGCTCGGCGATGGTGTGATCGGTGCCCGGGATACCCGTGTAGGTGAACAACAGCTCGGCCATATCGATATCGGCCGGATGAAAATCTCTATCCCGCAACGTGATCAGACCCCGATCGGCGAGGTCGAACAGATAGGCCGGCGGTCGCGGGGACACCACGGTGACCACCGCGCCGGCCGCCACCAGGGCGCCGACGACGCTGAGTGCGCGATCTTCGGTACCCACGACCGTCACCTCACGGTGACGGACGGGCAGCCGCAGCGCGATCTCGCCGTCGAGTCCGTCGGGGGCCAGGTCCGTGGCGAGGGCGTCAGACATGGTGTCCGCGCAGCACCGTCGCCACCAGCGCGGCACGGTTGTGCACCCCGAATTTGTCCATGACGTTGTGCAGATGGAACTTGACAGTGGCCTCCGAGATGAAAAGGGTTCCGGCGATCGCGCGGTTGTCCAGTCCGTTGGTGAGCAGTCCGAGTACCTCGCCTTCGCGCCGGGTCAGCAAACGGGCATAGCCAGGCTCCGTCTGGGCCCGCAGTTCGTCGATCAGGGTATCTGCGCTGCGCGCATCGAGGGCGTGGTGACCGTCGATCACCCGGAGGAACGCTGCGCGCAGCTCGTCCGAAGGGGAACGCCGATCGACCAGGCCGTCGGCGCCGGCGCGGATCAGCGGCAGCGCCAGCTCACGCGGGTCGTCCCCGTCGATCACGGCCAGCACCCTCGGTGCCGGGTCGAGCTCGGCGAGCAGAGCGGGCAGATCCGGGCCGGCCTCGGCACCGATGACCAAGAGTTCGGGCGCCAGCTCGCGCAGCCGGTCCACCAACCCCGCGCCGCGTTGCAGATCGCCGACCAACCGGACCGCGCCCAGTTGCGCCGCGATATGCATCAGTCCGTGTCGCAGTAGCTCGTCGTCCATCACGAGCACGGTGCGCAACACCACCGGAATATCGAAAGATGCTGATATGTCCGTTGTTTCAGCCGATTGGTCGCTCTCGGTACTGCGCCCGACCGGGGGGAGCGGTGCGTAGCGCGTCTGAGACCAGCCCATGATTGACTCCATCCTGCCGCTGAGCGGCGAATGCTAACGCCGGGTGCGTTGCACCGGGGTTGCAAAGAGACGAAGTCAGCTCCGGGAGCCCGGGTGTGACGCGGTGGGCGCCGCGAGCACACAGTCCCCGCACAGACCGGACTGCGGCACCTGGTAGTACAGGCAGCAGCTGCGCCGGACGAAATGGCCGTCGCTGAAACTGCCGGTGCCGGTCAGTGCGGCGGTGTCCAGCAGTGCGCGCACCAGCGCACGTCCCCGCATCACGCGGTCCGGCCGCGACAGCCCCAACACCGTCACGGCGCCGTTGGCGGCCGAGGTGATGTTGCCCGAGGTGATGTGCGCCGACAGGGACGTCAGCACACTCAACGTGGCGCCGAGGGCGGTCAGCGCGGACACCGCGGATGCGGCGATGAGCTGGGCCGCGGCCGGGAGATCCGGGGTCGAGGTCCACACCGCGCCGGCGACGGCGAACCGCGGTGTGTGCGTGCCCGAAGGTTGCCAGCGCACCGACCGCTCGTCGAGGATCGGGACCACGTCGAAGCAGACCGCCGATCCGATGACCGGAGACAGCAGCCGGGCGGCCACTCCTAGCTGGAACGATGACGCGGCAACGCGGAGCGGGATCTGTCCGCTCGGACGGCCTGTCGACGCGGCGATCGCGAGACGGGTGCGCTGCACATGGTCACTCAGCGTCGTATCGGTGAAAAGCTCTGGCAGCGGCAACCATTCGTCCCCGTTGTGGACGGGCAGCGCGAAGTACTCGCCGAGTTCCGCCAGTTCGGCGAGATACCCGGCGCCGTGGTCGCGACCTGTCGGTGCCGGACTGGCGTTCATGGTGCGGCCACGCTAGCCCGCAGTGGGGCGCCACCGCCAGGTGCGTCGGAAAAGCCCGCCCGCCGCGGTAGTGCGGCACCTCACCGAATGGCCGGGCCGGACCGCCGCAGGGCCCGGAACTGGACAAATGCCGGTGATCTTCGCTGCAACCTCGGTGCAACGTGACACAAGACACAATGGGCGGGTCGAGGCCGGTCCGTGTCACGAATATGGACCTGGAAATACGGATGAAGGTGGCCCATTCGTGGGTCATCCCTCAGTTGGGAGCAGCACATGACGGAACCGACCCTGGACCCCGCGACGGACTATCCGCTGAGTGTCCACCGGCGCGATCTGTTGTTCACCCCCAACGGCAAATCGATCGAGGACATCACGATCGATGCCGTCGTCGCCGGTGACATCCAGGCGACCGATCTGCGCATCACCCCCGACACCTTGCGTCTGCAGGCCCAGATCTCCGAACGGGTGGGGCGGCCGCAGCTCGGGGCGAACCTGCGACGCGCGGCCGAGATGACCGCGATCTCCGATGAGCGGGTGCTGCAGATCTACAACGCGCTGCGGCCCAACGCGTCGTCCAAATCCGAGCTCGACTCGATCGCCGACGAGCTGACCACGCAGTACAACGCGACCCACCTCGCCGACCTGGTGCGTGAGGCCGCCGACGTGTACGAGCGCCGCGACCTGCTGGCCAAGAGCGAATAGGAGACAACCGATGACTGCAGTAGTACCGAACCCGGTCGCCGAGACCGCCACTGTGCGGCAGTCGCTGCGCACCCAGGCCCTGGAGGCGCGACCGGTCAACCTCGACGGATTCGTCGAGGAATGGCCAGAGGTCGGCATGGTCGCGATGGACAGTCCCTTCGACCCGCAGCCGAGCGTGCGGGTGGAGAACGGCCTGATCGTCGAGATGGATGGCACCGCACGCGCCGACTTCGATTCGATCGACCAGTTCATCGCCGACAAGGCGATCGATGTCGAGACCACCGAGCAGTCGATGGCCATTCCGGCCGCCGAGATCGCCGGCATGCTCGTCGATCCGGGTGTCACCCGCGACGAGGTCCTCGCGGTGACCAAGGGGCTCACCCCGGCCAAGCTGCTCGCGGTGGCCAAGAACCTCAACATCGTCGAGATCATGATGGGCATGCAGAAGATGCGGGCCCGCCGCACGCCGGCCAACCAGGCGCACTGCACCAGCGCCAGGGACAACCCGTTGCAGGTCGCGTGCGAGGCGGCCGAGGCCACCCTGCGGGGATTCGCGGAAGTGGAGACCACGTTGGGTGTGGTCCGCTACGCGCCGTTGGTGGCCATGGCCCAGGCCATCGGCAGCCAGGCCGGTGCGGAGGGACCGCAGACCCAGTGTGCGCTGGAGGAGGCCACCGAACTCGATCTCGGGATGCGCGGTATCACCGGATACGCCGAGACCATCTCGGTGTACGGCACCGAGCCGGTCTTCGTCGACGGTGACGACACTCCCTGGTCAAAGGCGTTCCTGGCGGCCGCCTACGCGTCGCGCGGTATCAAGATGCGGTTCACCTCCGGTACCGGATCCGAGGTGCAGATGGGTAATGCGCAGGGAAAGTCCATGCTGTACCTGGAGATCCGCTGCATCCTGGTGACCAAGGGCGCCGGCGTGCAGGGCCTGCAGAACGGCTCGATCTCCTGTATCGGCGTGCCCGGGGCGGTGCCCGGCGGCATCCGCGCGGTGGCAGCCGAGAACCTCATCGCCTCCGCGGTGGATCTGGAGTGCGCGTCCGGTAACGATCAGTCGTTCTCGCATTCCCCGATGCGTCGCACCGCCCGGCTGATGCCGCAGATGATGCCGGGCACCGACTTCGTGTGCTCGGGCTACTCCGCGGTGCCCAACTACGACAACATGTTCGCGGGGTCCAATGTCGACAGCGACGATTTCGACGACTTCAACACCATTCAGCGTGACCTGCAGATCGACGGCGGCCTGCGACATGTGAAGGAGTCCGAGATCCTGGCGGCGCGCACCCGCGCGGCCGAGGCGCTGCAGGCGGTGTTCCGCTACCTCGACCTGCCGCCGATCACGGACAACGAGATCGAAACGGCCGTGTACGCCAACGGAAGTCAGGACCTGATCCCGCGCGATGTGCTGGAGGACCTCAAGGGTGCCCAGCAGGTGATGGACCGCAACATCACCGGTCTGGATCTGGTGAAGGCGCTGGAGGCGAGTGGTTTCTCCGATATCGCCGAACGGATGTTGTCCAGCCTGCGTCAGCGGGTGTCCGGTGACCTGCTGCAGACCTCAGCCATCCTCACCAAGGACGGCCCGCTGTCGGCGATCAACGATGCCAACGACTACGCGGGACCCGGCACCGGGTACCGCCCGTCGGGTGCCCGGTGGGAAGAGATGAAACGACTGCGCCACGTCACGAGCGCATCGAACCCGGAAGTAGAGGTGGAATAGCCGTGTCGGCCAATGATATTCAGCGGGACCTGACCTTCACCGAGATCGGCCCGGCCGCGCGCGGCACGCGGCCCGACGAGGTGGTCATCGCGATCTCGCCGGGCTTCGGTGAACTGTTCAGCAAGACCATCGTCGACATCCCGCTGTCCGAGGTGATCCGCCAAGTGCTGGCCGGCATCGAGGAGCAGGAGGTCAGCGCACGGGTCATCCGGGTCCGCAATTCGTCCGACCTGGCGGCCATGTCCCACACCGCGGCCCGGTTGTCCGGATCGGGTATCGGAATCGGTATCCTCTCGCGCGGCACCTCGATGATCCACCAGCGCGACCTGCCGCGACTGTCCAGCCTCGAACTGTTCCCGCAGTGCCCGCTGCTGACACTGCAGACCTACCGGCAGATCGGGTCCAACGCGGCGCAGTACGCCAAAGGGGAGTCGCCGGAACCGGTTCCGACGCTCAACGATCAGATGGCCCGGCCCCGCTGGCAGGCCAAGGCCGCGCTGCTGCACCTGAAAGAGACCGAACTGGTTCGCAAGGATGCGAAGGCCATCGAGGTCATGCCGGAGTTCTCCGCGGCTGCGGTGGGTTGATACGGGTTCGGGCTTGGCGAACGACAGAGCTACCCGCACGGTCGTCGGGGTGGACATCGGAAACTCCACCACGGAGGCCAGTCTGGCCACGATCGACGCCGACGGCACACCGGCGTTCATCGGGGTCGCGCTGACCCGGACCACCGGCATCAAAGGCACCGTCAAGAACGTCGAAGGTGTCGCCAAAGCGGTGATCTGGTCCTTGCAGGGCGCCGGTCTTACGCTCGCCGACCTCGACCTGGTGCTGCTCAACGAGGCGACGCCGGTGATCAGCGGACTGGCGATGGAGACCATCACCGAGACCATCATCACCGAATCGACGATGATCGGTCATGACCCGCGCACCCCGGGCGGACGCGGACTGGGTGTCGGCACCATCGTCGAGTTCGCGGCGCTGGCCGACATCACGACCGGTGAACCGATCATCCCGGTGGTACCCGGCAACGTCGACTTCGACCTCGTCGCGGCCACCATCAATGCGGCGGCCCACCGTGGGGTCGAGATCACCGGGGCCATCCTGTGCAATGACGACGCGGTGCTGGTGTCTAATCGGTTGGAGACCAAGATCCCGATCATCGACGAGGTGTCGCGCATCGAGGCCGTCCCGCGTGGCATGATCGCCGCCGTCGAGGTGGCCGCACCGGGTCAATCCATCAGAACATTGTCGAATGCCTATGGCCTGGCCACGATTTTCGGCCTCGATCCGGATCAGACCAGGGTGGTCTCGCCCGTGGCGCGGGCTCTCACCGGCAACCGGTCGGCGGTCGTGGTGCGCACGCCCTCGGGCGATGTCGCCGATCGGACCATCCCGGCCGGCGCGCTGAGCCTGATCGGCGCGAAGAAGACCGCCACCATCGACGTGTCGCGCGGCGCAACGGAATTGATGGCCGCCGTCGAACGGGTCAGCCCACTTGTCGACGTCACCGGCGAAGCCGGGACGAATTCGGGCGGAATGATCGCCAATGTCCGGCAGAGCATGGCCGACCTGTCCCACCACGCCCTGGCCGACGTGCGGATTCAGGACCTGCTGGCCATCGACACCGCTGTGCCGCAAGAGGTTCGCGGCGGTGTCGCGGGTGAGGTGGCGCTGGAGAACGCGGTCGCGCTGGCGGCCATGGTGCGCACCAAGGAAAGCGGGATGAAGGCCGTCGCCGACGCGGTTGCGGCACATCTGCGCGGGGCAGGCGCCACGAATGTCGACGTCGTCGTCGGCGGTGTCGAAGCCGAGATGGCGGTTCTCGGCGCGCTCACCACGCCGGGCACCGACAAGCCGCTGGTGGTGCTCGACCTCGGCGGCGGTTCCACCGATGCCGCGGTGATCCAGGCCGACGGCGGCACCGACGCCACCCACCTGGCCGGTGCGGGTGACCTGGTCACCAAACTCATCGATGCCGAACTGGGCCTGGACAACCTGGAACTGGCCGAGGAGATCAAACGCTGCCCACTGGGCAAGGCGGAGAGCTTCTTTCACATCCGGTTGGAGAACGGCACCGTCCAGTTCTTCGAAAAGCCACTTCCGGCCACAGCATTCGCCCGGGTGGTGGCACTCGGCGATACCGGGATGAGCCCCATTCCCACCCGGCACTCCCTGGATCGCATCCGCACCGTACGCAGGACCGCGAAAGAGCGGGTCTTCGTGGTGAATGCCCTGCGGGCGCTGCGCAGCATCGCCCCCGGTGGAGATCTACGGCAAATCGGCTTCGTGGTGCTGCTCGGTGGTTGCGCCCTGGACTTCGAGATCCCGCAGCAGATCGCCGATGCCGTCGCCCCGTACGGAATCGTCTGCGGCACCGGTAATGTCCGCGGCACGGAAGGTCCGCGCAACGCCGTGGCCTCCGGACTGGTCGCGTCGTACGCGGCGACGGCATCCCGGCTGGGGGTCGGCGCCCATGCTTAAGGGTGGTCAGCCGGAGCCGCCGGTGATCGTCGTGATGAGCTGCGGCGCCGACGCTGTCGTGAACGAGGTGCTCGCGGGCATCGAGGAGGAGGGTGTGCCCGCCATCGTCGAACACCGTCGTGACGACCAGGACGCGCACGCGCTGGCCCGGCTGGCCGCCCAGGTGTCCACGTTGGAGGTGGGTGTCGGGATCGACGCGCACGGCCGGATCAGCGTGGCACACCAGAAGGTGACCGGGGCGACGCCCGGGCTGTTCAGCGGTGCCGCCGCGCCGGCCGAGGTGGCCCGTGCGTTGGGCCACAACGCAGCCCGCATCGTCGTCGGCGTACCTCTGCGTGCGGTGGCCCCATGACCCTCGGCGAAGACGGCTTGATCCACGCCGACGCCATCCGAGTGCTCAATGAGCTGAACGAGACGACGAAGGCGCAGCAGGCGTTTCTCAAGAGCTGCGGCGACGCCGCCTGGATCGGCGACGACGAGCGCCGGGCCATCCGGTGGTTGCTGACCGCACTCGTCGAGCACCGCCGCCGGCTGCGCACCGCCGCCCGGATGTGGCGCGCCATGGGCCACGACGAACCGGCCGGCCGCGCCCTGGTCGCGGTCACCGTGGACCTGCTCGATGAGAACCGTTCCTTCACCCCCTTCGTCGCGCAGTGGCGCGAAGCCGTGGTGGGACGGGTATCGCTGGAGCGGAATGACTTCTGGCGCAGCATGATCGAGCTGGCCAAATCGAATCTGACCGAAGCGCGCGACGGCGCTACGCTCTGCCTGGCCGGCCGTCGTCGAGCGTGAGACCCAGAGAAACAGTGGAGGTATGCCCCGTCATGGGCGATTACAGGGAGCTCTACCAAGCCAGCATCAAGGACCCCGCAGGGTTCTGGGCGCAGGCCGCCGACGCGGTGACGTGGACCCGCCGGCCCGAAAGGGTGCTCGACGACACCAATCCGCCGTTCTATCGGTGGTTTCCGGACGGTGAGCTGAACACGTGTGTCAATGCCCTGGACCGCCATGTCGCCGACGGGCGTGCCGAGCAGCCGGCGCTGATCTACGACTCACCGGTCTCGGGCAGCGCCCGCACGTTCAGCTACCGTGAGCTGCTCGACGAGGTGGCGCGCTTCGCCGGTGTGCTCAGCGGCCTCGGCGTGAGCAAGGGCGACCGGGTGGTCGTCTATATGCCGATGATCCCGGAAGCGGTCATCGCCATGCTGGCCTGCGCCCGTATCGGGGCGGTGCACTCCGTGGTGTTCGGCGGGTTCGCCGCGCACGAACTGGCGGCGCGCATCGACGATGCCCGTCCCGTGGTGATCGTCTCCGCATCGTGCGGAATCGAACCGTCCCGCACCGTCGCCTACAAACCGATGCTGGATGCCGCGCTGGCGGCGTCGGCGCATCCGCCCGCGCACTGCGTCATCGTGCAGCGCGAGCAGTCACCCTGTGAGCTGGTGGCCGGCCGCGACGTGGACTGGCACGAGGCGATGTTCACCGCCACACCGCACGATGCGGTGCCGGTCGCGGCGACCGATCCGCTCTACGTGCTCTATACCTCGGGCACCACCGGAAAGCCCAAGGGCGTGGTCCGCGACAACGGCGGCCATGCGGTCGCCCTGATGTGGAGCATGCGCCACATCTACGACATGGCGCCCGGCGAAGTGTTCTGGGCGGCCTCCGACGTGGGCTGGGTCGTCGGGCACTCCTACATCGTGTACGCGCCGCTGCTGCTGGGGGCCACCACGGTGCTCTACGAGGGCAAGCCGGTGGGTACTCCCGACCCCGGTGCGTTCTGGCGGGTGATCGACGAGCACCGGGTGAAGGTGTTGTTCACCGCACCGACGGCGATCCGGGCCATCCGCAAGGAAGATCCCGACGGCGCCCATCTGACCCGTTACGACCTGTCCTCGCTGAAGCATCTGTTCCTGGCCGGTGAACGGCTGGACCCCGACACCTATCACTGGGCGGTGCGCAAGCTCGGCATTCCGGTGGTGGACCACTGGTGGCAGACCGAGACCGGATGGGCCATCGCCGCCAACCCGGTCGGGGTCGAGACGTTGGCGTTCAAAGCCGGGTCGCCGACCGTGCCGATGCCCGGTTACGACGTGCATATCCTCACCGCGGACGGGGTGCCGTGCGGCCCGGGCGAGGAGGGCGCCGTGTGCATCCGCACGCCGCTGCCGCCGGGAACCCTGCCCACCCTGTGGGGTGACGACGCTCGCTACGAGGCCTCCTATCTGTGTGAGCATCCCGGTTACTACCTCACCGGCGACGGCGGTTACCTCGACGAGGACGGCTACCTGTTCGTGATGGGCCGGATCGACGATGTGATCAACGTGGCCGGGCACCGGTTCTCCACGGGCGCTATCGAGGCTGTGCTGGCCGCCCATCCGTCGGTGGCCGAATGTGCTGTCATCGGGGTTGCCGACGAGATCAAGGGCCAGGTACCCCGCGGGCTGGTGGTGCTCAAGGCCAACGCTGCGGCGGAAGTGTCGGCCGGCGACCTGGTGGCGGAGCTGATCGCGTCGGTCCGCAACGAGATCGGCGCCGTCGCCAGCTTCAAACTGGTCGACATCGTGCCCGCACTGCCGAAGACGAGGTCGGGCAAGATCCTGCGCAAGGCGATGCGCGGTATCGCGCACGGCAAGGACGAGCCGCTGCCCTCGACCATCGAGGATCCTTCGGTACTGCACGCGCTGCGCCCGATTCTGGCGCCCTGAGCCGGCCCTTTCCGCGCACACGCTCACGTTGGGCGTTTTGACCTGCGGTGACAGCTCCCGGTAAGCTGCTCCGTTGGTGTGCGCCGCCCCCGCAAGGGGAGGTGGTTCCCAGGTCAACGTCGGTCGCTGGGATACCGACGGGCGTGCACCGGACCGGCAACCAACCCGAGAAGAGAAGGTGGCAACTGTGCCTACTTACACGCCGAAGGCGGGTGACACCACGCGTCAGTGGCATGTCATCGACGCCCAAGACGTGGTGCTCGGCCGGCTCGCCGTGGAAGCAGCCAAGCTGCTCCGTGGCAAGCACAAGCCGACATTCACGCCCAATGTCGATGGTGGCGATTTCGTCATCATCATCAACGCCGAGAAGGTCGCCGTCAGCGGCGACAAGCTCAACAACAAGTTCGCTTACCGCCACTCGGGTTACCCCGGCGGCCTGCGTAAGCGCACCATCGGTGAGCTGCTGGAGAAGCACCCGACCCGCGTCGTCGAGAACGCGATCGTCGGCATGCTCCCGCACAACAAGCTCAGCCGTCAGATTCAGAAGAAGCTGAAGGTGTACGCCGGCCCGGATCATCCGCATGCCGCGCAGCAGCCGGTTCCGTTCGAGATCAAGCAGGTGGCCCAATGAGTGAACTGACTGGGACCGAGTCCGAGGTGACCGAGGTGACCGAAGAGGTCTTCGAAGAGTCCCCCGAGACCGGTGAAACCACCGAGGTCTTCGAGGAGGCTGTCATCGAAGAGGCCGCTCCGCGTGAGCCGGTCTACCTCGACCGCCCGATCCAGACCGTCGGCCGCCGTAAGGAGGCCGTGGTCCGCGTGCGTCTGGTGCCCGGCACCGGCAAGTTCCACCTGGACGGCCGCACGCTGGAGGCCTACTTCCCGAACAAGGTGCACCAGCAGCTGATCAAGGCTCCGCTGGTGACCGTCGATCGGGTGGACAGCTTCGACGTGTACGCCCACCTCGATGGTGGCGGCCCGTCCGGGCAGGCCGGCGCGCTGCGCCTGGCCATCGCCCGTGCGCTGATCCTGGTCCAGCCCGAGGATCGCCCGGCCCTGAAGAAGGCCGGCTTCCTCACCCGGGACCCGCGTGCCATCGAGCGCAAGAAGTACGGCCTCAAGAAGGCCCGTAAGGCGCCGCAGTACAGCAAGCGCTGATCGTTTCTGCTCGTGGGCGGGCGTGTCGCACTATGGACACGCCCGCCTTCGGCATTTCATGGAGAGTGTGCGGGGCCGCACCGGAGGAGGACCAAACGAAGATGCGTCGACTTTTCGGCACCGACGGTGTGCGTGGCGTCGCCAATCGTGAGCTGACCGCGGAGCTGGCGCTCGCGCTGGGTTCGGCGACGGCCCGGCTCGGCAACGTCACCGGCACCCGGCGCCGGGTCGCGGTGGTGGGACGGGATCCGCGGGCCAGCGGGGAGATGCTGGAAGCCGCCGTCATCGCCGGCTTGACCGCCGAGGGAGTCGACGCCCTGCGGGTCGGAGTCCTACCGACCCCCGCCGTCGCGTATCTCACCAACGCCTACGACGCCGACTTCGGCGTGATGATCTCGGCCTCCCACAATGCGATGCCCGACAACGGCATCAAGATCTTCGGCCCCGGTGGGCACAAGCTCGACGACGCCACCGAGGACCGCATCGAGGAACTGGTCAACGCCGGGCCCGGCAGTCGTCCGCTGGGCGCCGGGATCGGACGGGTGATCGACGCCGGTGACGCATTGCAGCGCTACCTGGCGCATGTGCACCAAGCCGTCACCACCCCGCTCGACGGCCTGACCGTCGTCGTCGACTGCGCCAACGGTGCGGCGTTCGAGGCCGCCCCCCGGGCATACCGCGCCGCGGGTGCCAACGTGATCGCCCTGCACGCCGAGCCCAACGGCCTCAACATCAACGACCAGTGTGGGTCCACCCATATGCAGACGTTGCAGCAGGCGGTGCTCACCCACCGCGCCGATCTGGGCCTGGCCCACGACGGTGACGCGGACCGCTGTCTGGCCGTCGACGCCCACGGTCAGATCATCGACGGCGACGCCATCATGGTGCTGCTCGCACTGGCCATGCGCGACGCCGGCGAGCTGGCCTCCCACACGCTGGTCACCACCGTGATGAGCAACCTGGGTTTGCACCTGGCGATGCGCGCCGCCGGTATCGAGGTGCGGACCACCGCGGTCGGCGACCGCTACGTGCTCGAGGAACTGCGCGACGGTGAGTTCTCCCTGGGCGGTGAGCAGTCCGGGCATATCGTGCTGCCGGCGTTCGGTACCACCGGCGACGGAATCGTCACCGGCCTGCGGCTGATGTCGCGGATGGCGCAAACCCGGAGTTCGCTGGCCGAGCTTTGTCAGCCCATGCAGACGCTGCCCCAGGTGCTCATCAACGTGCAGGTGGCCGACAAGGCCACGGTGGCCCAGGCCCCCTCGGTCCAGACCGCGGTGGCCCAGGCCGAGGCCGAACTCGGAGACAGCGGGCGAATCCTGTTGCGCCCCTCCGGGACCGAGCAGGTGGTTCGTGTGATGGTGGAGGCCGCGGACGAGGACACCGCCCGCCAACTGGCGGTTCGGGTGGCCGAATCGGTGAGTGGCCACAAATAGTTTCTCTGCTCCGCAGGGAACCGATCGGGTGCCCGCCGCGTCCTAACCAAGCATGGGACACCTCACTGCCACCCGCGTCGACACCGGCTCCGTCCTGGATGCCGCGCACCGCTATGACACCGCCGCCGAATTGCTCGATACCGTGCTGCACACGCAGCTGGCTCGGCTGAACTTCGACGGGACGCGAGCCGGACGGTCCTACACCGACTCCGGTGACGCCGTCCGCGACGCCGTGCAGCGGACCTGCGCGAGATTGGCTGACTGGTCCCGCTCCGCGCGTGAGATCGCGACGCTGCTAAGGGCTTCGGTCCAGAGCTACGCCGACGCCGACGGGCGTGCGGCCCACCGGCTGGGATGACCGGCTACGACGTCGACGGCGCCCTGGCCCGGGGAGGGCCGGCCGTCGAGGTGCTCTCCGACTACGTCGCGGCCTGCCGCGCACTCGGCTGCACCGTCACCGATCCGGCCCAGCTGCACGATGCGTACACCGCCGAGGACGGTATGGACCTGGGCACACTGGATGCCGATTGCGCGGCGATCACTGCGGCGCTGGGCACCGTTGAGGAGGCCGCCCGGCTGCAGGAGTCGGCGCGGGCGGCGCTGGCCGCGGCTTGGCAGGGGTCGGGCGCGGATATCGCTGCACAGGTCATCGCGGCACATGCGCAGTCCTCGGAGCAGACGGTGAGCGCCCTGCACCGGGTCGCCGATACGCTCACCGAATTGCGGGACGACCTCTGGCACTTGGTGACCGGTAAGGTCGCCGCCGTCCAGGACATCGAAGACCGTGCCGAACGCGCGCAGTGGTGGCCGGCCGCGCGGGCCGTCACCACGGGTGCCGGGGCCCAGGACAGTGCCAGCGAGATCGTCGACGGCAAGGTCAATCCGTTCGTGACCGTCGCGATCGGCTCTGACTGGGCTGAGGTGATGGAGTCGACGAAGCGATCGGTGCGTGACGCGTACGACACGGCCGCGGCCGGTCTTTCGGCCGATCAACCGGCAGGGTTCGGCGCCTTGGGATCTGCTGCCGGGGTGACACCCGCGGCGGCCGCGCCTCCGGTGGACGCGTTGGCACCCTCACCGGCGTCGGCACCCTCACCGGCGTCGGCACCGGCACCGGCACCGGCACCGGCGGGCGATCCGTTCTCCGGCGGGTTGCCGTTGGGCGGGCTGGGTTCTGGAATGTCTTCGGTGGGAGGAGGTTTCACGGGCACGGGGCAGCAGCTCGCCGATCTCCTCGGGGGACTGTTCGGCACAGGCGCGGACTCGATACCTGATGAACCGCTGGATATCGGCGAGCGGGACACCGATGAGCCGGAGCCGGAGCCGGACGATGATCGTGAGGAGGACGAGGACGACCCGGAGGACGGCGCAGACGAGGAGAACGAGGGTGAGGGGGAGGGCGAGCCCATTCCGGAGACCGCCGAGACGACGGAAGTCCTTGGACCCGAACCCGATCCACCCGCTGCCACGCCCGTACCCCAGCCGGTGCCGGCGGCACCGGTGGCCGCACCGATGGCAGCTGAACCCCCTCCGGAGCCGCCGCGCACCCCGTGCGAGATCGCGGCCGACGAGTTGCCGCAGGCGGGGGAGTGAACAGGCCCCTCGCCGGCGCCCTGCGAGTGGCATGCTGCACCGTCGGCAGGTGTCGGCTCCGCGGGTGGCAGCGTACTGCGACGCTTCGGCTCTAAACTCACGGCAAGGAAAGTGACTGTCCCATGGTGAGGGGAGATCCGTGGCGGAGGTCGCGAACGGCGAACAGTCGAAGCGTCCCAGGGGAAGACCTCGACTGGCGATCGATCGTGACGCGGTCGCCGACGCGGTGGCGGCTCTGTTCGCCGAGGGCGGGTACGAGGCGGTGACGATCGTCGATACCGCCGACAAGCTGGGTGTTTCTCGTGCCACGCTGTACCGGGCGGTGCCGACCAAAGAGGACCTGCTCGGCATCCTGTTCGAACGCTGCACCGGGGAACTGACTGAGCGCACGAAGGCCGCCATCGCCGGCTCGTCCGACCCCGGTGAACAACTGATGGCGATGATCAGGCTGCAGGCCGATGCCGCGGTGAGTATGCGCAGCTACCTGCCGGTGTTCTTCGGAGGAGCGGGACTGCCGCCCGAGGTGTACACCCGGTGGCGTTCGTGGAGCCGCCATTTCGAGAAGATGTGGGTCGGTGTGGTCAGCGCGAACATGGAACGCGGATACCTCGACGAAGGGGATCCCACGGTCACCGCGCGGCTGATCCTGGGCATGATCATCTGGGTGTCTCGCTGGTACCGCCCTCGCGAGCAGATCACGTCCGAGGAGATCGCGGACACCGCGATCCACCTCGTCCGCCTGGGGGTCGCGCCACCTCGTGACCGCCGACCGTGAGCGCAGCTGATACGACTACGCACCTTCAGCACTCGAGGCTGAAGGTGCGTAGTCGGTTCGACGGGGTGGCCGCCGGAAGCGTCTTGCCTAGCGGTGCTGCCCGGCGCTGCCGTGGCGTGCTCGACCCCCGGTGCCACTGTGCCCACCGGAGCGGCCGGCGCCGGCGCCCGTGGCCCGGTTGGGCCGACGGCGTTGGCCGGACGACCGACCGGGCTGCTGCGGTGACCGCGTCGCGGCAGGCTCAGGGGTGGACAGCGCGATCGGACCGGTGAAAGTCCGCTCGCCCGGGGCGATCTCTTGAAGCACCGGATGCGAGGCACCGCTGAACTTGGTGACGGTCGGCTTGATGCCCGCCTTGCGGGTCAGCACGCGGACATCGGAAACCTGATCGTCGACCATCAACGTCACGACGGTGCCGTCGTTGCCGGCGCGGGCGGTGCGTCCGGACCGGTGCAGGTAGGCCTTGTGTTCGACCGGCGGATCGGCGTGCACCACGAGGCTGACATCGTCGACGTGGATACCGCGGGCGGCGATATCGGTGGCCACGAGGACCGTGGCCGACCCATCGGAGAACGCGGCCAGATTCCGGGTGCGGGCGTTCTGAGAAAGGTTGCCGTGCAGTTCCACTGCCGGGACACCACGCGAATTGAGTTTCCGCGCAAGACCTTTGGCGCCGTACTTGGTGCGGGCGAACACGATGGTGCGGCCCGGCGACGCGGCCAGGTCGGCGAGCACGTCGAACCGTGCGGCCCCGTCCACGTGCAGCACGTGGTGGGCCATGGCGGCGACCGGCGACTGCTCGGAATCGACGCTGTGCACCACGGGATCGTGCAGGTAGCGGTCCACCAGCACATCGATGCCGTTGTCGAGTGTGGCCGAGAACAGCAGCCGCTGACCGTCGCGCGGGGTGCGGTCCAGCAGGCGCTTGACCGGGGGCAGGAAGCCGAGGTCGGCCATATGGTCGGCCTCGTCGAGAACGGTGATCTGCACGCCGGACAGGTCGGCGTGACCGGACTTGACGTGGTCTTCCAGTCGGCCGGGGCAGGCGATGACGATATCGATGCCGTTGCGCAGTTTGTCGATCTGGGGGTTGGCGCTGACGCCGCCGAAAATGGTGGCCGACCGCAGGCCGGTGGCTTGCGCCAGGGGCGCAAGGGCCGCGTCGATCTGGCTGACCAGTTCGCGAGTGGGGGCCAGGATCAGCGCGCGGAAGCTCTTGGCGCGCCGCGGGGCCGGGTTGGCCGCGAGGCGGCTCACCAGGGGCAGCAGGAACGCGTAGGTCTTACCTGATCCGGTGCGGCCGCGGCCGAGCACATCGCGACCGGCCAGGGAATCCGGCAGGGTCGCAGACTGGATGGGGAAGGGGCTGGTGATGCCGTTGGCGGCAAGGGTGGTGACAACGGCCTCGGGCAAGCCGAGGTCGGCAAACGTGGACACGAATGAACTCCAGAAAAGTCGAGTGTGGTCGTCCTGCCCGGCGCGGGGTGGTTCCCGCGGCGCTCGGTGTGACGATCGAGCAGGGCCCGAAGAGAGGCCCTGGCGAGGCGGCAAAAGGCAGAACAGACGATGCCGCTGGACCAAAGCGTACCCAACGATGGCGCATCCGGCCCAATTGTGAGGCGCGCGTCACGTGGGACGGCGCGGCGCCGACCCGCTCAGTCGGTCAGTGCGACGAGATCCTCGGCGAACGCGACGGCCTCGGCGGCGTCGTCGGTCAGTGGATGTACCAGGATGGTCGTCACGCCGGCCTCGGCATAAGCGGCCAGCCGTTCCCTGACGAATCCCTTTGGCCCGACCAGGGATACGTGGCGCACCAGATCGTCGGGCACGGCGGCGATCGCCTCGGCCTTCTTGCCTGCCAGGTAGAGGTCCTGGATACGGTCGGCGACCTCGCCGTAACCGTAGCGGGTGGCCAGATTGTGATAGAAGTTCTTCCCGCGCGCGCCCATACCTCCGATGTACAGGGCCAGTTGCGGTTTTGCCCATGCCAGGCGGTCCTCGACGTCATCGCCGATGGCAAGGCTGGCGCTGACCATCACATCGAGCGGGCCCAGTGCCGGATCGCGTTTGGCGGCACCGGCGCGCAGCGCCTCGCCCCAGACCTCGTCGGCCTTCTCCGGGTAGTAGAAGACGGGCTGCCAGCCTTCGGCGATCTCGGCGGTGAGCGCCACGTTCTGCGGTCCGAGTGCCGCGATGGTGATCGGAATACGTTCCCGTACAGGGTGATTGATCAGCTTCAGGGGCTTGCCCAGTCCTGTGCCGCGGCCGGCGGGCAACGGAAGTTGGTAGTACTTGCCGTCGTAGCTGACCTTCTCGCGCCGCCACACCTGCCTGCAGATCTCGACCACCTCGCGGGTGCGCCCCAGCGGTGCATCGAACGGCACGCCGTGGAAGCCCTCGACGACCTGCGGCCCGGACGTGCCGATGCCGAGGCGAAAGCGTCCCTCGGAGACGTAGTCGACCCCGGCCGCCGTCATCGCCAGCAGGGACGGGGTGCGCGTGTAGATCGGGACCACGCCGGTGCCCAGCTCGATTGTCGAGGTCTTGGCGGCCAGGTAGCCCAGCTGGCTGATCGCGTCGTAGGAGTAGGCCTCGGCGACCAGCGCGATGTCGATGCCGACCTGCTCCAGTGCCACGACCTGTTCGGCCGCCTCCTTGAAGCCGCCGGCGTAGCCCAGAAAGATCCCTGTCCGCATGCCAGAGTTATATCACCAACCGGTTGGTTGGGAGTTGGACGGTTCGGCTGTCAGCCCTTGAGAAGGGCGACGACCTTGTCCTCCAGCGTCGGCGGGACGGCTTCCGGGTCGATCGGTGTGGTCTTGGGCAGCGTGACCTCCGGGTCGGCGAACTCCCGGTAGGTCTTGTCGCCGCCCAGCACGAACAGCAGGTAGCCCGTCAACAGCGCCCGCACCGCCTTCTGCGTGCCCCGATCGGCACCGGGCAGGCCGACCAGCCTGCTCAGGCGCCGACCCTCCACGAGCCCGCCGGGTTCGGCCTTGGACACCGTGCGCGTCGTCGCGGTGCGCCACGCACCGGCCAACGCGTCGGCATTGGAACGGATGGCGGTGCCGTCGGACGGCGCCCGCAGGATCAGCCCGGGCAGCGTCAGCCCGGTGGCCGGCTGCTCGGCCGGCGGGCTGGATGCGGCCGGGAACAGGGCGGCTGCGGCCTTGAGCCTGCCCTGCATACCGGCCGCGGCGAACACCGCCGCGGATCCGCCGAAACCGTGCCCGGCCACGGCCAGCTTGTCCGGATGGACGCTGATCTTGCCCGGTCCCAGGCGCACCCCGGCGATGATGTCCAGCGCGGTGCCCAAGTCGAACGCGGCGTTGAGCACGGACGGGGCCAAGGACTTCTCGGTATCGGGTGCCGCCGCCACGATGCCCCAGGACGCGAGATGCTCCAGGGTTCCCGCATACCGGTCGGCGCCGGTCAGCCAGTCGTGCCCGAACGCCAGGCCGGGCAGGCCCAGCCCCGATTCAGGGGTGTAGACCACGCCCGGCAGACCGGCAAAGGCCAGGTCGCCGCGGAGTACACGATGCGGGCCGCGCCGGGTCAGCGCAGCGAATAGTTTCTTCGTCCTGGCCACCCGTTGACCCTAACCGAACCACCCGCGGCGGTGTCTCGTGTGAGCGAGCCGCCGCGAACGCAGCGACAGTGAGTCCGTCCGCTGCACTACCCTGGGTAACCATGTGTGGAATCGTCGGTTACGTCGGACGGCGCCCTGCCTGCGGGATCGTGGTCGACGCGTTGCGGCGGATGGAATACCGGGGCTATGACTCCTCGGGTGTCGCCCTGCTCGACGGCGACGGCGGTCTGGTGGTGCGGCGCCGAGCCGGCCGGCTGGCCAATCTGGAGGAAGCCGTCGCCGAGACGGATGCGGCGCTGCTCGCCGGTACGACGGGGATGGGGCACACCCGGTGGGCCACCCATGGCCGGCCCACCGACCGCAATGCGCATCCGCACCGGGATGCCGACGGCAAATTCGCCGTCGTGCACAACGGCATCATCGAGAACTTCGCGGCGCTGCGCACCGAGCTGGAAGCCGTCGGCGTCGAGTTCGCCAGCGACACCGACTCCGAGGTGACCGTGCATCTGGTCGCCCACGCCTACCGCGAGGGCCCCACCGCCGGGGACTTCGTGGGCTCGGTGCTGTCGGTGCTGCGACGGCTCGAAGGGCATTTCACGCTGGTGTTCGCCAGCGCCGAAGAACCCGGCACCATCGTCGCGGCCCGCCGGTCCACCCCGCTGGTGGTCGGGGTCGGGGACGGCGAGATGTTCGTCGGTTCCGATGTCGCCGCGTTCATCGAGCACACCCGCGACGCCGTCGAACTGGGGCAGGACCAGGCGGTCGTGATCACCGCCGACGGGTATCGGGTCACCGACTTCGCCGGCGAGGACCAGACCGCGAATGCTCGCACGTTTCATATCGACTGGGACCTGAGCGCCGCCGAGAAGGGCGGCTACGACTACTTCATGCTCAAGGAGATCGCCGAGCAGCCCGCCGCGGTCGCCGACACCCTGCTCGGTCATTTCGTCGACGGCCGTATCGTGCTCGACGAGCAGCGCCTGTCCGATCAGGAACTGCGCGAGGTCGACAAGGTCTTCATCGTCGCCTGCGGTACTGCCTACCACTCCGGCCTGCTGGCCAAGTACGCCATCGAACACTGGACCCGGCTGCCGGTCGAGGTCGAGCTCGCCAGCGAATTCCGGTACCGTGACCCGGTTCTGGACCGCAGCACGCTGGTGATCGCCATCTCGCAGTCGGGTGAGACGGCCGACACCCTCGAAGCGGTGCGGCACGCCAAGGAGCAGAAGGCCAAAGTGCTGGCCATCTGCAACACCAACGGCAGCCAGATCCCGCGCGAGGCCGACGCGGTGCTCTACACGCGTGCCGGTCCGGAGATCGGCGTGGCGTCCACCAAGACGTTCCTGGCGCAGGTGGCCGCGAATTATCTTGTCGGACTTGCCCTTGCGCAAGCACGGGGGACCAAGTACCCCGACGAGGTGGCCCGCGAGTACCACGATCTGGAGGCGATGGCCGATCAGGTCGCCCGAGTGTTGACCTGCATGGAACCGGTGCGCGAGCTTGCCCGCCGGTTCGCGCGGTCCTCGGCGGTGCTGTTCCTCGGCCGGCACGTCGGTTACCCGGTGGCGCTGGAAGGTGCGCTCAAGCTCAAGGAGCTGGCGTACATGCACGCCGAAGGTTTTGCCGCTGGTGAACTCAAGCACGGACCCATCGCGCTGATCGAGGACGACCTGCCGGTGATCGTGGTGATGCCGTCGCCGAAGAACTCGGCCACCCTGCACGCCAAGCTGCTCAGCAATATCCGCGAGATCCAGGCCCGGGGCGCGGTGACCATCGTCATCGCCGAGGAGGGCGATGACACCGTGGCGCCGTATGCCGACCACCTGATCGAAATCCCGGCAGTGTCAACGCTTTACCAGCCGCTGCTGTCGACGATTCCGATGCAGGTGTTCGCGGCGGGGGTGGCGCAGGCGCGCGGCTACGACGTGGACAAGCCGCGCAACCTGGCCAAGTCGGTGACGGTCGAGTAGTAGCGGGCTGACGGTGGGTGAGGTCGGCCGCTGGCGCAGCGCCGCCGCCCGCGCCCACTTTCGCACCGTGTACGAGGCGGGCATGGCCGCGCTGCCGGTGGTGGGTGAGTCCGTCGACGTGCCGACCACGTTCGGTACGGTTCGGGCATACCGATTCGGCTGCACCGCGGTCGCAGGCGTGCCCGCCGAACGCCCGGTGGTGTTATTGCCCGGCCGGAATGCCTCGACCCCGATGTGGGCCCCCAACCTGCCCGGTCTGCTGGCTCGCCGGACCGTCTACTGCGTGGACCTGCTCGGCGAGCCGGGTCTGTCGCTCCAACAGCTGCCGCTGACCGGCGCTGCCGATCAAGCGTGGTGGATGGGTGAGTTGCTCACCGGACTGGGCCTGGATTCCGTGCACCTGATGGGGGTCTCGTTCGGGGGTTGGAGTGCGGTCAACTACGCGCTGCGCCATCCCGCACGGGTGGCTTCGCTGGCCCTACTCGATCCGGTGATGACGTTCGCGCCCATCCCGATTCGCACGATGGTGGCCTTCATCCCGATGGGGCTGCCGCATATGCCGGAGTGGCTGCGCCGTCGCGTCCTGCGCTGGATCACCGGCGGCGCCGACGTCTCCGACGGCAGCCCGGTGGCGGCGTTGATCGACGCCGGGACCGCCGACTTCGAGCTCCATCAGCCGGCGCCCACCTTGTTCACCGATGCCCAGCTGCGTGCGCTGGACATGCCGGTGCTGGCATTGATCGCCGGCCGCAGCGTCATCCACGAAGGACAACGGGCGGCCGACACCGCGCGGTCAGTGCTGCGGCACGGTCAGGTCGAACTCTGGGCGTCGGCGTCCCACGCCATCAGCGGAGAGTTCCCGGACGAGATCGCCGCGCGGGCACATCGCTTCTGGGACGGTGTCGACGGCTGAGGCCGACGGCTGCGGGTGTCAGGTGCGAATGACGCTGGGCCCCAAGGCTTCATACCGGTGCGCCTCGGCCGTCGGCAGTTCTGATCCGGTGACGATGGATTCGAAATCCGACACCTGGGCGAACCGGCAGAAGCTGGTCTCCCCGAACTTCGTGTGGGCGGCCACGAGAATCCTGCGCCCCGCGACGTGCACGGCCGTCTGCTTGACCGCGGCCACGGCCGGGTCCGGTGTGGTGAGGCCGTGTTCCACGGTGATCCCGTTGGTGCCGAGATACGCCACGTCGATCACCAGTGTGCGCAGCCGTTCCACGGCCCAATGATCCACCGTCGCAAGAGTTCTGCCCCGCATCCGGCCGCCCAGCAGGAGTACCGTGACCGTGTCGCTGTGCGCGAGCGCCTCGGCGGCCAGCAGCGAGGAGGTCACCACGGTGAGCTCCCGGTCGGCGATCTTCTCGGCGATCAGGCGAGGGGTGAATCCCTCGTCCAGATAGACGGTTTCGGAGCCGTGCAGGAGTTCGACGGCCGCCGCGGCGATCCGGTGCTTCTGGGCGAGGTCGACCTGGCTGCGATATTCGACGGTGGATTCGAACGCGACGGTCTCCAGTGGCACCGCGCCGCCGTGCACCCGTTTGAGCAGCCGGCGCCCGGCGAGGACCTTGAGGTCGCGGCGGATGGTCTCGGACGCGACGTGGAGTTCCTCGGCCAGAGGCAGCACCTCCACCCGGCCCCGGGTACGGGCGAATTCGACGATGCGGCTCTGACGGGTCTCTGAATCCACGGCTGACATTCTGATCGGCGGTTCGAAAGCCCTGGCCCGCGGGCCAGGGCTTTCGAAGAACTTACTTGCTCGCGCTCAGAACGGCGCGGATCTCCTCGGCCGTGCCGGCCTCCCGCAGCCGAGCCACCTCGTCCTTGTCCAGGAACACGTGCGCGATCCGGGTCAGTAGCGCCATGTGATCGTTACCCGCCCCGGCGATCCCGACCACGAACTCGGCCGGCTTGCCGTTCCAGTCGATCGGGTCGGCGTAGCGCACGAACGAGATGCCGGTCTTGCGGATGGCGCCCCTGGCGTCGTTGGTGCCGTGCGGGATGGCCAGTCCGTTGCCCATATAGGTCGACACCGACTTCTCCCGTTCGTGCATCGCGTCCACATAGGACGGGTCCACCGCCCCGGCGGCCACCAGCAGCTGCCCCGCTTCGGTGATGGCTTCCTCGGCGTTGGACGCCGCGCCGTTCAGCACGATCGAATCGAGCCGGAACACGTCGTCCGTGGCATCAGCGGGCTCCGTCTGCTGCGCGCCGGGCCAGGCAGGGGCGTCACCGTTGGTCTGCTCCAGCAGTTCGACGACCTCGTCGTAGCGTGGGCTGCTCATGAAGTCGTCCACCGAGATGTGCACGGCCGAGCCGGTCTTGAGTTTCGCGCGGTCGGTCAGGTCGCGATGCGTGACGACCACGTCGTAGGTGTCGGTCAGGTTGGCGATGGACTGATTGGTCACCTTGACATCGCCGAAGCCGGCCGACTGAACCTTCTTGCGCAACACCGAGGCGCCCATCGCCGAGGACCCCATCCCGGCATCGCAGGCGAACACGATGGCCGTGATCTTTCCGTTGATACCGCCGGTCAGTGCGGCGGCCACACTGGAGCGCTTGCCCTTCAACGCTTCCATCTCTGCGGTAGCCGCGGCCAGATCGGGTTCGTCGGTGGCCCGGTCGGTCTTGAGCAGCAGAGCGGCGACGACGAAGGACACGGTCGCGGCCCCCAGCACCGACAACGTGACACCCAGGAAGCTGCCGCTGGCGGTCTGGGCGTAGACGGCGATGATCGAGCCGGGTGCCGCCGGGGCGCGCAGCCCGGACCCGAACAGCACGTTGATGAAGACGCCGGTCATGCCGCCGAGGATGGTGGCAGCGATCAGCTTGGGCTTCATCAGGACGTACGGGAAGTAGATCTCGTGGATGCCGCCGAAGAACTGGATGATCGCCGCGCCGGGTGCCGACGCGCGAGCGGCACCTTTGCCGAATGCCATGAAGGCCAACAGAAGACCCAGGCCCGGACCGGGGTTGGCTTCCAGCAGGAACAGGACCGACTTGCCGGTCGCCAGGGCCTGTGTGGTGCCCAGCGGGGTGAGCACGCCGTGGTTGATCGCGTTGTTGAGGAACAGCACCTTGGCCGGTTCGATGAGGATCGAGGTGAGCGGCAGTAAGTCGTGGCTGACCAGGAAGTCGACGACGTTTCCGGCCCCGCGGGTGAACGCCGAGACGACCGGCCCGATACCGAAGAATCCGAAGATCGCCAGGGCCATGCCGAGGATGCCGGCGGAGAAGTTGTCGATGAGCATCTCGAAGCCGGGGCGGATCTTGCCGTCCCACAACGCGTCCAGCTTCTTCATGGCCCAGCCGCCGAGTGGACCCATGATCATGGCGCCCATGAACATCGGGACGTCCGCGCCGGTGATCACACCCATGGTGGCGATCGCCCCCACCACGGCGCCGCGGTTGCCGTGCACCATCCGGCCACCGGTGAAGCCGATCAGCACCGGCAGCAGGTAGGTGATCATCGGGCCGACGATGCCGGCGCCGTCGAAGCTGCCCCAGCCGCCGATCTGGGCGACCCAGCCGTCCGGATTGCGCAGCGCCGGGAAGATGCCCTGCAGCCATCCGGCCTTGATGAACAACGCGGTGATCAGGCCCCAGGCGATGAATGCGCCGATATTGGGCATGACCATGTTCGACAGCGCGGTGCCCAGTTTCTGCACCCGCACGCGCGCGCCGGTGCGCGGCGTCCCGTCCGCAGGGGTGCTGGGGGCTTCGACCAGGGACATCTTGCGACCTCCGTCTTGTTCCAGTGTGCTGCCGGCAGTGGGTGACGCCGGTCACATGAGACCAAGTTAACCGCACAAGTGGGCATGAATGCAAGCATTCAGGCGTAAATGGGCACAAAAGAATGTGGAGTTATGACCGTTTTGCGGTTAGAGTCGGCTCAGCATGTAACGCCGGACACAGGAGGCCAGCCATGAAAGCTCTGCGCTACTACGCGCCCGAGGACGTCCGCCTCGAAGACGTTCCCGAGCCGCAGTGCGGGCCGGACGAGGTCAAGATCCGGGTGCGTAACTGTTCGACCTGCGGCACCGACGTGAAGATCTTCCACAACGGACACCAGAACCTGACCCCGCCGCGCACCCTCGGGCACGAGGTCGCCGGCGAAATTGTCGAGGTGGGTGCCAACGTAAACACGGCGAACGCGACCGATTGGCAGGTGGGCGACCGGGTACAGGTGATCGCGGCCGTGCCGTGCGGTGAATGCCACGAATGCCGCAAGGGCTGGATGGCGGTATGCCAGAACCAGACCTCGATCGGCTACCAGTACGACGGTGGTTTCGCCGAGTACATGATCGTGCCCCGGCAGGTGCTCAAAGTCGATGGGCTGAACCGCATTCCGGACAATGTGGGATACGACGAGGCATCGGCGGCCGAGCCGTTCGCCTGTGCCATCAACGCCCAGGACCTACTCGGTATCGAGGAGGGCGACACTGTCGTGGTCTTCGGTGCCGGCCCGATCGGCTGTATGCACATCCGCATCGCCCGCGGTGTGCACGGTGCCGGCCCGATCTACCTCGTCGATGTGAACGAGCACCGGCTGAAGATCTCGGCCGATGCGGTGCATCCCGACGAGACCATCAACGCTGCCGAGGTCGACGTGGTGGCCCGGGTCATGGAGCTCACCGGCGGTCGGGGCGCCGACGTCATCATCACCGCCACCGCGGCCAATATCACCCAGGAGCAGGCGATCGCCATGGCTGCGCGCAACGGCCGGATCTCCTTCTTCGGCGGGCTACCCAAGACCAACCCGACCATCACCTGCGACTCCAACGTCGTGCACTACCGCCAGCTGCACATCCACGGTGCCAACGGATCTGCGCCCGAGCACAACAAGCGTGCCCTGCAGTACATCTCGACCGGGCAGGTACCCGTGAAGGATCTCATCACCCGGCACATCCCGATCGACAACGTGCTCGAAGCCTTCGACATCGTCAAGAAGGGCGAGGCGATCAAGGTCACCGTGGAGCCGAGCGCGGTCGCCGTCGGTACCGGGGTGCATTGAGTCCCTGGCTCAGGCCTGATCAGCCGCCCACGGCTCAGGCCTGATCAGCCGCCCACGGCTGCGATATACCCGGCCATGCCCAGCCCGCACGCCACCCCACACAGCACCAGTGTCCCGGTCGCCCATGGCCAGGCCTTGGCGCGGCGGACCATCTGCACGATGCTGATCACGGTGCCGGCGATGGCGATCAGCACGGCGACGCCGAAACCCGTCATCACCGCGGTGACCCCGGCGTCGATATGGCAGGTCGCCGGCGGGCAGTAGTCGGTGAAGGCCAACATGAACACCGCCAGGAACGCGGCGACACCGCCGCCGGCATAGGTCAGCACCAGCAAGGTGATGGAGATGGCGAGATCGACACCGGAGCGGGGTGGTGGCACCGGTGGGGGCGGTGGAAACGGCGGATAGCCGTAGCTCATGAGCGGTCACTCTAGCCGTGCTGACCGCGGGCTGGAGGTCACCGAAGGCGGGTCCGGAAACTGCGCCCTCGTTCCGGTTTCGGTCCGGAGGCGTCAATTGTCGGGTCGGACCAATCCGCGGCACGTAACCTGGTGCGGCGACGTGAGAACGGGAGCCGATGCGCCACTACTACACCGCGGATGCCATTCGGGCCGCCGAGGCGCCATTGCTGGCATCCCTGCCCGACGGGGTCCTGATGCGCCGCGCCGCCTACGGGCTCGCGACGGTCATCGCGGGGGAGCTGCGGTCCCGCTTCGGCGCGGTGGCGGGCCGGCAGGTGTGTGCGGTCGTCGGTTCGGGCGACAACGGCGGCGACGCGCTCTGGTCGGCGACGTTCCTGCGTCGCCGAGGAGTGACGGCGACGGCGGTGCTGCTCAATCCGGATCACACCCACGCCACGGCGCTGGCGGCGTTCCGTCAGGCGGGCGGCCGAGTCGTCGACGGCATTCCGGCGACAACGGATCTGGTGATCGACGGCGTCGTCGGGATCTCCGGACGCGGGCCGCTGCGCCCCGAGGCGGCAACGGTGTTCGCCTCCAGTGCCGCACCGGTGGTCGCTGTCGACATCCCGAGCGGGATCGACGTGCACACCGGCGTCGCCGACGGGCCGCATGTCCGCGCGGCGCTGACCGTCACGTTCGGAGGCCTCAAACCCGTGCACGCGCTGGGGGATTGTGGGCGCGTGGAACTCGTCGACATCGGACTGGAGCTGCCGCCCAGTGGGGTGCGCGGTTTCGAGGCGGCCGATGTCGCCGCCCGGTGGCCGCTGCCCGGCCCGCACGATGACAAGTACAGCCAGGGCGTCACCGGGGTACTCGCCGGCTCGGCCACCTACCCGGGTGCGGCGATCCTGTGCACCGGCGCGGCAGTGGCCGCGACCTCCGGAATGGTCCGCTACGCCGGCAGCGCCGCTGCCGATGTCGTGACCCGCTGGCCCGAAGTGGTGGTCGCCCCCCGACCCGACGCCGCCGGACGGGTCCAGGCCTGGTCCGTCGGACCCGGGCTGGGCACCGACGAATCTGCCGCCGCGACATTACGGTTCGCGTTGGCCACCGATCTGCCGGTCCTCGTCGATGCCGATGCGTTGACGCTGTTGGCCGCCCAGCCAGAGTTGGTGCACACCCGCACCGCGCCTACGGTTCTCACGCCGCACGCCGGCGAGTACCAGCGACTGGCCGGGCATCCGGTCGGCCCGGACCGGGTCGGTGCGGCACAAGAGCTGGCCGCCCGGCTCGGGGCCACGGTGCTCCTCAAAGGCAACGTCACCGTCATCACCGACGGGGACACCACCTACCTCAACCCGGCCGGTCAATCCTGGGCCGCCACCGCGGGATCCGGCGATGTGCTCTCCGGTGTGGTCGGCGCGCTGCTCGCCTCCGGGCTGCCGCCGATCGAGGCCGCCGCCATGGCGGCGTTCGTGCACGCCCGCGCCGCGTGCCTGGCCGCCGCCGATCCGGGACCGCGTCCGGTGCCGATCTCGGCTGAGGGAATTCTGGCTCACCTTCGTCCATCCGTCGCGAAACTCTAGAAGGGACAACACATGCCACTGCGGCACCAGCCCGGACCGTCGATCACACCCGCCTACACGGGTCGGCTGTCCACCGACCCCGTGCCGGCGCTGCGAATGCCCGACGACTCGATGGACTCCCAGGCGGCCTACCGCTTCATCCACGATGAGCTGATGCTCGACGGCAGTTCCCGGCTGAATCTCGCCACCTTCGTCACCACGTGGATGGAACCCGAGGCCGACAAGCTGATGGCCGAGACCTTCGACAAGAACATGATCGACAAGGACGAATATCCGGCCACCGCGGCCATCGAGGCGCGCTGTGTGTCCATGGTGGCCGATCTGTTCCACGCCGAGGACCTGCGCGACGACGATCCGTCCACCGCGATCGGGGTGTCGACCATCGGTTCCAGCGAGGCCGTCATGCTGGCCGGACTGGCCCTCAAATGGCGCTGGCGGGACAAGGTCGCAGCCGGCAAGGAGGGAGCCTGGAAGGGCCGCACTCCCAACCTCGTCCTGGGCTCCAACGTCCAGGTGGTCTGGGAGAAGTTCTGCCGGTACTTCGATGTCGAACCCCGCTACCTGCCGATGGCCGAGGACCGCTACGTCATCACCCCCGAGCAGGTCGTCGCGGCCGTCGACGAGGACACTATCGGCGTCGTCGGCATCCTGGGCACCACCTTCACCGGTGAACTGGAGCCGATCGCCGAGATCTGCGCGGCGCTGGACAAGCTTGCCGCGGACGGCGGCCCAGACGTGCCGGTCCACGTCGATGCCGCCAGCGGCGGATTCGTGGTCCCGTTCCTGCACCCGGACCTGCAATGGGATTTCCGGTTGCCGCGGGTGGTGTCGATCAATGTCAGCGGGCACAAGTACGGGCTGACCTATCCCGGCATCGGCTTCGTGGTGTGGCGCAGCGCCGAGCACCTGCCCGAGGACCTGGTGTTCCGGGTCAACTACCTCGGTGGCGACATGCCCACCTTCACGCTGAACTTCTCCCGCCCGGGAAATCAGGTCGTCGGCCAGTACTACAACTTCCTGCGGTTGGGCCGGGCCGGATATACCCAGGTCATGCAATGCCTGTCGCAGACCGCGCGGTGGCTCGGTGACCAGCTGCGCAACAGCGAACACTTCGAGGTGATCACCGACGGCTCGGCCATCCCGGTGATCAGCTTCCGGCTCAAGGGGGACCCGGGCTACACCGAGTTCGACGTGTCGCATGCACTGCGTGCCTATGGCTGGCAGGTGCCGGCCTACACGATGCCCGAGGGTGCCGAAGACGTGACGGTGCTGCGGGTGGTGGTCAGGGAGGGATTCTCCGCCGACCTGGCCCGGGCGCTGAAGGAGGACACCGTCACCGTGCTGAAGAGCCTGGACGAGCTGAAACCGGGTGGGCATTTCGACCTCGTGCAGCCGTTCACGCACTGAGTGACGCCGGCCCGCGGTACGCCGGCATGTGATGGAGGTCTCGAGCCTTCCGCGCAAACAAGCCTACGTTCGCGGGCATGAGAAAATGGTGCTGATGCAGACAACTGATGTTCTCGGCGCGCAGGCCCTCATCGATCTCGATGCGGTGGCCCACAACGTGGGTGTGCTTCGCGATCACGCCGGGTCCGCCACCGTGATGGCCGTGGTGAAAGCCGACGGCTACAGCCATGGCGCCACGCCGGTGGCTCGTGCCGCACTGGCCGCGGGAGCCGGGGAACTCGGGGTTGCGGCCGTCGACGAGGCGCTCGCCCTGCGCCGGGACGGCATCACCGCGCCGATCCTGGCCTGGCTGCACGCACCCGGCACCGATTTCGGGCCCGCGGTGGCCGAGAACGTGCAGATCGCGGTGTCCTCGACGGCTCAGATCGACGATCTTGTCGAGGCGGCGCGGCGGACCGGCGTCACGGCTGCGGTCACGCTCAAGGTCGACACCGGCATGACCCGCAATGGGGTCGCCGCCGCGGACCTGCCCGAGGCGCTGGCGGCGCTGCGCCGTGGCGCGGCCGAGGGCGCGCTGCGGTTGCGCGGGATCATGAGCCATCTGGCCAACGGTGACGACCCGGCGCACCCGGCGGCCACCGACCGGCAGGTCCGCCGATTCGACGAGATGCGTGCCGCGGCCCGCGCGGCCGGGGTGGATTTCGAGATCGCGCACCTGTGCAGCTCACCCGCAGCGATGACGCGCCACGACCTGGCCTACGACATGATCCGGCCGGGTATCGCGCTCTACGGGCAGAGCCCCATCCCCGAACTCGGGGATATGGGTCTGCGGCCCGCCATGACACTGAAATGCCCTGTCGCCCTGCTCCGTTCCGTTCAGGCCGGGGAGGGTGTGTCCTATGGGCACACCTGGGTGGCACCACACGACACCACCTTGGCGCTGCTGCCGATCGGGTACGCCGATGGCGTGTACCGGCCGCTGAGCGGACGTCTGGAAGTGCTCATCAATGGTCGGCGCCGACCGAACGTGGGCCGGATCTGTATGGACCAGTTCGTGGTCGACCTCGGCCCCGGGCGCCACGATGTGACAGTCGGCGACGAGGCGATCCTGTTCGGCCCCGGGGACAGCGGTGAACCCACCGCCCAGGACTGGGCCGACCTGCTGGGCACCATCAACTACGAGGTGGTCACCAGCCCGCGTGGCCGCGTCACTCGCGTCTACAAGGGCGAGGCGGGCTGACACCGGTGACCGACGACGAGACTCGGCCGCACCACGGCCGGGGCAAGACACCCTGGCTGGCCGGGCTCGCGGGACTGGTCGCGGTGGGAGCCGGCGCCGGGGTATCCGTGGCCAGATCGGTCGCACACCGTATCGCTGATGAGGACCCTTATCGGGACGAGGATTTCGAACTGCTCGGTGCCGATCGCAGCGTCATCGTCACCACACCCGACGGGGTGCCGCTGGCGGTGCGCGAGGTCGGGCCGCCCGATGCGCGCCTGACGGTGGTGTTCTCGCACGGGTTCTGTCTGCGCATGGGCGCGTTCCATTTTCAGCGGGCCCGCCTGGCCGAACAATGGGGCGACCAGGTGCGGATGGTGTTCTACGACCAGCGCGGCCATGGGATGTCCGGGGACGCCCCGCCGGACACCTTCACTGTTCCCCAGCTGGGCCAGGATCTGGAAGCGGTGCTGGCGGTGACGGTTCCACGCGGTCCCGTCGTCCTGGTCGGGCACTCGATGGGTGGGATGACGGTCCTCTCGCACGCCCGCCAGTTCCCGAAGAGCTACCCGAGCCGGATCGTGGGTGCGGCGATGATCGCCTCTGCCGCGGAGGGTGTTTCGCGATCACCGCTCGGGGAGATCCTGCGGAACCCGGCCTTGGAAGCGGCCCGGTTCGCCGTCCGGTACGCGCCGAACGCGGTTAACCACGGCCGCGGTGCCACCCGGTCGATCATCGGCCCGGTACTGCGCGCCGCCTCCTACGGCGACGAGAAGGTCAGTCGCAGTGTGGTGGCGTTCTCGGAGAAGATGATGCATGAGACCCCGGTGACGACGATGGTGGGATTCCTGCACGCACTCGAAGTCCACGACGAGACGGCCGGGCTGAAGACGTTGGCGAAGGTGCCGACGCTCATCGCCTGTGGTGACCATGATCTGCTCACCCCGATGGAGTACTCGCGGGAGATGGCGGTGGCCCTTCCGAAATCGGAACTGGTGATCGTCGAAGGTGCCGGGCACCTGGTGCAGTTGGAACAGCCCGAAGTGATCGATGACGCATTGGTGCGACTTGTCGAACGGGCCACCCCGTCCAAGCTGGTCGCACTGACTCGGCGCTTGAAAGAACGAGCCCGCCATCATGGTTGAGCGGGAAAGCGGAACCGCGGTACTCGCAACCGAAGCCGACACCATCGCACTGGGGGTGCGCCTGGGCGCCCAACTGCGTGCCGGGGACGTGGTGGTGCTCGCCGGACCGTTGGGTGCGGGAAAGACGGTGCTGGCCCGGGGAATCGCCCGGGCCATGGACGTCGACGGCCCGGTGACGTCGCCGACCTATGTGCTGGCGCGGGTGCATCCGGCGCACCGCCCCGGGGCGCCGGCTCTGATACACGTGGACATCTACCGGCTGCTGGACCAGACCGATGACATTCTCGGTGAACTGGATTCACTGGATCTGGACACCGATCTCGAAGGCGCCGTCGTGGTGGTGGAATGGGGTGAAGGATTGGCCGAGCGGCTGTCGGACAACCATCTGGACATCCGGCTGGAGCGCGACGCCGAGACCGATACCCGCACCGCGACATGGCATTGGAGCAGGGCATGACGTTGGTACTGGCCATCGACACCGCCACCCCGGCGGTGACGGCCGGGATCGTCGCGGTGGGCGACACCATCGCCACGTTGGCCGAGCGCATCACCGTCGACGCCCGCGCCCACGCCGAATGCCTCACCCCGAATGTGCTTGCGGCCCTGGCCGACAGCGGAAGATCCATGAGCGATCTCGATGCGGTGGTGGTCGGTTGCGGACCGGGCCCGTTCACCGGGCTGCGGGTGGGCATGGCCACGGCCGCGGCATACGGTCATGCGCTCGATATCCCGGTGTTCGGCGTGTGCAGCCTGGATGCCATCGGCAGGGCGACGCAGGGGGACGTCCTGGTGGTGACCGACGCCCGCCGCCGCGAGGTGTATTGGGCGCGTTACCGAGACGGCGTGCGGATCGGTGAGCCGGCGGTCAGTGCCGCCGCCGACGTGGCCATCGACGGTGTTCAGGCGGTCGCGGGTTCACCCACCCACGCCGCGGCATTCGGTCTGCCGGTGATCGGCCCGGAGGTTCCCTCGTCGAGGGAACTGGCTGCGGCCGTTGCTGATTGGTCCGCCGATCCGGGAGCCCTGGTGCCGCTGTACCTGCGCCGCCCGGATGCCAAGTCGCTGGCCGAACGGGGCCTGGCGTGACGGTCATCGATGCGCTGACCGCGCTCGATGCCCACCGATGCGCCGAGTTGGAGGCGCAACTGTTCGCCGGAGACGATCCTTGGCCGCCATCGGCGTTCCTGCAGGCGTTGGAGGCCAAACACACCCACTATGTGGCGGCGCGGGACGGTGAACGGTTGGTGGGCTATGCGGGAATCGCCCGGCTGGGCCGGATCCCGCCGTTCGAGTATGAGGTGCACACCATCGGTGTCGACCCGGACCACCAGGGCCGCGGTATCGGCCGGCTGCTGCTGGCGGATCTGCTGGAGTTCGCCGGTCGGGGCGTGGTGTTCTTGGAGGTCCGCACCGACAACGATGCGGCGATCGCTCTCTACGAAAGCGTCGGTTTCGTCGCAGTCGGGCTGCGTAAGCGGTATTACAAAGTCAGTGGCGCGGATGCCTACACGATGAAGCGGGAACCGAAATGATCATCTTGGCCATCGAGAGCTCTTGTGACGAAACCGGAGTCGGCATCGCGCGGTGGCAGGACGGCACCGTCGCCCTGCTTGCCGACGAGGTCGCGTCCAGCGTCGACGAGCACTCCCGCTTCGGTGGCGTGGTACCCGAGATCGCATCCCGCGCGCATCTGGAGTCACTCGGGCCGACCATGCGACGCGCCCTGCAGACCGCCGGGATCAGTCGCCCCGACGCGGTCGCGGCCACCATCGGCCCCGGCCTGGCCGGCGCGCTCCTGGTCGGGGTTGCCGCGGCGAAGGCCTACGCGGCGGCCTGGGGGGTGCCGTTCTACGCGGTGAACCATCTGGGTGGGCACCTGGCCGCCGACGTCTACGACCACGGCCCCTTGCCGGAGTGCGTCGGTCTGCTCGTGTCGGGAGGTCACACAGAGCTGTTGCATGTGCGTTCCCTCGGGGAGCCCATCGTCGAGTTGGGCAGCACCGTCGACGACGCGGCGGGGGAGGCCTACGACAAGGTGGCCAGGCTGCTGGGGCTGGGGTACCCCGGTGGGCGACCACTGGACGAACTGGCCCGGACCGGTGATCCCGCGGCGATCGTGTTCCCGCGTGGGATGACCGGCCCGCGCGACGACCCGTACACCTTCAGCTTCTCCGGCCTGAAGACCGCGGTGGCACGTCATCTCGAACGAAACAAGGACTATTCGGCTGCCGATGTGGCCGCCGGGTTCCAGGAGTCGGTCGCCGATGTGCTGACGGCCAAGGCGGTGCGGGCCGCCACCGACCTGGGTGTGTCGACGCTACTGATCGCCGGCGGTGTCGCCGCGAACTCGCGAGTACGCGAACTGGCCGAGGAGCGTTGCGCGGCAGCCGGACTGACGTTGCGGGTGCCACGGCCGCGGCTGTGCACCGACAACGGTGCGATGATCGCGTCGTTCGCCGCGCACCTGATCGACGCGGGGGCGCCGCCATCGCCGCTGAGCGTGGCCAGCGATCCCGGGTTGCCGGTGGTGAAGGGGCAGGTGGCGTGAGTTCGTCCGAGGATATCGCCCGGCTGCTCTACACCTACGCCGAGCTGATCGATGCCGGGGATTTCGCCGGCGTCGGGCAGCTGCTGGGCCGGGCGTCGTTCGGCGGACCGGCCACCGGGTCGGTGTCCGGGGCCGACAACATCGCCGGACTGTTCGCACTGACCACCCGGCGTTACCCCGAGCACGGAAATCGCCCGCGCACCCGCCACCTCGTGTTGAACCCGATCATCGACGTCGACGGGGAGGTGGCCACGGCACGGTCCACTTTCGTGGTGGTGCAGCACGTTCCAGACGGTCCGGTGACGGTGCCGCTGCAGCCGATCGTGGTGGGGCGCTACGCCGATGCATTCGCCCGGGATGACTCCGGCTGGTATTTCACCGAGCGCATCGTGGACGTCGAGATGGTCGGTGATGTCTCGGCTCATCTGAACGTCGACCCGGCGCAGTACGGGCGATAGTCGTCTTCGGCTCAATTCGATTCGCCCTGGTGTTTCGACTGAGGTGTCGGCGAATTCGGGTTGTTCGCGTAGGTTTGAGCTGCCTTCTCCCACAACCGTTCTACGTGTCGCCTGCCGAGCGTGTCATTCGCCCACTCGTGGCTTCTCCTGAGATTTCGGGGGCGTAGCGCTCTGGTCGGTGACTGGAGCTCGGCCCTTCGATGTCGTCTCGTCGCCGCTGGCTGCTTGGGATTTCAGATGCTCTTCGACTGCGGTATCGGCGAATTCGGGCTGTTCGCGTAGGTGCCATCCGGTCGGCACGCTGTGGGTGTCGTAGTAGTGCTGGAAGAGTTCGATGGCTTCGGCGGCGGTGAGAACCTCTGCCGGGCGGACGAGGTATTCGTTGTCGCCGTTGTGAATGATCTCGGTTTCGGCATTCTCGGCTTCGGCTTCGGGGTGGCCGATGGTGTAGAGGCGGTGTACGCCGGTGGAGTCGCGCTGCTTGATCTCGACGGTCAGCCGGTCGGGAGCGACGCCGGTGGTCTGGATCCACTCGGAGGGATGGACGTCCTCGTCGTAGGCGGCGTCCGCGGGCAGCGGATAGATGGAAGTGGACGTGTACCGCCCGTCGCCGAGACGTTTGATGATCGCGGCGATCTGGCCGGGGATCTCCTCGGTGAAGTCGCTCATCCATCCCGACGATCGATTCGTTTTCTGGATGTGCGTTGGTCTTTCGAGCTTCACTCGCCTGGCACCGTCTCTACTCGGACCCTGGTGATCTTCACGGTTTCCACTATCCCTTGCTCATTGGTGATGGTGACATAAGCTGGATTGGTCTCCGACACTTGCGCGTCGAAGGCGCGCTGACCGGGTGACAACGAGGCGCCCCCTGACTTGACCTCAATGCCTTCGTACGTACCGTCTGGTAGTCGGCCCAATCCATCGTAGAACCGCCCTCCGCTGGCTCCGCCCTCGACCGTTGCTTTGCGCTGCTCGGTCGTCACCCAACGCCCGGGATTGCGATCTTCGTAGTTCTCGATCCCCTCGGCCTCCCGCTGCCGGGCATACCCACCACCCTCACGCCCGGTGATGTGTCCATACGGATCCCGGCCGTCGCCACGGTCGACGCCCTCGCCCGGGCGACCGATGTGCGCCGGCATGACGATCACACCGTTTTCGGCGACGTGCTGGGACAGGTCGATCGCGCCGCCTCCGGCGAGGGTGGCGCCGCCGGCCATCAGTCCGGCGCCGGCGAGGTTGAGAGGCACACCACCGATCGCCCCGACTCCGGTGGCGTCCAGCAGCACGCCCGGAACTTCGAGTCCTGCACCGAGGCCCATCATGGCGGCTCCGCCGACCATCGCTGCGGCATCCAACGGATTGTGCAGTGCCGCATTGCCGAAGCTGGCTGCGCCGTTGACGACCTCGGCGAGCACGTTGTAGGCGGCCTCGCCGAACTGCTCGAGCTCCATTTTCAGGTACTGACCCATCGCCGCGATCACCGCTTCGGCTGCAGAGACGATGGGTGCGAGCAATTGGGCCAAAGCGGACACTTCGGCCTTGAAATTGTCGATCACGACGCGGATATCGTCGGCGATCTTCTTGATCTCGTCGTTGTCGTCGCCGGTGATGATGTCCCAGACTTCACGAATTCCGGTGAGCGGATTGACGATCCGCGAGAGCAGGTCGAGGATCGCGGCGTGGACCTTGTCGATCTGGCCCGCATAGTCGACGAGATTCGAGGATACCGTCACGCATTGGTTGAACAATGCCGTCGAATTCGTGCTGGACGTGTTGACCGCTTGACCGATCTTCTCCCCTTCGGGGACATGCTGCCCGGCAACGACTCCGAACGCACCGATCATCTCTGCTTCCGTTGCCAGAAAGGCAGAGCCGGCGGCCGACCAGGCTTCGGCAGCGGCACGCAGACGTCCCGAGTCGCCGTTCGGCCAGATCATTCCCAGAAACGGCTCGACCAATGACCAACCTGGCGGGGCGTTGTCGAAATTGCCTTGGGCAGAGGGTGCCAGCGGTGCGCTGGTAGGTGGCGTCGGCATCGCGGCAGGAAGCGGTGGGCCGCCGTTTCCGTGGGTATTCGACGCCACTTCGGCCAGCGAGTAGTTGACCGCGCTGGTGCGCACCGCATCTCCGGTACGCGCCATACCGTTGGTGAGGTCGATCATGGCTTCGAGCATCGACTTCGCGGAGCTGTCGTAGGCGCGGGCGTGGATGATGCCCGCGGGATCGTTCCCGCACATCCCTGCGCACCCGCCCAGGGCGGCGCTGAGCGCTTTGACGGCGTTCCCGAGGTCTCCGGCCTGCGTGGTCATGGTGCGGCCGGCAGAGTCCAGCGCTTTCGGGTCAACGACGATCGGCGGAGCCATGGCCGATCACGACCACATGGTCAGGTTGGCCTGAGCTGCTCCGGTGTAGTTCTGGTGCGCCTTCTTCCCGGCTCGGCGCAACTCCTGCAAGGCCTCGCGCATCTGCTGCGCGCCCTCGGCCCAGCGGCGGTGGGCATCGGCTTGTGCCGCTGCTGCGCTCCCGTGCCAGGAGGTTCGCAGCGATGACACCTGGCTGTCGACGTCGGCGACCATCGCCTCGATCCGCTGCTCGAAGGCAGCTATGCGGGTCACCAGCGCCATCAGCTCGTCGGTGTTGACTCCGAATTCGTCGGACATGTCAGACCTCGCCTTCTGGCGACAACGCCGCGGCCGACGTCTCGTCCTGGCGCTGGTAGCCGCCGGCTGCAGTCCTCAACAGATCCGCCATTTCTGCGAGCCCGGCGTGCACCTCCATGGCGCCGTCATGCCAACGCCAGAAGGATTGCGCGAAGGATCCGCTGGACAAGCCCGTCCAGCCGCTCCCCACGAATCCGGAAACCTCGTCGTCCAGGGTTCGAAGCCCCTGGATCAGTTCGTCAGCGGTCGCCGAAACGTCTCCCGAAACCCGTCGCAATTCCTCAGGTGTGACCCCGAGAACTCCATCCCCACCCATCTGAACAACGCTATCGGCGCGAACCTGGATGCTTGCTGGGAGTTTTCGGCAGACCCAATCCTTGAGCGCTAGCACTCTCGTGTATAGAGTGCTAGATGGCAGCGGCCAACCCCAGCGCCGGCACCCGCGACGACGGAGCGAGGGCACGGACGTCTGCCGAACACCTGAAAAACGCAGGGCCCGGGATATCCGGACCCACACCCAACTAAGTGGAGGGCTCCATCGTGGCAGTCAACATCAAGCCACTCGAGGACAAGATCCTCGTTCAGGCCAACGAGGCCGAGACCACGACCGCTTCGGGCCTGGTCATCCCCGACACCGCCAAGGAAAAGCCGCAGGAAGGCACCGTCGTCGCAGTTGGCCCCGGCCGCTGGGATGAGGATGGCGAGAAGCGGATCCCCCTGGACGTTGCCGAAGGCGACACCGTCATCTACAGCAAGTACGGCGGCACCGAGATCAAGTACGGCGGCGAGGAGTACCTGATCCTCTCGGCCCGCGACGTGCTGGCCGTCGTCAACAAGTAAGCACTTCGTGTACCGCCCCGGAAGTCCCCGCGTTTGTGCGGGTGACGTCCGGGGCGGTCCGCATTGCCCCTAAGGACATTTATGAGCAAGCAGATTGAATTCAATGAAACTGCGCGTCGGGCCCTGGAAGCCGGTGTCGACAAGCTCGCCGACGCTGTCCGGGTGACCCTCGGGCCGCGTGGCCGCCACGTGGTGCTGGCCAAGGCGTTCGGCGGACCCGTCGTGACCAACGATGGTGTCACCATCGCCCGCGAGATCGACCTGGAAGACCCGTTCGAGAACCTCGGGGCACAGCTGGTCAAGTCGGTGGCCACCAAGACCAACGATGTCGCCGGCGACGGCACCACCACCGCCACCGTGTTGGCCCAGGCCATCGTGAAGGCCGGGCTGCGCAACGTGGCAGCCGGTGCCAACCCGATCGCCCTGGGCGCGGGTATCGCCAAGGCCGCCGATGCCGTATCGGAGGCCCTGCTGGCCGCCGCCACGCCGGTGTCGGACAAGAAGTCCATCGTCCAGGTCGCCACCGTGTCCTCGCGTGACGAGGAAGTCGGTGAGCTGGTCGGCGAGGCCATCACCAAGGTCGGTCACGACGGTGTCGTGACGGTCGAAGAGTCCTCCACGCTGAACACCGAGCTCGAGGTCACCGAGGGTGTCGGCTTCGACAAGGGCTTCATCTCGGCGTACTTCGTCACCGACTTCGACTCCCAGGAAGCGGTACTCGAGGACGCGCTGGTGCTGCTGCACCGCGACAAGATCAGCTCGCTGCCCGACCTGCTGCCACTGCTGGAGAAGGTGGCTCAGGCCGGTAAGCCGCTGTTGATCGTCGCAGAGGACGTCGAGGGCGAGGCACTGTCGACCCTGGTCGTCAACGCCATCCGCAAGACCCTCAAGGCCGTCGCGGTCAAGGCGCCGTTCTTCGGTGACCGCCGCAAGGCGTTCCTCGACGATCTCGCCGTCGTCACCGGCGGGCAGGTCGTGAACCCCGACGTGGGTCTGCTGCTGCGCGAGGCCGGCCTCGACGTGCTTGGAACGGCGCGGCGTGTGGTGGTCACCAAGGACAGCACCGTGATCGTCGACGGTGGAGGCACCAAGGACGCCATCGCGGCCCGAGTTGCGCAGCTGCGCAGCGAGATCGAGAACACCGACTCGGACTGGGACCGCGAAAAGCTGCAGGAGCGTCTGGCCAAGCTGTCCGGCGGCGTCGCCGTCATCAAGGTCGGCGCGGCCACCGAGACCGACCTGAAGAAGCGCAAGGAAGCCGTCGAAGACGCCGTCTCCGCGGCCAAGGCGGCCGTCGAGGAGGGCATCGTCACCGGTGGTGGTGCTGCGCTGGTGCAGGCTGGCGCCGCGCTGGACGCCCTGCGCAGCTCGCTGAGCGGCGACGAGCTGCTCGGTGTCGAGGTGTTCGCCAAGGCGCTGTCGGCCCCGCTGTTCTGGATCGCCACCAACGCCGGCCTCGACGGTGCCGTCGTCGTCGGCAAGGTGGCCGAGCTGCCCAACGGCCAGGGCTTCAACGCCGCCACGCTGACCTACGGCGATCTGTTCGCCGACGGCATCGTGGACCCGGTGAAGGTGACCCGCTCGGCGGTGCTCAACGCCGCGTCGGTCGGGCGCATGATCCTGACCACCGAGACGGCTATCGTCGAGAAGCCGGCCGAGGAAGAGGATCACGGGCACGGCCACCACGGCCACGCTCACTAGTACGTAGCTCCGCGAAACACCCCCGATCCGCTTGGGCCGGGGGTGTTTTGCGTCCGCTCGGCCTAGTGCGCGCAGGTGTGGCACCGGATAAACCTCGCGGGGCCGGGTGCGGACGGGCATACTCTCGACCATCGGACACGGATGTCACCGCCTATGCCGAAGGAGGGGTGACGCGTGAGCATGGCGTACCTGGCACAGCCGAGCCAGCAACAGCAGTTGGAATGGCTCGACGGCGGCACCCTGGCGATCTTGCTCGACGGTAAGGCCACGAACGGCCAATTGATGGTCGGACGCTTCGATGTCAGTGAGGGTGAAGCGCCCCCGTATCACAAGCACACCCGCGAGGACGAGGTCTTCATGCTGATCAAGGGGACCGCGCTGCTGTGGTACGACGACGAGGAGATGGAACTCTCCGAAGGCGGGATCGTCTTTCTGCCCAAGAACATTCCACACGCGTACCGCATCACGTCCAAGAAGGCCGATCTGCTGATGATCAACACTCCCGCGGGAATCGAAGGGATGTTCCGCTACGCCGGCCGCGACAGGGCAACACCGCGCCCGGACGATTTCGAGATCTCTCCCGCTCGAATGGCTGAGGGCGCGGACAAGTTCGGTCAGATCATTCTCGGGCCGCCGCGCTGACTCACGGGCGCGCTCACCGGGCCGTCGGCTGAATCGACACCAGCCGGTAGGCGCCGGACTGTGCGTCGTCGGCCGCGAACCGAACCACCAGGCTGCCGGGCGGAAACCGGGTGGCCAGGTCATTGAGCGTCCTGGGCAGGAACACTCTGGCCTTGGCGTTGCCGTACCAATTGGGGTTGGCGGGGTCGACGTCGAGGTCGGCCACCTGGTCGATCGCGGTGTCCCAGCTCTGCACCGCCTCCGGTGCCGCAGTCCCGAATCCTGTCGACTTCAGATACGCATCCCCTTGTCCTGCAAAGGTTATCGGTGTTTCGCTGCCGACCGGCGTGCCGGTGATCGTCCCGTTGACGACATCGGCCGTCACCGACGTCAGGCGGGCGGTGCAGATATCGTCGACGACGCTGGCGGAACCACAAGAATCGGGCAGCGGCGGGGCGGCGTGTGCCAGGACGGGGCTGACGAAGGCCACCATCGCCAGGGCGCCGCTCGCGGCCGTTCCACGAATGCGCGGTATCGAGATCACAGAACTGTCATCGTCGTGTTCGTGAGAAGAGTTACCTGACCGGTCGCGCGGGTGAGGCGTTTGGGGCGATCGTCATCCGATGCGCAGCGGTGCCGGGCCCAACGCGGCCAGACCCTCGTGGGCGAACCCACTCCACTGGGCGCGTGTCCGGCGGGCCAGCTCCTCGTCGATGGGTTGCGCCCCGAGCATCGGAGCATCCGACCAGGCTCCGCGGGATCCCAGCAACAGCGGCAACTCGATACAGTGACACGCTCCCAGCGGTGCCCGCCGGGGTGTCCAGTCGAAGCGGAATGTCGAGGACCGTCCACCCGCGCGGTTCCACTTCTCGGCGAGTTGAGCTGCCGGGCGCCCGAAGATGCGCCGAGTCATGATGCGTCCGAATGCCGCGGCGAGGTAGGGGCCGGCCGGCCCCGCCTGCTGGAGGCGGTTGCCCCGCGGATCCATCGAGACGAACGGCCGTGCGTCGGCACGGGTGTAGCCCACCAGGATCTCGATACGTGCCGCGGCGTCGGCGATCCGCGCGTCGACGTCGGCGGCGGACGGCAGCGGCGCAAACCCGAGGATCGGCGCGAACGGCATCAGTCCCAGCCTGCCGAACTGCTGGGCGGTCCGCGCGGCGGCCAGTTGAGCGTCCAGCAGCTGCGCGACGTCGGCTTGCAGGGCGGGTACCCCGGACAGCGACGCGGTCGCCGCGGCGAGCATCGCCTCCGCCATCGCCGGCCGGCCGGATGGCAGCCCCAGCGGCGCGCTCTGCAGGATGGCCCGCGTGAACAATCCGGAGGCGTCCGGGCACAACATCAGCGACATCACCGAATCGCCGCCGGCTGACTGCCCGAACACCGTCACCCGTGCCGGGTCACCGCCGAACGCCGCGATATTGTCCCGGACCCAGCGCAGCGCGCAGATCTGGTCGCGTAGCCCCAGATTCTGGGTGTCCTGGTCGTGCAGGTTCAGATAGCCGAAGACGCCCAGCCGGTAACTGACGTTCACCACGACGACCCGGCCCTCGGCGGCGAGCGCGTCGGGGTCGTACTTGTCGGATTCACCGCTGCCGGACACGTAGGCCCCACCGTGGAACCACACCATCACCGGCAGCCGGTCGGCGTCGGCCGGTGCGGTCACGCTGAGCACCTGACACTGTTCGCTGATCGCCAGCCCCTCGCCGACCGCCCCCGTGACGAACTGCAACCTCGAAGGGAACTGGGGGCACGCCGGACCGCGCTGGGTCGCGTCGACCGTACCGCTCCCGAATGCCGTCAACTCCGGTACCGCGAACCGCTCGGCGCGCGCGTAGCGGATACCGCGGGCCGTGATCAGGTGGTTCTCTTCGTTCACCAGCAGCGAAGTGCCGCCGCCATCGAGCCGTTGGGTCGCCACGCGATGACGATACGAAAGCACCCCCGGTCCGATGGGCCGGGGGTGCTTGGTCGGCGGGGTCAGAACGCTTGGTCGACGAAGCCGTTGGTGGTGTTCACCTCGTCGTGGTTGTCGACGCTGTAGTGCGGACCGACCGGCGTCCCGATGGCGGCCTGGGCGGGTGCGGCCAGACCCAGGACTGCTGCGGTCATGCTGGTGGCGATCAGGGTGGCGAATCCGAATTTCTTCATCTGGATCATCTTCTTCTGTGGTCGTTGTTGCTCTGATGGTTGAAACAGGATGTCCGGCAGTGTCATTCCGCCCGGCAGGAACTGATCGATGGATGGCAGAAACGGCGTTCCTAGGGCTGCTGCCAGAACAGGAAGGCGTACGGATCCGGCTGTGAGACCGGTTCGGTGAAGTTGGCGCTGTAGTCGCCCGATCCGGCGCAGGTGATGCTGACCCGGTTGCATGCCGGGTCCGGGGCGGCCGCGGCCGCAGGTGCCAGGCCGATGCCCGCAGCAGCGGCGATGACGGCGATACCGGATGCCCGAAACACATTCATCTTCATGACATTTCCCTTGCTGGACTCGATGGTCACACCATCGTCTGCCTGCACGCCCGTGGTGGGCATCCCGATTGGCCCCCGTCTCGGCTACCGGCTAGCCGGTATTCCCAGCTGGTTGCCAGCTGCGATGTGTCGGAGGTCATGCACACGCGACGCTGATACCACCAACAGGGAGGTCACATCATGAAGCTCACCACCGGATCCACACTCCTGGCCGCGGGCCTGTCGCTTGCCGCGGTACTGGGGCCGCAGGCAACCGCCGCGGCGGCCCCGGCCTGTCCGGATGTGGAGGTGGTGTTCGCGCGTGGGACGTTCGAGGCGCCGGGCGTCGGTGCCACCGGCCAGGCCTTCGTCGACGCGCTGAACTCCCGGCTGCCCGGCGAGGCGGTGGCCGTCGATGCGGTGAACTATCCGGCCTCACTGGACTTCGAGCAGGCGGCGCAGGGCGTGGCCGATGCCGGCAACACGCTCGAATCCTTGGCGGCCGGCTGCCCGAACACGAAGATCGTCCTCGGTGGTTACTCGCAAGGCGCGGCGGTGGCCGGCTATACGACGGCGGACAGTGTGCCTGCCGGATTCGTTCTGCCCGCGGGCATTTCCGGCCCCATGCCGGCCTCGGTGGCCTCGCATGTCGCCGCGGTCGTGCTGTTCGGAACGCCGTCACCGCTGTTTCTCGGGCTGGCGGACCATGATGCTCCACCGATCGCGATCGGCGACCGGTATCAAGCCAAGACGTTGGAGTTGTGTGCACCCGGCGATCCCGTGTGCTCGCCGGGGATCAGCCTGGACCGGGCTGCGCACAGCGCCTACAAGGACAACGGAATGGCCCTCCAGGCCGCGGATTTCGTTGTCCGCCAACTCGGTCAGCCGGCACCGTCGGTGCCGTCGGCCCAGCAGGCCACGTAGACGAAACGGCCGCCGCAACGAGGGGGAGGGGGCATTGCGGCGGCCGTGGTCTGGGGTGGGCTCTGGGGTGGGCTAGGCCTTCCCGAGGGTGACCTGGGTGGTCTGGGAAGCACCAGACTGATCCAGGTAGGTCAGAGACACGTTGTCGCCCGGTGCTTTTGAACGTACCGCCGCGACGAGCGCCTCGGGCCCATCGATGACCTGATCGTTGACCTTGGTGATCACCGCGCCGTCCGGGATCCCGGCAGATGCGGCCGGGCCGCCGTCGGCGACATTGGCGATCGCGGCGCCGCTGCTCGCCGTCGGATCGGTGCTGAGCTGCACCCCGAGCGACCCGTGGCTGGCGGTGCCGGTGGACACCAGCTCGTCGGCAATGCGCTTGGCCTGGTCGGACGGGATGGCGAAGCCCAGCCCGATCGAACCGCTCTCGCCGCCACCGCCGCCCGGGCCGCCCTGGCCCGCGCCCAGGGTGGCGATCGCGGAGTTCAGCCCGATCAGCTCACCCTTCATGTTCACCAGCGCACCGCCGGAGTTACCCGGGTTGATCGCCGCATCCGTCTGGATGGCGTCCAGGACGGACGCCTGGCCGCCGGAGCCGTCGCCGGCCGCCACCGGGCGGTTGAGCGCGCTGACGATGCCGGTGGTGACGGTGCCCTGCAGGCCCAGCGGTGATCCGATCGCCACCACCTGCTCGCCGACCTTGACGTCTTTGGACGATCCGATGGCGATCGGGGTGAGCCCCGAAACGCCCTCGGCACGCACCACCGCGAGATCACCGGTCGGGTCGGTGCCGACAACGCTGAAGGGGACCGAGCGACCGTCGGAGAAGGTCACGGTCCGCGTGGCTTCGCCCCCGTTCATCGATGCGGGCTGAGCGCCGTCGGCACTGTCTGCGCCCGCGGCCGCCACGTGATTGTTGGTGAGGATCAATCCGTCGGAGGTCAGCACGACGCCGGAGCCCTCGGCCTCACCCTGGCCCATCTGGATCCGCAGTTTCACGACGCTGGGCATCACTTTGGCCGCGACCTGCTCGACGGATCCGGCAGGCGCCGCGGCGGCCGGCTGGGACGCCGCCGCGTGCGGTGCCGGCGACGCGACCGCGGGCGGGGGAGTGAGGCTGTCGGGATGGGCCACCCACGCAGCGGTCGCACCGATTCCACCACCGGCCACCGCGACCGCCAAGGCGCCGACGGCGAGCAGTCCGGCCTTGGAACGCTTGCGGCCCGCAGGAGCGATATTGCGCACAGGGGCAGCCTGGTAGAACGGCGGCACGGGTTGCTGGGTGGCATATCGCCAGTCGTAGGCGCGTGGGATCGGTTGGGTCAGAGGAGCATTCGGGTCGTGTGGCTGAAACGGTTGCTGCTCAGGGCTTGTCATTGTGGAGTGTGCGTCACTTTCTTGAATGATGAAATAGCACAGTTGCTTAACCACAATCATCCGGCGGTGGCTGAGACTGGACTGAGAGTTGGCTCTGTCCCGTCCGAGATTTCGGCCGCATTTTGGTAACCAGTGCCGTCGCATACCTCACCCCAGGCCGGCACTTGACCTCAAGTGCAGTTGAGATCGGACACTCGATCCGTGACTGTCGAATTCGCCCAGATCCGTGTCGCCCGCCCCACCGATCGGCTCGCGGAGGTCGAGCGGTTCTACGCCGAGTACCTGGGCCTGCCTGTCCTCTATCGGTTCGACGACCACGACGGGTACTCCGGAGTCATGCTGGGTCTGCCCGGGTCTGAGTATCACCTGGAGTTCACCACGCACGTCGCCGGAAGCCCGTGTCCGGCGCCCACGGCGGACAACCTCCTGGTGCTGTACTTTCACGGCGACGCGCAGATGTACGCCATGGTCGAACGTCTCGCCGCGGCCGGATGTGCCCCCGTGGAACCGGAGAATCCATACTGGAACAAGGTGGGCGCGTTGACGTTCGAGGACCCCGACCGGTGGCGGGTGGTGCTGGTTCCGCGCCGGGTGATCTGAGAAGACTAGTGCGCGGTCGTGGTGATCCGAACCTCGCCGGTCAACGTCTGATGGACGGGGCAGCGTTCGGCGATGTCCATCAGCTTCTGACGTTGACCGTCGTCGAGGTCCCCGATCAGTTCGATCTCGCGATCGATCTGAGCGATCCACCCGATGGTGGTTTCACAGTCGGCGCAGTCCTTGGCGTGAATCCGGGAATGGCGAAGGGCCACGCGTACCTGCTCGAGGGGCCAACCCTTGCGGTCGGCATACATCCGCACCGTCATGGAGGTGCAGGCACCGAGGCCGGCCAGCAGCAGATCATAGGGAGTCGGTCCCGCATCGTCGCCGACCGGACGTGGCTCGTCGGCGGTCAACCGGTGCTGTCCGGCGATGATCTCCTGCGTGTAGGTGCCGGTGCCCGTCTCCGTGACGATCACGGTGCCCTCGGCGGGCGGGTTGGTGGACATCGGGCCTCCTGGAGGGTGTGGGCTCGCGGATCCTCAAGAAGTACCACCGCCGACCGTGGGCGGTGTCCGGTATCGGGAACCGGCCTGGCACACAGAAAGGCCCCGCCGGGGCATCGGGGCGGGGCTCTTCCGTCAGTCGAGTGTCAGGCGGTGCGGCGGATCCCGCGCTTGAGGAGGAGTTCGCGTTCGGACTCGCTCAGCCCGCCCCAAATACCGTACGGCTCACCTACAGCAAGGGCGTGTGAACGGCATTGCGTGATCACCGGGCAGCTGCGGCACATCTCCTTGGCCCGCATTTCGCGCTGGGCACGGGCCCGGCCGCGCTCGCCGTCCGGATGGAAAAACATCGAAGAGTCGACACCTCGGCAAAGTCCTGCCATTTGCCAGTCCCAAATGTCGGCATTGGGTCCGGGTAGTTGCTGCGGCTGTGGCATTTGGAAAACCCCTCTCGTCGCACCTAATTCGCGAAACGCGTAGGTGCGTGAGTCGCGGAACCGATCCGAGCACTTGTCGCCGATGACTACTCGTGCACACAACGTAGAAGGGCTACCGAAAAATCGTCAATAGCCAGGTCGTGTGCGTAACCGCATAGCAGCAGCGTGAGAATTTACATCACGTTCATCATTGCGACCCGCACGCAACGAGAAGAGTGTTCAACAAACGCTGCGAAGTTGACGCTTGTGTGCATTTCCGCTGTTCGTCGTAATTGCAATTACCTAGCAGCCGTTAGGTGGTTGATCTATTGGAAACATGGAGACCACCAACTGTTAACCAAGGTTGGCTTCGTCACGTGACTCCGGTGCTTCCCGAGCGCGTTGATAACGTCGCAATCCGATGACCACCACGACAACGTCCCTGGCCGAGGCCGCTTTCGGTCCGCATCCGGAGCTCTGGCCGCTGCCCGCGGCGACCTCACAGCGGGATCGCTGGCTGCGCGCCGTCGCGGCGGGCGGTCAAGGGCGCTACGCCAGCGCACTGACCGACCTCGGCGAGATCTGCCGCGCCGCGCACCCAGGACCGCTGCTGTCGCTGGCCCACAGCACCAGGGCCTCGTTTCTCCGACAGCTGGGTGGGCACGACAGCGCGCGTGGCTGGGACGGCCGAGCCTGGGCGGCCGCGGGCACGGATCCCGAGGCCGGTGCCGATGCTCTGGTGGGTCTGGCCGCCGACGCACTCGGGGTGGGGCGGCTCGCGCTCTCGGCGCGGTTGCTGGCCCGTGCGGAGCGGCTGGTGGACGGATCCGGCCCCGCCCGGCTGCCGGTGCGGCTGCAGTGGGTGTCGGCGGAACTCAACATGGCCGGCGGCGACGGCGCGGCCGCCGTCGTCCATGCCGAACGTGCGGTGGAGCTGGCCGCATCGGTCGGTTCGCCGCGGCACACCGTCAAGTCGGCCGTGGTGCTGGCGGCCGCTCTGTGCTGCGCCGGACGCCTCGAGCAGGCGCGTTCGGTCGCCGACCAAGCACTCGGTGACACCGAGCGGTTCGGGCTCGTACCCCTGCGCTGGGCGCTGGGATGCCTGCTCGCGGATATCGGCAGTGCCGTCCATCCGCCCGCGCACGTCGTCGCTGTTCGCGACGCTGCCGCCGATACAGTGCGACGCAGAGGCGGCGTGTGGTCGCGTCGCTGAAGCGGTTCGGCCCGCCCGGATCGTTAGTGTTTATCTGACGCGCATCCTGCCTGGATGTGTCCCTTACGTAACGCTGGAGATATCGCCCACGATGACAATTTCGGGAGAACGTCTCGATGATGTCGTCGCTCATGCGGTGGCCGGCGATCGGGATGCACTCCGGGTGGTGCTGGAGACCATCCGCCCGATCATCGTCCGGTATTGCCGGGCGCGGATCGGGTCAGCAGAACGAAGTGGTCTATCGGCTGACGATATTGCGCAGGAGGTGTGCTTGGCCGCCATCACGGCGCTGCCGCGCTACCAGGATCAGGGGAGACCCTTCCTGGCATTCGTGTATGGCATCGCTGCGCACAAGATCGCCGACGCCCACCGGGCGTCTGCGCGTAACCGCTCTGAGCCCACCGATGTGGTGCCTGAGCGGCTCTCGGGGGAAGCCGGGCCCGAACAGCGGGCACTTGACTCCGAGGCGTCCGCGCGGATGGACCGGTTGCTCGCGACCCTGCCGGACAAGCAGCGCGAGATCATCATCCTTCGCGTCGTGGTCGGGATGAGCGCCGAGGAGGTCGCCGAAGCCGTCGGCAGCACGCCCGGCGCCGTCCGCGTCGCGCAGCATCGCGCCCTGGCCAAGCTCAAGTCCGAGATCAGCACGGGCGGGGGCGACTATGCCTGATTTTGGTCGCTGGACCGCCAACGGGGGCGATCCGTCCCTCAACGACATCAACCGCGCCGACAAGTTCCTCGACGCGCTGGCCTCGGAACAGCCGGTGTTCTCCACCGACCACGCCGATGCCGAGCTCGCCTTCCTGCTCACCGGATGGCGTGACGAGGTCCGACAGGTCCCCATGGACCACGTGGTCCCGCCGCACGAGGCCGAGTCTGCGCTGCACCACGCGCTCGACTTCTCGACGCGGCGCCGTAACCGGCGCTCGCTGGCCGTGATCGGTTCCGCTGCAGCCGCCGTGCTGTGCCTCGGTGGCTTCGCCTCGGTGGTGTACAGCGCCAACCCCGGCGACGGTCTGTACGGCTTGCACAGCATGCTGTTCGGCGATCAGCGCCAGACCCGCGACGACGCGGTGGTGCTGGCGGCTCAGACCGAGATGGAGCAGGTCCAGCAGCTGATCAACACCGGCCAGTGGGACCAGGCCCAGGACAGACTGGCGGCCCTGTCGACCAAGGTGCAGAGCGTGGAGACGGTCGAGCGCAAATCCGAACTCATCCAGCAGTGGAATGCGTTGACCTACAAGGTCGTCGAGCAGAATCCGGCCGCCACGCTGCCGCCGGCGGGTGAGCCGCTGCCGGTGCTGCCGTCCTCACCTCTGACGCTGCTGCCGGTCCCGGTGATCGAAAGCCGTACGGATACCTCCACGGCCACCACGACGCCGCCGGAGGCGACCAGTGTGACCTCGACCACCGGATCCGAGGTTCTGTTGACGACGACCACACCGTCGTCGGACACCACGACCACGTCCCCCGGCACGGAGACCACGACCACCACATCGGAGCCGGCGACGTCCTCGACGTCCTCGACGTCTACGACATCGGTGACACCGTCCACGGCGACCACCACCTCGGCGGCCCCGAGCACGACCACCACCACGGTCGCCACGAGCACGACCACGACGGCGCCGCCGAGCACGGCGACCACCACGTCGGTCGTCCCGAGCACGACCGCCACCACGACGACGCAGGCCACGGTGTCGCGCACCGCGACCACGACGACCACGGTGGCACCGAATGCGGCGGCCTCGCCGTCGGCCACCTCCGCGGCCCCGCCGGTACAGCAGGAGGAGCCCAGCGCTCCGCCCGCCCGTTCCCAGGCGCCCCAGTCGCATGCGGAGGAACCCGTGCAGACGACGAAGGCGCCCGCCGCGGAGTCGACGTCAGCGCCGCAGCGGGCACCCGAGGTGGCGGTGACGACGACCACCGTGCCCAGCGGTCACTGACACCGGGCCGGGTTGTCGATCAGGAAGTCAGCGGTACCCGTCGGATTCCGACGTGGCCTCGTTGAGTGACGCGTCCGCGTAGCCGCGGCAGTAGTCCCATGTCACGTAGGCATCGGGCTCTGGATCGTAGGCCGGCTCGTGCGGGCGCACGGTACCGTCCACGAGCAGCTGCAGCAGGTTGGCGCGCAACATGTCCCAGTCGTGATAGTGGTCCTGCTGGCATTCGTCGCAGCACACCACCAGACCGCGGATTCCCTTGTGGGCCAGCAGGGCCTCGTACACCGCAAGATCGGCGAGGTCGGCCTCGACGGCGCTGCGTTCCTGCGGATCCAGTGGCAGACCGGGCTCGATCGCGTCGAGCGCCGCCGAGGGATCGCACGGGTCATCTGCGAAGGGATCCGGCGGCAGCCCCGGCGGGAGGTCATCACGCACGGTTCTAGCGTACGCAGCCCCGCCACATCCGCGCCAGCCGTCCGCCCGGGTGTCGCCCGAACGGGCCGGTGTGGCGGTGTGGTCACGAGCATCGAGGTCAGTGCCGATAAGATGGTCTTTTAGATCCACGCCTGTGTTTGGCCGTGTTGGTTCCTGGAGGCTCCACCTATGTCGATTGCTGAAAGCAGCAGCATCCCTTTGGCCGTACCGGTGCCGACCGGCGGCGATGATCCGACGAAGATCGCGATGCTCGGGCTGACGTTCGACGACGTCCTGCTGCTGCCGGCCGCATCGGACGTGGTCCCCGCGAATGTGGACACCTCGAGCCAGTTGACCAAGCGGATCCGGTTGCGGGTGCCGTTGGTGAGCTCGGCGATGGACACCGTCACCGAGTCTCGGATGGCCATCGCGATGGCCCGCGCCGGCGGTATGGGCGTGCTGCATCGCAACCTTTCGGTGGCCGAACAGGCCGGTCAGGTCGAGACGGTGAAGCGCTCGGAGGCCGGGATGGTCACCGACCCGGTGACCTGCTCGCCGGAGAACACGCTGGCCGAGGTCGACGCGATGTGCGCCCGGTTCCGGATCTCCGGGCTGCCGGTGGTCGACGCGCAGGGCTCCCTGGTCGGGATCATCACCAACCGCGATATGCGTTTCGAAGTGGACCAGTCCAAGCCGGTCGCCGAGGTGATGACCAAGGCGCCGCTGATCACCGCGCAGGCGGGGGTGTCCGCGGAGGCGGCACTGGGCCTGTTGCGCCGATACAAGATCGAGAAACTGCCCATCGTCGACGGGCACGGCAAGTTGACCGGCCTGATCACCGTCAAGGACTTCGTCAAGACCGAGCAGTTCCCGCTGGCCACCAAGGACAGCGACGGCCGGCTGCTGGTCGGTGCCGCCGTCGGCATCGGCGATGACGCCTGGACCAGGGCGATGACACTGGCCGACGCCGGTGTCGACGTGCTCATCGTGGACACCGCGCACGCCCACAACCGCCTGGTGCTCGACATGGTGCACCGCCTGAAGTCCGTCGTCGGGGACAAGGTCGACGTGGTCGGCGGCAATGTGGCCACCCGCGCCGCGGCCGCCGCGCTCGTCGAAGCCGGTGCCGACGCCGTCAAGGTCGGGGTCGGGCCCGGCTCGATCTGCACCACCCGGGTGGTGGCCGGGGTGGGCGCCCCGCAGATCACCGCGATCCTGGAGGCCGTCGCGGCCTGCTCACCCAAGGGTGTGCCGGTGATCGCCGACGGTGGTCTGCAGTACTCCGGGGACATCGCCAAGGCGCTGGCCGCAGGTGCCTCCACCGCGATGCTCGGCTCGCTGCTGGCGGGCACCGCCGAATCCCCGGGCGACCTCATCTTCGTCAACGGCAAGCAGTTCAAGAGCTACCGCGGCATGGGATCGCTGGGCGCCATGCAGGGCCGCGGCACGCAGAAGTCGTTCTCCAAGGACCGCTACTTCCAGGACGATGTGCTCTCCGAGGACAAGCTCGTCCCCGAGGGCATCGAAGGCCGGGTACCGTTCCGCGGTCCGCTCTCGACCGTCATCCACCAGCTCACCGGTGGATTGCGGGCCGCCATGGGATACACCGGATCGGACACGATCGAGCACCTGCAGCAGGCGCAGTTCGTCCAGATCACCGCGGCGGGGCTCAAGGAAAGCCATCCGCACGACATCACCATGACTGTCGAAGCGCCGAACTACTACGCCCGTTAGGGCCTGGGAGCAAAACCCCTATGCGTGACATGGTTGAAATCGGCATGGGCAGAACCGCCCGCCGGACCTACGAACTCGACGACATCAACATCGTCCCGTCGCGGCGTACCCGCTCCAGCAAGGACGTGTCCACGGCCTGGCAGCTGGACGCCTACCGGTTCGAGATCCCGGTGGTGGCGCATCCGACCGACGCGCTGGTCTCGGTGGAGTTCGCCATCGAGATGGGCCGACTCGGCGGTCTGGGGGTGCTCAACGGGGAGGGCCTGATCGGCCGGCACGCCGATGTCGAGGACAAGATCGCCCAGGTCACTGAAGTTGCTGCTGTTGCATCCGATGAAACGGCGGCCATCCGGTTGCTGCAGCAGCTGCACGCCGCCCCGCTGGATCCCGAACTACTGGGTGCGGCCGTGGCCCGTATCCGCGAGGCCGGGGTGACCACCGCGGTGCGGGTCAGCCCGCAGAACGCACAGGCTCTCACGCCGGCTCTGGTGGCCGCGGGAATCGACCTGCTGGTCATCCAGGGCACGATCATCTCCGCCGAGCGGGTGGCCCAAGATGGCGAGCCCCTCAATCTGAAGACGTTCATCTCCGAACTGGACATCCCGGTGGTCGCCGGCGGTGTGCTGGACCACCGCACCGCGCTGCACCTGATGCGCACCGGTGCGGCCGGCGTCATCGTCGGCTACGGCTCCACCCGGGGCGTGACCACCAGCGACGAGGTGCTGGGTATCAGCGTCCCGATGGCCACCGCGATCGCCGACGCGGCCGCCGCGCGCCGCGAATACCTGGACGAGACCGGCGGGCGCTACGTGCACGTGCTGGCGGACGGGGATATCCACACCTCCGGTGATCTGGCCAAGGCGATCGCCTGCGGTGCGGACGCCGTGGTGCTGGGGACCCCGCTGGCCACCGCCGCCGAGGCGTTGGGCGGCGGCTGGTTCTGGCCGTCCGCGGCCGCGCATCCGTCGTTGCCGCGCGGTGCGCTGCTGCAGGTGACCCTCGGCGACCGGCCTTCGCTCAAGCAGGTGCTCGACGGACCGTCGGACGACCCGTTCGGTTCGCTGAATCTGGTCGGCGGGCTGGCGCGGTCGATGGCCAAGGCCGGGTACTGCGACCTGAAGGAATTTCAGAAGGTCGGCCTGACCGTGGGGGCGTGAGCAGCCTGATCGACCCGGCTTTTCTTTACAAGTTAGGCGTTCCTGTCTAGAAGTTACCTGTCGGTAGCGTCATACTGGTCACATGCAGCCGGACTATGACGTCTTGATCATCGGCTCGGGTTTCGGGGGCAGCGTGAGCGCCCTTCGACTGACCGAGAAGGGTTACCGGGTGGGGGTCCTGGAGGCCGGCCCGCGATACTCCGACGCCGACTTCGCCAAAACCTCCTGGGATCTGCGCCGCTTCCTGTGGGCGCCCCAGCTGGGCATGTACGGCATCCAGCGCATCCATCTGCTGCGTAACTGCATGATCCTGGCCGGCGCCGGGGTGGGCGGCGGCTCGCTCAACTACGCCAACACCCTGTACGTGCCACCGGAGCCGTTCTTCGCCGACAAGCAGTGGGCGGGGATCACCGACTGGCGCTCCGAGCTGATGCCGCACTACGAGCAGGCGCAGCGCATGCTCGGTGTGGTCACCAACCCGACCTTCACCGACGCCGACCGGTTGATGAAAGAGGTCGCCGACGACATGGGTGTCGGGGACACCTTCGTCGCCACCCCGGTGGGGGTGTTCTTCGGACCCGACGGGGAGAAGGCGCCGGGCAAGACCGTCCCGGACCCGTACTTCGGCGGCGCGGGACCGGCCCGCACCGGCTGCATCGAATGCGGAGAATGCATGACCGGATGCCGCCACGGCGCCAAGAACACCCTGGTGAAGAACTACCTGGGCCTGGCGGAAGCCGCAGGAGCGCAGGTGCACCCGATGACGACGGTGACCAGCTTCGGTCAGCGGCCCGATGGGCTGTGGGAGGTCAGCACCGCGCGGACCGGCAGCAAGCTGCGCCGCAAGCGCAAGACGTTCACCGCCACCAACCTGATTGTCGCGGCCGGCACGTACAACACGCAGAAGCTGCTGTTCAAGATGCGTGACACCGGCAAGCTGCCCAAGCTGTCGCAGCGTCTGGGCGTGCTGACCCGCACCAACTCCGAGTCCATCGTGGGTGCCCAGACCCTCACGGTGGACCCGCGCCGTGACCTGACCCACGGCGTCGCCATCACCTCGTCGATCCACCCGACCGCCGACACCCACGTCGAGCCGGTCCGCTACGGCAAGGGCTCCAATGCCATGGGCCTGCTGCAGACGCTGATGACCGACGGCGCGGGGCCGCAGGGCACCGACACCCCGCGGTGGCGGCAGTTCCTGCAGCTGGCCGGCGACGATCCGCGCGGCATGATCCGGCTGCTCAACCCGCAACACTGGAGTGAGCGCACCGTCATCGCGCTGGTGATGCAGCACCTGGACAACTCGATCACCACGTTCACCAAACGCGGACCGCTGGGCAAGCGGCTGATGTCGTCCAAGCAGGGCCACGGTGAGCCCAACCCGACCTGGATCCCGGCCGGCAACGAGGTGACCCGCCGGATCGCGGAGAAGATCGACGGTGTGGCCGGCGGCACGTGGGGCGAGCTGTTCAACATTCCGCTCACCGCGCACTTCCTGGGTGGGGCGGCGATCGGTGACAGTGCCGAGACCGGTGTCATCGACCCGTATCACCGGGTGTACAACTATCCGACGCTCTACGTCACCGACGGCGCCTCGATCTCAGCCAATCTCGGTGTGAATCCGTCGCTTTCGATCACCGCGCAGGCCGAGCGCGCGGCCTCGATGTGGCCGAACAAGGGTGAGCAGGACCAGCGTCCCGCGCAGGGGGAGCCCTATCAGCGCCTGGCTCCGGTCGCGCCGGTCCGTCCGGTGGTCCCCGCCGACGCGCCGGGTGCCCTGCGCCGGTTGCCGATTCACCCCGTCAGCTCTGCGGGCTGACGGGTTCACCGGGTACCGATTCGAGCAATCGGGTGATGAGGCGCTCGATCATGTCGGCGCGGATGACCCCGGGTTGCAGCATCTCTTCCAGCGCGACACCCGCGGTGACGGTGACGACGAGTTGGGCCAGGTCGGCCAGCCGCTGACTGGGTAGCCCGGTCTGGGCGCCCTCGACGACCTGCATGGCCTGCTCGACGGCGGCGCGTCTGCGTGCGATGAGCCGGTCGCGTAGTGCGGGGTCGCGTACGGCGCGCAGCCAGTACTCGAAAAGCACCAGCTGATACTGGCTCTCGTCGTGGATCGACCCGAGCATGGATCGGCTGAGTGCCTCGGCTGTCGCCTTGATGTCGCCACGGCCGGCACCGAACGCCGTCGCGATCAAGGCGCTGCGCGTCTCGAACTGGCGGTCGAGCAAGGCGAGGAACAGCTCATCCTTGGATTCGAAGTTGGAGTACACCGCACCCTTGGTGAAGCCGGCCGCCTGGCCGATCGCGTCGATGGTGGTGCCTGCGAAACCCTCCGCGGCGAACACCTCCAGCGCCGCGTCGAGTATCCGATCGCGCACCTCATCGCGCGTGGGGCGGGTCCGAGCGGGTTTGACAGAGGACATGGACGACAGCATACTCGACAGTATCGAATCGATACCAGATGGTATCGAAATTGTTCGGAGAGGTTGAGAGATGGCAGACGCGCAGGACGCCCCGGCCGCCGACGAATCCGTCGACGCCGCTCCGGCGCTGATCACGGCCGTCGGGCTCGGCGTCGACGGTGAACACGGACCGTTGTTCTCGGATATCGATCTCGAGCTGAGCAGTGGTTTCCACGCCATCCAGATGCCCGGCGGCTGGGGTCAGACCGCGCTCCTGCTGACCCTGGCCGGCCGCCTGAAACCCACCCACGGCACCGTCACCGTCTGCGGCGACACCCGGCCGCGCGAGATCCGCAGACACTGCTCGATCGCGGCGTTCGACGATATCGACGAGTTGGAGGACTCGGTGACCGTGGCGACCGTGCTCGCCGAGCAGCGCCGCTGGCTGGCGCCGTGGTACCGGCAGGTGCCGATCGAGGCCGGCGAGACCGCCCTGCGCGAGGTGTTCGGTGAGATCCCGGCGCCGTCGGCCACGACCTTCATCAGTGAACTGTCCGATCTGGACCTGTTCCTGCTTCGGGTCACCCTGGCCCGGTTCTCGGATCGGCCGATCCTGGTGGTCGGCGATCTCGAACAGGTTCGGGACAACGCCCGCCGCGCGCTGGCCGTCCAGCGGCTCGGCGCCCTCGCCGAAACGCAGACCGTCGTGGTGGGCGTGACCAATCCGCTGGGCGCAGATGCACCCGACCACGACCTCCACGATCACCGCAGCCTGACCGGAAAGGACTCCTGATGCTGAAAGGTCTTCGCGCAAGCGGCTCATCGGTGTTGAATGGTCTTCGCGCAAGCGGCTCATCGGTATTGAATGGTCTTCGCGCAAGCGGCTCATCCCCGCTGGCAGGACTCGCCTTCGGCTCCGAGATCAAACGCTTTGCCCGCAGTCGGCTGACCCGGGTGGCGATCGTGGTGCTGATGCTGCTGCCCCTGGTGTACGGCGCGCTGTACCTGTGGGCCTACTGGGATCCCTTCGGCCATGTCAACAAAATGCCTGTTGCGCTGGTCAATTCGGACCGCGGCGCGGTGGTGTCCGGGCAGCAGGTTAACGTCGGAGACGAGATCGCCAAGAGCTTGACTGCCGACGGCAGCATGGACTGGAATGTCGTGAGCGATGACGAGGCGCGCACCGGGGTCGAACACGGCAAGTACTACTTCATGCTCGAATTGCCCTCGGACTTCAGCGAAGCCATCGCCTCACCGCTGACCGGGCAGCCGAAACAGGCCAACCTGATCGCGGTCTACAACGACGCCAACAACTACATCTCGTCGAGTATCGGGCGCACCGCCACCGACCAGGTGCTCAATGCGGTGTCCACCAGGATCTCCGGGCAGGCCGTCAATCAGGTGCTGTCCGTGGTGGTCTCGTCGGGGGCCGGCATCAAACAGGCGGCCGACGGGGCCCACCAGCTCGCCGACGGCGCGGTCAAGGTCGACGACGGCGCCGCCGCACTGTCCGCGGGTCTGCACACCGCGCGGTCTGGCTCGGCGCAATTGGCCACCGGCGCCCAACAGCTCTCCGACGGCATCACCAAGGCCACCGACCCGCTGGTCGCGGTGACCCGGGCCCTCGCGCAGATCGGTGGCGACACCGACAAGCTGCAACAGGGCACGGCCGCCCTGCGCCAGGCCAACGACCAGATCGGTGCCATCGCCATCGCTCAGGACACCGCGGCCGACTCGCTCACCGCGGTGATCAACCAGCTCTCCACCAGCGCAGATCCGTTGGCCAACAGTGCCGCCGGAACGCTGCGCGGCGTGCAGGACCAGTTGCAGGCGCACCAGTTCACCCCGCAGATCCGTCAGCAGCTGACCGACGCGGAGAACGCCGCGATATCCATGACCTCGTCGATGCGCACCCCGGGCAGCCCGCTGGGCACCGGCCTGGATCAGGTGGGGGCCAAGGGTCAGGAGCTCACCGACAAACTCAACGAACTGCGTGGCGGTGCCCAGAAACTCGCCTCCGGCAGCGCCGAATTGTCAAGCGGAATAGTCAAACTCGACAACGGCGCCCAGCAGTTGAAGACGGGCACCGGCCAGCTGCGCGCCGGATCGGCAGAGCTTGCGACCAAGCTCGCCGACGGTGCCAAGCAAGTCCCGGACTGGAGCGCGCAGCAGAAGGAGTCGATCGCCGACACCATCGGTGGTCCGGTGCATCTGGAAACCGCGCACGAGAACGCCGCGCCCAACTTCGGCACGGGTATGGCCCCGTTCTTCATCACCCTGGCGCTGTTCTTCGGTGCCCTGGTGCTCTGGATGGTGCTGCGGCCGTTGCAGACCCGGCCGATCGCCGCGGAGGTCCTGGCCATCCGGGTGGTGTTGGCCAGCTATCTGCCGGCGGTGGCGATCGGGCTGTGCCAGGCGGTGATCCTGTACTGCGTGGTGCGGTTCGCGCTGGGTATGCACGCGGCCCATCCCGTGGCGATGCTGGCCTTCATGGTGCTGATCTCGTGCGCGTTCGTCGCGGCCACCCAAGCGATCAACGCCCTCGTCGGACCGGCGGTGGGGCGCGTGCTGATCATGGCGCTGCTGATGCTCCAGCTGGTCAGCGCCGGCGGCATGTACCCGGTGGAGACCACCTCCCGGCCGTTCCAGGTCTTCCACAACTACGACCCGATGACCTACGGGGTCAACGGATTACGCCAGTTGATCCTCGGCGGTATCGATCACCGGCTGTGGCAGGCCGTGATCGCGCTGCTGATCATCTGGGCCGGGGCGTTGGTGATCTCCTCGCTGTCGGCCCGGCGCAACCGGATGTGGAACATGACGCGGCTGATGCCCGCGATCAAGATGTGACATCAGAACCGAGCCGGCGCCGGATCGGTTCCCTGCCGGGTGGCTGCGACGGCGCGGGCAGCAGGGGTTTGCGCACGTACACGGCGACAGTGGTGGGCTCCTGAGTGCTGACGGTGAGTTCGGCCCCGGCGTGCCGGATCGTCAGGTGCGAGTGCGGGCCGTCGCGCAGGCTGTAGATCACCTCTGCGTGAGTGGCATCGACGGTCAGGCGAAATTCGCGCCAGCGCAACCGGAATCGCAATCGGTCGATCCCGTCGGGCAGGTGCGGGTCCAGCGCCAGCACGCCTTCGTCGTCACGCAGGCCACCGAACCCGGCCACCAGCGCGATCCAGGCGCCGGCCAGCGAGGCCATGTGCAGACCATCGCGGGTGTTGTGGTGCAGATCGCGCAGGTCGATCAGGGCCGCCTCATAGGCATAGTCGTGGGCCAGTTCCAGATGGCCCACCTCGGCACACAGCACCGCCTGGGTGCACGCCGACAGGGAGGAATCCCTGGTGGTGCGACGCTCGTAATAGTCGACATTGTGGGCCTTCTGCTCGGCGGTGAAGGCGTGACTCTGCCAATGCATGGCCAGGACCAGGTCCGCCTGTTTGAGCACCTGGGCCGGGTACAACCGGACGTAGTGTTCGTGTAGCAGCAGGGGATAGTTCGTGTTCTCGGTGAAATCCCACTCGGCCAGGCTGGTGAAACCCTCGGACTGGGAGTGCACCCCGAGTTCGCGGTCGAACGGGATGTGCACTGCCGCGGCGGCATCCCGCCACGCCGCGGTCTCCTCGGTGGTGACCCCGATGGCCGCGGCGCCGTCGGGATGGCGCCGGCATGCGTCGGCCGCCACCCGCAGATTCAGGGCGGCCATCAGATTGGTGAACACATTGTCGCTTGCCAGCGCCGTGTATTCGTCCGGACCGGTGACCCCGTCGAGGTGCCATACCCCGTGCCGATCGTGGTGGCCCAGCGAGATCCACAGTCGCGCCGTCTCCACCAGCACCGACAGCCCGCATTCGCGTTCCAGGCTGTCGTCGCCGGTCACCAGTCGGTAGCGCTCGTAGGCCATCGCGATATCGGCGTTGATATGCCAGGCGGCCGTGGCCGCCGGCCAGTAGGCCGAGCACTCCTCACCGCGTATCGTGCGCCAGGGGAAACTGGCGCCCGAGAGCCCGAGCTGCTCGGCACGGTCCTTGGCGAGATCCAAAGTCGCTGCGCGCCAGCGCAGGGCATCGGCGGCGGCATGCGGTTTGGTGTAGGTCAGAACCGGCAGCACGAACCCCTCGGTGTCCCAGAAAGCGTGGCCGTCATAACCCGTTCCGGTCAGCCCCTTACCGCCGATGGCCCGGCGCTCGGCGCGGGCGCTGGCTTGAAGCACGTGGAACAACCCGAACCGGACGGCCTGCTGGCTGTCCGGATCACCCCACACCTCGACATCGGCGGCATCCCAGAACTCGTCGAGGTAGGTGCGTTGGGCATCCAACAGACCCTGCCAACCGCTGTAGCGGGCGCCGGCCAATGCCCCGGCGACCTGGTCGCGTAGCGCCGGGCGCGACCGCAGGCTGGACCATCCGTAGGCGAGATACTTGACGATGCGCAGTTTCTGACCCGGCCGCAGACCGCAGATCACCGTCGTACGCGCCACATCGGCACGCGCCTCGGTGGTCACCTCGACGCGCCCGGGCACCTCGACCTCGTGGTCCATCGCAGCCGCCATCATCAGGCCGCTGTTGCGGGTTTGGTGCACCAGAAGGCCGCTGTGTTCGGTGTGCTCGTGCGAGACCGCCTCCAGCGGGTGATCGAGTCCCGCGGCCACCCGCGGATCCGCGGACATCTCGGGTTGGTCCTCGTTGGCCACCAACTCCGATTGCACTGTGACAAGGCTGAATTCGTCGACCGCCTCGACCACGTACTCGATCGCCGCGACGCTGCGCTGAGTCAGCGACACCAACCTGGTCGAGGTGATCTTCACCTGCTTGCCGGCCGGGGAGCGCCACTGGGCCACCCGGGTGAGGGTGCCGGCGCGCAGGTCGAGAACCCGTTCGTGGTCGATCAGTTCGCCGTACCTGAGATCGAACGGCTCGTCGTCGACCAGCAGGCGCAGCAGCTTTCCGTTGGTGATGTCGACGATCGTCTGGCCGGCTTCGGGATAGCCGAAGCCGGTTTCGGCGTAGGGCAGGGCCCGGGTTTCGTAGAACGAGTTCAGATAGGTTCCCGGTAGTCCGTGCGGCTCGCCCTCGTCGAGGTTGCCACGCAGCCCGATGTGCCCGTTGGACAGCGCGAAGATGGATTCGGACTGAGCCAGCAGGTCGAGGTCCAGCCGTGTCTCGCGGATACGCCAGGGTTCGATGGGGAAGGCGTCGTGGTCGATCATCGGCCGGCCTCCAGCAGATCGGCGAGGTCGGTGACGACGATATCGGCGCCGTGGGCGCGCAACTGGTCGGCCTGACCGACCCGGTCGACCCCGACGACGAGGCCGAAGTGTCCGGCTCGCCCGGACTCCACCCCGGACAGGGCGTCCTCGAACACCGCGGCGGCCGAGGGCGCGACGCCGAGCAATTCGGCCCCACGCAGGTACGAATCCGGTGCCGGTTTGCCGTCGAGGTGTTCCTCGCGCAGGGTGACGCCGTCGACGCGCTGCTGCACGTACCGGGCCAGCCCGGTCACCTCGAGGACCTCGCGGGTGTTGGCGCTGGACGACACCACCGCCACGCCCAGGCCGGCGGCGGCGACCGCTTTCAGATACCTCCGGGAGCCGTCGAACACCTCGACGCCCTCGGTGTGCAGAACCTTCTGGAACATCTGGTTCTTTCGATTGCCCAGACCGGCCACCGTCTCGGCGTCGGGACCGTCGTCGGGTGTGCCCGCGGGCAGGTCGATACCCCGGCTGTTCAGGAAGGTGCGCACACCGTCCTCGCGGGGCTTACCGTCGACGTAGCTCAGGTAGTCCTGGTCGATGTCGAACGGAACGAACGACTGACCGGTGCGGTCGGCATGCTCGCGCAGGTACTCATCGAACATCGCCTTCCATGCCGCTTTGTGCACGCTGGCGGTGTCGGTGAGGACACCGTCGAGGTCGAACAGGCACGCGTGCACGTTCTTGGGCAGGCCGAGCATGACAGCCCTCGCTTTCCGGTGGCGGACGGGTACCACTCCACCATGCCCGTTTCCGGCTGTGGGCATGCTCGGCGATGTGGTGACGTCAGCCGGCCTGTTGGTGCACGGTGTCACCGACGGCGCGGCTGCGCTGTCCGTACACGTCGACGGGCACGTCGCCGGCCAGGGTGACCCTGTGCATGACGCGGCGCTGGTCGTCGTAGTCGTCGACGGCGCGATGCTGGGTGGCCCGGTTGTCCCACATGGCGACGTCACCCGGTACCCAGGTCCAGCGAATGGTGTTCTCGGGCATGGTGATCCGACGCTGGAGCAATTCCAGTAGGGCATGTGACTCGTGGCTGTCCAGGCCGAGCAGGCCGCGGACGAAATCCCCGGCGACCAGGGTCCGTTCGCCCGTCTCGGGGTGCACCCGCACCACCGGGTGCTCGGCGCGCAGATCCGGCTTCTCGAACGCCTCCCGCAGGGCGCGCTGGGTGTCGGTGATCTCGCCCTGCGCCGCGGCGTAGTCGTACCGGTTGCTGTGCAGTGCCCACAGATTCTCGACGAGGTGCTTGAGCGGTGCCGGCAGGTGGTCGTAGGCGGCGGCGGTCGACGCCCACAGCGTCGAACCGCCGTAGCGGGGCAGGGTCACCGCGCGCAGCACGGAGATGGCGGGATAGTCCGGCATGAAGGTGACATCGGTGTGCCAGCGGGTGGCCTTGGCGTACTCGGAATCGATGGGCGCGATGACCCCGCCGTGCCGCGTGAAGGCGTGGTGCCCGACGGGGCTGCCCAGCAGTCGGGCGAAGGCCTGTTGGCGGTTGTCGTCGAGGTGGTGCTGGTCGCGGAAGAACACCACCTTGTGCCGGAGGAGGGCGGCGCGGATCTCGGCGACCGTGCCGGCGTCGAGATCGCCGGTCAGCTCCACGCCGTCGATGCGGGCGCCGATACGGCTGCCGAGTTGGGTCACGGTGATGGTCATGTCGATCCTTTGCGCTGGCCGAGGCGGTGTAGTCAGGTGACTACACGCGATATGGGCTAGTGTAGTCAAGTGACTACAAACGCGCCACCAGCGGGCCGCGACGAAGTGGTCGCGGCTGTCCTGGACGCCGCGGCCGAACTGTTCGCCGACTGCGGGCCGTCCGCCACCTCCATTCGCGATATCGCCACCCGCTCCCGGGTCAACCACGGCCTGGTGTACCGCCACTTCGGCACCAAGGAACGACTGGTCGGCGCGGTGCTGGACCATCTGGGCGCCGCCCTGCGCGTCCTGGTCGCCGCCGACGCCCCGGCCGAGGACATCGAACGTGCCACCGACCGGCACACCCGCGTCATGGCCAGGGCTCTGCTCGACGGTTATCCGGTGGGCCGGTTGCAGACGCACTTCCCCAACATTGCGCTGCTGCTGGACCAGGTGCTGCCGGAGTTCGCAGACGAGCAAGCCGGCCGGCTGGCCGTGGCCAATGCCGTTGCCCTGCAACTGGGCTGGCGCCTGTTCGAACCGTTCCTGCGATCGGCCACGGGTCTGTCCGAGGCGCCCGACGCGGCCATGCACACCTCGGCCGCCGCGGCCGCCGCGCGGATCCTCACCCCGGGCTGATCAGCTGCCCTTGCCGACGGCGGCCGCCACCCGATCGCCGAGATCCTTGTCGACATTGCGCCAGTACTCGAACGCGCGCTCCAGCACCGGATCGGACACACCCTTGGACAGGTGGCCGGAGATGTTGGACACCAACCGATCCCGAGCGGCGTCATCGAGCACATCGCGCACCAGAGTGCCCGCCTGACCCCAGTCGTCATCCTCGACATGCAAGGAGTACGCGGCGCGAACCATGTCGCCGTCGGCGTGCCAGAGCGGCTCGCCGGTCCGCGCCGGGTCGGCCTGGGGGCCGCCGTAGGAATTGGGTGCGTACACCGGGTCGGTCACGTTCTTGACGCGCATGGCGCCGCCCTTGGAGTAGCTGTGCACCTCGGTTCTCGGCGTGTTGACCGGGATCTGCTTGTAGTTCACCCCGAGCCGGGCGCGGTGCGCGTCGGCGTAGGCGAAGTCGCGGGCCAACAGCATCTTGTCGGGGCTCAAACCGGTACCCGGCACCGCGTTGTTGGGTTCGAACGCCGACTGCTCCATCTCGGTGTGGTAGTCGCTGACATTGCGGTTCAGGGTCAGCCTGCCGACATCGATCAGCGGATAGTCCGCATGCGGCCACACCTTGGTCAGATCGAACGGGTTGAACCGGTAGTCCTTCGCGTCCTCGAACGGCATGATCTGCATCTTCAGCGTCCAGCTCGGAAACTCGCCGCGCTCGATCGCGTCGTACAGATCGCGCTGGTGGGCGTCACCGTCGACGCCGGCCAGCTCGTCACCTTCGTCCTGGGTCAGGAACTCGACGCCCTGGTCGGACTTGAAGTGATACTTCACCCAGAAGATCTCGCCGGCCGCATTGATCCAGCTGTAGGTGTGGCTGGAGTAGCCGTTCATGTGCCGCCAGTCCTTCGGGATGCCGCGGTCGCCCATCAGCCAGGTCACCTGATGCGCCGATTCCGGGGACAGCGTCCAGAAATCCCATTGCATATCGTGGTCGCGCAGGTTGTTGGCGGCGCGGCGCTTCTGCGACCGGATGAAATGCTGGAATTTCAAGGGGTCCCGGATGAAGAAGACCGGGGTGTTGTTGCCGACCATGTCGAAGTTGCCGTCGGCGGTGTAGAACTTGGTCGCGAATCCACGCGGGTCCCGCCAGGTGTCCGGGCTGCCACGTTCACCCGCCACGGTCGAGAACCTGGTCAGCGTCTCGGTCTTGGTGCCCGGCTGGAACACCGCCGCTTTGGTGTAGGCGCTGACGTCGTGGGTGACCTCGAAATGGCCGAAGGCGCCGCCGCCTTTGGCGTGCGGCTGGCGTTCCGGGATCCGCTCTCGGTTGAAGGTCGCCATCTGCTCGATCAGGTAGTGATCCTGCAGCAGGATCGGGCCGTTCGGGCCGATGGTCAGCGAATGCTCGTCGCTGTAGACGGGGATGCCGGCGTCCGTGGTCGTCGGAGTGGGCTGGTTTCCGGTCACCGTGGCTCCTTTCGTGCGGCGTCTCGTGGGTGGTGTCTCCGGGGTGTCGGGGACGACGCCGCTGGGTGGGTACCCTGCGGCGTGCGTGACAAACCCGAGCCGAGAGGGCGGTGCTGCGCAGCCCCTCACTAGACTGAGCAGGTGGAATCAGCTTCGGAAGACGCTCTTCGCGCGAGCGCGTCATCGCAGACCCGCCCTGTCCTGGTCATCGACTTCGGGGCTCAGTACGCCCAGTTGATCGCGCGGCGCGTGCGCGAAGCCAGAGTGTTCTCCGAGGTCATCCCGCATACCGCGACGGTCGAGGAGATCAAGGCCCGCGACCCGCAAGCCATCGTGCTCTCCGGCGGTCCGGCCAGTGTCTACGCCGAAGGGGCGCCGAAACTGGATCCCGCACTGTTCGACCTCGATGTCCCGGTCTTCGGTATCTGCTACGGCTTCCAGGCCATGGCCCAGGCGCTCGGTGGCACCGTCGCGCACACCGGCACCAGCGAGTATGGCCGCACCGAGCTGAAAGTCTCCGGCGGGCAATTGCATTCGGAGCTGCCCGCCACCCAGCCGGTGTGGATGAGCCATGGTGACGCGGTGACCGACGCTCCAGACGGCTTCGACGTGGTCGCCACCAGTGCCGGCGCGCCGGTGGCCGCCTTCGAGCACCGGGCTCGGCGGCTGGCGGGTGTGCAGTACCACCCCGAGGTGTTGCATTCGCCGCACGGCCAGCACGTGCTGAGCCGGTTCCTGCACGATTTCGCCGGGATCGGCGCGACCTGGACACCGGCCAATATCGCCGACCAGCTCATCGAGCAGGTCCGCGAACAGATCGGCGACGGCCGGGCGATCTGCGGTTTGTCCGGCGGCGTGGATTCCGCGGTCGCCGCGGCGCTGGTGCAACGCGCCATCGGGGACCGGCTCACCTGTGTGTTCGTCGACCACGGCCTGTTGCGGGCGGGGGAGCGGGCCCAGGTGCAGCGGGACTTCGTCGCCGCCACCGGGGCCAACCTGGTGACCGTCGATGTCGCCGACCGTTTCCTGGAGGCGCTGACCGGGGTCACCAATCCCGAAGGCAAGCGCAAGATCATCGGCCGTGAGTTCATCCGCGCCTTCGAAGGTGCGGTGCGCGATTCGCTCAGTGAATTCGATATCGACTTCCTGGTGCAGGGCACGCTCTACCCGGACGTGGTGGAGTCCGGCGGCGGCACCGGCACGGCGAACATCAAGAGCCACCACAACGTCGGCGGCCTGCCCGACGACCTGAAGTTCACGCTCGTCGAGCCGCTGCGGCTGCTGTTCAAGGACGAGGTCCGGGCGGTCGGACGAGAGCTCGGACTTCCCGAGGAAATCGTTGCGCGCCAACCCTTCCCGGGACCCGGGCTGGGTATCCGCATCGTCGGCGAGGTGACCGCCTCGCGGCTGGACACCCTGCGCCGCGCCGATTCGATCGCTCGTGAGGAACTGACCACCGCCGGCCTGGACCACCAGATCTGGCAGTGCCCGGTGGTGCTGCTCGGCGATGTCCGCTCGGTGGGTGTGCAGGGCGACGGCCGCACCTACGGACACCCGATCGTGCTGCGACCGGTGTCCAGTGAGGACGCCATGACCGCGGACTGGACCCGGGTGCCCTATGACGTGCTGGAGCGGATCTCGACCCGCATCACCAACGAGGTGTCCGAGGTGAACCGGGTGGTGCTGGACATCACCAGCAAGCCGCCGGGCACCATCGAGTGGGAGTAGCCGGCCCGGTGAAGTACATGGCGGACTGGCAGCCGACGCCGGTGGACTGGACCTCGACACGAGGCAGGATCCTGCTCGCCGCCTCGGAATTGTTCGCCCAGCGCGGCTATTTCGGTACCTCGACGCGGGATATCGCCGAAGCGGTCGCGATTCGCCAACCGTCGTTGTTTCACCATTTCAGCGCCAAGCACGAGATCTTCCGGACCCTGATCGACATGGACCTCGGCCCGTCCATCGGCCGTGTGCGCAGCCGTCTGGCCGAACAGACGACGTGGGGGGAGAAGCTGCATCTGACCGTCGCCAGTGACGTCCGCGAAATGCTGGTGCAGCCCTTCGACGCGCGCGGCCTGTACCAGGACGCGGTGCTGGCGATGCCGGAGTTCGTGCAGGAGAAGCGCGGTATCGAGATATTCCACGATCTGGTCGAGGAACTCATCCGTTCGGGCACACGCGACGGGGAATTCGTCGAATGCGATGCCGGCTTCGTGCTGCGCGCGGCCAACGGAGTGCTGTTCGAGACCCTTCGCGAACAGGGCGGACCGAGGGGCCGGATGCGGGTGCAGCGACCACTGCAAGCTGCGGACTTCGTGCTGCGCGCGCTGCTGGTCGAGCCTGCCGATCTGGACCGGATCCGCGCCGTGACGCAGCGCCGGCTGAGTGAGGCCGCGGTCCCGGCCGGCGGCTGACCTGCGCCCTCGTCTCGACGGTTGTTGTTAATTCCTCATGAAGTGATCCGATTCGGCGCCTCTATCGACCGATAGTCCCCTATCGTTCGATAGAGAGGGCCGCGAGCAGTCGGCCTGATGGATCCGGGAGGAATCGTGAGGAAGACCGCACTCGGTGCCGTCACGGCAGGTATCGCGCTGTTCGTACTGGGCTGTTCGTCGCCCACCCCCTCGACGCCGGTCGCCTCCGGCCCGGCCAAGGTGGCGCCGCCGGCCGTGTTGGAGGCGGGCACGCTGAAGATCTGTGCCCCCAACGACGGCACGCCGCCCAACGTCTACCACGACGAGACCGGCGCTCTGGTGGGCAGCGAGGTCGACCTCGGCAAGGCGATCGCCCAGAATCTGGGCCTGCAACCGCAATTCGTCCAATCCGCTTTTGCCGCAGTCATTCCTACCCTGCAGGCCAAGCAATGCGACGTGATCATGGCGCAGCTCTACATCAAGCCCGAGCGCGAGAAGGTCGTCGATTTCGTACCGTATGTCTACTCGGGAACCGGTATCGCCGTGGCCAAACAGCGCCCCGCGGCGATCACCGGAATGGACGACAGCTTGTGCGGTAAGAAAGTGATGGTCGCGGTCGGCACCACGGCCGAGGCGTTGTCCCAGGAACAGTCCGACAAATGCACCGCAGCCGGGCAACAGGCCATCGACATCAACCGCAACAACCACGCCGACGTCTCGATACAGCAGGTTCAGAACGGTCAGGTCGACGCCTACCTCGACACCGCCGAGACGCTCGGGTACTACGCGACCAAGACCGGCGCGCAGATCCAGCTGGCGGGCCGGCCGTTCGGCACCATCAAGATCGGTGCCGCCACCCTGAAGGGGAACACCGTCCTGCAGGACGCGATCCGGCAGGCGTTGCAATCGCTGGAGAACGACGGTTCCTACGACAAGATCCTCGCCCAGTGGGGCCAGACGGATCTGTCGATCCAGAAGTGACCCGATCGGGATGAACTTCGACTGGCCGTTCTTCTGGAAGAGTCTGCTCACACCCAGTGCTCCGTTCCTCGACGGATTGGTTCTGACCGTGGTGATCTCGGTCGTCGCGATGGTGCTGGCGACGGTGACGGGGCTCGTCGTGGCATTGATGCGGCGGTCCGGTCTGGCGCCGCTGCGCTGGGCGGCCGGTGTGTACATCTGGTCCATCCGGGGCACACCCCTGCTGGTGCAGCTGGTGCTGATCTACACCGGTCTGGCGGCCGTGGGTCTCTATCAATTCCGTGATGTGACGATCCTGGGGTTGTCGGTCAAGGCCGCCGTGCAGGCTGCGGTGATCGGCCTGATGGTCAACGAGAGCGCCTATATCGCCGAGATCATCAGGGCCGGTCTGGATTCTGTGCCGAAGGGGCAGTTCGAGGCCGCCGCGTCACTCGGGATGAAACCGGTCAAGCTGATGCGTTGGGTCATCGTCCCGCAGGCGCTGCGGGTCATGGTGCCCCCGCTGGGCAACTCGTTCAACGGGCTGATGAAGACGACCTCGGTGCTCAGCGTGATCGGGGTCAGTGAGATGTTCCTGGTCACCCAGGCCATCAGTTCCGCCACGTTCCACACCTTCGAGATCTTCATCGTCGCCGCGATCTACTATCTGGCCCTCACCACGGTCTGGACGTTCATCCAGGCCGGCATCGAGAACCGGTTGGCCCGCCAGCTCGGTATCGAACAGCGGGTGCCGATCAGTCGACGGCTCCTGGGCGCCCGCCGGACCTCGGACGCATCGCCGCAGCCGGCCGGGGTGAGCTGAAAAATGTTGAAAGAGAGCATGATGAGCGACAGCGATGCGATTGCCGAAACAGTCGTCTCGGTGCGTGGGGTGTCCTGCACCCTGGGTGGTCGAAAGGTCCTCGATGACGTGTCCCTGGATGTCCGGCGTGGACAGGTCGTCGTCCTGATCGGACCCTCGGGTGCCGGCAAGACGACACTGCTGCGCTCGCTGAACCATCTCGAGAAGGTCGACAGTGGTGAGATCCTGATCGCCGGGATGCCGATCGGACATCGAGATCTGACCAGCATGCGCAAGGTCGGCACCGCCGAGCTCGCCAAACGGCGCCGCGAGATCGGTTTCGTGTTCCAGCATTTCAACCTGTTCCCGCACATGACCGCGCTGGAGAACGTGTGGAGCGGTCCCGTCCGAGTGCTCGGTACGCCGAAAGGCAAGGCACAACAGGATGCGCTGGCCCTCCTGGAACGCGTCGGATTGGCCGACAAGGCGTCGTCGCGGCCGAGCCAGCTCTCCGGCGGCCAGCAGCAGCGGGTGGCCATCGCCCGTGCACTTGCCATGCGGCCCAAGGTGATGTTGTTCGACGAGCCGACCAGCGCACTGGATGTCGAGATGGTCGGCGAGGTGCTCGCCGTGATGCGTGAGCTGGCCGCCGAACATATGACGATGGTGGTCGTGACGCACGAGATGCGTTTCGCCCGTGAGGTGGCCGACCGGATCATCGTGATGGATGCCGGCCGCATCATCGAGGACGCGCCGCCGGACGAGGTGTTCGGCAGCCCGCGCCATGCGCGTACCAAGGCATTCCTGTCCACCATTCACTAGGAGCTCGACACATCGTGTCCACTTTCACCGGTGCGCTGGCGACACCGCACGCCCTGGCCACCGACGCGGGTATGGCCGCCTTCGCCGAAGGGGGCAGCGCGATCGACGCCGCGATCAGTGCTGCCGCCGTTCTCACCGTCGTCTATCCGCACAATGTCGCGCTGGGCGGTGACCTCATCGCGTTGGTGCGCACCCCGGACGCGATGGTGCGGTGTGTCAATGCCTCCGGCTGGTCGGGCCGGCGCAGCACCGCCGCCGGGATGAGATCCCGGCACGGCGCGGCCCTGCCCTTGCGCGGCGCCGATTCGGTGACGGTCCCCGGCGCGGTCCGGGGGTGGGAGGTGTTGCGTGGACTGGGCGCGCGGCTGCCATGGTCGCAGAACCTGGAACGTGCCCAGCGGGTCGCCGAACGTGGTGTGCCGGTGGCGTCATCGCTGGCCCGCCATATCGCGGACCCGGAGAACGCCGATCTTGCCGAGGTGCAGGACTACTGCCGGGTGTTCCGGCCCGGCGGTCGGGCGTTGACCACCGAGGACGTCCTGGTTCAGCCGGAGCTGGCCGCCACCCTGGCCGCGCTGCGCCACGACGGCCCCGACGCCTTTTATACCGGCGCTCTGGCCGACAGTATGGTCGGATACCTGCGCCGCTGCGGATCATGTTTGACGGCAGGGGATTTCGCTGACTACGTACCGGATGTCGTCGAACCCCTATCTGCTCGCTTCGGCGACCTGACGGTCTTCACCAGCCCGCCGAACACCCATGGGTTCCTGATGCTGCGAGCGTTGCGTGCCATCGAGGAACTTCGGCTGCGCCACCCGCTGACCGCGGATATCGGCACCCTGATGCGGATCTTTCTGCACGGCAACCAGTTACGTTCGACCTATTTGGCCGACCCACGTCATAGCGGTGTCGACAGCGGCGCGTTGGTCAACGATGCACTGGGTGAGCTCGGCGTGACCGAGCCGGTACCGGGGCCGGTGCTGGTGCCTCACGGTGACACGGTCGGTATCGCGGTCGCCGACAGCGACGGCTATGCGGTGTCCCTGATCCAGAGCGTCTATCACGCCTTCGGGTCCGGTCTCATCGATCCGGCCACCGGTGTGCTGTTCCACAATCGCGGCACGAGTTTCTCGCTGGCCGCTGAATCGCCGAATGTGCTCGCACCGCGCAAACGGCCCGCACACACGTTGATGCCGGCCATGACGACGCACGACGGGACGGTGCGCCACGTGTTGGCGACCATGGGTGGTCAGGGCCAGCCCCAGATTCTGACCCAGGTGCTGTTGCGGGCCGTCGAGGGGGCGTCCGCCGCGGTCGCGGTGTCCGATCCCCGGGCGATCGTCGGCAGCCAGGCCGACGGTGACACCCCCGACACCGTGACCGTGGAGGCCGAGCTGTGCGACCAGGGGCGGGACGCGCTGCGCAGGTCGGGTCTGGCGGTGCGGGAGGTGCCCCAGCACACCGAGTCGATGGGACAGAGCAATGTCGTGTTCGTCGCGGGCGATGACATGGCCGCGGCTTCCGACCCGCGTTCGGACGGGGCCGGGATGGTGGCGCACTTCCCGCGCCGGCCGGGACGGTGGGCCGCACCGTGACGTGCCGGCGGTATTACGTCGGCTCGTCCGCGCCGGGATCCTTCCCGAGGTACTCGGTGAGCATCTGAGCGACGACGTTCTCGATCGTCGACTCGATCGAGACGGCCAGCGTCGCCGTCACCGCGGCCACCGCCTGGGTGCGGAACCGGACCAGCATCGTGATCAGCTCGGCGACTTCGGTATCGGCGGGCAGAGGTTCGCCCGGCTTGATCCGGTGGGCGAGATGATCCACCCCGGCCTGCACCAGGATCGAGCTGATCTCGTCCACGTGGGGCAGCACCCGTTCGTGGACGTCGATCAGGGTGTCGATACCGATCCCGTACCGACGGATATCGTTGAACGCCTCGATCAACTTGGGCCGCAGGATGATTGCGTCTTCGCCCGCCAGCTTGATCAGGCCGTTGTCACACAGCCGGTCGAAGGCCGCGTCGTCGTCGATGAGCTCCCTGGCCTGCGACACCGGCATCCGCTCGGATTTCTCCGTTGCCCAGCTGCCCGCGATGGCGTTCTCCAAGCCGAGCACATCACCGATGTCCTTGCCCTGCTCCCATGCGTTGAGCATCTCGTGGACATGGGCGATGGTGTACCCGCGGTCGAGCATGGAGGTGATCAGCCGCAGCCGGGTCAGATGCGTGTCGTTGAACAGGACGATGCGGCCGACCCGCAGCGGTGGATGCAGCAGCCCGCGGTCCCGATACACCCTGATGTTGCGGGTGGTGCTGCCGGCCAGTCGTGCCAACTCCTCGATGCGGTACTCACCGGACGCCGCCACCCCGTGCGGTTGGACTGCCGCGTCGAACAATTGCGACACCGCGGTCTCCACCACATCGCGTGAGCTCCGGCGGATCTGCTGCGGTGCCCGGCGCAGACCACCCAGGATGGCCGCGATGGCGCCGGCCTGGGGCCGGGGCGGCTGGGGTGGCGGCATCTACGCCGGCCCGCTGAGCGCGGCGTGCGCGGCGTGCGCGGTGAGCGCGGGTGCAGCCGGCGGGGCGGCCACGACGATGGTCATCCGGCGACTTCGGCGATGGTGTTGCGGTGCAATGCCTCCGCCAGAAATGCGGTCGCGCTGTGCATGGCCGGGCGGGCCTCGGGGCTGAGCTTGGGCAGGGCCTGGAAGACATGCACCTGGTCGGGCCAGACCTGGAGTTCGCAGTCGGCGCCGGCGGCCCGCAGGTCCTCGTGCAATCTGCGGGCGTCGCCGAGCAGCATCTCCGCCCCGCCGGCCTGGATCAGCGTCGGTGGTAGCCGGCGTCCGTTCCTGACGTCCAGCGTCAATCCCGGGTGGGCCATATCGGCTGCGCCGCAGTACAAGCCGACCAGCCGGGCGGCGTCACGCGGACTGATCGCCGGGTCACGGCGCAGCGCATCGCGGGTGCGGGCCAGGCCGAAGGTCATATCGAAGAGCGGGGAGAACAACGCGAGCGCCGCGGGATGCGGGACGCCCGGCTGCAGCAGCAGGTCGACGGCCAGGTGTCCGCCGGCGGAATCGCCGGCCATCACGATGCGATCCGGCGCGATCCCGAGTTCGGTGTGCAGCCAGTCCCAGCCGGCACGCACATCGGTTGCGGCGGTGGGGAATCGGTACTTCGGTGCCAGCCGGTAGTCGACGCAGAACACCGGCTGCCCGGTCAGCCGGGACAACCACGCCGTCAGTCTGCGGTGGGTGCGGGGTGAGCACAGCACGTATCCACTGCCGTGCAGGTAGTAGATCGCACTGTCGTGGTTCCCCGGGACGCCTCGGCCGTACACCCATTCGCCGACCACCCGGCGGCCATCGGCCAGGCGCACATCGACGGGTTCGACCCTGGTGCCGGACAGCGAGGGGCCGAAGGTGTCCATCACCCCGGCGATGACCTGCCGGGCCGCCCACACGCCCCAGAATTGTTCGGCCGGAAGGAGTCCACTCAGCGGGCGGAGGGTGAAGCCGCCGACGGTGGCCGCTGCCCGTGACTGCAGCGATCCGCGGGCGGGAAGCTCCGTGGTGCCGCGGCGGGTGGGGTGGGTGGGCATCCGGACCTCCCTTGGTCGAAGCGTCCGTCGAGTACACCAACGATTGATGACATTTGTCAATGTCAGTATTGGCGGACGAGTGGTGCTCCGCGGGTCACCGGAGAATCAGCGGGGCGGGTCTCCGCGCCAGCTGAAGCTGTTGACGTATTTGCCCATGTCCAGGGCGATCTCCAGGCCGACCGCCGACGGTTTGCCGGAACCGAAATCCGGGCCGAAAGCGTGATAGGGCCCGACCGCTCCGGCGACCAGTGCGACGTCGTTCTTCACCGAGACCAGCACGACGACCCGCATCCGGGTGTAGTTGCTCATCGCACCTTGGGGCCAGCAGTCGGCTACCAGCCCGTAGCCGGGCTGGTAGCCGACCATCGCGTTGGGAATCTCGTAGGCGATCTTGGTGTCCGGGAAGGTCTGTTTCAGCAGCGTGTTCGCGATATCGCGGGGGGACCGGCCGCGGGCCGGCTCGCTGAACAGGCGCAGGGTGCCGCCGTCGCTGACCTGGAAGACGGCCGTCACGCTGTTATCGGTCTTGGTGACCGTGTAGGCCGACTCGGGGGAGGGGTAGGACACCGAGAAGGATCCGTCCGCCGCGGTGAAACGTGGGTTGACGTTCACCGGCTGCCCCATCGGTGGGCGGCCGCAGTCCGGTGGGCACACGTACCGTGCGGACGGGGTGGCCAGCAGTCCGGACAGTCCGACGAGCCCACCGGCGATCACCAGGATGGTGGTGCTGAGCACCAATGCGATCCAGCGGAACGTGGTCTTGGACGGCGGTGGGGCGGTGAAGGACCCGGAATGAAGCGAGTAGCCGGGTGTCAGGCCGACGACGATCTCGCCTGTCGGTGCCTCTTCCGCGAGCCGGATCGGGCGTTCCTCACGCCGGGAGTTCCGGGAGGATCGCGACGACGCGTGCATCGCCGCGCCGCAGTTCGCGCAGAACGGGGCATCCGGCACGACGTGATTGCACTCGTTGCACAGCAGCGGTTCGTCGGCCCGCATCTCGTCTTGGGCCTCGTGCAGCAGTGCCAGGTGCAGGCCGATACGCAGGGCCAGCAGGGCGAGCAGCGATAACGTCAAATGCACGGCCAATTGCAGCCATTGGGGCACCCGGGCGACGTCGATCAGGCCGAACCCCGCGTAGACGGCGATGACGACCACGGCGGTCGAGATCAGGGTGAAGCGCACGAACCCGCGGTTCTTGCCGACCTTGGAGGGGGGCCGGCTGAACCACAGGGCTGCGCCGACCAGCCCACCGACGGCTGCCGCGGTGAGGGGGACGGCGATCCCGCGGATACCCGCCTCGACCAGCAGGCCGTCCAGCGGCCGGGCGCGCGCGACCATGCCGGTGGTGAACTGCGGGGCCAGCCGGGTCAAGGTGGCCGCGCCGCTGAAGGTCAGCGCACCCAGGGCGCCGATTGCGTAGCCGTCCAGCGCTTCTCGCGTACCGGGCCGGGACAGGCGTACCACCACCGCCGGGACGAGCATGATGATCATGGCGCCGACAGGGATGCCGATACCGTCGCGCATGATGCGGCCCCCGGCGATGCCCGCACCCAGCGGTACGCCGTAGGCGCGCGCCACCGCGGCTCCGGTCAGCAGCACCCAGACCACGCCGAGCCCGATCCCGAGCACCGCGGTGAGTGCCAGGGTGCTGCGCGGAATGTCCTTGGCGAGATCGGATTCGCGAATGTACATCGCGAACAACAACGGCAGGCCGAGGGAGGCCACCGTGATGAGTGCGGCGGGCAACCGGAACACCGTCGCGATGATCAGTGCCGCGACCAGCAGCGCCAGCCCCAGCAGGAATGCCTTGCGTGACCGCGGGGACAGGTGCGGGAACAGTGAGCTGGTGATGGACGGTGTCAGCAGATGCTGGCCGGGTGCGGCACTGAAGGTCCGGGCCCGCAGCCAATGCGGGCCGTCACCGGCCTGATGTTCGGAGAGCGGTACCCCGCACAGCCCGCAGTACTTGCCCGCGGGGACGTCGACCCGGCAGATGGGGCATTCCACCATGCCGGGAGCCGGCGAGGTGTCCGGACCGTCGGAGGTGGTGGTCATCAGGCCTGGATCCTCTGTGCGATGAGCAGATTGCGGACCAGGTTGTCGATATCGGGCGTACCCAATCCGGTGACCAGGTCATAACCGGGGCCGGCAACGTCAACGGCGTTGGCACCCAGGGTGATATCCCGGAACGCCGGCAGCGGCGCACCGGTGGCGATGCGGTACAGCAGGGGGTTGATCTCACCGATCAGGTTGCCGCCGTTGGCGAGCAGATACTGGTCCATCACGGCGGTCAGGCCGGCCCAGATGGGGGCGGACTGAGAGGTGCCGCCACCGATCACCACGTTGCCGTCGAGCACGATCTTCACGCCGGTGAACGGGTCCGCCACCGCCGAGATGTCCGGGGTCATCCGCTTGCCGGTGTTGCGGGCGGGAGGCACCTGCGTGGCCGCGGCACGCTGCCAGGGCGGCAGGTCGAACAGGGCGGACAGCCCGCCGCCGGTGCCCTGGGACAACGGGACGTCGAACCAGGTCTGCTCGGCCAGCCAGGTGCCACGGTCGTCGGTGGACAGGGTGGTGCCTCCGACGCTGGTCATCTCGGGAATCGAGGACACCGAGTCCAGCCCGATATCGTTGGGTCCCGGCACCGAATCCCAGTCGGTGCCGCCCTTGCACTCCAGGCCGGCGAGGTCGCCGCTGGCGTTGTAGGCGGTCGTGCCGTGCGACTGCGCGGTGCGCAGCGCCGATCGGACCGGGGCGAGGTCCGCGGCGGTGAGCAGCTTGTCGCAACCCCAGCCGATCGAGAGGCTCCAGATCGCGCCGGGATAGGCACGGTCGGTGTCCTCGAACAGCGTGCCGATCTTCTGATAGGCGCCATCGCCTTGGACGGTCGGGCGGGCGTTCACGACGACCTTGTGTGCATCGGGGGCCACGGCATGTGCCAGTTCGAGGTCCATCGTCGTCTCGCCGTGCGCCACCGGGAGCGGATCGCCGAGCGTCTCCGGGGTGAACCGGGGCAGGCCGGACATGGCGGAGAAGCTGTCGAGGTCCTTCTGGTCGTAACCGCTGAACGCGAAGATGACGATGGTGGTGCCCTTGCCGGTGAAGCCGGCGGTGGCCAGTTTGTCCGCGTTGTAGGTGGTGAGCAGGGCGCTCGGGGTCAGTCCACGATCCGGGACGTCCAGCGCGATCTCCGGACGGGACACGTGGTGCGGCGTGTAGCCGAGGATGCGTCCGAGTTCGGCGACCTCGTCGCGCAGCGCTTCGGGCACCACCGGCTGTTGCGGTGAAGCGTAGAACTGCTGCCCCTGCCGGCCGCGGTAGTCGTGCACGGTGACATCGAAGGCGCGCGCTATGGCATCCGGGGTGCCCTCGACGATGGCCCAGTTGTCACTGGGGCGCCACGAGACCGAGAGTCCATTATCATGCGTCCAGTCGATGAGCTCGCTGGGGCGCTGCTGATCGGTGAGTGCGGCCGTCAGCTGGATCTGTTGCGGCCGGGCCGGACCGAGGTCGGTCGAGGCGGCCAACAGCGACGCATAGGGACCGTCGATGACGTTGGGCCCGGAGAAGTGACGGTTGATCGGAAGATCAGAGGCGAAGACCAGCACACCGGCGAGCACCAGCGCCGGTAGCCAGTGGGCGATGCCCGTGTGGTGGCGGTTCACGTTCCGAGGTGCCGGGCCCGCATGTCAGCAGACCCGGCTCGCTCGTGCCTACGTTGGTTGTCGCCGGTCAGTTGTCGCCGGGGATGGCGGTCGGAGCCGGCGGCGCCTTGACGGTGGGCGTGAACTTGTTGCCACCGCTGGGGCTGATCGACTTCTCGGTCGGCTCGACCGAAGGCGCGGTGGTGCTGGTCGTCGTCGTCGTCGTGGTCGTCGACGTCTCGGGAGTCTTCTTCTCCTCGTTCCCGCACGCAGCGGTGAAGCCGATCATGGCCAGGATGGCGACGCCCCCGACTGCTGCTGAGACGCGACGGGTCAGATGTGAGTTCATGTTGCGGTCCTTACCTCTCCCCCGAGTGGTGTATGAGCCGGCCTTCGGGAAATCGATATCGATTCCGCACGGTTCATAAACAGCCTACCTGGTGATTCGCTGTGTTCCCGCACACCAGTCCCATTCCGAAGCGGGGTTCTGGTGCCCAGACTTTAGCGCAGCGTTCACCGTGCCGCACAGGCATTCAACAGGCCTTCCTGCGCTGGTCGACGGTGTGGTGTGACGTTTGGGCAGGCCGGGGGACTGCGCTTGACGACGGTTCCGGTGCGGTGTTTACTCGAGCCATCGAACATGTGTTCGAATACGATCGAATCTGGTGGTGCGGGAGGTGCTGCTGTGACAGCGGCTTCAAGCCTTGAATCGCGCCTGGTAAACCGCGCTGATCAGGTCGAACATCTGCGCCGCAGGATGGCGGAAGTCTCCGCCAAGATAGGTGCCCGGAGTCAGGGAAGGGTGCACACGGGCGATCCGGCCCCCGCCTCGGAAAGTTTGCTGGAGGTTTCGGAAACCCTTGCCGAGAGGGTCCCCGCCGCGTTGCCGCGAGGCGTGGTGGCGGTGCTCACCGGCGCCCGTTCGCTACCGCTGAGCATGGTGGCCGCGGTGACGGCTGCCGGTGGGCACGCCGCGATCGTCGGCCAGCCACGGGCGGGCCTGCTGGCCGCGGTCGAGATGGGGGCGGACCTGAGCCGGGTCGCGGTCATCCCGGACCCCGGTGCTGATCCGGTCGAGGTGGCCGCGGTTCTGCTGGACGGCCTGGATCTGGTGGTGCTCGATCTGGGCGGCCGCTCTGTCCCGGGTGCCCGGGCTCGTGCGGTGACGGCGAGGGCCCGGCAGAAGGGGTGCACGCTGTTGGTCACCGGAGGCGATTGGTCTGGCGCTCAAGTCCGGCTGGATGCCACCGTCAGCGGTTATGAGGTGGTCGGCGCGGGTGAGGCCGGGCCGGTGCCCGGGTGCGGACGGATCGGCCGGGTGCGATTGGTCACCCGTGCCCGCGGCCGGATCCCCGGCTTGCCGCGCGTGGCTGCCGTGGGTGGCTAGCGTGTCCCGGGTCCTCGCGCTCTGGTGCATGGATTGGCCTGCGGTGGCGGCGGCTTCGGCGGCCGGCCTGACCGCAACGGATCCGGTCGCGGTGACGCTCGCCAACCGGGTCATCGCCTGTTCGGCCTCGGCGCGGGCCGTCGGGGTGCGGCGTGGCCTGCGGCGCCGGGAGGCCCAGGCCCGATGCCCGCAGCTGTATGTCAGCACTGCGGACCCGGCGCGCGACGCCCGGCATTTCGAGGAGGTGACGGCGGCGGTCGACGAGGTGGTGCCGCGGGCGGAGGTGCTGCGGCCGGGCCTGCTGGTGATGCCGGTGCGCGGTGCCGCCCGCTATTTCGGGTCCGAGCATGCCGCGGCGGAACGGTTGGTCGACGCGGTGGCTGCGGCCGGGGCCGAATGCCAGACCGGGATCGCAGACCAGTTGGCCACCGCGGTGTTCGCGGCACGGGCGGGCCGGATCATCGAGCCGGGGGAGGATGCCCGGTTCCTGTCCGGGCTGTCCATCCGGGAACTGGCCACCGAGCCGAGTCTGGCCTCGGCTGGACGTGGCGAGCTCACGGATCTGCTCTGGCGCATGGGTATTCGCAATATCGGTCAGTTCGCCGAGTTGTCGCGCACCGATGTCGCGTCCCGGTTCGGCGCCGACGCGATCGTCGCCCATAGGTTCGCCCGCGGTGAGCAGTCCCGCGGCCCGTCGGGACGTGAGCCGGAACGCGATCTCGATGCGGTGCGGCACTGCGACCCACCGATCGATCGGGTGGACGCGGCGGCCTTCGCCGGTCGATCCCTGGCCGGTGAGTTGCATCGCAGTCTTGAGTCGGCGGGCGTGGGCTGCACCAGGCTGGCCATCCAGGCAGTCACCGCCAACGGGGAAGAGCTGAACCGGGTTTGGCGGTGTGCCGAACCGTTGACCGAGGACGCCACCGCGGACCGGGTGCGCTGGCAGTTGGACGGCTGGCTGACGAAACGGAGTCTGGGGCAGGCTGGGCCCACCGGCCCGATCACCACGTTGCGGCTGCATCCGGTGGAGGTGGTGTCGGCGGGCGCACTCCAACTTCCATTGTGGGGGTCTTCCGGCGACGACGACCGACTGCGGGCCCGGCGCGCACTGGTGCGGGTGCAGGGCCTGCTCGGGCCGGAGGCGGTACAGGTACCGGTGCTCAGCGGGGGCCGCGGACCGGCCGAGCGCATCACCTTCACCGCATTGGGGGACGAACCGGTGCCTGCGGCGGATCCGCACCAGCCATGGCCGGGGCAGCTACCCGAGCCCGCGCCGGCTGTCCTGCTCGACGATCCGGTGGAACTGCTTGACGCAGAGGGTAACCCGGTGCGGGTGACCAACCGTGGGCTGTTCTCCGCCGATCCGGTGCACCTGAGATCACCCGAGTCGGCCGCGGTATTGCAGTGGTGGGCCGGGCCCTGGCCGGTGGACGAGCGGTGGTGGGATCCAGGGTCGCCGCGGGCCGGCCGGACCGCGCGGGCGCAGGTGCTACTCGGCAGCAGGGCCGAACCCGGTCCGGCCATGCTGCTGTGTTACCGGCAGCGCCGCTGGTATGTGGAGGGGATCTATGAATAGTTCTCCGGCACCGCAGATCCCGGTCTAGCCGAGCCTCTGCGCGAACGGTCCGACCCGATCGATGAACCGGTCGAAGAACGCCGCCGGGTCGACCTCGATCCCGACATGGGCGTTGAGGTCGCGACCCCACCGTCCGTTCCAGTCCGCCACCGTCATGGCGCGGGTCAGGGTACCGGTCAACTCGACATCCACGGTGGCCTGCCGGTACCGCACCAGGTCGGGATCCAGGGCCACGGCGGCGGCCAGCGGATCGTGCAGATGAGCCAGATAACCCTCCCCCTGGTCGAAGTGGAACTCGAAATAGAACCGCATCGCATCCTCGAGTACCCGGATCAGCGGGTTGCTCGCGGCCGACCGGGTACCGCGATCGTCGAGGACGCTCATCTGAGCCGACGGGGACCCCGCCGCCACCGCGAGCCGGCTCAGGATCGACGGAGTCATGATCGCGTTCTCAGTGAGGTTGAGCCCCAGGATGATCGGCAGATGGGTGGGCTTGTGCAGACCCCATGCCGCACCCCAAACGGCGAACACCTCGGCCGCGGACTCTGGATCGACACTGATGTTCCATTCCGCGACGGCCGTGGTGTTACCGCGGTAGTCGAACGCACCGCCCATGATCACCAGGCGGCGCAACAGCTTCGGCAGGGCCGGCTCTTTGCGCAGCGCCAGCGCGAGATTGGTGAGTGGTCCGGTGACCAGTCCGATGAGCTCACCGGGGTACGCGTGCGCGGCGCCGACCCAGGCGTCGGCGGTGGTATAGGGCGCGAGCACCTGCCGGCTCGCCGGCAGCCGGGCGTAGCCCAGGCCCGCGGGGCCGTGAGTGTCCTCGGCGGTGCGCAACGGAATGCTCAGCGGGCCGTCGGCGCCCTTGGACACCTCGATACCGGTCATTCCGCACAGTTCAAGCAGGCCCAGATTGTTCTCACATACCTGCTCGACCGGCACATTGCCCGCTGTCGACCCGATGCCCACGACCTCGGCGTCCGCGCTGGCGAACAGGTACGCCAACGCCATCGCGTCATCGACTCCCGTATCCACGTCGGCGAACACCGGCTGCCTCACTGCGCCCGTCACGTCGCTCACCTTATGGCCCGTCGGTTACCAGTGCACCCCTGGAATCAGCCGGACGGCCCGCTTCACCGGCCGGGGCACCCGGGCGGTACGCGCGGCGCGGACCGCCCGCTTGGGGCGGCGCGGCACCGGGGGCGGCGAGTCGAGGGCGGGTTGCGGTGCGGCCTCACCCCGCGCCGCCGCGGAATCCGGGTAGCCCAGGTAGATCTGATGGAGCACTCGCCGCGACAACCGGGGAGTGAAATAGGTGCCCAGGTCGGCCAGGGTGCCGACCGGGGTGTCGATCCGGGCCGGCTTCTCCACCAGGCCGCGGACCACCATCGCGGCGGCGTGCTCGGCGGTGATCGGCGGTATCGGATTGAGCCGGCGCGACGGCGCGATCATCGGCGTGCTCACCAGCGGCATATGGATATTGGTGAACGTGATGTGGTCCGACAACGTCTCGGTGCCGACCACTTCGGAGAAGGCGTCCAGGGCCGCCTTGCTCGGCAGGTACGCGCTGTACTTGGGGCTGTTGGCCTGCACTCCCGCGCTGGACACGTTGACCACATGGCCGAAACGTCTTTCGCGCCAATGGGGTAGCAGTGCCAGCACCATGCGGACCGCACCGAAGTAGTTGACCGCCATCACTCGTTCGTAGTCGTGCAGGCGATCGGTGGAGGCCGACACCGACCGGCGGATGGACCGGCCCGCGTTGTTCACCAGATAGTCGACGTGCCCGAACCTGCCCAGGATGTCCTTGACGGTGTGCTCCACCGACGACGAATCCGTGACATCACAGGTGAAGGCGTGGGCCTGACCGCCCGCGGCACGGATCTCGGCGACCAGATCGTCGAGCGCGCCGGCGCTGCGCGCCAAGGCGAACACCGTCGCCCCGCGCTGGGCCACGGCGACGGCCGAGGCGCGCCCGATACCGCTGGAGGCCCCGGTGATGATGACGTGCCGACCGACCAACGGACCGTCCGGGTCATCGCGGCGGGCCCGGTCCGGGTCCAAGTGTTCGGCCCAGTACCGCCACAGCTTCGGGGCGTAGGAGGCGAACTCGGGCACCTCGATCCCGGTGCCGCGCAACGCCTCTACGGTCCGGTCCGCGGTGAAGGTGGGCGCCAGGTCGACGACGTCGAGGATCTCGGCGGGGATGCCCAGCTGGGTGGCCGCCATGTCGCGCAGCACCTTGGCCCGCCCGGTGGCCTTGAGCACCGGTGTCACCGTCGCCGTCGGCAGGGATCCGCGCAGCGGCGGCAGACCTGCTACCTTGGCCACACCGCGGTAGATCCCGCGCAGGCCAATGGTTTTCGGTGCGGTCAAGTGGAAGGTCTGCCCGTCGCGCCCGGGGCTGTGCAGTAGCGAAACGATCGCTGAGACCACGTAGTCGACCGGCACGATGTTGGTGCGGCCGGTGTCGGGCAGCACCATCGGGGTGAAGCGGGGGAGCACGGCCAGCTTCGCGAGAATCCCGAAGAAGTAGTACGGCCCGTCGACCTTGTCCATCTCGCCGGTGCGGGAGTCGCCGACGACCACCGCGGGCCGGTAGATCCGGTGCCGCAGCCCGCTGCCGCGGACCAGTTGTTCGGCCTCGAACTTGGTCTGGTGGTACGGCGTCGGAAGGTTCTGGGCGACGTCGAAATCGTCCTCGGTATAGACGCCCGGATAGCTGCCGGCCACCGCGATCGACGACACGTGGTGCAGGGTGGCGTCCAGGCGGCGGGTCAGCTCGATGACGGCGTTGGTGCCGTCGACGTTGGCGGCACGCTGCGCCGCCTCGGGAGCGGTGATGTCGTAGATCGCCGCGCAATGCACCACGTGATCGATATCCCCGAGTTCGGCGATCGCATCCTCGCTGAGGCCGAGACCGGCTTCTGCCAGGTCTCCTACCAGCGGTTTCGCCCGGGGTCCCCAGGTCTGGGCGAGCTGCTCGAACCGGCCGAGCGATTCCCGTCGCACCAGCACCCACACCTGCGCGTCGTCGCGGTCATGCACGAGCTGGGACACGATGCGGCGGCCGATAAATCCAGTACCGCCGGTAACGACATAATTCATGCGGTCATGGTCGTCTTCGGGGCGCCGGACGTCAACTGTCGATGCTCGGGCATACACGCCATCGCCATCGCACTCGCCCGAATTGACGACTACCTGGGTGGCAGGGTTGGGTCTCCGCCTCACCTATGACGGAGACTCCAGCCTTGGCGTCCTCAGCGCCAGCCGTCCACCGCTGACCGGCGGCGAATGAGTCACTCATCTCATCCCGGCGATGTGAGTTGCGCCTAAGTCCTTCACCAACTCATCGGTGGATCGCGCGTCTGGGTCGGTCGATGAGGGTGTGCAGCAAACGCGGCTTTCTCGGTTTCGCTGCCTCCTGGTGGGTGAGTGTGCCGGCAGCGACTTTGTCGATCGGGGTGTTCTAGTCGGGCTTCAGCTATTTCAGCTCTGGTGAATGGCCGCGTTGGGCGACAATGCCGTTGCGTGAGATCGCTGTGGCGTTCAGCTAGCTCGGTGCCAGCTGTCGGCTAGCTGTGGAACAGTCGACTTAGTCACCGCCGGGCTGGGTTATGGCGAAACCCGGCAAAGATCTGTTAACGTCGAGTTGACGCGTCAGTCGGCATATGCGATGGTCGGTACAGAGTGTGCGTCAGGGTGAAACACCGGGGGGTGTTCAGCCGCGGGATGGCTGAACACGGGTTGGGGGTCTATCCATGATGACGAATACCGTGCTCTGTGATGCGCAGGTGACACCCGACGGTGCTGTCGTGGTGATCGAGGATGTCGGCGCTCGTGGCGTGCCGGGGATCTATGCGCACGAGGCGATGGGCTGTGTCGTGACTCCGCCGCGGCCTGTGCATGCAATCTGGGTGCGCACGATGAGCATGTTCGACGGTGAGCTTCTCGGTCACCAGGTTCGGGTGCGGGTCCTGGTCGGCACCGACACCCGAGGGCTTGGAAGGCCGGTGTACCAAGGCGAGTTAACCGTTGCCAGTGGGGTTTTGGCGATCGGTGAGGCCCGCAACCCGGATCGCCAGCTGTTGTTCGGAATTCCCACCACACTGCGGGTCACGGTGCTGGTGGAGACCGCCGATGAGGTGATCCACTTCAGCGATCCGCCGGCGGACTACCCGGTCTCGGGTCCCACCGATGTCACTGTCCTCATCGAGGACAACCCCGGCTTCACCCACGCGGTGAGCAACACCGTCCTGCGCCGGCGGTGGTGGCTTCGATGGCCGGCGATTCGCCGCAAGCTTCACCGCAGCTCCCGGCCACCGGTGCCCCTTCGACGAAAGGACCGCTGTGCGCATTCAGGTTTCACCGCCGTGTGCGGTGCCGATGTTCCAGGGTGCATGGGCCGGGCTGTGCCGGGCACCGAAATCCCGAAAGGCCCTGCTACGGCGGCGAGATGAGTGCCGTTGTCTGGCGCATTGTCGTTGTTCTCGCGTGGGTGGCAGCGCTGATAGCGTTTGCCGCCGCCGTGTTACGAGCTCACGGGGGCGAGGATGCCTACAGTGTGCGGTCGGAGCACTCATTCGTGATATCGAAAAGCATTGTTGCACCGCTACTTTTAGCATCCGTAGTGCACATGGATTGGGGATGAGGACGCTGCACGGGGGTATCAGTGGATAGCGTGGTGCGCCGTGCAGCCATTTTTCACGGGGTGGGTACCGAAGCGGTCGACGCACTCGCTGGTCAGCTCATGCCGATCGACTTCGATCCGAGCACAGTGATCTTCGCCAAGGGCGACAGCGGGGACCGGCTGTACATCATTGCCTCGGGCAAAGTGAAGATCAGCGACGCCACCACCAGCGATCGAGAAAGCATCCTCGCGGTCATGGGGCCCTCGGACATGTTCGGTGAACTCGCCTTGTTCGATCCTGGTCCACGCACCTCCACGGCCACCGCGATCACTGACGTCCGCACTGTGTCGATGGACCGGGCGGTCCTGCGCAGCTGGATTAGTGGTCGGCCGGAAATCTCCGAGCAACTGCTGCGTGTCCTGGCCCGGCGACTACGCCGAACCAACGACGCCATCATGGACCAGATCTTCACCGACGTCGCAGGTCGCGTCGCCAAACAGCTTCTGCATCTGGCGCGGCAGTTCGGCACACAACAGGGCTCGGCGCTGCGGGTCCATCACGGCCTGCGGCAAAGCGAACTAGCTCAGCTGGTCGGCGCGTCCAGGGAAACGGTCAACAAAACCTTGGCCGACTTCGCGGCCCGGGGCTGGATTCTGCTCGACTCCAGCGGCGTGACCATCCTCGACACCGGGCGGCTCGTTGCACGAGCCGCGAAATAGTCCATGCCGTCAACGCAACCGGTGAACCTGGTCAAAGACGAGCTCAGTTCCGTGGCGGTAGGACCAGCGCACGCCCGCAAGGCTGAGGCCGCGGCGATGCTACGGCTGGCCGGTGGGCTCGCCATCATTGGCAACAAGGTCGTCGTCGACGCCGAACTCGATCACCTCCCGAGTGCCCAACGCCTGGTCAACGCTGTCCATAGCCTGTGCGGCGCGACACCGGCGCTGCACGCCATGCGAAACAGCACACGCAGCAGCGGCCACTACCTGCTGCGCGTCACCCACGCCGAGAACCTCGCCCGGCAGACCGGGCTGATCGACCACCGCGGCCGACCCATCAGCGGGATGCCACCGTGGATCATCCGTGGTACCCGCGACGAGGTCGAAGCGGCTTGGCGTGGAGCGATTCTCGCTACCGGTCGCCTGTCATTGACCGGGCATCGCCAAGGGCTCACCGTGTCCAGCCCGGGCCCGGAAGCGGCGCTGGCACTGGTCGGCTTGGCGCGCCGGCTCGGGGTCACTGCGCAGCGACGTGAAGACCGCGGGCGCGACTGTATCGTCGTGCGCGGCGACGACGCCGTGACCACGCTGCTGGCGCAAATCGGAGCACCACAGACAAGCGCCCAATGGTCGAATCGGCGCCACCGTCGACTCGCATCCCAGACCGAAACCGGACGAAGCCCCACCTTTGAGTCGGCGAACACCAGGCGCGCGGCCGCGGCGGCAGCCGAGTCCACAGCACGTGTGCAGCGAGCGATGCACATCCTGGGTGACACCGCACCTGAACATCTCAAAGAGGTCGCGGCGCTACGCCTGGCCAATCCCGACCTGACGTTGACCGAATTGGGCGGCCGTGCAGATCCACCGATGACCAAAGACACTGTTGCAGGCCGAATTCGACGACTACTGAACCTGGCCGATCGCACTGCCACACGAGCCGGGATCCCCGACACCGGTGCATCGACCTTCGGCATCCTGCCGGGGTGAAGCGTGCGTTCGGCGCTGAAACGGCAGTCACGGAACTATATGACCGTTCGACGTCTGCCGGTGGGCCACCACACCGCACTCAGAGGCCAACAACCCGTCAACCGCGTACCTGACCTGTCAGATCAGTACAGCTGGTGCTCGGTGCGCCATCGAGCCGGCCCGATGTGGGCTATGGGATATGACACGAATCTGAGACAGATTCCATATGAATCTCGTGAGATACCCCCCGAATCGTTGCAGCTCAGCGCATCGCCGTATGACAGCGGATTTGAGAATCTACAGTCAACTAGCGTTCCGACACGAGCTCGTCACACCGCCTCGCCTGACGAAAAGGGAGACCCCGCCATGCCGATCGATCCGAGCGCCGTCGGCGCCACAACCGATCCCCAGGACTTCACCTGGACCGACCGCGACACCCTGCTCTACGCACTCGGCGTGGGCGCCGGTGTCGACGATCTGGCCTTCACCACCGAGAACAGCCACGACATCGAACAGCAGGTGCTGCCCACCTTCGCGATCATCGCGTGCTCACCGTTCGCGGCGGCGCTCAAGATCGGCAGCTTCAACTTCGGCATGCTGCTGCACGGGTCCCAGGAAATCCGGCTGCACAAGCCGCTGCCCCCGGCCGGCCGACTGCGGGTGCACTCCGAGGTCGCCGACATCCAGGACAAGGGTGAGGGCAAGAACGCCGTGGTGATGCTCAAGGGCTATGGCGCCGACCCGGAGACCGGTGAGGTCGTGGTGGAAACCCTGACCACGGTGGTGATCCGCGGCGAAGGCGGATTCGGCGGGCAGCCCGGCCGGCGACCGACCGCCCCCGAGTTCCCCGACCGGGCACCCGATGCGACGGTGGCCCTGACCACCCGCGAGGACCAGGCGCTGCTGTACCGGCTCTCCGGCGATCGCAACCCGCTGCACAGCGACCCCTGGTTCGCCCAGACCCTGGCCGGCTTTCCCAAGCCGATCCTGCACGGCCTGTGCACCTACGGGGTGGCCAGCCGCGCCCTGGTCGCCGAACTCGGTGGCGGTGACGCGACGAAGGTCCACGCCGTGGCCGCCCGCTTCAGTTCGCCGGTCTTCCCCGGTGAGACACTGACCACCTCGATCTGGCGTACCGAGGACGGGCGGGCGGTGTTCCGTACCGAGGCCGCCGCGCCGGACGGATCCGGTGCACGGGTGGTCCTGGACGACGGGGTCGCCGAGTACTCGAGCCGATGAGACTGGTTGTCGGATATCTGGCTACCTCCGGTGGCGCCGATGCACTGGCACTCGGAGTCCGGTTCGCGCGGACTCTGGGTGCCGAGATCGAGTTGTGCGTCGTGTTGCCGCCGGACCGGATGGTGCCCGCACTGGTGAATGCCGGTGGCTACGAACAGGTGCTGTCCCGGCAGGCGCAGGACTGGCTCGCCGAGGCGATGGCCGGTGTGCCTGCCGATGTCGTGGTGAACCCGCACGTGAGCTTCAGCGATTCGTTCGCCGACGGGCTGATCCATGAGGCGCTGCGACTGGATGCCGTGGCCATCGTGGTGGGTGGCGCCGGCGGCGGCCTGGCCGGAAGGTTGTCACTGGGCTCGGTGGTCAACGAACTGCTGCATTCGGCACCCGTTCCGGTGGCCGTGGCGCCCAGGGGAATTCGACTCTCCGGCGTCGAACGGGTCCGTGAGGTCACCTGCGCACTCGGCGAGCGCACCGGTGCCGACGTGCTGCTGGACACGGCGGTGGCGGCCAGCCGGGCCGCGGGCACGCCGCTGCGACTGGTTTCCTTGGTGGCGCTGGACCCCATGCTGGGTGGGCTGCGCAGCGACCCGGACGCGGTGCGTGAACACGCCCTGACACATGGACGCCAGGTGCTGGACGCCGCCAAAGAATCTCTGCCGAAGGATTTTCCGGTGACGGCGACGGTGACCGATGGTTCGACCGTGGAAGACGCAGTGAACAAGCTGCCCTGGCGGGACGGCGATCTCATCATGGTCGGGTCCAGCCGACTGGCCGCGCCGCGCAAGCTCTTCCTCGGATCGACCGCGGCCAAGATATTGCGCGTCGTCGAAGTCCCGATCGTCGTGGTTCCCCGAACCCCGTACCGGGACGGGGACGGTATGAGTACGGAGATCGTCGGCCGGGCGCCATAACGCTAGTTGGTACTCGGTGGCGGCTGGGGTTCGAAGGGTGGGTACCACCACCATTGGGCGCGTTCCCCGGTCGGTCCGGGGTAGGGCGGGACCGCGGGTGCCGCTGTGGTGGGTGGGCGGGCCAAGGCTCCGCGGTTGAGTTTTCGGCCGTCGGTGTCGGTGACGACCAGCCGCTCTGCCGGGCCGGTGAGGGTGAGGCCGCCGCGGTGATGCAGCCGGTGGTGGAACGGGCAGAGCAGAGGGTGTCGCACGAATTGGTGGTGTGAGGTGCTTTTGTTCGTGTCATTTCGGGTGAAAGTTACTGCTGCGTGCGATGATTCGAGGTGTCTGTCAATGTGCGTGCCGGCGATGTCGATCAGTTGTTGATGATGCCGCCCTCGGTGCGGGAGTGGCTTCCTGAGGATCATCTGGCGTTTTTCGTCCTCGACGTCGTCGCTGAGCTGGATCTGAGCGCGTTTTATGCGGCGTATCGCGTCGATGGTAGGGGCGGGTCGGTGTATGACCCGGCGATGATGCTGTCGGTCCTGTTGTATGCCTATTGCACCGGGGAACGGTCTTCGCGTCGGATTGAGCGCCGACTGGTCGAGGATGTCGCTGTGCGGGTTGTCGCGGCCAATCAGCGGCCTGATCACGCCACGTTGGCGCGGTTCCGCCGGCGCCACCAGGACGCTATAGCGGCTCTGTTCGGGCAGGTCCTGGGCCTGTGCGTGAACGCTGGTCTCGTCGATGCCGGCGTGGTGGCGATCGACGGGACGAAGATCGCTGCCAATGCCTCGTTCTTGGCCAATCGTGATCAGGACGCTCTCACCGCCGAACTTGGCGGATCTGTGGCGCAGGACGCTGCCGTGGCGGCTGGTCGTGTGGCCGAACAAATCTTGGCCGAAGCCGAGCAGGTCGATGCCGCCGAAGACGAGCGCGGCGATAATGACCAGCTCAGGCGGATGCCGGCGGGATGGGCTGGCGGTCGGGATCGACGTTCGCGGATCCGGGCTGCTCTTGAGGAACTCCAATCGCAGAAGGCGCGGGATTTCGAGGCTCGGATGGCTGATCGTTCGCGCAAGGAAGCCGAGCTGGGCCGCTCGCTGACCGGGCCCAAACCCAGCGCTGAAGCGGCGCGGCGATCGCGCCCGCGGCGGGCGAACACGACTGATCCGGATTCGCGGATCATCCCGCACGCCTCCAGAGGCGTGCTGCAGGGCTATAACGCGCAAGCAGCTGCGACGACGGGACACATTGTGGTGGCCGCCGAGATCAGCAACACCACCAACGATCAGCCTCACTTCGTGCCGATGGCCACTGCGGCGATCGATAATCTCATCAAGGCCGGGCACCGCGATGGTGCGGGCACCATCGTGGCCGATGCGGGTTACTGGACCAGTGCCAACGGCACCACCGACGTCGGTGCCGACGTGCTGATCGCGACGCGAAAGCCCTCGTGGCGCAAGGCCGACAAACCCGGCGATGACAAGTTGGCGGTGCTGGCAAGGGTCAATCGCGGTGAGCTGTCTCAACGTCAGGCCGGTGCGATTCTCGGCGTCTCCTACACCTGGTTGCGGGACATGACCAAGCGCTACTTCGGCCGTGATGGACAGCGCATCACGCGCAGCGCCGAACCCGAACCCGCGCAGTGGATTCCGGTCATCGAACGCGTCGCAGCCGGCGAGATCTCGATGCGCGCCGCCCGTGACCAACTCGACGTCTCGGTCACGCGTGTCAAATCGATGCTCGCACATGTCCGAGGCGAAGGCATCGACCCAACGATTGCTCGAAACATGATGAACGACAAGCTATCCCATCCTGATAACGCCGCGCTTTACCGCAGGCGCGGCGTCAGCATCGAACCCGTCTTCGGCAACATAAAAGCCAACCTCGGATTCCGCAGGTTCTCCCTCCGCGGACACGCCGGAGTGCACAGTGAGTGGCGCCTGATCTGCACGGTCCACAACATGCTCAAACTTCAGCGCGCAATCCCCGCCTGAGTACAAACCGCACAGCGGACCCGCAGCCGCACGCCACCACCGACTCACACCACCAATTCGTGCGACACCCTCAGCAAGACCAGGTTGGACAGTTCGGTCAGGCCGCCGTCCTCCCAGTGGGTGAGGTGGTGGGCGTGCAGTCCGCGGGTGGCGGCGCAGCCCGGCACCACACAGCAGCGGTCGCGGTGCTCCAGTGCCCGGCGCAGTCGGCGGCTGATGGTGCGGGTGGACCGGCCGGACCCGATCGGCTGGCCGTGACGTTCGAACCACACCTCGCAGATGGCATCGCAGAGCAGGTAGCGCCGCTCATCCTCGGACAGGACGGGGCCCAGGTGCAGTGCGGCTGCTGATTTCTCGACGTCGAGGTGCACCACCACGGTGGTGTGCTGCCCGTGTGGGCGCCGGGCCACGTCGGAATCCCAGCCGGCCTCAACGAGGCTCATCAACGCATCCACCCGCGTCGGGAGCGGGCTGCTGTCCTCGGTATCAGCAGGGTCGGCGGGGTGTTCGGCAATCAGCGCATCGTGATGGGACTGCAGCGCGGCATCGAATTTCGCGGCTTCCAGGCGCGGTAGCCGGATCCGATAGGTGGTGTACCGCTCATCGGTGGAGGTTGTGGTGACCTCGGGTCCTGATTCGGGCGGTGTCTCCGGATTGGGTCGCGGTTCCATCGTGATTGCGGTGCGCAACTGGCTGACGGTGGCCACCGCAGCGAGTTCGGCGTAATGCGCATCGGAGCCGGCGGCGGCGCGTTCGGCGATCACCCCGACCTGATCCAGCGACAGCCGCCCTTCGCGCAGGGCTTCGGTGCAGCGCGGGAACTCCTGCAGCCGCCGTGCGATCGCCACGACGGTCTCGGCGTTACGCGGGGCGACCCCGGTCTTCCAGGCCACCAACGCGGACATGGAGCGCGCGCCGGTCAGGCCGGCGAGCTCCTCGCGCTCAAGCTCGGCGACGATCTGTACCAGGCGCCCGTCGATGGCATTGCGTTGTCCGCACAACTCGGCGATCTCGTCGAACAACACCTCCAGTCGCTGTCCGGCGGCCAAAGATGTTGCAGTGCTGGACATGACACCATTCTCGCATCGAGGTACGACAAGTTCTGACCTCCGCGATGGACCCGGCCCGGATCAGACTGGTAATCGAACAAATGTTCGATTACCCTGGGTCGGGTGGGCTGGCACAACGGACCGCCGACCTGGTCGGAGATGGAGCGGGTACTCTCTGGCCGGTTTCCTCGGCCTGCCGAGGGTGGCGGGCCCCGCCGGATAGAGGCCCCGCCGGGTGACGGCGGGGACAGCCCCGGCTGGTCGCGCAAGCGCGGTGCCTACCGTCCTGCGGATGTCGAACGGGCCCGGTCCAAGATCCCGTACGCCGAACTGCACACGCATTCGGCATACAGCTTCCTGGACGGGGCCAGCACGCCGGAGGAACTCGTCGAGGAAGCGGCCCGGCTTGATCTGCGGGCCATCGCGCTGACCGACCACGACGGCCTCTACGGGGTGGTGCGGTTCGCCGAGGCCGCTCGCGAGCTCAACGTGGCCACGGTGTTCGGGGCTGAACTGTCGCTGGGCATAGGGCCGGGTGCCGGCAGGAATGAAGCTCCCGATCCGCCCGGGCCGCACCTGCTGGTGCTGGCAAGGGGGCCGGAGGGATACCGGCGACTGTCCCGCCAGCTGGCCGCCGCGCATCTGACCGGCGGGGAGAAGGGTAAGCCGCGCTATGACTTCGACGCGCTCACCGAGGCCGCGGGTGGGCACTGGCACATCCTCACGGGCTGCCGCAAAGGGCATGTCCGCCAAGCGTTGTCCGACGGGGGCCCGGACGCGGCCGCGCGCGCATTGGCCGACCTGGTGGACCGGTTCGGACGCGATCGGGTCAGCATCGAGCTGAGTCACCACGGTCATCCGCGCGATCATGAGCGCAATGCCGCGCTGGCCGCATTGGCGCCGCGGTTCGGGGTGGGCGTGGTGGCCACCACCGGTGCGCATTTCGCCGAGCCGTCCCGTGGCCGGCTGGCCATGGCGATGGCAGCCATCCGGTCACGCCACTCGCTGGACTCCGCGGCCGGCTGGCTGGCCCCGCTGGGTGGGGCACATCTGCGCTCGGGAGAGGAGATGGCGCGGCTGTTCGGCCCCGATATCGTCTCGGCGGCAGCGGATCTCGGAGAGCAGTGCACCTTCGAGCTGAGACTCATCGCACCCCGGCTGCCCCCGTTCGCGGTGCCGGACGGGCACACCGAGAACAGCTGGCTGCGCCACCTCGTCGACGCCGGTGCCGCTGAACGCTACGGGTCGCCTGAGCAGGCGCCCAAGGCCTACGCGCAGATTGAGCGCGAACTGAAGATCATCGAACAGTTGAACTTCCCGGGCTATTTCCTTGTGGTGCACGACATCACCCGGTTCTGCCGGGAGAACGACATCCTGTGTCAGGGTCGGGGGTCGGCGGCCAATTCGGCCGTCTGCTACGCCCTCAAGGTCACCAACGTCGATCCCGTCAAGAACGAGTTGTTGTTCGAGCGGTTCTTGTCCCCGGCCCGGGACGGCCCGCCCGATATCGATATCGACATCGAATCGGACCTGCGCGAGAACGCCATCCAGTACGTCTATCAGAAGTACGGGCGGGACTACGCCGCGCAGGTCGCCAATGTCATCACCTACCGGGGGCGCAGTGCGATCCGGGATATGGCGCGTGCCCTGGGTTTCTCGCAAGGGCAGCAGGATGCGTGGAGCAAGCAGATCAGCCGGTGGAACGGGCTGGCCGACTCACCCGATGTCGAGGACATCCCCGAGCAGGTCGTCGACCTGGCCGCCCAGATCTCCAACCTGCCCCGGCATATGGGCATCCACTCCGGCGGCATGGTGATCTGTGATCGTCCGATCGCCGACGTGTGTCCGGTGGAATGGGCCAGGATGGAAAACCGCAGCGTGCTGCAGTGGGATAAAGATGACTGCGCGGCAATAGGTTTGGTGAAGTTCGACATGCTCGGGCTCGGTATGCTCTCGGCCCTGCACTACGCCATCGACCTGGCGGCCGAACACAAGGGGCTCAAGGTCGACCTGGCGCAGCTGGATCTCTCCGAGCCCGCGGTGTACGAGATGTTGCAGCGCGCCGATTCGGTCGGGGTGTTCCAGGTGGAGTCACGGGCCCAGATGGCGACCCTGCCGCGGCTGAAGCCCCGCGAGTTCTACGACCTGGTGGTCGAGGTGGCGCTGATCCGTCCCGGCCCGATCCAGGGCGGGTCGGTGCATCCCTACATCCGGCGGCGCAACGAACTGGAGGAGGTCACCTACGACCACCCGTCGATGGAGCCGGCGCTGAAAAAGACGCTGGGGGTGCCGCTCTTCCAGGAGCAGCTCATGCAGTTGGCGGTCGACTGCGCCGGGTTCAGTGCCGCTGAGGCCGACGAGCTGCGCCGCGCCATGGGCTCCAAACGCTCCACCGAGCGGATGCGCCGACTCCGCAGCCGGTTCTACGACGGGATGCGGGACAAGCACGGCATCACCGGGGATATCGCCGACCGCATCTACGACAAGCTGGAGGCCTTCGCCAATTTCGGTTTCCCGGAAAGTCATTCGCTGAGTTTCGCGTCGCTGGTGTTCTATTCGTCCTGGTTCAAACTGCATCATCCCGCGGTGTTCTGCGCGGCCCTGCTGCGAGCCCAGCCGATGGGGTTCTACTCACCCCAATCGCTGGTGGCCGACGCCCGCAGGCACGGTGTCGCCGTGCACGGTGCGTGCGTCAATGCCAGCCGTCCGCATGCCACCTGCGAGAACGAGGGATCGGACGTGCGGCTCGGGCTCGGCGCCGTCCGGCATATCGGCGACGGGCTGGCGCAGCGCATCGTCGAGGAACGCGAGGCGCACGGACCGTTCGCCTCGCTGCTGGATCTGACTGCACGGGTGCAGTTGTCGGTCCCACAGACCGAGGCGCTGGCCACCGCCGGGGCACTGGACTGTTTCGGGATCTCCCGCCGCGAGGCGTTGTGGTCGGCGGGAGCGGCCGCGACGCAACGCCCGGACCGGCTCCCTGGGGTGGGTGCCTCATCGCGTATCCCGTCGCTGCCCGGGATGACGGAGCTGGAACTCACCGCGGCCGATGTATGGGCGACCGGGGTGTCCCCGCAGCGCTATCCCACCCAGTTCCTGCGGGGGAACTTCGACGAGCTCGGGGTGGTCCCCGCGGGCAGGCTGCTGGAGGTGCCCGACGGGACCCGCATCCTGGTGGCGGGTGCGGTGACGCACCGGCAGCGGCCGGCCACGGCGGCGGGGGTCACGTTCATGAACCTGGAGGACGAGACCGGCATGGTCAACGTGCTGTGCTCGCCTGGAGTGTGGTCGCGGCATCGCAAGCTGGCGCAGACCGCGTCGGCGCTGATCATCCGGGGCATCGTGCAGAACGCGAGCGGGGCGGTCACCGTGGTGGCCGACCGGATGGCGCCGGTGGATCTGCGGGTGGGGTCGCGGTCCCGCGATTTCCGCTGACCGGTGGCTTCCCCCGATCGGGGGACACGCAGTTCACCCGGTGCATCCACCGGTCACCCGACAGATCCCGGGCGTGAACCGGGGCATTCTTGTCTCAACGGCGAAACAAGCCGACAAGACAAACCAAAGCCTCACTCACGCAAAGGATTACGAACATGATCAAGACCCTCGGACTCAGCATCGTCACCGCCGGCATCTTGGGCGCCGGCGCCCTCGGCCTGGCCGGCACCGCCGCCGCGGCCACCACGACCACCACCCCGAGCGGGCCGGGCTACTCCTACAGCCCCGACACCTACGCCCACCCGGCCCCGACCGCCATGCCCGGCTGGCACAACAACCACGGCCCGGCCCGTATCGCGCACCTGCAGAACCGCTGATCAACCACCGAAAGCCTCTTCCCGGACGGGGGAGAGGCTTTCGGTGTGTCAGCCCTCGGTCGGGGTGATCCACACCTGGTCGATGCCGATCTTGATGCGGGTGCTGTACCCGGACATCGCCTCGGTCAGCCCGAACTGTGCGGCGGCCGCCTCGTACTTGGCCCAGTACGGCGCGTCCTCGCGACCGTCGACCCCGTCGGCATCGATCCGGGCGGCGCCACCGATCACGACGATCCCGCCGCCGTGGCCGTCGGAGTCGAGGTTCAGGCTGACCTGCGGGTGGTTGCGGATGTGACGGACCTTGGCCGCACTCGGCGTGGTGTAGACGACGATGTCGGTTCCATCGAAGTAGAACCACACCAGTTTGGGCACCGGCTGGCCGGATTTGGCGACGGTGGTGAGCCAGCCGTAGTCGTCGGTTCTCAGCCGGTCTGCGATATCCGCTGTCAATTCAGTGGTCATGGACGCGAATGTAGTCTCGCGGTATGACACTCAACCTGTCCGCGGACGAAGTCCTCACCACCACGCGTTCGGTGCGCAAGCGTCTCGATTTCGACAAGCCGGTATCCCGCGAGGTGCTGCTCGAATGCCTGGACGTGGCGTTACAAGCACCGACAGGTTCCAATGCCCAAGGCTGGCAATGGGTTTTCATCGAGGACGAGGCAAAGAAGAAGGCCATCGCCGACATCTACCGCACCAACGCCACCCCGTACCTGGCCTCGCCCAAGGATTCCTTCGGTGACGCCCGCGATGAGCAGATCGACGCGGTGCGGTCCTCGGCGAGCTACCTGAACGAGAACATGGAGAAGGCCCCGGTGCTGTTGATCCCGGTCCTGGAGGGCCGGCCCGACGGTGCGCCCGCCGGGCTGAGCGCCTCGTTCTGGGGGTCACTGCTGCCCGCGGTGTGGAGTTTCATGCTCGCGCTGCGCGCCCGCGGACTGGGTTCGGCGTGGACGACACTGCACCTGCTCGGTGACGGCGAGAGGCAAGCCGCCGAACTGCTCGGTATCCCGTTCGAGAAGTACTCGCAGGCCGGCCTGTTCCCGATCGCCTATACCAAGGGCACCGATTTCAAGAAGGCCAAGCGGCTGCCGGCGGAGCAGTTCGCGCACTGGGACACCTGGTAACGGTCATACCGCGCCGTCGAACCCGTGCTGGCGCCACGCCTCGTACGCCGCCACCGCGGCCGCGTTCGACAGATTCAGTGAGCGCCGGCCGTCCAGCATGGGGATACGCACCCGGGCGGTGATATGCGGATCGGCGAGCGTCTGGGCGTCCAGGCCGGTCGGCTCCGGGCCGAACATCAACACATCGCCGGGCTGATAGGACACCTCGGCGAAGGACGTGTCGGCGTGCGCGGTGAAGGCGTACACCGAGGCCGGCATCAGCGCTGCCCACGCCGAGGCCAGGTCGGCATGCACCGTGACCGACGCCAGGTCGTGGTAGTCCAACCCGGCCCGGCGCAGTTTCGGCTCGGACAGATCGAAGCCGAGCGGCTCGACAAGGTGCAGTTCGCAGCCCGTCGCCGCCACCATCCGGATCGCGTTTCCGGTGTTCGGCGCGATCCGGGGTGACACGAACATCACTCTGTACAAAACACTGTATCCTTCCCTCATGTCAAGCAACACGCCAGGTCGGCGCGTCCTCGGGCGCCTCCGGCTGTCGGTGGCGAAAGACGAGTCAACCAGCATCCCGCGCCAGCGGGAGGTGATCGAGCAGTGGGCGACGATGAACGGTCACACCATCGTCGGGTGGGCCGAAGACGTGGACGTCAGCGGCTCAATCGACCCGTTTGAGGCGCCAGCGTTGGGAGAGTGGCTGGACCACCGCGCACCCGAGTGGGACACCCTCTGTGTGTGGAAGCTGGACCGGCTGAGTCGGAACGCCATCCACCTCAACAAGCTGTTCGGGTGGTGTCTGGACCACGACAAGACGGTGGTGTCGTGTTCGGAGTCGATCGACCTTTCGACACCCGTTGGGCGGCTCATCGCCAACGTGATCGCCTTCCTTGCGGAGGGGGAGCTAGAGGCGATCCGGGAGCGGAGTCGCTCGTCCCGAGCCAAGCTACGCGAGCTTGCGCGCTGGCCCGGTGGGAAACCGCCGTACGGGTATCTGACCGTCGACCGGGAAGACGGACCGGGTAAGCGGCTGGTGATCGATCCCGCCGCCTACGCGATCGTGCGGAGGATCGTAGACACCGCACTAGAGGGCGGCTCTCTGACCCGCCTCGCGGCCGAACTGACGGCCGAGGGTATCCGGACACCCGCGCAGTATTACGCGGCGCTGCGCCGCAACCAGCCAGGGATCAAGGTCACCCCCGAGGATGCCCCGGGGAAGTGGCACGTCTCGCCGCTACGGAACATGCTGAGGAACAAAGCCCTCCGTGGTCATGTGCACCACGACGGGCAGACCGTCAGGGACAGTGACGGCCAACCCCTGCTGATGGCTGAGCCGCTCGTCACCGACGACGAGTGGGAGCTCGTGCAAGCTCACTTGGACCGCATCCAAGAATCCCGCCGCAACGCGAAGCGTGCTGACGTGTCTCCGTTGGCAGGTGTGGTGGTCTGCTACTTCTGCGGTTCGCCGTTGCATCACACCGCCCATAGCCCCAAGCGGGGCAGGGACTCATACGCCTACTACAAGTGCCCGAGCAAGTGCACGGCATCGATTCCGGTGGACGAGCTGCTGGAGCTGATGGAGGAGAAATTTCTCGATAAGTACGCGAATCAGCCCCTGAAAGAGCGTGTTTGGGTGCCGGGAGACAGTCGTGAGACGGAACTACGGGAGAACCTCGCGGCGCTCGATGAGCTGACCGCGATGGTGGGGAGATTGTCATCAGCTACCGCGAAGGGCAAGCTGGCGCAGCAGATCGCCGCGGTAGATGCTCGGATAGCCGAGCTGGAATCCGCGCCCGCCCGCGAGGCCCGATGGGAGTACCGGGCGACGGGAGGCACGTACGGGGAAGAGTGGCAACGTTCGACCACCGACGAGCGTCGAGAGATGCTCGTGCGTGCTGGCATGAAGGTGCGCGTGGGTATCTCGCTGGAGGGTCGCCGTTCGAAGTGGAACAGCGGGGCGTGGCAGTTCATCATCGATCAGGACCCCGCTCGTCCGGCTGAAGAGTCCTTCAGCGCAGAGGCGTGAGGGAGCAACTAACAGACCCGCCGCTCACCATGAGCAAGGCGAACCCCTGTTGCCACCCCTCTGTCCGGCGCTTGCCGCGGGTGTCGGCCAGCGTGCCGACCTCCACACCCGTGACGGTTCTGGGGCTGTCGCCGCCGTAGCCGGTGGTGTACGAGCCCATCCCCAACCGGTGGGTATGTCCCATCACGACCGACTTGTTGAACCGCTTGGCGGCGTTCAGCGCGGTGTTACCCGCGATGCGGGAGCCTGGACAGGTGGCTTGACCGGGGATGCTCACCCAACCCGGCGCGATGTCGTACACCTCAGGTAGCTGTACGACACCGGGTATTTTCTCGCCTATATGGACCCCGATGGGCCCGTCGTGCACCTCTCGGAGGGCATCCAGCAGTTTCGTCGCCCCTTCGAAGCAGACGACTTTGTCCGGCCGTAGCTCCGCAACGGACGCCATCAGCCCGGCCAGCGCCCTGGGGGCGATCTTCGGGTCTAGTGCCCCGGTGATTACGATTCGCTCAGTCACCGGGTGAACCTATAAAACCCTTGTACAGCAGGCAATTTCGTGCAATGTCAAACGGCGCTCTCTACCTCCGCACCATCACGTACTCGACGTGAGCCGTCCGTTTGCTGCCGTTGAACACCCGGGGCTCTCCGTCCAAGACGTATCGATCGCCCTGCCAGTCGATCTGGGACTTATTGCCCAGCGGTCCGCCGTGCCACCCCGCGAGGCGGACCCGGTACTTGGACACGGTGCCGTCGCCACCTACGAGGGCGGCGTCGTCAGCGGACGAGATGAACTGAACCACCGCTTTGCACACCACACCAACCGCGGACGGTCGGCCTATGCGGTTCCCGTCGCGGTCGGTAGCCAACTCCTCCGGGAATACGGTTATCGTCTCAGTGCCCTTGTGTAGCAAGCTCATCGGGCACCGAAGCTCGGAGCGAGGACCGACATTCGAGAGGCCCGGACACCGAGGGTCTCCCAGTCCTCGGTGGTGACCTCCAGTCGACCGCTGGCAGCGCTGCGGTCGAACGTGTAGGCGTAATTCCCGTCGCTCTCGCTGTAGTACCCCTCGGGGTTGCGAGCGAGGCGGAGGACGCTGTCAGCTTCGACCTGGATCACGTCGTCGGCGTCCAGGTCGTTCGCGGCCACCCTGGCGTCAAGATCGGGGATACGGCGGCGGATGCGCCTCTCTACGTCCGCGAGGCGGACATCGACAAGGGCGGTCTCTTCGGGCGTCAGTTCCCGGCCCAAGCGGGCCTGAACGTCGGCGGGTGTTGCGTAGGTCATCGGTCCCTCGCTGCGGTGTAAGGCACGCGGCGGCGTGCGGGTTCGTTCTTCCATGTGTCGGCCAGGTGCTCGGTTTGTTCGCAGTTGGTCGATTCGTCGTCATCGGACGGCGGCGCCGGGGGAGGCGACGACCAAGACGACGCATACACGTGGTGGTCATCTGCTTTGGACGCCATCATCCGGGCGCGCATCGCTTCGGCGAAGCTAACGCCGACGAGCGGCTCACCATGGCCGACGCATTCTCGACCGACCAGCGAGCACGGGCATGGCCCGCGCTTCGGTTTCGACTTGCTCAGTCGGTAGGTGGGCCTCATCCCGCTACCTCGGCCACTGACCACTAGTCCTCCTCCCGAACCGCGAAGTTCAACCGGCCTATCAGCTGGGCAAGTAACCCCCGCTGCACCCGCAACTCCGCGATGAGCGGGTTAACCACGGGCTGTTTCGTGGAGCCTTGAACGATCAGCGGTTGGCCTCTCCGGCCCTTCTCAAGATCGTCGATGATGTCTGCTGTGCGGCAGGCATCCTCCAGAATCCGCCGCTTATCCGGGTCATCTTCGAGCTTGCCGAACGAGGCAGTGATGGATTGCCAGAGCTTCTGGCCTTGGTAGTTCAGGCCGTGAGGCATCGCCACTTTACACTCCTAGATGGGCACATTTTCAGCCCGCTTTTATGCCCTGATCAGGGCGTTTAGTCCAAAAATTCAAGTTCCAAAGCCCACAGGGTGGGGCACCCGCATTACTAACCGATAGGGAGACTCCGGGGCAGGGGTATCCCCCGTGGGGGGTCTACGATCGCGGGCATGGCCGAGGGCGACAACGACAACATCACCGAGCGCTACGAGAGCGTCGGTGTGCCGCAGGACTTCCTTCAACACCCCGGCTGGCGTCAACAGGAGTTTGTCCGGGAGACGCTAACCAAAGCAGCGAAAGCGAACGGGGACAGGCTGGTTGAGGTCTCGATCCCCGCAACAGGGAGCTGGACGCTCTACCCGGTCAAGGGAGACCCCTCTGGATACATGATCCAGGTGGCGTTCAAGACAGCGCCAGCCGATAGGCCAGCTGAGGAGTAGGACCCCCCTCCCGGCTTTCGAACGGGAGGGAGGTGCCAAAGACCCTAGCTCAGTGGAGGGCTGACGTACACAGATCCGAGGTCATCGTGAACGGTCCGCATGGGTAGCAGCGTGTCCAGCTCGCTCAGCGGGACGTCTCGGTATTCCGGTGACACGTACAGCATGTAGCGGCTATCAACCATCCTGCCCTGGTTGAATAATGACTCGACGAGGTCGTATGACAAGTCCTCGTTGCCCAGCGAGCGCGCGGTGTGCAACACCAAACCCGCCCGGCGGGCGTAATACTTGAGGCCCCATACGCGTCTGTCTTTGCCTGCTGGGACACCGGGTTTGATCCACGCGTCGATACGCTGTTGGTCACCCACAACGAGCATGTCTTTCGCGAGCAGCTGGAATAGTTCGATCACAGCTTGCCCCGCTGGATCTCGGCCCAACGTTCACGCGGGAACCCGTCCAGCATCGCCAGCCGGTACGTGTCACCGGACACTCGGCGCAGCTCGGTCAGTGCGTCGGAGTAGGCCACAGCCGCGGCCCATAGTTCGGAAGCGCTGCCCGGGATCTCTCGGCATACCACTTCGGCCTTTTGCAACTCGTGGTGAGCCACCGTGCACTGTGTTGAGCAGGTGTCGTATACACCCCGTGCCTTGCGGTAGCAGCCCTCGCGGGCACATGTCTTTTCGTTCAAGTCTGTTCTTTCCCTTCCCTATTGGGGGTAGACAGCAGAGAGCCGCCCCTGTCCGTTCGCAAGGGCGGCACTCTCTGTTGTGTTATTCAGTTGTGGCGGAGCCGTTTACGATCAGGTGGCGTCGTAGAGCCGCACGATCGACTCCGGGTGCAGGAACCCGAAACCCACGCGGGCGATGCCCCGCACGTCGATGGCGTCCTGACGCGGAACGTCGAACCGCTCCATCTCGGTGCCCTGGCGGAGCACGACCTTGGTACGGGTGGAGTCGATACCCCAGGCGAACGTAGCTGCATCAACCTTGGGGTCGGTCAACACCGGGACACCGGCGATGACCGCGCCGTCAGTAGTGAACTGCAACAGACGCTCGTTCGATCCGGTGCCCTTCTTGAGCTTGCTCAGGGTCTCAGCAACAGTCGGGTTCATCACCCATCGGTCGATGTTCGCGCCGACACCCTGGGCCTTGAAGATGGCCGAAATGAACGGGTCCTCGTTGGTGATAGAAGCTCCCGTGTCAACCGTCGAGTAGGCGACAGACAACAGGCCGTTGTTGGCCTTCGGGGTGGTGTTCGCCAGGAACGCCGCATCGATCGAGTTGGCGATCTGGTTAGCGATACCAGCAGCCGCTTGGTCAGCGATCTGCGGATCAGTATCCTTCGCGATTTCGTTGGACAGCGTGACGATGCCGCCGACCTTAGACGGGATGACGACGACCTCACCTGTGGAGCCATCGGTCGGGGTGATCAGTTCCAGCTCGTCCAGCCACGACACAGCCGGGTCGGACACCCACAGCGGGAACTGGACCTTAACCTTGTCGGTACTGAATAGCGTGGCTGCCTTGAACGCAGTGGACTTGGCCTGGATCGCCTTGTTCAGGACCTTGCCGAAGTCTGCCGGGGTCCAGGTGTCAGCGGTGTTTGAATGCTGCATTGCCATGTGATGGTTCTCCTTGGGATGTGTTGTTAGACATGAAAAAAGGACCGACCTCGGGTCAGTCCTCGGGTTTGCCTCTCAGAGGCATGGTGTTAGCGGCCGGGTGGATCGCAGATCAAACCGGCGCTCAGGTCATCCGGTAATGCGCCTGCCTACGCGTGTGCCGCCTGTTCCATGGAACAGATCGACAAACGCGGGCTCTGCCGGAACCGTTGACGGTTCGCTCCACGCCCCTTGCGAGGGGTCGTACGCCCGAGCGTGTTTGCTCATTCCCGGACGCTCCGCGATGATCGCGCCAACATCAGCCGCAACCTTGTAGGGGTCTACGTTGCCGTTCTCGTCCAGGTAATCTACAACGTCGTTGCCGGACAACGTGAAAACGTCCGCAGGATGCGAGAGCCTTTCGGCCGCAAGCCGTTCGATCTCGTTCCGCTGGAGCTGGGATAGGCGGGTCTCCGCGGCGGCTACAGCCTCCCGAGCCTCGTCCCGCTCACGCAGATACCGGGCGTTAGCCTCTGCGAGAGACTTATTCACGTCGGGGGTCACCGGAGTGCCAGGGTCGGTGTGTTCGTCGATCTCCGTGGACGCTGGGCCGGTAATTCCGTTGGCTACGTCGAGCGGGGTGGGTGCGGTCATCCTCAGTTCCTCTTTCCGGTGCGGCCACGCCCAAGCCAGAGGGCGCGCCGTAGTTCCATATCGGGGGTGTCCTCGGGCAGGCCGAGGGTCGCGGCGATCTTCGGTCGCTTGACGGGGTCGTTAACCCACGGGGTGCCGCCCTTGGCGATCACCGCGGCCTCGTAAGGCTGGCCGAACCTCTCCCACCACGAATCGAAGTCCTTGCAATGCGTCATTTTTCATCCCTTCCCTACATTGGCGAGCCCCCGGCCCGGTTGCCGGGGGTCTCGGTGCTCTAACCGCTTAGCGGCGATGCTGGAGCGATTCCTTGTTTTGCTGCGCGCGCATTCCGGCAATCGCGTCGTCCATGTTGGCCACGGTGAAGTTGAATATCGTCTTTGCGCCCGAATCCAGTGCCGCACCGGCGATCTGGGGGATCGCACCGTTGCCGCTGATACCGAGATCCGACATCAGTTGCTGCCCTTGGGCCTTGGCGAAGTCGAGCGGCATGTTGAAGCCCTTCTCCGCCATGCCGTCGAACACGCTGGCCTGGTTCTGGACCTCACCCGTGTACTGCTGCGCGACCTTCAGCTCCTGCTCTTGGACAGCCAGCTTCTTCTTCCGGAGATCCAAAGCGTCGATCTGAGCCTGGATTTCAGCCCGAGCCGCCTTGTCGGCGGTCTGTGCCTTCTCGACGGCCAGGCGCTTCTTCTGGAGTTCCAAGTCCTGCTGCTGAAGATCCAGCTGGGCCTTCATCTCTTTGGTCTCATCCGACATCTTCTGGACGGGGACGGCTCCCGAGATGGCTGACGACGTAGTCGACTTCAGATCCGATGCCGCAGAAGCGAACGACGACATCGCGGACATCGCCGCACCGAAGTTGAAGTTGATCGTCAGGCCGTTCGTGTCTTGGAACACGTCCTTGATGGCCTGCATCAGCGCCTTCGCGGTCTCGACCATGTCGGACTTCTGCGAGTCCATGCCGTTGATGAAGCCCTGGCCGGTGTTCATGCCGTACTCGGCCATCAGCCGAGACGGGGAGTGGATACCGAGGAAGGACGTCACCGCCCCTGCGACCGAGCTGGCCAGTTCCTTGGCCTTGTTCACGGCTGCGGAGATCATCCCGCCGATGCCGTTGATCAGTCCCTGGACGAGGTTCTTGCCCGCGTCGATGCCCGCATGTGCGAGCGTCGAAAGTGCGGTAACAACGCCCGTCGCCATGTCTTGGGCCTTGGTCACGATGTCTGCGACTCCGGACGCGAACGCTGCGCGCCATTCGTCAAGCTTGCTGATCGCGCCAGCGATAGCGGTCACGACGGTCACAGCGACCTGTGACAACGACGTGAGTCCGCCGACAATCGCCGGAATCAACGGCGTGATCCGTTCGATAGCTGACGCCAGTAGCGGGCCAACCGTCTGAGCTAGCTGACTGAAATTGGCCACCAACTCGGGGATCTTCGGGGCAAGGGCATCGACCGCCGTCTTGATCGCACCTCCGAGCGCGGTCGCAATCTGAGTCAGAACCGGACCCAACGCTTGCAGGTTCCCGGTCAGCCCTTCGCCGAGGGCGGACATCAGCGACGTGAAAGCCGGTGTCAGTGCGGTGATTACGGGGCCAAGCTGGCTGCCCAGCGTCCCCACCAGGCCGCCGATGGTCGCGCTGAACGATGTCAGCGCGGGCATGGCCGCGATGAACGCGTCACCGAGACCGTTGATCATCGTCGACAGCGGACCGCCGAGCTGGCCCATGGCGGTCACGCCGGACTCCATCAGCCGGTTGAACAGTCCCAACACCGAGGTCAGAACCTGCGAGAGACCGCCCATAGCGCTCTCGAATGATCCGTTCGACGTGATCCGGTTGACCATGTCGTTGAACCCGGTGGCGAATGTCTGCAACGGGGTAAGCAGCTGCCCGAACGCCGACGCGCCCGAGGACGCGAGTGTGAGGAACGACTGCGTGAACGTGCCGATTGTCGGGGCCAGCTGTGTCAGGAACGTGCCTGTCTGGCCCAAGATCTGTTGCAGCTGAGCTAGTCCGGTTCCCGACGTCGCTACATCCGCGACCCTCTGGAAGATGTCCGAGATGCCGTTAGCGACGGACTTCATGCCCGTATCCAGCACCGGGAACACCGACTTGAGCTGATCGAAGATCGGGGTAAACCGCTGCTCGAATACACCGGACACCGACGCTTTGAGTGCGTCGAACTGCGGGTTTGAGCGTCTCGGCGGACTTCTTGATCCCGTCGAGGCCGAGCGCGATAGCGCCCGCGGTTGCCCCGAAACCGGCTGCCAACGAGGGCAGACCGGCCAACAGGCCCGCAATCAACGCCGTGGCCGGAGCCAGAGCAGCGGCGATAGCGGCTGCAAGTGCCGGGCCGCGACTGGCCAACGCGCCGAGCGAAGACCCTGCGCTTGAGGCTGAATCGCTGATACCGGCCATCGCCTTGGTGAGCGAGCCGGAAAGCCGACCGATCTGGTTGCGATCGATCCCGACGTTGATGTCCACGCCGCGGGCTGCCTGCCCACGCATGTTGGCTATGAGGGCGCGGAATTCGGTCCGGGCCTGTGACGCGTCCAGGCCAGCGTCCACCGCAATCTCTGCGGACAGCTGGCGCTCGACCTCGCCGAGCTTCTGTCGGAGCCGCTCGCGGAACTTGGTTGTGTTGGGGACGACCCGGATTGAGATCCGGCCGACTTCCTTGCCACCTGATCCATCTGCCAAAGGGGGTCACCTCCTTTCAGAGGGCATGAAAAAAGGCCCCAGCGTCGCCGCTGGAGCCCGAAGGGGTAGTGGTTGGTATCTCTGTGTGGGTCAGCCCGCCAAACGGAGCTGTTGGCGGTCCGGGTCGTCTCTGTCGTGGACGACAGACCCGGCCGCGATGAGTCGGAGAACTAGTGCGGTGTTCTCGTGGGCGGGTAGGCCCGTGATGCCTTGCACCCGTTGCGGGTGAATCGGCCCGGACGCCAGCGCGTCGAGTAGAAGACGCTCATGGTCGACCGGCGGCGGGATTGCCCAAGGGCCCGGCTCCCCTCGTGGGTGAGGGGAGTAACTCCCCTCGTGAGTGAGGGGGGTCGAAACCTGTGCTGTTGCAGTGGGTGGAAGATCATTCCCACCTGACCCCCAAGGGTCAGAGTGGTTATTTATAGAACCACCCTTGATGGGTGGTTCCTGGATAGTTACCTGAGTAGTTAGGCGGGCACTGGTGAGGGGAGTACCCCCCTCGTGAGTGAGGGGGGTTGTCCTCGTGGCTGTGGGGAGTTGGTCTGTGACTCCCCTCGTAAGTGAGGGGAGTGTGCCCTGTGTGCTTGTCGGACTCCCCTCGGCAGGGAGGGGAGTCGGAACGGCGAGTCGGTAGAGAGTCGAACTCTTGAAGGAGCTCCCTTTTTCGACCACCACGAGCCAACCGGCGTCAACGTTCTTCTGAACGTGCCTCCGCACCGTCTCCACCGCCGAGCCCGTCACGCGGGCCAGTGTTGACTGCGACGGGTAGCAAGTCAGGTCGTTGAAGTCCGCGTAGGAGTACAACGCGGCCATCGTGGCTTTGGTGTGCCTAAGCCCTCTGTCCTCGTTTCGGAAGTAGAGCCGCGACCACTCGAATGCGTTCACTCGCCCGCCGCGGCGCGCAGAGCCTCCAGCTCGGAGCGGAGCTGTTCGACCTCTGCCCCAAGACGCTCAGCCTCCCGCCGCGCGGCGTTGCGCTGTGTGCGGCTGCGCTTGCACTCTGTGCGAAGTCCAGCGATGTAGTCGATTGTCTCCGGGGGGAGACCGTTAAGTGTGAATGCCATTGCATGCCTTTCCCATCGTGGGTTGACCCGCCATCTAGGCGGGGTGCTCCATCATTTGACGGAAGTCTTTATGCGAGTGGCTAACTCGCTGGTCGCTGCCAGATTCAAAGCAGTGGCCTCGTTGATCAGCTGCCGCAGAAGCGCGGCCTGATCTCTGATCTTCTGTTGGTGCCTGCGGTTGTTCTCCCGCTGGCACGCGGCGCAACCGCCGTTCGGTCGGCGGTCCTGGGAAGACCGGATGACGTGTCGCCCGCTACGGCAACGTGTTTCGGTCATGTTCATCTCGTTTCGATACACGGATCGGTAAGTGGTCAAAAAGAAGGCCCCCGGTGGGCGAACACCGGGGGCGATCTCAGAGAGGAAAGAGCGAAACGCTCTCTACCCGCTGTGGCTGTTCCAAGGCCAGCGGGAAGCTACAGCCGCCACCACAGCTGAACGGGACGGTGACGGCAGAGGCGGACTTGCGTCCGCATTGCCCGGGCGCACTCCGAGGGAAGGGACGTTCTCAGCGGGTGCCGCACGGCGGGCAAGTTCGGGGAGAGGCGGTAACCCTCTCCCACCAGTAGTAGGTTAGGGATTTCAGGTTTACCCGAAGCGCATCCCGCGGTCGGGCGTGTCGCCGCAGGTCAGAGCGCTACGGTGTGACGTAGTTCACAAATATGAGCTCCAGAGGGGACCTCGCCCCTCTCCCCCCAGTAGTAGGTGAGACTTTTCGAGCTTGGGCGCGGGCTAGCGCTATTTGTGACGTACTTCACAGCCCGAGAGGCTCTACCCTCTCCCACCAGTAGTACATGAGGGTTTTCGGGTTTCCCCTCGCCTGCCAGCCTGTATGTGATGCGGTTCACTCCGTGGGCGAGGTGAACGTGGTCGTTTGAGTCGCGGGGTCGGTGCGCTCGCTGGCCGGATCTGCCTGCCAAACTCGGGGAGGGCCGACGAGCTTGTCGTCGTCGCCCTTCTGGTCGATGAGCCTGTCGATAGCGTCTTTCAGTGGGTCGGTCATGCCGTCGACCGTATCGCGGGTCATGCCGCGAACAGCCTTAGCTCGCCCTGGCCGATCATGTAGTCGTCCAGGATCAGTTCCCGGCGCAACTCCGCGCCCCCGTCGATGAGTGCCTGGGCCGGTTCGTACAGCGGGTCGCCGTCATCGAGCCAGGTGCTCGCGTAGACCGCGCGCCACGTGCGGCCCGTGGCGGGATCATCGAATCGGGCGACGAAAAGCCAATTAGGGCGGGCGTATTCCTCCGTCATCATGACGTTGTCACCTAAGAGTGTGAGGACCAGATTCACGGGCATAGCTCTGCCTCCCGGGTAGTGTTTTGCGAAAGATGCTGTGCGATGAGTAGAACAGCACGCGGAACATCCGACGATGATGTCATCCGCGCTATCACACAACCGAGCAACATCTCGGTCACGAACTGTGCGCGTTACCTGTGAACTGTAGAAAGCGCTGCATACGGCTGTCATACTCGAAAAATTGCGACAGGCGTGCCACGCCGGCCCCTGTGCGGGCAAACGCAGCAGGAAGCCGATGAGCGACGAATTCACCCACGCCACAGCGCAAGACGCGGCGCCTCCGGTACGTAGGCCGTCGCGCTGGGCGCTGAGCAACTGGCCCGTCGGCTGGAAAGTGCTTGCCATCGCCCTGGTTCCGCTCGTGCTCGCCGGCGTTCTCGGCGGCCTGCGGATCTACTCCGGATTCAGTACCGCCGCCGAGTTGCGGCGCGCCGCCGACCGCGCCGAACTGGTTCCCGCCATCACCGACTACATGGCCGCGTTGGATTCTGCGCTGCTGGCCAACTCCACGGGAGCCGACGCCCAGCAGGCACTGAGTGCGTTCGACTCGCGTCGTAAGGCCCTGGCGGACAAGCTCACCGGCACCGACGCGGTGCCCGACGTCGTCAAAGGCGTCGATGCGATTCTGCAGGGTGGTCGACAACTGCTCGACGGGGTGAGCTCCAACAGCATCGGCCTGCGCGACCGGATCACCACCTACGCCCCCATCCTGTTGACCGCGGAGGATGCGATCAACGGCTCGGTGCGGGTGGAGGACGAGGAGATCCGTGCCGAAACGCTGGGCTTGTCCCGGGCCGTCGGGGCGCGCGGACAGATGATGATGCAGCAGCTGCTGGTCAATGGTGGTGCTGAGCTGCCCGAGCCGGAACTGCGCACCTCGATGATCACCCTGGCCGGTACCGAACCGTCGACACTGTTCGGGATGAGCCAGGTGCTCGGTGTCGGGTCGGCGGAAGCGCAGAAGCTGCAGGAGCAGATGGTCCGCCGGATGGGCATGATGTCCGACCCGGCGGCGGTACTGGCGAACAACCCCGACCTCGCCCAGTCGATCCAGGTCACCAACGAGATCGCCGGCAAGATCATCGCCGACACCTCGGCGTCGGTGACCGCCGCGGTGGAGAGCCAGGCCGCCAAGCAGCGCACCACCGCCATCCGGGACGCAATCGTCGTCGTCGGCGCCATCCTGGTAGCCCTGGCGGTGGTGGCCCTGGCCGCGCGTTCGTTGGTCCGGCCCTTGCGCCGGCTGCGGGACGGCGCGCTCAAGGTTGCGCACAAGGACCTGGCCCGCGAGTTGGAGCAGGTGCGCTCCGGTGGCGATCCCGGTCCGATCCGCCCGCTGCCCGTGCACACCACCGAGGAGATCGGCCAGGTCGCGCACGCGGTCGACGAGTTGCACGAACAGGCCGTCCTGCTGGCGGGCGAGCAGGCCCGCCTGCAGCTTCAGGTCAGCGACATGTTCGAGACGCTGTCGCGGCGAAGCCGGTCGCTGGTGGATCAGCAGCTCGCCCTGATCGACGAACTCGAACGCGATGAGGCCGACCCGCAACGGTTGCAGAGCCTGTTCCGGCTGGATCATCTCGCCGCACGGATGCGCCGCAACGGCGCGAACCTGCTGGTGCTGTCGGGCACCAAGGTGTCCCGCGAGCAGTCCGGTCCGGTGCCGCTGGCAGCGGTGGTGCACGCCGCGGCTTCCGAGGTCGAGGACTACACCAGGGTGGTCACCGGATCCGTACCCGACAGCGAGATCAGTGGCGCGGTGGCCGCGGACCTGGTGCACGTCCTGGCCGAGTTGATGGACAACGCGCTGCGGTACTCGCCGCCCAGCACCACGGTGCGGGTGTCGGCCGTCCACACCGGCGACGGTGCGCTCGTCATCGAGGTCGGCGACGAGGGGCTGGGGATGACCGAGGCCGATCTCCGTGTCGCCAACATCCGGCTGCAGTCCGGGGGCGAGATCAACCCGTACACCGCGCGGCATATGGGGCACTTCGTCATCGGGCGCCTTGCGGTGACCCACGGGTTGGTGGTGCGGTTGCGCAGCACCGAGGCCGGGAATCCGGCATCGGGTACCACCGCCGGTGTGTATGTGCCGCAAGCCCTGCTTGTCGGCGATTTCGCCACCGCCCCGTTCGCCGATTTCGTCCCGGCGCCGGTGACCTCGGTGGCGCCGCCGGTGTTCGACCGGCCCATCGCCGAACCCGAACCCGAACCCGAACCCACCGGAGAAGAGCAGAGTTTCCTTCTCCCGCAACGTCATCCAGGGGCCAGCGGGATCGCGTCCGGCTCCCCGGACGCCGAGTCGGAGGTCCGGCCGGTCGACCAGCCCGCTGACACCTCGGCGTTCTTCGCCGCCCGGGCACAGGTACGCGACGACCCGCCCGCGGTACCGTCGCACGGTGAATCCGGCAGCGGCTCCGAGGATGCCATCTATCAGAAGATGTTGTCGGAATGGCTGGTCGATCCGACCGATCTGGGGACGAGCGCCGACCTGGACTGGAAGTCGGTGTGGGACAACGGCTGGTCCGCCGCAGCGGCCGCCGAGGACGCACCGGTCACCGAGCACACCCCCGACGGTCTCCCGGTGCGCCGGCCCGGTGCCCGCTTGGTGCCCGGGACGGGTCAGGCGGCCGACACCGGGACCCCGGTAGCATCTGACTCTGCCGACCACGAGTTCGACACCGGACCGCTGCCGGACCCGGCCGCCGTACGGGCCAGTCTGAGCAGCCACTTCGGAGGTGTGCACGCGGGCCGCACCCATGCTCGCGACGGTCAATATCCCGTCGCTTCGCTCGCCCCCGGTGAACATCCCGTCGCTTCGCTCGCCCCCACGGAGGAACCCGAATGACGACGACCCGTGAGTCTCTCGACTGGCTGGTCTCCAAGTTCGCCCACGAGGTGTCCGGGGTGACGCACGCCGTACTGGTATCTGCCGACGGCCTGCTGATGGCGGCCAGCGAGCACATGCCGATCGAGCGCGCCGACCAGCTGGCTGCGGTGGCATCCGGGCTGGCCAGCCTGTCGACGGGGGCTGCGCAGCTGTTCGAGGGTGGCCACGTCATGCAGTCGATCGTGGAGATGGAGAACGGTTACCTGCTGCTGATGCGGGTCGGCGACGGGTCCAACCTCGCGACGCTGGCCGCCCGGTCCGGCGATATCGGGCAGATCGGCTACGAGATGGCCATCCTCGTCGAACGCGTCGGCACCGTCGTCCAATCGGCCCGGCGAGCCGGCCGGCCTTCGTAAGCCACGCTCGTGGACGAGTGGGAATCGGACGTCGGCGAACCCAACCTGGTGCGGCCGTACACGCTGACCGCCGGGCGCACCGAGTCTGCCGTCCACCTGCCGTGGGAGGCGCCGATCCGTACCCTGGATTTCGGCCCGGCGCCGCGTTGGCCCGGCAATGATGTCCGCGCGCGGATACTGGAACTCGGCAGGGATGGTCCGTCCGTCGCGGAGATCGCCGCTCGTCTATCGTTGCCGCTCGGTGTGGCGCGTGTCCTGATCGGAGATCTCGTCACGCAGGGGTATCTGAGAGTGCACGCGACTCTCGGTGACTCGGCATCGGCCGATGAACGACGCGAACTGATCGGAAGGACTCTGCGTGGCCTACGGGCTCTTTGAAGGAGGCACCGCACATCCTCCACCGTCGTCGCGCAAGCGCTCCTCCTCCACCAAGATCGTCATCTCCGGCGGTTTCGGCGCGGGTAAGACGACGTTCGTCGGCGCGGTCTCGGAGATCATGCCGCTGCGCACCGAGGCGCTGGTGACCAACGCGTCGGCCGGTGTCGACGGCCTGGAGGCCACCCCGAACAAGAGCACCACCACGGTGGCCATGGACTTCGGCCGCATCACCCTGGCCGAGGATCTGGTGCTGTACCTGTTCGGCACGCCGGGCCAGCGGCGATTCTGGTTCATGTGGGACGACCTGGTGCGCGGGGCCATCGGTGCGGTGATCCTGGTCGACGTGCGCCGGCTGCAGGACAGTTTCGCCGCGGTGGATTTCTTCGAGGCGCGCAAGCTGCCGTTCATCATCGCGGTGAACGAGTTCGACGGGGGAGCGCGGCATCCTGCGGCGGCGATCCGTCAGGCTCTCGCGCTGTCGGACACCATCCCGATCGTCACGGTCGACGCCCGCGACCGGAACTCGGCGCGGGACGCCCTGATCGCTGTCACCGAATACGCCCTGGCCGCACTGCCGTCATGACCGAACCCGAACAGGTCTGGGTGGACCGCGAGTTCACCGGACACGACTTTCGCGGGGAAGACCTCAGCCGGATCCGCACCGAACGCACGGTGTTCGACGAATGCGATTTCAGCGGAGTGGACCTCACCGAATCGGTGCATACCGGGTCGGCGTTCCGCAACTGCAACTTCCGCAGGGGCACGCTGTGGCACAGCACCTTCACCAACTGCAGCCTGCTGGGGTCGGTGTTCACCGATGCCCGGCTGCGGCCGGTGGTCATGGCGGAGGTCGACCTGACGCTGGCCGTTCTCGGTGGTTGCGATCTGCGCGGGATCGACCTGTCCGGATCACGGCTGCGGGAGGCCAGCCTGGTGGGTGCGGACCTGCGTAAGGCGGTGCTGCGCCAGGCCGATCTGTCCGGCGTGCGGGTCCAGGACGCCAAGTTCGAGCAGGCGGATCTGCGTGGCGCCCGGCTGGATCCGACCTTCTGGACCACCGCGAAGGTGCGCGGCGCCCGGATCGACATCGCGCAGGGGCTGGCCTATGCCGCGGCGCACGGCCTCGACATCCACGGCGAGTAAACCGGGCGATCTGTGCACGTTCAGCGGCGCTGCCCGCCGGTAAACGTGCACAAATCGCAAGGAATCAGCCCGCTTTGAGGCGGATCTTCCACCGCACGAAGCTGACGTAGAACAGCGACAGGCCGGCCAGCATCCCCATGTTGAACAGCCAGGTCCCGGTGGTGTGCTTCCAGTGCGAATCGTCGGGTGACAGCGGGGCGGGCACGAGTTGGGTCAGGTCGATCGTCGATGCCGTTGCCGCAAACCCCCAGCGGGCCGGGGTGATCCAGGACATCTGGTCCAGCACGATGCGGCCCGTCACCGGGATCATGCCGCCGGAGAACACCAGCTGGGACATGATCGCGATCACCAGCAGCGGCATGATCTGTTCGTTGGACTTGGCCAGCGCCGACAACGCCAGACCGACCATCGCCGCGCACACGGTGGTGGCGGCGACGTCGACGTAGAGCTCGAGGCTGCGCGGCAGCAGCAGACCGGTCGCGACGGCACCCTCGCCCCAGCCCTTGCCGAGGATGGCGATGGTGACCGCGATGGCGGACTGCACCAGCGCGAAGACGGTGAAGATGGCCACCTTGGCCAACAGGTAGGCGGTCGTCGACAACCCGACGGCCTGCTCGCGCAGGAAGATCGCGCGCTCGCCGATCAGGGCGCGGATGGTCAGCGCGGTACCCATGAAGATGGCGCCCACGTTCAACAGCACCAGGATCTGCCCCGGCTCGTTGGGTGCCTCACCACCCTTGATCGCGGGCACCGGAAGGCCGAACCCGACGTCGCCGGGCACCGTCAGCGCCAGCGTGCCCATGATGAACGGCAGGAGCGCCAGGAAGATGAAGTAACCGCGGTCTGAGATGGTCAACCGGAACTGCCGGCGCGCGATCGTCGAGAACTGGCGCACCAGGCTGGTCTTGGCGGGCTTGCCCAGATCGCCGGGTTGCTCGGACGGCGGCGCCGGGGGTGTCGGTGCGCTGCGCTCCAGATAGCGGCGGTACGCCTCGGCCGGGTCACCGGCCACGTGGGAGAAGATGTCGGCCCAGTTCGTGGTGCCCAGTTGCGGGCCGATCTGGCTCGGCGGGCCGGCGAACGCCGTCTTGCCGCCGGGAGCCAGCAGCAGCACCTGGTCACACACATCCAGATAGGTCAGCGAGTGCGTCACCACCAGCACCACACGGCCGGCATCGGCGAGCTGGCGCAGCATCGACATCACCTGGCGGTCCAGCGCCGGGTCCAGACCGGACGTCGGCTCGTCGAGGATGAGCAGCGACGGACCGGTCAGCAGCTCCAGCGCCACCGAGGCGCGCTTGCGCTGACCGCCCGACAGCTTGTCGACGCGGGTCTCCAGATGTTTGGTCATCTCGAGTTCTTCGAGGACCTGCATGACGACCTGCTCGCGGTCTTCTTTGGTGGTGTCCGGCGGCAGCCGCAGTTCGGCGGCGTACATCAGGGCCTGCTTGACGGTCAGCTGACCGTGCACCACGTCGTCCTGGGGGACCATCCCGATCCGGGAACGCAGCGAGGCGTACTCGGCGTGGATGTCGTGGCCCTCGAAGGTGACGGTGCCGCTGGTCGGGTGGGTGTACCCGGCGACCTGCTTGGCGAACGTCGACTTACCGGCGCCGGACGGTCCGATCACGGCGGTCAGGGTGCCGGGTCGGGCGTCCAGGGAGATGTTGTCCAGCAGGGTCTTGTTGCCCTCGATGGTCCAGGTGAGGCCCCGGACCTCCAGGCCGCCGGTCCGGGTGTCTGCCTCGGTCTCGGTGCGCCGAGCCAGGGTGCCGCCGGCGAAGACCAGGTCGACGTTACCGATGGTGACGACGTCGCCGTCGCGCAGCGTCGCCTCGTCGACCCGCTGGCCGTTGACGAAGGTGCCGTTGATGCTGCGGTTGTCGCGGATCTCGGTGCCGCCCGGCACGGGCACCAAGGTGGCGTGATGCCGCGAGGCGAGCACGTCGGGGATGACGATGTCGTTGTCGGTCGCCCGACCGATCTTGATCCCGCCCGGCGGCACCTCGGGGGCGCGGCCCGGGCGCAGGATCTTGAGCATCGTCGTGCCGATGTTGTCGCCGCCGCCACTGCGCGGCACCGCGGTCGGCCCGATGGTGGTCGGCGGCGGGTAGTTGTCGGCGGCGGGCGCAGGCGGCTGGTAGGTCGGGTGCGCCGCGCTCTGCTGGGCGGGGTACGGCGCGCTCGGCTGCGGGCCGGACGGGTAGTGCGGGCCGGTGGGGTAGTGCGGGTGGGCCGGCACTCCGGGAGCCGACGGGTACTGCGGCTGCGGCCGGGACACGGGCGGTCCCGCTGTGGGCCAGGGACTGGACGACGGTGGCTGTGTCGGCCACGCCGTGCTCTGTCGCTGGGTGACCGGTATGGAGGCGGTCTGCGGTGGCGTACCGGCCGATCCCTGGTGGCGCCCCACCTCGAAGGTCAGCAGCGGACCATCGGGGTTACCGATGTTGAGGCGCTGGCCGTCGGTGATGTCGATGGTGGGCACCCGCTGGCCGTTGACGTACATCCCGTTGAGCGAGCCGTTGTCGATGGCGATCCAGCGGCCCTGGTCGAAGCGCAGCACCAGGTGTGCACGGGAGATCAGCGGGTGGGCGATCCGGACGTCTGCGCGCAGGTCACGACCGACGACGACATCGTTGCCGGCGGAGAAGGTCCGTGCGGACCCGTCGTAGCGAACGGACAGGGCGGGCGCGGCGGGTCGGCTCATCGTCTGCAACTCTATCGGTAGCGGCGTCGTCGTATGGGTCGGCGCACATGCCGATTCGGTATCGGCGGCGCCGAGATCAGTGCACCAGGGCGTCGGGGGCGCCGGTCACCACGCAGTGGGTGTGGCTGTAGATGGTCGGCATGCACAGGTTGCAGTGTGTGCACGTCGAGCGGACAGAGCTGGGGTCTTCGGCGTCTTTGATCCGATTGATCAGGTCGGGCTCGGCGAGCAGCGCGCGTCCCATCGCGACGAAGTCGAATCCCTCGGCCATCGCCAGGTCCATGGTGTCGCGGTTGGTGATACCGCCGAGCAGGATCAGTGGCAGCTTCAATTCGGCGCGGAACAGCTTGGCCTCGCGCAGCAGGTAGGCCTCGCGGTACGGGTACTGGCGGAGGAACTTGTTACCGGTCATCCGCATGCCCCAACTGATGGGTGGCTTGAACGCGGCGGCGAACTCCTTGATCGGGGCATCACCCCGGAACAGGTACATCGGGTTGACCAGGGAACTGCCCGCGGTCAGCTCGATCGCATCCAGGCCGCCGTCTTCTTCGAGCCACTTCGCCGTCTGCAGGGATTCGTCGGTGTTGATGCCGCCGCGCACCCCGTCGCTCATGTTCAGCTTCGCGGTGACCGCGATCCGGTCGGCCCCGTATTTGTCGACGGCCTCGCGCACTGCGCGTACCAGCCCGCGCGCCACCTTGGCGCGGTTCTCCAGGGAGCCGCCGAACTCGTCGCTGCGGCGGTTGAGCAGCGGGCTCAGGAACGAACTGGCCAGGTAGTTGTGCCCGAGGTGGACCTCGACCGCGTCGAAGCCGGATTCGATGGCCAGTCGCGCGGCGTTGGCGTGCGCGGCCATCACCTCGCGGATGTCGTCCTTGGTGGCCTTCTTGGCGAAGCGCATCGACAGCGGGTTGAAGAATCGCATGGGCGCCAGGGCCTGCGCCTTGTTGGTGCGGGAGTTGGCCACCGGGCCGGCGTGGCCGATCTGTGCGCTGATCGCCGCGCCCTCGGCGTGGATGGCGTCGGTGAGGCGGCGCAGTCCCGGCACCGCCTCGGGACGCATCCACAGCTGCCAGCCGTCGGTGCGGCCGCCCGGGGAGACCGCGCAGTACGCCACCGTCGTCATCCCCACACCACCGGCGGCGGGTAGCCGGTGGTAGTTGATCAAATCGTCGGTGACCAGGGCATCTGGCGTGGCGGCTTCGAAGGTGGCGGCCTTGATGATGCGGTTACGCAGGGTCACCGGACCGAGCCGGGCTGCGCCGAACACATCGGTGGACACATTCTGCGGACTGTTCATAGACGGAGCCTGCCACGGCGCCTGACAGAATGGCACCCGTGGGTGCGATTACGTTGGACGGCAAGGCCACGCGCGACGAAATCTTCGTCGATCTCAAAGAGCGCGTCGCGAAGTTGACTGCTTCGGGGCGGACGCCCGGGCTGGGCACGATCCTGGTCGGCGACGACCCGGGCTCGCAGGCTTATGTGCGCGGCAAGCATGCCGACTGCGCCAAGGTCGGCATCAATTCGATCCGCCGGGACCTGCCGGCCGATATCAGTCAGGCCGAACTCGACGCCACCATCGACGAGCTCAACGCCAACCCGGAGTGCACCGGCTACATCGTGCAGTTGCCGCTGCCGCGGGGCCAATTGGACGAGAACGCGGCACTGGAACGGGTGGACCCGGACAAGGATGCCGACGGGCTGCATCCGACCAACCTGGGCCGGCTGGTGCTGGGGAAGGAAGCACCACTGCCCTGCACCCCGCGCGGCATCGTGCACCTGCTGCGGCGGTTCGACGTCCCGATCGCCGGCGCGCATGTCGTGGTGATCGGCCGTGGCGTGACGGTGGGCCGTCCGCTCGGCCTGCTGCTGACCCGCCGGTCCGAGAACGCCACGGTGACGTTGTGCCACACCGGAACTCGTGACCTGGCCGCGCTGACCCGCCAGGCCGACATCATCGTGGCCGCGGTCGGCGTGCCGTACATGGTGACCGCCGACATGGTGAAACCCGGTGCAGCGGTGGTCGACGTCGGGGTGAGCCGGGTGGAGGGCAAGCTGACCGGCGACGTCGCTCCGGACGTGTGGGAGGTGGCGGGCCACGTGTCGCCCAACCCCGGTGGCGTGGGCCCGCTGACCCGGGCCTTCCTGCTGACCAATGTGGTCGAGCGCGCCGAACGATCATGACGCTCAAGGAATTCGCCCGCAAGGTTTTCGGCGGGCAGTGGCCCATCCTGGCTGTCGGGCTGATTTTCGTGCTGGCCTTCGTGCTGGTGGTCGCCGGGTACTGGCGCCGGGGCGCGTTGGTGATCGCGATCGGGGTCGGGGTGGCCGCCGCGCTGCGCCTGGCCCTGACCGAGGATCGGGCCGGGCTGCTGGTGGTGCGGTCCAGGGTGATCGATGTCGCCACGACGGCCACCGTGAGTGCGGTCATGCTGTACATCGCCTGGACCATCGACCCGCTGGGCACCAGCTAGAAACCTGCCCATCAGGCAATCTTGCACGTTAGGCAAAAATTCCCTAACGTGGTCGTCATGACGGGGCTGCGAGAACGCAAGAAGGCCGACACCCGCAGGGCGCTCAGCGATGCCGCCCTCGAACTGACGTTTCGGCACGGCCTGGAGAACGTCACGCGCGAGGACATCGCCCGGGTGGCAGGGGTGTCACTGCGGACCTTCAACAACTACTTCACCGGCAAATACGAGGCCCTGGCCTACCGTCAGACCGAACGGGTCCGGCGCAGCATCGCCGAGCTGCGAAAGCGCCCGGCCGGCGAGCCGCTGTGGACGGCGATCACCGAGTCGATCCTCATCCCGATCGACGAGGACTTCGCCGCGGCGGGCCCCGAAAACGGAGTGCCCACCCGAGCCGAACTCGTCGAGGTCCGGAAACTGTTGATGAGTCCGGAGATTCGCGGCGTCGTGGGCAGGGCGCTCATCGAGGAGTGGATCACGGTGATCGCCGAGCGCACCGGCACCGATCCGGACCACGACATGTATCCGCGGTTGGTGGCCGGCGTGGTGCATGCGGTCGGCGACGCCGCAGCCGACGCCTACGCCAAAGCCGATCCGCCGGTGGCCTTCCCGGAGTTGCTCCGGCAGGGGTTCGCCGCCGTCGCGGGCGGTCTGACACACCCGGAAGGAAACCATGACTGAGCAGGTGGTGATCGCCGGTGCCGGCCCGAACGGGCTGATGCTGGCCTGCGAACTCGCGCTGGCCGGCATCCAGCCGGTGGTGCTGGACATGCTGCCGGGGCCGAGCGCTGAGCCGAAGGCCAACGGCCTTGTCGGACAGGTGATCCGGCAACTCGACATGCGCGGGCTCTTTCACCTGTTCGGTGGCGACGACGGACCGCCGAAGCCTGCCTACGGCTGGATGTTCGCCGGGATCTCGTTGGGGTTTCTGGGGTTGGCGGACAATCCGATGTACGCGCTGCTGTTGCCGCAGCCCCGATTGGTGCGCCTGCTGGAACGACGGGCCCGCGATCTCGGGGTGGACATCCGGTGGGGTCATGAGGTGGTGGATTTCCGGACCGACGAGCACGCCGTACACGTGGCGGTGCGCGCGGGCGACCGGACCGACGAACTGGTCGCCGAGTATCTGGTGGGTGCCGATGGTGGCCGCAGCATGGTGCGCAAGAATCTCGGCATCGGCTTTGTCGGGCACACCTCGGACATCGTCAGCCGGATCGCTCATGTGTATCTTCCCGACGAGCTCTTGGTCCCCGGCCGCGGGTACGAACTGCCCGGTTTCGGTCTGCTGCCCTTCGGTAACAGCAGATTCGAGAACGGCTCGATCGTGGTCTTCCCGCTGGAGCCGGACCGGCCGATGATCGGCACCATCGAGTACGGCTGGACGGTCGGAAGCCAGGAAGGGCCGATCTCGCTGGACGAGTTGCGGGACAGCCTGCGGCGGATCCTCGGCGTGGACGTCCCGGTCCAGCCCCCGAGAAAGCCGGGCGCACATGCACTTCGGCGCCTCGACGGGATCAACTCCCGCCAGGCGCAGCGTTACCGCGTCGGGCGGGTGCTGCTGCTCGGCGATGCCGCGCACGTGCACTCGCCGATGGGTGGCCCCGGCCTGAACCTGGGCCTGCAGGATGCCGTCAACCTCGGGTGGAAGCTGGCCGATGTCATTGCCGGAAGGGCCGCTGACGGCCTGCTCGACACGTACCAGAGCGAGCGCCACCCGGTGGGGGAGCGGGTCATGATGCACTCGATGGCGCAACTGGCGCTCGCGGCACCCGGACCCGAAGTCGGCGCGCTACGCACGCTTTTCGGTGAACTGGCCGCCAAACCGGAGGTGGCCGGGCACCTCGCGCACCTGCTGGCCGGCTCCGATGTGCGCTACGACATCGGCCAGAGTGAGATCGGGGACCACCCGTTGGCCGGCCGACTGGTGCCCGATCTGACCCTCGACGACGGCCGCCGTGTCGCCGATCTGCTGCATGAGGCCCGGCCGGTCGTACTGGACCTGTCCGGTGGGGCGCTCGATGTGGCGGGATTCCCGGACCGGGTGAATGTGGTGACCGGAGCCTGCCGGCACGCTCCCGCGGCGCTGCTCATCCGGCCCGACGGTTACGTCGCCTGGGCTGCCGACAGCGTCAACGCGCCGGCCGTCTCGGGTCTGCGCGCCGCGCTCGCCCGCTGGTGTGGTCAGCCCAGCGTCGCCCGGATGCCCACCGTCACGTAGGGCAGCGCCAGGCCGGACGTATTGACCAGCGCGGGATGGGTTTTCAGCAGCTCGCGGACCTGGTCCAGGGTCCGGGTACGCACCTCGGCCGGTGAGGTGATGCAGTAACTACGCGAGGCCACCAGGTCGATCAGGGCCTGCGGGGTCAGGTAGCTCGTCCACTCGAACTGCGCGCGCTCGATCACCGCGAACGGCTCGGGCAGACTCACCTTCTGCTCCAGGGCGTGATCCTCGTGGCCGATGATCCGACCCAGATCCTTCACCCAGCCCATCCGTTCGTCGCGGGTGTTCCACACCAGGCCCAGCCGCCCGCCGGGACGAAGCACCCGGGCGATCTCACGCACCGCACGATCGGCATCGAACCAGTGCCAGGCCTGGGCCACCAGCACCGAATCCACACTGTCATCGGGCAGCGGGATCTCCTCGGCCGTCCCCAGCAGGGCGGGAGTGTCCGGCAACGACGCGCTGAGCACCTCCAGCATCTCCTGGATCGGGTCGACGGCGATTACGTCGAGCCCCCGCTCGGCGAGCCGGACGGTCAGCTTGCCGGTACCGGCGCCGAGGTCGAGCACCGTGTGTGCGCCCGGCGGCAGCAACCAGTCGATGGCCTCCGGCGGATATGACGGCCGGCCGCGTTCGTACGCCGCGGCTTCCTCCCCGAACGACAGTGACCGGCTGCGCGTGGAATCGGTCATTGCGCCGCGAGCTTCAGTGTCTGCCGGATGAGGGCACCCACCGAGTCCGTCTCGACCAGGAATCCGTCATGGCCGTAGATCGAATCGACGACGTTGAGCCCGGCACAGCCGGGCAGCAGGTCGGCCAGTTCCTGTTGCAGGCGAATGGGATACAGCCGATCGGAGGTGATCCCGCCGACGATCACCGGCACCTGACAGGACTCCAGCGCCGCGGGCACCCCGCCGCGACCGCGGCCGACGTCGTGGCTGGACAGCGCATCCGACAGCGCCACATAGGTGCCCGCATCGAACCGCGCCACCAGCTTCTCGCCCTGGTATTCCAGATAGCTCTGGATCGCGAAGCGGGCGTCATCGTCACCTTGGAGGTCGCCCTGCGTATCGTTGCCGAATCGCGAATCCAGTTCGGCCTCACCGCGATACGTCAGATGAGCGAACCGCCGCGCGATCTCCAGTCCGGCGGTGGGGGCCCGTCCGGTGCCGTGGTAGTCACCGCCCTGCCAGTCGGGATCGGCCTTGATGGCCGCGACCTGGCTGCTCTGCGTGCCGATCTGGTCGGCGGTGGCGCGCGCCCCGACGGCCAGCACCAGTGCAGTGCGGACCGTGTCGGGGTGACCGATGATCCACTCCAGCGCACGGGCTCCGCCCATCGAGCCGCCGATCACCGCCGCCACCCGGGTGATACCCAGTGCGGCCAGTGCGGCCAGATCGGCGTTCACCTGATCGCGGATCGTGATGGCGGGGAAGCGCGAACCCCACGGCTTGCCGTCACGGGCCAGCGAGCTGGGGCCGGTGGACCCGCGGCAGCCACCGAGCACGTTGGTCGAGATCGCACACCACCGGTCGGTGTCGATCGGGGCGCCCGAGCCGGCCACCCCGTCCCACCAACCCGGCGTGGGGTGGCCCGGGCCCGCCGGACCGGTGACATGCGAGTCTCCGGTGAGCGCATGCAGCACCATCACGACGTTGTCGCGCTCGGGGGACAGTTCGCCCCAGCGTTGCACCGCGATGGTCACGTCATTGAGCACCGCGCCGTTCTCCAGCGTCAGCGAACCGATATCGACGAGACCGGTTTCGCCTTCGGCCGGCAGGGACACGACGGGGCGGGTGTCTGACACGGTCACACTGCCGCCGCCGTCTGCGCGCCGGCCTTCCGGGCCGCGGCGAAACCCCGTTCCAGATCGGCCAGGATGTCGTCGATGCCCTCGATACCGACCGCCAGCCGCACCAGGCCGGGGGTGACCCCGGTGGTCAGCTGCTCCTGCGGGGTCAGCTGCTGGTGCGTGGTCGACGCGGGGTGGATGACCAGTGAACGCACATCGCCGATATTGGCGACGTGGCTGTGCAGCGTCAACGCGTCGACGAAGGCCTTTCCTTTTTCAACGCCCGCCGGACCCTCGCCGGCCAGCTCGAATGCCAGCACCGCGCCGGTGCCCTTGGGGGCGATCTTGCGGCCCAGGTCGTACCAGGGTGAGGTGGGCAGCCCCGCATAGTTCACCGACGTCACATCGGGATGCCCGGCGAGGAACTCGGCCACCTGCACGGCGTTGGACACATGCCGTTCAACGCGCAGGCTCAGCGTTTCCAATCCCTGCGCGATGAGGAACGCGTTGAAGGGCGACAGCGCGCTGCCCAGATCGCGCAGCAGCTGTACCCGGGCCTTGAGGGCGTAGGCGGGCGCGCCGAGGTCGGCGAACACGACACCGTGGTAGCTCGGGTCCGGTTCGGTGAAACCGGGATGGCGACCCTGGGTCCAGTCGAACGTGCCTCCGTCGACGATGACGCCGGCGATCGCCGAACCGTGTCCGCCCAGGTACTTGGTGGCCGAGTGCACGACGATGTCGGCGCCGTGCGCGATGGGCTGGATCAGATAGGGGGTGGCGATGGTGTTGTCGACGATCAGGGGCACACCGTTGTCATGCGCCACCGCGGAGACGCCGGGAATGTCGAGCACATCGATCTGGGGGTTGGAGATGGTCTCGGCGAAGAAGGCCTTGGTGTTCGGCCGCACGGCCGCCCGCCAGGACTCCAGATCGTCCGGATCGGCCACGAAGCTGACTTCGATGCCCAGCTTGGGCAGCGTGTAGTGGAAGAGGTTGTACGTGCCGCCGTAGAGCCTGGGGGAGGACACGACGTGATCTCCCGCGCCGGCGAGATTCAGGATGGCGAAGGTCTCGGCTGCCTGCCCGGAGGACAGGAACAGCGCCGCGACGCCGCCTTCCAGCGCTGCCACCCGCTGCTCGATGACGTCGGTGGTCGGGTTGCCGATCCGGGTGTAGATGTTGCCGGGCTCGGCAAGCCCGAACAGCGCGGCGGCGTGGTCGGTGCTGTCGAAGGTGTAGGACGTGGTCTGGTAGATCGGCAGCGCACGTGCGTTGGTGGCGGCATCGGGCGACTGGCCGGCGTGCACCTGCTTGGTCTCGAACGACCAGGTGGCGGTGATGTCTTCGGGGTTGATCTCGAGTTCGGTCATGAGCGGTTCTCCTGTGCGAAAGAGTGGAAGGGGTGTCCGGTGGGTGACGTCATGGAAGACGGCGGTAACCCGCGAGGGGCTTACCGACTGGATTCACGGACAACAGCACATGGTTTACCTCCATCAGGTCTCCCTACCTCAGGGGCCCGATAGAACGGACCCGCGCTTGCCTTGCGGTCGTTCGGAAACATCCCGACGACTGCTCAACCTGGTCTTCACCCGGAGCACCCCACCGCGGTTGGAGGGTTGCCGGCCAGCAAGCCGGGGCTTGATGCTGGCACTCATGACCGATACAAAGCCTAACTCACCACCTCGGGCGTCGGCCACCGGGTTTGTCGACGGGGTGTGGTAAGCGTGTCGCAGGGCCGGCCCGCGCACATGGGGCAAACACCCCACCTTCGGCCCGGCCACAAGCTACTGGCCAGTAGCCAAGGTTGGCCCCTCATGGCTGCCTGGCCCCTTGTAGTGTTGCCGTCGAGACCTGCCAGAACCTGGAAGGTCCCAGAAGAACAGTGACACGCCAAAGGAAAAGGCGCCCAACACCAAGGGGCACGTCGCTTTTGGGGTCCGTGTCGCACGCCGTATATCTGATACAGACAGTGAGGCCGGAAGAACAACCATGAGCGCCCAGCAGCCGACAATCATCTACACGCTGACCGACGAAGCGCCGCTTCTTGCCACCTACGGTTTCCTTCCGGTGATCCGCACCTTCGCCGACGCCGCCGGTATCGACGTGGCGACGAGCGACATCTCCGTGGCGGCGCGCATCCTGGCCGAGTTCGGTGACTACCTCACCGACGAACAGAAGGTGCCCGACAACCTGGCCGCCCTCGGCGAGCTGACCCAGGATCCCAACGCGAACATCATCAAGCTGCCGAACATCAGCGCCTCGGTGCCGCAGCTGATGGCCGCGATCAAGGAATTGCAGGGCAAGGGCTACGCCCTGCCGGATTACCCGGGCGACCCGAAGACCGACGAAGAAAAGGCGCTCAAGGACCGCTACTCCAAGATCCTGGGCAGCGCGGTGAACCCGGTGCTGCGCGAGGGAAACTCCGATCGCCGCGCCCCCAAGGCGGTCAAGGAGTACGCCCGCAAGCACCCCCACAGCATGGGCGCGTGGTCGCAGGCCTCCCGGACCCACGTCGCGACCATGAAGCACGGCGACTTCTACCACGGCGAGAAATCGCTGACGCTGGACAAGGCGCGCAACGTCAAGATGGTCCTCACCACGAAGAGCGGTGCCACCGTCGTGCTCAAGCCCGAGGTCAAGCTCGACGCCGGCGACATCATCGACAGCATGTTCATGAGCAAGAAGGCGCTGTGCGACTTCTACGAGGAGCAGATCGAGGACGCCTACAAGACGGGCGTGATGTTCTCGCTGCACGTCAAGGCCACCATGATGAAGGTCAGCCACCCCATCGTCTTCGGGTACGCGGTGAAGATCTTCTACAAGGACGCCTTCGCCAAGCATCAGGCGCTGTTCGACGAGCTGGGCGTCAACGTCAACAACGGTCTTTCCGACCTCTACAGCAAGATCGAGTCACTGCCGGCGTCGCAGCGTGAGGAGATCATCGAGGATCTGCATCGCTGCCACGAGCACCGGCCGGAGCTCGCGATGGTCGACTCGGCCAAGGGCATCTCGAACTTCCACTCGCCGTCCGACGTGATCGTGGACGCCTCGATGCCCGCGATGATCCGCCTCGGCGGCAAGATGTACGGCGCAGACGGGCGCACCAAGGACACCAAGGCCGTCAACCCGGAGTCGACCTTCTCCCGGATGTACCAGGAGATGATCAACTTCTGTAAGACCAACGGACAGTTCGATCCGACCACCATGGGCACTGTCCCCAACGTGGGCCTGATGGCACAGCAGGCCGAGGAATACGGCAGCCACGACAAGACTTTCGAGATCTCCGAGGACGGCGTCGCCGACATCGTCGATATCGAGACCGGCGAGGTTCTGCTCTCGCAGAACGTCGAAAAGGGTGACATCTGGCGGATGCCGGTCGTCAAGGACGCCGCCATCCGGGACTGGGTCAAGCTGGCCGTCAACCGGGCCCGGCTGTCCGGTATGACCACGGTGTTCTGGCTGGACGACGAACGTCCGCACGAGAACGAACTGCGTAAGAAGGTCAAGGCCTACCTCAAGGACGAGGACACCGAGGGCCTCGACATCACGATCCTGCCGCAGGTCTGGGCCATGCGGTACACCCTGGAGCGGGTCATCCGCGGGCTCGACACCATCGCCGCGACGGGCAACATCCTGCGCGACTACCTGACCGACCTGTTCCCGATCCTGGAGCTGGGCACCAGCGCCAAGATGCTGTCGGTGGTGCCGCTGATGGCCGGCGGCGGACTGTACGAGACCGGTGCCGGTGGTTCGGCGCCCAAGCACGTCAGCCAGCTGGTCGAAGAGAATCACCTGCGCTGGGATTCGCTCGGCGAGTTCCTCGCGATCGGTGCCAGCCTGGAGGATCTGGGCAACAAGACCGGCAACGCCAAGGCCAAGGTGCTGGCCGACACGCTGGACAGTGCCGTCGGAAAGCTGTTGGACGAGAACAAGAATCCGTCCCGCAAGGCCGGCGAGTTGGACAACCGGGGCAGCCAGTTCTACCTTGCGCTGTTCTGGGCGCAGGCGCTGGCTGACCAGACCGAGGACGCCGAACTGGCCGCGCATTTCGCTCCGCTGGCCAAGTCCCTGGCCGACAGCGAGGACGCCATCGTCACCGAGCTCAACGAGGTCCAGGGTGGGCACGCCGACATCGGCGGGTACTACTTCCCGGATCCGGAGAAGACGGCGGCCGTGATGCGTCCGAGCAAGACGTTCAACGCCGCCTTGGAGGCCGTCAAGAGCTGAGGCTGCCGGTCAGCCCGCCGGCGGCGCCGCGCGCTCGGGTTCGGTGTGGGCGTCGACGAAGTCGGCGATCAGCTCGGTGACGTGGCCGGGCGCTTCGAGCATCGGGATGTGGCCGTAGCCCGGCAGTCTGGTCACGCGGGTGTCGCGGGGCAGATTGTCGAGGAAATAGCGGTGCCCACGCGGTGTCGGGAAGACCCGGTCCTTCTCGCACAGCACCAGGTGCGTCGGCACGCCGACATCGGCCAACTCCAGCAGGCCGGGCAGCCGCAGGGTCTTGAGCAGCAGCTGGAAGTACGCCGTGCAGTGCGTGGCGTCCTCGAGGAGCGCGACCATATCGGGACGGCTGGGCCCGTCGGCGGGCCCGCTGACGGGCAGGGTGGCGATCCGCTGGACGAACGGCAGCTCCAGGATGCGAGGGCCGAGTAGGCGCGCGGCGAGCAGGGCCGGCCCGCCGAGGATGAATTTCAGCACCGTCTCGTACTTGCTGGGCGAATGCTGACTCCACCCGCCGGCCGGGGCGATCGCGGTCAGGGTGCGTGACCGGCCCCGGCGCTCCAGTTCGAAGGCCACCCAGCCGCCCAGTGAGTTGCCGACGATATGCGCGGTGCGCCAGCCGATTTCGTCCATGCGCCGCTCGATATCGTCGACCAGGGCGACGGTGTCGAGCAGCCAGCTCTGTGCGCGGCGACCGCCACGGTGGCCGACCATGGTGGGCGCCAGCACCTCGAAACGGCCGGTGTCGGCGAGTCGGGTGGCCACCGTCCGCCAGACGTTCTGGGAGCACAGGAACGGGTGCAGCATCAGAATGGGCTCACCCGATCCGAGGTGGATCGGTGTGCGTTCGGTCATAGCGCCCGACCCTAAGGTGATACCGGCGGTACCGCAAGATTCTGGGGGTGCGGGGGCCGCCCGGCTGCGGGGGAGGGGCACGGCTGTCGGTGGCCTCCACTAGGGTGCTGGCGTGATCGTCACCACCGTCAACGTCAACGGCATCCGCGCGGCCGTCAAGCAACGATCCAGTGCGAACCTCGGTCTGCTGCCCTGGTTGAAGGAATCCCGCGCCGACATCGTCTGTCTGCAGGAGACCCGCGCCGACGACGAGCAGCTGCGCGACGCGCTGGCGTCGGCCCTGGCAGACGGCTGGCATCTGGCCTCGGCGGAGCCGCATGTCAAGGGCCGCAACGGTGTTGCCGTCCTGTCGCGGACCCCGTTCACCGGCGTGCGAGTGCTGCAGTCCGAGGAGTTCGCCGCGCACGGCCGCTATATCGAGGTGGACACCGAGGGCGCCACCGTCGCCAGCGTCTACCTGCCCACCGGGGAGGCCGAGACCGACCGGCAGCTGGAGAAGGAACGGTTCATGGCCACCATCGAGGCCCGGATGGCGGAACTTCTGGGCGGCAACCGCGACACCGTGCTGTGCGGTGACTGGAACATCGCCCACACCGAGAACGACATCAAGGCCTGGAAGGCCAACGTCAAGAAAGCCGGCTTCCTGCCCAGCGAACGGCGGTGGCTGACCGAGCTGATGGCCACCGGGTGGGTCGACGTGGTGCGCAGGCTGCACCCCGACATCGCCGGTCCCTACAGCTGGTGGTCATGGCGCGGTAAGGCTTTCGACAACGACGCCGGCTGGCGCATCGACTATCACCTGGCCGATCCGCGGCTGGCCGAACGGGCGGTGTCCGCCCATGTCGAGCGTGCCGAGCTGTATGCGCTGCGGTGGTCGGATCACGCGCCGGTGACGGTCGAATTCAGCTGACCGGGCAGTGCGGGTCGCCGGGTGCGCTCAGCGCACTGTCGGCGCCGTCGATGGCCGCGCGCACCGCATCCAGAACCCGTGGATCCCAGGTGAGTCCCGTCTGCCAGGGCAGCCCGGCGAGATCGGACACGAAGATGCTGTGGGTGTCGTCGAAGGTGAGGCAGCGCCGGTGCGGCAGTACCCGGTTGCTGATATCGGTGGCCAGCGCACTCGACAGCGCGACGAGGCCGTCGTTGGGCCACACGGTGGGATTCACCGGACCCGCGCCCGCCGGTGCGGCGAAGCGGTTGCCGCCGATCAGCGTCACCGGGATCTTGTCCAGCACCCCGGCCTGGTAGTCGTTCCAGCCGTCGGGGCCCATCAGGTAGGCCTGGTTGACCTCGCGTCCCGAACCGGCCATCAGCCGTTCCACCTCGGCCTTCATATTGTCCATGGCGGTCTCGCAGAAGGTGTCCCCGAGGCAGTCCGACCTCGGGGTGATCCCGTTGGCGTAATCGGACAGATAGGACCCCTGCCACGGGGTCCCGAGGGTCGTCAGCGACCGGATCCGGATGGGTGATCCCAGGCTCTGCAGGACCCGGATGGCCGACCGGGAATACAGCCCGCCCATCGAGTGGCCGACGATGTCGATCTCGTCGACGCCGTAGTGGTCGTGCAGGTGGCCGAAGAATCGGGCCAGATGCTCACCGGCGGTGTCGATGCTGGCGGTCGAGTTGACGGTCATGTTCTCCGGGAGCGTGATCGGGCAGTCCCCGAAGGCGCCGAAACCGCCCTGGTCGACGACGGGGCCGCGACCGGCCATCGCCGGCGAGGTGAACACGGTGTAGCCCTGCCCGAGCAGGTAGTGGCGCAGTTCGGTATCGGTGTTTCCGGCCGCCAGTCCCGACGCACAGGCCTGGTCGGGCGTGGTGAACGGACTCGTGGCGTCGCCGCCGGACACGATGACGACGGCGCGGCCCGCGGATCGCGGTGCGGCGTGGGTGATTCCGATACTGAACGCGGTGGCGACGGCGAAGACCAACAGTCCGACCAAGAAGCGGTACACGACCCTCCCAAGTAATTGACGGTGGCGCAAATAGTAGTCGGTGCGGCCCGAAATCCGCGCATGACAAAATCAACACATCATGAGTGATTACAGCAGCTCCGCTCGCCAGGTCGTCTTCTCCGGCGCGCAGCCCACATCGGACTCCCTGCACCTCGGTAACGCGCTCGGGGCGGTCAACCAGTGGGTGAGCCTGCAGCACGACTACGACGCCTACTTCTGTGTCGTGAACCTGCACGCCCTCACCGTCGCGCAGGATCCCGAGGTGCTGCGCACGCGCACGCTGGCCACCGCGGCGCAGTATCTGGCCCTCGGGGTGGATCCCGCCAAGGCGACGGTGTTCGTGCAGAGTCACGTGCCCGCGCACGCCGAACTCGCGTGGGTGTTGGGGTGTTTCACCGGATTCGGCCAGGCCTCCCGGATGACGCAGTTCAAGGACAAGTCGCAGAAGCAGGGCGCCGACTCGACCACCGTCGGTCTGTTCACCTACCCGGTGTTGATGGCCGCCGACGTGTTGCTCTACGACACGGCCGTGGTGCCGGTGGGGGAGGATCAGCGTCAGCATCTGGAGCTCGCGCGCGATGTCGCCGCGCGGGTCAACGGCCGGTTCCCCGGCACCTTCGTGGTGCCGGAGGCGATGATCCCCAAGGCCACCGCCAAGATCTATGACCTGCAGGACCCGACCGCGAAGATGAGCAAGTCGGCGTCCACCGATGCCGGGTTGATCAGCCTGCTCGACGATCCGAAGAAGACCGCCAAGAAGATCCGCTCGGCGGTCACCGACAGTGAGCGCGAGATCCGGTTCGATCCGGAGAACAAGCCGGGTGTGTCCAACCTGCTGACCATCCAGTCCGCGGTGACCGGTACCGACGTCGACAAGCTCGTCGAGGGCTATGCGGGGCGCGGCTACGGCGACCTGAAGTCCGAAACAGCGGATGCCGTAGTCGAATTCGTCACCCCGATCAAGAACCGGGTCGACGACCTGCTGGCCGATCCGGCCGAGCTCCAGGCGGTGCTCGCCGCCGGCGCCGAGCGCGCCGGCGAGGTCGCTGAAAAGACGCTGCGGCGGGTATATGACAGGGTGGGCTTCCTGCCGCCCACGCGCTGACACCCGGGGAGAAACCGCCATGGCTGAGCCGGACGACAAACCGGGTGTGCTGGACCGACTGCGTACCCGGTTCCCGTGGTTCGACCGCATCATGCGGGCCCAGGAACGCTACGACGACCGCAAGGGCGATTTCTACGCCGCGGGTGTCACCTACTTCACGGTGTTCGCGCTGTTTCCGTTGTTGATGGTGGGCTTCGCGGCCGCCGGCTTCGTGCTGGCCAGCCGGCCACAGTTGATGGCCGATATCGAACTGCGGATCAAGGAGACGGTGTCGGGTGACCTCGGCACCCAACTGGTGCAGCTGATGGACTCGGCGATCTCCTCCCGCGGCACGGTGGGTGTCATCGGCCTGGCCACCGCCGCCTGGGCCGGCTTGGGCTGGATGTCGAACCTGCGCGAGGCGCTCAGTCAGATGTGGGAGCAGCGCACCGAGAAAGACGGATTCCTGCGCACCAAGCTGTCGGATCTGGCGGCTCTGCTTTCGGTGTTCGTCGCCATGGTGCTCACCATCGCGCTGACCGCGCTGGCCAACAAGTCGGTGATGACGCGGGTGCTGGATTGGGTGGGGCTGCACGACATCACGACGCTGGGCCGGCTGCTCGGCGCGGTGTCCTGGTTGCTCTCGGCGCTGGTGTCCTGGCTGCTGTTCACCTGGATGATCGCCCGGCTGCCGCGTGAGCCGGTCGCCTTCGGCGGCTCGGTGCAGGGCGGGCTGCTGGCTGCGGTGGGGTTCGAGATCTTCAAACAGGTCGGGTCGCTCTATCTGGGCTCGGTCATGCACGGCCCGGCCGGCGCCACCTTCGGTCCGGTGCTCGGCCTGATGGTGTTCGCCTACGTGACCGCCCGGCTCATTCTGTTCGCCACCGCGTGGGCGGCGACATCGGCGGAGAGCATGTTGCTGGTGCCCGTAGTGCCGCCCGGTCCGGCGGCGATTGCCCCTCGCGTGCAGGTGCGCGAGGGAGTCGGAGTCCGCGGTGCGGTGGCCGCGTTCGCGGCGGGAGCGATCGGGGCGTTCGGCCTTTCGCGATGGCGCCGCCGCTCGCGATGACACCGGCCCAGGCATGGTGCGAGGCCATGGGGATCGCGGTGCCGATCGTGAACGCCCCGATGGGCGGCGCGGCCGGCGGGCGGTTGGCCGCCGCGGTGTCGAGAGCCGGCGGGTTGGGGATGATCGGCATGGGCAGCGCGGCCACCCCGGGTGCGTTGCGCCGGGAGCTTGCCGAACTGGGCGACCACGGCGGCCCGTTCGGTATCGGGCTGGTGCACTGGGTGATGTCCGAGCAGCCCGAGCTGTTCGAGATCGCGGTGGCGGCGCGGCCCACGCTGCTCGCGGTGAGTTTCGGAGATGACTGGTCCTGGGTGGCCGACGCGCACGCCGCGGGTATCCCGGTGTGCGCCCAAGTGGCGCATCGGGGCGCCGCCGAGCGCGCGGTGGCCGCCGGCGTGGATGTCCTGGTGGCCCGCGGCGCCGAGGGTGGGGGCCACGGCGAACCGGTGTCGGCGACTCGGGTGGTACTCGCCGACGTCCTCGACGCCGTCGATGTCCCGGTGCTGGCCGCCGGGGGTATCGGCTCGGCCGCCGCGGTGTCCGCCGCACTGGCCGCCGGGGCGGCCGGGGTGTGGGTGGGGACGGCTTTCACGGTGTGCCACGAGGCGCTGACGCCGCCGCGGGCCCGTGTCGAACTGCTGGCGGGCGCTGAGACCGAACTCACCCGGGAATTCGATATCGCCGCCGGATATCGTTGGCCGGCAGCCATTCCCGAGCGCGTGCTGCGCGGTTCGGCGGTCAACGCCGGTCAGGGCGTCGGCGAGCTGCGGGAGGAACTCGGGGCGGCGGAGGTGGTGGCCCGGCTGGCGGGTCAGGCCTGAGGCCGGCGGTTCATCGACCGGGCGGCCATGATCAGCGCGAAGACGATGATCGCGCCGACCAGACCGACACCCACCCGCACCGGCACGGCGTCGACGGGCGGTAGCGCGGTGGCCGCCACGGCGGTGGGATCCGGCGTGTCCTGCTTGGCCTTGGCCAGCAGGGAGGGATCGGGCTCGATCAGCTTGCCGACCTTGGTGCCCGGTGCCGTGGCGAAGCCGTAGTCGAGAAGGTGCGCGGCCTGCTCCCAGGGCGCGATGGGTTCGCGGGTGCCGCGCAACAGCACCGCGACCAGGCGGCGGCCGTCCCGGTTGGCGGCTCCGACGAAGGTCTGGCCGGCGTCGTCGGTGTAGCCGGTCTTGCCGCCGAGGGCGCCCGGGTAGTTGTAGAGCAGTTTGACGTCGTTCTCCAGGTCGTAACCGGGATGGTCGTGGTCCTCGCCCGGGCGGGCCGGGTGCCCGGGGAACGGGTACTTCTCGGTGGCCACGACGCGTGCGAAGGTGTCGTTCTGCCAGGCGTAGCGGTAGAACAGGGCGATGTCGTAGGCCGAGGTGCTCATACCCGGTCCGTCCAGGCCCGACGGTGTGGCGGCGCGGGTGTCCCGGCCGCCGAGCTTGTTGGCCAGCGTGTTGATCTTCTGCAGGGCGGTGTCCATGCCGCCGACCTGCACTGCCAGCGCGTGCGCGGCGTCGTTGCCGGAATGCATCAGCAGGCCGTGCAGCAGGTCGTTGACGCTGTATCGCCCGCCCTCGTCGACGCCGACCCGGGTGCCCTCGGCGGCCGCGTCGTCGGAGGTACCGACGACCTGACGGTTCAGTGGGAGCTCGTTGATCGCCTGCATCGCGATCAGCACCTTGATGATGCTGGCGGGCCGGTGCCGGCCGTGCGGGTCCTTGGCGGCGATGACATCGCCGGTATCGAGATCGGCGACCACCCAGGCCTCGGCCGAGATGTCGTTGGGCAGGGGCGGGGTGTCGGGTGCCACGACGACTCCGCAGTTGCCCATGGCGTCCCCGCCCAGCGGGGTGGCGGGCACGGGCAGCGGGGCGGGCGGGTCGCCCGCCTTGGGCACCTCGGATGAGTCCACGGCGGGTGGGGTCGTCACCCGGAATGGGCAGGGATCGGGCGGGCCGGGCTCGGCGTGTGCCAGGGCCGGTCCGACGGCCAGGAAAAGCGCTGCAGCCAGGGCTGCAGCGCGGTGGAGCGGGGTTTTCGTGGTCGCCATCGTGTCAGCAGATTAGGTGACGACGGCGCCGATCTCGAGGAGCCGCGCTGTGACTGGTGGGGTTTAAGTTACAAAGGTGACTACTTCGGCAGGGCGCAATGCGCGAGCGCAGCCGAGCCGATGGTGCTCAACCACAGCCGGCCGTCCCGCTCGATCAATCCGGTGACCTGACCGAAGCGCGGGTGGCGACCGTGGATGCCGGCCACCGGGGTGCCCGAGTCCGGGTCGAAGGCCACCGCCCACACTTCCGAGGGCATCTGGGGCTGAAGGGCCGCGGGCAGTTTCCACACCACCCTGCGCAGCACCGGCGGCCGGGCGGCCAGCCAATCGGCGGGCTTGTTGACCGGGCAGACCAGCGCCACCCAGATCCGGCCGTCGGCGCCGGTGCAGATGTTGTCCGGCATGCCTGGCAGGTGCTGTGCCAGCGGGGTGACGGTGCCCGACTGCGGACCGGTCAGCCAGTACTTCGACAGTCTGCGGGCCTGCGTCTCGGCGAACACCAGCGCCGAACCGTCGGCGGTGACCGTGAGGCCGTTGGCGAAATAGAGTCCGCCGGCCAGGGTGTCGACGGTGCCGTCGTTGTTCAGCCGGTACAGGCCGCCGGTGCCGCGCGCGTCCATGATCGCGGCCCTGAACCACTCGTAGTGGTAGTCGCTGGTGGACTCGGTGAAATAGATTGTGCCGTCGTCTGTTTCGGTGACGTTGGAACAGAACCGCAGAGGTCGGCCGCGCGGCGCGGAGCCTGCGGAGCCGACGCCATCGGCTGGGACCGTCCGGGTGAGCGTGGTCAGCTCGCCGGTGCCGGGGTCCAAGGCCAGCAGCCCGCGGTGGCTGTCGCAGACCAGGATCCGGCCGTCGCGGGCGACGTGCATGCCCAGTGGCCGCCCGCCGGTGTCGGCGACGACGGTGGCGGCCCCGTCGGGATCCAGGCGCACGATGCGGCCGTCGACCAGACCGGTCCACAGCCTGCCCTGAGCATCGGTCACCACATCCTCGGGTCCGGGTCCGGGTACCGGCACGAGGGTGAGCTCGGGGAGCGGGTAGTCGGGCAGCGGGTCCACCGGCGGCGGCTGCCAGCGGACGGGATGGATGGCGGGTTTCTCGACAGCGGCCGACACCTCACCGACGGTAGTCCGCAGACGGCGACGGCCGGGCGGTTTCCCGCCCGGCCGTCCCGACGTCGGTGATCTAGAGCAGGCGACCGGCCTCGCTCAGCACCCCGTGCAGGATGTCGTAGATCGCGTCGAACTCCTTCTGCCCGCTGATCAGCGGGGGAGCCAACTGCACCACCGGGTCGCCACGGTCGTCGGCACGGCAGTACAGGCCCGCCTCCCACAGCGCGGGGGTCAGGAAGCCGCGCAGCAACCGCTCGGACTCTTCGTCGTTGAACGTCTCCTTGGTGGTCTTGTCCTTGACGAGTTCGATGCCGTAGAAGAAACCCTCACCGCGGACATCGCCGACGATGGGCAGGTCGTAGAGCTTCTCCAGGGTGGCCTTGAACGCCGGGGCCTGCTGCTTGACGTGGGCGTTGATGCCCTCGCGCTCGAAGATGTCGAGGTTGGCCAGCGCCACCGCCGATGAGACCGGATGCCCGCCGAAGGTGTAGCCGTGCCCGAACACCGTCTTGCCGTCGTTGAACGGCTCGAACAGCCGGTCGCTGGCGATCATCGCGCCGATCGGTGAGTATCCCGACGTCAAACCCTTTGCGCTGGTAATGATGTCGGGAACGTAACCGAGATCGTCGCAGGCGAACATGGAACCGATGCGGCCGTAGGCGCAGATCACCTCATCGGACACCAGCAGCACGTCGTACTCGTCGCAGATCTCGCGGACCCGTTCGAAGTATCCCGGCGGCGGCGGGAAGCAACCTCCGGCGTTCTGCACCGGCTCCAGGAACACCGCGCACACCGTGTCCGGTCCCTCGAACTCGATGGCCTCGGCGATCCGGTCGGCGCAATACCGCCCGAACGCCTTCTCGTCGTGCGCGTAGGCCTCCGGCGCCCGGTAGAAGTTCGTGTTCGGTGCACGGAAGCCACCCGGGGTGAGCGGTTCGAACGGCTCCTTGAAGGCGGGAATGCCGGTGATCGCCAGCGCGCCCTGCGGGGTGCCGTGGTAGGCGATCGCCCGCGAAACCACCTTGTGCTTACCGGGTTTGCCGGTGAGCTTGAAGTACTGCTTGGCCAGTTTCCAGGCGCTCTCCACCGCTTCGCCACCACCGGTGGTGAAGAAGACCCGGTTCAGGTCACCCGGCGCGTAGTGCGCCAGCCGTTCGGCCAGCTCGATGGCCGTCGGGGTGGCATAGGACCACAGCGGGAAGAAGGCCAGCTGCTCGGCCTGCTTTGCGGCGGCCTCGGCCAGTTCGGTGCGCCCGTGCCCGACCTGGACCACGAACAGGCCCGAGAGCCCGTCGATATAACGGCGGCCCTGGTCGTCGAAGATGTGGACGCCCTCACCGCGGGTGATGATGGGCGGGGTGATATCGGCACCGTGCCGGGCGAAATGCCCCCACAGGTGGCGCTTGGCCTTGGCGGCCAGATCGGTTGAAAGGGATTGTGCTACATCGGTTGTTGTCATCGCGTGCCCCAGTTGTATTGCTGTTTGACAAGTTTGAGATAGACAAGAGTCTCGGTTGATATCACCCCTGGAACGGCACGGATCTTGGTGTTGAGCAGGTCGAGTAGATCGCCGTCGTCCTCGCAGACCACCTCGACGATGGCGTCGAAGGTTCCGGCGGTGAGCACCACGTAGTCCACGGACTCGATGGCTGACAGCTTTTCGGCGACCTTGGTGGTGTCGCCCGTGCAGCGGATGCCGATCATGGCCTGGCGCGCGAAGCCCAGCTGCATGGGGTCGGTCACGGCGACGATCTGCATGACGCCGGCGTCGACCATCCGCTGGACGCGCTGGCGCACCGCGGCCTCCGACAGGCCCACGGCCTTGCCGATGCCCGCGTACGAACGTCGGCCATCCTGCTGCAGCTTCTCGATGATCGACTTGGACAGCTCGTCGAGCTGGAATGCCGCGCCTGGCCGGGAGTGGTTGATTCGCAGGGAGACGGCGGAGGCGCCGGGCTGTGAATCTGGGTTCGACATGCTGACGATTGTGCACGGAATCCGTAGTTTGAGGCAACCATTTCGATTAAATCGCGCGTTTCTGGTGTCCTCGACCGGTGGAATGCGCAGCAGACCTCGGGTAGCGTGATGCTCCGTGGCCCTCACTGAAACCTCTGTTGTCGCTGGTAGCTGGATCAACGGCGAGGCGGTGAAGACCGGCGGTCAGCCCTTCGCGGTGATCAGTCCGGCCACCGGCGAGGTGGTGTCGACGTATGCGCTGGCCACTCCCGCGGATGTGGACGCCGCCGTTGCCGCCGCGCGCGCCGCGCAACCGGGCTGGGCCAAGGCAGCGCCCGTCGAGCGGGCCGGCGTGCTGGCCAAGCTCGCCGAACTGATGGAGGCCAACGCGGCGACGTTCATCGCCGAGGAAGTGGCCCAGTGCGGCAAGCCGGTACGGCTGGCGACCGAGTTCGACGTCCCGGGCAGTGTCGACAACGTGGCGTTCTTCGCCGGTGCGGCGCGGCACCTGGAAGGCAAAGCCAGTGCCGAGTATTCGGCCGACCACACCTCCAGCATTCGCCGCGAGGCCGTCGGCGTGGTGGCCACCATCACGCCGTGGAACTATCCGCTGCAGATGGCGGTGTGGAAGGTCATTCCGGCGCTCGCCGCGGGCTGCGCCGTCGTCATCAAACCCGCCGAGATCACCCCGTTGACCACCCTCACGTTGGCCCGTATCGCCGCAGAGGCCGGCCTGCCCGCCGGCGTGCTCAACGTCGTCACCGGGTCGGGCGCCGATGTGGGCACGGCGTTGGCCGGGCACCGTGACGTCGACGTCGTGACGTTCACCGGGTCGACGGCCGTGGGCCGCAAGGTGATGACCGCCGCGGCCGCGCACGGACACCGCACCCAGTTGGAACTCGGTGGCAAGGCGCCGTTCGTCGTATTCGACGACGCCGATCTCGATGCCGCGATCCAGGGCGCGGTCGCCGGGGCGCTGATCAACACCGGCCAGGACTGCACGGCGGCCACCCGCGCGATCGTGGCCCGCGACCTCTACGACGACTTCGTCGCCGGGGTGGCCGAGGTGATGAGCAAGATCGTGGTCGGCGACCCGCACGATCCCGACACCGATCTGGGCCCGCTGATCACCACCGCACACCGGGACAAGGTGGCCGGTATGGTCTCGCGGGCGCCCGCCCAGGGCGGCCGCGTCGTCACCGGCGGCGTCATCCCCGATCTGCCCGGCTCGTTCTACCGCCCGACGCTGATCGCCGATGTCGCAGAGGATTCCGAGATCTACCGGGATGAGATCTTCGGGCCCGTGCTGACGGTGCGCGCCTTCACCGATGACGACGACGCGCTGCGCCAGGCCAATGACACCGACTACGGACTGGCCGCCTCGGCGTGGACCCGCGACGTCTACCGCGCCCAGCGCGCGTCGCGTGAGATCGACGCCGGCTGCGTGTGGATCAACGACCACATCCCGATCATCTCGGAGATGCCGCACGGCGGCGTCGGGGCGTCCGGGTTCGGTAAGGATATGAGCGACTACTCCTTCGAGGAATACCTCACCATCAAGCACGTGATGAGCGATATCACCGGTGTGGCCGAAAAGGGCTGGCACCGGACCATTTTCACGAAGCGCTGACCCGCGATTTGTGCACGTTTACCGGCGCTCGGCGCCGGTAAACGTGCACAAATCACTCGAGATCAGCCGATGCGAATCAGCTTCTTGTTGACGAACTCATCGATTCCGAAGCGGCCCAGTTCGCGGCCGAAGCCGGACCGCTTGACCCCGCCGAACGGCAGCTCGACGCCTTCGGCGCCAACCGCGTTGACGAACACCATGCCGGCCTCGATCTTGTCGGCGACCCGGGCGGCCTGCGCGTCGTCGGTGGTGTAGACGTACGAGCCGAGGCCGAACGGCGTGTCATTGGCCAGTTCGACCGCCGCGTCCTCGTCGGCGACCTTGTACACCGACGCCACCGGACCGAAGAGTTCCTCGCGGTAGTCGGCGGGCACGTTGGTGAGCACACCCGGTGGGTAGAACGCTCCCTTGCGGCTGCCGTTGGTCGTCAGCTCGGCGCCGGCCTCGACGGCCCGGCTCACCTGCTCTTCCAGTCGCTCGGCCGCGGCCACCGACGAAAGTGGGGCCAGCCCTTCGGATTTCGCCAGAACCTTCGCGGTGAACTTGTCGAGGAAGGCGTCGTACACCGATTCGGCGACGATGATGCGCTTGGCGGCGTTGCAAGCCTGGCCGGTGTTCTCGAAACGGCCGTCGACCGCGGCCTCCACCGTGGCGTCGAGGTCGTCCGAGCTCAGCACGATGAACGGATCCGAGCCGCCGAGTTCGAGCACCACCTTCTTGAGGTTGCGTCCGGCGATCTCGGCCACCGCCGCGCCGGCCCGTTCGGAGCCGGTCAGCGACACCCCTTGGATGCGCGGGTCGGCGATGATCCCGGCGATCTGTTCGTTGGTGGCGTAGATGTTGACGTAGGCGCCTTCGGGATAGCCGGCGTCGGTGAAGATCTGCTGCAACGCCGCGGCGGACTCGGGGCACTGCGGGGCGTGCTTGAGCACGATCGTGTTGCCCAGGGTCAGGTTCGGTCCGGCGAACCGGGCCACCTGGTAGTACGGATAGTTCCAGGGCATGATGCCCAGCAACACGCCCACCGAGCTACGGCGGATCAGCGCCGACCCATCGCCGTCGAGCAGCGTGATCGGCTCGTCGGCGAGAAACTTCTCGGCGTTGTCCGCGTAGTACTCGTAGATCGATGCGCTGAACTCGACCTCGCCCACCGACTGGTCCAGGGGCTTGCCCATCTCGCGCTGAATGATGCGCGCCAGCTCGTCTTTTCGCTCGACGTGCAGTTCGGCCACCCGGCGGATCAGCGCGGCGCGGTCGGCGACGGTGCTGGTGCGTGACCATTCGCGGTGGGCTTTGGCCGCGGCGGCCACGGCCGCCTCGATCTGGGCATCGGTGGCGGTCGGGTATTCCTTCACCAACTCGCCGGTCGAGGGGTCGACGACCGCGTACAGCGTCGTGCTCATTGCTGGTGGACTCCTTCCAACGGGCAGCTCTGCCCGGTTCAGTGGTTCGGTATCAATACTGCACGAGAGGACAAGTGCGGGTTGGGGAACTCATCGCTCCCGGGTGAACTCCTCGCCCGTCTCGGGGTTGATCGCGGTTTCCCCGGGCGGAAGGTTCGACAGGTCGGGTGCGATGACGGTCGGCATGTCGCCGGAGTCCGGCAGGCCGAACCGCGCTTCGACGGCGGCCTGGTCTGCGGCGGTCTCCAGGACGAGGTCGTGGCTGCGCCGGGGCAGGGTGAGCCCCTTGAAGAAACCGGGCGCCATGATGCGCCACACCAGCATGAGGATCAGGCCGAGCACCAAGGCGCCGATCCCGACGACGGCGACCGCGCCGTACCCGAAGATGGTGACGTTGTTGCCGTCGTCGTCGGTCAGCCAGTCCGGCTTGGCGTACTGCACGAGGCCGTAGCCGAACATCACCAGCAGGATGACGCCGCCGAGCAACGGCACCACGCCGCGCATCACGAAGTCGCGAAGGTTGCCGGTGAGCGTCTTGCGGTAGAACCACACGCAGGCGAAGCCGGTCAGTCCGTAGTAGAACGCGATCATCAGGCCCACCGAGCCGATCAGCGCGGTCAGCAGATTGGTGCTGATGACGGTGAACAGCACGTAGAAGACGGCACTGACGATGCCCATCGCGATGGTCGATGTGGTGGGGGTCAGGTAGGTGCGGTGGATCTTGGCGAAGGAATCCGGCAGGGCCTTGTACACGCCCATGGACAGGGTGGTGCGGGCCGTCGGCAGGATGGTGGTCTGGGTGGAGGCCGAGGCCGAGGTCAGAATGGACGCCGACAGCAGCAGCATGCCGATGTGGCCAAGTGTGCTGTCGCCGAACAGGTCCGGGCCGATCGCGGCGAACACGTCGGCGGAGTTCTCCGGATTGCCCAGCCCGATACCGTCGGTGCCGACGCCGGCGAACGCGACCGCCGCGACGCTCACCAGGGCGTAGGTGGCCAGCAGCAGGAAGGTCGAGATCACCGCGGCCCGGCCGGGGGTGCGGCCCGGGTCATCGGACTCCTCGTTGCACGCCACCGCGGTGTCCCAGCCCCAATAGATGAAGATGGTGGTCAGAATCGCCGGCGCGATGACAGTGCCGAAATCCAGTCCGCCGGGCCAGAACCAGGACAGCGACGGTATCAGCGAGTAGTCCTCGGCGGTGTGGGTGTACACCTTGACCAGGGCCACCACCGACAGCACGATCAGCACCACGACCTCGATGCCCAGCAGTCCGTACTGCAGTCGGGCGGACACCTCGATACCGCGGTAACAGATGTAGGTCATCACCGCGATCCAGATGACGCCGGCCACCGTGGACCACAGGGTGCTGCTGGCCAGCGTGGCCGCCGAATGCCAGCCCAGGTCGCCGGCGAAGGTGAACGAGTAGGCCCCGGCGATCTGGGCCAGGTTGGCCATCACGATGACGTCGGCGGCGATGATGCCCCAGCCGCCCAGCCAGCCCACCACCGGGCCGAAGGAGCGCGACGCCCAGGTGAAGGTGGTGCCGCAGTCCGGCTCGGCTTTGTTCAGCTCCTGGTAGGCCACCGCGATCAGGTACATCGGGATGAACGAGATGAGCACGATGGCAGGTGCTTTGGTGCCCGAGAGCAGCCCGGTGCTGCTGGCGACGATGAGCCCCAGGGTCGCCGCGAGGCTGTAGGCGGGCGCCGTGGAGGCCATCCCGACGACGATGCTCGACACCAGGCCCAGGGCGCCGCCCTTGAGTCCTTTGCTCTCGACCCCGGAACCGCTGGGCTCGAGGGTGAGTTCGCCTTTACTCATCGCATCTCCCTGCTGATTACTGACATATCGAGAATGTAGAATACGGTTTCAGTTGTCAGAGCGCGCGTCAACAACGAAATTAGTTTTTCTGGTGTCCTTCGGCGGCGGCCCCGCGCGCTATGGTCGGACTGTGACCACCGCGCAGCGGGCGGACGAATTCGAAGCGCTGCGGCCGCACCTGCTGGCCGTGGCTTACCGGCTGACCGGCACATATGCCGACGCCGAGGACATCGTGCAGGATTGCTGGCTGCGCTGGCACAGTTCGGTCGACGAGATCGCCGATCTGCGGGCCTGGCTGACCACCGTGGTGAGCCGCCTCGGGCTGGACCGCCTGCGCTCGGCCGCGCACCGGCGGGAGACCTATGTCGGCGAATGGCTGCCCGAGCCCGTGGTGACGCGCTTCGACGATGCCGCCGATCCGCTGGCCGCCGTGGTGGCGGCCGAGGACGCGCGGTTTGCGGCCATGGTGGTCCTGGAGCGGCTGACCCCGGATCAGCGGGTCGCCTTCGTCCTGCACGACGGATTCGCCGTACCGTTCGACGAGGTCGCCGACATCCTGGGGATCGGCGCTGCCGCCGCCCGGCAGCTGGCCTCCCGCGCGCGCCGTGCGGTCGCGTCGGCGCCGCCGCCCGACCCGGCGCACTCGGAGATCGTCGGCAATCTGATGGCGGCCATGGCCGCCGGCGATATGGCCGCCGTCGTCGCGCTGCTGCATCCCGACATCACCTTCACCGGCGATGCCAACCGGCGCGCGCCCACCGCGGCCCGGGTCATCGTCGGTCCCGACAAGGTCGCGCGGTTCCTCTTCGGGCTGGCCAAACGCTATGGGCCGAACTGGCTCTCGGTCACCGAGCTGGCTCTGGTCAACGGGGACCTGGGCAGTTACACGCCGGGCCGTCCCGCGTCCGACGGTTACCCGGAGCTGTCACCGCGCATCACGGTGATGACGGTCCGTGACGGATTGGTCTGCGCGGTATGGGATATCGCGAATCCGGACAAGTTCACCGCGTCCCCGCTCGGCGGGTAGGAGCGAAGCGACCGGGGGATCTAAACCCCTCCATCGGCCCACGGAATCCGGCACGCATCGCCGGAGTTGAAGCCCTGCTCGGTGATGCCCAGTGCCGCGTACATCCGTGCCCGCATGTTCTCGACGCCGATCTGGTAGGTCAGCTCGATCACCCCCGCATCGCCGAACCGGGCGCGCAGGTCGGCCACCTGCTCGTCGGTGACCGTGTGCGGGTCGGTGGTCATGGCATCGGCGTAGGCGATGGCGGCGCGTTCGTCGTCGTCGAACGCCGGCGAGGTGGCGTAGTCGTCGATGGATGTGAGGCGGTCCACGTCCAGGTTGTCCAAGCGCATCAGCATGGAGCCGAAGTCCACGCACCAGGAGCAGCCGACGGTGCGCGCGGTCCAGAGCACCGCGAGCTCACGGACACTGGCCGGCAGTTTCTTCGACCCGCTCTGCAGCAGCGTCTCGTGCACGGCGTTGGCGACCAGCAGGCGGGGATGGTGTGCGGTCATGGTGAACGGTTCGGGCACCTCGCCGAACTGTCGCTTGGCGTATCGGTACATCAACCGGGTGAACAGGCCGGCTTGGTTCGGGGGCAAGGGAGCGATTCTCGTCGTCATATCGGGTAGACGAGACAGCGCTGCGATGTGTGACAGCCCTACCCGCGCGCCGGGGAGCCGGTAGGCAGCGGCGGGGCGATCGACCACATGACTTCGCTCTCGCCGGTGTCGGCGTTGTCCCAGGCGTGCGGTGACTGCGCGGAGAAGGTGTAGCAGTCTCCGGTGTCGAGCAGCTGTTCCTGACCGTCGACCACCAGGCGCAGCTTGCCGCGGATGACGACGACGACGATCGTCTTGGAATCCAGCGTGTAGGCGCCGCCGGATCCGCCGCCGGGTTGGAGGATGGTGCGCATCACCTGGACGTTCTGTTCGGTGGCCGGAGTGAGCAGATACTCGCGAATGCCACTGCCGCCCATCTCCAGTGGCGCGCCCCGCCCATTGCGCACCATCGCCGAATCGGGGAAGTCGAACAGCGAGCCCACCGACGCGCCGAGGATGTCGCAGATCCGCAGCAGATTGGGTACCGAGATCGCGGTCTGGCCCCGCTCGACGAGGCTGAGGAAGCCCTTGGTCAGGTCGGCTTCGGTGGCCACCGCGTCGAGGGTCAGTCCCCGCTCGGTGCGCAAGGCCCGCAGCTTCGGCCCGAGCCGGTTCATCATCGAGTCGACGTCGGCGGTGCGTGCCGCGCCCGCAGATCGACTTCGCGGCATCAGCTTCCCTCCCGGCTGTGACAGCTCTTGCCGTTCGGAGTTTAGCGGTATATAACTTCGAAAAAGTTTTGTGTCATTAAACAAGCGAGGAGCTGTCTGTGAGTCAGACTCACCAGCACGGCGCACGGACCGTGCGCGCAGCGGTGTTCACCGAGCCCGGGACGGCGGTGCAGACCGTGGACGTCGAGCTGGCTGCGCCCGGCCCGGGCGAGGTCGAGGTGGCGATCGCCGGTGCCGGCGTGTGCCATTCGGACCTGCACGTCACCAAGGGGGAGTGGGATGTCCCGGCTCCGGTGGTGTTGGGCCACGAAGGTTCCGGCGTCGTGACCGCCGTGGGCGACGGCGTGACCAGCCTGGACGTCGGCGACCATGTCGTGCTGTCCTGGGTCCCGGGCTGCGGCTCGTGCCGGCAGTGCGAGCTTGCGCGGCCGTGGCAGTGCGAGGTCGCGGCCAACGTCGTCGCGGCCGGTGGCGTGCTGTTCGACGGCACCAGTCGGTGGAGCCGGGACGGCGCGACCCTGCACCACTATCTCGGCGTGTCCTCGTTCGCCGAGCGGGTGGTGGTGCCTGCCGCCGGTGCGGTGCGGATCCGCAAGGACGCCCCGCTGGACGTCGTCGCACTCGTCGGCTGCGCGGTGGCCACCGGCGTCGGGGCGGTGCGCAACACCGCCGGGGTCGAAGAGGGCGCCACCGTCGCGGTGATCGGCTGTGGCGGTGTCGGGCTGTGCTGTATCCAGGGCGCGCGGCTGGCCAAGGCCGGACGCATCATCGCCGTCGACATCGACGCCGGCAAGCTGGAACACGCCCGCCGCCTCGGTGCCACCGACACCATCGACTCCGCGGCGACCGATGCCGTTGCCGCGCTCAAAGAACTTGTGCCGGAAGGGCTGGACTACATCTTCGACGCCATCGGCAAGATCGTCACCACCGAACAGGCCATCGCCGCGCTCGGTCTCGGCGGTGCCGCCGTCATCGTCGGTCTGCCACCGACCGGCTCGACGGCGCGCTTCGACCCGCTGGTGCTGGCCGAGGCCAACCAGCGCATCCTCGGCTCCAACTATGGTTCGGTCGACCCGCAGCGCGATATCCCCGGCCTGGTCGACCTCTACATGGACGGCGAACTGGATCTCGATTCCATGGTGTCGGGCCGTCGTCCGCTGGAGGATGCGCAGCACGCCCTGGATGATCTGGCCGGCGGAGGCGCGCTGCGCACCCTGCTGGTGCCGTCGATGGGTGCGCAGGCATGAGCGCCAACGACACGGTTCTCGCCGGAGACGGGCTGGCCCGGCGCAGTGTGAGCACCTTCGAGGTCGGCGCGCAGAGCGTCGCCAATGTCGCACCGAGCGCGGTCATCGCCTTCGCCCCGGCCGCGATGGCCGCCTCCGCCGGCAACGGCGCGTGGCTGTCCTTCGCCATCGCGTTGGTCGGGGTGATGGCCATCGGCTACTGCGTCTGTGTGTTCGCCCGCAGACGGGCCGGTGCCACGTCGCTGTACGCGTTCTCCCGATTGTCGCTGGGTCCGGGCGGGGCGTTCGTCACCGGCTGGGCGCTGCTCATCGGTGCGGTGTGCATTGCCGCCGGCTCGTTGGCCGGCGCCGGCTACTACACCAGCCGGGTACTGGAAACGGTCGGGGTGCACGCCTTTGCCGGGCCCGCCGGCCAGGTTTTCCTCGACATCGTGCTGGTGCTGATCGCCGCGTGGCTGACCATTGTCGGCGTGCGACTGGCGGCCCGGGTGTCCTCCGCCCTGGAGGTGCTCTCGATCGTGCTCATCGTGCTGGTGCTGATCGCCGTGTTGATCACACACGGTGAGGTCTTCGATCTCGACCAGATCACCCTGAAGGGCTTCGACGCCGCCGGCATCGTCTTCGCCGTCGTGCTGGCGGTCCTGGGCTTCGTCGGCTTCGAGGGCGCGGCGTCACTCGGTGCCGAAGCGGCCGAACCGTATCGCGCCATCCCGCGTGCGGTGATGGGCAGCGCGGTGCTGGCCGGGGCGCTCTATATCTTCGCCACCTACGCGCAGGTGGTCGGCGCGGGCGGCCCCGAAGCGCTGGCCGCCAGTGCGGACCCGATGGAGGACCTGGCCCGCGGCAGCGGTCTGGACTTCCTGGGCCCGTTCCTGGACATCGGTTTTGCCGCATCGTTTCTGGCCGTGGTGATGGCCTGTATCACCGTGGCCGCACGTCTGCTGTTCGGCATGGGCAAGGAAGGCGTGCTGCCGGCCTGGCTGGCCCGCACCCACCCCCGGCACCGCACCCCGACGTCGGGCATCGTGACGGTGACACCCGTGGTGGCGGTGGCGACCTGCGCCGTGGTGGGGGCCGGCACCGAGCCGCTGCTGGCAACCACCTACATCGACACCGTCGGCACCTTCGGCTACATGCTCAGCTACATCCTGATCTGCGTGGGCGCACCGCTGTTCATCCGCCGGCTCGGGGCCGCCAAGCTGGCGGTGACCGTGTTGTGCGGCGTGGTCGGCACGGTGGTGATGGCGTATGTGTTCTACCGCAACATCTTTCCGGTCCCGGCCGCCCCGATGAACCTGTTGCCGTATGTCTTCGTGGCCGTGCTGGTACTGGGTATCGCCGGATTCGCGGCCCTGCGATTCCGAGATCCGGAGGCGGCGCAGCGCGCGGGGACGTACGCCGAAGACGCCTGACGATGTACCGAGTGTGAAGCCTCTGCGGGATCGATGCCGATTCCCCGCAGAGGCTTCACATTCGCGTGTTTTTCCGGCTGCAGAGCGAAGAACTACCGCGCGAACATCAGGGCGCGCTTGACCTCTTGGATCGCCTGGGTCACCTGGATGCCACGGGGGCAGGCGTCGGTGCAGTTGAAGGTGGTGCGGCAGCGCCACACCCCGTCGACGTCGTTGAGGATGTCCAGACGCTCGGCGGCACCCTCGTCACGGCTGTCGAAGATGAACCGATGCGCATTGACGATCGCGGCCGGGCCGAAGTACGAGCCTTCGTTCCAGAACACCGGGCAGCTGGTGGTGCAGCAGGCACACAGGATGCACTTGGTGGTGTCGTCATAGCGTGCGCGGTCGGTCTGGCTCTGGATACGCTCGCGCGTCGGCGCATTTCCCGACGTCATCAGGAACGGCTTGACCGCGCGGAACGCGTCGAAGAACGGCTCCATGTCGACGACCAGGTCCTTCTCCACGGGCAGGCCGCGGATGGGCTCGATGGTGATCGTCAGCTGCTTGGACGCCTTCTTGGGCAGCAGGTCACGCATCAACACCTTGCACGCCAGCCGGTTCACGCCGTTGATGCGCATGGCGTCGGACCCGCACACCCCGTGGGCGCAGGACCGGCGGAACGTCAACGTGCCGTCCAGGTACCACTTCACGTAGTGCAGCAGGTTCAGCAGCCGGTCGCTGGGCAGGCACGGCACGCGGAAGCTCTGGAAGCCGGCCGCGTCCGGGTCCTCCGGGTTGAACCGGGCGATCTTCAGCGTGACCATCACCGCGCCGTCAGGCACGGGCGGCAGGTCGGGGCCCTTGGTCTCGGGTTCGGCAACTGTAGTCATGATTCCTCGCGCAAGCGCTCGTCAGCCGTCATCGTCAGTACTTCCGTTCCATCGGCTCGTACCGGGTCTGGACCACGGGCTTGTAATCCAGCCGGATGTCGGAAAGTAGGTCGGTGCCCTCTTTGTAGGCCATGGTGTGGCGCATGTAATTGGTGTCGTCGCGGTTGGGGTAGTCCTCGCGGGCATGCCCGCCGCGGGATTCCTTGCGGTTCAACGCACCGACGACGGTCACCTCGGCCAGCTCCAGCAGGAAGCCCAGCTCGATGGCCTCCAACAGGTCGCTGTTGTAACGCTTGCCCTTGTCCTGCACCGTGATTCGCGAGTAACGCTCCTTCAGGGCGTGGATGTCGGTGAGCGCCTGCTTCAGCGTCTCCTCGGTGCGGAACACCGCGGCGTTGTTGTCCATCGACTGCTGCAGGGCGGTGCGGATATCGGCGACGCGCTCGTTGCCGTGCTCGGAGAGGATGTCACCCACCCAGCCGACCACCATCTCGGCCGGCTTCTCCGGCAGGTCGACATGGTTGTGGTTGTTGGCGTATTCCGCGGCGGCGATACCGGCGCGGCGACCGAACACGTTGATGTCCAGCAGCGAGTTGGTGCCCAGCCGGTTGGAACCGTGCACCGACACGCACGCGCACTCGCCGGCGGCGTACAGGCCCGGCACGACGGTGTTGTTGTCGCGCAGCACCTGGCCGTGCACGTTGGTGGGGATACCGCCCATCACGTAGTGGCAGGTCGGGTACACCGGAACCAGTTCGGTGACCGGATCCACCCCCAGGTAGGTCCGGGCGAACTCGGTGATATCGGGCAGCTTGGCTTCCAGGACGTCCGCGCCGAGGTGGCGCACGTCGATGTAGACGTAGTCCTTGTTCGGCCCGGCGCCGCGGCCTTCGAGTACCTCGAGCACCATCGAGCGGGCCACGATGTCACGCGGGGCCAGGTCGACGATCGTGGGCGCGTAGCGCTCCATGAAGCGCTCGCCCTCGCCGTTGAGCAGACGCCCGCCCTCACCACGCACGGCTTCGGAGATCAGGATGCCCAGCCCGGCCAGGCCGGTCGGGTGGAACTGGTGGAACTCCATGTCCTCCAAGGGAAGTCCCTTGCGGAAGATGATGCCCAGACCGTCGCCGGTCAGGGTGTGCGCATTGGAGGTGGTCTTGTACATCCGGCCCGACCCGCCGGTGGCGAAGACGATCGCCTTGGCGTGGAAGACGTGGATGTCACCGGTGGCCAGCTCGTAGGCGATGACACCGGTGGCGACCGGGCCGCCGGGGGTCTCGGTGAGCGAGATGTCCAGTGCGTAGAACTCGTTGAAGAACTCGACATCGTGCTTGACGCAGTTTTGGTACAGCGTCTGCAGGATCATGTGTCCGGTGCGGTCGGCCGCGTAGCAGGCCCGGCGCACGGGCGCCTTGCCGTGATCGCGGGTGTGCCCGCCGAAGCGGCGCTGGTCGATACGGCCCTCGGGGGTGCGGTTGAACGGCATCCCCATGTTCTCCAGGTCGTAGACCGCGTCGATGGCCTCTTTGCACATGATCTCGACGGCGTCCTGGTCGGCGAGGTAGTCGCCACCCTTGACGGTGTCGAAGGTGTGCCACTCCCAGTTGTCCTCTTCGACGTTGGCCAGCGCGGCGCACATACCGCCCTGGGCGGCGCCGGTGTGGCTGCGGGTCGGGTACAGCTTGGTCAGCACGGCGGTGCGGGCGCGCGGGCCGGCTTCGACGGCGGCGCGCATCCCGGCGCCGCCTGCGCCGACGATGACGACGTCGTAGCGGTGTTCAACAATCATTTTTCGCAGCTCCCGATCAAGAGATGTTCGCGTCGAACGTCAGCAGCACGTAGGTGCCCAGCACCAACGTGAACAGGATCGACAGTGCGAGCAGGGTGTTCAGCCAGAACTTCGTGGAATCCTTGCGGGCGTAGTCGGCGATGATGGTGCGCATCCCGTTGCCGCCGTGCAGCTGAGCCAGCCACAGCAGCAGCAGATCCCAGGTCTGCCAGAACGGCGAGGCCCAGCGCTGTGCGACGTAGTTGAAGTCGATCCGGTACACGCCGTTCTGCCACATCAACATGATGAACAGATGGCCCAGCGCCAGGAACACCAGAACGATGCCGGAAAAGCGCATGAACAGCCAGGCGTACTTCTCGAAGTTGGGCATACCGCCGGGGCGGCGCGGGGAGCGCGGATTGTCCAGACCGGCGGGCCGGTCGTAGCTGCGCTGCATGACCGGGGCCGGCCCGCCGCGCTCGCTCAGGTGGTCGTAAGGATTCTCGCCGCTCATAGAAAACGCTCCGCCATGTGCATGCCGAGGACGCCCAGGGAGGGAATCATCACGGCCAACCAGATTCCGGCAATGACCCACAGCATCAGCCGCTGGTAGCGCGGACCGTGCTGCCAGAAGTCGATGAGGATGACGCGGATGCCGTTGAGGGCGTGGTAGAGCACCGCCGCGACCAGCCCCACCTCCATGAGGCCGACAATCGGGGTCTTGTAGGTCTCGATCACTTCGTTGTAGGCCTGCGGGCTGACCCGCACCAGCGCGGTGTCGAGCACGTGGACGAACAAGAAGAAGAAAATCGTGGCACCCGTGATGCGGTGCAGTACCCAGGACCACATGCCTGGGTCGCCGCGATACAGGGTGCGGCGACGTGCCGGTTTGGAACGCGGTGCCGGTGTTTCGGAATCCGCAGCCGTCTGGGTCATATTCGCGGTCTCATTTCGGACATCTCCAACGCCATCGGTGGACGTTCGGGGACAAGGCTGTAATTCGTCCCCAAACCTCGGGGCGACTCTAAACCCAAATGGAGCCCACTTAGAACTAGCGTGGAGCCCAAAGGGGCCGTTCTACCACAAAGTTAGGGTTACCTACATTGGTTGCCGCCTTCGGGAGTGGAGTCTTCGGAATGCATTCAGATAATGTTCAGCGGAGCGTGTGGTGAGTATCAGAATTGACTGGAAGGTATTGCGGGACAACGCAATCGAGGCCTCCAAGGTTGCGTATGCGCCCTATTCGGGTTTCCCGGTCGGGGCGGCCGCACTGGTCGACGACGGCCGAGTCATCCGCGGATGCAATGTGGAGAATGTCTCATATGGCCTAGGTCTCTGTGCGGAGTGCGCTGTGGTCTGCGTCCTGTTTTCCGGTGGCGGCGGACGGCTGGTCGCGCTCAGCTGCGTGGCCGCAGACGGGGCCCCGCTGATGCCGTGCGGGCGGTGTCGCCAGGTGCTCTTCGAACACGGCGGACCCGACCTGCTGATCGACCACCCCGACGGTCCGCGCCGGCTTGCCGAGCTGTTACCCGACGCTTTCGGGCCTGCCGATTTGGAGCGTCATGCCTGACGCACGCCATCACGGGTCGCATCTCGATGCGCTTCATCACGGGTCGCATCTCGATGCTCCGTCCGTCATCCGGACGAAACGCGATGGCGGAATCCTCACCGACGCGGCCATCGACTGGGTGATCGACGGCTATACCCGCGGTCTGGTCGCCGACGAGCAGATGTCGGCCCTGCTGATGGCGATCTTCCTGCGCGGCATGACACCGGGTGAGATCACCCGGTGGACGGCTGCCATGGTCGCCTCGGGAGAGCGCTTCGACTTCACCGACCTGGGCCTGCCGCTGGTGGACAAGCATTCGACCGGTGGGGTGGGCGACAAGATCACCATTCCACTGGTACCGGTGGTACTGGCTTGTGGCGCAGCGGTTCCGCAGGCCGCCGGCCGCGGCCTCGGTCACACCGGCGGCACACTCGACAAATTGGAGTCCATCGCCGGATTCACCCCCGAGCTGTCCAAAACCCAGATCCGCCAGCAGCTTTCCGATATCGGCGCGGCCATCTTCGCCGCCGGGGATCTCGCCCCGGCCGACCGCAAGATCTACGCCCTGCGCGATATCACCGCCACCACCGAATCGTTGCCGCTGATCGCCAGTTCGGTGATGAGCAAGAAACTGGCCGAAGGTGCGCAATCGCTGGTGCTCGACGTCAAATCCGGCCGCGGCGCGTTCCTCAAGACCGAGGCCGAGTCGCGAGAACTCGCCGCGACGATGGTGGCGCTGGGCAATTCCTACGGGGTGCCGACCCGGGCGCTGCTCACCGATATGAACCGTCCACTGGGCTACACGGTGGGCAATTCGGTGGAGGTCGCCGAGTCGCTGGAGGTACTCGCCGGCGGCGGGCCGGCCGACGTGGTGGAGCTGACGCTCGCCCTGGCCGCCGAGATGCTCGACGCTGCCGGGGTCGATGGCGTGGACCCCGCGCAGACGCTGCGTGACGGCACGGCGATGGATCGGTTCCGCCGCCTGATCGCGGCCCAAGGCGGTGACCTCAGCAGGCCGCTGCCCCTCGGGGCGCACAACGAGACCGTCACCGCTGCCACCGGCGGGGTGATGGGTGACATCGACGCGATGGCGGTGGCGATGGCGGCGTGGCGGCTCGGGGCCGGCCGTGCCGCGCCCGGGCACCCGGTGCAACTGGGCGCCGGGGTGCGTCTTCACCGCCGGCCCGGCGAGCCCGTCGCTGCCGGCGAGACGTTGTTCACGCTCTACACCGACACCCCGGAGCGGTTGCCCGCGGCGCTGAGTGAACTCGAGGGCGGTTGGTCGGTCGGCGCCGCGGCGCCCGACCTGGGCCCGTTGATCATCGATCACCTCGGGTAGCTCGCCACAGCGCCACCGAAGGCCGGGCCAGCCACAGGCACAGCACGAGGTTGTACAGCGCCAGACCCCCGTAGAGCGCGGTGTCGCGCGGATCGAACCCGAGGACCCCGGGGACGTGCCGGGTCACTTCGACCGCGCAGATCACGGTGAGCACCGTCCAGCCTGCGGTCGCTACCACGGTGAAGGCGATCGTGGACCGGCGCCCGAGACAGGCGAGAACGGCGAGCGCCCCTACGGTCAGCAGCAGGCCACCGTGCAAGGGGGTGACCAGCAGCCCGGCCAGCGGGGTGCCCTCCGGGCCCAACCGCAGGCTGTCCTTCGACCAGGCCAGCCCGACACCGCCCAGCACGCCGATGGCCAGCCCCTGGCACACCAGCGCCACATGCGCGACCTTGAAGCGGGTGATCGCATGGTCGGGCGCGGGCACCACCGAGTGGCGGATGGCGTTCCTCTGCTCGAGCACACCGAACAGTCTGCCGCCGGGAGCCCCACCACGGTTGGCGCGCAAGCTGATTGGCAGACGATCCGGTCATGGCTCACAGCGAATTCACTGAAACGGGATGCCGCCGGCGCGGCACTGCACGGCGGTAGTCTCACTGCTGATGAACCGGCGAGTGCGGCACGTGTTCGCGGTGGGCACCGCGACGGTACTGCTGGCGACCGGTTGCGATGCGCCGCCGCCCCCCACCACGCCGATCACGGTGTACGCGGCATCGTCGCTGATCGGGAGCTTCACCGCGATCGGCAAGGAGTTCGAGGCGCAGAACCCCGGGTACTCGGTGGACTTCATCTTCGCGGGCTCGGCGGACCTCGTCGGCGCGATCACCGACGGCGCCACCGCCGATGTCTTCGCCTCCGGCGACCGGGCCGACATCACCGCGCTGGCGGAGGCGGGAACTGCGCCGGTGCCCTTCGCCGCCAACGATCTGGTCATCGCCACCGCGGCGGGCAACCCCAGGAACATCACCACCCTGGCCGATCTCGCCCGGCCCGGCCTGCGGGTGGCGGTGTGCGCCGAACGCAGCGCGTGCGGGACGGCACTCGGCGCCGCGGAAGCTCGGGACAAGGTCCGGCTGCAGCCGCGCAGCGCCGACGACACACCCGGAAATATCCTCAAAGCCGTCGCGAGCGGACAGGTGGACGCGGGCGTCGTCTTGCGGACGAACGCGCTGGGCGCCGGGGACGGCGTGTCGTGGTTCGCGTTGCCCGGCGCCGCCGTCACATCGTGGGTCACCGTGATCAAGGGCACCGACCGCGCACATGAGGCGGTGCAGTTCGTCGCGGCGCTCACGGGTGAGGGCGGCAGGAAGATCCTGGCCGCGAACGGTTTCGTACCGCCGGTCACGCGCGCTGCGGGCTGAGCGGACAGCTTGCCGTCAACCGAACATTTGGGGACGGCACGGGCGATCGGCGCGCCTGGGCCGCCATCGGCGAGCAAAATGGACAGATGAATACGCCGCTGACCCTCGATCTGATCAAGCAGGCTCCCAAGGCGTTGTTGCACGACCACCTCGACGGCGGTCTGCGACCGGGAACGGTGGTGGAGCTCGCCGGCCAGTTCGGCTACGACGACCTGCCCGCCACCGACGTCGACGAGCTCGCCACGTTCTTCCGTACCGCGGCGCACAGCGGCTCGCTCGTCCGCTACCTGGAACCGTTCGCCCACACCGTCGGCGTCATGCAGACCCCGGAGGCGTTGCACAGGGTCGCCTATGAGGCCGTCGAGGATCTCGCCGAGGACAACGTCGTGTACGCCGAGGTCCGCTTCGCCCCCGAACTGCACATCGACCGTGGGCTGTCCCTAGACGCCGTCGTCGAGGCGGTGCTCGACGGGTTCGCCGACGGCGAGAAGGCCGCCGCCAGCGCAGGCCGGACCATCGTGGTGCGCTGCCTGGTGACCGCGATGCGACATGCCGCCCGGTCCCGCGAGATCGCCGAACTCGCCATCCGGTTCCGCGATCGCGGTGTCGTCGGCTTCGACATCGCCGGTGCCGAGGCCGGGTACCCGCCCAGCCGCCACCTCGACGCCTTCGAGTACATGCGAAGCAACAACGCGCGGTTCACCATTCACGCCGGCGAGGCCTTCGGGCTGCCGTCCATCCACGAGGCCCTCGCATTCTGCGGGGCCGACCGGCTGGGCCACGGGGTGCGCATCGTCGACGACATCACGGTGGGGCCGGACGACACCGCGAGGCTGGGTCGGTTGGCGGCGCTCCTGCGGGACAAGCGAATTCCGCTGGAGCTGTGTCCCAGCTCCAATGTGCAGACCGGTGCGGTGGACAGCATCGCCGAGCACCCGTTCGACCTGCTGGCCCGATTGCGCTTCCGGGTCACGGTGAACACCGACAATCGCCTGATGAGCGATACCACCATGAGCCAGGAGATGCTGAGGCTTGTCGAGGCGTTCGGTTACGGCTGGAGCGACCTGGAGCGGTTCACCATCAACGCGATGAAGTCCTCGTTCCTGCCGTTCGACGAGCGGCTGGCGCTGATCGACGGGGTGATCAAACCGCGGTATGCGGTGCTGATCGGCTGAGCGCTGCCCGCAAGGTGGTGGCGAATTCGCCTGGTACGCCGATGAACCCACCGTGATCACCCGGGAACATGACCGGCTGTGTCCCGAGTAGCTCGGCGAGTCTGCGGGTGGTGGCGTTGGTGAGCAGGTGGCCCGACTCCGCGCCGAGTCCGACGACGATCCGCGTCGGCCCGGCGGTCAGGGCCGCGATATCGGGGACATATCGCGTCGTGTGACGCAGCTCGTGGTCGAAGAACCGAGCCGACTCGGCCAGCTGGGTGGCGAGCTCCTCGGGTGTGGGCTCCGGGCCGGGCGGTGGCCCGGCGTTCGGGTCGCTCACGTCGAAACCGGCGTTGGCCATGAAGGCCATCCACGCCGCCTGCACCCCGTCACGATGGAAGGTCGCGACGATCTCGTCGGTGGCGGCGCGCTGCTCGTCGGCGTCGGGCAGCAGTTCCAGCAGCGGCGGCTCGTGCGCGACCAGCGTGCGCACCCGGCCGGGGTGCCGGGTGAGCAGGGCCAGCCCGGTGACGGCGCCGCCGCTGGAACCGAAGACAGCCGCGGACTCGGCGCCCAGCGCGTCGAGGATGGCGGCCACGTCGTCGGCGCGCAGGTCCGGTGTCGCGTCCTGGTCGGGATCGTCCAGCCGGCTCCGGCCGTAGCCGCGCGGGTCATAGGTGACCACGGTGTGGTCGCCGGCCATGGCGTGCGCCAGTGGCAGGAAATCGGCAGCGCCCATCGGGGAACCGAGGACCAGGAGCAGCGGTCCGGTCCCGCGCACCTCGTAGTGCAGGCGGGCGCCGGGGACATCGAGCGAGCGGCAGACTAGTTCCTCAGTGGTCATGCCGGTATGGACCGGATGCCGCCGCGAAACTCATCGTCGTCATTCCTGGCGCAGTCGCGATTCGACGAAGCTCTCCAGCTCTTCCCACTGTTCGACGGCCTTGGCGTACGGTCCCGCGGGCTTGGGCACACTGCCCGGTTCGATCAGGTAGGAGACCAGGGCGCCGAGCGGCTCCTTGCTGTCCAGCCGCTTGCTGACAATGGATTCCTCGGCGTAATCGCCGACGTCTCTGAGGAATTCGACGGCGAGGTCGAGCTGGTCGCGGTCCACCGCGTCGGGGCCGTCGGCGATGTCGTCGGCCAGCCCGGACAGGACGTAGATGTTGTCGTCGGTGACGTCGACGCGCAGCGAGCCGTCGGTGGCCGCGGTCCGGATGATCTCGTAGGAGCTGTAGCTGGACAGGTCGCTCTCGTGCTCGTCGGCCAGGTAACGAGCCAGCGCACGTTCTGAGTTGAAGACACTGATCCGGCCGTTGCGACCGAGGAACTTCGGCTCGTCGCCGACGTAGCAGCGCAGCGTGTACAGGGTGCCGCTGCTGGTCATGATGCGCACCGGATCGATGCCGACCTCGGTCCAGAAGTCCTCGTCGCTGCCGAGCACCTGGCGCTGGGCTTCGGCCTCCAGGGCGTCGCTCTCCTCGTCGGTGTCGACTTCGCCTTCGATGACGAGGTCGTCCTCGTCGTCGACAGCGAGGGCGTCCTCGTCCAGTTCGGGGGCGGGTTCGTCGAGCTCTTTCTGTGCCTTCGCGGCGGCCGCCTCGTCGACGTCCGGTGTGGTGACCAGTTCGTCGATGGTGTCGATGACCGACTGCCAGGACCGTCCGATGGCGGCCTCGATCTCGGTCCAGCGCTTGCGGCCGGCGCGACCGGCGAAGGCGTCCATGCCGCCGCCGATGGTGCCGAGCACGGGGTTGCCGTTGAACATCTTGGTGATGACCGGCAGGTCGCACACCGATCCGATGGCGGACACGATCGCCAAGGCCCGGTGCACGGACTCGACGGAGTCCTCGTTGGGCTTCTCGGCGACCAGTCCGGGCACCTCGATGAGGTCGTAGAGGTGATCCTCATCCGGGCTCAGCCGGTGCGCGTTGGCCTTGGTGAGCTTCTCCCAGGCCGGATGGTCGGTGAGATCGTTGTCCGAGTTGGTGCGCACGAAGGCGACCAGATCTGCCACCGATTCGAACGCGAAGAGGTCCTCGTCCTTGCCGAGGAGCGCCTCCCATTCGTCACCGGCATCGCGCCAGCGCGGTGCCCACAGGGTGTACAGGTCGCCATTGGTCAGTCCGAGCCGGACCGGCACGATGTCAGCCGCCATGGCGCACAGCGTAACGATGCCGGCTGGGGAGCCCGTTGGCACACCCGCTGCTCACCCGGTGGGCCGCCAGAATCCCTGGAATCCCTGCCCGGCGTTGGTGGTCCGGATCGCGGACAACTGGACCGGGTCTCCCGCCTCGATCATCTGGTCACCGGACACGATCATCGCGACGTGACCATCCCATACCGCGAGGTCACCAGGCCGAAGCGAGCCGGCGTCGACGGGCCGGCCGATGTCTTGTTCCTGCGCAAGCCGAGGGATGTCCAGGCCCGCTTCGCGGTAGGCCCACTGGGTCAGCCCACTGCAGTCCAGTCCGGCGCCGGGAGTGGTACCGCCCCACTGATACGGCACGCCCAGCTGTGTCAGCGCATGGCGTACGGCACTGGCCGCGACCGGATTCGGCGCGGCCGCGGTGCTGCCGTCGGGGAGCCGGACCGCCACGCCGGAACCGAAATCGGCCGGATTGCCGACAGCTGCGGCGCGGTGCCGGGCCACCGGTCGGGCTGCGGACAGCGCGCCGGTCAGTGCCGTCCCCAGTCCGGCGCCCACCGGTGCCACCCCGGCGCCGGTCGGGATCGGTGCAGGGAAGCCCGAGCCTGCCGGTATCGGCCCGGCGACCCCCGCCGGCGGTGATGTCACCGCGGGCCGCGGAATGCCGTTGATCGTCGAGGTGTGCGTGTCCAGCTCCGCACGCAGGGCGTCGACCACTGCGGTGGCCTCCTGCACTGCTTGCCCCGCCTCGGCGCTCAGTTCGCCCGCGACCCCGGGAGCATCGAGGTGCGGCTCCAGTGCGGACGCACGAGCCTCGAACTCGGCGATGATGTCCCGCAGTCGGGCGCGGGCCCGCGCGATGGCGTCGGCGACCGTGCCGATGTCGTCGGACAGCGCGCCGACCCGGTCGGCCAGGGCGCGCACGGTGCCGGCGGCCTCCGCGGTGTACCGCGCCGCGGCCGCGCCGCCGTCGCCCGCCCAGATGTCACCGTCCCACGCCCGCGTGGTGGCGCCGGCCAAGGCGATCAACTGATCGCGCATCTCGGCGAGCATCGTCGACGGATGCGCCGCCGCGGACCAGCCCGGCCCGACCTGTGCCGCCAGCTCGTGCAGCGGCGCGGCCAGCGCGGTGACGAGTGCACTCGGCATCGTCAACCGCCGAAAGAGGACAGCGATTGCCCGACATGATGTTCGGAGTCGCGATAGGCCACCGCGGCGTGACCGGCCGTGGCGCCGGCGACCGCGAGATGATCGCCGAGCTGAGCAACCGCGTGCGTGGTATCGGCCACCGCTTCGCGCAGCGCGGTGACCAGAGCGTCGGCGATGGGTCCGAACAAGGCGGGCGCCGAGTCGGCCACGGCAGGGAGCGCGGCGGCCAGCCCGGTGAGTTCGACGGCAGTGCCGGCCAGCGTCCGGCCGGCGTGTGCGATCGCTGCGGTGTCGGCGTGCATGTGGGTTATGACGCAGGCCGGAGCGGTTCGGTTCCACTAATGTTCGCCGCATGGATGTCCGCGTCGTTGACCACCCCTTGGCCGCCAGCCGGTTGACCACGCTGCGCGACGAGCGCACCGAGAATGCCGGCTTCCGGTCCGCATTGCGGGATCTCACCTTGATGCTGGTCTACGAGGCGACCAGGGATGCGAGCGCCGAACAGATCCGGGTTCGTACTCCGATGGCCGAAACCACCGGGTCCCGCCTGGCCAACCCGCCGCTGCTGGTGCCGGTGCTGCGGGCCGGGCTGGGCATGGTGGATCAGGCGCACGCACTGATCCCGGAGGCCCAGGTCGGCTTCGTCGGGGTGGCGCGGGACGAAGAGACGCATCAGCCCACGCCCTACCTGGCGTCGCTGCCCGAGGATCTGAGCACCCGTTCGGTGTTCGTTCTCGACCCGATGCTGGCCACCGGTGGCTCGATGGTGCACACGCTGGCCCTGCTGCAGGATCGCGGTGCCACCGACATCACCGCGATCTGTGTGGTGTGCGCCCCCGAAGGAATCGCCGCTCTGGAGAAGGCCACCCCGGGTATCCGGCTGGTGACCGCCGCCATCGACGACGGACTCAACGAGATCGCCTATATCGTGCCCGGGCTCGGCGATGCCGGTGATCGGCAGTTCGGGCCGCGCTGACCCGTCCGGGTCACCACTGCTGCGCGGCGGTGACCAGTTCGCCGACCAGGGCCCGAGCGTGACTTCTCGACGCGCTCAGGTCGTCGGTCGGGGCGCGGTGAACCTCGATGTAGGACTTGAGTTTCGGCTCGGTACCCGACGGACGCACCACCACCCGGATGTCCGCTCCGGTCAACACCAGGGCGTCGGTGCGCTGCTGGCCCCGGCGGTCCGACAGGTCCTCGACGGTCACCGGGATACCGGCAAGGGTGGCCGGCGGATTCGCCCGTAGGGCGGCCATCGCCGCACCCGAGTCGTCGACACGGCGGGTCACCGCTGTGGTCATGTGCACACCGTGGCGGCGGGCCAGATCGTCGAGGGCGTCGTGCACCGTGCGGCCCTGCGCACGCAGGGCGGCGACCAGATCGCACACCAGCACCGCCGCGCTGATACCGTCCTTGTCCCGCACCGCCTCCGGGTCGACACAATGCCCGATGGCCTCCTCGTACGCGTATATCAGTGCTGCGCCGGGCGCCGAAGCGCGGGCCAGCCATTTGAAACCGGTGAGCGTCTCGGCGTGCCGGGCGCCGCGGGACGCCGCGATGGCCGCCAGCATGCGTGAGGACACCACGGTGCTGGCGACCAGGGCGCGTGCGGGGTGGGCGTGCCCGGACAAGAGGTAATCGCCCAGCAGCCAACCTGTTTCGTCGCCGGTGAGCATGCGCCAGCCGGCTTCATCCGGTATGCCGACCGCACACCGGTCGGCGTCGGGGTCCAGGGCGATGGCCACCTCGGCGCCGATATCGGCGGCCAGGGTCAACAGCAGGTCGGTGGCGCCCGGTTCCTCCGGGTTGGGAAACGCCACGGTGGGGAAGTCGGGATCAGGAGCGAATTGCGCATCGACCACGTGTACGTCGTCGAACCCGGCCAAAGCCAAGGCATCCAGGGCGAATTCACCACCCACGCCGTGCATGGGCGTCAGTGCCACCCGCGCCGTGCCCGATGCGTGCCGCACCGACGCGGCCCGTTCCAGGTAGGCGCGGAACAGCTCCCGGCCGGACGGTTCGACCGGCAGGCGAGGGATCTCGGCGGCGTCCGGGGCGCGGGCGATCGCCGCCTCGATCTCCCGGTCGGTCGGCGAGATGATCTGCAGGCCGCCGTCGAGGTACACCTTGTAGCCGTTGTCGCCGGCTGGATTGTGCGATGCGGTGATCTGCACCCCGGCCGCGGCACCCAGGTGCCGCACCGCGAACGCCACCACCGGGGTGGGGGCGGGCACCGTCAGGGCGACCACCGTGAACCCCTGGGCGGCAAGCACTTCCGCTGTTGCCGTGGCGAATTCGTCGGAGTGGTGCCGGGCGTCGCGGCCGACCACCACGGTGGATCCGCCCAGGCAACGATCCTTGAGGACCTGCGCCAGCGCCCATGTCGCGCGGGTGACGGTGCCGACATTCATCGCATCGGCGCCGTCGCGCATCGGGCCGCGCAGCCCGGCCGTGCCGAAGGCCAGTGTCTTTTCGGCTGGGCGCTTCTCCGTCATGCGCTGATTGTGCCCGTCGCGCGAGCGTCGGCGTCGGCGAGCTTGCGCAGTACGGGGGCCACCAGCATGAGCAGATCGAACTCGAGCTCGCTGAGGGTGTCGCGCATGGTGGCCTGCAGCCAGGCGTCGCGTTCGGCTCGGTCGGCGTCCAGCAGCGCCGAGCCGGCCGGCGTGAGCTCGATCAGCTGGCGCCGTCGGTCGTGGTCGTCGGCACGACGGGACGCCAGTCCGCGGCTCACCAGGTCGTTGATGCCGTCGGTCAGCGATTGCACCCGCACGTGCAGCCGGGCGCCCAATTCGGCGGGGGTGGTGGAACCGGCGCGGCTGACCTCGCCGAGCAGTTCCAGCTGGCTGCGGGTGAGGCCGTGATCGGGCCGGTGTCGGCGCATCTGCCGGGTGACCGCCATCATCGATTCCCGCAGCTCGGTCGCGGCGGACGTGTCATTCGGACCCATTTGACAAGTCTAACCTTGGTATTTGAACGCTGTCACTCAAGTTGAATGTCAGGAAAGGCAAGTTCATACTTGATATAGAGATGAAGAGATTCGGTAGGTGGGTGTTGTTGCTGGCGGCCAGTGCGGCCGTCACGGTCCCACTCACCCTGGCCGGAGTACCGTCGGCGGCCCTGTTCGCCGCACTGGTGGTCGGCATCGCCTTGGCCCTGTGTTCGTTCGCGCCGGCAGGCGTACCGCGCCGCGCCGGTATGGCGGCCCAAGGTGTGCTCGGCGTCTACATCGGCACCATGGTGTCCGAGGATGCCGTCGGCACGCTCGGGCCGCACTGGTTGCCGGTGCTGGGTGTCGCGGTGGCCACGCTGATGCTCTCGGTGCTCGCCGGTGCCTTGCTCGGTGTGCACCGTGACGTCACCCCGTTGACCGGATCGCTGGCGTTGGTCGCCGGCGGCGCGTCCGGTCTGGTGGCCATCGCCCGCGAACTCGGCGGTGACGATCGAGTGGTGTCGGTGGTGCAGTACCTGCGGGTGGCGCTGGTGACGGCGTCGATGCCGGTGGTGGTCACGCTGGTCTACCACGCCGACAAGTCCCACGCCCGTTCCGGTGTGGTCGGCGAATCACCATCGGCACCTTGGTATCTCAGCGTCGGCCTGCTCATCGTGCTGATCGTCGTCGGTGCCACCGTGGGCAAGCTGGTGCGCTTGCCCGGCGCGGGATTGCTCGGGCCGCTGGCACTCACGGTGGCATGGCAGCTCAGCGGTCTGTCGTTCGGCCTCGCCGTGCCCGATCTGCTGGTCCAGGTCGCGTATCTGGTGATCGGCTGGCAGGCGGGTCTGGCGTTCACGCGGGAATCCCTGCGCGCGGTCGCCCGCATCCTGCCGTGGGCGCTGGCGCTGATCGTGGCGCTCGGCGTCGCCACCGCCGGTCTCGGTGTCGCGCTGGCTCATTTCTCCGGGCTGACCCCGCTGGAGGGCTACCTGGCCACCAGCCCGGGCGGGGTGTACGCCGTCCTGGCCACGGCCGTCGAGACCGGCTCCAACGTCACGTTCATCATCGCCGCGCAAGTGGTGCGCATCCTGCTGATGCTGTTCGCCGCACCCCTGCTGGCCCGGCTACTGGCCCGGCTCACCACCAGGCGGCCGGAGCCGCTGGAAGCCGCAACAGCCGGCTAGAGACGCGCGATCACCGCGGCCAGCAGCGCGCCCATCCGCGTCGCCGACTGACGGCCGGCTTCGAGCACCTCCGCGTGGGACAACGGCTGGCCCGTCATCCCCGCGGCCAGGTTCGTCACCAGCGATACGCCCAGCACCTGCGCGCCCGCCGCGCGCGCCGCGATCGTCTCGTGCACCGTGGACATCCCGACCAGGTCGGCACCGAGGGTGCGCAGCATCCGGATCTCCGCCGGAGTCTCGTAATGCGGGCCGGGCAGCCCGGCGTAGACGCCCTCGGTCAGGGTCGGGTCGATCTCCCGGGCGATGGCCCGCAGCCGCGGCGCATAGGCATCCACCAGATCGACGAACTGCGCCCCGATCAGCGGTGACCGTGCCGTCAGGTTCAGATGATCGCTGATCAGCACCGGTTCCCCGACGTGGTGGTCGGCACGCAGCCCGCCCGCGGCATTGGTGAGCACGACGGTGCGCACCCCGGCCGCGCATGCGGTGCGCACCGGGTGCACGACGTGCTGCAGGTCGTGGCCCTCGTACGCGTGGATGCGGCCCACCAGCACCAGGACGTGGTGCGTGCCGACGCGCAGCGACAACACCTGGCCGCCGTGTCCGGCCGCGGTCGGCGGGGTGAAGCCGGGCAGGTCGGCCATCGCGATGGTGGCGTCGGGCGTCCCGAGTTGCCCGACGGCCGGCGCCCAGCCGGACCCCAGCACCACGGCGACGTCGTACGCGTCGACACCGGTGCGGTCCCGGATCACTTCGGCGGCGGCATCGGCTGAGCGCTGCGGATCGGTCACGAATGAGATACTGCCAGGATGCCCACGGTCGCCGCGTTGTCGAGTGTCGAGGATGTCGTCAACCGGCGTCGCGGGGATCTGATCGAGCTTTCCCACGCGATCCACTCCGAGCCCGAGCTGGCGTTCGAGGAACATCGCAGCTGCGCCAAGACCCAGGCGCTGGCCGCGGAACGCGGGTTCACGGTGACGGCGGCGCCCGCCGGATTGCCGACCGCGTTTCGCGCCGAGTACGGCAGCGGGCCGCTGGTCATCGGGATCTGCGCCGAATACGACGCGCTGCCGGGGATCGGGCACGCGTGCGGGCACAACATCATCGCCGCCTCCGCCGTCGGCACCGCACTGGCGCTGGCCGAGGTGGCCGACGAGCTCGGGCTGACCGTCGTCCTGCTGGGCACCCCCGCCGAGGAGACAGGTGGTGGAAAAGCCCTGTTGCTCAAGGCCGGAACCTTCGACGACATCGCGGCGACGGTGATGTTGCATCCAGGTCCGGTCGATATCGCCGCCGCCCGCTCCCTGGCCCTGTCGGAGGTGGCCGTCGAGTACACCGGCCGCGAATCGCACGCCGCGGTCGCGCCGTACCTGGGGATCAACGCCGCCGACGCGCTCACCGTCGCGCAGGTGGCGATCGGGCTGTTGCGCCAGCAGTTGGCCCCCGGTCAGATGGTGCACGGACTGGTCACCGAGGGCGGCCAGGCCAGCAACATCATTCCCGCGCACACCGAACTGCGGTACACCATGCGCGCGACCACCATGCAATCGCTGCACGAACTGGAGGAACGGATGGCCGGGTGTTTCGCCGCCGGCGCGGTGGCCACCGGCTGTGGGCACACCGTCGCCGAGACCGCCCCGCCCTACGACGCGCTGGCGCCGGATGCGTTCCTGTCCGAGGTGTTCCGCGCCGAGATGCTGCGGTTCGGGCGCACCCCGGTGACCAAGGAGCTGGAGGTGGCGTTGCCGCTGGGCAGTACCGATATGGGCAACGTCACGCAGGTGATGCCGGGCATCCATCCGGTGGTGGGGGTGGACGCCGGCGGTGCGTCGATCCACCAACCCGAGTTCACGGTGGCCGCGGCGGGCCCGTCTGCCGACAAGGCTGTCACCGAAGGCGCAATCATGTTGGCCCGCACCGTGGTTGCGCTGGCGCAGGATGCCGGCGAACGTGACCGGGTGCTGGCCGCCCAGGCCCGGCGGAGGGCGTCATGACGCTGCGCGAGCACACCGAAGCGTGGCTGACCGCCCACCACGAGGACCTGGTGGCCTGGCGCCGCCACATCCATACCCACCCCGAACTCGGCCGGCAGGAATTCGCCACCACCGAGTTCGTCGCCAACCTGTTGGCCGATGCCGGGCTCAACCCCAAGGTGCTGCCCGGCGGCACCGGACTGACGTGTGACTTCGGTCCCGACGACGGACCCCGGGTGGCGTTGCGCGCGGATATGGACGCGCTGCCGATGGCCGAACGCACGGGTCTGCCGTTCTCGTCGGCGGTCCCCGGGGTGGCGCACGCGTGTGGGCACGACGCGCACACCGCGGTACTGCTCGGCGCGGCGCTGGCGCTGGCGTCGGCGCCCGAGCTTCCGACCGGCGTGCGGTTGATCTTCCAGCCGGCCGAGGAGCTGATGCCCGGCGGCGCGATCGATGCCGTGGCCGCCGGTGCGGTGTCCGGGGTTTCGCGGATCTTCGCGCTGCACTGCGATCCGCGACTGGAGGTCGGCAAGGTGGCCACCCGCCCCGGACCGATCACCTCAGCCGCCGATTCGATCGAGATCACCCTGCACTCGCCGGGTGGACACACCTCGCGACCGCACCTGACCGGTGATCTGGTGTACGCGCTGGGCATGCTGATCACCGGGGTACCGGGTGTGCTGTCGCGACGCATCGATCCGCGGCTGAGCACCGTCATGGTGTGGGGCGCGGTCAACGCGGGGGTGGCGGCCAACGCCATCCCGCAGACCGGGACATTGGCGGGCACCATCCGCACCGCCAGCCGGGAGACCTGGCTGACACTGGAATCTCTTGTCCAAGAAGCGGTTTCGTCGATCTTGGGACCGCTGAAGGTCGAGCATGCGGTGAACTACCGGCGCGGCGTGCCGCCGGTGGTCAACGAGGAGACCTCCACCCGCATCCTCACCCATGCCATCGAGGCGCTGGGCCCGGACGCGCTGGCCGACACGCACCAGTCCGGCGGCGGCGAGGACTTCTCCTGGTATCTGGAAGAGGTGCCCGGTGCGATGGCCCGCCTCGGGGTCTGGTCGGGCCGCGGGCCGCAGCTGGATCTGCACCAGCCCACGTTCGACCTCGACGAGCGGGCGCTGGCGGTCGGGGTGCGGGTGATGGTGAACCTGGTGCAGTACTCGGCCTAGCTCTCCTGCTGCGCGAGCGTGCGTGTCTGCACACCGACGCGCCGCAACTCCTGGCAGTCAGCGCACGCTCGCCGGCGGTGAAGGTGCGCGGTCGCACGGTTATCCACAGAGTGCGATCTGGGTCTGGCCGAGGGGTGCGTCCGGCGTCGACGATCGTGGGCATGAATCCGGAGTTGATCAGCCTGCTGGAGCGCCAAGGTGGGGTCGCCACCAGCGCGCAGCTGCTCGCCCATATGCCGAGGCGCGCCTTCGAAGCAGCCGTCCGCAACGGTGAATTCGACCGGCTGTGGCAGGGCATCTACGGAAAGGGCCAAGCCACCGAGGAGGTGCGCTTGCGTGGGCTGGACCTGGCGACCGGTGCTTCGGTGCCGGTGTGTCTGGGTACGGCGGCCGCGCGCTACGGCTTCGACACGGAGGGCACAGCGGACCTGCACGTCCTCAATCCACCACGGGGCCAACTCAGATCGACCGACGGCTTGGTGGTGCACCGGCGCGACGGCGCACCGCTGGCCTACGCCGCCGGTCGGCTCGCCACCGCTGCGCACTGGACGGCGGTGGAGGTGGCCCGGTCGCTGCGCCGTCCGCGTGCGCTGGCGACGCTGGACGCCGCACTGCGCAGCGGGGCGTGCAGCCGCACCGATATGTGGCGGGCGGCGCAGGCACAGGCAGGGCGGCGCGGCATCGTCGCGGTCCGGCATCTGCTCCCGCTGGCTGACGGGCGCGCGGAATCACCCATGGAGAGCGAGGCGCGGCTGGTGATGATCGACGGTGGCCTGCCGATACCGCAGTTGCAGTACGAGATCATCGACGGGAACGGCGAACTGCGTCGGTTCGACTTCGGCTGGCCGCAGATGCGGGTGGCCGCCGAGTACGAAGGTGTCGACTGGCACAGCGGGCCCGAGGAGATGCGACGCGACCGCCGGAGGTTGGCTGCCGTCCAGGACGCCGGCTGGACCGTGGTGCCGATCCTCTTCGCCGACGTGCGGTATCGACAAGTGGAGTTGGTGGCGCGGATCGATCGGCAGTTGCGTCGCGCTCAGGCGGCGTGAGCGTGCGCTGACTGCCAGGAATTGCGGCGTGTCGGTGTGCAGACACGCACACTCGCGGGCCCGGGGGCTAGGTGCCGGGGCCGACGTTCGCGGCCGGCCGGGTGCGCAGATCGTGCACATAGGAGGCGGGTGCGCCGGCGATCTCGGCGGCGTCGGCCATCACGCCGAGGTAGCGCGCCGACGGCAGGCCGCCTTCCCAGGCGTCGACCACGTACAGCCAGGCCAACACCGGATCGGTGGTGGTGTCCGAGGACAGCCGGTCCACCCGGCACCGGATCTTCTTGTGGAAGCCGAGCTCGGAGCCCTCCCAGCGATCCAGGTTGCCCTCGTCCTCTTTGGTCATGTCGTAGAGCACCACGAAGACCTTTTCGTCGGGATCCTCGACCAGGGTGGCCAGGGCGCCCTCCCAGCCGAAGTCCTCGCCACCGAACGTCAGGCGCCATCCGTGCAACCAACCGGTGCCGGCCACCGGAGAATGCGGGGCGCGCTGGAGCATCTGCTCCGGATGCATGTTCGATCCGTAAGCGGCGTAGAGCGGCACGGGCCAACTTTAGGCGCTCCGGCGGGCAGGAGCGAAGCGACCCGGGGGATCGGCCGTGTGGGCGGGAGCGAAGCGACCCACTACGTTTATCACCGTGCCCACCCGCATCGTGATCATCGGCGGCGGTCCCGCCGGCTACGAGGCCGCATTGGTCGCCGCGTCCCGCGGCCCGGACGCCGTTCAGGTCACCGTCGTCGACAGCGACGGTATCGGTGGCGCCTGCGTGCTGTTCGACTGCGTGCCGTCCAAGACCTTCATCGCTTCGACGGGGGTGCGCACCGAGCTGCGTCGCGCCAACGGTCTGGGCTTCGACATCGCCATCGACGACGCCAAGATCTCCCTCGAGCAGATCCACAACCGGGTCAAGACGCTGGCCAGATCGCAGTCCGCCGATATCGGTGCCACCCTGCTCAACGCGGGGGTCAACGTGGTCAAGGGCCGCGGTGAGCTGGTCGACAGCGTGCCGGGGATGGCCCATCACCGAGTCAAGGTCTCCACCCCGGACGGCAAGGTCGGGGTGCTCAAGGCCGATGTGGTGCTGATCGCCACCGGCGCCACTCCACGGGTGCTGCCCAACGCGGTCCCGGACGGCGAACGCGTGCTGAACTGGCGCCAGCTCTACGACCTCACCGAGCTGCCCGAGCATCTGGTGATCGTCGGCTCGGGTGTGACCGGTGCGGAGTTCTGCAGCGCGTACACCGAGCTCGGTGTGAAGGTCACCGTGGTGGCCAGCCGCGACCAGATCCTGCCGCACGAGGACTCCGACGCCGCCGCCGTGCTGGAGGAGGCCTTCTCCGAGCGCGGCGTGTCGCTGGTGAAGAACGCCAGGGCCGACTCGGTGGTCCGTACCGACAACGGGATCAAGGTCACACTGGCCGACGGTCGCGTGGTCGAGGGCAGTCACGCCCTGATGACCGTCGGTTCGGTGCCCAACACCAGCGGCCTCGGTCTGGACCGGGCCGGGATCGAACTCGGCCCGGGTAACTACCTGACCGTGGACCGGGTATCGCGCACGAAAGCGCCCGGCATCTACGCGGCGGGGGACTGCACCGGACTGTTGCCGCTGGCCTCGGTCGCCGCCATGCAGGGCCGCATCGCGATGTATCACGCGCTGGGTGAAGGGGTGAATCCCATCCGCTTGCGCACCGTCGCGTCGGCCACGTTCACCCGGCCCGAGATCGCCGCGGTCGGCGTCCCGCAGACCAAGATCGATGACGGCACCGTGCCCGCCCGGACCCTGATGCTTCCGCTGACGACGAACGCCAGGGCCAAGATGTCGCTGCTGCGGTTCGGCTTCGTCAAGATCTTCTGCCGGCCGGCCACCGGTGTGGTGATCGGCGGTGTGGTGGTCGCGCCGATCGCCTCCGAGCTGATCCTGCCCATCGCCCTGGCGGTGCAGAACCGGATCTCGGTGGGTGACCTGGCCCAGACGCTGTCGGTGTACCCGTCGCTGTCCGGCTCGATCGTCGAGGCGGCGCGACGTCTGATGGCACATGATGACCTGGACTAAAGGTCAGTTCGACGCGCTGGACCCACAAAGGGTCGCCTGCGCGACGTAGGCTCGGAACGGCAACGCCTACCCACGAGTAACCACGAGGAGCCTCCGGCGTGACTGACCCGATCTCAGGCAAGGGACAAGCTCAGCTCGGACCCGAGCACCGTGCGGCGGCCTGGCAGCGCCTCGGCAGCGAACAGTTCGATGTCGTGGTCATCGGCGGCGGGGTGGTCGGCGCGGGTGCGGCCCTGGACGCGGCGACCCGCGGGCTGAGGGTCGCGCTGGTCGAAGCCCGGGACTTCGCGTCCGGCACGTCGAGTCGGAGCAGCAAGATGTTCCACGGTGGCCTGCGCTACCTCGAACAACTGGAGTTCGGCCTGGTCCGCGAGGCGCTGCACGAACGCGAGCTGTCGCTGACGACACTGGCCCCGCATCTGGTGAAACCGCTGCCGTTCCTGTTCCCGCTGACCAAACGGTGGTGGGAACGGCCCTATGTGGCCGCGGGCATCTTCCTCTACGACCAGCTGGGCGGCGCGAAATCCGTTCCGGCGCAGAAGCATCTACTCAAGGCCGGGGCGCTGCGGCTGGCGCCGGGGCTCAAGCGCAGCTCGCTCATCGGCGGTATCCGCTACTACGACACCGTCGTCGACGATGCCCGCCACACCATGACGGTGGCCCGCACCGCCGCACACTACGGCGCCGTGGTGCGGACCTCCACGCAGGTGGTGGCGCTGCTGCGCGAGGGCGACCGGGTCACCGGGGTGAAGGTGCGCGACTCGGAGAACGGCGCCGTCACCGAGGTGCGCGGGCACGTGGTCGTCAACGCGACGGGCGTGTGGACCGACGAGATCCAGGCGCTGTCGAAGGAGCGCGGCCGGTTCCGGGTGCGGGCCTCCAAGGGCGTGCACATCGTGGTGCCCCGCGACCGCGTCGTCAGTGAGGTCGCGATCATTCTGCGCACCGAGAAGTCGGTGCTCTTCGTCATTCCTTGGGGCACGCACTGGATCATCGGCACCACCGACACCGACTGGAACCTCGACCTGGCGCACCCGGCCGCCACCAAGGCCGATATCGACTACATCCTCGGCCACGTCAACACGGTGCTGGCCACCCCGCTGACCCATGACGATATCGACGGTGTCTATGCCGGGCTGCGGCCGCTGCTGGCGGGGGAGAGCGAGTCCACGTCGAAGCTGTCCCGCGAACATGCCGTGGCGGTGCCGTCGCCGGGGTTGGTGGCCATCGCCGGCGGCAAGTACACCACCTATCGGGTGATGGGTCAGGACGCGATCGACGCCGCGGCCGAATTCGTGCCGACCCGGGTGGCGCCGTCGATCACCGAGAAGGTGCCGCTGATGGGGGCCGACGGTTACTTCGCCCTGGTCAACCAGACCGAGCATGTCGGTGCCCATTACGGCCTGCATCCGTACCGGGTACGCCACCTGCTGGACCGTTACGGCTCGCTGATCGGTGAGGTACTGGCCATGGCTGACGGCAATCCGCAACTGCTGGAACCGATCACCGATGCCCCGGTGTACCTCAAGGTCGAGGCGGTGTACGCGGTGGCCGCCGAGGGCGCACTGCATCTGGAGGACATCCTCGCCCGGCGGATGCGGATCTCCATCGAGTACCCGCACCGCGGTGTGAACTGCGCGCGTGAGGTTGCCGAAGTCGTTGCGCCCGTTCTTGGTTGGAGTCCCGCGGATGTCGACCGCGAGGTGTCGACATACCTGGCGCGGGTGGAGGCCGAGGTGCAATCGCAGACGCAGCCGGATGACGAAAGCGCTGATGCGCTGCGGGCCGCGGCGCCGGAGGCACGCGCCGAGATCCTGGAACCGGTGCCGCTGAATTGATACGCCGGTGAAACGGCCCCTGCCGGATCGCGACGGTGTCGGGCCGGCACGTGTCAGGTTGCGCGGCGGCTCGGTGTTGGTGGAGCTCGCCGACCGGTTCGGCGAGCCCGCAGCTACGAAAGTCCTTGCCGGAGAGGTGTATCTACCCAACGGCGGCGTGGTGGCCGCCGATACGGTGCTGCCGCCGAACTCCTATGTCTACCTGTACCGCGATCTGCCCGACGAGATTCCGGTGCCCTTCGAGATGCCGATCCTGTACCGCGACCGCGACATCCTCGTCGTGGACAAGCCGCATTTCCTGGCCACCACGCCGCGCGGCGGTCACGTCGTGCAGACGGCCTTGGTGCGGCTGCGGCGCGAACTGGAACTGCCCGAACTCAGCCCCGCGCACCGGCTGGACCGGCTCACCGCCGGTGTGCTGCTGTTCACGGTGCGCCGCGAGGTCCGGGGTGCCTACCAGACGATGTTCGCCGAAGGGCGGGCACGCAAGACGTATCTGGCCCGGGCCGCCGGGACCCCCACCGTCGCACTGCCGGCACTGCTGACCAGCCGGATCATCAAGCAGCGCAGCCGGTTACAGGCCTTCGAGGAACCCGGTGAGCCGAACGCGCAGACCCACGTCGACCTTCTCGACGACGGGCTCTACCGTCTGACCCCGCACACCGGACGCACCCATCAACTGCGGGTGCACATGGCGTCCCTCGGTGTGCCGATCGACAACGACCCGCTCTACCCGGACGTCATCGACGTGGCGCCCGGTGACTTTTCGGCTCCGCTGCAGCTGCTGGCCCAGCGGCTCGCGTTCGACGACCCACTCAGTGGTATGCCCCGCGATTTCGTCAGCGGTCGGGTTCTCTAGACCGCTCTGCGGGTGAACTGGGCGATCGGACCGTAGTCCTGGTAATCGTGCGTCTCGGCCAGTGGATTCCGGTCGAAGGTGTACTCGACGTAGAGCTTCTTGATCTTTCGCGCCAGCTCGACCGGAATGTTCTCGATGACGGCCGCTTCCAGCCCTTCGATATCGATCTTGAGGATGTCGATCTTGCCGTGCTTTTCGATCGCCTCTTCGAGCACGCTGCGGGAGTTCACCAACGGGACGGTCAGGGTGTTGCCGTGCCCGGCCCCGACGCCGCCGTACCGGCCGGACTCCTCCCATGCGAACTCCACCTCGCCGTCGCTGGTGCCGACAGCGGCCTGGTGCACTTCGAAGCGACCTTCGAACTGGCGCAGGTTGTCCTTGAGCTTCGCGACGTTGGAGGGCAGTGGTTCGAACAGATACGTGTATGCGGCCGCGTTGCGGGTCAGGAAGTAAGCGGCGGAGATGCCGATATTGGAGCCGAAATCGACGATCACCGTATCCGAGGTGTCGGCCAGGTAGTCATTGCGGCAGAAGATCTCGTTGACGGTGAGGACGTCATGGCCGGAGTGCAGGCGCAGGTCGAGCCATGATTGCGGAGTGCGGACGCGCACCGTGTACGGGTAGGTCCCCTTGCCGATCAGATAGCGCTTGAACATCTCCGCCGGGTGTTCGTAGAGCCGGACCATGTTGGCGGCCGCGACGTAGTGCCTGCGGTCCAGCGCAGATTTCGCAATCAAGCCGAGATTGCGGCCCGCGACCTGCATATCTACCTCCGTCGTAGGGGACGCTCATGCCGGACACCAAGTCGGCACACAGCAACGCCCGCCCACACTACCGGCACGTAGCTAATTGATGACGCAAGTGACCAGACTGCCTGACCAGGTCTGATCTACTGACCGGCATGGATCGTGCCGCGTTTGACCAGTTGTTCGACATGTCCGACCGCACCGTCATCGTCACCGGCGGTACCCGTGGCATCGGGTTGGCGTTGAGTGAGGGGTTCGTCCTCAGCGGAGCCCGGGTGGTGATGGCCAGCCGCAAGCCCGATGCGTGCGCCGCAGCCGCCGGGCATCTGCGGAGCCTGGGCGGCGAGGCGATCGGCGTGCCGGCCCATCTCGGTGAGGTCGATGATCTGGCGGCGCTGGTGGACCGCACCGTGTCGGAATTCGGTGGCATCGACGTGGTGGTCAACAACGCGGCCAATGCGCTGGCGCAGCCGTTCGGTTCGATGACGGTCGATGCCTGGAACAAGTCCTACTCCGTGAATCTGCAGGGCCCGGTGTTCCTGGTTCAGCATGCGTTGCCGTATCTGACGCAGAGTCCGGCGGCAGCGGTGCTGAACATGGTCTCGGTGGGCGCCTTCAACTTCGCGCCCTCGTTGTCCATCTATGCCTCGGGTAAGGCCGCGCTGATGTCGGTGACCCGCTCGATGGCGGCCGAGTTCGCCCCGCTGGGCATCCGGGTCAACGCCCTCGCACCCGGGCCCGTGGACACCGACATGATGCGCAACAACCCGCAGGAGGCCGTCGACGCGATGGCGGCGAACACCCTGATGCGCCGGCTCGCATCGCCGGACGAAATGATCGGTCCCGCGCTGCTGCTGTGTTCGCGGGCCGGCAGCTACATCACCGGTCAGGTGGTCATCGTCGACGGTGGAGGGACCCCGCGCTAGTCAGTCCCGCTCGGCGCTGCGCCAGCCCCTGACGCCGACCGCGATCATCCGCATCTGCTTGACGGCGGTGCGCTTGATCTCCTCCAGCGCCGACGGTTCTGAGGCGTCCTCGGCGGTCTCGGCGATCGAGATCATGGCGTTGACGAACAGGTTGGCCAGAATGTTGAGGTCCTCGCTGCTCCAGTCCTTCATCCCGGGGAAGCGGGCCAGGTCGATGGCGAGCTCCGAGGTGATCAACCGGATCTCGGTGCGAATGGCGTAGCGCAGCATGGCCACGCCACTGGCACGCTCCCGGGTGATGAAGCGCCAGTGCTCGCGGCGGTCGCTGATACTGGCGATGAGGATCTCCGCCGACGAGTCGATGACGTGGTTGGGATCGAGTTTCCCGGCGCGGGCGCCGCGCAGCATGTCACGCAGTGACCGGAACGATTCGTCGATCAGCACAAGGCCGAGAGCTTCCATCGAATCGAAGTGGCGGTAGAAGGCCGCGGGCACGATGCCCGCTTCACGGGTGACCTCCCGCAGGCTCAGGCCGGTGAAGCTGCCCTCCTCGAGCAGGTGCAGTGCGGCGGCCACGATCGCGCGTCGGGTGACCTCTTTGCGCTCTTCGCGCGACAAGGTGTCACGCGAGCGAGGCCGTCCTGAGCGACTGGGCCGCCCGGAGCGCGACTTCGGTACGTCACTATCCACAACCAACGAGCGTACAACCGGATGCCCCTCCGATTCGCTCGGCGCCGCGTTGTCAATCGTTTGTGAATTCAGAGTACGAATGTTCACTGTGTTATGCCCGTCACAACCTGCGGATTTTCCTTGACCATGCGAGTTTATCGCGCCCACAGTGTACATATGTTCACCGAAACATTGACGCACAAGCTGAGGGATCGGGTGCTCCGGTCACCGCTGCTGGATCTGCTCACCGGACCGCACGGCGTCGACCGGTACACCGAGATCGTCGATCCGGTGTGGATCAAGGGCAATGCGCGCGCAAAGGTGGTGGCCGTCCGTCGCCAGACGTCCCGCAGCGTCACCTTGACGCTGGAACCCAACCGGGCCTTCACCGGCTTCATGGCCGGTCAGCACATCAACCTGTCGGTGGAGATCAACGGACGCCGCCGCACCCGCCCGTACTCCCCGGCCAGCGCGGAGGGTGGCCGCCTCATCGAACTGACCGTCGGGCTGCACGACGGTGGCCTGGTGTCGACCTACCTCTACGAGAACGCCGAGCCCGGGATGACCGTCGGCCTCGACTCCGTCGGCGGCGATTTCTTCATGCCCGCACAGCGCCCCAAGCGCATCCTGTTCGTCTCCGGCGGCAGCGGTATCACCCCGGTGCTGTCGATGCTGCGCACGCTCAAAGCCGAGGGCTTCACCGGCGACGCCGCGTTCATCCACTATGCGCGCTCCGCCGATGAGGCCTGTTATCGCGACGAACTCGACACCATGCCCGGCGTTCGGGTGCTGCACGGCTATACCCGCGACGACGCCGGGGCCGATCTGGACGGATATTTCGCCCCGCATCACCTGGCCGCGGCGATGACCGAACCGGACGCGATCTTCGTGTGCGGTCCGCCCGCACTCGTCGACGCAGTGCGGGAGCTGCGTCCGGACGCACTATCCGAGAGCTTCGTCCCGCCGGTATTCACCGTGCCCGCCGAAGCCACCGGTGGCACCGTCACCTTCGCCGGCAGTGCTGTGCAGGTGGCCGACAACGGTCAGACGCTGCTCCAACAGGCCGAAGCCGCCGGGCTGAACCCGGAAAGCGGATGCCGGATGGGCATCTGCTTCAGCTGCACCCGAACCAAAACCCGCGGCGCCGTGCGCAATGTGCTCAACGGCACGGTGTCCACCGACGACTGCGAAGACATCCGAATCTGCGTCACCGCCCCCGTCGGCGATGTCGAGATCGACCTGTAGAGAACCCTGAACACCCTGTGACGCGAAAGGACAAGCAATGACCACACTCGAATTGCCCCGTAGCTCCACCGTTTCCGCCACTACTCATGCCCCGAAGGCGAAGTACGCGCTCACCCCCGAGCAGGCCGACGCGTTCGGCAAGGAACTCGACGCCATCCGTGAACGTGCACTGGCCGAGCTGGGGGAGCGTGACGCCGCCTACATCCGCAAGATCATCAAGATGCAGCGCAGCCTCGAGGTCGGTGGCCGCGCCCTGCTGTTCCTGCCGCCGGCCTGGCCGATCGGCACCGTGATGCTCGGGCTGTCGAAGATCCTCGACAACATGGAGATCGGCCACAACGTCATGCACGGCCAGTACGACTGGATGGGCGATCCGGCGCTGCGCGGCCAGAACTTCGAATGGGATTCGGCCTGCCCGTCCAACCAGTGGCGGCACTCGCACAACTACATGCACCACACCTACACCAACATCGTCGACCTGGATCGCGACATCGGCTACGGCGTGCTGCGGATGAGTGAGGACCAGAAGTGGCATCCGTACTACCTGGGCAACCCGGTCTACGCATTCCTGCTGATGGTGTTCTTCCAGTACGGCGTGGCCCTGCACGAGCTGGAGACCGAGCGCATCCGCTCCGGTGAGATCAAGCTGCGGGACAAGAAGGACATGCTCACCGAGATGTGGGCGAAGGTCAGCAAGCAGACCGTCAAGGACTACGTGGCCTTCCCGCTGCTGGCCGGACCGTTCGCGCCGTTCGTCTTCACGGGCAACATGACCGCCAACCTGATGCGCAATGTGTGGTCGTACATGATCATCTTCTGCGGGCATTTCCCGGAGGGCACGCACGAGTTCACCGTCGAAGAGACCAAGGCCGAGACGCGCGGGCAGTGGTACTACCGGCAGCTGCTGGGTTCGGCGAACCTCACCGGTGGGAAGTGGTTCCACATCTTCAGCGGCAACCTGTCCTTCCAGATCGAGCACCACCTGTTCCCCGACATTCCGGCGCACCGTTATGCCGAGATCTCGGGTGAGGTGAAGGAGATCTGCCGGCGGTACGGTCTGCCCTACAACAGTGGGCCGCTGCCCAAGCAGTTCTTCTCGGTCGTCAAGAAGATCTGCCGGCTGGCGCTGCCGAACCCCAAGTGACCTACGGTGCCTGACAATTCGGGCACCAGAAGCTGATCCGGTCGCCGCTGCGGTCCATCTCGATGGTGGTCCCGCAGCGGCGACACGGCTCTGCGGACCGTCCGTACACCCACACCTGCTGCCCGCGCCGGGTATCGCCGGTGGTGCACCTGTTCGTTCGTGATCTGTTGAGCCACAACATATCCCGGGCACGCTGTACCAGCCGTAGCGGATCGGAGACGGTCCCGACCCGGGCCGTGGGCCTGCGCCCGAAGACGAAGCACAGCTCGTTGGCGTACACATTGCCCACCCCGGCCATCACCCGCTGATCCAGTAGGGTCTCGGCCAGAGCGCGATCGGGATCGGCGCTCAGGTTGGCCGCCGCGCGTCGCGGATCCCAATCCTGGCCGAGCAGATCCGGGCCCAGGTGGGCGACCACGTCCTGGTCGTGGGCCCGCTCCAGGACTTCCAGTACGCCCAGATCGATACCGGTGGCCACGCCGTCCTGCGTGCCGAGCACGATGCGGATCCGGTGCGGCTCCACCCGGCCCGGACCGATCCGCCAGCTGCCGTCCATCTTGAGGTGGGAATGGATGCTGGCTCCACCATCCTCGGAGCCCACCCGGATGAACAGGTGCTTACCCCGGCTGAGCACTTCGTCGACCACGTGGCCGGTCAGATCCACCGTCGCGTAGCGCGGCACCCGGATGTCGCAGCGGGTCAACGTCTTTCCGACGAGTGCCTGCCTCAGTTTGGCGGCGGTGTGGAAGACGGTGTCACCTTCGGGCATACCATCATTGAACACCGACCCCGGTGAGAGCCTTCTGGTGCCGGTGTTGACGGTCCAGGGTGGCGAAGTAGAACGCGTAGGCGAATGCGCAACTGGTGAACAGGCTCGACACGAAGTACAGCCACGGCCGCTTGATCCCGCGCCGGTAGCCGTCGACGATGGTGAACAGGGGCAGCAGGATGACGTTGATGATGGTGTAGTCCTGGCTGGCCGAGCTCGCCGCCGGGTTGGTGTACCCGAGCGTGATGAATTCCTGCCAACTGCCCGGGCCCCAGATCGGATTGCTCGACGGGGTCGCGTATTCGGCGACATAGCGGTAGTTGAAGTAGTAGCCGATGACGGTGCCGGCGATGCCGACGAGGTAGAACGTCGCCTCCAGGGCGGAGATGTTCGGACCGGTCGCCGGGCGGGTGAAGATGTCGCGGTTGGCGTTGACGATCCAGGCGATGACGACGAGTCCGAGAATCAGGTGAACGGCGAGCGAGACCATGTCGCCAGTATGGTCCGCGCCGGGGCAAGTTTCGTCAATTTTGTCATTCCTGTGTGCCGAGTCAGCGCAGCCGCAGCCCGCGCGGCGTCCGTGCGAAACCGGCCTCGGTGAGGGCGGACTGCGCGGCCGCGCGCGCCTCGCGTCCCTCGTCGGAGGCCGGGTCCAGCACGGACACTCCGTTGACCCGTTCGACCAGCAGTGACGACAACCGCTGGTCTCGTACCAGATCGGCCAGCGCGGTGGCGGCGGCCTGCTGGGCCCCGGATTCGGCACCGAAGTTGAGCAGTGAGCGGCCGCCCCGTTCCAGGAACCACACCAGCCGGCCGTCGACCAGCACCACCAGTGCGCCGGCCTTGCGACCCGGCCGGAAGTCACCTTCGCCGGGCCAGGGCAGTGCGGCTCCGTACGGGTTGGCCGGGTCGGTCGCCGCGAGCACCACCGCATGCCAGTCGGGGCGCTCCGGGTCGACCCCGTCCAGATAACTGCGCAGCCGGTCCACCGTCGACGCCGCGGCGAACTGGGCGCCGCCCAGTGATTCGATGAAATAGCCGCGTTGACAACGCCCCGCGTCCTCGAAGGCGGTGAGCACCTTGTAGAGCATCGCGAACCCGCCGGGCAGCCCCTCGGTGGCACCGCGAGTCAGGACTCCATGCCGATTCAGCAGCAGTTCGGCCTGGAAGTGGGCGCGCACGGTCGAGTCCGGTTCCGGTGCGGGCAGTGCCGACCAGCGCCCGGAGACCTTCGGGTCGGTGCGTGGCGCGGGATGTGCGATCCGGTATCGGCTCAGCTTCGGCGGGCGCTGGCGCTGCCGGTGTGCGGGTGCCCGGCGAGACCCGTGCAGTACCGCCCGCACCGGGGCGAACGTGTCGCCGGTGACCATGCCGGCCCAGATCAACTCCCACAGCGCAGCGCTGAACGTGCTTTCCTTACCGTCTTCGGTGAGTTGCCGGAAGAAGAACGCGCCGCCGGCGGACAAGGTGTCCAGCAGGGCACGGTGGGTGTCGGTCAATTCGATCGCGGCGGGCGCGGGCAGGGTCAGCGGTGCCGAGTCGGCCAGATGGAAGACCACCCAGCCGTCGGCGGCCCCGATCTGTCCGGCACCGGACCAGGTCACCTCGCCGGAGGCCAGCAGTTCGTCGAGCATGGCGGGCTGATAGTCGGCGACCCGTTGCGGCAGCACCAGAGATTCGACCGCCGAGGCCGGCAGAGCCACCCCGGCCAGCTGATCGATCACCGCGGCCAGCCCGTCGACGCCGCGGTTGTTCGTGGATCCGACGTGCTGCCAGGCCGGCAGGAACCGGCCATAGGCGGCGGGGCTGACCGGTTCCACCGCGGCGCGCAACGCCGCCAAGGACCGTCGCCGCAGGATCTTCAGAACCGTTGCGTCACACCACTGTTCGCCACGCGGGCCCGATGCCGCCGCCGGGCCGGCTGCGGCATCGCTGAACTCACCGCGCACGAGTTTGCCGTCCGCGGCCATCCGGCCCAGCACATCGGCGGTCACCCGCAGCCCCAGCCCGAACCGCGCGGCCGCATCGGCGGTGCTGAACGGGCCGTGGGTGCGGGCGTAACGACCCAGCAGTTCGCCCAGCGGATCGCTGACGGACTCCAGGAACGTCAGCGGAACTCCGACCGGTACGGCTACCCCGACACCGTCGCGCAACAACCCGATGTCTTCGATCGACACCCACCAGGTCGACCCGGCGAATGTCACCGTCAGCGCCCGGCGTGCGGTGCGCAGGCCTTCCAGCCAGCCACCGATCTCCGTCGTGGTGCAGCGGTCGGCCAGTTCCTCCGCCGTGAGCGGGCCGAGCAACCGCAGCAGGTCGGCGATACCCTCCGCGTCGCGGGCGGCCCGGTCGGGATCGAGATGCTGTAACTGACGGGCGGTCGCGGCGAGCACCTCGGGGTCGAGCAGGTCCCGCAGCTCGACCCGGCCGAGCAGTTCGGCGAGCAGCACGCTGTCCAAGGACAGCGCGGCCGCCCGGCGTTCGGCCAGCGGGCTGTCGCCCTCGTACATGAACGCGCCGACGTAGCCGAACAGCACGGACGCCGCGAAAGGTGAGGGCGTGGTGGTCTCGACGTCGATCAATCGCACCCGGCGCTGTGCGATCCGGCTCATCAGGTCGGTCAGCGCCGGCACGTCATAGACGTCCTGCAGGCATTCGCGGACGGTCTCCAGCACAATCGGGAAGTCGGGGTACTTACGGGCCACGTCGAGCAGCTGTGAGGCCCGCTGGCGTTGATGCCACAGCGGTGACCGTTTGCCCGGATTCCTGCGCGGCAGCAGCAGCGCACGGGCCGCGCATTCGCGGAACCGGGAGGCGAACAGTGCCGACCCGCCCACCTCGGTGGTGACGAGTGGCTCGATCTCGTCGGCCTCGAACACGAAAATATCTGCCCCGGGCGGCTTTTCATCCGTATCGGGCAGCCGGACGATGATGCCGTCATCGGAGGCCGTCGGCTTCTCGTCGATGCCGTAGCGCTCGTGTAGCCGCCGCGACACGGCCAGTGCCAGCGGGCCGTGCACCCGCAGCCCGTACGGGGAGTGCAAGATCAGCCGCCAGTCACCCAGCTCGTCGTGGAACCGTTCCACCACCAGCGTGGTATCGGTGGGCACCACGCCGGTGGACTGGCGTTGTTCGTCGAGCAGTTGCCACAGATTGTCGGTGGCGAAATCATCGAAACCGGTTTCTGCGCAGCGCACCTCGAAGTCCGCGCGGCCCAGCGCAGCCAGCTCGCCGGTGAACCGACCGACCGCGGCGCCCAACTCGGCGGGCCGGCCCACGCTGTCACCGCGCCAGAACGGCAGCCGTGCCGGCTGACCGGGTGCGGGCAGCACCATCACGCGGTCGTGGGTGATCTCGGTGATCCGCCAGCTGGTGGCGCCGAGCGAGATGACATCGCCCGGACGCGACTCGTAGACCATCTCCTCGTCGAGTTCCCCGACCCGGGAGGGTTTTTCGGTGGCGAGGTAGACGGTGAACATGCCGCGGTCGGGAATCGCGCCGCCGGAGGTGACCGCCAGCCGCTGCGCCCCGGGCCGCGCGGTCAGGGTGGCTCCAAGTTCCCCGCCGCGGTCATAGACCAGTCGCGGGCGCAGTTCGGCGAATTCGGTGGACGGGTACTTCCCGGACAACAGATCCAGCGTCGCCTCGAATGCGCTACGGGGCAGGGTCGCGAAGGGAGCGCTGCGGCGCACCGTGTCGAACCAGGTCTCGACGTCCAGCGGTTCCAGCGCGGCCGCGGCCACGGTGTGCTGGGCGAGGATGTCGAGCGGATTGGCCGGCACCGCCATCGACTCGATCTCGCCGGCCTGCATCCGTTGCACCGTGACCGCGCAGTCGATCAGGTCGGTGCGATGGTTGGGGAACAGCACGCCCTGAGATATCTCGCCGACCTGGTGACCGGCACGGCCGATGCGCTGCAGGCCGCTGGCCACCGAGGGGGGCGCCGAGACCTGGATGACGAGGTCCACCGCACCCATGTCGATGCCCAGTTCCAGGCTGGAGGTGGCGACGACGGCTTTGAGCCGCCCGCTTTTCAGGTCGTCCTCGACGGCGGCGCGCTGCTCCTTGCTCACCGAGCCGTGATGGGCGCGGGCCAGCAGGGTGGGTGCGCCGAAGCTCTGGCCGCTGGCCATGACGTGGGCGGGGGCGCCGCCACCCACCTTCGGGTTGTGCCCCTCGGGCAGTTCGATACCGGTGCGCTCGGCGTGGATCTCGTTGAGCCGGGACGTGAGTCGCTCGGCCAGGCGCCGGGAATTGGCGAAGACGATCGACGACTGATGCGCTTCGATCAGGTCGACGATGCGCTCCTCGACATCCGGCCAGATCGAGTTGTCGGCCAGATTCGCCATATCCGGCACGGGTACCTGGACCTTGAGGTCGAAGGTCTTGTCGGCAGGTGGGGCGACGATATGCGCCGGGGTGGACCCGGCCAGGAAGCGCGCCACCTCCTCGGGCGGGCGTACGGTCGCCGACAGTCCGATGCGCTGGGCCGGAGCGTCGAGCAGGGCGTCGAGGCGCTCCAGCGAAAGGGCCAGGTGCGCACCGCGTTTGGTGCCCGCGACGGCGTGTACCTCGTCGACGATGACGGTGTGCACCGAGGTCAGCGTGTCCCGGGCGGACGAGGTGAGCATGAGGAACAGCGACTCGGGGGTGGTGATCAGGATGTCCGGCGGCCTCGCGATCAGCTCACGGCGCTGCTTGGGCGGGGTGTCCCCGGATCGCACGCCCACGGTGATGGCCGGGGCCTGCTCGCCGAGCCGTTCGGCCACCCGGGCGATACCGGTGAGCGGGGTGCGCAGGTTGCGTTCGACGTCGACGGCGAGGGCTTTCAGCGGCGACACGTAGAGCACCTTGGTGCCGCGGCTCGGTTCGGTACGGGCGAGCTGATCGATGGCCCAGAGGAACGCCGCCAGCGTCTTGCCGGAACCGGTGGGCGCGATGACCAGGGTGTGCCGCCCGTCGGCGATCGCGGACCAGGCCTCGGACTGCGCCAGGGTGGGGGCCGGGAAGGTGCCCGCGAACCACTGCCGGGTCAGCTCGCTGAACCGGCCCAGCGGATCGGGTGGGGCCATCAGTCCATAGTGCCGCCCACCACCGACAACTCCGCGATTTGTGCACGTTCACCGGCGATCGGCGCCGGTGAACGTGCACAAATCGCTGGTCAGCGGGCGTCGGGCGCGACTGCAGTGGCCAATGAGGCAGGGATGCCGGGGACTCGGCCGACCGCGTCGAGCAGGGCGTGGGCACAGGTGTCGGCAACGAAATCGCGGTCCAGCGACGCGTCGAGCACCCGTTGCCGGCAGAACTCGAAGGTGAAGGCCAGCCAGCCGTACACCGTGACCCGCAGATCGCGGGCCAGCTCCGGCGTGGCGGTATCGCCCGCGACCGCGGTGATCGCGCCGATGATCCGGTCGGCCTGGCGGTCGTTGTCCAGTTCGTCGATCCCGCGCAGCACCGGGTCGACACGGCCCATGCCCATATACGCCGCCCAGGCGCCGTGCGGGTGTTCCTCGTCGTACCGCAGGTAGGCCAGTACTCCCGCGCGCACCTGACTGAACAGCGTCTGCCCCGGCTCAGATGCGTGGTTGGTGGCCTGGAACAGGCGCTCACCCTCGGCGCGGACCACCGCGGCGAAGAACGCGCGCTTGTCCGGGAAGTAGTGATACATCAGCGCACGGGAGATGCCGGCCCGTTCGGCGATCTCGTCGATGCGGACCTCGTCATAGGGGCGTTGCCCGAACACCTCGGCGCCGAGGTTCAGCAGTTCGGTGCGCCGGTCGTCCGGGGACAGGCGTCGCCGCGATTCCCCCATGCGGGAATCGTAATGCGCAGGTGTGTAACAGCAGCCGGTGCCCTGCGATATCTGGCCAGCGGTCGACCGGGCAGCTTGACTCTTCCCCTGCGGGAGACTGCACCGTGGTGGTCATGACACTCCATCACCGCAAGAACGCACAATCCGAATGGGATGCGCTCCCAGCGATCGTCAAGACCTACCTCACCGCGCATGCGGCCGGCGAGGACAGCACAGTGCTCTCGGTATTCGCGGCCGATGCCGTTGTGACCGACGAAGGGCATGATCATGTCGGCCACGAGCAGATCAACGCCTGGCTGACCGGTCCTGCCGGCGAGTACACCTACACAACAGAATTCGCGGGCGCCACCGTGGTTGACGCTGAGAACGTCCATGTCCTGCAACACCTGGAGGGGAACTTTCCAGGCGGTGTCGCCGACCTGCGCTATCGGTTCTCGCTGGCGGGTGCGCTGATCAGCAGACTGGTCATCGAGCCCTGACCGTGCTCCAGGTCGACGCTCCATCTCGACCCGTCACGGCGCGCCCGATCCCCGAACCGGTCACCCACCCAGCGCGCGCTGATACCGCCGCATCCCTGCGATCCAGCGGTCGTAGTCGGCACCCTTTCCCCGGTACATGTCCAGCACCGCTTGGTGCGGCAGCACCAGGAACCGTTCGTGGCGTACACCCGCCAGCGTTGCGGCAGCCACCTCCTCGGCGGTGAGCACCTGGCCCGCGGTGGTGACCGAATCGGCGGCCAGCCGGGTGGCCGGATCCGTGGAATCGCGGATATCGGTGAGCAGCGGCGTGTCCACCCCCATCGGGCAGACGCAGGTGACACCGATCCCGTTGTCCCCATAGGTGATCGACAACCACTCGGCGAAGCCCACCGCGGCGTGTTTGGTGACGGCGTAGCCGGCCGCGCCCACCTGGGTGAGCAAGCCGGCCGCCGAGGCGACGCTGACGAAATACCCGCCGCGCTGCAGCCACTCGGGCACCAGGGCGTCCGCCGCCCGGATGTGGGAGCGCAGGTTCACGTCCAGCACCCGGTCCCACTCGGCTTCGGTGCCGAGCCCGGGTGCGCCGATGATGCCGGCATTGGCGACGTAGATGTCGACCGGCCCGAACTGCGCCCGCGCGGTCTCGATCAGTGTGGCGATACCCCCGGTCGAACCGGCATCTGCTGACACTCCGACGGCGTGATCCCCGATCGACTCAGCGGTCTGGGCGGCCGCGACTCCGTTGAGGTCTCCGGCCACCACCGACGCGCCGGCCGCCGCGAACGCATGGGCCAACGCCCGTCCGATACCCGAACCCGCCCCGGTGATGACGGCCACCCGGCCTTCGATCTGCATGAGACGCGTCTACCAGTGCTCAGCGCACGAGCTCACGCAGCTCCCGCTTGAGTACCTTGCCGTAGCTGTTCTTGGGCAGCTCGTCGACGTGGACATACCGCTTGGGTCGCTTGAAGCGGGCGATGCGCTCCAGCAGATGCGTGTCGAGAGCGTCCTCGGTGGCGGTCCCGACGATGAAAGCGACGACCACCTCACCCCATTCGTCGTCCGGGGCGCCCACGACGCATGCCTCCACGACGTCGGGGTGCTCGATCAGGACTTCCTCGACCTCACGCGGATAGATGTTGCTGCCACCGCTGATCACCACGTCCTTGCTGCGATCCCGCAGGGTGAGGAATCCGCGCCCGTCGAACGACCCCAGGTCACCGGTGCGCAACCACCCGTCGACCAGGGTGGCCGCCGTCGCCGCTGCGTTGTTCCAGTACCCGGACATGACGACGTCACCGCGACAGACGATTTCGCCGACCTCGTCGATACCGGCCGGGGTGCCGTCATCGTCGAGCACGGCGACCTCCACACCGGACCGCGCATAGCCGACCGAACCGAGCACCGCGTCGCTCGCGTCGAGATGATCGTGGCGGCGCAACCCGGTGATCGTCATCGGCGCCTCGCCCTGGCCGTACAGCTGCACGAAGATCGGGCCGAAGGCGGCCATCGCCTTCTTGAGACTGTCCACGTACATCGGTCCGCCGCCGTAGACCACCGTCGTCAGGTTCTGCGGGCGTGGACGGCCGGTTGCCACCAGACGCTGCACCATCGTCGGTGCCAGGAAACAGCTCACGCCCGGATGGTGATCGCACAGGTCGAGGAATTCCGCGGGTTCGAACCCCGCCGATTCGGGGATGACCTGCCGCGCCGCGCGCAACACGTACGGCGCGATGTACAGACCGGAACCGTGCGACATCGGCGCACCGTGAATCAGGCTGTGATTCTCGTCCGGTGCGTCGAAGTCGGCGAGATGCGCCACCGTCATCGCCATCAGATTGCGATGTGACAGCATGGCGCCCTTGGATTTTCCGGTGGTGCCGCTGGTGTAGAACAGCCAGGCCAGGGCGCCCGGATCGGTATTCGCGCGCACCGCCGGAGCATGGGTCAGGCGGACGTCGTAACCCGCGCCGCCGAGGACTTCCACCGGCGCACCGTCGAGCCCCACCGCGATCTTGGGGGAGGCGAACACCAGTGACACACCGGCATCGTCGAGGATCTGCGCCATCTCGCGCGGATGCAGCTTGAAGTTGATCGGTACCACGACACACCCGGAAGCCCACACCGCGAACATCACTTCGATGATCTCCGGCCGGTTCTCGCTGGCGATGGCGATCCGGGCGCCGGTGTCATGCGTTGCGGTGATGGAACCGGCCAGTCGCAGGGCCCTGTCGCGCAACTGTGCCCAGGTGTGCAGCTGCCGGGTGCCCAGGTATACCGCGCCGCGGTCGCCGAAGCGGGCGGCGGCCTGGTCGAGTACGCCGAACAGGTTCACTGCTGGACCCACCGCGAGTCGAGTGCGAAATCTGACAGGTACTTCGTCGAGCTCCAACCGCCGTCGACGACGATGGTCTGGCCGTTGATGAAACTCCCTGCGGGAGAACACAGGAACGCCACCGTGCCGGCGATGTCGTCGACGGTGCCCAGGCGGGTGTGCGGTGTCATCTCGGTGTTGATCTTGCGGAACCGGTCATCCTCGAGGCGGGTGGCGACCATCGGGGTCAGCGTCACACCCGGTGCCACCGCGTTGCACCGGATGCCGTGGGCACCGTACTGGCAGGCGATATGTGTGGTCAGCGCGGTCAGTCCGCCCTTCGCCGCGGAGTACGCCCCGCCGCGCAGCCCGCCCACCACCGCGAAGGTGGAGGTGACGTTGATGATGGCCGAGCCGGACGGCATGTGCGGCAACGTGTCCCGGGACAGCCGGAACGGGGACCGCAGCATCAGGCCCAGGAAATGGTCCAGTGCTTCGTCATCGGTCTCGTGCAGTGGCTTGGGGCTGCCCACGCCGGCGTTGTTGATCAGATAGTCGACGTGCCCCCATGTCGACACTGCGGTTTCCACGATGCGCTTCGGCGCGTCATCGTCGACCAGATCGGCGACCAGGGTGTGCACGGATTCGCCGCCGGCGGCACGTAGTTCGGCGAGCCGGTGCTCGTCACGGCCCACACCCAACACGGTCATCCCGGTTTCGGCGAGCAAGGTGGCGCAGCGGAATCCGATGCCGCTGCTGGCGCCCGTCACGATCGCTACCTGCATGTCAGCCTCTCACCAGGGTTGCTCGGATCTTGTGCTTCAGCACTTTTCCCGCGTCGTTGCGCGGTAGTGCCTCCCATATGACGACCTGCTCGGGTGCCTTGAATCTGGCGACCCCGTGCTCGTCGAGCAGGCTGCGCAGCGCGGCCACATCGGGTGGGGGGTTCTCGGTGCTGACGATGACCGCACACGCGCGTTCCCCGGTGCGCTCGTCGGGAATGCCCACGATCGCGATCTCGTCGATACCTGGATGCCCGATGAGGATGTCTTCGATCTCCTTGGCGGAGATGTTCTCGCCGTTGCGGATGATGAGGTCCTTGGCGCGGCCGGTCACCACCAGGTAGCCGTCCGGCGTGAGCCGGCCGAGGTCCCCGGTGCGGAAGTACCCGTCGGCATCGAGGTCGTTGTCCTGCGCGTGTAGGTAACCCACCAGCATCTGGGGGCCACGCACCCGGATCTCACCGTCGACCACCGCGATATCGGCGATACCGGGTCTGCCGTCGGTGTCGGCGGCGCAGTCGGGGTCCTCGGGGGACCCCACGGTGCTGACCGGCACTTCGGTGGACCCGTACACCCTTGTCACCAAGGCGTTTTCGAAGCTCTGGGTGGCGCGCCGGATCAACGACGGCGGTACCGACGCCCCGCCGCAGACGAAGACCTTCAGATCGGGAAGCCGGGTGCCGGCCCGCTCGGCCGCGCCGAGCAGGCCCTCCAGGAACGGGGTCGCCCCGGCCATATGGGTGCATCGGTGGGTGGTCATCAGCGCCACCGCCGCGTCCGGGTCCCAGTTCTCCATGAGCACGGCGGTGGACCCCAACAGCAGCGGGCACTCGAAAGCGTAGATCGAGCCGCCGATATGGGCGATCGGCGAGGGCACCAGGAAGGTGTCACCGGCGTCGACCCGCCAATGCGCACCGATCTGCGCTATCAGTGCACCGATCGAACGATGACTGTGCAGAACACCTTTCGGGCGCCCGGTGGTGCCCGAGGTGTACATCAGCATGCGCACGGCCGCGGGATCGTGGGTCTGGGGGACCAGGGGCTCCCCGGAGAGAAGAGACACGTAATCGGTGAGTCCGTGGCCGCGGACCACCACCACCTGCGGCGGTGTGGTCAGCTTTGCCGCCACCCGGGCCAACATCGCGGGATAGTCGTACCCGCGGAACACTCCCGGTACGAAGATCATTCGGACATCCGCGTCGGCGAGAATGAACTGCAGTTCACGATCGCGCAGGGATGGCAGTACCGGGTTGACCACCATGCCCGCCCACGTCGCGGCCAGGTACACCACCGCCGCCTCGTGCCAGTTCGGCAGCATGAACGACACCACACTGCCGGGCGGCATCCGCTCGGACATGGACCGGGCGAGTGCAGCGGCCCGGTCCCGCAGCGTCGCGGCGTCCACCCGGGTGTCGCCGTCCACGATGAGCACCCGCCCCGGATCGTGCTGCGCCGTCTCGCGCAGGGTGTCGGCGAGTGTCTGGGGCGAGCGAAGCGACGGGGGAGGGGTCTGGGGCGAGCGAAGCGACGGGGGAATGGTGGTCACGGTGTGACGCGCCGCATCGTCATCGAGTGCCGGTACTGCGTTGCCGGGTGGGTGTTCACGGTGACCTGGGCGATGTCACCGTCGGAGGTCGTGTAGGTGCGCTGCATCTGCAGCGCCGGCGCGCCCGCGGTGACGCCCAGTGCTACGGCCAGGTCGTCGGACACCAGCACAGCGGCGATCTCTTGGTGGACGTCGACGACGCTGATACCGAACAGGTCTTCGATGAGCGGGAAGATCGGGCCCGAATGGCGTTGTAGCAGACGGCCGACCGCGGCGAAGGCCCGGTTGATGTAGTACTCGGTGCGGCAGATCGGGTTGCCGTCGGTGGCGCGACGGTACCCGGTCACGGCCAACCACTGCTCACCGATATCGAGCCCGGTGCGCTCGGCGGTCTCGGCGTCGATGGTGACCATCGCGTTCGACTCGATGTCGAACTGCGCACCTGCGGCGAAGGCCAGCAGGTCGTCGATCGACATCACGTCCTGCGCATAGGAACTCGACGAGGTGCGGGGGATGACCTGGGTGCCGGTTCGAGGACGGGAGGACACCAGATGGTCATCGCGCAGGCGGCGCAACGCCTCCCGCACGGTGTAACGGCTCACCGCGAACCGTTCGCAGAGCTCATGTTCGGTCGGCAGCTGGGATCCGACGGGGTATATCCCGTCCACGATCTCCTTGCGCAGCGTGCGGGCCACCTGAAGGTAGCGATGTTCGGTGGCCTCGGTCGTCATGTCTGGGCTCCCACTCGTGTCACGCCTTTCCGCAGCGCGAGCACGCTGCCCTCCCCGTCGGCCGACACGTACAGCGTCCCGTCGGGGCCCGCGGTGATCCCGGCGAACGGTCCCTGCGGCCCGGAGAACGGCGGCATGCCGCGCAGTGGTTTGGGTGTCACCCCGGGAGGGGCCCCGATGGGGAGGCCGGCGGCCAGGGTGTCACGGGCCCCGGTGATCAAGTCGACCGACAGTACGGCCTTGGATCCGGCGTCGACGATATAGAGCACGTTGCCACGCACCAGGATTCCCTGCGGTGTCACCAGATCGTCCACGGCCGTTTCGGTGCCCGATCCGGTCACGCGTAGGACCGCGCCGGCCACCGATACCAGTGGATGACCGTTTGGATCGATCGCGACGCCCACCGGGGTGTCCAGGCCGGTGGCCAGCGTGTCGGTGCCGGTGGCACCGATCGCCAGCAGTCGACCGGTGCCCTGTTCCACCACGATCGGTGTATCGCCCGCCAGTGCCACACCGTAGAGCTGGTCCAAACCGTCTGCCAGATAATCGGTTTCGTGGGCCGCGGGCCGATAGCGTGCCACCTGGCCACCCGAGGTGGTGACCACGAATTCGCCCGGACCCGACGGCGCCAGCCCCCGGAGGAAGCCGGGGTAGCCGGGGCTGAACAGCATGCCCACGGTCCGTAGGGCGCCCTCGGGTGTGACCAGGTAGAAGTAGGTGCCGTCGGCGACGTACAGGTTGCCGCCGGCGTCGACGGTGAGGTCCAGCGGCCAGTTCAGCCCACCCGGCAGCATCGTCGCGGTCTGCCCGTCGGGCGAGACCTCGGTGATCAGACCGGTGAAGGTGGAGACGAAAAGCCTTCCGTCGACGAAGGCACAGTTGTCCAACCCGGGGGTGAGGGTCGCCAGTACGGTGTGTCTGCCGCTGCGCGGGTCGATCCGGAGCACCTGCCCGCTGGCCACCTGCGTGGAGACGATGTCACCGTTGGCATCGAACTTCACCGAGTCGGGAACCCCGAGATCGCCGGTCACCACCTCGGGTTCGCCGCCGTCGGGGTCGACCCGCCAGATCTGGTTGGCGTTCATCACCGGGAAGTACAGCAAGCCGTCCGGTCCGACCTCCATCGCATTGGGGGACGGCAGATCCGCCAGGATCAGCCGGGGCTCGCCGCCGCCCGGGTCCAGCTCGAACAGCCGGCCGCCTTCGCGGCATTCGTTCACGAACAGCCGTCCGTGGTGAACGGTGATGCCGTTGGCCGACGGCAGGTCGTCGCGCAGCACGCGGGTCCGGCCGGTGGCCTCGCGTGCGCTGACCCGGCCGTCCATCACCTCGGTGGCGTACAGCGTTCCGTCCGGCCCGAATGCGACGTCATCGGGAGCGATGATGTCACCACCTTTGGCGCTGATCGTCTCGATGGTGCCCGTGTTCACGTCGACGGCACTGATCTGGCTGCCGGTGACCTGCGCGATGTAGAGCCGCCCGTCCGGGCCGGTACGCACACCGTTCGCGCCGAACAGCCGACTGGGCTCGGTCAATCGCGTCACGGTCCATCCGGCCGCCGCCTCCGGCGCCGTGCCGGCGGTATATCGGCCGGCCTGCAGGGTGGTCATGGGCAGGACGCTACCAAGGTCGAACTAGTCCAGACAATAGAGACTAGAGGGTCTGTTAGCGGTCTTGACGCAGCAAATGCCCTGCGGAATAGTGTTCTGCAATATGAAGAACGTGAATTCTTGTACGGACAATTGAGACCGTGAACGAGCTGCTGAATCTCGCCGGCCGCATCGTGGTGGTGTCGGGCGCCGGTGGCGGCGGTATCGGTACGACGGTCACGCGGCTGACCGCCGAGGCCGGTGCGACGGTCATCGCGGTGAGCCGGTCGCAGGACAATCTCGACACCCACGTCGCGCCCCTGGCCGACAAGGGCTTGGCAGTACTGCCGGTGGCGGCGGACGCCTCGACCGATGAGGGCATCGCCACGGTGATGGATGTGGTCCACCATGCCGAGGGCGCGCTCTACGGACTGGTGAATGTCGCCGGCGGAGCGGCTCCGTCGACCTGGATGCCGTCGACCAGGGTGACGCGTCAGGACTGGCGGGACCTGTTCGCCGCCAACCTGGAGACCATGTTCTTCATGAGCCAGGCCGTGGCAAGCGAGCTGCGCGCGGAGTCCAAACCCGGCTCGATCGTCTCGGTGTCGTCGATTTCCGGGATGAACTCCGCGCCCTTCCACGTGGCCTACGGCACCGCCAAAGCGGCGATCGTGGCCGCCACCAGAACGCTCGCCGCGGAGCTTGCCCCGGAAGGCATCCGGGTCAACGCGGTGGCCCCAGGTGTCACCGAGACCGCCGCCTCGGCGACGTATGTCGACGCCGATCCCGACCGAGATCGGCGGGCCATCGCGATGGGGCGCCGGGGGACACCCGAGGAGCAGGCCGGCGCGATCCTGTTCCTGCTGTCGGATCTCTCGAGCTACGTCACCGGGCAGACACTGCTGGTCGACGGTGGCCTGAACCTGCGCTGGACGCATCTGGGAGCGGACAACACGTCGCTCTTCCTGAAAGACGAGAACTTCCGCGACGCCATCAGGAGGATCCAGTGACCCACACCGAATCCGATCTCGACGCCGCCATCGAGATCGACGCCGCACCCGATGACTCCACGGGCGAGATCGCCGAGGACCTGTCCACGCCGATGACCATCCCGGTGGACGCGTACATCTCACCGGTCTATGCCCGCCACGAACGGGACCGGCTGTGGCGCAAGGTGTGGCAGCAGGTCGGTCGGGTCGAGGAGATCCCGGAGATCGGCAGCTACCTGACCTACGACATCCTCGACGACTCGATCATCGTGGTGCGAACGGGTCCGGCGGAATTCACCGCACACCACAACGTCTGCATGCACCGCGGGCGCAAGCTGATCGACAACCCCGAGGGCGCCAAGAACGCGACCGGCCGGGCACGCAAGTCGTTCGTCTGCGGTTTCCACGGCTGGACCTACGGGCTCGACGGGACCTGTACCCACATCCGTGAGCAGGACGACTGGCAGGGCGCACTCACCCCGCACAACACGCACCTGGCACCCGTTCGGGTCGACACCTGGGGTGGCTGGCTGTTCATCAACATGGACCCGCACTGCGAACCGCTGGCCGACTACCTCTTCCCGGCCGCCAAGATCCTCGATCCGTTCGGGCTGGAGAACATGCGCTACAAGTGGCGCAAATGGCTGTACTTCGACTGCAATTGGAAAGTCGCGATGGAGGCCTTCAACGAGACCTACCACGTGTTCACCACCCATCCGGAGTTCAACAAGTTCGGCGAGTTCAAAGGCTGGGCCAAGGCGCAGGGCAAGCACAGCAATATCGGCTATGACGCGCCGAAGGGCATGGACGAGACCAAATCCAAGATCCGTCTGGGCACCGGAGACCCGCGCATCTCCACCGCAGAAATGCAGGTCTACACCATGGAGGAGACCAACGCGACGACGACGAAGACGTTGGTCGACGCTGCCAGGCGCCTCGTCGACGAACTGCCCGAGGGCACGCCGGCCGACGAGGTGCTCGCGCACTGGCTGGCCTCGGCCCGCCGCGACGACGAGGCCCGCGGCGTGATCTGGCCGACCATCCCACCCGACATCCTCGGCCAGAGCGGCACGGCGTGGCAGCTCTTCCCGAACTTCCAGGTGGGCCAGGGCCTGACCAGTGCGCTGTGCTACTCCGCGCGCCCCGATCCGAGTTACAACCCGGACAAGTGCATCTTCGAGGTCGCGGTCTTCGAGCTGTATCCGAAAGGTGCAGAGCCCGAGACGGAATGGGTCTACACCCCGAAGGGCTCCCCGAACTGGCTGTCGGTGCTGCCGCAGGATTTCTCCAATATGGCGGCGGTACAGCAGGGCATGAAGTCGGCGGGTTTTCCCGGCACGCTGCCCAATCCGTACCGCGAGCGCAGCACGGTCAACCTGCACCACCAGCTGTCGAAGTACATGGGCGACGGAGAGCCCCAAGACATCTAGCGATTTCGGCGCGCTGACGCTCGCTCAGCGATCGCGAGCGCGCCGAAATCATGAGAAGGAGAGACGAAAATGAAGGTCAACCTCGGCACCGGCGCGCAGAACTCGCAGGACTGGGACCGGGTGATGGCGGGCGATTTCAGTACCCCGCCCGCCACACCGGACTATCAGTGCGTCCAGGCCGCGCTGGCGCTGGGTGATCTGGCCGAGCCGCTGGGGTTCGACGGCATCTGGTTCCCCGAGCACCAGGGCACGCCATACGGTATGACGCCCAACCCGATTCAGGCGCTCACCTACTTCGCCGGGCGTACCGAGCGGGTCAGCCTGGGCACCTTCGTGGCGGTCGCACCATGGTGGAATCCGGTGCGGCTGGCCCACCAGATCGCCTACCTGGACATCGTCTCCAACGGCCGGTACAACACCATCGGTATCGGGCGCGGTGTGTCCAAGGCCGAGTTCGATGCCGTCGGGGTGCCCCGCGAGGAGAGCCGGCAGCGGTTCAACGAAACCCTGGACATCCTGGAGTTGGCATTCTCCGGTGAGCGGTTCTCCTATGAGGGCGAGATCTTCACGTTCCCGGAGATGTCGCTGCGCCCCGAGCCGATCAGCAAGGATCTGTTCTCCCGCATCTACAGCTCGTCCTCGACCGCCGAGTCACTGGAGATCCTGTCGCGGCGCGGCATGGTGCCGCTGTTCGTCGGCAACAAGCCGATCTGGGATGCCGGGGAGGAGGTCCGCAAGGTCAACACCTTCCGCGCCGAAGAGGGATTCGAGCCCTGTCAGCCCAAGAACGTGATGTTCATGTACGTCACCGAAAAGGAGGACGACAAGCTCGCCGCCCTGACCGAGCAGTGGATCTGGACGGCCAACCGGGACGTCAACGTGCACTACGGCTTCGCCGATGCGTCGAACTTCAAGGGCGTCAAGGGTTATGAGGCCTACGCGGCGCGGGAGGCCACCGCCACCGCGGTGCTCGCGTCCGCGGTGACCGGTGACCAGAAGAAGGGCGGCCCGCCCGGATACCACGCCTCCAATCTGCTGATCGGTACCCCCGACGTGGTGTTCGAGAAGCTCAAGGCCGCGCAGGAGGCGTGCTCGTTCTCCGAAGTGACCATCGTTCCGCAGTTCGGCACCATGCCGTACGAGGACGCTTTTGCGAGCACCAGGCTGTTCGCCAAGGAGGTGCTGCCCGCCGTGCACGAGTTGGCGGCACCGCTGCACGCCGCCGCCTTGCCGGAGGGCGCCACCGTATGACGACGATCGAAAACAGCTGCGGGCCCACCGATACGCCCGCCGATATCGACATCCCGGCGATCCGCGAGAAGTACGCCGCCGAGCGGGCCAAGCGGCTGCGGTCCGAGGGGGCCGATCAATACCTGGAGCTGGAGGGCGATTTCGCCGAGTTCTACGAGGTGGATCCGTATACGACGGTGGCCGAACGGGATCCGATCACCGAAGACGCCGACATCGTGATCCTCGGCGGGGGCTTCGCCGGACTGCTGGCGGGGGCCTATCTGAAGAAGGCCGGGGTCGAGGGCATCCGCGTCATCGAGATGGCCGGTGACTTCGGTGGGGTGTGGTACTGGAATCGCTTCCCCGGAATCCAGTGTGACAACGACGCGTACTGTTATGTCCCGCTGCTGGAAGAACTCGACTTCATGCCGAGTAAGAAGTTCGCCGACGGCGCCGAGATATTCCAGCACTGCCGCAACATCGGGAAGCATTTCGGTCTCTACGACGGCGCGCTGTTCTCCACCCAGGTGCGTGAACTGCGTTGGGATGACGCAACGCGGCGCTGGCAGATCAGTACCGACCGCGGTGACGACATCCGGGCCCGCTTCGTGGTCATGGCGCAGGGTTCCTACAACCGCCCGAAGCTGCCGGGGATACCCGGTATCAAGGACTTTTCCGGGCACGTCTTCCATTCCGCGCGCTGGGATTACGAGTACACCGGGGGTGACGCCGACGGCGGTCTGCACAAACTCGCGGACAAGCGCGTCGCACTCGTCGGCACCGGTGCCACCGGCATCCAGCTGGTCCCGCACCTCGGCCGTGATGCCCGGCAGCTCTTCGTCTTCCAGCGGACGCCGTCATCGGTGGACGCGCGCTCCAACCCGCCCACCGATCCGGCCTGGGCCGCGTCGCTGCAGCCGGGTTGGCAGGAGGAACGCAAGCGCAACTTCCACAACTGGTCGCCGTTCGTCGGCGTGGTGTTCGGCGAACCAGATCTGGTGTGCGACTTCTGGACCGAGCTCGGTCGCAACCTGACCGCCCGGATCGCGGCCAGCGATGACCCGGCAGCGGTGACCATCGAACAGATCATGGCGTTCCGCGAGGAAGAGGACTACAAGATCATGGAGCGGCTGCGTCGCCGCGTCGCCGCGATCGTCGAGGATCCCGATACCGCCGAGGCCTTGAAGCCCTACTACCGCTTCATGTGCAAGCGGCCGACCTCGAGTGAGCACTATCTGGCCTCGTTCAACCGGCCCAACGTGACCCTGGTCGATGTATCGGCATCCAAGGGTGTGGAACGGCTCACCGAGAAGGGGATCGTCGCCGGCGGTGTCGAATACGAGGTCGACTGCGTGATCTTCGCGAGCGGTTTCGAGATCTCCACCGAGATCAGCCGGCGGTTCGCGATCGACCGGATCGTGGGCCGCGACGGGCTGTCGCTGTTCGACCACTGGGCCGACGATTACCAGACACTGCACGGGATGACCAGCCGTGGCTTCCCCAACCAGTTCTTCATGGGCTTCATCCAGGGTGGGGTGTCGGCCAACACCACCGCGATGTTCGAACAGCAGGCCGAGCACATCGCCTACATCATCGCCGAGGCCCAGAACCGAGGCGCCACCACGGTGGAGCCCAGCCGGGAAGGTCAGGACGCCTGGGTGTCGACGGTCCGCGAACTGGCGATCGACAATTCGGCGTTTGAACTCTCCTGCACCCCTGGTTATTACAACAACGAGGGACGCGGGGGTGCGGAACGCAACGGATCGTTCCTCGGGGACTTCTACTCGCCCGGCTTCTATGCCTTCGACGATCTGCTCGCCCAGTGGCGGGCCAAGGGTGACCTCGACGGGCTGGAACTCACGTGAGCGCTGCCCTGGGATTCGACGATCGTGTCGCCGTCATCACCGGCGGCGGCCGGGGTCTGGGCCGGGAGTACGCCCTGCTGCTGGCATCGCGAGGTGCGAAGGTCATCGTCAACGATCCGGGTAGCAGCCTCACCGGCGACGGTTCCGACGGCACTCCCGCGCAGCAGGTGGCCGATGAGATCGTCGCCGCCGGCGGGCAGGCCGTTGCCAACACCGATTCGGTGGTCACCGTCGACGGCGGAAAGGCCATCATCGACAGCGCCATCCGGCACTTCGGCGGCATCGACATCCTCATCCACAACGCCGGCACCGTGCGCCGCGGATCGCTGAAGGAGCTGAGCCCTCAGGACTTCGACGCCGTGCTGGACGTGCACCTGCGCGGCGCGTTTCACGTTGTCCGGCCGGCATTTCCGGTCATGTGTGCCGCCGGCTACGGCCGCATCGTGCTCACCTCGTCCATCGGCGGGCTCTACGGCAACCACAATGTGGCCAACTACGGGGTGGCCAAGGCCGGGCTGATCGGACTGTCGAATGTGGTGGCCCTGGAAGGAGCCGCGGACGGTGTCCGGTGCAACGTGATCATCCCCAGTGCGGTCACCCGGATGGCCGAAGGCATCGACATCTCGGCGTATCCGCCGATGGGGCCCGAGCTGGTGGCCCCGACCGTCGGCTGGCTGGCCCACGAATCCTGTTCGGTGACCGGCGAGATGCTGGTCGCGATCGGCGGCCGGGTGGCCCGCGCCTTCATCGCCGAGAGTCCCGGGGTGTACCGCCCGTCGTGGACCATCGAGGACGTCGCCGACAATATCGACGGAATCCGCGATATGTCTGAGCCGGTGATCTTCCCGCCTGCGCCCGATGGGCACACCGACCACATCCGCTACAGTTTTGCGAAGGCGACCCATGTTTGACGGACCGCTGGCCGGGGTGCGGGTCATCGACCTCACCGCCATGGTGATGGGGCCGTACTGCACCCAGATCATGGCCGACATGGGCGCCGACGTGATCAAAGTGGAACCGCCGCAGGGGGATAACACCCGATTCATTTCGGTGGGGCCGTCCCCGGGGATGAGCGGGGTGTTCGTCAACGTCAACCGCGGTAAACGGGCGATCGTGCTGGACCTGCACACCGACGACGGCAAAGCGGCGCTCCGCGGACTGATCGGGACTGCCGACGTCTTCATCCACTCGATGCGGGCCAAGGCGATCACCGCACTGGGATTCGGCTACGCCGACGTCGTCGAGCTCAACCCGTCGATCGTCTACACCAACTGTTACGGCTACGGCCGGCGCGGCCCGAATGCGGACCGGCCCGCCTACGATGACACGATCCAGGCCGAGTGCGGATTGCCTGCGGTACAACAACAGTTGACCGGGGAAGCCGGCTACGTCGGGACCATCATGGCCGACAAGGTGGCCGGCCTGACGGCGCTCTACGCCACCACGATGGCGCTGTTCCACCGGGAACGCACCGGTGAGGGCCAGGAGGTGGAGGTCAGCATGTTCGAGACGATGGCCTCCTTCATGCTCGTCGAACACGCCAACGGCGCGATGTTCTCGCCTCCGCTCGGGCCGGCCGTGTACCCGCGGGCCGTGGCACCCAACCGGCGGCCCTATGAGACCAAAGACGGTCAGATCGCCGCGCTGATCTACAACGACAAGCACTGGCGCGGATTCGTCGACCGTGTCCAACCCGATTGGAACACAGGGGAGTTCGATACGCTGGAACAGCGGGCACGCCGGATCGACACCGTGTACGGGTTGGTGGCGCAGACGCTGAAGGAACGCACCACCGAGGAGTGGCTCGGGCTGTTCCGGGACCTGGAGATCCCGGCCGCTCCGATCAACACCCTGGACGCGTTGTTCGACGACCCGCACCTCAACGCGGTCGGTCTGTTCGAGACGGTCGAAACCCCACACGGGCCGGTGCGCTTCCCCGGCGTGCCCACCTGGTTCTCCCGGACGCCCGGACGCGTTCGGGGACCGGCGCCCGAACTCGGTGCCGACACCGAGACGGTGCTGGCCGAACTGCAGGCGCTGCCTCGGCACGAGAACGTGTCCGCCGGAGATGACGCTTGCGCGGCATCCGCGCATGGCGTAGCATCGAACATACGTTCGAGTTGATTGTTGCTCCCGATACCCGGTGAGCTTTGCCCGCGACTGCGTCGCTGAGAGGTTCGTTGGTCCCCGTGGGACTCTCCGAGCCGAATTGCCTTGTCGATCCTGAATCGTCTGCCCGCGAGCACCTTTGCGAAAGGTTGGGGTATCTGGCATGGACGCCACCCATCTCGATGCCATCGTCGACGCGCTCATCGATGACCTCACCGCGGCGCCTCCGCCCGAGGAGGGCGTCGAGCGCACGCTGTTCGATCTGCTCGACCGTCCCCGGCGGGTGGTCGATGAACAGCCGGTGCTCGCTGTGCTGGCCGCGGCGATCATCGCCCGGAACCTGTTCGACCATGTGATCGCGCAAGCGGCCGCGGCCGCCGAGCGTCTCGGGATCCCGGCGCGCCGGCACCTGCGCTCGGGAGCCGATCTGCTCATCAGCCTGGGGGTGGCCCCCGGCGCCGCGCGCAGGGCTGTACGGGTGGGGCGGGCCGCGCACACTCTGCCGGCCCTCACCCGGGCACAGCGTCTGGGTGGGCTCGGCATCGAGTTCGCCGACGCGGTCGGCAAAGGCGTCGCACACATCAGTGCCAGGGTCGCGTTGTCCGATGAGGACAGGGCGACGGTCGCCACGTTGCTGATGATCCAGACCACGCCCGCGGAGGTGAGTAAGAAAGCCCGCGAGATCGCCATCGACAAAGCCTCGAGGCAACCGCACGACGAGGGGACGATGCCGATCGCGGAGAACAGTGACCTCAACGAGATGACGCTGGTGCAGAACGACGACGGACGGGTCAGCGCGACCCTCGATCTCGATGTGCTGACCGGTGAGGAATTGTTCGCAGCGTTGGACCCGTTGTGCCGGCCCGTGCCGCTGCCGGATGGATCACCGGACCCGCGGTCGACCGGCAGGCGTCGTGCGGACGCATTCGGTCAGCTGGTGCGGGGCTACCTGTCGAGCTCGCAGCGTCCGACCTCCGGTGGTGTGCTCCCGCACGTCACCCTCATCCGGCCGGCCGGGGCAGGGCGGACGGGGGCGCCCGATGACGGTTGCGTGGACACCCTCGGTTTCACCGGGCCGGTCAGTGCCACCACCGCCGACCTGATCTCCTGTGACAGCTCTCTCGGATCGGTGATCGTGGACGACGCCGGCGCGCCGCTGGACGTGGGGCGCAGTGAGCGGCTGTTCTCACCCAGGATTCGTAAAGCACTGGCAGCACGCGACCGTGGCTGCGCATTCCCCGGCTGCGGGAGGCCGGTGTCGTGGTGCGACGCCCACCACATCGAGCCGTGGGGCACTGGAGGCATCACCTGCCTGGACAACGGCGTGCTGTTCTGCCGATGCCACCACACCCTGATCCACCACAGCGAGTGGCAGGTCTACCTGGGCCCTGACCGCCACCCCTGGTTCATCCCACCCCACGATCCGGCCGGTCCCGAACCGCCGCACATGCGCTCGCACGCACGACGAACCATGACCGATCTGCCCGCCGCCGCATAACCGAGTGGGGCGCACCTTGACAACTACACAGGGAATCGCACGAGCGGCGGGAGCCGGCGGAGATGACGCCGTCGGACCCGCCACGACGACTCACCGTCGTGCACGTCCGGCTAGAAGGTCTTGGCCAACCGGTCGGCGAGAATGGCAGCGAACCGCGCCGGATCGTCGAGGGAGCCCCCCTCGGCGAGAAGGGCTGTGCCGTAGAGCAACTCGGCCGTATCGCTGAGCCCGTCCTGTGACGCGGCCAAGGCGTCCCGCAGACCTGTGACGAGGGCGTGATCGGGGTTGATCTCCAGAATGCGCTTGCCGACGGGCACCTCCTGGCCGGAGGCGCGGTACATGCGCGCCAACTGCGGGGTGATACCGAAGGTGTCGGTGATCAGGCAGGCCGGCGACGAGGTCAGCCGAGTGGACAGACGCACCTCCTTGACATGGTCGTCGAGCGTCTTCTGCAGCCAGGTCAGCAGATCGGCGAACTCGCTGCGGTCGGCGTCGGTCTCGTCATCTCGGGAGCCGAGGTCGACTTCACCCTTGGCTACCGACTGCAGCGCCTTGCCCTGGAATTCCGGCACCGACTCCACCCACACCTCGTCGACGGGGTCGGTGAGCAACAGCACTTCGTAGCCTTTGGCCTTGAACGCCTCCAGGTGCGGCGAGCTGTCCAGCAACCGGCGGGATTCGCCTGTCGCGTAGAAGATCTGCTCCTGGCCGTCCCGCATCCGGCTCACGTAGTCGGCCAGCGTCGTCGGGGTGTCCGGACTGAAGGTTGACGCGAACGACGACAGTCCCAGGATGGTCTCGCGGTTGTCGGGGTCGGAGAGCAGGCCCTCCTTGAACGCGCGCCCGAACTGGGTCCAGAAGGTCGCGTAGTCGTCGGGTCGGTTGGCCTGAAGGTCCTTGATCGCCGACAGCACCTTCTTGGTGAGGCTGCGGCGGATCACCTTGATCTGGCGGTCCTGCTGCAGGATCTCGCGAGACACGTTGAGCGACAAGTCCTGCGCGTCGACGACACCCTTGATGAACCGCAGATACTCGGGCATCAGCTCATCGCAGTCACCCATGATGAAGACGCGCTTGACGTACAACTGCACGCCGCTGTGCCCGTCCCGGTTGAACAGATCGAACGGCGCCTGCGAAGGGATGAACAACAGCGCCTGATACTCGAAGGTTCCCTCGGCCTTCATCGCGATGACGTCGAGCGGCTCATCCCAGGCATGCGCGATGTGCCGGTAGAACTCCTTGTATTCCTCGTCGGAGACCTCGCTCTTGGGCTTGGCCCACAGCGCGGTGCGCGAGTTGATCGTCTCGGTTTCGACGGTGACGGTCGGCTCGGTGTTCTCCGCGCCCTCCTCCGTCGATGCCGGGACGGTCTTCTCGACCTCCATCCGGATCGGCCAGGAGATGAAGTCGGAGTACTTCTTGACCAGCTGCCGGATCTTCCACGGTGCGGTGTAGTCGTGCAGTTCGTCGTCGGCGTCCTCGGGCTTGAGGTGCAGCGTGACCGATGTGCCCTGCGGGGCGTCGTCGACGGTGGCGATGGTGTAGGTGCCGTCACCGCTGGATTCCCACCGGGTGGCGGTGTTTTCGCCGGCCTTGCGGGTGAGCAGGTCGACCTTGTCGGCCACCATGAACGTCGAGTAGAACCCGACGCCGAACTGGCCGATCAGCTCTTCGGTGCTCTCGTTGGACTCCTGCAGTTTTCTCCGCATCTCGGCGGTGCCGGATTTGGCCAGGGTGCCGATCAGGTCGACGACCTCGTCGCGGGACATGCCGATGCCGTTGTCCCGGACGGTCAGCGTTCGCGCCGTCGAGTCGAGGTCCAGGTCGATGTGCAGATCGGACGTGTCGACCAGGAGATCCTTGTCCTGGTACGCCGCGAGCCGCAGCTTGTCCAGGGCGTCGGAGGCGTTCGACACCAGTTCCCGCAGGAACGAGTCCTTGTTGGAATAGATGGAGTGCACCATCAGCTGCAACAGCTGACGGGCCTCTGCCTGGAATTCCCGCTGTTCGACCTGATCGCTCACGCAGCCATAGTAAAACCGGCCGAGCTAGCCGAACTGCACCCCCTGGGCGAGCGGCAGCTCGGATGAGTAGTTGACGGTGTTGGTGGCCCTGCGCATATAGGCCTTCCACGAATCTGAGCCGGACTCGCGGCCGCCGCCGGTCTGCTTCTCCCCGCCGAACGCGCCGCCGATCTCGGCACCCGAGGTGCCGATGTTGACGTTGGCGATACCGCAGTCCGAGCCGTCGGCGGCCATGAACCGTTCCGCCTCCCGGATGTCGGTGGTGAAGATCGCCGAGGAAAGCCCCTGCGGGACGGCATTGTTGAGTTCGATCGCCTCGTCGAGGGTGTCGTAGGTCAACACGTACAGGATGGGGGCGAAGGTCTCGTCGTGCACCACCGCGGTCTGGGCGGGCATTCGGACCACGGCCGGGCGCACATAGTACGAACCCTCGCCAAGGTCCACGCGCTCGCCGCCGACCACCTCGCCGCCGTCGGCGCGGGCCTGTTCGAGTGCACCCACCATGTCGCGGTAGGCGCGCTCGTGCACCAGCGGGCCGACCAGCGTGCCGTCGGCCGCCGGATTACCGACCGGCAGGGTGCGGTAGGCGGCCGTGATACGGGTGATCAGTTCATCGGCCACCGAGTGGTGCGCGATGACCCGGCGCATGGTGGTGCAGCGCTGGCCGGCCGTGCCGGCCGCGGAGAACACGATGCCGCGCAGGGCCAGATCCAGATCGGCCGAGGGGGTGACGACGGCGGCGTTGTTGCCACCCAGTTCCAGCAGGACCTTGCCGAACCGCTGGGCGACCCGGGGGCCGACCTCGCGGCCCATCCGCACCGAGCCGGTGGCGCTGACCAGCGCGACCCTCGGATCGTCGACCAGGAGCTCGCCGATCTCCTTGCCGCCCTGGATGAGCCGGGAGATCTCGGTCGGCGCGCCCACATCGCGCGCGGCCCGCTCGATCAACGCCTGACAGGCCACCGCGGTCAGCGGTGTCAACTCGGAGGGCTTCCAGACCACGGTGTCACCGCAGACCAGCGCGACGGCGGTGTTCCACGCCCAGACCGCCACCGGGAAGTTGAAGGCCGTGATCACGCCGACCACCCCGAGCGGATGCCAGGTTTCCATCAGCCGGTGCCCGGGCCGTTCGGAGGCGATGGTCTTGCCGTACAGCTGTCGGGACAGGCCGACCGCGAACTGGCAGATATCGATCATCTCCTGCACCTCGCCGAGCGCTTCGGAGGTGATCTTGCCGGCCTCGACGGTCACCAGGGTGGCGAGATCGGCTTTGTGCTCGACGAGTAGCTCACCGAGGCGGGCCACCACCTGGCCGCGTACCGGAGCCGGGGTGGTGCGCCAGGTGGCGAAGGCCTCGGCAGCGGCGGCGATCGCGGAGTGGGCCTCGGCCACCGGAGTGTCGGCAACGGTGAACAGCACGTCACCGGTGATCGGGGTGCCGGCCGCCACGCCGGTTTCGGCCTCGACGAGATCGGCGCCGATGGCCTGTAGCGCCAGGCGCGCCCGGTCACGTAGCTCACCGGCGGTGGGCAGGGTCGATTGCATGGTGGTCATGATGCCGCCTTCTGGTAGAGGTCGTACGGGTCGTGGATGTGGTGGCCGATCGCCCCCGCCATCCAGTCGAGGCTGTATGGGCCGGTCGCCGCGGAATCGGAGACCGCGTCGCAGACCCGGACGTCCTCATCGACGTTGGAGCGGAAGATGCCCGCGGCCGATGCGGGGAGGAAGTCCTCGTAGACAACGGGTCTGGCCGGGTCCCCGCCGACGTAGTAGGCCAGTCCGGCCGCCGCCATCTCCGCGTCGGTGCCGGGGAAGTAATCGGTCCAGCGTGCCGGATCGGTGATGGCGGCGTCGTAGCGCTCCCGGCCGAGCGGGGTGAGGGCCACCCCGCGCGCCTCGACCTCACCGAAGCGCACCCGCAGCGCGCCGTCGAACTCCACACCGTCGGCGCCGCGGAACCGGCGCGGTTCGGCCAGCGCCCGGAATGACGTCTGCCGCAGCAGAACCGCGGGGCCCTCGGTGCGCGGCGGTCCTTGGATGGCATCGATCATGGTGACGCCGCGGGCGGTCATCCGCCGGTACAACTCGTCGATATCGAGGACACGGGGTGTGAGGTGGTTGATGTGCGTGGTGGTGACACCGGCGATATCGGCGGCCACGGCCGAGACCTCGGCGAGCTCGTCGTACCAGCCCTTGTCGATGGGGGAGCGGGACAGGGCGAACGCGGCGGTGGCGCGGCGCACGAAGTCGCCGGCCTCCTCGTCGTCGCGCGCACCACCGGCGTCGGCGATGCGACGGGCGTCGGCGATCAGGTCGGGTGCGAACAGCTGTCGCCGCTCGATGAAACGGTCCACCCTGGCCCGCAGGCAGGAGTCGAAGAACCTGGCGTCGGCGGTGGCGAGCATCGAGGTGAACACCCGGAAGGGATTGCGCTCCAGCTGGTCTGCCTCGATGGGCCGGAAGGCGGTCGAGACCACCGGCACCGGTGAGGCGGCCTCGCGCAGGTCGTAGTACCCGACGGGGTACATCCCGAACGCGGCGAAAAGGTCGGCGACATCCGCCATCTCGGCGGCATTGCCCACCCGGATGGCGCCGTGGCGTTCCGCGGTCACCCGGTCCAGCGATCCCCACCGTCCATCGCCCGCGTACTCCCGGTTCACCTCGGTGCTGACCTGCACCAGGGTGGTGTAGGCCGGTACCTCGGTGCCGTACATCTGTGACAGGGCTGCGGCGAATGCGGCGCGTAGCTGCGATGTCTCGATCACGCGCGGTAGGGTCCGGCCATGGCCGATGCCGACCACCTCGACGATATTGACCGTGCGCTGGTGCGGGAGTTGATCACGGACGGACGAGCCACGCTCGCGCATCTCGCGGCGACGGCGGGGTTGTCGGTGTCTGCAGTGCAGGCCCGGGTGCGGCGGCTGGAGTCGCGCGGCGTGATCACCGGGTACGCGGCCCGCATCGATCCCGAAACAGTCGGCAACATGCTGTCGGCGTTCGTGGCCATCACCCCTCTCGATCCTTCTCAACCCGATGATGCGCCCGCCCGCCTGGAACACATACCCGAGATCGCGTCGTGTCACTCGGTGGCGGGCGAGGAGAGCTACATCCTGCTCGTGCGGGTGGGTTCGCCGCGAGGGCTGGAAGACCTGCTGCAACAGATCCGGACAGCGGCCAACGTGCGCACTCGCAGCACGATCATCCTACAGACATTTTACGAAGGACGCGAGTATCTACCGTAGATATTCCTGCTGTCGATGGCGTAGACCGTAAATATCGCGTTAGGATGCGGGCATGACTGCTGTCCTGCCCGACCGTGACGTGACCGTGCCCGCCTCTGAGGTGCCCGCCGCTGCTGTGTCCGCCCAGGAGGTACCTGCCGTCCTGAGCCGCAGCATCCTGGCCGACGGCTTCGATTTCGTGCTCGACACCGAACAATCGCGCGGCTCCTACCTGGTCGATGCCCGCACCGGCGACCGCTACCTGGACATGTTCACGTTCTTCGCGTCCTCGGCGCTGGGGATGAACCATCCGGCGCTGACGGCCCCGGAGTCGCGCGCCGAACTGGGCGCCATCGCGGTCAACAAGCCGAGCAACTCCGATATCTACACCGTCACCATGGCCCGGTTCGTCGCTACGTTCACCAGGGTGCTCGGCGACCCGGCACTGCCGCACCTGTTCTTCATCGACGGGGGAGCCCTGGCGGTGGAGAACGCGCTGAAGGTGGCCTTCGATTGGAAGAGTCGGCGCAATGAGTCACAGGGACTGGCCGCGCCGGGTTCCCGCGTACTGCACCTGCGTGGCGCCTTCCACGGCCGCAGCGGCTACACGATGTCGCTGACCAACACCGATCCGAACAAGGTCGCGCGGTTCCCGAAGTTCGACTGGCCGCGCATCGATGCGCCATACCTGCGCCCGGGAGCGGATCCCGTTGCGCTGGAGGCGGAATCGCTGCGGCAGGCGCGCGCCGCGTTCGAGGCGTACCCGGACGATATCGCCTGTTTCATCGCCGAGCCCATCCAGGGCGAGGGCGGTGATCGGCATATCCGCCCCGAGTTCTTCGCTGCGATGCGGGCACTGTGCGACGAGTTCGACGCGCTGCTCATCTTCGATGAGGTGCAGACAGGTTGCGGGATGACCGGAACCGCCTGGGCCTACCAGCAATTGGGCGTACGCCCGGATGTGGTGGCGTTCGGCAAGAAGACGCAGGTGTGCGGCCTGATGGCCGGTGGCCGCGTCGACGACGTGCCCGACAACGTGTTCGCGGTGAGTTCGCGGATCAACTCCACCTGGGGTGGCAACCTCACCGATATGGTCCGGTCCCGGCGCATCCTGGAGGTCATCGAAGCCGACGACCTGATGCGCAACGCGAGGGTGCTCGGCGACCACCTGCTGGACCGCTTGCGCGACGTGGTATCCGAGTTCCCCGCTCTGGTGCGCGATCCGCGCGGGCGTGGCCTGATGTGCGCGTTCAGCATGCCGTCGGGTGCCGCACGCGACGAGCTGGTGAACCGGTTGTGGGACCGGCACGTGATCATGTTGCCCAGTGGGGTGGATTCGGTGCGCTTCCGGCCGGCGCTCACGGTGTCCCGAGACGAACTCGACGCCGCCGTCGACGCGGTGCGGGCTGTCCTGAACACCCTTTGATCAGCTCTGGCGCTTTCCGACGTAAACCCCCTCGGGCCTGAATCGCAGCATCGGTTCTTCATACTCCTCGAGGGCATGCGCCACCCAGCCCACGATCCGCGCGATACAGAAGACGGTCTCCGGGGCATCGGCGGGCATCCGGAACTGCACTGCCATCGCCGCCAGGGCCAGGTCGGAGTTGACGAAATCTGTAGACGCCGCAATGGTGTCGATGGCGGCGCGGATCCGCTCCCCGCCGCCGGCGCGCTCCAGGAGGCCGAGCAGCGCCCCGGCTCGTGGATCGTGATCGCGGTAGATACGGTGGCCGGTGCCGGGGATGCGCTCGCCGGCGCGCAGACTGGCAGCCACCGCGCTCACCGGATCATCTACGGCGCCAACCAGATAACGATAGGCGGCGGTGGCAGCCCCGCCGTGCATGGGACCGTCCAGGGCCGCCAGTCCGGCCGCGACCACCGAATAGACTCCGGCCCGCGCGCTCGCGGCGACCCGGGCCGCGACGGTGCTGGCCGCGAGATCGTGGTCGGCCAGCAGCACCAGGGCCGCGTTGAGCACCGCCACCCGGCGCGGTGTCGGAGACAGCGGGGAGAGCTTGGGCCACAGCCGTTTTGCGTACGAACCCGTGTCGACGGAACTCGACCCCGGTGGCAGCGCCGTGGCCACGGCCTCCAGGATCTGCATCGCCTTGGTGGTGACCGCCTCGGGAGTGCGTTGATACCGCATCGGATCCGCGGCGCCCGCCAGATCCACGGCGATCCGGACGGCATCCAGCCGGGTGGCGGTGGTCGGCAATGCCGCTCGCAGATGGGCTGTCGCGTCCTGGTCCAGCGGGGGGTGTTGTGGTGGCACCTCGTGCTCCCACAACAACCGGGCGACATCCAGGAAGTCCGCAGTCACCAGCTCGCGCGCGGGCCGGCCGCGGTAGCACAACTCGTCCCCGGACAGTGAGGTGATCTGGGTGCGGATCCGCTCGACCACACCGGCCGGCGGCCGGGCCCGGGCACCCTCGCGGGTGAGGGATTCCACCTCGTCGACCGCGAACACGCTGCCGCGGACCCCCTCGATGCGCACGCTGTGCAGCCGGCCGCGGCTGACGTAGGCGTACACCGACTCGGGTTTGATCCCGAGCACCTTGGCGACCTGGGCGGTGGTCAGGTAGTCGTGTCCGTCGTGGTCGATCGCGGCGGGCCAACGGCGGGTATGACGCCGGGGTGGTGCCATCGCGTCCTCATTTCATATTGATCAAATCAACATTGACTGTGATCAAGAATAGTCCGAATGTGGTTGTACTGCTTGAACAACCAGGAGGTTGCACCTATGTCTGACGCCCTCATCGAGGCCGCGCCGGGATTGGCCAATATCGTGGTCGCCGATACCGCGATCGGCGACGTCCGTGGTGACGAGGGTTTCTACCATTACGGCCCCTACCCGGCCGTCGAACTGGCGATGACGCGCAGCTTCGAGGATGTGTGGTTCCTCTTCCTGTACGGCCGGCTGCCGTCGGCCGGCGAGTCCGCCGACTTCGCCACGCGCACCTGCACCTTGCGCGCCATCCCTTCCGACGTCACCGCGATGCTGCGGATGGTGGCACTCGGTGGTGCCGAGGAGCATCCGCTGGCAGGCCTGCGCACGGTGCTCTCCGCGGTGGCGACGGCCTACGACCTGCCGCCGATCTGGGATATCGACGAGGACGCCCGCCGTCAGCACACCGTGCTGTTGTCGGCGATCACGCCCACGGTGCTGGCGGCCCTGCACCGCATCCGGCAGGGGTGGGAACCCGTGGACCCGGATCCCACGCTGCCCGTCGCGGCCCATTGGCTCTATCTGCTCACCGGACGGCGACCGGCCCCCGAACATGCCCGCGCCATCGAGCAGTACCTCATCGCGACGGTGGACCACGGTTTCAACGCCTCGACCTTCACTGCCAGGGTGGTGGCCTCGACGGGTGCGGACGTCGCCTCCGCGCTCTGCGCCGCGCTGGGCTCGTTCTCCGGTCCGCTGCACGGCGGGGCGCCGGACCGGGCGCTGGATGCCCTCGATGCCATCGGGGACCCGGCGAATGCGGCCGCGTGGACCCACGCCGCCCTGGACCGGGGTGAACGCATCATGGGTTTCGGGCACGCCGTGTACCGCACCGCGGATCCGCGCGCGGAACTGCTGAAATCGATCGCGCTCGGGCTGGGCGGGGATCTGGTCGAGCGTGCCGTGCGGGTCGAGGGCGCGGTGACATCCGTGCTGGCGCAGCGGCGGAAGGGCCGTCCGCTACGGGCCAACGTCGAGTTCTACGCCGGGGTGGTGATGGAACTGTGCGGCATACCGCGGGCGATGTTCACCCCCACCTTCGCCGTGAGCCGGGTGGTCGGCTGGTCCGCCCACATCCTGGAACAGGCGCAGTCACGCAAGATCATCCGGCCGCGGGCCCGCTATATCGGGCCCGAACCCCACTCAGGGCTGCTCCAGTAGCCGGCGGATGGTGGACCTCAACCTGGGTAACTCCGCGCCCCCGACCAGTGTGCAGTCGTGCAGTTCGGCGAGTTTGCGTGCGGCCGGCGTGAATTCGTGATTCGTCACCACCATGGTGTGGGTGCAGTCCTGCATGGGGGCGCCGGCCACCACCTCCTGGATGGCGCCGGTGCCCACCGGGCGGGCCTGTCGTTTGCATTGGATGGCAAGGCGATTCGGTCGCTTTCCGACGATGAGGTCGACGCCCCAGTCTCCGGTCAGGGAGGTCATGATCACCGGGACACCGCACGAGCGGGCGATACGGGCGATGTGGTCCTCGAACTCGGTACCCGACATACCGGCGACCGGATCCTCGCGCTCGGACGGCGTGCGCAGCCCGCGAAGGGCACCTATCAGGAAATGCGGCGCCGCGACGGCGACGACAGCGGCGACCAGACTCCACGGCATACCCGCGCCGAGCAGGTACGCCGTCAGCCTAACCGCGGGAACCGACAACCCCCATCGACTAGGACGGGCCGTGCAGCTCCCGCCATACCCGCGCCGGCGTCATCGGCAGCCGGTACATCCGCGCCCCACAGGCCCGGGCGATCGCGTTGGCCAGTGCCGGCGCCACCGGGTTGTACGGCGATTCACTCATCGACTTGGCCCCGAGCGGGCCCAGCTTGTCGTAGGTGTCGGCGAAGTAGACCTCCGTCACGGGGAGGTCGGCCAGTTGCGGAATGTGGTAGTTGCGCAGGTCTTTGGTGGTCACCTGGCCCTGTCCGTCGACGCGCATCTCCTCGTAGAGCGCCGTGCCGATGGCCTGGGCCACACCGCCCTCCACCTGGCCCCGGCACTGTTCCGGATTCATCACCACGCCGGCATCGGCGGCCTGGACGGATTGCAGGATGCGCACCTCGCCGGTCTCGGTGTTCACCGCGACGCGGAAGCCGTGCACATTGAATGCCACCGAACGCGGGGTGCCCTCGTGCCGACCGTGGCCCACCAACGGGCGCTTCATGGAATCGGACGCGGCTTCCGACTCCAGAGCTTGGCGTAATTCGCGGCAGGCCGACTGCACCGCCAGCCCGGCGACCACGGTGCCCGCCGATCCGAACGCCCCCGTGTCGTACGCGGTGACATCGGTGTCGGACTGGCGTAGCCGGATCCGGTCGGCGGATACCCCGAGTGCCTCGGCCGCGAGCCGCACGTGCACCGTCGAGGTGCCGTTGCCGAACTCGGCGGTGCCGACCGACAAGGTGTAGATCCCGTCGGCGTCCAGCGACACCGAGGCGTCTGAGTAGTGGCCCCGCGGGGGGATCGTCGCGATCATCGCCACGGCCATCCCCTCGCCGACCCGCCACTGTGGGCCGTCCGGCGCGGTGGCCCCGTTGCCGCGGACCAGCGCGGCCTGGGTGAGGTCGAGGCATTGATCGAGACCGTAGCTGCCGAAGGTCAGATCGTCTTCGGCCACATGTGAATCGACGAACGCGTCGCCGGGCATGATCACATTTCGGCGGCGCAGGTCGAACGGATCGATGCCCAGTTGTGCCGCCAACTCGTCGAGTGCGGATTCGACGGCGAAGATCACCTGTCCCAGGCCGTAGCCTCGGAAGGCGCCCGACGGCAGGTTGTTGGTGTAGACCGCCTGCGCGTCGACATGCTTGTTGGCGCAGCGGTATACCGCCATCGACTCACCGCAGCCGTGGAACATGACACCCGGGCTGTGGTTGCCATAGGCGCCGGCATCCATCAGCACGTCGATCGACATCGCGGTGAGGATGCCGTCGGCTCCGGCGGCCACGGTGGCGTCCACCCGGTAGGGATGCCGACAGGGGGCGGCGATGAATTCGTCGGTGCGGCTGAACTCGTAGCGCACCGGACGCCCCAGTCGCAGCACCGCCAGCGCCACGATGTCCTCGGTCAGCATCTCCTGCTTCCCGCCGAAGCCGCCGCCCACCCGGCGGGTGAACACCCGCACCTTCGACCGATCCAGACCGAAGACGTGACACAGTTCCTCGCGCACCAAGAACGGCACCTGGGAGCTGGTGCGGATGACCAGCCGGCCGTCGTCGTCGATCCAGCCGGTGCTGCCATGGGTCTCCAGGTGGCTGTGCTGGATGCGCTGGGTGAACCAGCGCCCGCGCACCACCGCGCCGCCGGCGCGCTCGGCGGCCGCGATCCCGGCGCCGATATCGCCCACCCCGCCGTGCAATTCGGAGACGATGTTGCGTTGTGGGTCGGCGATGCGGGCCGACCGGTCCTTGTCGCCATGCACGGCCGGCGCGCCGGGCCGGCGGGCCACGTCGGGGTCGAACACCGCGGGCAGCTCGGCGTACTCGACAGCGATGGCCCGGCAGGCCTTTTCGGCGGCCGCGACGCTGTCGGCCACCACGGCCGCGACACGCTGACCGATGAAGCGGACCGTATCGTCGAGTACCACCGTGTCGTCGGGATCATCCGTGCGGTCCTCGTGCCGGGCGGTCGAGAACGCCACGGCCGGACTGTCGGCGTGGGTGAGGATCAACGCCACCCCCGGAACCCGTTGCGCGGCTGAGGTGTCGATGGACACGATCCGGGCGTGGGCGACGGGACTGCGCAGCACGGCGAGATGCAGCAGCCCCGCGGGCGCGTGATCCATGGTGTACTGCTCGGTCCCGGTGACCACCCGGCAGCCCGCAGGAGCGCCGGGGGAGTGGTCACCGGTGTTGACCGTGCCGCTGAGCGCGTCGGTGATCGCACGGTATCCCGTACAGCGGCACAGGTTTCCCTTGAGGTGCTGGGGCAGGTCGGCGAGTTGCTCTTCGGTGAGGGTCGACGCCGTGGTGATCATCCCGGCCGTGCAGAAGCCGCACTGGAACCCTGCGGCGTCGACGAAGGCCCGCTGCAGTGGGTGGAGGTCCTCCGGGGTGCCCAGCCCGGCCACCGTGGTGACCGAACGCCCGGCAGCCCGGAACGCCGGGTACACGCAGGAGTGCACCGCGGTGCCGTCGACCAGCACGGAGCAGGCGCCGCAGTCGCCGGCGTCGCAACCCTTCTTCACCTCGAAGTGGCCGCGGTCGCGCAGGAAGGTCCGCAGGCACTGGCCGGGGCGGAAATCGTCCTCGGCTGCTTGACCGTTGACGATCACGGCGCGAGCTCCGCGGCGACCTGCGTCGCGAGCACCAGCGTCATTGCGCGCCGCCAGTCCGGGTCGCCATGGGCATCGTCGGTCCAGGCGCCGTCGGGGATCTGTGCGTGCGCGCCCCGTATCTCGCCGGGCCCGGGGACCCCGGTGAACTCGAATGTGTACGGGCGCACCGTCGCCGCAGACACCGAGAGCACGAACCTGTCGTCTGCGTCGTGGCGCCCGATGACCACCACCCCGGACCGGCCCAACGGCGACGGGGCCAGCTTGCGGAACGCGTGGCGCGCGTGCAGCGCGTGTGCGGGCAGTTGGACCGCGCGCACGATCTCACCGGGGGCCAGTACATTCGTGGCCTCGCCGGTGACGAATTCATCGACCGGGCAGCGATACTCGGTCCCGTCGGGCCGCCAGACCGTCACCGTTCCGGACAGCGCCGAGATCATCGAGATCATCGCTCCGGCCGGGAACGACAGGCAGAGATTGCCGCCGACGGTGGCCGTGTGCCAGATCTTGAACGAGGCCAGCAGCGCGGTGCAGCACTGGTGCAGCAGGGGAACGCCGAGTTCCCGGGACAGGCGGGACACCTCGGCGACCGTGCAGGTGGCGGCCAGCTCCACGCCGTCGTCGGTACGGGTCACCGCGGGCCAGCCGAGGCCGCCGAGATCGACCAGTCGGGTCAGGTGGGGTTGCGGCTCGGAGAACAGCCACGTGCCACCGGCCAACACGGCGTCGCCGTGCCGTAGCGGCCACAGCTCGGCGCGGTGCCGCGGGGAGTCGATCACCTCGACGGTGTTGAGGTCCACCTGTTGACGGTAATCAAGCGGAGCCCGGAGCGCACGCGCAGCATATGCAACCCGGGGGTTGCACTCGAGAGAAGTTTATGCAACTCTGAAGTTGCATATCATTCGGGAACCCTCTCAGGAGAAGTCATGGACGCACTCGTCATCACCCGCAGCATCGATATCAGCGCCCCCATCGGGCGGGTGTGGTCGGCACTGACCGATGCCGACCTGATCGCCCAGTGGTTCGGCGATACCTGCGAATTCGACGCCGTGCCCGGCGGCACCGGGTTCTTCGGCTGGGAACACCACGGCAAGCATCGAGTGGTGGTCGAACATATCGAGGCCCCAAGGGTTTTGGTGTACCGCTGGGCGCACAGCGCCGATGTGGAGCCCGCCCCGGGCAATTCCACGGTGGTGCGTTTCGAGCTGACCGAGATCGACGGCGGCACCCGGCTGGATCTGGTCGAGACGGGCTTCGAGGATCTGCAGGACCCCGGGGCCGCCCATGCCGACAACGCCGGCGGCTGGACCGCCGAACTCGCCGAACTGGTGGAGTTCGTGCAGGCCAGGCCATGACCGCCGTCCCGGTGGTACTGGGTGTGCTGGCTGACGAAACCCGCTGGCAGATCCTCACCGAACTCGGCGCGCAGGACCTGTCGGCCAGCGCGCTGGCCACCCGGATGCCGGTCAGCCGCCAGGCGATCGCCAAACATCTCGCGGTACTGGCCGACTCCGGGCTGGTCGAACCGGTGCGCGTCGGCCGTGAGATCCGCTATCGCGCGTTGGGCGCCAGGCTCAGTGCGCTGGCCGCCGAATTGGACCGCATCGGGCGGCAATGGGACCGCAGGCTGGCCGCGATCAAGCGGATCGCCGAAGGAGAGGGCTGGGAGTAACGTCGATACCAGCCCGCTCAGATCAGGAAGTCAGGCTGATATGGCCGCTGACATGCATACCGATGATGCCGAGGTCCGCGCGGCGGCGCGCTTCGCCCTCGCCGTCGCGGTGGCAGGGGTGAGCTTCCTGGTCGTGGCTGCCGTGCTGGTGGGGGCGTGTCACGGCGCCACCGCCGATTCGGCAGCCTGTGGCCCGCCCCAGCGCCTCGCCTTGGCGCTCGGTGCGCCGGTGATCCTGATGGTGGGTGGGCTGCGCGCGTTCCTGCGCACCTACCAGACCTGGAAACAGCATCAGACCTGGTGGGCGTGGCAGGGTGCGGGTTGGTTCCTCATGCTGTTGATGCTGCTGACCCTGACCATGGGGCTGCCGGCGATGGCCGGGCCGGTGCTGGGATCATGACGCGCCGCGGCTCCCACGTGCGCCTTCCCTCTTCGGTGCCGCGGATCTACCCTTAAGAGATGCCCGTTGTACCGTCCGCGCAGTTGTGGGTGGTAGAGGGGGAGGAGGAGGGTTGCCATGAAAGGCCCCAAAGATCCTGTCGATCACACCCGTACCACCCGTCCGCACGCCGGTGAATCCATGAAAGACAACGTCATCATGCCCGCGCTGATCCTGATCGGGGTGGCGTTGGTGCTGTTCGTCGCGAGTCTCGCCGCGTTCGCGACCCAGCATTTGGACGTCGGGCTGACGATGGCCATGTTGTCGGGTGCGGGTCTGCTCATCGGTGCGCTGTGGCTCGCGCTGGAACACGGCCGAGTGCGGCGGATCGAAGAACGTTGGTATGCAGCACATCCCGAAGCGAAACGCCAGCATCCCAACAGCTGACCGCCCGGCTGCCCGGACTGGAGAAGACCCAGCCCAGCAGCCCCCTCGCGGGTGACTGCTGGGCTGGGTCGTTCCCCTCGGACCAGTGGGTCAGCGGCGTTGCTCTGCCCGCTGGCGTTCCTCGGCGGCATTCGCCGCGCACAGACCCGGGTTTCCCGGCGGCGGACGGACACAAACCTTCGAGCCGTCCGGTATCCCGCGCTCGGGCGTGGTTTCGCCGAGTGGCCGATCGGGTACTCGCCTCTCACTGATTTCGACTGATGGAGGGCTTCCATGTTCCGGGGACTAGTCGGCACGATCGTGTTGGTCTGGCTGCTGATCGGAGTACTGGCAGCCTGGCAGCGCGACTACTTCCACACCGGCCAAACCAATTGTGCGACAGCGGGACAGATCGGGCTCACCGTGCTCGCCGGACCGCTGAACTACGCGGGCGTCAACCCCAAGGTGGTCAACTGCCGCCTGCCCGAGCCGAGCGCCATGTCGTCCGTGGCGCACGTGTGACACTGCTGAAATGAGGTACTGATGATTGTCCTGGGCGCGATCCTGCTCATTCTCGGGCTTGTCCTCAACGTCTACGTCCTGTGGGTCGTCGGTGTGATCCTCCTCGTCGTGGGCGCTGTGTTCTGGCTGCTGGGTTCGATCGGCCGCCCGGTCGCGGGCCGACGCTCCTGGTACTAGAACCCGGCCCTGCCATGGGCGCCGATGTAGACCATCCCGAGCGCGATCAACGGTGGGACACACGGGCCCGCGGTGAGACGGCAACCCAACGGCTGGACCGTAATTGGTCCAGTCTGCTGCAGGAGTTGCGGGTGGTCCAGACCGGCGTTCAGCTGCTCACCGGTCTGCTGCTGACACTGCCGTTCCAGAATCGGTTCGACCGTCTCGACGACCAGATGCGGACCGTCTACCTGGTGACCGTGGCGTGCTCCGTCGGCGCCACGATTCTCTTGGTGGCGCCGATAGGGATGCACCGCTTGATGTTCCGTCAGCACCGACTCGATGTCATCGTGTCCGGTGCGCATCGACTGGCCTGCTGCGGTCTCATCCTGCTGGCCCTCGCTCTCGCCGGAGTCGCTGTGTTGATCTTCGACGTGGTCGTGGGGACCCGAGCCGGGCTGGTGGCCGGTGGCATCACGGCGGTGGCCTTGGTCGCTCTGTGGCTGGTGTTGCCGCTTCTGCTGCGGCGCGGGCCGCCGCCGAGTTTGTGACGGTGGTGGCCCGGGTATCTGGGAGGACATGACCAGCTTCGGGTACACCCTCATGACGGAACAGGCCGGGCCGAAAGACCTGGTGCGCCACGCGGTGTCCGCCGAGGAGGCCGGGTTCGACTTCGAGGTCTGCAGTGACCATTTCTCACCGTGGCTGGCGGCCCAGGGCCACGCACCGCACGCGTGGACGGTGCTGGGTGCGGTCGCCCACGTGACGCACCAGGTCAGCCTGTACTCCTACGTGACCTGCCCGACCATCCGGTATCACCCCGCCGTGGTCGCTCAACAGGCCGCCACCCTGCAGATCCTCGCCGATGGCAGGTTCACCCTCGGTCTGGGCAGTGGCGAGAATCTCAACGAGCATGTCGTGGGAAAGGACTGGCCGACCGTGGGCCGGCGAATCGACATGCTGGCCGAAGCCATCAAGATCATCCGGGAGCTGATGAGCGGTGAGCTGGTCGACTTCCGCGGCGACTACTTCGAGGTGGATTCGGCACGGCTGTGGGACATCCCCGACGTGCCGGTCGGTCTGGCGGTGTCGATGACCGGAGAGAAGTCGGTCGAGAAGCTGGCCGATTTCGCCGACCACCTCATCGATACCGCGCCCGACGGCGACGTCGTCGAGACGTGGCGTCGTCGCCGCCGGGCGATCGGAATGCCCGAGGGTCGGGCGGTGGGCCAGGTGCCGGTGTGCTGGGATCCCGACCGGGAGAAGGCGATACAGCGTGCGCACGAACAGTTCCGGTGGTTCGGCGGCGGCTGGTCGGTCAATGCCGACCTGCCGACGACGGCCGGGTTCGCCGCGGCGAGCAAGTTCGTCCGGCCCGAGGACGTCGCCGACAGCATCCCGTGCGGACCCGACCTGGATGCGATCGTGGACGCGGTCAGGCCCTACCGGGACGCGGGATTCACCGACGTGGCGCTGGTCCAGGTCGGCGGCGAGACGCAGGATCAGTTCCTGTCCGAGGCCGCCGAGCCGCTGCTTGCCGCGTTGCGCGCGGAGTTGGGATGAGCGCGCCCGACCGCAACATCGTGCAGGTGATTCCCGGGGGCCCGGTGATCGTCGACGGACCGGTGTCCATCGAGCTGCCCGACGGCCAGGTGGTCGAATCGGAACGGTTCAAGGTGGCGATCTGCGCGTGCCGCAGATCGCGCACCTATCCGCTGTGCGATACCAGTCACCGCAAACGAATCCGGAAATCAGCGCAGCGGTGACAGCAGTGAGGTTCGTTTGTCGCTCCAGCACTTCATCAGATGATCGGCCAACCGGTCCTCGACCAGTTCGAAGGCTCTGATACCGAGCACCACATCGGATTCCAGATGCGGTTCGCGGCGCAGCAGGTCGGCGACGACATCGTTGCGCACCACCTGCTCGTGCACGGCATCCGCCTCGACGTGCTCGAGGTAGAACCGGGTGCACGCCTCGGGGGCGCTCATCCGGTCCAGCGCATCGGCGATCCGCTGCGCACCGGGTGGCGAGGTGATCTCGGTGGCCGCGAAATGCCCGACGGTGGCACCCCGAAGCGCACGGTGTAAGCCGAACATCGACATGAGGTTCACGACGGCGAGGGTTTCGGCCGGCACGGCCTCCAGGTAGGCCAGATAGCCGGCGTCCAGACCGGCGTCCGTCATCAGGTCGGCGAAGAGCCGTTGATGCACCTGTGAACCGCGGCCGCCGCCGTACTCGTCGAATTCGACGGCGACGAACGACGCCTTGGCTTGTCCGACCAGCCGGGGAATCACCCAGGCATGCGGATCCGCCTCTTTGAGGTGGTAGATGGACCGATGGGCGAAGTACTCGCGCATCTGGTCCCAACTGCCCCGGGTCAGGAGGAAGTGCGAAGGACCGCTTCCCTCAACGGGTTCCAGCGACAGCCGGTCCATCTCGGCGGCGGCCGTCACGCCGGTGAGATCGCCGACCCCGCGCCGGATATCGGTCAGGAAGATGTCCTCCAGCCGACCTCGCAACGCCAACAGAGTCGGATCCCACTCGAAGTCGTCGCTCACACCGTCGAACCCGCGATAGAACAGTTCGTAGCAGAGGTGTAACGCGTAGTGCAGGTCCATCCCGGCCGGATCGGAGTCGGACAGCGTGATATCGGCGACGCCGGACAGCGGTCGCTCGCCGGTCAGGTGGTCGAGCACGGCTTGGGACAGCGGACCTACCGCCTTGGGCAGTCCACGCGTGATGGTGCCCATCGTCAGATCTGCTGGCGCAGTCGGTGCCATCCGGACGCGAGTTGATCGCCACCCTGCTCGAAAGCGGATTCGGCTTGCTCGTAGGCCGTTTCGGCGAGTTCGCTGCCCTTGCGGCGGGCCTTCTCGGCGAGCGGGGCGGCACGATCGATGGCGATCTCGGCCAACTCGGTGCCCCGGCGGCGGGCCTTCTTGGCCACCGGCGCGCTCTTCTCCAACGCCGTGGCGGCGAGATCGCGGCCACGCTCGGCCCCGACCTGTAGGCGCTCGGCGCCGATCTGCAGACCGTGGCCCACCTTGTCGGCGAGTTCGGACTCAAGGCCGCTGTCGGCGCCCGGCAGTGCGGCGCTCACAGCCTCCGAGACCCGCCGTGCGGCTCGTCGGCCGCGCCATCCTAGCGACGGCTTGCCCGCGGTGTCGGCGGAGGCGAGCACCAACCCGCCGATCAGGCTGAGATCGGTGAGAAATCCACGGCGCTTGACGGCCTTGCGTTCCGGATCGGTCTCCTTCCAGAACATATGGTCGCCCAGATTGCCCGGGACGACCGTCAGGGCCAGCAGTCCCGAGGCGACCCGGGGAATGCGACCGGTGGCCAGCAGCAGCCCCGCCCCGATCTGTACACCGGCATTGACCCGCGCCACGGTGACGGCGTCGGACGGGACCTTCTGTGCCACCGGGTCGGGCAGGGTCTGCAGCCCTTCCAGGGTCGGGCGGACGATATCGGAGGCGGACTTGGTGTCCAGCAGGGTCTCGACGCCCTGGCCGATGAAGGCGACGGACAGTAACGGACGGGCGACTCTACGCAGCAACATGGCACCGGGATTCCCGGCACGGTCGGCGCCGAAACATCCCGCGCCGGCCGGACAAATCTCGCACCGGCGTTTGAATCCTGGCGAGCCGGGTATGACACCGCCATGGCATGGTCAGGCCATCGGGCCGAGGATGACGAGGATCGAGTACCCGCCGGGCCATCGGGTCACGCACGCCAGGCGGTGTAGGGCAATTGATCGACGGTATAACGATGTGGGGTAGCCTCCGTGCAGATACCCCGGGAGGTCAGATGACTGGGAACAGCGGCGACGACGGCGTGCCGGTTTCCGGCGACCGGTCTGTGGAACTCCGGGTGGCCGCGAGGCTGGAGAATCTTGCGGTGCTGCGCACGCTCGTGGCCGCCGCCGCGACGTTCGAGGACCTCGATATCGACTCCGTCGCCGACCTGCGCTTGGCTGTCGATGAGGCCTGCACCCGGCTGATACGTTCTGCCGCGCCGGATTCCGTCTTGGCCGTGCAGATCGATCCCGGCGACGAGGCCGTGACGGTCCACGCATCGACCACGTGCGAGGGTGACGACGCCGTCGTCGCCCCCGACAGCTTCAGCTGGCACGTGCTGCGTTCGTTGGTGTCCGATGTCCGGACTTTCGTGGACGGCCAGCACGTGAGCGGTGGGCACGTGGTCGGGATCTCTTTGACCGCAAGGCGAGTGGGCCTGCTGCAGTGAGCTCGGAATACACGGACGTCCTCGACATGTTCCGTGAACTCCGGGCGCTTCCTGAGGGCTCCACTCAGTTCGCCCGGCAACGTGAACGGATCGTCGAGCGTTGTCTACCCCTGGCCGATCACATCGCCCGCCGCTTCGGCGGTCGCGGCGAATCCCATGAGGACCTCGTTCAGGTCGCGCGGATGGGGCTGGTGAATGCGGTCAACCGCTTCGATGTCACCGCGGGATCGGACTTCGCGTCGTTCGCGGTGCCGACCGTGATGGGCGAGGTGCGTCGCCATTTCCGGGACAACGGCTGGTCGGTCAAGGTGCCCCGCCGGCTCAAGGAACTGCATGTCAGGATCGGCGGGGTGACCGCGGAGATGGCGCAGCGTCTGGGCCGGGCCCCCAACGCCACCGAACTCGCCGCCGAGCTCGATATCGACCGCCAAGAGGTGGTCGAGGCCCTGGTGGCGGGGAGTTCCTACAACACCTTGTCGATCGACAGCGGCAGTGGCGGTGACGACGACGCGCCGTCCATCGGCGACACGCTGGGCACCGAGGACCTTGCCCTGGAACAGGTGGACAATCGCGAGTCCTTACGCCCCCTGCTGGATTCCCTGCCCGATCGCGAACGAACGGTTCTGGTGCTCCGCTTCTTCGAGAACATGACACAGACGCAGATCGCCGAACGCATCGGCGTCTCGCAGATGCACGTATCGCGCCTGCTGGCGAGATCGCTAGCGCGACTTCGCGACGACCTCAACTAGATCAGAGGGGTCTCGGCGCAGTCGCAGCAGTGCCGTTGCGACGGACTCTTCGAGCGGCAGCGCGTTCTCGGGATCGCAGATCCGCAGCAGCCGTGTCACCGCGTGGCTGGGCACGACCGTCCAGTCGATCCCTTCGCCCGCCGCTCGTACGCCCAGCGTGTGCACGGCGGAGAAGGCCGCCGTACCGAAGAACTCCACGCCGGTCAGGTCGAGCACCAGTTCGCGGACATGGGGGAGGTGCAGGAAGACGTAGTCGGCGAACTCTCGGCAGTTGGCCGCGTCGATCTCCCCGAATACCGAGAGCACGGCGCTCGACGGGGCCAGCCACTTGGTGCAGTAGGCCGCCATATCGGATTCGGTGATATTGGAGGCGGAGTTCCGCCTCGCGGTAGGCAAAGTCAGGTTGTGCATGGTGACTCCATCAGTCGGAATACGTGATTCGTACTGTGGTCACGCCAAATAGTTCAAGACCCGTGGGGACCAGGCCCCAGGGTGCAGGACCTTGTTAGTTGTCCTCCACGTCAATGACGTTCGCTTCAGGCTGTGAACTCAACCTCGCCCTGACACTACGCCACTTGGCCGAACCGGACAATCGATCTGCCCGAGTTCGATTCGCGTCACCGGCCCGACCTGCGGATTCCGTGGTCACCTCGGCGCGTGTTCCGGTGTGTGGGGCGCATGGACGCCACCGCGGTATCGGGACGGGCCTCGTCGGCCTCGGTGTGGGAATCGAATCTGGTTGCTGCAGAACCTATTTCGTTACTGCGGGCAGCCGCGACCCGGGCCGGCGGGGCGGGTCGATCGGGGTGCGGATTCGGGTGTCGGCCGTGGCCGGTGGTGCGCGTGGCAAAGGGTGCTGCCGCGGTGGCGAGGCGGTTTCGTCGGAACGTTCTGCCAGGACGCACAGCGGGCGACCGCGAGGCAACGGGGACAGCAAACGCCGGGCGGCGCACCGCCCCAGGTCAGGCCAGCCAGCCTTGTTGCAGGTCCCAGGCCGGGCCGGCCGGTGGGGCGTCGTCGCGGGTCACGGTCGCCTGGATCAGCCCGTAGGGTCGGTCGTCGGCGTTGAACACCTCGTTGTTGTTCTCCAGCCCGAACGGGGACAGGTCATAGACGAAGTGGTGTTTGTTGGGTGCCGACAACCGCACCTCGGCGATCTGCGGGTGCTCCTCCAACACGGCGCGCCCCATGTGGAACAGCGTCTGCTGCAGTGCCAGGGACTGGACGACCGCGAACTGCGTGATCAGGGCCGTCTTGATCTGGCCGTACACCGTCTCCCAGTCGACATCGGTACTGGTGAACCGCCACTGGGCGACCAGCGAGGTGGCCATCACCCGGTCGTGGGTCGGTTCCAGGATGGTGTAGGGATCGCTGAGGAAGCCGGCGAACTCCGATCCCGTCGATTTCAGGACGATCAGATCCTTGAGGCCGCCGACGACGTACTCGCCGTCGGCGTCCACTGTGATGGCGGCGGTGCGGACCTCCTGGCCTTTGCGGATCCAGGTGTGGTCGTGTTCGGCGCCGTCCACAATGGCGCGCTCCCAAGCGTATTCCTCGATCTCGATCCGGGCGGCCTGCACCGGCGCGACATCGTGCACGAAGTGCCGGGCCAGGGTCAAACCGTAGTCCTCGATGGACAGCAGGCCTTTCTCCTTGGCGTAGGCGTAGGCGGTCTGCTTCTGCGTGTCGGTGGGCAACACGTCGGACTGGTCGCCGACCAGGTGAGCTGCGGTGAAATCGCCACGCAGGCAGGTGGATACGTTGATGTCGTGGATCTCGTGGCGGGGTGTGTCCCGGTAGATCCGGACCACCCGGTTCTCGGCCTTACCGTACTGATTCTTGCCCAGGATGATTTCCGACATCGTCAACTTCCTCGGTAGGTGGAGTACGCGAACGGTGAAAGCAGCAGTGGTACATGATATTTGGGAACACCGTCGGTGACCTCGAAGGCGATGACGACCTCCGGGTAGAAGCTGGGTGCGCCGGCGAAGTAGCCGGCGGTGTCGAAGGTCAGCCGGTACACACCGGGCGCCAACCCGGCGGCCAGCTCCGCCACCCGGCCGTCGGCGTCGGTGCGCGCGGTGGCCAGCACGGCACCGGCGGTGTCGGTGAGCGTGACGGCGATACCGGCGGCGGGCCGCCCGGCCACGGCGTCGAGGACATGGGTGCTCAGGTGTGTCATGACGACGATCCTGACGCCATCAGGCCGGCTCGCTCAAGAGCCGCTCCAGCCGGAGCCGGTTGATCTTGCCCAGCTCATTGCGCATCACCCGGCGTTCGGTATCGGGATCGTTGTCCAGGCGCTCGGTGAGAATGCCGAGCAGTTCCTGGGCCGTTCGTCCACTGGCGCACACCAGGTAGACATAGCCGAACTTGTCCTCATAGGCCCGGTTGCCTTCGGCCAGAGCCTGTTTCACCTCGTCACCGGCGCACGCCACCCCGGCCTGCTCACGCGCGGACGCGGCATTGTCCACCTTGCCGCCGATCCGCGGATGTCCGTCCAGAGCCGCGTCGATCTCGGCGTCGGGCAGCTCGGCGAGCACCCGGTCGGCGCGATCGAGCAGCGCCTGGGTGTCCGGGAACGGTGCCCCCGCGAGCACCCGGCGGGCCCAGATGGTCGAGCTGCACACCTCGAACAGGGCATGCATGCGTTGTCGGTCGGTCAGCATGTTGAAGCCGTCCAGGCCGATCGCCTTCACGACAGTTCGTTGAAGCGGCTGAAACGCGCCGCGGCGATCGGGTTGGCGTCGGCCACCAGATCGGTGAACCGGTAGTTGGCGATCTTGGCGACCTCGATCAGCGCGAACGCCTTCTCGGCGGAGTCGGAGTTGTCCATCCGGGACCATCCGTTGCGCAGCACCCGGTCGAAATGCTCGGTTTCCTTGGCGCAGATGATCAACGGGAAACCGAAGTGCTCGCGGTACGCGGTCGCCAATTCCACGACGTCATTGTGGTCGGACTCGTCGAGATTGGACAGCGCCACGTGGTCGACGGCCAGGGCGTGTCCGGTCTCGTCCTCGGCGCCCAGATCGTTGAAGGCGTTGAGCAGTTCGATCTGCTGCTCGGACGAGCCGGTGAGCACGGCATCCTGGAAGGCTTCCCGCAGCGCCAAGGTATCGGCGAAGGGGCGCTGCTGGTAGGCCCGCTCAACCGCCCACGGCACGTCCTGGACCACATGACCGAACACTTCGGTGAACCGTTCCGCGGTCATGGCGTTCACCTCGGTCAAGGTGATGGACCCGCCACCGGCCACCCGGGGCCCGCGCGACCCGGTATGGAAGAACACGATGTTGAGCACGATGGCGGCCACCGCGCCGATGCTGATCCCGCTGCCGAAGATGAGATCCAGGCCGGTGGGCATCGCCTTGGCGATATCGGGGTACGAGGTGACCCACAGTGCCAGCGCCAGGCTGGTGGTGACGATGATCAGGTTGCGGTGGTCGGTGAAGTCGACCTTGCCCAGTGTCTGGATGCCCACGACGGCGACGGTGGCGAACAGCGTCAGCGCCGCGCCGCCGAGCACCGGGTTGGGGATCGACGCGACGACGGCGGCGACCTTGGGCAGGAAACCCAGGATGATCATGATGACACCGGCGGCCGCCACCACCCAGCGGCTCTTGACGCCGGTCAGTCGTACCAGGCCGACGTTCTCGGAGAACGCGGTGTAGGGGAACGAGTTGAAGATGCCGCCGATGGCGGTGGCCACCCCGTCGGCGCGCAGCACGTTGCCGATATCGGAGGCCTTGATGCGCTTGCCGACGATCTCGCCGGTGGCGATCGTCGAACCGGTCGACTCCACGGCGGTGATCAGCAGCACGATGATCATGGTCAGGCACGCGACGAAGTCGAACTTGGGCATGCCGAACAGGAACGGCGGGGTGAAGCCGAACGCGGCCGCCTGGCCCACCTTGTCGAAGCTCATATCGCCGAGCAGGAAGGCGACCGTGCAGCCGATCACCAGTCCGAGCAGCACCGCGATGGTGGCCACGAACCCGCGGAACAGGCGCTGGATGGCGACGATGATCGCGATGGTGCCCAGCGCGTAGAGGAACCACCGGATGTTCGTCGGGTCGGTCTTGTGCGTGTGCGGATTGGTAACGGCGTCCATGGCGCCGACCGGGACCAGGCAGAGCCCGATGATGGTGATCAACGTTCCCGTCACCACCGGCGGGAAGAATTTGAGCAGTTTGATGAAGATCGGCGCGATGAGGAACGTGAAGACACCGGCGACGATCACCGCCCCGTACACGTACAGCAGGCTGGCCGCGCCGCCGCCATGGGCCAGCCCGATCGCGATGATGGGGGACACCCCGGCGAATGTGACGCCTTGCAGCAGCGGTAGCCGGACCCCGACCTTCCAGAAGCCCACCGCCTGGATGATCGAGGCGATCCCGCAGGTGAAGAGGTCGGCGGTGATGAGTTTGACCAGGTCTTCGGCCGGTAGGTTGATCGCGCCGGCGATGATGATCGGGACCAGCACCGCGCCGGCGTAGAACGCCACCACGTGCTGGAAGCCGTACAGCGCAAGCTTGGGGACCGGCAGCACCTCGTCGACGGGGTGCGTGCGCTTGGCTTGCGGCTTTTTTGTCGGGGCCGTCATCGTTCAAGAATCGTTCACGTTCACACTGTTCGCATGTCGAGTTCTGATGTCGCGGCCGGCGTACTGCTGGCCGCCGGTGCGGGAACTCGGTACGGAATGCCGAAAGTACTTGCCGAACAGGGGAGTTGGCTGAGCGCGGCCGTTACGGCGCTGCGCGACGGCGGCTGCCGGGACATCGTCGTCGTGCTGGGCGCGGCGGTGGTGCCGGTGCCCGCGCCGGCGCGCGCGGTGGTGGCCGACGACTGGGCCGACGGGCTTTCGGCATCGTTGCGTGCGGGGATCGGGGCAGTGGACGCCGAGCTGGCGGTCATCACGCTGGTGGACACTCCGGATATCGGTGCGGGCGCGGTGCGCCGGGTGCTGGCCGCGGCCGCCGAGACGGGGCTCGCCCGGGCGGTGTACGCGGGCCGGCCCGGTCACCCGGTGGTGATCGCGCGCCGGTTCTGGCCGCAGATGCTGGCCGCCGCGCACGGGGACACCGGGGCGGGCCCGTTCCTGCGGGGACGCTCCGATGTGGTCGACGTCGAGTGCGCCGACCTCGGCACCGGCGCCGATGTCGATGAGCCTTAGAGCAGGCCCAGTCGTTCCACCGCGGACCGCTCGTCGAGCAGCTCGGCCACCGAGGCGTCGATGCGCGCGCGGGAGAACTCGTTGATGTCCAAGCCCTCGACGATCTGCCACGCGCCGTCGATCGCGCGGACCGGCAGGGAGGCCACCACACCCTCGGGGATGCCGTAGACGCCGGGTGACGGCAGCGCGACCGACGTCCAGTCCGCCGGGTCGGTGCCGTCCACCCAGTCGCGGACGTGGTCGATGGCGGCGTTGGCGGCCGACGCCGCCGAGGAGGTGCCGCGGGCCTCGATGATGGCGGTGCCGCGGGTGGCCACCGTCGGGATGAAATCCTTTGCCAGCCAATCGGTGTCGGCGGCGAACTCGGCACCGGGACGGCCGCCCACTTCGGCGTGGAAGATGTCCGGGTACATGGTCGGGGAGTGGTTGCCCCATACCGTCACCCGGGAGACCTCGGTGACGTGCACCCCGGCGTGGTCGGCCAGCGCGGCGACTGCCCGGTTGTGGTCGAGTCGGGTCAGCGCGGTGAATCTGCTCGCCGGGATGTCGGGTGCGTGCGCGGAGGCGACCAGGGCGTTGGTGTTGGCGGGATTGCCGACCACCACGATGCGTACATCACTGCCCGCGCCGGAGTTCAGCGCCTTGCCCGCCTCGGCGAAGATCGCGGCGTTGGCGGCCAGCAGGTCGGCTCGTTCCATTCCCTTGCTGCGCGGCCGCGCACCCACCAGCAGGGCGACGTCGACACCGTCGAAAGCGCGCACGGGATCGTCGTGGATCTCGATGTCGACCAGCAGATCGAAGGCGCTGTCCACGAGTTCCATCACCACACCCTCGGCGGCCCGGATCGCGCCGGGCAGTTCCAGCAGCCGCAGGGTGACGGGCACATCGCGGCCGAGCAGAGCGCCGGCGCCGATGCGGAACAGGGCGGCGTAGCCGATCTGGCCGGCGGCGCCGGTCACCGTGACCACTTTCGCCGGCGTGCTCACGTGTGGACTTCCAGGCCGAGCACCATCTCCGCGTACCGCCGGACGGTGTCCTCCGACATCACGGCGGCGTCCTCGAAGCCGGGGCGGCCGCGGCTGTGCAGGTATCCGGTGACGGGGTCGAGGACGACTTCGGCGAGCAACTCGCCGGTGGTCGGCTCGCACACCGCCCAGGTGTAGCGCGTGTCGTCGGCCCAGCCGTCCTCGGCGTCGTGCACGTAGTCCAGGTCGACCTCACCGAGGTCGGCCAGCGCCGGCCGGTCGTCGACCCGGTCATCGCAGCGCAGACCGCGCAGGTACCACTGGCCGTTGTTGATCTCTACCGGCTCCATATGACTCCCCAGAATGCCGAATGGCCACGTGCGGCACAGGATTCACCGGAATCCGTGCCACAGGTGGCCACTCGGCGTGAACGAATTACTTGATTTCGGCGATCACGGTGCCCTGGGTGATGGCGGCACCGGCCTCGACGGCCAGCCCGGTGATGGTGCCGTCCTTGTGCGCGGTCACCGGGTTCTCCATCTTCATGGCTTCCAGCACCACGACCAGGTCGCCGGCGGCGACGGTCTGGCCCTCTTCGACGGCCACCTTCACCACGGTGCCCTGCATCGGAGCGGTGACCGAGTCGCCGGACGCGGCCGTGGCGCCGGAGGCACCCCGCTTGCGCGGCTTGGGCTTCTTACGGATCACCCCGGCCGCGGCGCCACCGCCGCCGCCCAGGGCGAGATCGCCCGGCAGCGAGACCTCGAGGCGGCGTCCGCCGACCTCGACGACCACCTTCTGGCGGGGCAGGTTGTCTTCCTCATCCAGCGGTTCGCCGGCGGTGAACGGCTCGACGGTGTTGTCCCACTCGGTCTCGATCCAGCGGGTGTGCACGTCGAACTTCTCGCCGTCACCGATGAACGCCGGGTCGCTCACGACCGCACGGTGGAACGGGATGACGGTCGCGAGGCCTTCGACATGGAATTCAGCGAGGGCTCGGCGACTCCTGGCCAGGGCCTCCTCGCGGGTGGCACCCGAGACGATCAGCTTGGCCAGCATCGAGTCGAACTGCCCGCCGATGACGGAGCCGGTCTCCACGCCGGAATCCATGCGCACGCCGGGGCCGGTCGGCGGCTCGAACTTCGACACCGGCCCGGGGGCGGGCAGGAAGCCGCGGCCGGCGTCCTCACCGTTGATCCGGAACTCGAAGGAGTGCCCGCGCGGGGTCGGATCCTCGGTGATGTCGAGGGCTTCGCCGTTGGCGATCTTGAACTGCTGCAGCACCAGGTCGATACCCGAGGTCTCCTCGGTGACCGGGTGTTCCACCTGCAGGCGGGTGTTGACCTCGAGGAAGGAGATCAGGCCGTCCTGGCCGACCAGGTACTCGACGGTGCCCGCACCGTAGTAACCGGCCTCCTTGCAGATGCGCTTGGCTGACTCGTGGATCTCCTTGCGCTGCGCGTCCGTGAGGAACGGCGCGGGGGCCTCTTCGACCAGCTTCTGGAAGCGGCGCTGCAGCGAGCAGTCGCGGGTACCGGCGACGACCACGTTGCCGTGGGTGTCGGCGATGACCTGGGCCTCGACGTGGCGCGGCTTGTCCAGGTAGCGCTCGACGAAGCACTCGCCGCGGCCGAAGGCGGCGACGGCCTCACGGGTGGCCGACTCGAACAGTTCGGGGATCTCTTCGAGCGTGCGGGCCACCTTCATGCCGCGGCCGCCACCGCCGAAGGCGGCCTTGATGGCGATGGGAAGGCCGTACTCCTTGGCGAAGGCGAGGATCTCGTCGGCGTCCTTGACCGGGTCCGGGGTGCCGGGCACCAGCGGGGCCTGTGCGCGCGCGGCGATGTGCCGTGCGGTGACCTTGTCGCCGAGATCGCGGATGGACTGCGGGCTCGGGCCGATCCAGATCAGGCCGGCGTCCAGGACGGCCTGGGCGAAGTCGGCGTTCTCGGAGAGGAAGCCGTAACCGGGGTGGATCGCGTTGGCGCCGGACTTGGCGGCGGCGTCGAGGAGCTTCTCGAACACCAGATAGGACTCGGCCGAGGTCTGGCCGCCCAGCGCGAACGCCTCATCGGCGAGCCGCACGTGCGGCGCGTCGGCGTCGGGCTCGGCATAGACGGCCACGCTGGTCAGCCCGGCGTCCTTGGCGGCACGGATCACACGGACAGCGATCTCCCCGCGGTTGGCGACAAGCACCTTGGAGATTTTCGAGCTGGCGTGATTGGGCACTGCGCCTCCTGATGGCAGGTATCTCTAAGAAACGTCTTTAAGAATCTATCGGGCGAAGTGTATGCGTCCAATTCCGGGGGTGGCGAGTCGGCACCCCGAAAAATTGTCAAGCCACCGTTGCCATTTCGGTAAACACATGTAGTTACTGGCGAGTACGTTGACCTGCTGCGCAGGTCGGCCCCGATACGCCGCCGGCGGCGCCCGCTCGGGGCACCGCCGGCACGGGGTGGGGACAATCAGGCGAACAACGACGGGATGCCCTGCATCGATGCGGCGGGCTCCACGCCCAGGACATTGGCGAGCAGTGACGGTGCCACGTCGAGCACATCCACCTCTTTGCGCGACGGGTCGGGTGCGATGCCGGCGCCCGCGGCGATCAGGATTCCCTCCGGGATGTGGTAGCCGGTGTTGATGCCGCCGATCCGGGGTTGCCGGGCGAGGCCCAGCTTCTCCGGCGGGGCGACGACCTCGCCCGACTCGCCGTTGCCGGGGCGGAAGCGCAACATGGCGGAGTCGTCGCAGCCCAGCATGTAATCGATGCCGAAGGTCACCGTCTTGCCCTCGACTCGGATACGCGCGAAGAGCGGGCCCTTGCCTTCGACGGACACCGACTCCAGCGGCGGCCCAGCCGCGCGGGCATCGTCCTCGGTGTCGAACACCAGCGACACCATCGGATACATCGCCAGCCCCGGGCCGAGGGGGCGTAGTCCCAGCGACTCGGCGAGCAAGGTGTAGTCCTCGACGACGTGCATGTGGTCGCTGAGTTCGGGTACCGCGACCGGTCCCTGGCCCATGCTCGCCGAGACGACGAGCATCGAGTTCGGATTCTTGGCCAGGTACTTGCGAATGCGTCCGATCTGCCGGTCTGCGATATCCATCGCCGCGATGATGAAGCTGCCGTACACCTCATCGGAGGTGTACTCGAACCGCTCGGTGTACCCGGGCATGCTGTCACCCCAGAAGCGGTGCATCATGCCGGCCACGTGGTTGGTGAAGAACACACTCAGGCGCGGCTGGTGCGTGCGGTGCAGTTTCCAGAACAGGTCGAAGCTCAGCGGCGCCTGCATCGCCGAACGGAACGCCTTGTAGCGGGGGTCGACGCGCTCTTTGACCAGATGGGTGCCCAGAGTGGCCATGGAGCGCGGGGTCAGACCCTGCCGCACGAGGGCGGCCGCGGTTGCTGCCAGCGCCTTGGGGTGCATGGCGGCGTCAGGGGAGAACCCGTTCTCGCCCGTCATCGCCAGGTTGAACGTCTGGAAGCTCTCCAAGGTGGGCGGAAACGTCTTGGCATCCCGGCTGAACGTGTCCGGGATATAGAAGCCGCCGTGCCGGAACCGACGGGCCGGCCAGCTCTGCATGGGGCCGAACACGCCGACCGACAGGCCGGCCTTCTCGGCGACGTCCCAGATCGGTTCGCCGCGGAACGTCGTCGGGTCCTGCCCCAGGTCAAAGGAATTGTGGTCGTAGGTCGACATGTGCAGCGTCGGCCAGGTGCGCCACGGTTGCAGGCCCTGATGCTCTTCGCGGTCCTCGTGTACGGTCGTCAGCGATTGCCCCTCCCGCAGGAGCGTGGCGATATTCGACTCCGGGCGCCTGTTGACGTAGATCTCCACGACATCCCAGGGGACCTCGTTGAGTTCGTACAGGATGACGTCTCTGTGTTGCCGGTCCATGAAGGCGGGGACCTTTCGTGATTGCTTCCTCGTCTTGCGTCCGGCTGCTGCCGTAAGCGGGCGGCATCTTTGCCAAAACCTGCGCTCATGGAGCATTCTGGCATGACGGAAGCGTCAATATTGCCACTCGCTGTGTATTTCATGAGTAGCCGCACCGTACGGGCTCAGCGCGCCGGCCGGGGACGAGGGCTCAGCGAAGCGGACTCACGCCGTTTGCAGGCGCCGTTTGATCCGGGCGAGCATGGCGGACATCCCGCGCAGACGTAGCGGGCTGATCAACGCGGCCAGCCCCAGATCGGCGTAGAAGTCGTCGGGCACGGCCAGGATGGCGGATGCCGACTGGCCGTCCAGCCCCGCCGCGAGGATGGCGGCGAAGCCCCGGGTGGTCGGGGCCTCGGCCGGTGCGCTGAAGTACAGGCGCACGTTGTCCCGGTCGGCCGCGTCCACATCGAGGAACAACGGTGACTGGCATTCGGGAACCGGCTCCATCGCCGCCTCTTCGAGGTGGGCGGGCAGGGGTGGCAGCTCATTGGCGAACTCCAGCAGCAGCGCAAGCTTGTCCTGGCCCGTCATCTCACCGAACTCGGCGACCACCTCGGCGAGTGCGGAGGGCATCGCGCTCATACCGAACCGGGCTCTTCTCCCACCGCCACCGGCACCCGCACGGCGTTGCCCCATTCGGTCCACGAACCGTCGTAGTTGCGTACCCCGGGCAGCCCCAGGAGGTGGGTCAGCACGAACCAGGTGTGGCTGGACCGCTCGCCGATGCGGCAGTACACGATCGTCTTGTCGTCGGCACCGAGGTGACCGTAGAGCTTCTCCAGTTCGGCGCGGCTGCGGAACCGGCCGCTCTCGTCGGCGGCCTTGGCCCAGGGGATCGACACCGCCGTCGGGATGTGGCCGCCGCGCAGGGCGCCTTCCTCCGGGTAGTCGGGCATGTGGGTGCGCTCGCCGGTGTACTCCTGCGGGGACCGGACATCGATGAGCGGTTGGGTGCCCAGCGCGGCGAGGACATCGTCGCGGTACGCCCGGATGGGGCTGTCATTGCGTTCCACCGTCGGATATCCGGTGGTCTGCTTGGTGGGTACCTCCAGCGAGGTGTCCCGGCCGTGCGAGACCCACAGGTCGCGGCCACCGTCGAGCAGGCGCACGTCGGGATGCCCGAAGAGGGTGAACACCCAGAGTGCGTACGCGGCCCACCAGTTGCTCTTGTCGCCGTAGATCACGACGGTGTCCTCGCGCGAGATGCCCTTGCGGTTCATCAGGTCGGCGAATTGGGCGCCATCGATGTAATCGCGGACGGTCGGATCGTTGAGGTCGACATGCCAGTCGATCTTCACCGCACCCGGGATGTGGCCGGTGTCGTAGAGCAGCACGTCCTCGTCGGACTCGACGATGGCGAGCCCGGGGCGGCCCAGGTTGGCCGACAGCCAGTCAGCGGTGACCAGGCGTTCCGGGTGGGCGTAGGCGGCGAGGGCAGGATCGGGATCTGCGGCTAATGGCACGCTCCGAGCCTACTCACGCAGCGTGATGCGCGGGAGGACAGGCCTGATCCAGGTGGGCCGCCGACAGCGAGCCGGGGGACTGCCCGAAGTCACCGATTTCTCGCGCCGCGCACCGGTGGGCGGTCGGCTCACCGGTGCGGCCGACGGTCAGGGCACAATGGGCGGCCATGGGCGTGAGAGTGATCCGAGTAACAGGTGCCGGGATCGCGGCGGTGGCGACCTGCGCGGTGATCGCCGCCTGCACCAGCACGGTGCCCGGGCAGCCCGCCGCCAATGGCACGCAGACGACGACCAGCGGCGCGCCCGGTCAGCCCGCGAGCGGCCCGAGGGTGGCCAAAGAGGCGCTGCAGAAGGTGGTCGTCGAGCAACTCGCCCGCTCCGGGGTGACCCCACAGTCGGTGGCCTGCCCGCAAGATCTGATCGGCCAGGTCGGGCAGTCGGTCCGTTGCGATGTCACCGTCAGTGCGGTGAACAGTTTCCAGATCGCCATCGCGGTGACGGGCGTCAAAGGCAGCGAGGTGAACTACGCGATGACACCGTCGGTGAGCAAGAGCCAACTCGCGGTGTCGGTCGCCGACATGGTCAATCGTTCGACCCAGACCGCCCCGGACGCGGTGACTTGCGAATCGGACCTGGACGGCAAGGTGGGGGCGACGGCGTACTGCAATGTCACCGTCGCGGGCGCGGCCACCCGGCAGGCGGTGGTGGTCACCAAGGTGCAGGGCCTGGCGATGGACTACGGACTGGCGGCGGCCCAGGGGAGTGATCCGGCGCAGCCGCCGACGGGCACCCCGCCGCCGCCGGGGCCCGGTGGCGGCCCGGTGCTGGCGCCCAACGGTGGCCTGGGCGCGACGCTGCCCAAGGCTGTCGCCGAAGGCGCGTTGCTTGCTCAGTTGCGGCAAACCGGCCAGGCCCCGGATTCGGCCAGCTGCGCCGGTGACATGCCCATCTCCGTCGGCGCCACGTTGCCGTGCACCGCGGTGACCGCGGGCCGGGGCCAGAACTACCTGCTGGTGGTGGCGTCGGTGGTGAACGGCAGCGCCACCTTCAAAGTGCTTCCAGCGCAGTAATTTTCAGCTGCGCTGTGGCGCCGGATTGGCGGTCCAAAGGTGCGCCACGCTCAGCCCCAGCCGCGCCAGCATGGTGCGCAGCAAGGGCAAGCTCAGCCCGATCACGTTCGACGGATCACCCTCGATGCGGTCCACGAACCAACCGCCGAGGCCATCGAGGGTGAACCCGCCCGCTACCCAGAGTGGCTCGCCGCTGGCCAGGTAGGCCTCCAGGTCGGAGGGTTCGGGGTCTGCGAAATGCACTGTGGTGGAGGCCGTCTGGATGCCTCGGCCGACGACCTGGCCGTCGCGCACATGCAGGACGCTATGCCCGGTGTGCAGGATCGCAGGACGGCCCGCGCAGGACTGCCACTGCGCCCGGGCCGCCTCGATGCTGCCGGGTTTGCCGCGCAGCCGGCCGTCGACTTCGAGCATCGAATCGCAGCCGATCACCACGCAATCCGCGGCCGTCTCGGCATCCAGCGATCCGGCCACCCGGTCGGCTTTGGCGCTGGACAGGGCCAGCACCACCTCCGCGGCGGGCGCGCCCGGCAGGGACGCCAGGATGGCGTCCTCGTCCACATCGGAGACCAGCACCACCGGTTCGATACCGGCCTGGCGCAGCACGCCGAGCCGGCCCGAGGACGCGGAGCCGAGCACCACCCGAGTCATCGGCGCTCAGCGCCGCATATGGGACCGCTCCAGCAGCGTGACCCTCTGCCAGCTGTGGATCGAATAACGCAGCTTGTCCACCGGATGGCCCCAGAGGTCGTGCGCCGGCGGGGTGGTGTCCACCGGCCCGCCGCCCGCCGCGGACAGCACGCCGATCAGGGCGGCGAGCTCCTCCGGGGTCGGGTTGCCCTTGAGCACATTGATGTGGGGCTCGTGCGTGGCGGTCTCTGCAGTTTCGGGCTCGGGCACCGAGATCTCCCCGCTCACAGGAGCTGAATCATTCGCGCCGCTCACAGGAGCTGAATCGTTCGCGCCGCTCACAGTGGAATGTTCCCGTGCTTCTTCGGCGGGATCGTGCTGATCTTGCGCTCCAGCAGCCGCAGCGCGGTGGCCACATAGCCGCGGGTGTGCGACGGCGGGATGACCGCGTCGACATAACCACGCTCGGCTGCGACGTACGGGTTCACCAGGGTGTCCTCGTAGTCCTGCTGCAGCTCCAGCCGCAGCGCGTCGACGTCCTCGCCCTTGGCGGCGGCGTCCTTGAGCTGGCTGCGGTACACGAAGCCCACCGCACCCGAGGCGCCCATCACGGCGATCTGCGCGGTCGGCCATGCCACCACCACGTCGGCGCCCATGTCCTTGGATCCCATGACGCAGTACGCGCCGCCGTAGGACTTACGGGTGATCACGGTGACCTTGGCGACCGTCGCCTCGCCGTAGGCGTACAGCAGCTTGGCGCCGCGGCGGATGATGCCGTTGTACTCCTGGTCGGTACCCGGCAGGAAGCCCGGCACGTCGACCAGCAGCACGATCGGGATGTTGAAGCAGTCGCACGTCCGGATGAACCGGGCCGCCTTCTCGGAGGCGTTGATGTCCAGGCAGCCGGCGAACTGGGTGGGCTGGTTGGCGACGATGCCGACGGTGCGGCCGTCCACCCGGCCGTAGCCGATGACGATGTTGCCCGCGTACCCGGCCTGCACCTCGAGGAACTCGTCGTCGTCGAGGATGCGCGAGATGACCTCGTGCATGTCATAGGGCTGGTTGGGCGAATCCGGGATCAGCGTGTCGAGCTCGAGATCCTCGGCGGTGAGGTTGTCCTCGATGGCGCCCGGGTGCGGCGGCGCCGGGAAGCGCGGCGGATCGGCGTAGTTGTTCGACGGCAGGTAGCTCAGCAGATCGCGGACGTAGTCGAAGGCGTCCTGCTCGCCGGAGGCGACATAGTGCGCGGTGCCCGACTTGGCCATATGGGTGTGCGCGCCGCCGAGCTCCTCCATGGTGACGTTCTCGCCGGTGACGGTCTTGATGACGTCCGGGCCGGTGATGAACATCTGGCTGGTCTGGTCGACCATGACGATGAAGTCGGTCAGGGCGGGGGAGTAGACGTGGCCGCCGGCCGCGGCACCCATGATCAGCGAGATCTGCGGGATGACGCCGGAGGCGAGGATGTTGTTGCGGAAGATCTTGCTGTACAGGCCGAGCGAGACCACACCCTCCTGGATGCGGGCACCGGCGCCGTCGTTGATGCCGATCAGCGGGCGGCCGGTCTTGATGGCCAGCTCCTGGACCTTGACGATCTTCTCGCCGTACACCTCGCCGAGGCTGCCGCCGAACACCGTGGCGTCCTGGCTGAAGATGCACACGTCGCGGCCGTCGATGGTGCCGTAACCGGTCACCACACCGTCGCCGACCGGCCGGTTCTCGGCCAGTCCGAAGTTGGTGCTGCGGTGCTTGGCCAGCGCGTCGAGTTCGACGAACGACCCCTCGTCGAGCAGTGCCAGCACGCGTTCGCGAGCGGTCAGCTTGCCCTTCGCGTGCACCTTCTCGACGGCTGCCTCGCCGACGGGGTGCTTTGCCTCCTCGGCGCGCTTGCGCAGGTCAGCCAATTTGCCGGCGGTGGTGTGGATATCGATTACGTGCGGGGCGGCCGGTGCGGGAGGATCGGTAACGCTCGTCATGGTCCCGATATTAACGGTTCCCTAAGAACGCGGATAGTTGGGTGCGGTTTGGGCGTTTCACGCCGGCTTGCCCCAGAGCTCCGGTTTTGTAGGGTGGCTGCCATGGTGGGCGCCAACTGGCCCGTTCACCTGGAGAGGAACGCCCACGTGAAGGCTCAGCGCCGCTACGACGGAGTGGATGGACCCCGCGTGGTCATCGCTCACGACTACCTCACGCAACGTGGTGGTGCCGAGAAGGTCGTGTTGTCGATGAGTCGGGCCTTTCCCGATGCGCCGATCTACACGTTGCTCTACCACCCGGCCGGTACCTACCCGGAATTCGCCGATCGGGATGTGCGGGTCTCGCCGCTGAACCGGATCCCGGTGTTGCGCAAGCACCACCGCGCGGCCCTGCCGCTCCTGCCCGCGGCGGCGTCGTCGATGTTCGTCGACGCCGACGTCGTGGTCACCAGCAGCAGCGGCTGGGCCCACGGGTTCCGCACCAACGGCGCCAAGCTGGTGCACTGCCACACGCCGGCGCACTGGCTGTACACGACGGACATGTATCTCAACGACGAGGGCGACGGACTCAAACGCGCGCTGCTGAAGGTCGCCGGGCCGCCGCTGAAGGCGTGGGATCGCCGCGCAGCGGGGACGGTCGACCGGTACCTGGCGGTCTCCACGATGATCAAAGACCGGATCCACGATGTCTATGGCATCGACGCCGACGTCCTGCCCTCGCCGGTCGCGATGCGCACCGATGTCGAGGTGGAACCGGTCCCGGAGGTTGAGCAGTGGGCCACCGGTGACCAGCCGTTCTATTTGTGTGTGTCCCGGTTGTTGCCGTACAAGAACGTCGACAAGGTGGTGCGGGCCTTTGCCGGCAGCGACCGTCGGCTGGTGGTGGTGGGCCGAGGCCCCGAGGCGCGCCATATAGAGCAGATCCGCACACCCAACGTGGCGCTGCTGTCAGACCTCACCGATGCGCAGATGGCCTGGCTGTACCAGTCGTGCCGGGCGCTGATCGCGGCCAGCTACGAGGACTACGGTCTGACGCCGATCGAGGCCGCGGTCTGGGGCAAACCCGCCGTGGTGCTGCGGTGGGGTGGATTCCTCGACACCGTGGTCGACGGTGTCACCGGGACGTTCTTCGCTGAGCCGCAGGCCGATTCGATCGCCGCGGCGTTGGACCGATTCGACGCCCAGAGCTTCGATCCGCAGGTCATCCGTAAGCACGCCGACCAGTTCACCGAGCAGCGCTACGCCGAACGTCTTCATGAGGCGGTTGACGCGCTCGTCGTGCCGTGATGAACGCCCGGCCGCCGGGTTCCGGCGCGATCGCCGACTCGCAGCGACGACCCCGGGCATGCGGCCGACGGATCGGCGCACCGGTCGCTATGGTTGACGCGATTCGTCGACAAGGAGCAGTGATTCATGTTTCGTGAACCGGCTTCAGCAGATCCGGCTGATATAGCCCGGAAGAAGGCCGCCGCCCCGGCGCTGAGGATGGCGCCGGAGTCGGAATGGGTTCTCGACGAGAACAACCGGGTGATCCAGTACAAGATGCAGGGCATCGGTTTCGTTCCGAAGGCGAAGAACCGCATCGGCGAGTTGGTGTTCAACCTCTTCGTCACCTACATCCCGTCGCACACCATCCGGCTCGGATTCCTGCGGTTGTGCGGGGCCAAGATCGGCAAGCACACCTCGATCCTGCGGGGTACCACCGTCCTCGATCCGGCCTATCTGACCATCGGTGACGGGGTGGCCATCGGCTTCCGCTGCATGCTGGACGCACGCGCCGGCATCTACATCGGCAACCAGGTCACGATCGCCAGCGATGTGCAGATCATCGGCGGTGGTCACGACGTCAACCATCCGGACTTCCTGCCGGTGCCGATTCCGACGGTGGTCTGTGACTACGTGTGGATCGCCAGTCGGGCGATGGTCCTGCCGTCGCTGATCGGCCGCGGCGCGGTGGTGGCCGCGCAGGCGTTGGTGACCAAGGACGTCGACGAGTTGAACATCGTCGGTGGGGTGCCGGCCAAGGTGATCGGCAAACGGGATCCAGACGTGTTGCTGTACACCAACACTCGCCGACCCCCGCCGTTCTACTGATGGGGCGTGTGCTCGGTGGTTCGCTGCAGGACCACCGCCTGGTCTTCGTCGCCCCCGACGAAGGGCAGACCGCAGTAGGCGACTACGCCCAGGACCTGGTGGAGGCGCTGCGCCCGCATTTCGGCGAGGTCGTCGAGGAACGCACCGCCGGCCCGGGCATCGACACCTTGGCCGACGTGCGCCGGCACCGGGCCCGGGTGCGCACCCTGGTGGCCGACGGGCCCCCCGGCCGGACCCTGGTGCATGCCGAGCTGTCGACCGGGGTGATGCCCACCTTCTGGGCGGTTGCGGGCCTGTCCGGGGTACCGGTGACCGCCACCATCCACGATCCGCCCCAGGGTTTGTGGTTCCTGGCCCGGCCGCGGTTCATCGCCAACTCACGGTTGCTCACCCACGGCATCCACTACCCCTTGCGCCCGTTGTCGCGGGCCATCGAGGGCCGGGTGTACGGGGAGCGGACCCTGATCGCGCTGACGGAGACGGGGCGAGGATCGATCGAACGCACCTACCCGCGTACCCGCACCGCCTACATCCCGCACCTGGTGCGGGAGCGGCCCGTCATCGCGCCCGCCCAGGATCGTCCGAAGGCAGTCGGATTCTTCGGATTCGTCTATCGCGGCAAGGGTTTCGAGCAGATCGCCGAGATCCGGGCCCAACTGCCCGACGATATCCTGATCCGGGTTGCCGGCCGCGGCACCGAGGACCTGCCCCGGGCCGACGGTATCGAGATTCTCGGCGGGGTCGACGGTGCCGCCGAGGACGCCTTCTTCGCCTCGGTCCGGGCCATCGCGCTGCCGTACGGCAAACGCCATTTCTATGCCGAGACCTATCCCGCCTCCGGGGTGGTGGCGCACGCGATGGCCTACCGCACGCCGGTCGTCTGCACCGGTTACGGGTCACTGGCCGAACTGGATCCCGAACACGGCGTGGTGGTCGTTCCGCCGGGAGCGGATCCCGGTCGCTTGGCGACCGAGATCGGGACGCTGCTGAATGACGAAGCCCGGCTGACCGAATTGGGTGTCAACGCCGACCGGACCCGGCAGGAGCGTTCGCCCGCGCGCACCGCCGAGGCGTTCGTGGCGGTATGGCAACAACTCCTCGACAGCAGGTCCGCCGGTGTCTGAGACGGGCGAACCCGTCGTGGCCAAGCCGGGCTCGCAGCATCTGACCCACGCCTTGTGGGCGGCGTTCTGGATGTACGGCGGCCGCGCCGGCGGGATGGTGTGGACGCTGGCGCTGGTCGGTCAACTGGGTATCGCGGACTACGGCAAGTACGCCATGGCCTACGCGGTGTACTCACTGATCGGGTCGCCGATCGACAACCTGTTCGTGGTCCGGTCGGTACGGGAGTCGGAGGAACATTTCCTGTCCGACCGTGCCACCCGGTATCTGCTCGGCGTCGGCTTCATGGCTGTCGGCCTGGCGCTGCTCGAGGTGAACTACGTCGCCGCCTTCGGTCTGTTCGTCTCCGGCGGCGAGTTGACCTTGAAAGCCTGGGAGAGTCGCACCCTGCGCGACGGCCACCCGCACAAGGCGGCGCAGATCGACACCGGGCGGCAGTTCGCGAGCGTGGTACCGGCCTGCATCTACCTGTTCGCGGTACCGCACCCCACCCTGCAGATCGCGACGTCCATCCTGGTCGCGCCGTACGTGCTGACCGCCCTGTGGGTGGGGCCCATCGCGTTGCGACACCGTCCGGGCATCCCGGGCTCACCGCGGTTGATCGCCATCCTGGTCGGCGAGACGTTCGCGATCATGGCCGGTGTGCAGGGCGACCTGCTGCTGCTCGGGTGGCTCACCAACAGCACCACCGCCGGCTACTACGGCATCTGCACCACGGTCACCCTCGCGATCGTCGCGGTCGGCCAGACCTTCGGCATGTCCTACAACCAGGCGCTGCGCGAAGGCGACGGTCATGTGTCGGCCGGGCCACCCCTGAAGGGCACGGTGCTGCTCGGGGTGGCGGCCGGGGTGCTGGTGCTCATCACCGGTCTGGTCATGATGGTGGTCCCCGCGGTGCCGGAGGAACTGGCGGTCGCGATGACCATCATGTCCCTGTTCTGCGCCATGCGCACGATCAGCACGGTGTTCCAGGCGGTGCTCTACAACCAGCATCGGGACGGCATCCGGCTGATCGCCAATTTCAGTATCGTCCCGATCAGGCTGGGCTTGGTGGCACTGCTGGTGGGGGCCGGTGCGGTCGGTGCGGCCATCGCCGCCGTCGTCACCGACGCCATGCTGTTGGCCATCTACGTTCGCGTGCTGTACCGGAAACCTGTGGCATGACCCCAGATAAGACGAACGCAGACAAGACGAACCCCGACAGAGCGACCGCTTGTTTCCTGCTGTCCAAGGACCCGGTGGCCGACCACGGCGGCGACGTCGAATTGTCCCGTCTGGTCATGGAACTGGCCGCCCAGACATTCGAGGTGTCGGCGATCTGCCTGTCCCACGAACCGGCGGGGACGCTGACCTTTGATGGGGTGCCGCTGGTGCGGGTGGCCAAATCGGGTGTGCAGCCCCTGCGTCTGCTCCTCGATGTCGTGCGGACCCGGCGGAGTCTGGTGCACGCCCGGTTCGACAATGACGACCTGGTCGCGGCGATAGACGCCGCCGGTGCGGACATCTACGTTGCCGAGCACAGCTATATGGCTGAATCCTTCCTGCGCAGCTCGCGGATGGGAAAGTCACGGTTCGTGGTCAATACCCACGTGAGTGAATCGCTGGTGTGGCGGGCGACCCGGGGAGTGCTCGGCCGGCTGCAGGTCGGGAGGTTGCTCCACGACGAACTGAGGGTGGCTCGGGTCGCCGATGCGGTCGGCACCTTCGACGCCGAGGAAGCGCAGTTCTATCGCTCCCACGGGGTGCGCGATGCGCGCTGGATGGATATCACCCTGCCGCCGGGCAAGCAGGTCGCCGTGGCCTCGACACCGCGTCGGCTGGTCTTGATGGGCACCCGGGACTGGCCGCCCAACCAGGAGGCCTTCGAAGAGGCACTGCGGCTGTGGCCCCGGATCGCCGAAGGGATCGACGGTGCCGAGTTGTGCGTGATCGGCGCCAAGGCGGCCAACGCCCCCGAGCCCCAATATCCGCCCGGTGTCCGGGATCTGGGCTTCGTCGACGACCTTGCCGGCTTCCTCGGGACCTGCCGGGCGATGATCGCGCCGATCCGCACGGGCGGGGGAGTGCGGGTGAAGATCCTGGATGCGGCGCGCATGGGGCTGCCCGTGGTGGGGACCACCGCTGCCGTCGGCTCCCTAGGGGAGCTGTTGGGGCTCGGTGTGTTCGACGGGGACGCGGCGTTCATCGAGCAGTGCCGGAAGTACTTGCTGAACAGCGCCGGAGCCGCCGAGGCAGGTGAGCGGCTGTACCGCCTCAACCAGGACTACTGGACCGACCGCCGGCCGCACCGGGCGGTCGCCGAGCTATTGGGCGGTCGTAGCGGTTAGTTTCGGCTCTTGTGCCGCAACAGGTTTCGACAGGGGCGCGGGCACCTTGGGTGAGTCGAGTGCACCCGTTTTGCGTTGCTCGTCGGCGTATTGCAGGAACGTCAAGAAGAACGTGTACATGAAGGCCATCTGTGCGATCACCACGACCGGGTGGTCCAGGTTCAGGGCGATGATCGAGAACGCCATGAACACGCCGCCGAAGAACGCGTACGGCAGCGAGTCGCTGCGGATCAGTTTGGCGGCCACGACGCACCCGATGATGATGACCGCCACGAAGGACAGACCGGCGACGAGTCCGCCACGGTGCACCGCGATCAGCGGTGCATTGGACACGAAGTTCTCGGTGAACGCGTACGGTCCGTCTTTGAATTCACGCAGTGACCAACCGCGCCCGAAGATCCAGTGGTCACCCAGGCGCATGGGGAATTCGCGGATCGCGGCGATGCGGTCCGATGCGCCGGCGTCGTTCTCGCCCAGTGAGCCCGTCAACCGTTTTCGGACCGCGGGGATCGACATCGCGGCCGCGGCCGCGACGAACAGGGTGGCGACGATGACCTGACGGTCGCGGGACCGCATCTTGTGGAAGATGAAGACCAGAGCGACGCCGACCAGGACGCTGGACAGCGCCGCGCGGCTCAGCGTCAGCACGATGCACACCGACAGCAGGCTCATCAGCGTCACCCGCTGCCATCCGGTGAACAAGATGGCGGCGAGCGCGATACCGATCACCAGGCCGATGCCGGCGGCGTTGGGGTCCGCCCACATTCCGCCCAGGCGTTGGAAGGTCTCGCTACCCTCGCCGACGTCGAACCGGCCGCTCTTGGGCAGCGTGTGGGTACCGCCGGTGATGTAGAACCGGTCGGCGGCGTAGTAACCGATGATCGAGAACGGCGCGTAGACCCACTTCGTCGTGCCCTGCGCCACCGCGATGGCACCCATCACGCCGCTGAACGTGCAGGAGTAGACGACGGCCTTGCCGATTCCTCTCAGCTGGTCGTTCGGGAGCGCCAGCAGGACGAACATGAAGCCTGTGGCGATACCCCACTTGGCGAAGTCCATGATGTTCACGGGCGCGGAGAACGTCACGATCATCGACAGGGCGGACATCAGGATCAACACGAGAACGGCCGTCATCAGCGGCGATCGCCGCCGCACCGCCCGCGGATACAGCAGGAAGGCCAGCACGGACCCGCATCCGAGCACCAGGTAGATCGGCAGGTGCACGCCGGGGAAGTACCCGAAGGGAAACGCGGTGACGAAGATCACCGTGCCGTAGTACAGCCACAGCGGATGACGCATCCCGATATAGACCGCCACTATCAGGGCCAACAGGCCGGCGATCGCGATGACCGCAGGTTTGCCGCCCAATGTGACGGCAATCGCGGCCAGCGGTCCCAGCACACAGGCGGCAACCCCCGCACCAATTTCAGTTCGTGAATATGCGGGCAGCTTCAATGTCGATTCATCTCCTGCCAGATCTGCGGTCCCCCTCGCACCGAACTATCCTCGCATTGTCTTCGCTGGATTCGCCACAGGGACTGTGTGCCTGGGAGGTGTCTCCGGTGTGTTTTGCTAGGCGAGGGCGCTATCGTGAGGGCGTCATGGTGACCAAAGAGCGAACGGAGTGCCCAGTTGGCTGTCGGTGATTATGTGCGGATTTTTCGCCGGCTCTGGTGGGTTGTCCTGCTTGCGGCGGTGATCGGTGCCGGTGTCGGCGCTGTGTTGCACCAATTCTCCAAACAGGAGTACACCTCCACAGCAAGGCTTTTCGTCAGTACGCAGAGTGGTACCGGGGTCGGCGACGCTTATCAGAACAACTTGTTCTCGCAAGAACGGGTGTTTTCTTATGCGGGGCTCGCCACCAGTGAACAGGTAGCGGCGCGGGCAATCGACCAGGTGAAAGCGCCTATCACCGTCGAAGAATTGCGGGCGAAGATCACCGCGGTTCCGCTGCCGCAAACGGTGTTGCTCGACATCACGGCAACAGATCCGGATCCGGCCACCGCTCAGCTTTATGCCAATGCCATTGCCGACCAACTCGTCAAGGTCACCGGTGAATTGGAGACATCGCGCCGCGGCGGCGAGTCTGCCGCGGGCGCCATTGTGGTCGATGACGCGAGTTACGGTAGCCCGGTCAAGTCCACCGGCCTGGTCACCCGCATCCTTCTGGGTGCCCTCGCCGGATTGGCTATCGGGATCGTCCTGGCCGCGATCATCGGCATCGCGGACACCCGGGTGCGCCGCCGGGAGCGCATCGAAGACGTCACCGACAGCGCGCTGATCGGCACCCTGGTGGAGAACAACGGCGGCCCGGGCGTCATCGACCTCGCTGCGGGTGGTGTGGCCGTGGAGCGGCTGCGCGAACTGCGTACCAACATCCAGTTCGCGCGTACCGGGAACGGGGAACACCCGCACGTCATCGCCATCACCAGCCCGTCGGCGGGGGACGGCCGTTCGACCACCGCCGCCGACCTGGCCGCGGTGCTCGCGGAATCGGGTCACTCGGTGCTGCTGGTCGACGGCGACCTGGTCGATCCGTCGCTGCCGCAGCTGCTGGGTGTGTCCGAGGCCGAGCACGCTCAGGCGGCCGAGAAGGGGCTCACCACCCTGCTCGACAGGCAGTCCACCCTGGCTGAATCGACCATCCGGGTCGGCGATTTCCGGTTGCTGCCGGCCGGTCCGCTGCCCGCCGCGCGTCGCCAGTTGTGGGGCGATGACGCCGCCGCGCAGGTGATCGAAGAGCTGCGCGTGCACTTCGACTACGTGCTCATCGACACACCGCCGTTGGTCAAGTACTCCGACGGCACCGTGCCCGCGGCGCTGGGCGATGGTGCCCTGCTGCTTGCGCGGATCGGTCACACCAAGGCGGCCGCCTTACGCAAGGCGTTGACCGTCCTGGCGACCGCCCATGCCGAGCTCATCGGCGTCGTGGCCACCGGTGAGCCCGCGAATCGCAAGGATCGTGCCGAGCGCAAGGCCGAGGCGCCGGCAGTCGACAGTGGGCGTGACAGCGGACAGCCCACCGAGGTGATCGGGCAGTTGCCGGTTGTCGCGGCGGACCAGGAATCGGGTCAGCCACGCCATCGGGCTCAACTGGGACAACCGGAGTAATCCATGCAGTCGCTGCGCCTGGGGCGGCTGACCGCGCTGCTGGCCGGTTTTCTCACCGTGCTCGTGGTGGCCTCCTCGGTCAGCGCCTGTTCGACCGGGGCGCCCCGCCAGGCCGAGCGGCAGGATGCTCCCGCAATCAAGACGTTCGCCCCGCAATACGAGGGCAAGCCGCAGCTTGCCCCGCCGGACATGACCGACGACGGACCGGGATCGTTGGTCTCGGTCGAGCCGATCAAGGGCGGGGCTGAACTGCTCGACGAGGACGGCGCCACGTACATGCGCGTGGTGTACCGGTCCACCTCGGGGATCGACGGGACGCCGACGGAGGTGTCGGCGGCGATCGCCATCCCGGCGGGCGTTCCGCCCAAGGGTGGCTGGCCCGTCATCGGCTTCGGGCAGGGCACCAAGGGTGTGCTCTACAAGTGCGCATCCAGCTTGTTTCCGAACCTGCCGAAACAGGCCTGGTCCATGGACCAGTTCATCAAGGCCGGATATGCCGTCACCGCCAGCGACTTCCAGGGTTCTGGGGTGAAGGGGTACGCCCACCCGTTCCTGGATGCGAAGACCTACGGCTACAACATCATCGACTCGGTGCGCGCGGCGCGTCGGGTCGGCGCCGAGATCAGCGACAAGTGGATGACCTACGGACACTCGGCCGGCGGCCTGGCCGTGTGGGCGGCCGCGGAGGAAGCGCAGGAGTACGGGAAGGGCCTGAATCTGCTGGGCACCATCTCGATGGCGCCGGCGGCGGATATGTCCGGTCTGGCCGATGCGGCATGGAACGGCACCCTGACCAATGAGCAGCGGGTCACCATGGTCTACGCCCTGCAGTCGATCAAATGGTTCCACCCGGAGATGAACCTGGACGACTTCCGCTCGGGGGTCACGGCGGCGAACTGGGATCTGATTCTCAACTGCATCCCGACCGACTTCGACCAGGTGGGCCGGGTCTGGGAGACGATGACCAACGCCGACCTGAAGCCCAAGACCTACGAGGACGTGGTGTGGCTGCGTGAGCAACTCGCGGCCCGCGCGGTGCCGAGCAGCCAGCGCATCGACAGCCCGTTGGTGGTCGCCTACGGCACCCAGGACGGCCTGGTCAACCAGGCCTGGTTCGAGACGGCGATCAGCCGGGCCTGTGCGGCGGGCAGCAACCTGGAGATCAAGAAAGACCCCGGCAAGGGGCACGCCGACCTGGACCAGGCCTTCGTGATGGGTTGGCTCAACGATCGGCTGTCGGGGGTCCCGGCTCCGCCGAGCAACTGCGCGGACTGGCAGAAGACGGAACTTCCCAAGTGAGGGCCCCGGTCGAGGTACCGCGGCTGCGCGACTACGCCTCGATGCTGGCGCGGGTGTGGCTGATCATCCTGGTGGCCACCTTGTTGTCGGCGGGCGCGGCCGTCGCCGCGGTGAAAACGCGACCGGCCAGCTACACGGCCTCCGTCGAAGTGTTCGCCACCGTCGCCGGCGACCCGAGTACGTTCGCGCTCTACTACGGCGGTATGGGCGCGAAACTGCGCATTCCGAGCTACGTGGAGTTGGCGAAGTCCACATTGGTCGCGCAGCGTGCCGTCCAGGAACTGCAGTCGACGACCCCGCCCGAGGAGCTCGCCTCGCGGGTGTCGGCGGAATGGGTGCCCGGTGGGGCGGACGCGCGAGGCCGGGCGAATTCGGTGTTCATGCGTGTCACCGTCACCAACTCGAACCCGGAGACCGCGGTCAAGGAGGCCAACGCCATCGGGAGCAACCTGGTGACGTTGTCGAAAGAACTCGAATGGTTCGAGTCCAAGTTCAACGACGATATTCAGTACAAGGGCCCGCTTGCGGAATTGTTGCCGGTCGGCGTGGCGAAGACGGCACAATTGGTGCCGACCCCGATCCTGGGGCCGATGGCGATCGGCGCGGGGGTCGGCCTGGCGGTCAGCGTGCTGATCATGCTGGCGGTCGAGATCGGCCGTGGCACCGTGGGCACGCGCGGGCAGCTAAATTACATTGTCAAACTTGCGACGCACCGGAAGACGTAGGAGCTTTGTGAAATCTGCGAGGACCGCTGCGCGTGCGTTGACGGCGAGTGCGCTGGCCGCGATGGTGGTGTTGACCGGCTGCAGCGCCGCCAAGACCGGTGAGCCGGCCCCGCAGTCGTCAGGCGGCGATCACGAGCTCCACCTGCCGGCGGACTATTCCGGTGAGGGTCCGGGAACGCTGCGCAGTGCGATCACGCTGCCCACCGTCGACCGCCGGATCATCCGGGCCTCCGAGGTTGCGGCCAGGATCAGTTACGTCTCCACCTCGGGCATCGACGGCAGCCTTCAGACCGTCACCGGCAGTGTGTTCGAGCCGCTCGGCCGCCCGCCCGAGGGCGGCTGGCAGGTCATCGTCTTCGGCCACGGCACCGTCGGGATCCATTCCGACTGTGCGCCGTCGTTGTCGCCGTCGTTGTCCGGTGCGGCCGATGCGATCCGGGCCTTGTTGTTGCTCGGTTATGTGCTGGTGGTGCCCGACTATCAGGGACTGGGCTCCACGACCGGTTACCACCCGTACCTCGATGCCACCACCGAGGGCTACAACATGATCGACGCCGCACGGGCCGCCCGGAAACTCCTCCCGGCCGCCTCGGACAAGTGGGTGGCGTTCGGGGTGTCGCAGGGCGGTCAGGCGTCCTGGGCCGCCAACGAGCTGAACGCCGCGTACTCCAGCCCGGACCTCAACCTGGTCGGTTCGGTCAGTGTGTCGCCGGCGGCCGATTTCTCCGGGCTGGCCGACCTCGCGATGGCCGGGGCGCTGACGCCTCAGCAGTCGATCGCGATGGTGCTGATCCTCACGACGCTCAAGACCGAACATCCCGAGTTCAACCTGGACGATTACCGTCGCGGCGGTGCGCAGGCGAACTGGACTCTGCTCGCCGGGTGTTCGGCCGATTCGACCGAGAAGCGACTCGATGTCGCCAGCTCGCTGTCGCCCGATGACTTGCGTCCGGCCAGTCAGGCGGCCACCGACCAGCTGCGCACGTACCTGATCCAGATGAGCGGGCTGCCCCGGTCGCCGGCCGGCGTGCCGTCCTTGGTGCTGCAGGGTGACCAAGATCAGCTGATCCCGGTGGCCTGGACCGACGCAGCGGTGCAGCGGGCCTGCGATATGGGCAGTGTCATCGCGTCGTTCGTGGCGGTCGGCCGCGGCCACGGGGACTTCGATCCGACCGAGGCACTGGACTGGATCCAACAGCGGTTCAGGGGCGATCCGCCGGTCAGCACCTGCACGGTCGAGGGCGGCCCGTCCATCCGCAAGGTTCCTCAGCTGACATTGCCTGAATGATGAGCCCGAATGAATGAGCCGCAATGATGAGTGAGAGAGCCGAGGCTGAGCTGCCCGCCGAGCTGCCCATCGAATCCCAGGTGATCGCGAGCTCGCCGACACACCGACGGGTCGTCGGGCTGGACGGCATCCGCGGACTGGGCTGTCTGGCGGTCGTCGTCGGCCACGTCGGCGAGTTCTACACCCCGGTCACGCATCACAAGGCGCTGCTGGATGTCCTGGGGCTGGCGTTGATCCTGTTCTTCGTGCTCAGCGGCTTCCTGCTGTTCCTGCCGTACGTGCGCAGGCTGACCAAGCCGGGTGCGGACATGCCCGATACCCGCACCTACTTTCTGCACCGCGTGTTCCGGGTCTTCCCCGGATATGTGGTCATCTTCCTGATCTGCAACTTCGTGCTCCGTGCGGTGTACGTCGACAATCCGACGACCCAGCTGCCGGGCACCCAGCACGGCACCGGGATGATCACCGATCCCGGCAAGCTGCTGGCCAACCTGACCCTGGTGCAGACCTATATCCCCGACTACGTCCAGACGGGCATCAACCCGTCCTGGTCGCTGACCCTGGAGATCGCGTTCTACCTGTCGCTGCCCCTGCTGGGCCTGTTGATGTTCGCGTTGCGCCGGCGGTTGAACGTCGCACCGCTGAAACTGGCGTTGGTGGCCCCGGCCATCCTGCTGGTGGTGGCCTATATCGGCCGGGCCCTGACCCCGTGGGTGTACGAGCACGTCAACGTGCACAACTTCACCCCGGACGGCGGGACGTACATGCCCGACATCTGGCTGCAGAACTGGGGCCCGAACCTGGCCGCGGTCTTCAGCCGCAGCATCCTGACCAACGCCGACCTCTTCGCCTACGGCATGCTCGCGGCGATCCTGTTCGTGGCGATCGAGCAGGCGGTCATCGGGGAACGGGCGGCCAAGTGGATTCACCGGGCCGCGATCCTGGGCATTCCGGTGTTCGGCGTGCTGACGCTCAAACTCGTCAAGGATCTGAGCCCGTTCGGCTACGGCGTTCTCGGTATCGTCTCCGCGCTGTTCATCGTGATGGTCATCCTGCCGTTGGCCTGGGGCGCCCCGTCGAGATTGGCGCGGTGGATCGATGCCCGGCCGTTCTATTTCATCGGGCTGATCTCCATGTCGGTGTACCTGTGGCACTATCCGCTGCTGTTGCTGCTGGGCCGGTTCAACCTGGTGGCCGGTGACACCTGGGGCGGCATGTTGCGCAACATGGCTGTGGTCACCGTCGTCACACTGGCGGTCGCGACCCTCACCTACTACTTCGTCGAGAAGCCCGGGCTGGATCTGGCGAAACGATTCCGGAAACGGTGAAACGCCGAAAACTGTTGTGGGCAGCGGTGTTCGCCGTTGTCGTCGTGCTGACCGCGGGATTGCTGTTGGCGGTGTCCCCGTCGGCACGGCAGTTCGTCGGATTACAACCCGACCCGGAGGATTCGCAGCCGATCGCGACCGCCGACCTCAGTGGCGCGGGGCCCGGGACACTCGTCAGCGCCGTCACCATGCCCGCGTTCAACCGCCGCCTCACCGGTGCGCCGATTCGCGCGGCCCGGGTGGTCTACCGCTCCACCGAAGGGGATACCGGAGCACCCACGGTGGTGTCCGGTTCGGTGTTCACTCCCAGCGGCCCCCCGCCGCCCGGTGGCTGGCCCGTGATCGCCTACGGGCACGGCACATTGGGTATCGACGAGCCGTGCGGGCCGTCGCTGTCACCCACCTTGTTGGGCGCTGTCAACTGGGTGACCAATCTGGTGGCCGCCGGCTATGCGGTCGCGGTTGCCGACTACCAGGGCCTGGGTAACCCCGGGGTGCATCCGTATCTCGATGCCCGCACCGCCGGGCTGAATGTCATCGACTCGGTGCGGGCGCTGAGGCGCACCTTCGACGGTGTCTCGGAGCGCTGGGCCGCGCTGGGCGGCTCGCAGGGCGGCGGGGCGGTCTGGGCCGCGGGGGAGCAGGCGGGTACCTATGCGCCGGAGATGCTGCCCGTCGGGGTGGTGGCGCTGGCGCCGGCGGCCGACGTCGCAGGCCTGGTCGATCTGGCGGTTCAGCAGAAGCTGACCCGCGAGCAGATGCCGACGCTGGCGGTGATCGTGGAATCGCTGGCGCGGCTGCATCCCGATATCAACCGGGACGACTATCGCCGCGGGATCGCCGCCGAGAAGTGGGATGTGCTGGTCGCCTGCAGTGGCGACAAGGTCCACGAGCGGGAATCGGTGATCAATCGCCTGCAGCCGGAGGACATCGCACCGAATTCTCCGGAGGCGGCCGACCGGTTGCGCGGCTACCTCAAGGCCTGGGCGCTGCCGCAACGGCGGCTGTCGGCGCCGATGTCGGTGGTCTACGGGGGCAAGGACGAGTACATCGCCCCGGCCTGGACCGAGGACGCGATGCGGCGGGCGTGTGACCTCGGTGGCGTGGTGACAGCGGACTTCCAGGCCGACAAGGGACACGGTGATCTCGACTTCGCTTCCCAGGTCGACTGGCTGGGGGAGCGTTTCGCCGGCGCCCCGGTCACCGACGGGTGCGTCGCGAAGCCCTGATCCTGGGCTGCCCCCGCAGTGGTCCATCGCTGCCGGAAATGCCTGGCCGTGAAGTGCATTTTCGGGCATGACGTTTGCCAAAAAGTAGGCCGCCGACACCGGCCCGGCTGAATCGTTCTCAAGTGATTCTCGATACGTCCGCGGTTTATGCGGCGAATTGCTTTGACGGCGGGTTTCTGGCAACTAGCATTCCCGTTGCGGTTGCAGAACTTTTTGTCTGTGGTGAGATAAGCCTCAGTCCAGCTGTTCCTGGTAGCTCCCGGTCGGCATGATTGCGGACGCCCTGGCAATGTTGCACCGCCGTACTAGTGGCTAGCAAACCTCTGCAAAGATGCTCCGTCGGCCTGAAACGTGTGTAATATGAAGAATCTCGCCACGATGAGAGGGAATTAGCGGTGGCACTGGTTTCTAGTGATACAACTGCTCTCGGACAGTTTGCTGAACCCCGGGACGCGACCTCGGTGCAATCGCCGCTGGTGGCGGTTGCCGACCGTTCGCAAGGACTGGCATGGCAACGTCGCTACGTCGTCGCCTTGACGGTCTCCGATGTGGTCGTCGTGGGTGCCGCGATGGCGTGTGCGCAGATGGTCCGATTGGGGCGCCCTGTTACCCAGTTCGACCCGCTGACCATCTACTTCGGCTTGTTGTCCGTGATCTTCGGCCTGATGTGGCTGGGCATGCTGGCCGCCTACGGAACCCGCTCGCCGCGGATCGTGGGCGCCGGGACCGAGGAGTACCGACGGGTCATCTCGGCCACCATGTCGACCATCGGCGTCGTCGCCGTCACCGTGATGATCTTCCGGCCCGAATACGCCCGCGGTTACCTGGCGGTGGCGTTCCCGCTCGGCCTCGTGCTGTTGATGATCAGCCGGAGCTTGGCTCGCCGGGTACTGAGCTGGTACCGCAAAGGCGGCCGCTGTGTGAACTCGGTGCTGGCGGTCGGCAGTCCCGCGGCCGTGCAGAGCCTCGTGCAATCCCTGGGCCGCGCGCGTGACTACGGCTACTCGGTGGTGGGGGTGTGCCTTACCGGCCATCCCGCCGGCGGCACCATCGACATCCCGGGAGTCGGGTCGCTGCCGGTCCTGGGCAATGAGCACAGCGTCGAGACGGCGCTGGCGGCCAGCGGCGCCGACACCGTCGCGCTGACCACCACCGATCACCTCGGCCCGGCCGGCGTGCGGGAACTGTCCTGGGACCTGGACCGCCTCGGCGTGGACCTGGTGGTCTCCCCGGGCATGGTCGACGTGGCAGGTCCGCGCCTGACCATGCGGCCGGTGGCCGGCTTGCCCCTGATCCACATGGAGCGTCCGCAGTACAGCGGAACCAAGAAGCTGCAGAAGCGCGTCTTCGACGTGGTGGTGTCCCTCGGGGTGCTGATGTGCGCCGCGCCGTTGATGATCCTGAGCGCGATCGCCATCAAGCTCACCAGCCGCGGCCCGATCTTCTACTGCTCGGAACGTATCGGCATCGACGGCACCCCGTTCAAGATGATCAAGTTCCGCACAATGGTGGTCGATGCCGACAAGCAGGTCGGCCGGCTGAGTGCACTCAACGACTTCTCCGGTGGCGTGCTCTTCAAGATCCGGGAGGATCCGCGGGTGACACCGGTGGGCCGCATTCTGCGGCGCTACAGCATCGACGAGCTGCCGCAGTTCTTCAACGTCCTCGCCAAGGACATGAGTGTCGTCGGTCCGCGGCCACCCCTTCGCTGCGAGGTCGACGCCTACACCGAGCAGGTGCGTCGCCGTCTGCTCGTGCTGCCCGGGATCACCGGACTGTGGCAGGTGAGTGGCCGCGCAGACCTGTCCTGGGATGACTCGGTTCGGCTGGACCTCTCCTACGTCGAGAACTGGTCGATCAGCAGCGATGTGCTCATCGCGTTCAAGACGGTCCGCACGGTCCTGGGCGGGGCCGGCGCCTACTGATCGGACGCGTCGTCCGGCTGAAATCGCACGAGAGCCGTCCCGCTCGGCTCCGGTAATGTGGCTGGAATGTGGCGCCCGTCGGTGAATGGCCCGGCGGGTTGGGCCAAGGCGATCCTCGCACTCGTCACCGCGGTGGCGTTCGTCATCGGCGGTGTGCAACTGCTGCCGCTCGCGGTGCCCGCGGCGACCTGGCTCGTGAACGCCTCCTACAACGCCTTCTCATCGCTGCAAGGTCCGCCGGTGCCGGTCACGACGGCGGACTTCTCCGGTTCGGGTCCGGGTTCGTTGGTCACGGCCACCACGATGCCGTCGGTGACGCAGACCCTGGCGGGACGGAACCTGCGGGCGGTGCGCGTCGTCTATCGGTCCACGTCGGGGGATACCGGCGCACCCACCGTGGTCTCCGGTTCGGTGTTCACACCGTTGGGTGAACCACCTGCCGGCGGGTGGCCGGTGGTGGCGGTCGGCCATGGCACGGTCGGTATCGACGGGCCCTGCGGGCCATCCCTGTCGCCGTGGCTGGAGGGTGCACTGAGCTTCGTGGCGCCGCTGGTCGAGCGGGGTTACGCCGTGTCGGTGGCCGATTACGAGGGCCTGGGCGTCAAGGGGGTGCACCCCTATCTGGATGCCCGCACGGCGGGACTGAACATGATCGACTCCGTTCGGGCGCTGCGGCACGCGTTCCCCGGGCAGACGTCGACCACGTGGGCCGCGTTCGGTCATTCGCAGGGCGGCGCCGCCGCGTGGGCGGCCAATGAACAGGCCGGCGGGTATGCGCCCGAACTGCAGCTCATCGGTGCGGTCGCGGCCGCACCCGCCGCAGACGTGACGAAATTCGTCGACTTGGCGGCGGCCGGCACGCTCAGCCGGGAACAGCGTCTGAGCATGCCGTTGATCGTCGAGTCGCTGGCGCGGCGCCATCCCGATCTCGACCGGGACGATTTCCGCAGCGGCGTGTCCGCGCAGGACTGGGCGGTGCTGACCGCGTGTCAGGGTTCGGAGCTGATGAAGAGGTCTGCGGTCGCGGACAAGCTGACCGGGTCGGAGTTCGCACCACGCACCCCGGAAGCTGCCGCGACGTTGCGAAAGTTCTTACAGCAGTGGGCACTTCCGCAACGTGCTCTGTCTGCCCCGATGTCGGTGTGGTACGGCGGAGCGGACGCCTACATCGATGCGGAGTGGACGCGTGCCGCGATCGCGCGAGCCTGCGCCATGGGCGGCACGGTGACCATCGAGTTCCAGCCGGGCAAGGGACACTCAGATGTCGACCTGGCGACGCAGTTGCAATGGCTGCTCGACCGTTTCGCCGGTCGACCCGTGCACAATGACTGTCGATGACTGCTGATACTCACCGGGCTCCTCTGGATGCCACGGCACTGCGTACGAAGATCACCGCGGCCACGCCAGGGTGGCGCCGTCTCGACGTCGTCGAGACGACCGGCTCCACGAACGCCGACCTGGTCGCCCGTGCGGCCGCCGGTGAGGACATCGGTGGTGCTGTCCTGCTGGCCGAGCATCAGACGGCCGGACGAGGCCGCGGCGGCCGGGTGTGGTCGGGCGTTCCGAGGGGTTCGATCGCGATGTCGGTCGGTGTGTCGACCGCGGGGGTCGACGAGCAGAACTGGGCCCTGCTGCCTCTGCTGACGGGCGTTGCCGTGGTCGAGGCGCTCGACGAGGTCGGTGTGGCCGGCTCGCTCAAGTGGCCCAACGACGTACTCGTGGACGGGGCCAAGATCGCCGGCATCCTGGCCGAGGTCGCCTCGCCGCAACGGGCGGTCGTCGTCGGGATCGGCCTGAACGTGACCGTCGGCGCGGACGAGATCGATCAGCCGGGCGCGACCTCGGTGCTCGCCGCCGGTGGCACCGTCGACCGTGATCAGTTGGTGCTCAACGTCCTTCGGCACCTCGGCACGCGTATCGAGCAATGGCGCGGCGGGGGCGGCGGTGTGCTGACCGAGTACCGGCGGCGCAGCAGCACGATCGGCGCGCGGGTCCGGGCGCTGCTGCCGGGGGACCGTGAGATCGTCGGCACCGCCACCGGAGTCGACGACCGCGGCCAGTTGTGTATCGAGTCGGCGGACGCAACGGTGACGGTCGCCGCCGGTGACATTGTGCATTTACGGCCCGCTCCGGGAGCTGCCGAGCAGTAAGGTCGTCTGCGTGGGTTATCCGGACAATGTGCTCGCCGGTGACGAGCGGGTGGTGCTGCACCGGCACCCGCACTGGAAGCGGTTGATCGGACCGGCTCTGGTGCTTCTGATCGTCACCGCGCTGGCCTCGTTCGGTGCGGCCGTCGTGCAGAACTCCGACTGGGACGGCACCGTCAAACGAGTCGTGCTGATGGTGCTTGCCGCGCTGTGGGTGATCATCGTCGGGTGGCTCACGGTGTGGCCGTTCCTCAACTGGTGGACAACGCATTTCGTGATCACCGACCGGCGGGTGATGTTCCGGCACGGGCTGCTGACCCGGTCGGGGATCGATATCCCGCTGGCGCGGATCAACAGTGTGGAGTTCCGGCACGGGCTGCTGGACCGGATGTTGCGCACCGGCACGCTGATCATCGAGTCGGCGTCACAGGACCCGCTGGAGTTCCACGACATTCCGCGGGTGGAGCAGGTCCACTCGCTGCTGTATCACGAAGTCTTCGACACCCTGGGGTCCGAGGAATCGCCCAGCTGAGCCGAGCGGCGCGACCGCCGCAGCGGCGTGACCGTGCCGGTCGGGCCGGACTTCTGCGCACTGTCGCCGAGATGTCCGTGCTCGTGCTGGTCCTCGAACGCCTCGGCGATACCGCCCGCGGTCAGCGTGGATTCCAGCGTCTTCTCCGGGTTGCGGGCGTTCTCGTCGGGGAAGACCCACCGCCGGAAGGCCCAGAACCGGAAAGCCATCTGCAGCAGGTTGCCGATGACGTAGGCCGAGACGAAGTCGGCGATGTTCTCGACGGTCAGCGACACCTCGGGCACGCGCAACTGGAGCATGTAGCTCGACACCCACAGCGGTGCCATGCTCAGCAGCACGCCGACGCCACTGACCGCGAAGAACAGCAGGGCCTCGTGGTGCCGCTCCCGGCCGCCGCGGTCCTTGAAGCTCCACTCCCGGTTCAGGATGTAGGAGGCGATGACGGCGACGATGCCGGCGATGATCTTGGCGGTCACCGGCTTGGGTTCGAGCACCGTCAGCTTCAGCGTGTAGAAGATCGCCGAGTCGATGACGAACGTCGTCGCACCGACCAGTGCGAATTTGATCAGCTCGTGGTGCCGCTCGGCGAACGGCCGGATCGGGCTGGGAAGCCGCGCGATCGTGGCATCTGCAAAGGACACGAGGGTCGAGTCTACGGAAACTCGGTTGCCAACGTGAACCTGCGCAGGTCGCGGTGGGTGCAGAGCCGCCATCCGGACATGCCAACATAGGTCCCGTGCCCCGAACTCGCGATAGCTCCTCGGTACCCGTCGTCGCCATGGTCGGCGGTGGGCAGCTGGCCCGGATGACGCACCAGGCGGCGATCGCGCTCGGCCAGACCCTGCGGGTGCTCTCGGCCGGGCCCGATGAGCCCGCGGCGCAGGTCAGCCCGGATGTGGTGCTCGGCGCCCACACGGACCTGGACGCGCTGCGACGCGTGGCCGCCGGTGCCGACGCGCTGACCTTCGACCACGAGCACGTCCCGACGGCGCTGCTGGACCAGTTGGTCGCCGAAGGCGTCACGGTGGCACCGCCCCCGCAGGCGCTGATCCACGCGCAGGACAAGCTGGTGATGCGGCGCAAGCTGGAGGCGCTCGGTGCCCCGATCCCGCGGTACACGGCGGTGACGGACGTCGACGACGTGGACACGTTCGCCGCCCGGATCGGCGGACCGGTGGTGATCAAGACGGTCCGCGGCGGATACGACGGCCGCGGTGTGGTGCTGGCCCGTGACCTGGCCCAGGCCAGGGAGGTGGTGCAGGGATACCTGGCCGACGGCGTCGAGGTGCTGCTGGAGGAGCGCGTGGCCATGCGCCGGGAGCTGTCCGCGCTGGTCGCTCGGTCGCCGTTCGGGCAGGGTGCGGCGTGGCCGGTGGTGCAGACCGTTCAGCGCGACGGCATCTGCGTCGAGGTCATCGCGCCGGCGCCGGGACTGAGCGGGGACACCGCCGCGGCCGCCGAGGCGCTGGGCCTGCGGCTGGCCGATGAGCTCGGGGTGGTCGGCGTGCTGGCCGTCGAACTGTTCGAGACCACCGACGGCGCGATCCTGGTCAACGAGTTGGCCATGCGGCCGCACAACTCCGGGCACTGGACCATGGACGGCGCGCGCACCAGCCAGTTCGAGCAGCACCTGCGTGCCGTGCTGGACTATCCGCTCGGCGATACCGGTGCGCTGGCCCCGGTCACCGTGATGGGCAATGTTCTGGGTGCCGCGCAGACCCCGCAGATGTCGATGGACGAGCGGGTGCACCACCTGTTCGGCCGGATGCCCGATGCCAAGGTGCACATGTACGGCAAGGGGGAGCGGCCGGGCCGCAAGATCGGGCATGTGAACATCGTCGGCGGGCCGAATGGGGCAGGGGTGGGCCCGGCATCTGCCGACAATGCGGAATACGTTGCGGGGCTGAGGGAACGAGCTCAGCGGGCGGCGCACTGGTTGTCGCACGCACAGTGGACGGACGGATGGGATGGGCATTCACATGACTGAAGGCAGGGCCAAGGCGGGTCCGCGGGTCGGGGTCATCATGGGCAGCGACAGCGATTGGTCGGTGATGGAGGCGGCCGTCGAGGCGCTGGCCGAGTTCGACATCCCGTTCGAGGTCGGTGTGGTCTCGGCGCACCGCACACCGGGCCGGATGCTGGACTACGCACAGACCGCGGCGGGCCGGGGGATCGAGGTCATCATCGCGGGCGCCGGGGGTGCCGCGCACCTGCCCGGCATGGTGGCCTCGGCGACGCCGCTGCCGGTGATCGGCGTGCCGGTGCCGCTGGCGCGGCTGGACGGCCTGGACTCGCTGCTGTCGATCGTGCAGATGCCGGCCGGGGTGCCGGTGGCGACGGTGTCCATCGGCGGCGCGCGCAATGCCGGCCTGCTCGCCGTGCGCATCCTGGGTGCCGGCGATGCCGCGCTGCGCGCCCGGATCGAGCAGTTCCAGGCCGACCTGGAGGCGACGGTGCTGGCCAAGGATGCGGCGCTGCGCGACCGATTACTGGGCGGCTTGGAATAGCGCGGGCGTAGCACCTAAAGTTACCCACGAGTAGCAAGGAGCCTGTGATGGACAACCCGTCGTTCGATCTGTTCCAGCTGTCCGACGAGCACAATGAGCTGCGCACCGTGCTGCGCGCGCTGTGCGAGAAGGAGATCGCGCCGTACGCCGCGGAGGTGGACGCCCAGGCGCGCTACACCGACGAGGCTCTGGCCGCGCTGGACGGATCGGGTTTCTCGGCCGTGTTCATCCCCGAGGAGTACGGCGGTCAGGGTGCCGACGCGGTCGCCGCGTGCATCGTCATCGAAGAGGTCGCGCGGGTGTGCGCGTCGTCGTCGCTGATCCCGATCTGCAACAAGCTGGGCACCACCGGCCTGTTGATGCGTGGCTCCGAGGAGCTCAAGCAGAAGGTGCTGCCCTCGATCGCCGCGGGTGAGGCCACCGCCTCCTACGCGTTGTCCGAGCGGGAGGCCGGCAGCGATGCCGGTGCGATGCGCACCCGCGCGGTGGCCGACGGTGACGACTGGATCCTCAACGGCACCAAATGCTGGATCTCCAACGGTGGCAAGTCCACCTGGTACACCGTCATGGCGGTGACCGACCCGGACAAGGGCGCCAACGGGATTTCGGCGTTCATCGTGCATAAGGACGACGAAGGTTTTTCGGCCGGGCACAAGGAACACAAGATGGGCATCAAGGGATCGCCCACCACCGAGCTGTACTTCGAGAACTGCCGTATTCCGGGCGACCGGATCATCGGCGAGCCCGGTACCGGCTTCAAGACCGCGCTGGCCACCCTGGATCACACCCGCCCGACGATCGGTGCCCAAGCCGTGGGTATTGCCCAGGGCGCGCTGGATGCGTCGATCGCGTACACCAAGGAACGCAAGCAGTTCGGCAAGTCGATCGCCGATTTCCAGAACACCCAGTTCATGCTCGCCGATATGGCGATGAAGATCGAAGCGGCTCGGTTGATGGTGTACACGGCCGCGGCGCGCGGTGAGCGTGGTGAGTCCAACCTGCAGTTCCTGGCGTCGGCGTCGAAGTGTTTCGCCTCCGATGTGGCCATGGAGGTCACCACCAACGCCGTCCAGCTGTTCGGTGGGTACGGGTACACCGTGGACTTCCCGGTGGAGCGGTTCATGCGCGATGCCAAGATCACCCAGATCTACGAGGGCACCAACCAGATCCAGCGTGTGGTGATGTCGCGCCAGCTGCTGCGCTGACCCGCCGACGGGGTGATCAGCCCCGGGTGACCTTCTCGGTCTGCCGGCGCCGGTCCAGTGCGGCCGGATCGGGGTTGGCGACCTGTACCAGCGACGCCCCCGCGGCGAAGACCGCCAGCAGGTTGTCGGTCAGTTCGGTGGCGGTGGACCACGGCCGGCTGGACATCACCCGGTCCTCCGGGGTGAGGCCCTGCGCCCGGGCGCTCTCCGATGCGCCGGCGAGGACCTCGTCGACGCTGCGACCGTCCAGTGCCGGCCCGGGGTGGCGTTCCGGCACGATCTGATCGCCGTGCACCCGCACCGCGGTGGCGTAGTCGGTCAGGCCGATCGCCAGATCCGGTACCGGCTTGCCGAACGGGTCCAGCGACAGCACGGCGATCTCACCCATCGGCGCGGCCGCATCGGCCTCGTCGAGGCGATCGGCGGTGCACAGGGCGATCTCCGCGGCACTGGTGCGCTCGAGTGCGACCTCCGCGCCGACCCACCAGATGCCGAAGTACACGGCCGCGCTCTGCCAGTGCGCCGGCAGCAGGACCGCCACCCGGCTGCCCGGCCCGGCGCCGAGTTCGTCGCGCAACAGGTTCGCGGTCTTGGCGGCCCAGTTGGCCAGCGTCACCGTCGACAGTTCGATGCGTTCGCCGGTGGCATCGTCGTAGAAGGTGATCCGGGGCCCGACGGGATCGCGTTGCATCAGCGGATCGAGCAGTGCCGCACTGACTGTCGTCATATCAGTTGACACAGGCCGGGTCGTTGGAACCCGCGGTGAGGATCGGCGACGGCGGCGGGGGCGCGTCGGTGGAGTCCGACACGTCGCCCGAGCTTTGCGATACGACGGCGGAGTCTCCGGACAGGCCGGTGGGCCCCTGCAGGCCCGAACCCGGTCCGGTGTAGTCCGAGGACAGCACCACGCGCACCGTGCCGGGCGCCAAAGTGGCGTCCTCGATGACCGGCAGGTTGCCCAGCTCTTTCGAAATCGCCTGTGCCCCAAGGTCATCAACCTTGGCGGCCTGAATCTGGCTGTTGGTGACGTGCGCACCCTCGTTGTTGCCCACCGCGCCGGCGGTGAAGCCCTTGCCGGTGAGCACCTCGGACACGGATGAGGCCAGCCCGTTGATGTCGGTGTCGTTGACGACATCGGCGGTCGTCTTCTCCCGCGAGTAGCTCAGCTCCTCGGTCTTGCCCTGGGCCTGGTCGTTGAGCAACCCTTCCACCCAGTCGCGGACCTGTGTCGGGTCGACCCGGACCACGCTCTGGGTGCCGTCATCGCTCCACCCGTCCTCCTGCAGGATCGGGATGGTCGCGAAAGCGACGGAGCCGGCCGCCAGCTTCTGCAGCTGTTGGACGAAATCCATGATGTCCCAGCCGTCGGACAGCACCACCGAGCGCTGCACCGCGTCCTGCAGCCGGTTCAGCGTGGAGGGGCTCGACAGCGTCTTGCTGGAGATCACCTCGTGGGCCAGCGATGCCATCACCGACTGCTGGCGGGTCACCCGGTCCAGGTCGCCGCGCGGCAGGTCATGGCGCTGCCGGACGAAGCTCAAGGCCTGCGGACCGTTGAGCTTCTGCCAGCCTGCGGGGAAGTCCGCACCGGAGAGCGGCTCGTACACGGCGTCTTTGAGGCAGACGTTGACGCCGCCGAGGGCATCGGTGATGAGCGCGAAGCCGAGCAGCCCGATCTCGGCGTAGTGGTCGACGGTGACGCCGGTGAGCTTGGCGACGGTCTTGATGAGTTCCTCGCGGCCCGCCTCGGTGGCCTTGGGCTCCGCGGTGGCGGGGTCCTCGCCCTGCTGCTCGACGAGTTCCTTCATCTTCTCCAGGTGCACCGAGCCGTACACACCGTTGATCTTCATCTTGCCCAGGCCGGGCGCATCGACGTAGGAGTCGCGGGGAATCGAGATGGCGGTCGCCGACTTCCCGTTGTTGGGGATGCGGACCAGGATGATGGTGTCGGTGTTGGTCGACACGTCGTCACCGGCGCGCAGGGTGGCTAGTTCCTCGGGGGACAGGGGGTTGCCGTGCGCATCGGTGCGGCTGTCGAGTCCGACGAGCAGGATGTCGATCGCGCCGTCGTCGCCACCACCACCGAGGGCCGCCGAGTTCACGTGGTTGATGCCGTCTTCGAACGAGCGGATGGTGGTCCACGCGAAGCCGGTGCCTGCGACGACGGTCGAGGCGACCACGGCAGCAGCGATCTGGAGCATTCGGCGGGGCACCCCGACAGGCTACTGGGATCGGGCGTCGGTACCCGTTAGCCCGATCGGCGTGGCAGTACTTTGCCGATCTTCCAGGGAGCGGGTAACACCGGGGCTCTCGGCGCCGATAACCGGCTGAAGCTGGCAATACCCTGTCGACCCCCTGTCGACTGCGTGTCAATTTCACCGAAACGAGGGTGCGATAACATGCCGTTTATGCTGAGAACCCTGGGACATACCGCGCGACGTGCTGTTTTGATCGCAGCGCTGGTCGCGTCATTCGTGTCCGTCGGGCCGGCGGTGTCGCATGCCGGAGTCGTCGCACCGGCCGACGGTTACGGGTTCGGGCAGGGCGCAGCGCCGACCTACGAGCCGTTCGAGGACACCAATCGCGAGCTCGATGCCGTCGCGCGCACGGGTGCCTCCTGGTACCGCGTCGCCGTCGACTGGAGCACGATCGAGAAGACCAGGGGCCAGTACAACTGGGCCTACCTGGACAACGCGGTGAACACCGCCACCGCCAAGGGTCTGCGGGTGCTGGGCGTCCTGCTCTACACCCCGCCGTGGGCACGCCCGCAGGCACTCAACTCGCTGCTCCCGTCGGTGCCGCCGGCCGACGCCTCCCAGTTCGCGGACTTCGCCGGCAAGGCGGTGCAACGCTACGCCGGCCGGATTCAGGCCTGGCAGGTCTGGAACGAGCCGAACCTGCCGCTGTTCATGGGCTTCACCCAGAACCGGGCTGCCGTCTACGCCGGGATGCTCAAGGCCGCGTACCCGGCCATCAAGGCCGCCAACCCCGGCGCCACGGTGGTGATGTCCGGTCTCAGTCGCCAGCCCGGCCCGGAGTCTCCGTCGAACTTCCTCAAGCAGCTGTACGCCGCGGGTGTCCAGGGATCGTTCGATGCCGCCGCGGCGCACCCCTATGTGACGCCGGGCGGTATCGCGGCCGACCCCGAGGGCGGGTGGTCCGAGGTCGGCTTGATGCACGATGTGATGACCGGTGCCGGTGACGGCGGCAAGAAGATCTGGTTCACCGAGCTCGGCGCGCCGACCAGTGACACCGCCGAGGGCGTGAGCCAGCAGGAGCAGGCCAAGCAGATCACCGATGTGTTGGCCGCCGCGGCCGGTCTGGGTTACGTCGGGCCCGCGTTCATCTACAGCATCCGCGACAACGACAGCTCCAATCGCGGTGACCGCGAAGCGAATTTCGGTGCACTGCTGACGACGGACTGGCAGCCGAAGTTCACCGCCAGCGTCCTCGCCCGCTAGTCGGGACCGAGTGCGGATCGCGCGGCAGGGGGCGGCCCCGCAGGCTTCCGGGCGCCGGCACGTCGATACCCTCGACGCCGTGACAGACGATCGGTCGAACCCCGAGCCGGGCACCCCACGGATCGGCCGACTGACCGTCGTGACGGTGACGTACTCGCCGGGAGCGCACCTGGAGCGCTTCCTGGCGACACTTCCGCACGCCACCGAACTGCCGGTCACCGTGGTGATGGCGGACAACGGTTCGACCGACGGCGCACCGGAGGCCGCGGTGGCGAACCATCCCGAGGTGCACCTGCTGCGGACCGGCGCGAATCTCGGCTACGGCAGTGCCGTCAACATGGCGGTGCAGCGCTACCTGGCCGACAGCGACGCGGAGTACTTCGTGGTGGCCAATCCGGATGTGCAGTGGGGTCCGGGCAGCATCGACGCGCTGATCGAGGCGGCCGGGCGGTGGCCCGGCGCCGGTGCGCTCGGGCCGCTGATCCGTGACCCGGACGGCACGGTGTACCCCTCGGCACGGCTGCAGCCGAGCCTGATCCGGGGCGGCATGCACGCCGTGGTGGGCTCGGTGTGGAAATCCAATCCCTGGAGCGCGGCCTACCGCCAGGAGAACCTGGCGCCCAGCGAGCGGGTGGTCGGCTGGCTTTCCGGCTCCTGCCTGCTGCTCAAGCGCTCCGCGTTCGACGCCATCGCCGGGTTCGACGAGCGCTACTTCATGTACATGGAAGATGTGGACCTCGGGAATCGCCTGGCCAAGGCCGGTTGGGACAACGTCTACGTGCCGGCCGCCGAGGTGCTGCACGACAAGGGTCATTCCACCGGGCGCGACCCCGCGCGCAACCTGGCCGCGCACCACCGGAGTACCTACACCTTTCTCGCCGATCGCTACCCCGATTGGTGGCAGGCGCCGCTACGTTGGACGATTAAGGCCGCGCTGACCGCCCGGTCCGGCGCGGTGGTGCGTCGCTCACGGCGCCGGCAGGCGAAAGGACCACGCTGACGTTGAATGCTCCTGTGGATCCCAAGAAGGTGGACGCCGTCGTGCTGGTCGGCGGCCAGGGCACCCGGCTGCGCCCGCTGACGCTGTCCGCGCCCAAACCGATGCTGCCCACCGCCGGCCTGCCGTTCCTCACCCACCTGCTCTCGCGTATCGCGGCGGCCGGGATCGAACATGTCGTCCTGGGGACCTCGTACAAGGCCGAGGTGTTCGAGGCCGAGTTCGGTGACGGTTCCAAACTGGGTCTGCAGATCGAGTACGTGGTCGAGACCGAGGCGCTCGGGACCGGCGGCGGTATCGCCAACGTCGCCTCCAAGCTGCGTCATGACACCGTGCTCGTGTTCAACGGCGACGTCCTCTCCGGCGCCGATCTGGGCGCGCTGTTGGCCTCGCACGAAGAGAATCAGGCCGACGTCACCCTGCACCTGGTCCGGGTCAGTGACCCTCGCGCGTTCGGCTGCGTCCCCACCGACACCGTCGGCAGGGTGACCGCGTTCCTGGAGAAGACCGAGGATCCGCCGACGGACCAGATCAACGCGGGCTGTTATGTCTTCCGGCGCGAGATCGTCGACGCGCTGCCGAAGGGCCGTCCGGTCTCGGTGGAACGCGAGGTGTTTCCGGGGCTGCTGGCCGACGGCCGCAAGGTGTGCGGATACGTCGACAACTCGTACTGGCGCGATATGGGTACGCCCGACGATTTCGTGCGTGGCTCGTCCGACCTGGTCCGCGGTATCGCCCCGTCCCCGGCGCTGACGCATGCTCGCGGTGAGTCGCTGGTGCACGACGGCGCCTCGGTGTCCCCGGGTGCCGTGCTGATCGGCGGCACCGTGGTGGGCCGGGGTGCCGAGATCGGTGCGGGTGCGCGGTTGGACGGCGCGGTGATCTTCGACGGCGTCCGGGTGGACGCCGGCGCGGTGATCGAACGCTCCATCATCGGTTTCGGTGCGAGGATCGGGCCCCGTGCGCTCATCCGTGACGGGGTGATCGGCGACGGTGCCGATATCGGTGCGCGGTGTGAATTGCTGCGCGGCGCGCGGGTGTGGCCGGGTGTGACCATTCCGGACGGCGGCATCCGGTATTCCTCGGACGTCTGAGTCCTCAGGCCGATCGACGGGCCGCCGCGGCGCCGAGTGCGTGCAGCGCCGGGTCGCCCTCGGGCAGCGCGGCCAGCGGCCACCACCGCAGATCGAGTGACTCGTCGCTGCACGCTATTTCGGCGCCGGCCGGGGCGTGTGCCACGAATTGCAGATCGAGGTGGCGGGTCGGCACACCGAGCGAGCAGGTCAACGGGTGGACGTGGATCGCGGCCAGTTCGGGATCCAGCCGCAGGCCGGTGATACCGGACTCCTCGGTGGCTTCGCGAAGCGCCGCGGCGGCGATGTCGGAGTCCTCGTCCTCGCAGTGCCCGCCGAGTTGCAGCCAGCGCCCGATCCGCGGGTGCAGGGTCAGCAGGGCCTGGGTGCCGGTGTGATCGAGGACCAACGCCGATGCGGTGATGTGGCCGGGTACGCAGGCGCGACGGCAGGCATCGGGCCGGGCCAGCACGAAGGCCAGCACCGCGTGCCGCAGCGCATCCTGCTCGGGATTCGGTGCCGCCCAGCGCGTCAGCGCCTCCAGCACCGAGGAATGCAAGGTCATCGACGTACCAGCAGACCGTCGGTGCTGGCCGGCTCACGCGGTGTCAGCGGTTCGGGCGGGAACCCGATTGCGATGGCGCCCAACGGTTCCCAGTCATCGGGTAGGCCCAGCTGGTGGCGCACGGTATCGGCGGCGAAGATGGTCGACCCGATCCAGCAGCTGCCGACCGTCCGCGCGGCCAGGGCCACCAGCAGGCCCTGCACCGCCGCGCCGGCGGCGACGGTGAACATGGTGTGTTCGGCGGCCGTGCGCGCCGGGTCCGGATAGTGGTGCGCCCCGTCGGGAACCATGAACGGGATGACGATCTCGGGGGCGTCGTAGAGGATCCGGCCACGGTTCACGCGACGGGCCACCTCCTCGGCGGTGCGGCCGTCGCCGCTCAGGTCGGCTTCCCACCGGCGCTTCATCGCGTCCAGCAGTTCGGCGCGCGTGGCGGGGTCGCGCAACCAGACGAACCGAACGGGACGGGTGTGGTGCGGGGCGGGGGCGGTCAGCGCCTCGGCCACCGCGGCTTCGATGAGTGCCGGATCGACCGGGTCGGGCCGGAATGCGCGAACGGATCGGCGCAGCAGCTGCGCCTGGGTGCGGCCCAGTTCGATCGCCTCGGCGGTGCCGAGCCAGAACAGATCGTCCTCGCCGCTGCGGACCAGGGTGCGGCCCCCGGTGCCGTTGTCGTGCAGTGTCAGTCCGCGGACCACGGCGACGGGTATCCCGGTGAGCTTGCCTTTGACCAGGTCCGCGGCCGCGGCGAGTTCGTCGGCGACGGCGATTTCGGTGACGACCAGTTCATTGCCGAAGCTGTCGTGTGAGCCGCCGTAGCCGTGCAGCACGGTCAGTCCGGCGGCGCCGATCGCCACATCGGTCTGACCGTTGCGCCAGGCCCGGCCCATGGTGTCGGTGACCACCACGCCGACCCGGACTCCGAGGCGCTGCGCCAGTCCGTCGCGTACCGCGGCCGCGCTGCGGTCCGGATCGACCGGCAGGAGCGCGAGTTCGGCGCCGTCGACATTGGAACCGTCCACCCCGGCGGCGGCCTGGATGAGCCCGAAGGCGTTCTCGGTGATCAGGGTTCGGCCCTTGCGGGCCAGCACGCGGACGGCTTCGTCGTCGATGAGCTTGCGCCGCAAGGCGTCCCGTTGCTCGGGATCGGTGGGTGCGGCGACGATGCGGCCTTCGGCCTTGGACAGCACCTTGCTGGTGACCACGACGACGTCGTCATCGCGCAACCAGTCGGCGGCCGCCGCGATGGCCGCGGACACGTCATCACCCGGCCGGAACTCGCCGAGGCCGAGGACCGGGATGATCTCGATGGCTTTCGAGGTGCCGTGGTCGGTGCTCGTCACGTCACTCACAGACTCAGGCCCGCCAACCGGATTCCCGCGCGCACCATCTCGGCGGTGGCGGCCGGATCGGTCATCAACAGCGGAGCTTGGCGCACCTTCACACCGTCGATCGCGGCGGTGTCGCCCTCGTCGACCAGCCAGCCGTCCAGGATGCCGGTCCCGCTGCGGGCGCCGAAGTGGTTTCCGACTGCCTGGGAAGAGGATTCGACACCGATCACGCGCAGACATTCGTCGGCCATGCCGCGCAACGGCTTTCCGGCGACGATGGGGGAGTAGCCGATCACCGGTGCGGCGGTGGAGCGCAGCGCCCCGCGGATGCCGGGAACGGCGAGGATGGTCCCGATGCTCACCACCGGATTCGACGGGGCGAGCAGTACGATATCGGCACCGGCGATGGCGTCGAGCACTCCGGGTGCGGCCGTTGCCTTGTCGGAGCCGACGAACGCGAAGCTGTGAGTGGGTATCTGGGCCCGGTAGCGCACCCACCATTCCTGGAAGTGGATGGCACGACGTTCCCCCTCGGGATCGGTGACCACCACGTGCGTCTCGCTGCGGTCATCGCTGACGGGCAGCAGCCGGGCGCCGGGCGACCACCGATCGCACAGTGCCTCGGTCACCTGGGACAGCGGATACCCGGCACGCAGCATCTGGGTGCGCACCAGATGGGTGGCCAGATCCCGGTCGCCGAGGCCGAACCAGTCGGGCTGTACCCCGTAGGCGGCGAGTTCCTCCTTGGCGTGCCAGGTTTCGTTGCGATGGCCCCAGCCGCGCTCCGGGTCGATGCCGCCGCCGAGGGTGTACATGCAGGTATCGAGGTCCGGACAGATGCGCACGCCGAACATCCACGCGTCATCGCCCACGTTGACGACGGCCGTCAGCTCGTGATCGGCGGGGCCGCCGGATGACGGGGGATCCTGGCTCGTTTGGTTGGCAAACTGGCCCAGCCCCAGCAGGTGCTGCACTCCGAGCAGGAACCGGGCGCCACCCACGCCGCCGACCAAAACGGTGACCTTCACGTCTTCAGACCCTAGGCCAGCGGGCCTGTGTGGCGGACATCGCGCCGGGGTGTGGCGAACACGCCGGTGCAGTGACACGCCGGATCTATGTCACGAGATGGTATGAAAACAGGCCCTACCGCTTGACCCTGGCAGCTAACAAGTGTCTAATCACATCAGTGTCATTTCGCGGTTGCACCCCGGTTCCGGTGTCGCAGACCAAGATTCGATCACTTGTTCGAATGTGTTCGAGGGTGAGCGTATCTGGGATGGCCTTACACCACAATAGTGTTGGCGGGACAGGAGCTCCGTAGAGCTCCAATATGGGGACTATTAATCAGGTGAGGAGGCGGAACATGTCTTTTGAGCAGGTCGATTTCGACCGCGTGCTCCGGTTCGACAACCGGCTGCTCGGTTCAGTGGACAACGAACCGCACACCACTACCGACCCGGTGTCATTCGAGGTGCCCGGGCGCCCGCAGTTGAGTTTGGTGCCGGAACGGATGGATTTCGATGCGGCCGCGACCGATGAGGAAGACGATCAGTGGCAGGAGCGTGCCTTGTGCGCGCAAACCGACCCTGAGGCCTTCTTCCCGGAGAAGGGCGGCTCCACTCGGGAGGCCAAGCGCATCTGCTTGGGCTGTGAGGTGCGCGACCGTTGCCTGGAGTACGCACTGGCCAACGATGAGCGGTTCGGTATCTGGGGTGGCTTGTCAGAACGAGAACGGCGCCGCCTCAAGCGCGGCATCATCTGACAGGTCCGGCGGGCGCGAGCGTAGCGACCCGGGGATCAGGTCCGGCGGGCAGGAGCGTAGCGACCCGGGGATTCAGAACGGCTCGGCCTCACGGCTGAGCCGTTCTGCGTTGCGGGCTAGTCGTCGTCGATCGAGGGATCGATGACCGACGGTTCGACACCCAGATAGGTGGCCACCTGGGCCACCAGTACCTCATGAAGAAGATCCGACAGCTCGTCCCTGTCTTTGGCGCGGCGTTCTATCGGCTTGCGGAACAACACAATTCGCGCGCGGGTGGAGTTGCCGCGCACATCCACGCCGGCGGGGATCAGGCGCGCCAGGGCGATGGGACCGTCAGCGACCACCTCTGGGGGCCACTGCACGCTCTCGGGATCCTTCGGTGCGATGCGGGGAATCTCGTCGACCGCCACATCGAGGGTGACCACCCGGTCATGCCAGCGGCGCTCGATCGGTTCGTAGGCTTCCAGCACGGCCATGTCGAATCGCTCTGCCCGACTGCGCCAGCCCGGCACGGTAGGCGGGAGCAACGGCCCGCGCATTTCGCGGCCGCGGCGTGATCCGCGAGGGGTGCGCTGAGCCACGGATGAGATGGTAACGGTTGGAGATCGGCCCTCGTCGCACTGCGCGTGTCCGTATGCCCGCGACGTTTCCGCACGATAATCTTCGCAACGTGAATGTTCCCCGTCGCTGCTGCAGGCCCGGGTGCCCGCACTACGCCGTGGCGACGCTGACCTTCGTCTATTCGGACTCGACAGCTGTCGTCGGACCCCTGGCGACCGTGTCGGAGCCGCACTCGTGGGATCTGTGCGTCGTGCACGCCGGACGTATCACCGCACCGCGCGGCTGGGAACTGGTCCGGCACGCCGGACCGTTGCCCTCGCATCCCGACGAGGACGATCTGGTGGCGCTGGCCGACGCGGTGCGTGAACGCAACGACGGTCTGCCCTCGTTGGTGAACGGCGTGACCGCCGGTTTCTCGGACCCGTCGACGGGACTTCCGGGGGGTGCGCTGATCGCCCCGCCGGTGCGCCGACCGGAATCCAACGGCCGCCGGCGCGGGCATTTGCGGGTGTTACCCGACCCGCCCGACACCGGTACCGAATAGAACATTCAGCTGGGTGGCGGGACCTCCGGCGGCGGAATTCGTGAGCCACTAGGCTGGCTGCCGAGTCATCTTTTCCCACGTCCGGTCGATCCAGAGAGCGAGGACAGCCATGCCTCGGCCCGCCGCCGCAGTCAACGCTGTGATCAAGGCCTATGACGTCCGCGGGCTGGTGGGTGAGCAGATCGACGAGGCGTTCGTCCGCGATGTCGGCGGTGCCTTCGCCAGGCTGATGCGCGACGAGGCCGGATCCGGCGGGCTGAAGCGACCCGTCACCCAGGTGGTGATCGGCCACGATATGCGCAGTAGCTCACCGTCGCTGGCCGATGCGTTCGCCGAAGGTGTCACGGCGCAGGGTCTGGACGTGGTCCGGATCGGGCTGGCCTCGACCGATCAGCTGTACTTCGCGTCCGGACTGCTGGACTGCCCCGGCGCCATGTTCACCGCCAGTCACAACCCGGCTGCCTACAACGGCATCAAGCTGTGCCGGGCCGGCGCCAAGCCGGTCGGGAAAGACACCGGGCTGGCCACCATCAGCGCCGAGGTCATCGACGGCGTACCCGGATACGACGGGCAGCCGGGCACGGTGACCGACCGCGACGTCCTCGCCGATTACGGCGCGTTCCTGCGGTCGTTGGTCGACCTGTCCGAACTTCGCCCGCTGCGTGTCGCGGTCGACGCGGGTAACGGCATGGGTGGCCACACCACACCGGCGGTGCTCGGCGCGATCCCCGGCGTGACGGTGCTGCCGCTGTTCTTCGAACTCGACGGCACCTTCCCGAACCATGAAGCCAACCCGCTGGACCCGGCCAACCTGGTCGATCTGCAGGCACATGTCCTCGCCACCGGGGCCGACATCGGACTGGCTTTCGACGGTGACGCGGACCGGTGTTTCGTGGTCGACGAAAGAGGCGCCGCCGTATCGCCGTCGGCGGTGACCGCGCTGGTCGCCGGTCGCGAGCTCGGCCGTGAGATCGGTGCGACGGTCATCTACAACCTCATCACCTCGCGCGCGGTCCCCGAGCTGATCGTCGAACGCGGCGGCACCGCGGTGCGCTCCCGCGTCGGGCACTCCTACATCAAGGCGCTGATGGCCGACACCGGCGCCATTTTCGGCGGCGAGCACTCGGCGCACTATTACTTCCGGGACTTCTGGGGTGCCGACTCCGGGATGCTGGCGGCCCTGCATGTGCTCGCCGCGCTGGGGGAGCAGCAGCGCCCGTTGTCGGAACTGATGGCCGACTACCAGCGCTACGAGGCGTCCGGGGAGATCAACTTCACCGTCAGCGATGCTCCCGCCGTCGTCGAGTCGGTGCTCACCGCCTTCGGTAGCCGCATCAATTCGATCGACCATCTCGACGGGGTCACCGTCGACATCGGTGACGGCCGTTGGTTCAACCTGCGCACCTCCAACACCGAGCCGCTGCTGCGGCTCAATGTCGAGGCTCGCACGGCCGAGGAAGTCGACGAGATCGTCGAGGAAGTGGCCGCGTTGATTGCCGCTGCGGTGCACGGCGGCGGTGCGCCACCGGAAAGCGAGTCGGTGCCGTGACCTCGCGGGCCGCCACGATAGATCTCGACGACACCGAGGGATTGATCGGTGCCGACCGCGAGGGTCTGTTGCGTGCGGCATCGATGGCGGGGGCGCAGGTGCGCGCGACGGCATCGGCCGTCGAAGAGGGTGCGCTCGACGGGTTGGGTACCGAGCGTCCACGATCACTGATCTGGGTTGCCGGCCGCGGCGCCGCCGAGCCGGCGGGCGCCCTGCTGGCGGCCCTTTCGGCCGGGACGGCCGCCGAACCGATCGTGATCGCTCCCGCGGTGCCGCCCTGGATCGGACCGCTGGACGTCCTCGTCGTCGCGGGTGACGATCCGGGTGATCCGGTGCTGGCCACGGCGGTGTCGACCGGTGTCCGGCGGGGTGCGCGGGTGGTGCTGGCCGCACCGTACGAGGGGCCACTCGGCGAGGCGGCGGGGGGCCGGGCAGTCGTGCTCGAGCCGCGGTTGTGGGTGCCCCCGGAGTTCGGCCTGTGCCGTTATCTGGCCGTGGGCCTGGCGACACTGCACCACATCGACCCTGCGGTGCAGATCGACCTGACGGCTCTGGCCGACGAGCTCGACGCCGAGGCGTTGCGCAACAGCGCCGGCCGCGAGGTCTTCACCAACGCCGCCAAAACGCTGGCCGACCGCCTGGCCGACCGCAATACGGTGCTCACGGGCGACAATCCCGCCACGCTGGTGCTGGCCCGCCATGTCAGCGCCGTCCTGCTGCGGGTGGGGCACCGGGTGATCGCCGCGGCCGGATTGTCCGACGCCCTGGCCGCACTGCACTCGGGTGCCGGCGTCGCCACCGCCCCCGACGACATGGCGGCGCTCTTTCACGACGAGGAACTGGACGGACCGCTGCCAGACCGCTGGCGGGTGCTGGTGTTGACGCTGGCCGCCGAACGGGCCGCGGTGACGGCCCGCGTCGGCGGTCACCACCCCGACCTCGCCCTGGTGGGTGCGCAGGACGTACCCGATGCTTTCGCGGCGCCCGTCGACCCCGGCCGGCCCGAGCAGCAGTTGGCGACATTGGCGGTGCGACTGGAGATGGCTGCTGTTTATCTTCGACTCACACGGGGCTGAGAAGGCCGCAGGTACGAATACGGAAGGGCCGAGGACCAAGTGCAGTTGATACGCGGAGCGATACGGACCTACGCGTGGGGGTCGCGGACGGCGATCGCCGAGTTCACGGGTCGTCCGGCGCCCACCGCGCATCCAGAGGCAGAGTTGTGGCTCGGCGCGCACCCGGCTGATCCGGCGTGGGTGGAATACCCCGAGGGCCAACGATCTCTGCTGGAGGTGATCGCCGCCGACCCCGAGGGTCAGCTCGGCTCGGTGGTACGCGCCCGGTTCGGAGACGCCCTGCCCTTCCTGGTCAAAGTGCTCGCGGCCGACGAGCCGTTGTCACTTCAGGCGCACCCGAGCACGAAGCAGGCGATCGAGGGTTTCGAGCGTGAGGACCGCCACGGTGTGCCGCTGTCGTCGGCGGTGCGCAATTACCGGGATCGCAGCCACAAGCCGGAATTGATCGTCGCGCTCGAACCATTCGAGGCCTTGGCCGGATTCCGTCCGGTCGCACGCACAGTGGAACTCATGCGGGCGCTGGCGGTCCCTGACCTCGAACCGTACATCGAGCTGCTGAAGGACCAGTCGGACGCCGACGGGCTGCGGGCGCTGTTCACCACGTGGATCACTGCGCCGCAACCCGACCTCGATGTCCTGGTTCCTGCCGTCATCGACGGTGCCATCAATTATGTGCGTTCTGGTGCAACGGAATTCGCGCCGGTGGCCAAGGCCCTGCTCGAACTCGGCGAGCGGTACCCCGGTGACGCCGGTGTGCTGGCCTCGATGCTGCTCAACCGGGTGCACCTGGAGCCGGGTCAGGCGATCTATCTCGCGGCCGGCAATCTGCACGCCTACCTGCGCGGGGTGGGGGTGGAGGTGATGGCCAACTCCGACAACGTGTTACGTGGTGGCCTCACGCCCAAGCACGTCGACGTACCGGAGCTGTTGCGGGTGCTGGACTTCGAGCCGGTGACCGAGGAGCGTCTGCTGCCGCCGGTCCGCCACGACGGGTTCGAACGTGACTACGTCACACCCGCCGAGGAGTTCGCGGTGTCGGTGCTGTCATTCGACGGCGAGGACCTCAGTCGGGAGGTCGAGGTGACATCCCACCATGACGGGCCGCAGATCCTGTTGTGTTCGCGAGGTGCGGCCGTCGTGAGCACCGGATCCGATTCGGTGAAACTCGAACAGGGCAGTGCTGCGTGGGTTTCGGCCGACGACGGTCCGATCCGAGTGGTGGCCGAGGTGCCCACCGCACTGTTCCGTTCGACGGTGGGAATCCCCCGGTGAGGACGGCAATGGCGACGACAATGGCGTCCACAATGGCATTGACCGCCGCGGCGGTACGACCGGTAGAATCCCCGCTGTGATTCCCACGGAGCCCGCGAGCGGCGGACTGGCGCGACAGCTGAGGCGTTTCACCCCCACGAAATTCACGGCTTTGCTGCGGTGGATCAATCTGCGGTTGCGCGTCAAGGATATGCAGGCCCCGCCGTTCTGGATCGGGCGCGGCTTTCACCTCCATGTCCAGCCGGGCGCCAAGATCCGGGGTTGCAAATCGCTGTTCATCGATCGCCACAACGACTGGCGTATCGAAGGCGAACTCATCGTCGGTGACAATGTGCGGTTCGCCCCCAAGGTCACGCTGTCGGTGCACGACAAGATCGTCATCGGTGCGAATTCACAGTTCGCCGAATGCGTGTCCGTCCACGACAACACGCACGTGGGCGCCGACAACGATGTCCCGTTCCATTTCCGCCCACGCGACGCGGCACCGATCATCGTCGGTGAGAACGTCTGGGTGGGCGCCAAGGCCACCATCCTGATGGGTGTGACCATCGGTGACAACGTCGTCATCGGCGCGAACGCTGTGGTCACGAAGGACATCCCACCGGGGGTCATCGTCGGCGGCGTGCCCGCCAAGATCATCGGCCAGACGGTCAAGACGACCGACGCCGCCGCCGAGTAGCGGCCGGCTGTTCACACCCGGCCATCCAGGCCTACGGGTGCCGTCGGCGACCCCGGGGGGCCTGACTTGTCGGCGTGCCTCGACGCCTGCCTGATCGGGTAGTTCCTCGGGTCCGGTCGGCGGGTACTGCGCGTAACCCATTGTGACGCGGGCCACGCGGGTCCACGGTAGGTGCACGGACGCAAAAGTCCGTCGCCAACCGCGAGGAGTTGAATCCAATGGCCATTGAGCTGAACCAGATTTGGGATTTCCCCATCAAGGAGTTCCATCCGTTCCCGCGCGCGCTGCTCGGCGTCGGCGCCCACGACATCATCGGTGTGGAGGCCCGCAACCTCGGCTTCAAGCGCACCCTGCTGATGACCACCGGCCTGCGTGGCTCGGGCATCATCGAGGAACTCACCGGCAAGATCGAGTACCAGGGCGTCGAGGTCGTGCTCTACGACAAGGTGGAATCCAACCCCAAGGACTACAACGTCATGGAGGCCGCCGCCCTCTACCAGCAGGAAAAGTGCGACAGCATCATCTCCATCGGCGGCGGCTCCAGCCACGACGCCGCCAAGGGTGCCCGCGTGGTGATCGCCCACGACGGCCGCAACATCAACGAGTTCGAGGGCTTCGCCAAGTCCACCAACAAGCAGAATCCGCCGCATATCGCGGTATCCACGACAGCCGGGACCGGTTCGGAGACCTCGTGGGCCTACGTCATCACCGACACCTCCGATATGGAGCACCCGCACAAGTGGGTGGGCTTCGACGAGGCGACCATCGTGACCCTGGCCATCGACGATCCGCTGCTGTACTACACCTGCCCCCAGCACTTCACCGCCTACTGCGGCTTCGACGTGCTGGCGCACGGCAGCGAGCCGTACGTGTCGCGGCTGGATTTCGCGCCGTCGCTCGGAAATGCCTTGTACTCAGTGGAACTCGTGGCCAAGCATCTGCGTGAGGCGGTGTTCGAACCGCGCAACCTGAAGGCCCGCGAAGGCATGATGAACGCGCAGTACATCGCCGGGCAGGCGTTCAACTCCGGCGGACTGGGCATCGTGCACTCGATCAGTCACGCGGTCTCGGCGTTCTTCGACAGCCATCACGGGCTCAACAACGCCATCGCGCTGCCGCGGGTGTGGGAGTACAACCTGCCCTCGCGTTACGAGCGCTATGCGCAGCTGGCCACCGCCATGGGCGTGGACACCCGCAACATGACCACCGTGCAGGCGGCCGACGCCGCGGTCGAGGCGGCCATCCGGCTGTCCCAGGATGTCGGCATCCCGGACAACTTCTCCCAGGTGCGCACGGACTCCTACGCGAAGAACCGGATGAACACGGGCAAGTACGCCGGCAAGGGTGAGCGCATCTTGGGCGACGACAAGACCGTGCTGGCCATCTCTGAGCACATCCAGGGCGACTGGTGCACGCCCGGCAACCCGCGCGAGGTCACCGTGGAATCGATGGTCCCGGTCGTCGGGCACGCGATCAACGAGTCCTACTAGGCAGCGATTTGTGCACGTTCAGCGGCGCAGTTCGCCGCTGAACGTGCACAAATCGCCAGACCAGGAGATTGAGATGACCGCTGTGCCGGTCCACAACCTTGATGAGCTCGTCACCTATTCCAGTGCAGGCGATCTGGCGGCAGCGTTGCGCGAGCAGGACTACATCGCCGATGACGATCTGGCCACCGTGGTGCATCTGGCGACGGCGCTGGATCGCCCGCTGCTGTTGGAGGGACCGGCCGGTGTCGGCAAGACCGAACTGGCCAAGGCGCTCGCCGCCGCGAGCGGCCGCCGGCTGATCCGACTGCAATGCTACGAGGGCCTCGACGACAACCGGGTGCTCTATGAGTGGGACTACGCCAAGCAACTGCTGCACGTGCAGATGCTGCGCGACCGGATCACCGCCTCCACCAAGGACATCGGCGATGTCGAGGAGGCCTCCCGGTATCTGTCCGAGCGTGATTTCGGACTGTACTCGGAGGCGTTCCTGTCGGTGCGGCCACTGCTGGATTCGGTGCTCTCCGAGCAACCGGTGGTGCTGCTGATCGACGAGGTCGACCGCACCGAGGAAGCCATGGAGGCGTTACTGCTGGAGGTGCTTGCCGAGCGCCAGGTGACCATCCCCGAGATCGGCACGTTCGTCGCGCGTTCGGTGCCATGGGTGGTGCTGACGTCCAATGACACCAGGGAGTTGTCCGCCGCGCTGAAACGTCGGTGCCTGCACTACCACCTCGATTTCCCCACCCCGCAACGGGAACGGGCGATCGTCGGGGTGCGCGCCCCGCAGGTGGAACCGGCGGTCGTCGCCGGAGTCGTGGAGCTGGCCCGGACCCTGCGTGAGCTTCCGTTGCGCAAGAGTCCGTCCATCTCCGAGGTGATCGACGCCGCCCGGGCGGCCGCGATCCTTGGCACCCACGACGATGCGCTCCTGTTGTCGGCGCTGGTGAAGTTCACCAGCGATCGCGATATCGCTTTGCGGCACTTGGCCTCCGCGCCCGAGGTGCCGACTGCCACCGCCACGCCGGAGCGGGTCACGGTGGCATCGCGGCCTGCCAACACCACGACCGCGACGTTCCGCGGGCGGGGTGGCGGGAACGAGCACAGCCGGGCTGGTAAGAGCGGCAAGCGATGACACCGGCGCAGCTGCTCGACGCTGTCGCAGCGGCGTTCGGGCAGCTGCTGCGCAGATCCGGGGTGGCCACCTCCCCGGCCGAGGTGATCGAGGTGCGCCGGGTGCTCGGCCTGCTCGGTGCCTCCGACCACGCGGCGCTGCGGGCGGCGCTGCGGGCCACCTGCGCGAAATATGGTCGTGAACAACGAGGTTTCGACCGTGCCTTCGACGCGATGTTCGGTGCCTCGGCGCCGGCACACCCGCAGCACGAGGCAGGCCCGAGCCGTGCTCACACCGGCTCGGGCCTGCCCGACCACCTCGATATCGACGACGACGCGGAGGTGGGCCGGTACGCCGAGTACAACGAGCGTGCCGCGGAGGTGGGCGATCACTTCGACACCCCGGACGCCGACAAGGGTTTCAACCCACACAAGGACGATGACGACTACAGCGTGACGGGGGCCGACAACGAGCTGACGGTCTCCGCCGAGGCCGATGAGGGGCGTCGCGGCGTCCGCTACACGGTGGAGGTGGACCGGGCCGCCTCGTGCGCGGCCGGTGATCTCGCCGATTCCGTGGGACCGGTGGTGGCGGGTTCGTTGAGCTTCGACGATCCCGACTCCATCCTGGCCTGGCTGGACACCTACGACCCCGGCCGAACCTATGGCGGGGACGCCGGAGACCCGCTGACGGCCGAACAATTGCACCAGCTGACGCAGGCGGTCGAGGGGTTCGTCGCGGCGCTGGCCGAACGCGCCGGGCTCAGCGCCGAGCCCGACGGTTCGGGTGCACCGACGGATACCGGTCTGGCCGCCGACATCGATCTGGCCTGCCATGAGGTGCTGCGCCGGATGCGCGGGGCGCGCCGGCCCCGGCCCCGGGAGCACGGCCGGGGCCGGCTGGATATGCGCCGCACCAGCCGCGCCGGCCTGCGCACCGACGGTGTCCCGTTCCACCTGGTGATGCGTACGCCGTTGCCGGACCGGATTCGGCTGCTGGTGATCGCCGACGTCTCGCTGTCGGTGCGGCCGGTCACCGCCTTCACCCTGCGGTTGGCCCAGGCCATGCACCGGCGTGCCCACCGCTGTCGGGTGATGGCCTTCGTGGACCGCCCCGTCGACGTCACCGAGATCCTGCTGCGCGCCGGAGGTGACGACGCGCTGGCCGCCGTGCTGGCCGAGGGCCAACTGGATCTGCAGGCCAGCAGCGACTACGGACAGGTGTTCGGCGAGATGCTGGGCGGTCAGGCCGATGCCCTGGATTCGCGCACCGCGGTGTTGATCGTCGGCGACGGCCGCAGCGGCGGTTTGCCGCCCGGCGTCGACCGGCTCCGGGCGCTGCGCCGGCGCGTGCACCGGCTGGCCTGGGTGACCCCGGAGCCGCAGCGCTACTGGGCGCAGGCCACCTGCGCCATGCCCGACTACGCGCAGATATGCGACAAAGTCGTCGTCGCCAGTGACGCCGAAGGTCTCGCCGCACGGGCGGCCGAACTGGCAAACGCCCTGTCCTGACCCGGTTTGCCCCGCATGACCTGCCCGATCGGGTAGGTCGGCGCCTGCCCACCTGCACATTGGCTCCACCCGTATGCCGACGTAGGGTAGGAGGTGTTACGTGGATCACACAGCAGGGAGCGCGCGAGGTGATAGCGCAGTTCGCACAGCCCGAAGCGACGGGAGCGTCGGGAGTATCGCTGTCGGTGCCGACCACCCGGGGCGCCGGGCTGCCCAGCCGGCTGCTGAAATTCCACGCTCCGGAGATCGTGTTCGGCCTCGACTCGATGGCCGAAGCGGCGCACGCCGCGTTGCGTCTCGGCGGACTGCGGCCACTGCTGGTCACCGATCCGGGACTCATCGAAGCCGGCTGGGTCGACGAACTCGTCGGTCATCTCCGGGACCAAGGGGTGCAGGCCCAGGTATGGAGTGCGCTGACGCCCAACCCCAAGGACCACGAGATCACCGCGGGCCACGAGTTCTACCGCTCGCGCGGCTGCGACGTGCTGATCGCCCTGGGCGGCGGTTCGGTGATCGACGCGGCGAAGGGCATCGCCATCCTGGCCGCCAATGGCGGAGACATCCTGGACTACGCCGGTGTGGACAAGGCGACCATGCCCATTCCGCCGCTGGTGGTGCTCCCGTCGACCTCGGGCACGGGCGCCGATGTCTCCCAGTTCTGCATCGTCACCGACACCACGCGCAACACCAAGATCACCATCCTGGGCCGGGCGCTGGTGCCCGATATCACCGTCATCGACCCGAGACTGCTGACCACGATGCCCGAATGGCTCAACGCGGCAACGGGATTGGATGCCCTCACCCACGGAATCGAGGCGTTCGTCTCACTCGGCCACAACCAGCTCACCGACCACCATGCGCTGCGCTCGGTGGTCATGGTGACCGAGAATCTGGTGACCACCATCGAACGGCCGCAGGACATGCCGGCCCGGGTGTTGATGGCGCAGGCCGCGCTGGAGGCCGGGCTGGCCTTCACCAATGCGATCCTGGGCGCCGCGCACGCGATGAGCCATCAAGTGGGCGGGCTGCTCGACCTACCGCACGGGGTGATCAACGGGGTGTTGCTGCCGCATGTGGTGCGCTTCAACGCCGAGGCGGATCCCGCGCCGTTCGCCACCATTGCCGCCTGCCTGGGGATCGCCGACAAGCGTGCCCCCGATCTGGAATCCGCGCTGGCCCTGGCCGATCGACTGCAGGACCTGGCCCGGCAGGTGGGCGTCCCGCGGGGGCTGGCCGAACTGGGCGTGCGTGAGGACGATGTGCCGGTCCTGGCCCGCAACGCGATGGCCGACGCCTGCCTGACCACCAACCCGAGAGCCGCTGACGAGGCCCAGTTGCGGGCCCTGTTCCGGGCCGCGCTATGAGGACGGCGCTATGAGGACGGCATCGTGAGATCCGCACAGTGACCGCCACCTCTCATCACGGGCCGCTGCGGCGGCCGGCGCCGGATCTGGAGCGGCTCACCGGGGTACGGTCCGGCAAGGGCACGTTCTACCCCGAGTTCCGGGTCGCCGCCCTGCGCACCGAACGCGTCATCGCCGCTCTCGATGCGATCTCCCGCGCACTCGTGCAAACCGTCAACGGCCCGGAGAAACTCGTCCGTGCGGTGGCCGAAGCGGCACGCAGTCATCTCGGGGCGCAGTGGGTGCTCATCGCGCTCGCCGATGGTGCCCTGCCGGAGGCCCGTCCGCGGCATCTCATCCTGGACGCCGACGGTGAGGCCTACTCCTTCGAAGGGCTCTCCGGGGCAAAGAATCCGGAGCCGCACCTGCCCGACGCGGTGCTCAACCGGCTCAACGACATCCTGCGCGGACAGTTGGCGCAGTTCCGGTTACCGGTCATCGAACCGCACCACGCGCACGTGCCGATCGAGCTGGACGGCGGCGTGATCGGTGCGTTCGCCGCCTGGACGCCGACCGATCGGACGCTGGACGGCACGGATGAGACCGTCATGCGCATCCTGTCAAGCCAGACCGCCGTGGCCCTGCACAACTGCGAGCTGTTCCAGCGCGCGCAGACGCTGCTCGCGGAGTCCGAGGCGCGCAACGCCGAGTTGCTGGCCACACAGCGTGAACTCGGTGCGGCCCAACAACATCAGGTGCTCGACTCGGAGCGCCACCGGATCGCCCGCGAGCTGCATGACAGCGTGGCCCAGACGGTGCTGTCGGCCGGTATGCAGATCGAGGTGTGCCGCAGTGAGATCCAGGCCGGTAACGGGTCGCCCGAACTCATCGAGCGACTGCACACGGCCAAGACGCTGACCCGCTCGGCCACCGAGCAGCTGCGGTCGGCCATCTACACGCTCAACCAGCCGGGTGATGCCGGCCGGTCCACCCTGCCCGATCTGATGGAGCAACTGGCCACCGTGCACATGCCCGAAGACCTGCACGTGACCTTGAAAGTCGAAGGGGCAGTGGTCGAATTGCCGGGCGAGATCGAACACGCCCTGCTGCGCGTGGCGGGGGAGGCCCTGTTCAACACGGCCATGCACGGCCGCGCGACCCGGGCGATCGTGCGACTGCGGTACCGGCCGTCGACCGTGTCCCTTTCGGTCTCCGACGACGGGACCGGTGACCCGGACAAGATGCGCCTGATGCTGCGGATGGCCGGCGCCACCGACGTCGACGGCCATCACCGCGGCTTGGCCAATATGCTCGCCCGCTGCCGTGAGCACGGCGGCACGTTCGTGGTCCAGCGTTCCCGTATCGGCGGGGTGCGCGTCGTCGCGACCATACCCAGGGTCCGAACCGAAGGAGTACCGCGATGACGGTGAACACGCAGACCAGAACCCAGGCCATCCGGCTGGCGCTGGTCGATGACCACCCGATTCTGCGGCAGGGACTGCGATCGGTGCTGGAACGCGAGGAGGATCTCGTGGTGGTCGGTGAGGCCTCCAGTGAGCACGAGGCCGAGACCATGGTGGCGGCGGCGCGACCGGACGTGGTGCTGCTGGACCTGAAACTGTCGGCGGGCTCGGATTTCGAGGGACTGTCGTTGTGCGCCAAGCTGTCCGCCGCCCACCCGCAGATCGGCCTGCTGGTCCTCACCACGTTCCTCGACGAGGACCTGGTGGTGCGTGCCGTGCATGCCGGGGCGCGCGGTTATGTCGTCAAGGACGTCGACACCACGGAGTTGGTGCGTGCCATCCGGGCGATCTCGGCGGGGGAGAGTGCATTCGACTCGCGCAGTGCCGCAGCGGTGGTGCGATCGCTCAACGGTCGCGCCGAAGCACGTGAGCAGCTCACCGACCGGGAATTGGAGGTGTTGCGGCTGCTGGCAACGGGCTTGTCCAACAACAAGATCGGCGAGAAGTTGTTCATCTCGGCGACCACCGCCAAGTTCCACGTCAGCAACATCATGCGCAAGTTGCAGGTCAGTCGCCGGGCCGAGGCGGTGTACGCGGCCAGCAAGCGCGGGCTCATCTAGGGATCTCGCTCATCGAGCGGGGTACCGTCGATGGGGTGAGTGGTGTGGAGGACCCCGCTGAATTCGGCTGGACCGCGGCCGAAGCCGCGAACCTCAGGCAGGCGATCCGGGACGCTGACTACCTCGCAACCGTGGAGTCGTGGCGGGCGTACCGCCGTGGAGAGGACGACGTGACCGCGCCGGAAAGGCCGTACCGCTACCTTGTGATCGCGGAAGCGAAGAGCCGCACCGGTGCCGGGGTGGCCTTTCTCGATCTGCTCATCGCCGGCGGTGCAGGGCTCCAACGGGCCGTGGAGACGTTCGACCCCGCCGCGGGTCACCCGTTCACCGTGCACGCCCAATGGTGGATTCGCCGTGCGATGACGCTGTAGTCGACGTTTCTCAGTCCGCGAGCACCTGCTCGCGCAGGATGTCGGCGTGCCCGCAGTGGTGCGCCAGTTCACGCAGGACCTGCAGGAACACCCAGCGCAGTGTGCGCGGTCCGGAGTCGTGACCGGTCACCACGGTGTCCAGGGACATTCCTGCGACCATGGCGCGGGCGGTTTTGCAGGCCTGCCGATGGGCCGCCGTGACGGAGGCGACGGTGTCGTCGTCGGCGAGCCGGAAGGACTCGTCCACACTGGCCACGAGGCCGAGTTCACGTCGCGACGTACCGCCGACGCACTGCTCGAACCACACCCGCTGCATCCAGGTGACGTGCTTGAGCAGGCCGAGCAGCGTCGTCGCCGAGGTGACGAGCCGCCGGCGGGCCTGCTCCTCGGTGAGGCCGTCGACGGTGTGCTCGATGGCCGACCGGTAGTCCTCGACGAACGCCTCGAGCTGTGAACGCTCCGGTTCGAGCAGCACATCGAACGAGCTCATGGGAGTTCCCCCTCGCGCGCGGTCCGGCTGGGCCAGAGCGTCATTCGGCTCAGCAGTCCGTCCCGCAGCCCGACGGTGTGGAACGTGACGGCGCAGATGTGGGCCGTGAACGCGGCGAACAGCAGATAGGCCAGCACGGTGTGGGTGGTGCGCAGGAAGGCGTACAGCGCGATGCCGTGCGGTGCGATACCGGGCAGGTGCAGCGGCCCGAGGATCGTGATCGGCGAATCGGCGGCGGACAACATGGCCCAGCCGACCAGAGGTTGCGCCAGGAGCAGGGCGTAGAGCAGATACTCCGAATAGGTCGCGACCTTGCGTTCGGCGCGGCCCATCGTTTTCAGGAAGGGTGGCGGCCGGTGGGTGAGCCGGTTGATCAACCGGACGACGGCGAAGACGAGGATCGCGATGCCCAACGGCCGGTGGATGGCCAGCAGCAGCGGGTAGTAGGTGAGTGCGGCGACCATGGTGATGCCGAGAAAGAACTGCACGATCACCATCGCCGCCATGGCCCAGTGCAGCAGCCGGGACAGCAGGGTGAACTTGGCCGGGGACTCAGTGCTCATCGTGGATCACCTGTTCGACGTTGATCTCGCTGGGCGACTTGGGTTCTCGAGCGCGCCGGTTGAACGACTGTGCGTACACCGCGGACCGGGCGCGCGGCAACGGGTCGTCACTGACGGCCAGGCCGTCGGGCAGCACCGTCGGATCGAAATTGATGTCGCGGGCATTTCCGGGCGCCTCGGTGAGCAGATGATCGATGGTGAGCACGCCCGCTTCGATGGTGCGCCGGTCGGCGGGCCAGGGCAGGGTCGCGTCGTGTGTAGGGTCGCCGGGCGCGCCCACCGTCAGGACCAGCCGCCAGGACAGCGGTCCGCGGCCCGCCTGCTCGACGAGAGCGTCGAACAGCTTGTCGTGGGCGTTACCGCCCGGGCCGGGTGGATCGGCGGGCTGGCGGGGCACCAGCGACCACCGGATCGGGGTGGTTCGTCCGTTGCCGTCGGTGGCCAGGAACGCGTTGAGGCTGCGGAACGTGCTGTCGGCGAAACCCGCGGTCGGCGGTGCGGCCTTGATGATCTTCATCGCTGCGGCCGACTCTGGGTGTGCGGCCAGGAACGCCGCCATGGCGGCGGGGTCGGGCTTCTTGGTGGCGGGGTCCGGTTTGGCGGCGAGTAGTTGCTCGAAGAACGCCTGTGGCGTGCTGACCGGGAAGACGGGGATGTTGACCATGGCCGAGCGCCACTGCTGGCCGTCGCGCAGCTGGAACATCACGCCCAGTCCGCGCACGGTCGCCGGATCGTCGGCAACGTCGGGCAGGCTGCCCGACAGGGAGAACCGAGCGATCACCGGTGAGGTTCCGCCGGCGAAGACCGACGCTTTGGACACCTCACTGCCGGCCCCGGAGCTGACGAAGGTACCGGCGGCGGCCACCCCTTTGGCGTGGTTGCGGCGGAAGCCGTCGTGCCGGCCGTAGAGCTGTTCGAACCGGTCGGCGAAACGGGACGCCGTGAGTCGGGGCGGTCCCAGCCAGTCCGAGGCGACAGCCACGCCGCCGACACCGGCCGCTGCCACCCCTGTGACAGCGGCCAGGCCGATGAGGGCATCGCGACGATTGAGGCGCAAACCCGGCTCGTTCTCCTGCGTCATGTGTTTAAGACTGCCCTTTCGTGGCGGCGGCGTCAGCGGAAGACATTCAGAACGGCAGGTCGAGTCGACCCTGCGTGGTGTCGAGCTCGTCGTGATTGGACGAGTGCAGCCCGACCAGATAGGGCACCTGCGGGTTCGTCCCGTAGGGGACCAGTGGGTCGGTGTCGGCGCCGGCGAGTGGTGCCAGCGCGATGGCGGCACCTGCGGCACCGAGGAGCAACCAGCCGAAGCGGCGAACAAGGGTGTTGTGCATCATGAGGGATTCCTAATCGCTTGGGGGGCCGCATATCGCGTTCCCGGTGACTCTCAACCTGCCGGGATTTCACGACGGTTCACTAATCGCTTTCTGAAGATTTGATGTAGGTCGTCCCGAGGCCGGGGTTATCGGCCTGCCTGCGCAGACAGGCGGGGCATCATGGAGAAATGTCAGATACTGCCGGCACCGTGACGCTGCGTGCGTTGATCGTCGACGATGAGGTGCCGCTGACCACCGTGGTGGGGAGCTACCTGGTCAAGAACGGTTTCGAGGTGCACACGGCGCACGACGGTCCGGCGGGGTTGTCACAGGCCCGCCACGTCGACCCCGACGTGGTCGTGCTCGACGTCGGTCTGCCGGGGATGGACGGTTTCGAGGTCTGCCGCCAATTGCGGACCTTCTCGGATGCCTACGTCGTCATGTTGACGGCGCGGGACACCGAGGTCGACACGGTGGTGGGTTTGTCGGTCGGCGCCGACGATTACGTGACCAAGCCGTTCAGCCCGCGCGAGCTGGTGGCCCGGATCCAGGCGATGCTGCGCCGGCCGCGCCGAGACAACCGCGGAAGGGACGTCGGCCCGGAACACCCGCCGCGGGAGATCGGTGCACTGCGCGTCGATCCGGCCAGCCGGGAGGTGCACGTCGACGGATCCGAAATCCTTTTGACACGAACGGAGTTCGATATTCTGGCCGCACTGTCCGCCCGGCCCGGGCTGGTGATGGGACGCCGGCAGCTCATCGAGGCGGTATGGGGCGGCAACTGGGTGGGCAACGACAACATCGTCGATGTCCACGTCGGCCATCTGCGTCGCAAGTTGGGTGACGATCCCGCGCAGCCGCGGTTCGTCAGCACGGTGCGTGGTGTCGGTTACCGGATGGGGAAGGGCTGATGGCTGCCCCCCGACACGGTGCCCGGTTCGGTATCCGCACCCGGCTGCTGGCGGCCAATTCCGTTGTGGTCGTGGCCAGTATCGCGACGACCATCGTGGTGGCGATGCTCGTCGGGCCGCCGATGTTCCAGCGGCTGATGGACAGGGCCGTCCAACCCGGCAGTGCCACCGATCATCCGTACCAGCGCGCATTCGAACGCGCGACGACGGTGTCGGTGGGCACGGCGCTCGCGGTGTCGGCGGTGGCCGCACTGAGCCTGAGCTGGTATCTCAGTCGGCGCGTGTACGTGTCGGCCTCCGAACTGGCCCACGCGGCAACGGCGGTCGCCGACGGTCACTACGAGGTCCGGGTGTCACCGGCCGGTTTGGGAAAGGAATTCGACGAGATCGCGGCCGCCTTCACGACGATGGCGCAACGCCTCGGCGACGTCGACCGCACCCGGCGCCAGATGCTCGCCGACCTGGCCCATGAGATCCGGACACCGGTGGCGGTGCTGGAGGCCTACTTCGAAGCGCTCGAAGACGGTGTGCAGACCCTCGATGCCGACACGATGGGCGTGCTGCGCGATCAGACCCGCCGGCTCACCCGCTTCAGCGCCGATGTCGGTGCGTTGTTCAACGCGGAGCAGAGCCCGAACGCCATCGAGGTGCGCCCGGTTCGGATCGGGGAACTGATCGCCAACGCGGTGGTGTCATTCGAACCGCAATACCGCGGGAAGGGTATCCACCTGTCGTCGGAGATCGCCGCCGACCTGCCCGAGGCTAGCGGCGATCCCGAACGCATCGGACAGGTCCTGACCAATCTTCTCAATAATGCGTTGCGTCACAATCACAGTGGAGATCGGGTGCGGATCGCGGCGCGGCGGCACCTCGATACCGTGAGGGTGTCGGTGTCGGATACCGGCGACGGGATCCCCGCCGAACACCTGGATCGGATCTTCGAGCGGTTCCATCGCGTCGACGCGGCGCGCGATCGTGAGCACGGGGGAGCGGGGATCGGCTTGGCCATCGCCAAGGCGTTCGTGGAGGCGCAAGGCGGCCACCTCACCGCTGCCAGCGCCGGACTCGGCCGCGGCAGCACGTTCACCTTCACGATTCCGGTGTGTTAGTCCCGGTCGAGTACCAGCCAGCCGCCGTGGAACTCGGTGACGGTGGCACGCACCCCGGGAAATCGCGCCCCGAGCCGAGTCAGCGCTGCGGTGTCGAATCGGCGGATATGCCCGTAACAGGCCTGTGGTTCGTCCTCGAACGGCACCGCCACCACCACGCGACGGCGTGCCAGTCGCAAAGCCTCGGCCAGTACCTGTTCACCGGTGACCGGGTCCAGGTGCTCCAGCAGATGCAACGCGGTGACGGTATCGGCCGCGCCGTCGGGTAAGGGGACGTGCGCGGCGTCGCAGGACAGGGTCCGCACCCTGCGGTGCAGGGGCCGGCTCACCTGATGCAGAAGATCCATGGTCGGGACACTCAGGTCAGTCGCCAGGACGTCGAAACCCAAGTGCTGCATACGCAGTGGGAAGAATCCGAAACAGGATCCGAGATCGATCAACTGCTCTCCGACGGCCAGTCCGGCGGCCCGGGCGTGGATGGGCGCGAACGCCGTCCGGCCACGCTCGAGCGCGCCGATCGAATTGCGGTAGAACTGCAGCCAGGCCGCCATACCGCCCTCGACGGTGGAGCGCACCACCCCGGTGAAGACCTGTTCGAACTCCGGCCGGCCGCGCAACCGGGTGCCGAGCTCCTCGGTCAGCAGCACCGCGAGTTCGTCGGACAGTTCGTCCGGGGTGAGATCGTGCTCCACCGCCAGCACACCCTCGCGGCGGTCCATACAGAACCGTGGCGTGCACACGGCGTCATGCGGATGGTGCCGGCCGGTGCGGCGGCGGACCAGCACCCCGTCGCCATGCCAGGTGCCACCTGAGGTCGGCGCCAGGGGATTGACCAGAGCCGGTTCCAGTAGTGCAACTGTCATGGTGGACAACGTTATTCGTGATCACTATGTGCGCACCCGCACCAACCGGTCACAATCGTGATCTGACCGGATGGGTGCTCAACTGCCCGTCCGGCCAGTGTTGCGCGGCGGCCGCGTCACCTAGCGTGAGTGGTGTCCATCACAGCCCTGGAGGTTCCGATGCCCACCCATGACGCCACTGAAAACAGCGCGACGGCAACCGCACTCGTCGAGGAGACCCTTGTGGAAGAGGTCTTCATCGACGGTATGTGCGGAGTGTACTGAACATGGACTTCGATCCGGACAGCCCGTGGCAGCTGCACCCGCAGGTGGCCGTCCGCCCCGAGCCGTTCGGCGCGCTGCTGTACCACTTCGGCACCCGCAAGCTGTCGTTCCTGAAGAACCGTACGGTGGTCGAGGTGGTCCAGGCCCTGCCTGCGCATCCGAGTGCGACGGCCGCGCTGCGCGCCGCCGGCGTACAGGATTCCGGTCCCTACACCAAAGCGCTTGCCGCGTTGGCCCGGTCGCAGATGCTGGTGCGGCCATGACCGTACATGCCGTCACGTTGAGTGACCAGTTCGAACTCGGCCTGGACGCCCCCATCTGCCTGACCTGGGAGCTGACCTACGCCTGCAACCTGGCGTGCGTGCACTGCCTGTCATCGTCGGGCAAGCGGGACCCGCGTGAGCTGAGTACGCAGCAGTGCAAGGACATCATCGACGAGCTCGAGCGCATGCAGGTGTTCTACGTGAACATCGGCGGCGGGGAACCGACTGTGCGGTCGGACTTCTGGGAGCTGGTCGACTACGCCACCGCCCACCACGTCGGGGTGAAGTTCTCCACCAACGGCGTGCGGATCACCCCCGCCGTCGCGGCCCGACTGGCCGCGAGTGACTACGTCGACGTTCAGATCTCGCTGGACGGCGCGACCGCGGAGGTCAACGACGCGGTCCGCGGGCGCGGATCCTTCGACATGGCGGTGCGTGCGTTACAGAACCTCAAGGACGCGGGTTTCCGGGACGCCAAGATCTCGGTCGTCGTCACCCGGCACAACGTGGAGCAGCTCGATGAATTCAAGGCGCTGGCGGATCGTTTCGGAGCGACACTACGCATCACCCGGCTACGGCCCTCCGGCCGCGGCGCAGACGTGTGGGACGAACTGCACCCCACCGCCGCTCAGCAGCGCCGCCTCTACGACTGGCTGGTCGCCCGCGGTGACGGTGTTCTTACCGGGGATTCGTTTTTCCATCTATCGGCCTTCGGCGGTGCGCTACCTGGACTGAACCTGTGCGGTGCGGGCCGGGTGGTGTGCCTGATCGATCCCGTCGGCGACGTGTACGCCTGCCCGTTCGCCATCCACGACAAGTTCCTGGCCGGAAACGTGGTGCGTGACGGCGGTTTCGACACCGTCTGGAAGCATTCCGAACTGTTCGCCGAACTGCGCAGCCCCACCACCGGCGGTGCCTGCGCGTCCTGTGCGCACTTCGACAGCTGCCGCGGCGGCTGCATGGCGGCTAAGTTCTTCACCGGATTGCCGATGGACGGCCCGGACCCCGAATGCGTTCAGGGGTATGGGGAATCGGCGCTGAGTGCCGACCGCGCCATACCCCGCCCGGCCGTCGACCACTCCCGGTCGTTGCCGTTGACGGTGCTCAAGAAGCCCAAGCGGGTGTGTGACGTCAACCCCGTCAGTGAACTGCTCTAAGGAGGTAACCATGGCATGGTTCGAGACGGTGGCCGAGGCGCAGCGCCGAGCCTCCAAACGACTGCCCAAAAGTGTGTACAGCGCGCTGCTGGCCGGGTCCGAGAAGGGCACCACGGTGTCCGACAACACCGCCGCGTTCGGCGAGCTCGGATTCGCGCCCCATGTGGCGGGGTTGTCCAGCAAGCGTGACCTCGCGACCACGGTGATGGGACAGGCGATTTCACTGCCGGTGTTCATCTCACCGACCGGTGTGCAGGCCGTGCACCCCGACGGGGAGGTGGCGGTGGCCCGTGCCGCCGCGGCCCGCGGCACGGCGATGAGCCTGTCGTCCTTCGCGAGCAAGGCGATAGAGCAGGTGACCGCGGCCAACCCGCAGACCTTCTTCCAGATGTACTGGACCGGTACCCGCGACCAGCTCGAAGCTCGGATGGAGCGTGCCCGCGCGGCGGGTGCCGTCGGGCTGATCATGACCACCGACTGGTCGTTCTCGCACGGCCGGGACTGGGGCAGCCCCAAGATCCCGGAGAAGATGGATCTGCGGGCCATGGCCCGGTTCGCGCCGGAAGGTCTGCTGCGGCCGCGCTGGCTGCTCGACTTCGCCCGCACCGGCCGGGTGCCGGACCTGACCGCGCCCAACCTGGCTGAGCCCGGAGCCGCGGCACCGACGTTCTTCGGCGCGTATGGCGAGTGGATGCAGACCCCGTTGCCCACCTGGGCGGATATCGCGTGGCTGCGGGAGCGTTGGGGTGGGCCGTTCATGCTCAAGGGCGTCATGCGGGTGGACGACGCCCGCCGGGCCGTCGATGCCGGCGTCACCGCGATCTCGGTCTCCAACCACGGCGGGAACAACCTGGACGGCACCCCTGCATCGATCCGCGCCTTGCCCGCGATCGCCCAAGCCGTCGGTGCCGAAGTCGAGATCGTGCTGGATGGCGGTGTCCGTCGGGGCAGCGATGTGGTGAAGGCACTCGCGCTGGGTGCCCGCGCCGTGATGCTCGGCCGCGCCTACCTGTGGGGCCTGGCAGCCGGCGGGCAGGCCGGGGTGGAGAACGTGCTCGATGTCATCCGCGGCGGTATCGACTCCGCCTTGCTGGGGCTGGGCCTGTCTTCGGTTCAGGAACTGCAACCTTCCGACCTGGTCATTCCGGATGGGTTCGCGCGAGCGCTGGGGGTCTGAACGCCGCCGGTTTTACAAACCATGGTGGTTTGTCTAGACGTAGGACAAAATGCGGCCTATAGTCAACTCCAATAGTGATGGCACTCACAGGAGGAGTTGACGATGACGTCGCAGATAGATGCCAGCCCTCAGCCGGTGCAGGCCGCCGACTGGCGGGACCGCAAGCGGTATCTCTGGTTGTTGGGCCTGATCGCCCCGACCGCGCTGTTCGTGATGCTGCCGGTGGTGTGGGCGTTCAACCACGCCGGCTGGCACGCCGCGGCGCAGATCCCGTTCTGGGTCGGCCCGATCCTGGTCTATGTCCTGCTGCCGGTGCTGGATCGGTTCTTCGGCCCGGACGGGCAGAACCCGCCCGATGAGGTGATGGAGCGGCTGGAGAACGACAAATACTACCGCTACTGCACTTACATCTACATCCCGTTCCAGTACGCCAGCGTCATCTTCGGCGCGTATCTATTCACCGCATCCGACCTGGGCTGGCTGGGCTTCGACGGTGGGTTGGGTTGGCCGGCCAAGATCGGCTTGGCGCTGTCGGTGGGTGTGCTCGGCGGGGTCGGGATCAACACCGCCCACGAGATGGGCCACAAGAAGGATGCGCTGGAACGCTGGCTGTCCAAGATCACGCTGGCCCAGACCTGTTACGGCCACTTCTACATCGAGCACAACCGCGGTCACCACGTGCGCGTCGCGACCCCGGAGGATCCGGCGTCGGCCCGCTTCGGTGAGACGTTCTGGGAGTTCCTGCCGCGCAGCGTCTGGGGCAGCCTGAAGTCGTCCTGGGAGCTGGAGGCCAAACGGCTGGAGCGTGCCGGTAAGAGCAAGTGGCACCCCTCCAATGACGTGCTCAATGCCTGGGCGATGTCGGTGGTGTTCTACGGCGTTCTGATCGCGATCTTCGGGCTCGCGCTGATCCCGTACATCCTGATCTCGGCGGTGTACGGCTTCGCCCTGCTGGAGACGGTGAACTACCTCGAGCACTACGGTCTGCTGCGGCAGAAGCTGGACAACGGACGGTACGAGCGCTGCGCGCCGGTGCACAGCTGGAACTCCGATCACATCGTGACCAACCTGTTCCTGTACCACCTGCAGCGGCACAGCGATCACCATGCCAACCCGACCCGGCGCTACCAGATTCTGCGCAGCATGGACGGCGCGCCGAACCTGCCCAGCGGCTACGCCTCGATGATTGGACTGACCTACATCCCGCCGCTGTGGCGCAAGGTCATGGACCACCGGGTGTTGGCGCACTACGAGGGCGATATCACCCGCGCCAACATCCATCCGCGGATGCGGGACAAGGTGCTCGCCAAGTACGGGGCCGGTGACGAGCGCTCGCGCGACGAGCAGAAGGCCTGAACGTGGGCGTGTTCCGATGCCCCGGCTGCGGATACGTGTACGACGAAGCTAAAGGCGCCCCGCGCGAGGGTTTTCCGGCGGGAACGGTGTGGGCGCAGGTGCCCGATGACTGGACCTGCCCGGATTGCGCGGTACGTGAGAAGCCCGATTTCGAAGAAGTGACGTGAGGAGTCCGCGATGAGTGAGGCCTACAAGTTGTACGTCTGCATCCAGTGCGGATTCGAATACGACGAGGCGAAGGGCTGGCCGGAGGACGGTATCGCCCCGGGTACCCGGTGGGACGACATCCCCGAAGACTGGAGCTGCCCGGACTGCGGCGCGGCGAAGTCCGACTTCGACATGGTGGAGGTCTCTCGTTAAAGGGCGAGCGAAGCGACGGGAGAGAATGTCGTGACCGCCGTATGGGCGGCAAGTCGCGATAACCTCGCGCATATGAACACCCCGGTGCCTCGGCGTACGGCCCAGCGCGTGCCCTATGCCGAGGCGTCGCGTGTGCTGCTGCGGGACTCGATCCTGGACGGCATGCGCGAACAACTGCTGGTGCGGGACTGGTCCTCGATCACCCTCACCGATGTGGCGCGGGCCGCCGGCATCAGCAGGCAGACCATCTACAACGAGTTCGGATCGCGCCAGGGCCTGGCCGAAGGCTATGCGTTGCGACTGGCCGACCGCCTGGTCGACGCCGTCGCCCATGCCATCAACCGCAACGTCGGCCAGGTCTACGACGCGTTCCTGGAGGGCTTCCGGGCCTTCTTCGCCGAGTCGGCATCCGACCCCCTGGTCATCTCCCTGCTCACCGGTGCGGCCAAACCCGACCTGCTGCAGATCATCACCATCGGCAGCGGCCCGATCATCAGCCGCTGTTCGGCGCGGCTGCAGGAGACCTTCCAGAGCAGCTGGATCCGCTCCAGTGACGAGGACGCCGGGGTGCTGGCCCGTGCGATCGTCCGGCTGGCCATGAGTTACGTGTCCATGCCGCCGGAAGCCGACCACGATGTGGCCCGTGACCTGGCCCGCCTCATGTCACCGTTCGCCGAACGATACGGTGTTGTAGGCACCCCTTAGCTGTCAGAGCGCCGCCGCCGTTCAACATTGCCGCAGCGCCTGTCCCGCGAGCCCGCAGGCTTTGGGTTGCCGGCAGGAGTGTGCACGCGGCCCGCCGCGGCACGCGCCCATGCACTCACAGCAATGACGAACGAAAAAAGGGGCTCTTACATGACCGAGCTGAAGGTCGATGTCCGCAACGGCATCGACTACAAGGTCGCCGATCTGTCGCTGGCCGAATTCGGCCGCAAGGAAATCCGCCTGGCTGAGCACGAGATGCCGGGCCTGATGGCGCTACGCCGCGAGTACGCCGATGTGCTGCCGCTCAAGGGTGCGCGCATCTCGGGATCGCTGCACATGACGATCCAGACCGCCGTGCTCATCGAGACGCTGGTGGCGCTCGGTGCCGAGGTGCGCTGGGCGTCCTGCAACATCTTCTCCACCCAGGACCACGCCGCTGCCGCGGTCGTCGTCGGCCCGCACGGCACCCCCGAGGAGCCCAAGGGCACCCCGGTGTTCGCCTGGAAGGGCGAGACCCTGGAGGAGTACTGGTGGGCCGCCGAGCAGATGCTCACCTGGCCTGCCAAAGATGGTGTGGAAGCGCCCGCCAACATGATTCTCGATGACGGCGGCGACGCCACCATGCTGGTGCTGCGCGGTGCGCAGTACGAGAAGGCGGGCGTCGTGCCGCCCACCGAGGACGACGACTCCGATGAGTGGAAGGTCTTCCTGGGGCTGGTGCGCAAGCGCTACGAGTCCGAGAAGGACAAGTGGACCAAGATCGCCGAGTCGGTCAAGGGTGTCACCGAGGAGACCACCACCGGTGTGCTGCGGCTCTATCAGTTCGCCGCCGCCGGCGAGCTGGCCTTCCCGGCCATCAACGTCAACGACTCGGTGACCAAGAGCAAGTTCGACAACAAGTACGGCACCCGGCACTCGCTGATCGACGGCATCAACCGTGGCACCGACGTGCTCATCGGCGGCAAGGCCGCCCTGGTCTGCGGTTACGGTGACGTCGGCAAGGGCTGCGCCGAGGCGCTCAAGGCCCAGGGTGCACGTGTCGCCGTCACCGAGATCGACCCCATCAACGCCCTGCAGGCACTGATGGACGGTTTCGAGGTCAAGAGCGTCGAAGAGGCCATCGGCTGGGCCGATATCGTCATCACCGCCACCGGCAACCAGGGCATCATCACCCTGGAGCACATGCGCTCGATGAAGCACCAGGCGATCCTGGGCAATATCGGCCACTTCGACGACGAGATCGAGATGGCGCGCCTGGAGCGTGACCCGGATATCCGCCGGATCAACATCAAGCCGCAGGTCGACGAGTTCGTCTTCCCCGACGGCCACTCGATCATCGTGCTGTCCGAGGGGCGTCTGCTCAACCTCGGCAACGCGACCGGGCACCCGTCGTTCGTGATGAGCAACAGCTTCTCCAACCAGGTGATCGCGCAGATCGAACTGTGGACCAAGAACGACGAGTACGACAACGAGGTCTACCGGCTGGCCAAGCACCTCGATGAGAAGGTCGCCAAGATCCACGTCGAGGCCCTCGGTGGCACGCTGACCAAGCTCACCAAGGAGCAGGCCGAGTACATCGGCGTCGATGTCGACGGCCCGTACAAGCCGGAGCACTACCGCTACTGACGTCTGTGCTCGTCAGAATCACACGCGCGATCGCCGCGACGGCCCTCTGTGCCGTCGCGGCGATCGGCTGTTCGAAGGGGCACGAGCAGCCCGCACCGGCGGCCCCGCCTCTGGAGGTCCGGCACGACGTTGCCGGTCTCACCGCCGTTTTTCCGGCAATCGGCGTGCCGGAATCGGTTGCCTGGGTGCAATGGTCGGGTTCGGCCGGCGGCGACACCACCGCACAGTGGACCGATGCCGTCGTGCACTTGGCGCCCGCCGTGGTGGAGGCCATGGCCGGCCAGTTCGAGCCCACCGATACCGGCCGCAAACCCCAAGTGCAGGAAGAACTGTCGGCTGACGTGCCACAGGGGCCGTTCCTGACGGGGGAGCGTCTGGATGACGGGTTCTCTTCTGCGGCGACCAGTGCGTATGCGTTCCTGGACCGTCAGCACGCCACCTTGGTGTTGCAGGCGACCAGCCTGGTGTAGCTGCGGCTCGCCTTTACATTTTCTGTGTAGAACGACACGTACGGATTCCGTGTCCATTCGGTGACCAGACTGTTACTGTCCGGTGGTGATTCGGGTCGGGGTTGCTCTACTAGTCGTGTTCTTGGCTGGGTTTTCCGGTTGTCTGGCAACGGGTTTCGTCCCTCGGGCGGCGGCGGACGATTGGTATCCGTACTACAACGAGGACGAATACACCGACTTCTACACGCCACCGAATCCATTGCCCGCCGGTAAGCCGGGCGATCTGGTGCGCACCGAACCATCGCGGTTGGTGTTGGAACCGTCGGGCCAGCTCGGGGCCATCATGGCTACCGGGACCCGGGTGATGTACCTGTCGACCGATGCCCGCGGCAACCCCGACGTGGTCACCGGGACCTACTTCGAGCCCTATAACGCCTGGCCGGGACAGGGGCCGCGGCCACTCATCGTCTACGGTCCGGGCACCCAGGGCCAAGGTGACCAGTGCGCACCATCGCGACAGTTCAACCAGGGCATCCATTGGTCGCCGTATCTGGACTTCGGTTTCAACTACGAAGAGATGTTCGTGGCCACCATGGTCGCGCGCGGGTTCGCCATCCTGATGACCGACTACGAGGGACTGGGCACCATCGGTGTCACGCACACCTACGTCAACCGGCTCTCCGAGGGGCACGCCATGTTGGATGCCGCCCGCGCGGCGCGGCTACTGCCCGGCACCTCGCTGAGTCCCGGTGGGCCGACGGCCTTCTGGGGCTATTCCCAGGGGGGCGGGGCGGCGGCCTCGGCCGCCGAACTGGCCGCCAGCTATGCCCCCGACCTCAACATCGTCGGATCGTATGCGGGTGCGCCGCCGGCGGATCTGGCCGAGTTGATGCCCTTCGCCGACGGAAGCGCCCTGGTCGGGGTGGTCGGATATGCGCTCAACGGCATCATGCAGTCGTACCCTGAGGCGGAGCCCTTGATCAGGTCCAAGCTGACTCCGCGTGGCGAGGATCTGCTGGCCAAGGTCAAAGACCAGTGCATCGGCGAGACGCTGATGAAGTTCATGTTCCGGCACCTGCAGCCTTATTTCAACGAGCCCATCGAGGAACTGATGGCCGAACCTGCCTTCAAGGGGCTGTTCGACCTGCAGCGCATCGGTACGTTGCGGCCCAATGCGCCGGTCTTGGTCAACAGCAACAGGTTTGACCCTCTGGTGCCGTGGACGGCGGCCAATCAGATGGCCAGGGACTGGTGCGACAAGGGCGCCGATGTGGAGTTCCGCACCAATGAGCAGCCTCCGTTTCTGAACAAGGCGGTCATCAACCACGCGCTGCCCATGCTGGTCGACGGGGAACCGGCGATGCAGTGGATCGCCGACCGGTTCAACGGAGTGCCGACCGCGCCCAACTGCGGGACGTACTGACGCAGGACTAGGCTGCCGAATGTGCGAGCCGCCGCCATCCTTGTGACGGTGCTGCTCCTGGCAAGCGCCTGCGGGCCGACCAGGGGCGGGGTTCCGTCGCCCTTTCCGGCCGCGGTCGGCCGGGGACCCTGCGCCGTGGACACCGAGCACGATGTGCCCGCGACCATGCGGGACGGTACCGTGCTGCGCGCCGATGTCTACCGGCCCAGGAGCGCGGACCTCGTGCCGGTGATCCTGATGCGCACGCAGTACGGGAAGTCCGGCGCCCAGGTGGCGCCAGCGCGGTTCCAGCCGCCGGACTGGTTCGCCTCCCACTGTTATCTCGTTGTGGTACAAGATGTTCGAGGTCAGGGTGCATCCGGCGGGACGTTCAGCGAGTTCACCCATGACATGGCTGACGGCTACGACTCGGTGGAGTGGGCCGCGGCGCTGCCCGGATCGAACGGCAAGGTCGGTATGTACGGGTCGTCCTACGTGGGCGCCACCCAGTGGCTCGCCGCAGTGACGGCACCGCCTCATCTGGTGACCATCGTTCCGGCCAACACCGCATCGGACTACTACGACGGCTGGACCTATGAGGGCGGTGAGTTCCGGCTGGCGTTCGTGCAACCCTGGGCCATCGACTCGATCGCGACGACTGCCGCACGCAACCGCAACGACCTGTCTGCGCTGGCCCGTCTGGAGGCAGCCGCCGGCGAGCCGACCCGGTGGCTAGATTTCCGCCCGTTCAAGGACCTTCCGCCGCTGCAACCGCAGAACCCCGCGGTGGCGCCGTGGTACTTCGACTGGATCCGGCACAGCGCGCGTGACGATTTCTGGAAGTCGGTCAGCATTCGGGACCGGTATCCTTCGGTGCGCATCCCGGTACTGGATGTGGAGGGCTGGTATGACGCGTTTCTCGCTGGCGGGGTGGAGAACTTCACCGGAATGACCACCCGCGGCGGGAGCGAGACCGCCCGCGCCAATCAGCGGCTGGTGATAGGGCCATGGGATCATGTGGCGTGGGGTCGGCCGGACTCGCGCCCCGCGCCGATGCTCGCCGATATCGGTCCCGTCGGCAACAGCCCCATCAACGAGTTGATGCTGCAGTGGTTCGACCACTTCCTCAAGGGCGCCGACAATGGCATCGGCGGCACGCCACGGGTCGACTACTTCGTCATGGGTGCCAACAGCTGGCGGCAGGCGTCGGGTTGGCCACTGCCGCAGACGGAATGGGTCAACTGGTTTCTGTCGGGCAATGGGGGATCGGCCGAGCGTAAGGGATCGCTGTTGCCGGTCTTACCGGCGGCACAGGGGCCGGATACCTACACCTATGACCCGTCCTACCCGGCGCCGAGCCTCGGTGGCCATTCGTGCTGCGGCGCGATGTCGGGGCCACAGGGCCCCTACGATCAGACGCCGGTCGAGCAGCGTTCTGATGTGTTGGTCTACGACTCGGCGCCGATGACGCACGACACCGAGATCACCGGGCCGGTGTCGGTGACACTGTGGGCGCAGTCCTCGGCTGTCGATACCGACTTCACTGCGAAGCTCATCGTGGTGAAACCCGACGGGCAGGCCGTCAACCTGAACAACGGCATCCTGCGGACTGCCTTCCGCGACTCGCTGTCGCAGCCCGCACCGATGGTGGCCGGTCAACCGTATGAGCTGCATATCCAAATCTGGCCCACGAGTTACGAGTTCAGATCCGGGGACCGGGTGCGGCTGGAGATTTCCAGCAGCGACTACCCACAATTCGCGCCCAACCCGAACACCGGGGCGCCGTTCGGGCAGGACACCGCGACGGTGCCGGCCGTGCAAACCATCCTGCATGATCCCGCGCACCCGTCGTCGGTCACGCTACCGATCATTCCCTGACCAGCGTTCGACTGCTGCGGCGCTTTCCTCGTTCCCGGACTCCTTGAGCCCGTTGATGACTCCGTCGATATCGGCGGCGGGCCGATTCTGGCTCAGTTTGAACTTGGCCTCTATCCGGCTGATGTTGATCTCGACACCGACGATGGCCCGCAGCTGCCCGGTGAGGAACTTCTCGGGCGCGTCATCGACGCTCCAGGGCCTCGGACGGTTCGCTTCGTGCTTGTCGGTGAGTCGGCGCACCAGAGCGTCGAGCCAGACCGGATCGTCGTGAATGGTGACGGTGCCGTAGACATGGGCAGTCAAGTAGTTCCAGGTGGGCACCACGCGGCCGTGCTCGGCCTTGGACGGGTACCAGCTGGGGCTGATGTAGGAGTCGGCGCCGCGGACGATGACCATCGCCTCGCCCAGGACGGGCAACTGCCACTGCGGGTTGTTGCGCGCCAGATGTCCCAGCAGCGTCCGGTGCTCGGCGTCGTAGATGAAAGGCAACATCGTCGCGACGAGGCCCTCCGGTGTCGCCGTGATCAGATCGGCGGCGCCGTGGTGGGTGAGCAGCTCACGGACCGCGTCATCGTCGGGGGCGAAGTGTGCGGGGACGTACATGGGTCCAGGGTCCGGGACGGGGTGGGTGGGGGCAAGGGGTTTTCAGAGGGGCCCGGCCATCAGAGGACATGCCTCCTCACCTACTTGACGATGATCACGTCTGACTTGTCGATCTGTTGATGGGGTACTGCGGGATAATCTTCTCGGATTCGGGCAGCCAGTGATTTCAGTTGTTCGATGTTGTTTACGTCGATGTTCAGGGAGTTGATGAGGAAGTACCGGCCGATATCGGTCTTGTACTCACCCTCGCTGAAAATCACCTTCAGGATGAGGTCGCCATTGGTAGACCTGTAGAGCGTGAAGTCCCACGGATTCATCGCCACTCGAGTTACTTCCACTACAGTACGTCTCCCGTCGCTATATCTATCACCGTGTAATCGCGCCCATTGTCCATGTCTTCCGTGTGAACGATTGCCTCCAAGTCTCCCTTTGGAAGCCTTCCGCCGGGGAGCCACTGGTCATTGGCACCCCACTCGTTGCCCGAAGGCATGTGCGAAGCGTACGAGCTCGTCGGGTGGAAGTGGACGATGACGAGGCTGTCATTGGCTAGCTGATCTTCAGGAATGCCGAGCTTCTGAGCGAGTTTAATTGGATCGCCGCCGGACTCGTCGAGCATTGCCTTTGCATCAGCGTTGGTCAAGACGAACTCGCTCCTACCCAGATCTGGTTTCCCGATGCCGTATTCCTCATAGCTGCTTCGGATCAAGATCCGTGACGCGCCGTCCTCGAAATTCCGAAGGTGTTCGGCGATGTACTCAGCAGGCAAATACGTATCAGGCGGTGGTCGCTGTCCTTTTTCGGTGGCGAGGATCTCGTCAAACTTCTCCCTACTGATGGGGACACCGCCAGTATCCGAATAGTCGGCATGTGTCCCTTCATCTGAGTTGACGGCGTTACCTTCCGAATCGGCGCCGGTATGAGCAGATTGCTCTTCGGGGTCGGGGCTTCTTTCAGTGCGGCCCGCACTCAGTTCCCGTTGCTCACTGTCTTGTGCTGGATTGTCGGAACCCGAAGGCTCGTTGGAGACGGGTTCGTTGCCATCGGCATTTATCGGTGCATGGTGTCCGCCTCCGGCCACGTTCCCTGATTCTGGTCGCTGACCCATCTCGCGTGCGACGCCGCCACCTTGGACAGCGGATCCCTCGGATCGGACAGGTATGAGTTCTTCTCGATGGTCAGCGGGTGTCGCTGGGTCGTTTCGGGTGGATCGTTCAGAGACTCCGCCGTCAGTTGATAGACGATCTTCTCCGCGTCCTCCAGCGTGCGTCGAATCGTGATCTCCCACTGATACGGGTAGATCCGGCTCCCGCCCCGGTTGAATCCCGTCTCCTTGAACGTCGTGTACGCCTCGGCCACCATGGTCTCCGACCAACTCGGGTACTGGTAGATGATCCCCGTCTCCGAATCGATCACCAGCCGAGCCAGACCCACTGAGTGGCCCGTCGCCATCTGTTCCGGGGACAGCACTTTCGTCGCGACCCACCCCTTGCTCACCGGGTGCACGTGAAAGGTCTCCCTCGGCGACCTCTGCGCCAGATACGCCAGCGCCTGTTCCCTGGTCTCCAGCTTTTTCATCGCGTGTTCCTTGGAGAAGTTCGGCCGCGGGGTGATCCGTGGATGGATTGTGCTCAGTGGAGGCGGACGAGCTATCTGAGGCGTCGCCACCTACACCTCGGTCGTCGCCACCTCCGGCCACACCCCGCGGTTCTGCCGGCTCAGCCACTCCGCGTGAGACGTCGCCACGCTCGCCAGCCAACCCCTCGGCTCGTGCGCGAATGTCGCCTTCTCGATGGTCAATTGACTCTGCTGCGTGGGCTCCGGTGGATCGGTCAAGGACTCCACCGTCATCTGATACACGATGGTCCGCGCGTCCTCCCGCACCCGTTGAATCGTGATCCTCGACTGATACGGGTAGATCCGGCTCCCGCCCCGGTTGAATCCCGTCTCCTTGAACGTCGTGTACGCCTCGGCCACCATGGTCTCCGACCAACTCGGGTACTGGTAGATGATCCCCGTCTCCGAATCGATCACCAGCCGAGCCAGACCCACTGACTGGCCCGTCGCCATCTGTTCCGGGGACAGCACTTTCGTCGCGACCCACCCCTTGCTCACCGGGTGCACTTGAAAGGTCTCGGTCGGCGACATCCGCGCCAGATACGCCAGCGCCTGTTCCCTGGTCTCCAACTCCGCCATCGTGTACTCCTCGGCTGGGTTCGATCGGTGTGAAATTCAGATAAGACGACCGGTCGACCATCCACGGGGGCGGCCGATCGGACGTAATACGTTGTTGCGGATCCCACCAGACCGGCCCGTCAGCGCCTTCGGGATAGACGACGACCGTTGCGTGGGAGCCGTCGGTCACGGGGGAGCCGTCGGGATGATGCAGGTATTGGCCAGTATGCGGATCGCGGGCATGCCAGCCGTTGACAACCAAAGCAGACGAGCCGGGCCCGAGGTCGCTGATGTGCCTGTGGAGTGCGTCGAACTGGTCTACGAGTCCCATCCCATGGAACTCCAGTAGGGGCCTGCCGAGCCACGTTGCGGCACGGTGCAACCCGCCGAGCTCGCCCGAACGCGTGTCGATCATGCCGTCCGGCAACTTATCCGGGAATCTTGGTGCCGATACGGTGGGGTCTCCATGAAATGACGACAATGCGGACAGCGAGCAGTCAAGGCAGTTGTTCGACCGACCCCTGACCTCCGGGCCGCCGTCGTTGATCAGGTTGCCGTAGTCGTTTGTTCGCGGATCGGCGTGCCTGAGGTAGTCACCGTGCGAGTCGCGCAGGGCATTCTCTACCGCGGTCTGATACGCAGGGTCCTCGACACGATCCAGTTGATGCGGGCCGTAGATACGGTCGTCAGCCGGATTGCCCACTGGGCCAGTCGGATCCGGATCAGGATGTTGGCCGGCGCCGGATTCATGGCTGGAGCCCGACGGGTCGGGGTGATGTCCAGAGGGGTCACCTGCATGGGGCGTCTCGTGAATTGGGGGAGTGGGTGTGCCTTCTCCCGCTCTCGGCGCGTGTGCTTCTGGCCCGGGCCGCGGGGTCGCTGTAGCCGCGTCCGGCTCATGCGCCGCCGCCGGCTTCACCGGCGCCTGGGGCGATCGCTCAACCGACGGCCCGGCGCCGCTGGGTGCCTGGGCGCGCGGGCTCTCTGGTGTGTTGCCCTGCGGTGTGCGGGTTTCCGGGCTGCGCGCCGGGGTTTCGGGGGCCGGCGTTCGGTTCGGCGCGTCGGTCGGACCGTGCATGCCGCCCGCGGCATGGGGTGCCATCGGCATGCCGCCCACCATGGGCGCCGGCGCAGAGTGCTGTCCCCCGTTGCGGTCTGTCGGGGTCTGAGCTGAACCGTGGTCGACGGAGTCAGGTGAGGTGGGCTGATGCGCCGCCGGTTCGTGCGTGTTGGGTTCGTGCACCGCCGACGCCTCGTGCCCAACGGGCCGTTCCATCGTCGGCTGGTGCTCGACCGGAGTGTGGCTGGCAGCGGCCGCATCGTGGCCGGCAGGCGAGTGGTTCTCGCCGACGCCGGGGCTGCCCTGGTGCTCGACTGGGCGCGAACCAGTCTCCGACGCATGCGAGTTGGACTCCGGCACTCGAGACTCAGGCGCATGTGCCGACGCGGCGGGCGTCGACTCCGACGGTGCTCGCGGGGCTTCGTGCGTGCCAGTCGGACTGGGCGATTCGGGCACATGCGTGGGCGCAGGCGGTGCCGACGAGTCCGGGGAGTGCGGCGAAGCGGAGGACTCCGGCGACGGACCGTCGACGCGCCCCGGGCCGGGATCCGAAGGCGGAACGGAACGTCCGGGAGGCTCCGGCGGGGGACCGTCACCGCCACCCGTTCCTTGATGAGGTCCACCAGGGGTGCTCTGCGGTCCCGGCGGATCGGGCGGCCCGGACGGCCCCTCGAGTCCGTGCGGGGCGGTGGGCGCGTCGATGCCACGAGGTGCGCTCGGGCCCACGAGCGAATCGGGAATCGCACCAGGCCGGACCTCGGGAACATCTGGAACCCGTTGTCCGCCAGGGAGATCACCCAGACCCTCGACGCTGGGTGCGCCCCGACTCCACGGGCCGATCTCCCCGAGCTTGGGCAGGCGACCTTCATCCAAGATTCGCCTGGTCATGTTCAGACTCTTGGCGACGCTGCCCGTCTTCGACAGCGCGCCACCAGGCACGAACAAGGAACCGATGTTGAACGCCGCCTCACCCGCGCCGCGACCCGGATGGTCACCTGTCCACTGGTCCAGCGCGATGAACTGCTTGCCCATCTCGGCCAGCACGCCCGGTGCCTTCGACGGATCGTTGGCCACTGCCCATGCCGTCTTGGCCAGGCCCTCCCACATCTCCGGGTTGGCCATCGACACCACACCGGACACCGTATTGATCAGGCCGTTCGCGATACCGACCTCGAAATCGGTGTAGAGCGTGACGGCATCGGCCAGGGCATTGCCCACGCCGTCGCCGAACTGCGCAACCAGGACGGGCCGGACCCACTTCTCGAATGCATCTGCGGCATCGCTGATGAGATTCTTGAGTTCGTTGAGCAGACCGACGATTCCCTCGACCTGTCGCTGGAAATTGCTCAGCACGGTGCCCACATCGTGGGCGACCTCGCGCAGTACTTTCATTCCGTCGCCGGTGAAGAAATCGGTGACGGTGTCCCACAGGCCCGACAGTGACAGTCGGTCCAGCAGTCGGCGGATGGCATCTTGGGTCTGCTGCACCTCCCGAGCGAAATCGGTGATGTGCTGGGCCAAATCCGAAGCCGTGGTGGTCAGGCGCGACATGGCCTCGCCGATGGCGTCGAAAGCCTCGCCGATCTTCGCGCCTTCGGGAATGTTCTGTGCGGCCACGGCGGGTTTGAGCCCGTTCAATTCGGATTGAAAGATGGCGAATCCGGTGGCGAAGTTACGCCATTGGGCGGCAAGTACATTCATCATTGCGGCGTTCCCGGACGGCCAGGTCATTGCCGCCCCGAACAACCCCAGGCCGGGCATTGTCAGCAGCAGCGGCTCGACGAGGTACCACATGGTGGGCGGCGGGACCATGGCTCCGTTCGGGCCCGCGGGCATGTCGCCGGCGACTGTGTCACCGGGCTGGGGGCCCAGACTGCCGGTAGGAGCGTGACCGCCGATGGTCGAGCCGGCGTCGGCGTTCTTGTAGTTGTAGCCCGTCGCCTGCAGCATGTAGCCGACGGATTTGAACGCATTCGCGCCTTGGGCCAGCGTGTTGGCGAAGTCCTGTGCCTGGCGTCCGTAATCGAGAGCGAAACTCAGCCCGGCCGTATCCGCACCTGAGGAGATGCCGCTTCCCAGAGCGGAACTCAAGGAGTCGCACAACATCCCCAGTTGTGACCCGAGCGATTCGACCCGCTTGCCGGCATCGATCAGGACATCCGGGTCGACCTCGATCCGGCCGTGTGCCGAGGCGACTACCCCCACATCGCGCCGTTCTTGGTGACGGCTTCCGTGTAGTTCTTTTCGGCCGCCTGGGCGATGGACCGCAATTGCTTCAGCGCCGACTTCATCTGCTCGGCGCCGTCTTCCCATTGCTGCTGAGCCTGCGCCTGGGCATCCGAACCTTCGCCATGCCAGGACGTGCGCAGCGTGGCCATCGTGCGGTCGATGTCCTCCAGGCATTCGGTGACTTCACGCTCGAACGCCTGCATGTGCTCGATTGCCGCCTGCATCCTCCCGAAATCGACCACCAGTTGAGTCACCGCGGCACCTCGCGGCCGGACGTCTGGGAGTCAGCGGGCGGCTCGACCGGTGCCCCCGTCGGCCCGTCATCGCCGGGCGCTGCCCCGTCATGGTCTTCCGGGTCCTTGGCATCCTTCGCCGTCTCGACGGCCTTCTCGACCGCCTGCTCGATGGTCTGGCCGACCTGTTGCGCCACCCCAGCGGCTGCCTGTGCGGCTTGCGTCACCATGGCGCCGGCCGTTTGACCGGCCTGTGCCAGCCCGGAGGCCACCTGCCCACCGACCTGACCCACTTGCCCCACCGAAGAAGACAGTGCGTCGGACGATCCTGAGTAACCGGACGCCGCACCCGACGAGGGCTGCGCCGTCGCGCCGGTCGCTGGAGAGCCCGCCGGAGAGCCCGACGGGGTGCCCTGACCGTCACCGGCACCCGACGCGGGGAACGACGACGCAACCGCACCGGCGGCCTGCTCGTCGGTTCTCTCGTATTGATCGCCGGCCACCCTCAGCAGGTCCGACATGGTCTGCACGCCGCGGACCACCTGGCCCGCACCGTGGTGCCACTGGTCCCACGCGGTGGAGTAGGCGGACGCGGCGTCACCTTTCCAGCCCGACCCCAAGAGCTCGCGGGTTTCGAGGTCCACGCTGGACAGGCCGTCCTGCAAGCGCTGCCCCGCCTCCCGCAGCCGGTTCGCGGCAAGATGCAGTTCGGACACGACAACTTCGACCGGACGTTCCATCTCACCCCCGTGTCATCGGACGGCCGACACCACTGTGCAGCTTATTCGCCCCCGAAGGCACCCTGATGCACCAGTTACGCTCGCCCCGTGCTCATCGTCATCGAAGGCCTGGACGGCGCCGGCAAGCGAACTCTGACCGAGGGCCTGCGAGCGGACTTCGAGGCCCGCGGGAAAACCGTCACCACGATGGCCTTCCCCCGGTACGGCGAATCGATCCACGCCGACCTGGCCGCCGAGGCACTGCACGGCGGCCATGGCGACCTGGCCGACTCGGTGTACGCGATGGCGACGTTGTTCGCCCTCGACCGGGCCGGCGCCCGCGACGAGATCAACCGCCGCAAGGATTCTCACGATGTCGTCATCCTGGATCGCTACGTGGCGTCGAATGCCGCCTACAGCGCGGCCCGGCTGCATCAGCACGCCGACGGAGAGGTGGTGGCCTGGGTGCGTGACCTCGAATTCGGCCGGCTGAACCTGCCCGGACCGGATTGGCAGGTGCTGCTCGACGTCCCCGTGGAGCTGGCCGAGCAGCGCGCGGTGTCCCGCGCGGCGCAGGAAGCCGACCGCGCCCGCGACGCCTACGAGCGTGACGGCGGACTGCAACGCCGGACCGGTGAGGTGTACCGCGCGCTGGCCGCTGCCGACTGGGCCGGCCGGTGGGCGGTGGCCGCCCCGGATATCCATCCGGGGCAACTGGCCGAGACCCTCCTCGCATAGGTCGAAACTGACGCGGTGTGGCACCGGCGGTTTGTCACGATTTGGTGACACGATGGGGCCCATGAGGCAACGGATCCTGGTCGTGGACGACGACCCCTCCCTGGCCGAGATGCTCACCATCGTGCTGCGTGGCGAGGGTTTCGACACCGCGGTCATCGGCGACGGCACCCAGGCCCTCACCGCGGTGCGCGAACTGCGCCCCGACCTCGTGCTGCTCGACCTGATGTTGCCCGGCATGAACGGAATCGACGTGTGCCGCGTGCTGCGCGCCGACTCCGGCGTGCCGATCGTCATGCTGACGGCCAAGACCGACACCGTGGACGTGGTGCTGGGCCTGGAGTCCGGCGCCGACGACTACGTGATGAAGCCGTTCAAACCCAAGGAGTTGGTGGCTCGCGTCCGGGCCCGGCTGCGCCGCAACGACGACGAGCCCGCCGAGCTGCTGTCCATCCACGACATCGACATCGATGTGCCCGCGCACAAGGTGACCCGTGCGGGGGAACAGATCTCCCTCACGCCCCTGGAGTTCGACCTGCTGGTGGCGTTGGCACGCAAACCGCGGCAGGTGTTTACTCGTGATGTGCTGCTCGAACAGGTGTGGGGATACCGTCACCCAGCCGACACCCGTTTGGTGAACGTGCATGTCCAGCGGTTGCGGGCCAAGGTCGAGACCGACCCGGAGAACCCGCAGGTGGTGCTGACCGTTCGAGGAGTGGGATACAAGGCCGGACCGCCGTGATCTTCGGCTCGCGGCGTCGCGTCCGCAGCCGCTTCCGCGGCTCGGGCCCGATGGTGCGGGGTCTGGCCGCGCTCGGCCGGGCAGTCGGTTTCGCGTGGCGGCGGTCCTTGCAGCTGCGAGTGGTCAGCCTGACGCTCGGGTTGTCGCTGGCGGTCATCCTGGTGCTCGGCTTCGTGCTCACCAGTCAGATCACCGACCGTATTCTCGAGGTCAAGGTCAGGGCCGCGACCGAGGAGATCGAACGCGCCCGCAACACCGTCAGTGGCATCGTCGGTGGCGAGGAGACCCGATCCCTCGACAGCAGCCTGCAGCTCGCGCGCAACACCCTCATCGACCGCAAGGTCGACACCGGTGCGGGGCTGGCCGGTGCCTTCGACGCCGTTCTCGTGGTGCCCGGTGACGGACCCCGCGCCGCCACCGCGGCCGGACCGGTACAGCAGGTGCCCAAGGAATTACGCGATTTCGTCAAGGCCGGCCAGGTCAGCTACCAGTACGCCGGAGTGCACACCGACGGCTTCTCCGGTCCCGCGTTGATCGTCGGCAGCCCGACATCCTCGCAGGTCACCAATCTGGAGCTCTACCTGATCTTTCCGCTGACCAACGAGGAATCGACCATCTCGCTGGTGCGCGGCACCATGGCCACCGGCGGCGTCGTGCTGCTCGGACTGCTCGCGGCGATCGCGCTGCTCGTGGCACGCCAGATCGTGCTGCCGGTGCGGTCGGCGTCGCGGATCGCCGAGCGGTTCGCCGAAGGCCATCTCACCGAACGCATGCCGGTGCGCGGCGAGGACGACATGGCGCGGCTGGCGGTGTCCTTCAACGATATGGCCGAGAGCCTCAGCAGGCAGATCACCCAGCTCGAAGAGTTCGGAAACCTGCAGCGCCGCTTCACTTCTGACGTCAGTCACGAGCTGCGCACGCCGTTGACGACGGTGCGGATGGCGGCGGACCTGATCTATGACCACAGCGAGGACCTGGACCCGGCGCTGCGGCGTTCCACCGAGCTGATGGTCAACGAACTCGACCGCTTCGAGACCCTGCTCGCCGATCTGCTGGAGATCTCCCGCCACGACGCCGGCGTCGCCGAGTTGGCCGTGGAAGCGGTTGATCTGCAGTCGGTGGTGCAGAGCGCGCTGGACAACGTGGGGCACCTGTCCGCCGACGCAGGGATCGAACTGGACGTCGACATGCCGTTGACCGGGGTGATCGCCGAGGTGGATCCCCGTCGGGTGGAACGCATTCTGCGCAACCTCATCGCCAACGCGATCGACCACGCCGAGCACAAGCCGGTGCAGATCCGGATGGCCGCCGACGAGGACACCGTCGCCGTGACCGTCCGTGACTTCGGCGTCGGTCTGCGCCCCGGTGAGGAGAAGTTGGTGTTCAGCCGGTTCTGGCGGTCGGACCCGTCCCGGGTGCGCCGATCCGGCGGCACGGGGCTGGGGTTGGCGATCAGCATCGAGGACGCCCGGCTGCACCAGGGTCGGCTGGAGGCCTGGGGCGAACCGGGTAAGGGTGCATGCTTCCGGCTCACCCTGCCGCTGGTGCGCGGTCACAAGGTGACCACCAGCCCGCTGCCGCTCAAGCCCGTCGATCAGGCCGCACCCGCACGCCGGGAACGCGAACCGGCGGGGGAGGGCGTGTGAAGCGCCTGCCGGCCTTGACGTGGCTTGTGGTGCTGATCGTTTCGCTGGCCGGCTGCGCCGGAGTGCCGAGTTCGTCGTCCCCGCAGGCGATCGGCACCGTCGACCGGCCCGCCCCGCCGAGCCTGCCCACGCCCACCCCGGGCATGGACCCCGATGTGTTGTTGCGCGAATTCCTCAAGGCGACCGCCGATCCCGCCAACCGGCATCTGGCGGCCCGGCAGTTTCTCACCGAATCGGCGTCGCGTGGTTGGGACGACGCCGGTAGTGCCCTGCTGATCGACCGGGTCGTGTTCGTGGAAACCCGTGGACCCGAACGGGTTTCGGTGAACATGCGGGCCGACATGCTGGGTTCGCTGTCCGACGTCGGGGTGTTCGAGACCGCGGAGGGCGCCTTGCCCGACCCGGGTCCGATCGAACTGGTGAAGACCCCGGGCGGCTGGCGCATCGACAAACTGCCCAACGGTGTCTTTCTGGACTGGCAGCAGTTCCAGCAGACCTATAAGCGCAGCACGCTGTATTTCTCCGACCCCACCGGCAAGACCGTCGTACCCGATCCGCGCTACGTCGCGGTCGCCGACGCCGACCAGTTGGCCACCGAACTCGTGACCAAACTGACCACCGGGCCGCGTCCGGAGATGGCGCGCACGGTGCGCAACCTGCTGGCCGCCCCGCTGCGCCTGCGCGGCCCGGTGACCCGGGCCGACGGTGGCAAGACGGGTGTCGGCCGCGGCTACGGGGGCGCCCGCATCGACCTGGAGAATCTGCCGACGACGGATCCGCACACCCGTCAACTGCTTGCGGCGCAGATCATCTGGACGCTGTCCCGGGCCGGTATCAACGGGCCGTACGTCATCAACGCCGACGGCGCGGCCCTCGACGACAGATTCGCCGACGGGTGGAACACCGCCGATGTGGCGGCCAGCGACCCCGGTGCTGCCGACGGTGCCGCGGCGGGCTTGCATGCGCTCATCGGTGGATCGATGGTCTCCCTGGACGGCCAGAACGCACCCCGGGTGCCCGGTTCGTTCGGGCAGATGCCGGGGCAGGTGTCGGCGGCGCTGTCGCGCAGCGGCCAGGAGGCGGCAACGGTGGTACTGCTGCGACCCGGCGCCCCCGACATGTCGTCATCGCTGTGGATCGGTCCGCTCGGCGGAGACACCGGCCAGGCCATCGACGGGCGCACGCTCACCAGGCCCACCTGGTCGCTCGACGACGCCATCTGGATCGTCGTCGACGGCAACAATGTGGTGCGCGTGCTCCAGGAGGCGGCCTCGGGGCAGCCCGCGCGCATCCCCGTCGACTCGACGGCCGTCGCGACCAAGTTCTCCGGGCCCATCTCCGAACTGCAACTCTCCCGCGACGGCACCCGCGCGGCCATGGTGATCAACGGCCAGGTGATCCTGGCGGGCGTCGAGCAGACTCCCGGTGGGCAGTACGCGCTGACCTACCCGCGCCGGCTGGGCTTCGGGCTCGGCGACACCGCGGTGTCGCTGTCCTGGCGCACCGGGGACGACATCGTCGTCACCCGCACCGATACGGCACACCCGGTGTCGTACGTCAATCTCGACGGGGTGAACTCCGACGGGCCGGCCCAGAACCTGTTGGCGCCGGTGACCACCGTCGCGGCCAATCCATCCACGGTGTACGTCGCCGATCAGCGCGGGGTGCTGCAGCTGTCCGGGTCGGCCGCCGAGGACAACATGAGCTGGGCCGAGGTGCGGCCGCTCATGGTCGCCGGGGCGTTGCCGGTGCTCCCCGGCTGACCGTGCCGACGGGCCGGCCCGTGACACGCCCGCCCGGGACGGGATGTCAGACGCCACGGCCACACTGGGTCCGTGCTGCTTGATCTGGTGCTGCCGGTGGAGTGCGGAGGCTGTGGTACCCCGGGTGTGCGCTGGTGCCCGGCATGCGCCGCCGAACTGCGTACCAAGGCCGCCGACCCCCGCGTCGTGACACCGCGGCTGGACCCCGGGGTGCCGGTGTTATCGCTGGGCCGCTATGCCGCAGCACGCAGGCAGGCAATCGTCGCGGTCAAGGAACACGGCCGGGCCGATCTGGTGGAGCCGCTGGCAGGGGCGGTGCGCACCGGACTGACGCAGCTGCTCACCTGGGGTCTGTTGGAGACGCCGCTGACCGTGGTGCCCGCGCCGACGCGCTGGACGGCGGCCCGTCGTCGCGGAGGCGACCCGGTCACCCGGGTGGCCGAAACCGCCGTCGCACCCCTGCCGGGCGTCACTGTCACCCGCGCGCTGCGGTTGACCGGCCTCGCGCGCGATTCGGTCGGCCTCTCCAGTGCGGACCGGCAACGGAATCTGGCGGGCCGCGTCCGCGTCCGCGCGTTGCCCGCAGTCCCCGTGATCCTGCTCGACGATGTGGTGACCACCGGCGCCACGGCATGTGCATCCGTCGACGCGCTGCAAACCTCCGGCGTGTCGGTGCACGCGGTGCTCGCCATCGCGAACGCGTGATGACCCGCGGCGACGATGTCTTCGATTGCCGTCAGATGAAGAACTCAAAACAGGTCTGCGAAATTGGTGGCACAGTCAGGTGAACACGGACTACGTTGGGGCCAACCACCCGTGAAGGTTTCACGGCGGCACCCCCTCACCGGGGCGCCCGTGCACCGAGCGGCTGCCAAGACACGGTAGGAGGTGATCACTCGACACCTTGCGCCGGCGGGCGCCGCATATGCACTTTCCCGCCGACGCGTGTTCTGACAATCCGGGCACGCAATGCGCGTGCGACACCGCAAGGAGAAACGAGTTGTCAAGTATGTCAACCCAATCCGTGCAAACCGATCGCACTACCATGGTCGTCGAAGACGAGGACCTAACGCCGGCCACCAACGCCGACGTTGTCGTCAAGGGCCGCAATGTCGAGGTTCCCGACCACTTCCGCCTCTACGTCTCCGAGAAGCTGGCGCGACTGGAGCGGTTCGACAAGACCATCTACCTTTTCGATGTCGAACTCGACCATGAGAAGAATCGGCGCCAGCGCAAAAATTGTCAGCATGTCGAGATCACCGCGCGCGGCCGAGGCCCCGTGGTACGCGGGGAAGCCTGCGCCGACAGTTTCTATGCGGCCCTGGAATCAGCGGTCTGCAAACTCGAGAACCGGCTACGTCGCAGCAAGGACCGGCGCAAGATTCACTACGGTGACAAGAGGCCCGTCTCCCTGCACGAGGCGACCGCGGTGATCCCGGAGCAGGACCTGCCCACCACCGCCCCCGAGTCGGCGCAGACCGAGATCGCGGTGGACGATCACGAGCCCGGCCGGATTGTGCGTACCAAGGAGCACGAGGCCACGCCGATGACCGTCGATGACGCCCTCTACGAGATGGAACTGGTCGGGCACGACTTCTTCCTGTTCCACGACAAGGAATCCGACCGACCGAGCGTCGTCTACCGCAGACACGCCTACGACTACGGGCTGATCAGGCTGTCCTGACTCCCACGGAGCGAGATCCGAGCACGAGCCCCCGGCGCGCAGCCGGGGGCTCGTTGCGTCTTCGGGCCGTATCTCGCCGGGCCGCCGATTTCGTTCACCTACGATGGACCGCAGTTACCTGCTGTGATGTTCATCCACTGAAGAGGAAATAGCGTGCTGGATAAGTTGCTCCGTCTCGGTGAAGGCCGCATGGTCAAGCGCCTCAAAAAGGTCGCTGACTATGTGAACACCTTGTCCGACGACGTGGAGAAGCTGACCGACGCCGAACTTCGTGCCAAGACCGACGAGTTCCGCAAGCGCGTCGCCGACGGCGCAGAACTCGACGACCTGCTGCCCGAGGCGTTCGCGGTGGCCCGCGAGGCCGCCTGGCGGGTGCTGGGCCAGCGCCACTTCGACGTCCAGATCATGGGTGGCGCCGCGTTGCACTTCGGCAATGTCGCCGAGATGAAGACCGGTGAGGGCAAAACCCTGACCGGTGTGCTGCCGGCCTACCTCAACGCACTGTCCGGCAAGGGCGTGCACATCGTCACCGTCAACGACTACCTGGCCAAACGCGATAGCGAGCAGATGGGTCGTGTGCACCGCTTCCTGGGGCTCGACGTCGGCGTCATCCTGTCGGGGCTGACCCCCGATGAGCGCCGCGCCGCCTACGCGGCCGACATCACCTACGGCACCAACAACGAGTTCGGGTTCGACTACCTGCGCGACAACATGGCGCACTCGGTGCCCGAGATGGTGCAGCGCGGCCATAACTTCGCCGTCGTCGACGAGGTCGACTCGATCCTCATCGACGAGGCCCGCACCCCGCTGATCATCTCCGGTCCGGCCGACGGCGCCTCGCACTGGTATTCCGAGTTCGCCCGGCTGGCCCCGCTGATGAAGAAGGACGTCCACTACGAGGTGGACCTGAAGAAGCGCACCATCGGCGTGCATGAGATCGGTGTCGAGTTCGTCGAGGATCAGCTCGGCATCGACAACCTGTACGAAGCCGCCAACTCGCCGCTGGTCAGCTACCTGAACAATTCGCTGAAGGCCAAGGAACTCTTCGAGCGCGACAAGGAGTACATCGTCCGCAACGGTGAGGTGCTCATCGTCGACGAGTTCACCGGCCGCGTGCTGATCGGCCGCCGCTACAACGAGGGCATGCACCAGGCCATCGAGGCCAAGGAGCACGTCGAGATCAAGGCCGAGAACCAGACGCTGGCCACCATCACGCTGCAGAACTACTTCCGGCTCTACGACAAGCTCTCCGGTATGACCGGTACCGCCCAGACCGAGGCCGCCGAGCTGCACGAGATCTACGGCCTCGGTGTGGTGGCCATCCCGACCAACCGGCCGATGATCCGCGTCGACGCCTCCGACCTCATCTACAAGACCGAAGAGGCCAAGTACATCGCCGTCGTCGACGATGTCGTCGAACGTTATGAGAAGGGGCAGCCGGTCCTGATCGGCACCACCTCGGTGGAACGCTCGGAGTACCTGTCGCGGCAGTTCACCAAGCGCAAGGTCCCGCACAACGTGCTCAACGCGAAGTACCACGAGCAGGAGGCGAACATCATCGCCGAGGCCGGGCGGCGCGGAGCCATCACGGTGGCCACCAACATGGCCGGCCGCGGTACCGACATCGTGCTGGGCGGCAACGTCGAGTTCCTCGCCGACAAGCGGCTCAAAGATATGGGCCTCGACCCGGTCGAGACGCCGGAGGAGTACGACGCCGCCTGGGAGTCGACCGTCAAGGCGATCAAGAGCGAAGCCAAGGCCGAGGCCGAGGAAGTGATCGCGGTCGGCGGTCTCTACGTGCTGGGTACCGAGCGTCATGAGTCACGACGTATCGACAATCAACTGCGTGGTCGCTCCGGCCGTCAGGGCGACCCGGGTGAATCGCGGTTCTACCTGTCGCTGGGTGATGAGCTCATGCGGCGGTTCAACGGTGCCACGCTGGAGACCCTGCTGACGCGACTGAACCTGCCCGAGGACGTCCCCATCGAGGCCAAGATGGTGACCCGCGCGATCAAGAGCGCACAGACCCAGGTCGAGCAGCAGAACTTCGAGGTCCGCAAGAACGTCCTCAAGTACGACGAGGTGATGAACCAGCAGCGCAAGGTCATCTACGAAGAGCGCCGGATGATCCTCGAGGGGGAGAACCTGCAGAAGCAGGCCCACGACATGCTGGTCGACGTGGTCACCGCCTATGTCGACGGTGCCACCGCCGAGGGTTACTCGGAGGACTGGGATCTGGAGAAACTGTGGGAGGCGCTCAAGACGCTGTACCCGGTGGGTATCGATCATCACGATCTCCTCGATTCGGGAGCAGTCGGAGAGCCCGGCGAGCTGACCCGCGATGAACTGCTCGGCGCCTTGGTAGAGGACGCGGAGCGGGCGTACGCCGAGCGCGAGAAGCAGATCGATGCGATCGGCGGCGAGGGCGCGATGCGTCAGCTGGAGCGCAATGTGCTGCTCAACGTGATCGACCGCAAGTGGCGCGAGCATCTCTACGAGATGGACTACCTCAAGGAGGGCATCGGCCTGCGCGCGATGGCCCAGCGTGACCCGCTGGTCGAGTACCAGCGCGAGGGTTACGACATGTTCGTCGCGATGCTCGACGGCCTCAAGGAGGAGTCGGTCGGCTTCCTGTTCAACGTCGCCGTCGAGGCCGCACCGCCGGCGCCCGCTCCCGCGGCGCAGCCGATGTCGCAGGGTCTGGCCGAATTCGCGGCGGCTGCGGCCCAGCAGGCGCAGGGCCAAGTGGCCACCAAGCAGCGGCCATCGGGCTTGCACGCCAAGGGGATCGACGACGGAGCAGACGGTTCGTCACGGCTCACCTATTCCGGGCCGTCCGAGGACGGTTCGGCGGAGGTGCAGCGGCCCGCCGGTGGGCGGCACGCAGCGACGGAACCGGGCACCCGCAAGGAGCGTCGCGAGGCGGCCCGTCAGCAGGCGCGCGACGCCAAGGCCCGCGGCCGCTGAGCGGCCAATCCGGCTTGAGCCGCTGAGCGGCCAATCCGGCTTGAGCCGCTGAGCGGCGCTAACCCACCTGCAGGGCCACCACCTGCCAGCGGTCGCAGACCAGTTCGATGCGTGCGGCAATGGCCCGCACCCGCGCGCCCCGGGTGTAGCTGGCGAACACCTCGGCGGCGCTGACCTCGTTGTCCGCGCAATCGGCGGCCTGGCGCAAGCCCACCCGGCGCAGCACTGCGGTGCCGCCCGGTTGGGGTGTGCGGGCCAGCGTCGCGGTGGCGTCGACGAGGCCCGGCGCCAGCACACCCCGCAGCTGCGAGGCCGGGCGCCTGCGGTCGATCACCTCAAGGACGCGGCGCAGGGCAAGATCGGCGAAGGTGCCGGCCGCGGGTGGCGGCAGGGGAGTTCCGGCGCCCGGCGGCGGCGCGTCGGCCCGGGTAACAGGCCGTAGATGAGCTGAGGACCGCCTGCGCAGTACCGGTGGCGGGCAGGCGACGGGCCCCAGTGCCGGCGGCTCGCAATCGATGATCGGCATCGCCACGCACGGGGTGGTCGGTTCTGTGGCTACATGCGGAAGGGTCGTCACAGTGTCTCTCCAAGACAAATCCAGCTGAACGGCACGGACAGGGCGCTGCTGGAGAGGCACAGGCATATTGATGATCGCACGGTTCCGAAGGTGTCCCATGCACCCGTGATGCGGTGCGGAGCCGATGCCGACTAAGTTGACGGTCATTCGTGCTTGATCCGGCGAGGGGAGGGGCCACACCGCGATGGTGACCAGGCTGTCGGCATCCGATGCGGCCTTCTACCACCGGGAGAACACCGCCACCCCGATGTACGTGGGGTCGTTGTCGATCGTGCGCAAACCGCGTGCCGGGCTGAGTTACGAATCGGTGTTGGAGACGGTGGAGCGGCGTTTGCCGCAGATCCCGCGCTATCGGCAGAAGGTCCGCGAGGTCAGTTACGGTCTGGGCCGGCCGGTGTGGGTCGACGACCGCGAGTTCGACATCACCTATCACATCCGGCGTTCGGCACTCCCGTCGCCGGGCAGCGACGCGCAACTGCATGACCTGATCGCCCGGCTGGGTTCGCGGCCCTTGGACAAGACCCGTCCGCTGTGGGAGATGTACATCGTCGAGGGGTTGACCCAGAACCGGATCGCGATCTACACCAAATCGCATCAGGCGCTGGTGAACGGGATGTCGGCGCTCGAGATCGGTCACGTGATCGCCGATCGCACCCCGAAGGCGCCGGAATTCGGCGAGGACATCTGGATCCCGGGCCGGGAGCCGAGCGATACCTGGCTGCTGCTGGGTGCGCTGGGCGAATGGATCACCCGCCCGACGGCCCAGCTGGCGTCGTTGCGCTCGACGGTGACCGAGGTGGCCACCAGTGCGAGCGCGCTCGTCGACGTCGGGCGCCGGGTGGCCGATGTGGCGCGCACGGTCGCCAGGGGCACCGCGCCCAGTAGCCCGCTCAACACCACGGTGTCGCGCAATCGGCGTTTCACGGTGGCGGGCCACCGCCTGGAGGATTACCGGTTGCTGCGCGCGCGGTACGACTGCGATGTCAACGATGTGGTGCTCGCGGTGGTCGCGGGTGCCCTGCGCAACTGGTTGTTGTCCCGTGGCGAGCCGGTCACGGCCACCTCGAGCGTGCGCGCGATGGCACCGAACTCCGTGTATCCCGATGCCGAGATCGATTCGACCGGGCCTGGGCAGGCGATCAGCGAAGTGTCCCCGTTCCTGGTGGACCTGCCGATCGGGGAGGGTAACGCGGTGGTCCGGCTGTCGCAGATCGCGCACGCCACCGAGTCGCATTCGACCGCGGCCAGCCTGGTCGACGCGCGCACCATCGTGACGCTGTCCGGCTTCGCGCCGCCCACCCTGCACGCGATGGGTATCCGGGTCGCGACCAGTTTCTCCGCACGGCAGTTCAACCTGCTGATCACGAACGTGCCGGGTGCGCAGAAGCAGATGTACATCGCCGGCACCAAGCTCGTCGAGACCTACGCTGTGCCGCCGCTGCTGAACAATCAGGTGTTGGCCATCGGGGTGACGTCGTACAACGGCATGCTGTACTTCGGGATCAACGCCGACCGCGACGCGATGAGCGATGTGGACGTGTTTCCCACCCTGTTGAGAGAGTCCCTGGACGAGTTGTTGGAGGCCGCCCGTTGATGCGCGTGTATGTGCCGGCCACGTTGGCGATGTTGCAACAGTTGGTCGCCGATCGGATGATCCACGCCCGCAGCGGCACGGCTTTCGCGGTCACCCCGACGCTGCGTGAGGCGTACGCCCACGGTGACGACGAGGAGCTGGCCGAGGTGGCCCTGGGCGAGGCGGCGCTGGCTTCGCTGAGATTGCTCGCCGGCGGTACCGGCGACCTTCCGCCGCGTCGTGTGGTGCTCGTCGCGGACGCCCCAGATGCCTCAGCCGTGACCGCGCGACCTGATCTGGATGATGCGGTGGTGCGGCTGGCCGGTCCGATCGGTTACGACGACGTCGTCGCCGCGTACGTCGACAATGCCGCGGCGGAGGCGGCGGTGGTGGCAGCGGTGGAGGTCATCGACGCGGCAGACCTGGGCGATGAGGATGCCGAACTCACGGTCGGGGATGCCCAGGATCACGATCTGGCCTGGTACGCCCCCCAGGAGCTGCCGTTCCTGCTCGACCTGCTGTGATCTTGGAGGCGACCGGTAATGCGAAGTTTGCGTGTGATGGCAACCCTGACCCTCGTCATGGCTTGCGCGGCATGTGGCGGCGGTGGCACCGTGTCGAGGACTGAGAGCTCGTCGAAGACCGCACCCGATAGCGGCAGCCCGGTGCCGCCGTCGGCTCCGGTTCCTTCTCCGGCTCCTGGGCTGGGCGCCACCGAGTTCCGTAATGTACGCATCTTCGACGGGCACAGCGACAAGCTTTCGGCGCCGTCGAATGTGTTGGTGAAGGGCAATCAGATCGTCAAGATCTCGACCGGTGCGCTATCGGTCGAACCGGGTGTGACGGTGATCGACGGCACCGGACGAACCCTGATGCCGGGCCTGATCGACAACCACTGGCACACCATGTTCGTACGGCCGTCCCCGGCGCAGCTGTTGACCGCCGATGTCGGCTATCTCAATCTGCAGGCCGGCGCGGAGGCCCACGACACGTTGATGCGTGGGTTCACCACGGTGCGTGATCTCGGTGGGCCGAGCTTCGGCCTCAAACAGGCCATCGATCAGGGCGTCGTCGACGGACCGCGCATCTTCCCGTCCGGCGCGATCATCACGGTGACCAGCGGGCACGGCGATTTCCGTCAGCCGAATGATCTGCCGCGCAGTCCCGGTGGTCCGCCGTCGCGGCAGGAGGAGATGGGTGGGAGCGCGGTCGCAGACAGTCCCGACGAGGTGCGGCTGCGCACCCGTGAACAGCTGTTCCAGGGCGCCTCGCAGATCAAGCTGACCGCTGGCGGCGGGGTGTCCTCACCGCATAGTCCACTCGATGTGATCACCTTCACCGAACCCGAGCTGCGTGCGGCCACGGAGGCAGCCACCAATTGGGGCACTTACGTCACCGTGCACGCCTATACGCCGGCCACCATCGCGCAGGCGATCGGGGCCGGGGTGCGTTGCATCGAGCATGCGCATCTGATGGACGACGAGACTGCCAAGCTGATGGCCGACAAGGACATCTGGCTGAGCACCCAGCCGATCCCGGCGGAGATGATCGGGGCGTTCCCACCCGGTTCCGACGAGGCGGCCAAGGCCAAGGAGATCGTCGACGGCGTCGACCATGTCTATAAGTTGGCCCGTAAGTACCGCCTCAAGACCGCATTCGGCACCGACATCCTGTTCTCCCCGCAGCTGGCCCCACAGCAGGGCGCCTTGCTGGCCAAACTCGGTCAGTGGTTCTCGCCGGCGGAAGTGTTGGCGATGGCCACCGGAACCAATGCCGAGTTGTTGGCCATGTCGGGTGAACGGTCGCCCTATGCCGGCAAGCTCGGCGTGGTGGAGGAGGGAGCGCTGGCGGATCTGCTGCTGGTGGCCGGGGACCCACTGACCGACCTGAAACTGGTCGCCGATCCGGGCCGCAACTTCACCGTCATCATGAAGGACGGCAAGGTCTACAAGAACACCTCGGGGTCCTGAGAGTTCGCCGGCTGGTACTAGATACGGAAGCGTAGGTTACGGTACCGTAGGTTGCGTGGCCAAGAACACTGTCAAGACCTCGGCCAATGTGGCTGACACGGTCCGTCCCGCGGTTCCCGGGGCGCCCCATTGGAAGACATTGCGCGCCATCGCCGGCCGGATCACCACGCCGCTGTTGCCCGATGACTATCTGAAGCTGGCGAATCCGCTGTGGTCGGCCCGCGAATTGCGGGGCCGGGTGGTCGAGGTGCGTCGGGAGACGCCCGACTCGGCGACGTTGGTGATCAAACCCGGATGGGGATTCACCTTCGACTACGAGCCCGGTCAGTACGTCGGCATCGGACTGCTGATGGACGGGCGGTGGCGGTGGCGGTCCTACTCCCTGACCTCGGCGCCGGTACCGGGCCGGGGCAAGCGGACCATCAGCATCACCGTGAAGGCGATGCCCGAGGGGTTTCTGTCCACCCACCTGGTGGACGGCGTCACGCCGGGCACCATCGTGCGACTCGCCGCGCCGCAGGGCAATTTCGTGATGCCCGACCCGGCGCCGGCTCAGGTGCTCTTCCTCACCGCGGGCTCTGGTATCACCCCGGTGATATCGATGCTGCGGACGCTGGCCCGCCACGGCCAGATCACCGATATCGTGCACGTGCATTCGGCGCCGACCGAATCTGATGTGCTGTTCGCCGCCGAACTGGCCGAACTGCAGCGCGCGCACCCGAGTTACCGCCTGATCGTGCGGACCACCCGCACCCAGGGGCGGCTCGACCTGCTGCGGCTGGCCGACGTGGTGCCCGACTGGCGTGATCGTCAGGTGTGGGCGTGCGGCCCTGAGGGCATGCTCAGCGACGCCGAGCGCATCTGGACCGCGGCCGGCGTGGGGGAGCGGCTGCATCTTGAGCGGTTCGCGGTGACGCGGGCCGCTCCGCACGGCACCGGCGGGAAGATCACGTTCGAGCGCAGCGGCAAAACCGTGCAAGCCGATGCGGCGACCTCGCTGATGGAGGCCGGCGAGGAGGTCGGTATCCGGATGCCGTTCGGCTGCCGGATGGGAATCTGTCAGTCCTGTGTCGTCGGGCTTGTCGAGGGCCATGTCCGGGACTTGCGGACAGGTGTGGAGCACGAGCCGGGAACCCGGGTGCAGACCTGTGTCTCGGCGGCATCCGGCGACTGCGTCGTCGACGTATAACTGTTAACCAAGAGCTAACCTACGGTAGCGTAGGTTACGCTAGAGTAGGAATTGCAAAGGAGGGTTGACCAGTGGCTATTACCGACGTACCTGCGTTCGCGCATTTGACTGACGCCGATATCGAAAGCCTCGCCGTCGAACTCGACGCGATCCGACAGGACATCGAGGACTCTCGCGGTGAGCGCGACTCGCGCTACATCCGCCGTACCATCGCCGCGCAGCGCGCCCTCGAGGTGACCGCCCGGATCGTGCTGGCGGCCAGTTCGCGACGGTCGGCCTGGTGGGCCGGCGCAACTGCACTCGGCGTGGCCAAGATCATCGAGAACATGGAGATCGGCCACAACGTCCTGCACGGTCAGTGGGATTGGATGAACGACCCCGAGATTCACTCCTCGTCGTGGGAGTGGGACATGAACGGCGCGTCCAAGCACTGGCGGTTCACACACAACTTCATGCATCACAAGTACACGAACATCCTCGGCATGGACGACGATGTGGGCTACGGCCTGCTGCGCGTCACCCGCGACCAGCGCTGGAAGCCGTTCAACGCCTTCAATCTGCTCTACAACACGGTGCTGGCGATGCTGTTCGAGTGGGGCATCGGGCTGCAGCACCTGGAACTGGGCAAGATCGCCAAGGGCCGCGACGACCGCAAGGCGACCATGGTGCGCTTGCGTGAGGCCGGGGTGAAGATCGGGCATCAGCTGTTCAAGGACTATGTCGCCTTCCCGGCGCTGACCTCGCTGTCGCCCGCCGCGACCTTCAAGTCGACTGCGAAAGCCAACTTCTGGGCCAACGTGATTCGCAATGTGTGGGCCAACGCGGTGATCTTCTGTGGTCACTTCCCGGACGGGGCAGAGAAGTTCACCAAGACCGACATGGTCGGGGAGACCCGCGGCGAGTGGTATCTGCGGCAGATGCTCGGCAGCGCCAACTTCAAGAACGGTCCGGTGCTGCGCTTCATGAGTGGCAACCTGTGCCACCAGATCGAGCACCACCTGTATCCGGATCTGCCCAGCAACCGGCTCTACGAGGTGTCCCTTCGAGTGCAGGCGGTGTGTGACAAGTACGACTTGCCCTACACCACCGGGTCATTCCTGCTGCAGTACGCCAAGACATGGCGCACCATCGCGAAACTGTCGTTGCCGAACAAGTATCTGCGCGACACCGCGGACAATGCGCCGGAGACCCGCAGCGAGCGGATGTTCACGGAGCTGGAAGGTTTCGGGGTCGAGGACCCCGTCACCGGCAGGCGACGCGGACTCAAGACCGCCATCGCAACGGTTCGCGGCTGGCGTCAGGACAGGCGCGCCGCGTAGGACACGAGCACACGCAGACCCCGCTTCCCGACAACGAAAGGCGGGGTTTGTGTTGTGCGCGAAAGATGTTCAGTAGGCGGGCTCGTTGAGCGTCGCCAGCAGCCGCCGCGCCGCGGCCACCCGTGCGGCGGCGGGACCGGTCAACTCGTCGAGCGCGCACTCCGGATCGGCGGGCGGCCCCATGTGCCCGCAGCCGCGTGGACAGTCCTGCACCGCCTCGGCCAGATCGGAGAAGGCCTGCACCACGTCATCGGGCGCGATATGGGCAAGGCCGAACGAGCGGATACCCGGGGTGTCGATCACCCAGCCGGATCCGCGCAGCGGTAGGGCGATCGACTGCGTCGAGGTGTGCCTGCCCTTGCCGACACCGGTCACCGACCCGGTGGCCCGGTCCGCGTCGGGCACAAGACGATTCACCAGAGTCGACTTGCCGACCCCGGAATGTCCCAGCAACACGGTCACGTGACCTTGCAGCATGGGTGCCACCACATCGAGCGGATCCTCGCGCCCGGCGGTCAACACGATCAGGTCGAGATCGACGAACTGCGCCGCGAAGGGCTCCGGCGGCGCAAGATCCGATTTGGTGAGGCACAGGATCGGCGTCAGCCCACCCGCATACGCGGCGATCAGGGCCCGTTCCACGAAGCCGGTCCGTGGCGGCGGATCGGCCAGTGCCACCACGATGAGCAGTTGATCGGCGTTGGCAACCACCACGCGCTCGGTGGGATCGGTGTCATCGGCGGTGCGGCGCAACACCGTTCGCCGGTCTTTGCGGCGAACGATCCGGGCCAGCGTGTCGGTGCGCCCGGACAGGTCGCCGACGATGTCCACCTCGTCGCCGACGACGATCGGGGTGCGGCCCAACTCGCGGGCCCGCATCGCGGTCACGTGCCGGTCCGGGTCACCGTCCAGGGCGCACCCCCACCGGCCGCGGTCGACGGTGACGACCATCGCTTCGGCGGCGTCGGCATGGTCGGGACGGTTCTTGGTGCGCGGCCGGGAGCCCTTGCCCGGGCGCACCCGGACATCGGACTCGTCGTAGTCGGCCGCTCTCACGATCGGGCTATCCCTGATCGTCCAGCAGCATGTCGGTCCACATCCCGGGAAAGTCGGGCAGCGTCTTGGCGGTGGTCCCGATGTCCTCCACCGTCACGTCGGGTACACGCAACCCGATGATCGCCCCCGCGGTGGCCATCCGGTGGTCGGCATAGGAATGCCAGGTTCCGCCGTGCAGCGCGGTGGCGGTGATCACCAAACCGTCCGGCGTTTCGACGCAGTCACCACCCAGGCCGTTGATCTCGGCGCTCAAGGCTGCCAGCCGGTCGGTCTCGTGTCCGCGCAGATGGGCGATCCCGCGCAGCGTGGACACCGAACCGGGGCGGGCCAGAGCGGCCAGCGCAGCCATGGACGGGGCCAGTTCACCGACATCGTGCAGGTCGACGTCGATACCGTCATAGGACGGTGCGCCCTGCACCTCCAGATACGAATCCTTTTGCACCGCTTCCACACCCAGGAGCGCCAGCAAGCCCAGAATGACCTCGGCGGGCTGGATGCTGAGGGCCGGCCAGCGATTGATCCGCACCGTCCCGCCGGTGACGGCCGCGGCGGCCAGGAAGGGCACCGAGTTGGACAGGTCGGGCTCGATGTCCCAGTGCCGCGCGGCGACCGGGCCGGGCTCGACCCGCCAGCGGTTGCGCTGCGAATCGTCCACGGTCACACCGGCGTCGCGCAGCATGGACACCGTCATGCCGATATGTGGAGCCGACGGCACCGACTCGCCGGTGTGCACCACGGTGAGGCCGTCCCGGAAGGTGGCGCCCGCCAGCAGCAGACCCGACACGAACTGCGACGACCCGGAGGCATCGATGTGCACCTCGCCGCCGTCGGCCCCGCCCTGCCCACGAACCTCGAACGGCAATCCGTCGCCGTCGATCCGCACCCCGACACCACGTAACCCGTCCAGCAGCGGGGCGATGGGCCGGGCACGGGCCTGCTCGTCCCCGTCGAAGGTGACGGTCTGGGTGCTCAGGGCGGCCACCGCGGGAACGAACCGCAGCACCGTGCCGGCCAGTCCGCAGTCGATCCGGGTTCCCGGCGCGGGGGCGATGGTCCCGCTGACCGTCAGCTCGGTGTCGCCGAGGATGGTCAGCCCCAGTGCCTGCAGCGCACCGATCATCAGGTCGGTGTCCCGGCTGCGCAGCGCGCCGCTCACGGTGGAGGTGCGCGGGTTCACCCCGTCGCTGCGCTCGCCCCGGCACGCGAGCGCGGCCAGGATCAGCGCCCGGTTGGTCAGCGACTTGGACCCGGGCACGGTCACGGTGGCGTTCACGGGTTCCGATGTCGACGGTGCCGGCCAGTCAGTCACGACCTCTATCCTGCCTGGTATGTGTGGGCGATTTGCGGTGACCACCGACCCGGCGCTGCTGGCCGAGAAAATCAAGGCTCTGGATGAGACGGTTGAGACCGCCAAAGATGCTGGTCCCAATTACAACGTGGCGCCCACCACGACCGTGAGCACGGTGGTCAAACGGCATGACCAACCCGACGACGAATCCACCCGGCGCCTCCGGTCGATGCGGTGGGGACTGGTCCCACCCTGGGCGAAGTCCAATGCCGACGGCAGCCCCGACACCAAGGGGCCGCTGCTGATCAATGCCCGCGCCGAGACGCTCACGACCTCACCCGCGTTTCGCAGGTCGGCGAAAAGCAAGCGCTGTCTGGTGCCGATGGACGGCTGGTACGAGTGGAAACCCAATCCCGCGGCGGACGGCAAGAAGGCGACCAAGACACCGTTCTACATGTACGCCGGTGACGGTGAACCGCTGTTCATGGCGGGGTTGTGGTCCACCTGGCGGCCGAAAGACGCGGCGAAGGACAGCACCCCGCTGCTGAGCTGCACCATCATCACCACCGACGCGGCCGCCCAGTTGTCCGATATCCACGATCGGATGCCCCTGACCATCAGCGAGGCCGACTGGGACCGCTGGCTGGACCCCGATGCGCCCATCGACGAGGGACTGTTACGCGGGCACGGGGATCTGGACCGCATCGAGATCCGTGAGGTGTCTCGGCTGGTGAACAGTGTCCGTAACAACGGCCCTGAGCTCATCGAGGCCGTCGAACCCGAGCCGGGCCTCTTTTGAGAAAGGCGGCCCTGTGACCCCCGACCTGGTCGATGCTCTCGGTGCCGACCTGCGCGCGGCCGGCTACACCGTCGACGGCGTCGCCGACCTGCTGGGCGCCGACGCGCACGCCGCACTCGGCAGGGGTGTGTGGTGGCCCGCATTGCGTGCCTGCGACGCGGCCGGTGGGCCGCTGGCCACGTTGGTGCGGCTGTTCCTGCTCGGTGCGCAGGAGACCCCTGAGCGGGTCGCGGCGGCGTTCCCCAGCGCTGGACTGGCGGCGCTGACGGCCGAGGGTGTCCTGCAGGACACCGGCGACACCGTCCGCGCGATCCTCGACATCCGGCCCCATTCCGACGGGGCTCGCGATTTTCTCGTGGTGTCCGATCAGGATGCCGCCGTGCGCAGCGGGCCCGTCCAGCCCGACCACGTACTCGGTATCGGCGGCGCCTCGATGTCCCTGGCCCGTGCCGTGGTGCGCACACCCGCGCGACGTGCACTCGATCTCGGCACCGGCTGCGGCATCCAGGCCCTGCACCTGGATGCGCACTGCGACGAGATCGTGGCGACCGATACCAATGAGCGGGCGTTGACGCTGGCCGCGGCTACTGCGCGCCTCAACGGAATGTCATGGGATCTGCGGCGCGGCAGCCTGTTCGAGCCGGTCTCGGGGGAGCGGTTCGACCTGATCGTGTCGAACCCGCCGTTCGTGGTGGGCGTCGGGTCTCAGGACTATATCTACCGCGACTCCGGCATGGCCGGAGATGCGTTGTGCCGCATCATCGTCGAACAGATCGGCGACCATCTGAATCCCGGCGGTACCGCCCTTGTCATGGCCAATTGGATTGTCCAGGGTGATGATTGGCGCCCCCGCGTGCAGGGTTGGCTGGCCGGCACCGGACTGCATGCCTGGGTGGTGCAGCGCGAACTGGCCGACCCGGTCAGCTATGTCTCGCTGTGGTTGGCCGATGCCGGTGAGGAACCCGAGCAGGCCGCGGCGCGGGGTGGCGCGTGGCTGGACTGGTTCGCCGAACAGGGCGTCACCGGTATCGGCATGGGGCTGATCTCCTTGCGCGTGCCCCGTCCCGGGGAAGCGGCGGAACAGACGTATGAGGAGATTCTCGACGAGCCGGTCACGGGAGCCGAAGTCGACGCCTTCTTCGCGCGCCGCGCCTACCTGCGCGACACCACCGATGCGGACCTGCTGGCGGCGAGATTGTCGACGGCGCCGGTGATTCTGGAGGAGCGGTCGCTGCCCGGGCCCGACGGCTGGCAGCAGGTCAGTGCGGCGGTGCGCAGGCCCGGCGGGCCGGCCGCGGTGATCGGCGTCGACGACGTGTTGCGGGCCCTGCTGGCCGGATGCCGCGGCGAGGTGCCACTGGGCACGTTGCTGCAACTGCTGGCCACCCACCACGGTGTCGATGCCGACGCGCTGGCCGAAGCCGCGCTGCCCGAGATCCGCGAGGCCATCGGCCGCGGAATCCTTTACCAGGCAGGCTGAGTCAGCGTCGGACGGCGGTCACCACCGCATAGGGCGAATCGAAGGTCACCCCACCGGGTCCGGCGTGCGCGGAGAACGCCGAGGTGAACGCGTCCAGCAGCCGGGACCGCGTCCCGTCGTCGAGCTGACCCAGGACCGACAGGTGTATCGGCGATTCCCGGGTAAGGAACCGCATCGCCTGCTCGGTTGATTCGAATTGCCATGTGAGCACACCGGATTCGATGTGGATATCGGTGAAATCGCCGGCCAGTCGAGCCTCGGCGGTGCCCGGCTCACCCCACTGGTCGGGACCGTATGCAGCGGGTGGCGGCGGCCCGAGCACCTCCACGATCGGGTTGTAGAACGGGTTGTCGGCAGCGCGCACCCAGGTGGAGAAGCCGAGTATGCCGCCGGGGCGCAGCAAGCGGGTCAGTTCGGCGACCATGGCGCCGGGTTCGACGAAGATGAGGCCCATATTCGACACGGCGGCATCGAATTCGGCAGCGGGCAGCCCGGTGGCACTGGCGTCGGCGGCGACCCAGCGCACGGCGTCACCGCCGGGTTTCGCGGCGGCGATCGCCAACAGTTCGGGCGTGATGTCCACCCCGGTGACCTTCGCACCCGCGGCGGCGGCGGCCAGCGCCGCGCTGCCGGTCCCACAGGCCACGTCGATCACGTCGGCACCGTCGAGTGGTCCCAGCGCTGCGACGATGCGCGCGGCGATCGGGGCGATGTGTTCGGCGACGGATTCATACCGTCCTGCGGACCAGGTCGTCACCGAGTCACCCTATGTCAGGATGACCCGGTGTCAGGCTTCTCCGTCACCGCGCCGCCGTTGCCGCGCCCGGTGTTCATCGGGCAGTTCTGGGGGGACCTGACGTTCCTGCACTGGCCTGTCGAACCGGACTCCGTCGCGCACCTGTACCCCGCGGGTACCCGTCCGGATGTGTTCGAGGACGGGCTGACCTACGTGGGTCTGGTGCCGTTCGTCATGACGTGCAGCGCACTCGGCGACCGGTTGCCGCTGCCGTACTTCGGCGCGTTCGCCGAGACCAACGTCCGGCTGTACTCGGTCGACGACGCCGGCCGGCACGGTGTCTTGTTCCGGTCGTTGGAGACCGAGCGGCTCGCGGTCGTCGGGCTCACCCGGGCCGTGCTGGGCGTGCCCTACACCTGGGCCCGGATGCGAGTCACCCGGCACGACAACACGATTGCCTACGCCAGTGTCCGGCGCTGGCCGCGGCGGGGACTGCGCTCCCGGCTGGAGGTGCTGGTCGGGGGTCCGGTGCAACCGACCCCGCTGGAGATCTGGCTGACCGCCCGCTGGGGTGCGCACACCCGCAAGGCCGGACGCACCTGGTGGGTGCCCAACGAACACCCGGCGTGGTCCCTGCACGCCGCCGAGGTCATCGGGCTCGACGACGATCTGGTGCCGGCGAGCGGCGTCGCGGTGGCGGGGCAGCGGCTGCGGGCGCTGTACTCGATGGGGGTGCGTGCCCGTTTCGGCCGGCCCAGTCTGGTCTGATACCCACCCGGTCGCTTCGCTCCCACCCACCGGTCTGGCACCCGCCGGTCAGCCGACCGGCCACCCGATCAGGTACGCGCCGACGCCGAGCAGGGCCGCGCCGACCAGTGTGCTGACCACCCCGCGTCGGGCGATCAGCAGGGCCACCGCGGCCGCCGCCAGAACGCCGAACTGCCAAGCATGTTCGGCGCCGAGTGCCAGCGGCACCGCGGACCCGGTGATCGCCCCGATCACCGCGGGCCCGGCACCGGCCAGGAACGCCTGCACATACCGGTTCGCGCGCAGTGCGTCGAAATGCCGACCGCCCGCGATGACCATCACGAACGACGGTCCGAAGGCGAACAGCGCGGCCAGGAGTGCGCCGCCCAACCCCGCCGCGGCGTAGCCGACCACCGCGACGGTGTGCAGTACCGGCCCCGGGGTGAGCTGGCCCAGCGCCACGGCATTGAGGAACTCGGCATCGGTCATCCAGCGGTGCTGGTGCACGGCGTCGTCCTGCATCAGCGGGATGATGACGAACCCGCCGCCGTAGGACAGCGCACCGACCTTGAACGCCGTCCACAGCAGGGCCGGGATCCCGGCCAGTGCCGGGGCGGCGGCCAGCAGTACCGGCCAGGCATGTGCGGCGGCGCGCGACGGTCTGACCCGGGCTGTGATCTCCAGCAGGCCGGCGGCGATCAACACCAGTACCAGCCACGGACCGGTCAATGCGGCGGCGAGCGCGCCGGCGGCGAAGTAGCCGGTCCAGCGGGCCCGGTTCCAGCGGTTCACGCCTGCGCGCTGCCAGCTCGACGGGATCAATCCGAAGGCCGCATGTACCGCGACCGCCGCCACCGCGGCACCCGCGCCGGCGGCGGCGCCGCGTGCCCAGCCGGGTGCGCCGCCGGACAGAAAGAACGCCGCGAGCGCGAGGATCACGAACAACCCGGGCAGGATGAACGCCAGACCGCCGACGATCGCCCCGCTGAACCCACGCAGCCGCCAGGCGGTGTAGATCGCCAGCTGTGTCGACGCGGGACCCGGCAGCAGGTTCATCGCGGCGATCGCGTCCTCGAACTCGTCTGCGTCCAGCCACCGGCGCCGCTGCACGCAGAGCTCCCTGAGCAGGGCGATATGGGCCGGTGGCCCACCGAAGCCCAGGCAACCGATTCGGCCCCACTGGCCGGCGATGGTCATCAGCGGCACCCGGGACTCGCCCACGTGTCGTTCCCTTCAGGTCATCGAGCGCGGACCAGTTCCACCGCCGACTCGGTCACCGGATCCACCGATGCCGCGAAGGCTTCGTCTTCGGCGTGCTTGTCCAGGAAGCTTTTCACAAACGGGCACAGCGGCACGACCCGCAGTCCCGATTCGACGGTGGCGGTCAGGGCAGCGCGAATCAGCGTGCCGGCCAGACCTTTACCGCCGAATTCCGCGCCGATCTCGGTGTGGAAGAAGATCCGCTGATTCTCGTGGTCGAGGTACTCGGCGAAGCCGGCGAGGTCACCGCCGTAGTACACCTCGAACCGGGACAGTGGCGGGGCGTCGACGACCGTTGGTTGCATGGATCAGGGCCCGACGTATCCCGGCGGATTCGGGGTGTCCACCCACAGGTCGACGCCGAGATCGGACCCGGGGATGCAGTCATAGACCGACAGGTCGGTGACCCCGGAATCCAACAGCACGTCCTCGCACAGCAGGCTCTGACCGGTGTATTCGCGGGCCGGTTTGGTGAAGATCGCGTAGGCCGCATCGGAATACACCTGCGGTGTGCGTGCCCGGGCCATCGCCTCGTCGCCGCCCAGCAGGTTCTGCACCGCCGCGGTGGCCACCAACGTGCGCGGCCACAGCGTGTTGGATGCGATTCCCGCCTCCCGTAGTTCCTCGGCGATTCCCAACGCGCACAGCGTCATACCGAACTTCGCCATCATGTACGCGGTCGGCTTGAGCCATTTCGATTCCAGCCGGATGGGCGGCGAAAGGGTGAGGATGTGCGGATTGGCGCGGCCTTTCATATGCGGGATACAGGCCTGGGACACCGCGTAGGTGCCGCGGATCTGGATTCCGTTCATCAGGTCGAAGCGCTTGAGCGGCACCTCTTCGATGGAGCCGAGGTTGATCGCCGAGGCGTTGTTCACGCACAGGTCGATACCGCCGAACTGTGCGACCGCTTGAGCTACCGCGGAGGCCACCGAGTCCCCGTCGCGGACATCGCCGACGATGGGCAGGGCCTGCCCGCCGGCCTGCTCGATCTCCTTGGCGGCCGTGTAGACGGTGCCCTCGAGTTTGGGATGCGGTTCGGCGGTCTTGGCGAGCAGGGCTATGTTGGCACCGTCGGCGGCGGCCCGTTTGGCGATCGCCAGCCCGATACCGCGGCTGGCGCCGGAGATGAACATGGTCTTCCCGGAGAGTGGCGCTTGCGTCATGGCTGAAACCTTATGCCGCCTATCCGGCGCTGATGTCGGCGATGACGGCCTTGGTCGCGGTGATCAGATCCTGGGGCGACAGCGCGACATCCCAGCCGCGCTTGCCCGCACTGCACAGCACCCGGTCCCAGCCGAGTGCGGAGGCGTCGACGACGGTCGGCAGTGTCCGGCGCTGGCCCAGGGGAGAGATGCCGCCCAGCACGTAGCCGGTGGAGCGTTCCGCCGCGGTTCGGTCCGCCATGGTGACCTTGGCGAGGCCGAGTGCGGCGGCCGCGGCCTTCAGCGACAGCTTCGAAGGCACGGGTAGCACCGCGACCGCCAGGTCACGACCCGACGCGACCACCAGAGTCTTGAAGATCTGCCCTGGTTGCAGACCATGCGCGGAGGCCAGTTGTGCGACGGCCTCCGCGCCGAACGACTCGGCTCGTGGGTCGTGGTCGTAGCGCAGGATCTCGTGCGGGAGGCCGGCGGTGATCAGGGCCGCGATCGCGGGAGTCGCTGCGTGTGCCACGGCGTCAGCCTAGGACCGAGTCCCAGCGCTGGGAATGACGGAGCCGGGTACCGGTGTTACTGCAGGTGCGACGGGGCGCAACGGCCACCGGCAGGAATTGTCGGCGGCAACCTTTAGGATCGTGGAAGGAGTTTTTCAGTGTCAACGGCATGCCTGGAACGCCCGGTGTACCTGCTGGAGCCGTTCGGTCGTGCCGCGACGGAAGGGATGGGTCCTGTCACGATGACCGATATAGACGAGGCGCCCGCCCCGACCGAAGAGACCGACGCCGAACTCACCGCCCGTTTCGAACGCGACGCCATCCCGCTGCTGGATCAGCTCTACGGTGGCGCGTTGCGGATGACGCGCAACCCCGCCGACGCCGAGGACCTGGTGCAGGAAACCATGGTCAAGGCCTACGCAGGGTTCCGGTCGTTCCGCGAGGGCACGAACTTGAAGGCGTGGCTCTACCGCATCCTGACCAACACCTACATCAACAACTACCGCAAGAAGCAGCGTCAGCCAGCGGAGTATCCGACCGACGAGATCACCGATTGGCAGCTGGCGGCGAACGCCGAGCACAGTTCCACGGGCTTGCGGTCGGCGGAGGTGGAAGCGCTGGAGGCCCTGCCGGACAGCGAGATCAAGGATGCCCTGCAAGCGTTACCGGAGGAATTCCGCATGGCGGTCTACTACGCCGATGTCGAGGGATTCCCGTACAAGGAGATCGCGGAAATCATGGATACCCCGATCGGGACGGTGATGTCTCGACTGCACCGAGGCCGTAAACAGCTGCGCGACCTGCTGGCCGATGTGGCCCGCGAACGCGGATTCCTGCGTGGCGAGCGACTGGCCGCCGAGGAGGTTTCGTCATGAGTGAGTACCCGCGGTCCGAGGAGCACACGTTCGTACCCCCGGTGGGTCCGGTCGATCCCGACCATCCCGAGTGTGCGGCGGTGATCGCCGAGGTGTGGACACTGCTCGACGGTGAATGCACCGCCGAGACGCGGGACAAGCTCCGTCATCATCTGGACGAGTGCCCTACCTGCCTGCGCCACTACGGCGTGGAGGAGCGGGTGAAGAAGCTGCTGTCCACCAAGTGCGGTGGCGAAAAGGCCCCTGACGGACTCCGTGCGCGCCTGCGGTTGGAGATCAGCCGTACCACCATCATCCGGGGCTGAATTCGCCCACAGACGAAACCGCCCGGACTCAGCGAGTCCGGGCGGTTTCGTGATGCGTGTGGGTCAGCGCACTGACTTCGAGCCTGCGTTCGGCCGCTTGCCGTGGTTGGCCTTGGTGTGCTTCCGATCGCGCTTCTTGCGGCCCCGCTTGGCCATGTTTCTACCTCCGTGTTTGTTGACGCTTACGTCCAGTGTCTCACGGCGCAGGTGGTGCTCCGTCCATCGGCCGGTGTGGTTCGATAGAGCCCTCTAGTAAGTGTTCGCCGAAAGAGTGGGGTGAAGATGGCCGAGGACGTACGCGCCGAAATCGTGGCCAGTGTGCTCGAGGTCGTCGTGAAGAAGGGTGACCAGATCGGCGCCGGCGACACCGTGGTGCTGCTGGAGTCGATGAAGATGGAGATCCCGGTGCTCGCCGAGGTGGCGGGCACGGTCACCGAGGTCAGTGTCGCGGTCGGCGACGTCATCCAGGCCGGCGACCTCATCGCCGTGATCAGCTAGCACTGCCGGCCCATGTCGACTCTCGGCGACCTGCTTGCCGAGCACACCGTCCTGCCCGGCAACGCCGTCGACCACCTGCACGCGGTGGTCGGGGAGTGGCAGTTGCTCGCAGACCTGTCCTTCGCCGACTACTTGATGTGGGTACGCCGCGACGACGGAATGCTGGTGTGCGTGGCCCAGGTCCGGCCGAATACCGCTCCCACCGTGCTGCTGACCGATGCCGTCGGTACCACCCAGGACGGCCCGGCGATGCCGGTGGTCGTGGACGCCTTCAACTCCGGGACCATCGGCCGGGAAAGCGATGCCGGCGAAACGGACTCCCATGACGGCAATTGGCTGAACGTGGAAGCGGTCCCGGTCCGTCACCGGGACCAGGTCGTCGCCGTGCTCACGCATCAGACCGCACTGGCCGATCGCCGTAAGGTCAGTCCGTTGGAGCGGGCTTACCTCGACTGCGCGCGTGACCTGCTGCGCATGCTCAACGAGGGCACCTTTCCCAATGTCGGTGACGCCGCGATGTCGCGCTCCAGCCCCCGGGTGGGTGACGGGTTCATCCGGTTGGACGTGAACGGGGATGTCACGTTCGCCAGCCCGAACGCGCTGTCGGCCTATCACCGGATGGGGTTGAACGCCGAGCTCGAAGGGCACAACCTGATCGCCATCACGCGCCCGCTCATGATGGACTCGTTCGAGGCCCAGGAACTCGCCAAGCACGTGCGGATCTCGGTGGCCGGCGGCGCCAGCACCCGGATGGAACTCGACGCCGGTGGCGCGGCGGTGCTGCTACGCACCATCCCGCTGCTCACGGGCGGCGAGGCGGCCGGTGCGGCCGTGTTGATCCGCGACGTCACCGAGATCAAACGCCGGGACCGGGCGCTGCTGTCCAAGGACGCCACCATCCGCGAGATCCATCACCGGGTGAAGAACAACCTGCAGACGGTGGCCGCACTGCTGCGCTTGCAGGCTCGTCGCACCAACAATGCCGAAGGCCGCGAGGCGCTCAACGAATCGGTGCGCCGGGTGTCTTCCATCGCCCTGGTGCACGACGCGCTGTCGATGTCGGTGGACGAGGAGGTCAACCTCGACGAGGTGGTGGACCGCATCGTGCCGATCATGAACGATGTCGCGTCCGTCGACAGCCCCATCCGGATCACCCGGGAAGGCGACCTCGGGGTGCTGGACGCCGATCGGGCGACGGCCCTGATCATGGTGATCACCGAACTCGTCCAGAACGCGCTGGAGCATGCGTTCGACGGTCAGGTGTATGGCGCGGTCACGATTCGCGCGGAGCGATCCGCGCGCTGGCTCGATGTCGTCGTGCACGACGACGGGCGGGGACTGCCGGAGGGCTTCAGCTTGGAGAAGTCAGATCGGCTGGGCCTGCAGATCGTTCGCACGTTGGTGTCGGCCGAACTGGACGGATCGCTGGGAATGCACGATGTCCCCACCGGTGGCACGGATGTGGTGTTGCGGGTGCCGATCGGGCGTCGCAGCAGATTCACATTGGACAGTAAGCTGTGACACAGATCATTGCTCAAAAAAGGTGTGGCTCCGCCGATTTCGGCGGAGCCACACCTTTTCGCGAGCGAAGCGTCAGACGCCGCTGCGGGCCTTGGTGCGAGCGTTGCGACGCTTGAGCGCGCGACGCTCGTCCTCGCTCATCCCGCCCCACACGCCGGCGTCCTGGCCCGACTCAAGTGCCCAGCTCAGGCACTCGGTGGTTACCGGACACCGGTTGCAGACGAGCTTCGCGTCGGCGATCTGAGCGATGGCCGGCCCACTGTTTCCCACGGGGAAGAACAGTTCCGGATCCTCGTCGCGACAGACCGCCTTGTGGCGCCAATCCATGAGTCCAACTCCTTATCGTTTGCGCGCGGCAGCGCGCTAATTTTGTTTTTCGGCTGTTGTTAACGCGTGCACACGAAATGTTTCTGCACTGTTGCATCCGATGCTTTCACAGGCTGAACAGATGTCAATAGCGGCGCGTTAACTCGTGGGCAATGTCACTACCCGACCGGGTTACCTGACCGCTTACCCGTTTGTACTACACTCAACTCACTTGCGCTCAAAAATTTTTGAGGCTTTCCTAAATCCGCTGGTCAGGCCTTTTTTGCCGCGGGTGCCACGACGGCCAGAGCGTCCGGGACCGACGTGAACGTCATGGTTTCCCGCTTTCCGATGTAATCACCGTCAATTTGGCAGTCAACGGGTGTGGCGCTGGTCACCCGCAGCCAGGGCAGGTCGTCCTCGCGGATCAGATGGCGAGCCTTGATGTCCGGTTTGGCCGAGATCATCCGTCGCACCAGCCCGAGGTTGGCCCACACGTTCATGCTCGTGGTCGCGAAGACGCCGAGGCCGGTCTCGAAGGTCGTGGTGGGGTTCGTCCAGACCGGACGGGTGTTGGCGTAGGTCCACGGGCTTGAGTTCGACACGAAGACGAAATGGACGCCCGGTACGGGGTCGCGGTCGGGGAGCTCAAGGGTCAGGGTGGGTTCCTTGCGGGCGTTGGCGAGCACTTCCCGGATCGCCACGCGGATGTAGCGCGCTGCGGTGACCTTGCGGCCCTTCTCGCGCTGCGCCTCCACCGCGGCGACGACGGCTCCGTCCACGCCCATCCCCGCGGTGAACACACCCCACCGCTCGCCGCAGTGCATCAGGCCGATACGGCGCCACGCGGCACCGTTGCGGTGCGCGCTGAGCAGGTCCACGAGCTGGTTGGTCGCCTCGATCGGGTCTGGGCTGATGCCCAGCGAGCGGGCGAACACATTCGCCGAACCGCCGGGCACGATGGCGACCGCGGGAGTCTTGGGTGCCGGGTTCTCCAGGATGCCGTTGACCACCTCGTTCACCGTGCCGTCGCCGCCGTGCACGATCACCACGTCGATGCCCGTTGCGGTGGCTTCCCGGCCGATCTCGATGGCGTGCCCGCGGTGGTTGGTGTGCACCACGCTGAGCTCGGTGCGGCTCTCCAGGGCGTGTGCCAGCAGATCACGTCCCGCGGCGGTGGTCGACGTAGCGTTCGGGTTCACGATCAGCACGGCACGCACGGGGTATCAGCCTAACCTGGAACGGCCGTACTGCGCCGCGGCCACTGCAACGCCAGGTAGCCGGTGCGTGACCATCAGGTGTTGTATTGGCGCACAGATGATCTCGTTGGTCGGTTACGGGTCGGACTGCTCGTGGAGTACCCGTAACACATTCTCGATCAGCGGGGACCGGTCGCCGCCCAGGTGGGCGGCGACCAGATCCACGCCCAGGCTCTCCGGCACCAGTGGGAGGTAGCGCACCCCGGCGATGTCGAGCGCCGCGGTCGGCGCGGGAACGATCGCCACGCCCAGCCCCGCGGCCACCAAGGTGACCAGGGTCGAGGTCTCCATCACCTCATGCCGTACCCGAGGGACGAATCCGGCCTCGGCGCACACCGCGGACAGCACGCTGCTCATCACTGAGCGCCCCTGGCTCGCGTGAGCGATGAAATCCGCCTCGCGCAGGTCCTCGACGGCCAAGGTGTCGCGGACGGTCAGCGGGTGTTCGGCGGGCAGTGCCACCAGGAGTCGGTCCCGCCGGATCGTCTCGGTGACGACGCCGTCCTGCTGCACCGGAGGGCGCAGCAAGGCCAGATCGATATCGCCGGCGGCCAGTGCCGCCAGTTGTGCGGGGGCGAGCATCTCGCCGCGCACGCTGACCTCCACGCCGGGCAGTGACTCGCCCAGCGCACGCACCAGCCTGGGCAGCAGGGAGTAGGTGGCCGAGCCGACGCAGCCGATGGCGAGCTGGCCCTCGGTCCCGCCGGAGATCCGGCGGGCCTGCGCGCCGGCGTCGTCCACGGCGTCGAGGATCCGGATGGCGCGGGCGTGGTAGGCCCGGCCGGCGGGAGTGAGCTCGACGCTGCGCGTGGTGCGGGTCAGCAGGGCGACGCCGAGCTCGGTCTCGAGCTGGCGAATCTGCTGGGACAGGGGTGGCTGCGCGATGTGCAGGCTTTCTGCGGCACGGCCGAAATGCAGGTGTTCGGCGACGGCGCGGAAGTAACGCAGGTGACGAAGCTCCACAATTGAGACTCTATACCTATCAATAGTGCTTATCTAAGTACTTCAGAATATGGCGCTGGGGTCCTAACGTCGGATGCATGGACGTCGTTATCTGCACCCCGATCCGCACGCCGGTCGGCAGGATGGGCGGTGCTCTCGCGGCCCTGACCGCCGCAGACCTGGCTACGGCCACCCTGCGCGAGCTGAGCCGGCGCACCGGTCTGGGTGAGGGCGATATCGACGACGTCATCCTGGGCAACGGGTACGCCAGCGGTGAGGCGCCGGCGATCGGGCGGATCGCGGCGCTCGACGCGGGCCTGGGCACCGGGGTGCCCGGCCTGCAGATCGACCGCCGTTGCGGCTCGGGACTGCAGGCGGTGCTCTACGCCGCCGGTCAGGTGGCGACCGGCGCGGGCCGCGTCATCGTCGCCGGCGGCGCCGAATCGATGTCCAATGTCGAGCATTACGCGCTCGGCCTGCGCACCGGTGTCCGGCAGGGCGGCATCACGCTGGCCGACCGGTTGGACCGGGCCCGGGAAACCGCTGGCGGGGCAACGCATCCGATCGCGGGCGGGATGATCGAGACTGCCGAGAACCTGCGCCGCGAGTACGGGATCAGTCGGGCAGACCAGGACGAACTCGCCGTGCGCTCGCACCAGCGCGCCGTCGCCGCCCACGAATCCGGTTTGTTCGCAGACGAACTCGTGCCGATCACCGTGCCGGGACGGCGTGGTGCGCCGGACGCCGTGATCGACCGGGACGAGCATCCGCGCTCCGACATCACCGTCGAGAAGCTCGCCACCCTCCGGCCACTGCGCGGCAAGTCCGACGCGGCGGCCACCGTCACCGCGGGCAACGCGTCGGGCCAGAACGACGGGGCGGCGATGTGTGTGGTGACCACCCGTGCCGAGGCCGAAAAGCGGGGCCTGACACCGCTGTTGGCGCTGCGGTCCTGGGCGGTCACCGGATGCGCCCCCGAGGCCATGGGGATCGGACCGGTCGCCGCCACCGCCGCGGCGCTGGACCGGGCCGGGCTCACCCTCGACGAGATCGATCTGATCGAACTCAACGAGGCCTTCGCCGCCCAGGTGCTCGCGGTCCTGGCGGAATGGAAGATCGACGCCCTCGACGAACGGCTGAACCCCAACGGGTCCGGCGTCTCGCTGGGGCACCCGATCGGTGCCACCGGTGCGCGGATCCTGGCCACAGCTGCCTATGAAGCGCGCCGCCGCGACGCCCGCTACGTGCTGGAGACCATGTGCATCGGCGGGGGACAGGGCCTCGCAGCGGTTTTCGAGGCGGTCAAGTGAGCGCCGTCGAGGTGTACGCCGTCGTGACCGGCTCCGGCCCGGCCGTGGTGTTGTCCAACTCGCTGGGCTCCGACCACCGGATGTGGGACGCCCAGGTGGCCGAGTTGGAGAAGCACTTCACCGTGATCCGCTACGACACCCGCGGACACGGAGCCTCCCCGGTGCCCCCGGGCCCCTATTCGATCGACGACCTCACCGATGACCTGGTCGCCCTGCTGGACCGCCTCGACATCGAGCGAGCCCACGTGGTGGGCCTGTCGCTCGGTGGGATGACCGCCATGCGACTGGCGGCACGCAACCCCGAACGCGTCGACCGGATGGTCCTGCTGTGCACTGGGGCCCACCTGCCGCCCGCGCAGGGCTGGATCGACCGGGCCGCCACCGTCCGGGCCGGTGGCAGTGCCGCCGTCGCCGCGGCGGTGGTCGCGCGCTGGTTCAGTCCCGGTTACGCGGGCGACCGCACGTACTGGGAGCAGATGGTGGCAGCCACGGATGCCGAAGGGTACGCGGGCTGCTGTGAGGCCATCGCGAAACTCGATGTACGCGACCAACTTCAGGCCATCACTGCGTCGACGCTCGCGATCGCCGGCAGCGACGATCCTGCCACCCCGCCCGCCGTACTCGCCTCGATCGCCGATGCCGTACCGGGTGCCCGGTTGCTGATCGTCGACCACGCCGCACATCTGGCCAACGTCGAGCAGCCGGCCATCATCACCTCCGCCATCATCGATCACCTGGAGCAGTCATGACCCTCAACAAGGTCGTCGGTTCGGCCGCCGAAGCCGTCGCCGACATCCCGAACGGCGCGAGCCTGGCCGTCGGTGGATTCGGATTGGCCGGAATCCCTTGGTTTCTCATCGGCGCGTTGCTGGAGCAGGGCGCCGGCGATCTCACCATCGTCAGCAACAACTGCGGCGTCGACGGGGCCGGTCTGGGCCTGCTGCTCGAGGCCCGCCGGATCAGCCGTGTGGTCGCGTCCTATGTCGGTGAGAACAAGGAGTTCGCGCGGCAGTACCTGTCCGGTGAGCTGACGGTGGAACTCACCCCGCAGGGCACGCTGGCCGAGCGGATGCGGGCCGGTGGCAGCGGAATCGGTGCGTTCTTCACCCCGACCGGCGTGGGCACGCTGGTGGCCGAAGGGGGTCTGCCGTGGCGCTACCACGGCGACGGTTCGGTCGCGCTCGCATCACCGGCCAAGGAGGTACGCACCTTCGGCGGCAAGGAGATGGTGTTGGAGGAGTCCATCGTCACCGATTACGCGCTGGTGCGTGCCGCGGTTGTCGACAAGGCCGGCAACTGCAAGTTCCACGCCGCCGCAAGGAATTTCAACCCGCCCGCGGCCATGTCGGGACGGATCACCGTGGTCGAGGCCGAGAAGGTCGTCGAGGTCGGGGCATTGCATCCTGACGAGATCCACCTGCCGGGTATCTTCGTGAAGCGGATCGTCGAGTTGACCCCGGAGCAGGCTGCCCACAAGGACATCGAGAAGCGCACCATCCGAGCCCGAGGAGCCGACCAATGAGCTGGACCCGCGACGAGATGGCGGCCCGTGCCGCTCGTGAACTGCGCGATGGTGACTACGTCAACCTCGGTATCGGATTGCCCACGCTGATCCCCGACTACCTGCCTGCAGGCTCGGATGTCACGCTGCACGCGGAGAACGGCATCCTCGGCGTCGGTCCCTTCCCCTATGACGATGAGGTCGATCCCGACCTCATCAACGCGGGCAAGCAGACCGTGTCGGTGGTGCCGGGGGCGTCGTTCTTCGACTCCGCCACCAGTTTCGCGATGATCCGCGGGGGTCACGTCGACGTCGCCGTCCTGGGTGGCATGCAGGTCGCCGCGAACGGTGACCTGGCCAACTGGATGGTGCCTGGATCGATGGTCAAGGGGATGGGCGGGGCGATGGATCTGGTCAGCGGCGCCGGCCGGGTCATCGTGCTGATGGACCACGTCGCGAAATCGGGTGCGGCTAAGCTGGTGTCAGCCTGCGACCTGCCGCTGACCGGCAAGGGTGTGGTCAGTCAGGTCATCACCGATCTCGGCGTGTTCGACGTGACCGGCGACGGATTCGCGGTCGTCGAGTTGGCCCCCGGTGTGACCCTCGAGGACGTTGTTGCCAAGACGGGTGCGCCCGTCACCGATAGCCGGGTTGCGGTCGCCTAGCTCATTACAAGGTTCAGAGTTCGTCACGGTGGCGCCGCCGGCTTGTTTTGTTCCGACGATTCCGCCTGACAATGTAACTGCACCCGGTTCCTCGGCCTAGAATTCGGCAGTGTTCTCGGAGACGCGCTATGCGATGAACGGGGACCTCCGCGTCGCCTATCGCGCTTCGCGTGAAGGTCCGCGCGACCTTGTTTTCGTGCCGAACTGGTTCACAAACTGCGAGGTCGCGCCCGAGCTCCAATCCCTTCAGGGGTGGGTCGACGCGATGACTTCGCTCGGGCGGATGATCTTCTTCGACCAGCCAGGTACGGGAGCCTCTGACCCGGTCGTACCGGACGCGTTGCCGACCTTGGAGCAATGGGCCGACAGCATCACCTCAGTGCTCGACGATCTAAAGAGTCGCGAGGCGGTGCTCATCGCTGTTCCGGGCGCGTTCCCGGCCGCGGCCCTTTTCGCCGCGACGCATCCGTCCCGCACAACCGCGCTGGTCGTGCTCGAGGGCAATGCTGATCCGTCGGGCATTGCCGATCTCGAAGAAGTGCTTGGTGCCTTCGTCGCCGCTTGGGGCACGGGCGAATACGAACATGTGATCTGTCCCGACATGCCGTGGAACGAGGATATCCGGGCAGGATGGGCGCGCCTGGAACGCCTGGCGAATAGTCCGGCGACCCTTGCGCGCGTGCTGCCGCTCGCGGCGGGGCAGGACGTGCGGGCCGTCTTGCCAACGATCCGCGTGCCCACCCTCGTCGTCAATCACACCGGCGACGCGTTCATCACCCCTGCGCAGGGCAGGTACGTCGCTGACCACATACCGAACGCGAAGTATGTTGAGCTACCGGGGCGCAACGTGTGGCACTTTGTCGAGCCCTGGCGAGAGTCCTTTCAAGCGATTCATGAATTCCTCACCGGCCATCGGGCAGAGGTGACCGATGATCGGGTGCTTTCCACGGTGCTCTTCACCGATATCGTGGACTCGACGCGCCACGCTGCACAGATGGGTGACCGCGACTGGCATGCGTTGCTCGACGCACACGATGCCGTCGTGCGGTCGCAGCTTGTGCGGTTTCGGGGTCGTGAGGTGAACACATCGGGAGACGGCTTCCTCGCGATGTTCGACGGCCCTCAGCGAGCGATCCGATGCGCGATGGCGATCCGAGATGCATTGAACGCGTTGGGTATCGAGGTGCGTGCTGGGCTACACACCGGCGAGTGTGAGGTTCGTGGCGAGGATATAGGTGGAATCGCTGTGCACATCGGCGCCCGCGTCAGCGCACTGGCAGGGCCGAACGACGTCGTGGTGTCGAGCACGCTCCGCGACCTGGTGATCGGGTCGGGCCTTGAGTTCGAGTCACGTGGCGGGCACGAACTCAAGGGAGTGCCCGGCGTATGGCACCTCTTCGCGGTCGCATCGACGTAGCGCGCCGACCGCTTTCGTCTGGCGCGGCAGCTACCGGCCGGTCACGCGGTTTCACTTGGCGCAGCGCGCCAAACCCGCCTGTTGACTAGCTGACCTAAGCGAAGAGGCTTGTCAGGTACCCGGTGTGGCGAAGACGAACAACGCCATGAACGCGACGTTGATGAAGTAGATCGCTTCGACCAGCCCGACGGTGATGAGAAACGGTGTGAAGAGTCTCGATTGCGCTTCGGGTTGCCGGGCTACGCCAGCGATGAATTGCGCGCCCGCCAATCCGTCCCCGATCCCGGCCCCGATCGCGCCGCCGGCGAGGATGATCGCTCCGGACAAGAGGGCATACCCGAGCACTGTTGGGTCGGTCATCAGTTCTCCTTTAGGGCAGGTGTTTCTCGATGATCGAAATGGCCTGTCCGATACCGTCTTCGGAATTGATCTCGGATGCGATCCGTTCGGTGTCGGCTTTCACCCCGGGATCGGCCGCTTTGCCGATGGCTTCGGCAAGCCGCGCGGCGGTGAGTCGCCGTTGCGGAATGACGGCAGCGCACGCGCCGAGTTCGCGGAGTCGATGGGCCCAGAATGCGCTGTCGCCGTGTCCGGGCAGCGCGATGGCCGGCACGCCGGCCCGCAGCCCTGCCGCGGCGGTTCCGGCGCCGCAGTGATGGGCCACGGCCCTTGTCTGCGGGAACAGCCAGTCATGCGGCACGTCGCCAATGGTGAGGACGCCGTCGCCGGCCGCTTCGAGACCGGCCCACCCGGACTGCATCAGCATCCTGGTGCCGGTCAGCTCCGCTGCGCGGACGAATGATCCGGCCAGTTCCCTCGCGCGCGCGGCGCTGGTCATCACACTGCCGAGCCCGACGAACACCGGCGGCGGCCCGTCGGCGAGGAAGGCTGCCAGATCTTCGGGTGGCTCCCAGTGCGACGGCGCGGGTGGCCACCAGTAGCCGGTGACCTCAAGTCCGGGGCGCCAGTCTGCGGGGCGCGGCGCGACGAGTGGTGAATATCCATGCAGCACCGGCCAATCTGCGCTCGTTCGCCGTCGGCGCAGCTTGCGTGTGGACACCTTCGGTAGCCCGAGGTCCCGGCGGAACTCCGCCACCACCTCGCCATAGAGACGATCGACAAGCCAGGCGCCGGCGTCGGCGATGGCGCGGTTGCCGCGACAGCCCAGGCTTCGGATGCCGAGCACAGTCGGCGGATAGGCGGCGGTCGCCGAGATCGGCTGTAGCCGAACCCCCAGTGCAGGAATGTCTTTGGCTTCGGCCAGCGGGTGTCCCGCCAGCTCGGCAAAAGGTGAGAGCAGCAACATGTCGGCGGGTTCACCGGCATCGGCGGTGAGAATGGCGTTGCCGAGCTTGCGCATCCCGGCCGGGGAGGCAAATGCGGCGAGGCTTCGCGCCGGATCGTCCGTGCTTTCGAGGGCCGCAGGAAGCTCGCGAAAACGAAGCCCGCAGTCGGTGATCATGGTTCCGAAGGGGGAGTAGGCCGTGATGGACACGTCGTGCCCGGCGCGTTCGAGTGCCGCTCCGAGGCTGGTCAGCGGTGCGACATCGCCGCGACTGCCGACGGCGATGATGCTGATCCGGCTCACGTCGACGCTCCGCAGGCCGTGCTGAAGATCTTGACCAGATCCTCGCCGTAGGACCGTGCGTCGAAATCGGGATCCCGCAAGATCTTCTCGACCACCGCGTTGACCGCGCCGCGCAGCGCGATGGCCATCGATTCGATGGGGAAGTCGCCGAACTCGCCGTCGGTTTGGCCGACGACCAAAAATGCTCCGGGATCCAGGGCGGCCAGCTGTTCGTTCAGTTCGGGGCTGAGCCCCATTTCGTCGAAGCGGCGCCCGTCGGTGGGGGAGAAGTTGGCGCTGATCTGTGTCAAGGCGACCAGGTGCGCTCGGTTCGTGTCGAAGTAGGCGATGTTCGACCGGATGTAGGCGGCGAGCTTTCCATGTGCGGTGGTCTCGGCTTCCAGTGCGGGACACACCACGTCGAGTGCCGCGCGATACATCGCTTCGATGATCGCATCGACCAATTTGTCCTTGGTGCCGAAGTGATAGAGCACGGCACTCATCGCCACCCCGACTCGGTCGGCGATCTTGCGAATGGAGGTGTTGGTCCAGCCGATCTCGGCGACCACCTCGATGGCGCTGGAGATGATCTGGGCGCGGCGGGCCGACTGGATGAAGGTCAGCGGCTTCGCGTCATCAGATCGCATGATCGAAGATTAGATCAGTTGATCTATTTTTGGAAGTGCGTTGAACTCAGCGGTGGGTGCGAAGGGTCCTCAGCCGGCCGCGTCGGGCAGCAGCGCCGGGCAATTCCCGTACGGGTCGGCGGTCAGTTCGAAATGCCACAGTTCGTTGGCGTATGTCCGGCACAGCCCGAATCGGGCACCGTTGGTGATCAGCCACGGGTCGGCACCTGTCCCACCGACGTCGACCGCGGCACCGAAGACGTGCTTGGAGTGCTCCGGGGTCTGCACGTACTGACGGGCCGCCGCCAGGCTGCCGTAGGTGGCCATCGCGTCGTCGAGTAGTCGCTGCTGGAATTCGGGGGAGCGCCAGCCGGAGGTGATGGTCATGGTGACGCCGTCGGCCGCCGCCGCAGTCGTGGCGTTCTGGATGGCGGTGAGCAGCGCCGGATCAAGCCGGCCGATCGCCGGATTCTGCACGTCGAACGCGGTGAGCACCTGGTCATCGGTCAGCGAGCCGTCCGCGGTGTCGGCCTGGGCCACGGGCGCCCCCAGCAATCCGATCACCAGGGCACCCACCGCCAGCCTGATCATCCCCGTCGCCCGCATGTCCGCCAGCCTACGTTCGCTCTCCTGGGAAGATGCCGTCGACATAGCGCCACGCGCCGTCACGGCCACGACGGAACCGGCTGCGCTCGTGCAGGATCTGCCGCCGACCGTCGGCAACGTACTGGGCGCGGAATTCGACAATTCCGGTCGCGTCATCCGGCCCGCCGGCCTCGGTGTCCACGATCTGCAGCCGGCGCCAGGCCATGGTGTCGTCCAATTCCAGCCCATCAGGTCGGGTGGCCGGATCCCAGCTGGCCAGCAGGTACTCGACCGCGCCGACGGCGAAAGCGCTGAAACGCGAACGCATCAGCGCTTCGGCGGTGGCAGCGGACCGCTCGCCGCGATGCAACGCACCACAACACTGGTCGTAGTCCGTGCCGGACCCGCAGGGGCAGGTGTCACGGCCGGGCACGTGCCAGCTCCAGTTCGCCGGCGAGCTGGTCCACCAGTGCTTCCAGGTCGGGCTGCCCGGTCACCCACGCGAGCGCGATCTGCGCTGGCGCCCAAGTACTTTCGTCGATAGGAATGAGTTTGAACTCCGGCGGTGAGAAGATCCGGCCGATGAACGACGCCGGTGCGTAGGTGACCACCGCGACCAGCTGGCGGTTGAACACCTGGGTGGCCATCTCAAGCTCACCGCCGAGCTGGTTGGTGGTGCGCACGATTCTGGTGATGCCGCGGGCATTGAGGCTGCGGGTGAGGCCGGCCAGCACCACCGGGTTCGGCCGGGCGAAGTCGATCACCACGTCCCGGTCACGCAGCGCCTCGATGGTGACCAGATCGTGGGCGGCAAGCGGATCGTCGTAGCGGACCGCGATGGCGCCCGGATACCGAGCCACCACGCGGTGCTGCAGGCGCTTGTCCGAGGACGGCAGATGGATGAGTCCGATGTCCAGGTTCCCGGACACCAGCTTGGCGGTTACCTCGGCGGCCGAGCCCGGCAGGCTGAACTCTGCCGGGACGGGGAGGGCGGCAACCGTGCTCTCCAGTAGCGCAAGGAAATCCGACGGTGCATAGGCGGTGGCGCCGATCCGCACGGGCGCGGCGGCACCGGTGATCCGTGCCGCTGCCGCGCTCAGGTCATCGACCCGGCGCAGGATGTCGCGCGCCGGCTCTAGCAGTTGCGTGCCCAGCGGGGTGAGTCGAACCTCGTGGTAGTTGCGTTCGAACAACGGCCCGCCGAGTTCGCGTTCCAGCAGTTTGATCTGCTTGCTGAGCGGGGGTGGGGTGATCATCAGCCGGTCGGCGGCACGTTTGAAGTGCAGTTCGTCGGCGACTGCGACGAAGTATCGCAATCGGGTGATGTCGATACCCATGATCCCCGCATCGTACGAGGCTCAGGTGCCGGCGATCTCCAGCACGCCGCGCGCGAGGAGGTCGTCGATCTCCGGATCGGGTAGTCCCAACAGCTCGCGGGCGATCTCCCGGGTCTGTTCCCCCAGCAGCGGCGCCTGCCGCAGTGGCGGATCGGCGATCCGCTCGGAGTGGATCTGCACGTTCTCCAACACGAACGGCTCGACCCCATGCGGGTGCAACTCCTCGCGGAAATCGCGGCGCGCGACGTAGTACTCCCAGTCCGGTACGTCAGCCGCGTGGAAGACCGCACCCGCGGGGACGCCCACGGCCTGCAGCAGCTCCATGGCCTCGGCCGGAGTCCGCCGAGCCGTCCATTCGCGCAGGTCCTCGGCGCCGATCACGGTGCGCAGGGCCTCGTGGTCGGCGGCGTCGCGGACGGTCACCGCGACCCAGGCGTCTTCACCGGAGGCGGGGAACAGTCCCCACGGCGCATCGGGTTCGGCACTGTCGGTGCGGGCGTGTCCACGGCGGGTCAGCACCTCGCCGGCGATCTCGGCGGCCAGATGGCTGAGCATCACCTCCGACTGAGCGACGCTGACCGCACCGCCGGTGCCGGTGCGTTCCCTGCGCAGCAGCAGGGTCAGTGCGCTGAGTGCCCCGATCCGGGCGGCGACGTGGTCGGGGTAGACGGTCACGGTGTCGCAGAAGGTGTCCTGCTCCCCGGGATACACCCACAGGTCGGTGAAGCCTGCCGCTGCCCGCACCAGCGGGCCGTAGCCCATCCGCGTGGCCCACGGTCCGGTGGGCCCGAACGCCGAGCTGTCCACCACCACGATGCCGGGATTGATCGCGCTCAAGGTGGCGTGGTCCATCCCGAGGCTTGCCGCCACTCCCGGTTTGAAATTGGTCAGCACCACATCGGAGATCTGCACCAGTCGGTGGGCCAACGCGCGCCCCTCGGCGCCGCGCAGATCGAGGCCGATCGACCGCTTGTTGCGGTGTCCGGCCGCATAGGTGTGGCTCACAGTGGTCAGGTTGCCGCGCAGCCCATCCGGGAAGGCGGAGTTCTCGATCTTTACCACGTCGGCGCCCAGATCGCCGAACAGCCGGCCGGTATCGCTGCCCACCACGATCACGCCGAGATCGAGCACCCGCACCCCCTCCAGCGGCAGGCCCTCGTGACGACGGTGCCGGTCGGCCAGTATCGGCGCGCTGCGGGGCGGGACGGCCGCGGTATCGGGGGCGTTGAGTGCGCTGGCCCGGTGACCGTCGATCTCGGCCACGCCGACCGGGACCGGTATGCGTAGCCCGGCCTCGAGTTCCACCTCGCGGAAGAAACCACGCTGTTCGACCTGCTCGGTACGCAGCGCCTCGGGCAGCGTGAGCACCGCCGCGGTGGGCACGCCGTGACGCTGGCCCTCGAACTCCAACTCGGCGCGGGTCCGATCGGCGCAGAACCGGCCGATCGCCGCCAGCAGGGCCGGCGAGCTCAACCGCACGCGCAGGCCGTTGAACGACGGGTCGGCGAACTCGTCGGGCCGGCCCATCCATTCGAACATGCCCTGCCACTGACGTTTGGCCAACAGGCAGATCCGGACGTGCCCGTCCTTGCAGGCGATGATCGGGTAACGCAGTTGTTCGGCGTCCCAATTGCGGCGCTGCGCGTTCAGGGCGACACCGGCCGACGCCGTCCCCGCCGTGCCGAACGGCGGATCGAGGGTCTGCATCGCGCCTTCGAGCACCGAGAAATCGATGAGATCCCCTGCACCGGTGCGTAATCGGTCCAGGAACACGCTGACCGTCATGACGGCGGCCTGCGCGGCGGCGACGTGATAGGGCAGCTGGTGGGCCGGCGGCACCAGGGGCTCGCGTCCCGGGATACCCGAGCGGGACAGCTCGCTGCTCAGGGCGTGCAACACCGGGGTGGTGGCCTGCCAGCCGCTGAATCGGGTGTCCCGGCCGAAATCGCTGAGGGACAGGATCACCAGACCCGGGTGCCGGGTGCGGATTGTGGTGACGGACAGCGCCTTCTCGGCCGTGGAACCTGGGGCGGTGTTCTCGATGAGGATATCCGCATCGCCGAGCAGCCGACCCCAGCCTGCGGCGTCGACCTCCAGCGGAGTCATTCCGTGCCGATTGATCGCCGTTGTCAACGGGACCGAATCGATATGCGGGCCAACAGGTCTGTCCTCCGTGACGCCCGACAGCAGCACCGGGGTCACCTCTGCACCGAGGTCGGCGAGCAGCCGGCCGACGGCGGTCATCGGGCCGGAGGACAGGTCCAGGATCCGGACGCCGGACAGCGGTGGGTCGTAAGTCATGCTCTCAGCTCCGCCGAGCCTCGCGGAACGGGATGTCGCGGTCCACTTCGGGTTCCTTGGGCAGCCCCAGCACCCGCTCACCGATGATGTTGCGCTGGATCTGGTCGGTGCCGCCGCCGATGGAGGTGAAGAAGGCGTTGAGCGCCAGGAAGTTGACGTCGTCGGCCTCGGCGTTGTCGGGTCCGGCCAACAGCGCCTCGGCGCCGATGATCTCGGTCTTCAACGCGGCTTCGGAGTGCAGGATGCGCGACATCGCGAGTTTACCCAGGGACATGATCGAGCTCGACGTACCCTGTGCGGTCGCGGCTTTGGCGCGGGCGTTGTTCAGCGCGTTCAGTTCTCGCAGTGCCAGGACCTCCGCCAGTCGCCCGCGGATCGCCGGATCGTCCAGGCGGTCGTGGTCGCGGGCCAGCTCGATCAGACTGTCGGCCCGGGACCGGTTGCGAGACGCGCGACCGGCGTCGCCCATGATCGACCGCTCATAGGCCAGCGCCGTCTGGAGCACCCGCCAGCCGTTGCCCTCGCCGCCGAGCAGGTTGGCGTCGGGCACCCGCGCGTCGGTGATGAACACCTCGTTGAAATGGGATTCCCCGGTGATCTGGACCAGCGGTCGCACCTCGATCCCGGGCTGGCGCATCGGGATCATGAAGAAGCTGATGCCCTTGTGTTTGGGTACATCCCAATCGGTGCGCGCGATCAGCAGTCCGTACTCCGCCGTCGCCGCGCCCGAGGTCCACACCTTCTGGCCGTTGATCACCCAGTCGTCACCATCGCGCACCGCCGTGGTGCGCACCGCGGCCAGATCCGATCCGGCGCCGGGCTCGCTGTACAGCAGGCAGGTGCGGGATCGTTCGGTGATAAAGCCGCGTAAGAGTTGGGTTTTCAGGGCGTCGCTGCCGAACTTGAGCACGGTGTTGGCCGGGATGCTGTATTTGTCCTGCCGGGCTCCCGGCGCTTTGACCGCACGGAACTCCTGCTCGATGATGGCGGCCAACTCGTTGGGGTACGCCCGGCCGAACCACTGGGTGGGGTAGGTGGGTACGGCGTAGCCGGCATCGAGCACCTTCTCCAACCAGGCGATCTTCTCGGGTGAACTGGACCACGGGTCAACGGATTTGGGCAGGCCGGTCCAGTGGTGAGCCAACCATTCGCGGACCTCGGTACGCAGGTCGTCCTGGGGCGAGCGCAGCGACGGGGAATAGTCCGACATCTCAGGCCCCCTTCGCGAGCAGGTATCGTTCCCGGAATTGCGCGGGACTGCCGAACAACGGCACGCCGGTGCGAGCCCGGCGCAGGTATCGGTGCGCCGGATGCTCCCAGGTGAAGCCGATTCCGCCGTGCATCTGGATGGCCTGCATGGCGGTGGTGTGATACACCTGCGCGCAGGTGAATCCGGCGAGTGCGATTGCCTCGTCGGCATTCTCGGTGCCGAGCCGCGCGGCCGCATGCTGGGCGGCCGAGGTCGCCGATTCGACCTCCAGCAGCAGATCGGCCGCCATGTGCTTGAGCGCCTGGAAGCTGCCGATCGGCCGGCCGAACTGGATCCGGGTCTTCAGGTAGTCGACGGTGATCTCGAAGATCCGCCGCGCCCCGCCGGCCTGCTCACCGGCCAGCGCGATGACCGCGAGGTCGAGGGCGCGCTGCACCGCATCCCATCCCGCGGTGCCGAGCCTGCGCCCCGGGACGCCGTCGAAGCTGAAGGTGGACAGCGGTGTGGACGGATCGAAAACCGTTGCCGCCGTGCGCTGCAGGCCCGGCGCATCCGGCGCCACCTCGAACACGCCGAAGTCGTGGCCGCTGCGTGCCACCACCAGGAGCGCATCGGCGACCTGCCCATGCAATACGTAGTGCGCGGTGCCGTGCAGAGTGTCGCCGTCTGCCCGAACCGCCACGCCGCCGGGGGACCACGTGCCGGTCGCGCCTGTCAGCGCGACGGTGCCGATCTGGGTGCCGTCGGCCAGACCGGGCAGCAGGCGGCGGCGGTCCTGCTCGGTGCCCGCCGCCTCGATGAGCGCGACCGTGAGCACGGCGCTGGCCAGGAACGGCGCGGGTAGCAAGGCCGCACCGGTCTCCTCGGCCACCGCCTCCAACTCCTGGGCACCCAGGCCGACCCCGCCGTATTCGGTGCCCACCAGCAGTCCGGCCACGCCCTGGGCGGCCAGTTTGTGCCACAGGGTCCGATCGAACTCACCCGGTGCCTCGCTGGAAAGCAGATCGCGCACCGCTGATCGCAGTTCGGCGCGTTCGGCCACGCTGATCGTCATCCGTCCATGCAACGCGACCGCGGGCATGGTGTACATCACGTATCGCGACACCGATACGTTTCCGATACGGAAACGCTCAGATATCGCCGTCCTCGGCCAGCACCCCGGCGGCGATCCGGAACGCGTTGTTGGCGTCGGGGACCCCGCAGTAGATGGCGCTCTGCAGGATCACCTCTTTGATCTCGTCGGCGGTCAATCCGTTGCGCCGCGCCGCCCGGACATGCATGGCGAACTCCTCCTGATGGCCGCGGGCGATCAGTGCGGTCAGCGTGATCATGGAGCGGCTGCGCCGGTCCAAACCAGGACGGGTCCAGATGTCACCCCACGCGTAGCGGGTGATCATGTCCTGGAAATCCGCGGTGAACGCGGTGGTACCGGCGATCGCGCGATCGACATGCGCATCTCCGAGGACCTCCCGGCGGACCGCCATGCCCTCGTCGTAGCCGCTCACTGTGCCTCCTTGAGATGGTTGCGGGCTCGCTGCAGCACCAAGTCCACCAGCATGTCGGTAGCACCCAGGTACTGCGCGGCCGGGTTCCGGCCGGTCAGGCCGGCCATGGCCTGCTGTTCGGCGTAGATGCCCACTGCTTCCCGCTGGTGGGTGGCGGCCCGCGCGGTGTCCACACGCAGCCCGGACAACAGGTCGGTGGCTTGGGACGCGGCCACCAGGGTACGTCGGACGAGGGTACGCAGGGTCGCCCACTCGGCATGCCAGCCACCATCGGCGCGTTCGTCGACGCCGGCGGCCGACGCCGCGTGCAGGGTGGCGCCCAGGTGTGGGGCCGTCAGCGCGGTCCGGCGCAGCAGCACGGTCAGCACCGGATTGCTCTTGTGCGGCATGGTCGATGACCCACCGCCGGACCCCTCGGCGAGTTCGCCGGCGCGCACGCCCGCAGCGATGTCGTTGGCGATGTGCCCCCAGGCATCGCAGCAGCCGACGAGCGCGTCACCGGTGCGGGTGATCACCGCACGCGTGGTGTGCCACGGAAACGCCTGTGCCAGGCCCAATTTGTCCGCCCAGGCTCCTGCCAACGCGAGCGCCGCCTCCGCGGATCCGGCGAGTTCGGTGGTCGCGGCCAGCGTTCCGGCCGCTCCACTGGCCGAAACCGGCAGGGCGGGAAGTACTTCGAGGGTATCGATGGCATCCAAAATGCCGGCCAGCCAGTTCGCGAACTTGCGCGCTGCGGTCCCGGGCAATGCGGGCTGGGTCAGCGTACGAGTCAGCAGCGGGGTGGCCCGGTGCCGTTCGGTCAGCCCGATCAGGGCGTGCACCTGCTGGTCGAGCGCACCGGCCAGAGCGGCGACGGCATCTCGCAGGCACAGCATCAGCGCGGTGTCCAGCACGTCCTGACTGGTCAGTCCGCGGTGCAGCCACCGCGCTGTATCGGCGCCGGCTCGGCCCCGAAGCAGGCCCACCAGTCCGGTGACCGGATTGCCGTCGCCCTCGGCGCCCTCGGCGATCGTGGCGAGGTCACCTGGCTCGACGAGGCTGGCGAGGTCGGCGCTGGCCGAGGGCGGTGCCACGCCGGCAGCGACGAGTGTTGCCAGCCAGCCATTCTCGGCCGATACCAGGGCGGCGAAGAACGACTCCTGGCTCATCGCGTCCCCGGCGCGGTGGTCGCCGGGCCAGAACAGATCGCTCACTGGCCGGGGAAACGCAGGAACACCGTCTCCGCATCACCCTGCAGCCGGATGTCGAAACGCAGTCCGTGTTCATCCCGCTGTGTGACCAGGGTGTCGCGGCGGTCGGCGGACAGGCTGTCCAGCAACGCGTCCCGGCCCGGGCCGGGTACATAGGCGCGGGTGAACAGCCGGTTCAACAGCCCGCGCCCGAATACGGTCACCGCGATGAACGGTGCCCGGCCCGGTTCGGTGGCGCCCGGTTCGACGGTGGTGAAGCTGAAGCGGCCTTCGTCGTCGGTCGCGCAACGGCCCCAGCCGGTGAACGTCCAGCCGTCGCGCTGCAGCGATCCCGCGGCGTGCGGCACCCGGCCCTCGGCGTCGGCCTGCCAGATCTCCAGCAGCACATCGGGTACCGGTTTGCCGTCGCCGTCGGTGACGACGCCGTGAAATCTGATCGCGTCGGCGGTGCTCGGTGGGACCAGCTCATTCCCCCGTTCGAAGGGCAGGGCGTAACCGTAGAACGGTCCGATGGTCTGGCCCGGGGTCGGGGTCAGCAGCGTGCTCATCGGTGGTCCTCCTCGAAATGCGTGCGGTGCGAACCGGTCAGCACGATGTCCCAGCGGTAGCCGGTGGCCCATTCGTGGCTGGTGACATCGTGATCGTAGGTGGCGACCAGGCGGTCGCGCGCCTTCTGATCGGTGATGGACTGGTAGATCGGGTCCAACCGGAACAGCGGGTCGCCGGGGAAGTACATCTGGGTGATCATCCGCTGGGTGAAATCGGTGCCGAACAAGGAGAAATGGATATGCGCCGGGCGCCAGGCGTTGTGGTGGTTTTTCCATGGGTACGGGCCGGGTTTGATGGTGGTGAAGTGGTAGGTCCCGTCGTCGTCGGTGAGGCAGCGACCGACGCCGGTGAAGTTGGGATCCAGTGGTGCATGGTGTTGGTCGCGTTTGTGGATGTAACGACCGGCGGAGTTGGCCTGCCAGATCTCCACCAGCTGGCGGCGTACCGGACGTCCATCGCCGTCGACGATGCGGCCTGTGACGACGATGCGCTCACCGATCGGATCACCGTTGTGCTGGATGGTCAGATCTGATTCCAGGCGGTGCACATCGCGCTCCCCGAATACGGGTGCCCACATCTCCAGCGTCTCGGGATCGGCGTGGTGCAGATCCTTGGTGGGATGGCGCAACAGACTGCTGCGGTAGGGCGCATAGTCCAGTCTCGGTTGAAATTCTTCGATACCCGTTTGCAGATAAGCGGTTTCGATGGCGGACATCTCGGCGTTGATCTCAGCCTGGCTCGCCGATGCGCTGTCGGGGTTGGTGTCGATGCGGGCGGTCATGGGTGTGACGGTAGTTACTCCGGACGGCGACGCGAAAGACTAGACTTCCGCTCAGCGAAAGGACTGTGGGATGGCGGGGAACACGTCGGTGCCCGGCGCGACGGTGACGTCGCGATTGCTGGCGATCATCGGGGCGTTCGACGAACGGCATCGCGTGCTCACGTTGACTGAGCTCGCGCAGCGGTCCGCCCTACCCGTGCCCACGGTGTCGCGGCTGGCCGGCGAGCTGGTGGCGGGGTCGGCGCTGCACCGCCGCGGCGACGGGCGGTTCGTCATCGGTCGCCTGATATGGGAGGCCGGTCTGCGGGCGCCGGTGGAGGGACGGTTGAAGCAGGTGGCCGAACCGTTCATGCACGACGTGTACGCGGCCACCCTGGCCACCGTGCACCTGGCGGTCCGGGAGGGGGCGCAGGTCCTCTATCTGGAGCGGATGTCGGGCCGGGCCTCGGTGCCGATCGTCAGCACCGTCGGGAGCAGGCTGCCGTTGCATTGCACAGGCGTGGGGAAGGTCCTGCTCGCCTACGCGCCGGCCGCGATCCAGCGTCAGGCGTTCGCAGAGCTGACTCGGGTGACGCCGTACACCATCACCTCGGCTGGTGTGCTCGGCGCCCAGCTCGAACGAGTTCGGCGCGACGGGGTGGCCACGACGTCACAGGAGATGTCACTGGGTGCATATTCGATGGCGGTGCCGGTGATCCGTAGCTCGGACGACACCGTGGCGGCCGCGATCGGGGTGGTGGTGCCCACCCTCAAACGCGACCGCCAGCGGTTGCTCGGAGCGTTGCAGGTCGCCGCGCGAGGTATCGGGCGCCTGCTGTAAGTCAGTGCCGGACGAACTGGTCGGCGGGCACCTTGTGCCCCAGCAGATCGGTGGGCACATCGCGCGTCTCGCGGGCGGTGAGCGCCGCGGCCGCGGCGATCACACAGACCACGGCGGTGAAGATGCTGATGACCACCCAGCCGCCCTCGCGCACCCCGCCCAGCGCGGTGACGATGGTGGGGGCGAAACCCGCCACCAGGAAACCCAATTGGGTACCGATCGCGACACCGGAGAACCGCACGGGGGTGGCGAACATCTCCCCGTAGAAGGACGGCCAGACCGCGTTGGCCGCGGCGTAGCCGAACGAGAAGGTGGCCACCGCCAGGACGAAGGTCAGCAGCTGATTGCCCTCACTCATCGAGAGCATGTAGAAGGGCATCAGCACCGCCGAGGACAGCGCGCCGTAGATGAACACCGGCTTGCGCCCGATCCGGTCGGCCAGTTTGCCGAACAGCGGCTGCGTGACGAGTGCGAACACGTTGGCCACCACGACCAGCCAGAGCGTGACATCGGCGGGCAGGCCCACCTTCTTGCCGTAGGCGATGGCCAGGTTGCCGAACACGGTGGACACGGCGGCGATGAAGGCGCAGAAGATGACCCGCAGCACGTCGGCCCAGTGGTTGCGGAGCAGCGGGATCAGCGGCATCCGGGCGATGGTGCCCGCGGCCTTGGCCTCGGTGAACTGCGGCGTCTCGTGCAGTTGGCGGCGGATGAAGTAGGCCACCACGACCACCACGGCGCTCAGCCAGAACGGCACCCGCCAGCCCCAGCTGTACTTGGCCTCGTCGGGCAGCGACACGAACGGGATGAGCACGAGCGAGGCCAGGATCAGCCCGCCCTGGGTTCCGGTCAGCGTCCACGAGGTGTAGTAGGCGCGCTGGTTGTCGGGGGAGTGCTCGAGCGTGAGCGAGCTGGCCCCGGCCTGCTCGCCGGCGGCCGAGAAGCCCTGCATCAGACGGCAGATCACCAGCAGGGCGGGTGCGGCCCAGCCGATGGTCTCGAAGGTGGGCAGGCAGCCGATGAGGAAGGTGGACAGCCCCATCAGCACGAGGGTGAACATCAGGACCTTCTGGCGGCCGATCCGGTCGCCGAAGTGGCCGAGGATGAAGGCGCCCACCGGTCGGGCCACGTAGGCGAAGCCGAAGGTGGCGAAGGACATCACCAGCGCGGCTTCGTCACCCGAGGGGAAGAAGACGTGCGGGAAGATCAGCGCGGCGGCCGACCCGAACAGGAAGAAGTCGTAGTACTCGACGGCACTTCCCATGAAGCTGGCCAGGGCGGCGCGCCGTGGGGTTCGGCCGGATGCGGTCTCGGGAGGATGCGCTGTGGTGGTCATCGGTTCTCCTATGAACGAATTATGTTGGGCTGAGCTGTCTTACGCGACGAGATTGCGAAAATGGGCGGACATTCTGGCGGCGTCCGGTACGAGACCGGTGATCAGGGCGAAGGCGTCGACGGCCTGGTGTACGGCCATATGGCCGCCGTCGAGGGTCCGGCAGCCGGCGGCGCGGGCCGCCTGCAGAAGGGCGGTGTCCAACGGGCGGTAGACGATATCGGCCACCCACAGGCCCGGGTGCAGCAGTGCGGTGTCGAAGGCGATACCCGGGTGTTCGGCCATCCCGGTGGGGGTGGCGTGTACGACGCCGTCGGCCTCGGGCAGCAGCACCGACAGCTTGTCGAACGAGGATGCGTCCACATGGGCTTGCGGATGGCGGGCGGCCAGGTCACCGGCCAGCGCGGTGGCCCGGTCGACGTCGAGGTCCACGACGGTCAGGTGGTCGGTGCCCAGGCCCAACAGGGCTGCGGCCACCGCTGTTCCGGCGCCGCCGGCGCCGACCAGGATCACGTGTGAGGTGGACGCGCCGGGCAGGCCTTCGGTGAAACCGTGGGCGAACCCGGTGATGTCGGTGTTGTATCCGTGCGCGCGTCCGCCGCGGAACACGACGGTGTTGACGGCGCCCAGGGCGCGCGCGGTGTCGTCGATGTCGTCGAGGTACTCGACGACGAGCTGCTTGCACGGGTGGGTGATGTTGAGGGCGTCGTAGCCCAGGGTCCGGGCCCAGCTCAGCACATCGCCGACGCGATCAGGGGACAGGCCGAGCACGTTGAGGTCCAGGGTGCGGTACACGTAGTCCAGGCCCTGGGCGCGGCCCTCGGTCATGTGCAGGGCCGGCGTGAGGGAAGGGCCGACGCCGGTGCCGACCAGCCCCACGAGGTAGGGGTGCGGTGTGGTCATCTGCTCGCGCTCCTTAATGTACGAACTAGTACGTACGCAAAGTAGAGCACTGTGGTGCGCGTCGCGTCAAGAAGGAAATGTGAGGCGGGTCTCGCGACGTCAGGGTTGGCTGGTCAGCCAGCCGACGACCACATCGCCGATCATCCGGCGCAGGTGGGCGCGCTGCGAGACATCGGAGAAGTCGATCCCGAACAGGTATCCGAAGGTGTATCGGTTGGCCACCTGGAACACGCAATATGAGCTGATCACCAGGTGTACGTCCAGGGCGTCGACATCATCGCGGAAGACGCCGGCGGCGCGGCCGTCGCGCAGGATCTCGTCCAGCAGGGAGGTCGCCGGCCGGGACAGTTCGGGCAGTTCGCGCAGCTGGGTGATGAATTCACCGCGGTGGATGTTCTCGATGGCCACCAGCCTGATGAACGCATCGTGCGCGATGTGGTGGTCGAAGGTGACCTCGGCCAGCATCCTGATGGCCTCCACCGGGCTCTTGTGATCCACCCGCAGCTTCTGCTCGGCATCGCGGATGCCGCGGTACGCGCTCTCCAGAACGGCCAGGTAGAGCTGCTCTTTGCCGCCGAAGTAGTAGTAGATCATCCGTTTGGTGGTGCGGGTGCGCTCGGCGATCTCGTCCACCCGGGCGCCGGAGTAGCCCGATTCGGCGAACACCTCGGTGGCCACCGCCAGCAGCTCCGCGCGGGTGCGTTCGGCATCGCGCTGCAGATCGGCTTTCGGCTTGGCGGCCATGACGGCAGAGCTTACTGGTGGGCGGGTTGGGCCGGTGCACCGCTTCCGGCCCAATTAACTATTTGGTACATTGATGTCCAGAGTGGCCCCCGTCACAGGAGGAATGATGAAGACATCGATCGCCACGGTCTCGCTCTCCGGCTCGCTCGTCGAGAAGCTGCACGCCTGCGCGGCGGCGGGATTCGACGGCGTCGAGATCTTCGAACCCGACCTGATCGCCGGTGATCACTCACCGGAGGAGATCCGCCAGCTGGCCCGCCGACTGGGGCTGTCCCTGGACCTCTACCAACCCCTGCGTGACCTGGAGGGTGTCGACGACACCGTCTTCGCCGACAACCTGCGCCGGGCCGGGGCCACCTTCGCCACCGCCCGCCGTCTCGGTATCGACACCGTGCTGGTGTGCAGCAACGTGGCCACGGCGACCATCGACTCCGACGAGGTGTCGGCGCAGCAGTTGCGTCAGGTGGGGGAGGTCGCCGCCGGTTACGGCGTGCGGATCGCCTTCGAGGCGCTGGCCTGGGGCCGCTTCATCGACGACTACCGCCGCGCCTGGCGGGTGGTGGAACTGGCCGCACACCCGAATGTCGGTGTGTGCCTTGACAGTTTCCATGTGCTCTCGCGCGGGCACGATCCTTCGGAAATCGAGGACATCCCCGGCGACAAGATCTTCTACCTGCAACTGGCGGATGCGCCCGCACTGTCCATGGACGTGTTGTCGTGGAGCCGCCATCATCGCCTGTTCCCCGGCGAGGGCTCATTCGACCTCGCCGGATTCGTCCGCCACACGCTGGCCGCCGGCTACACCGGCCCGCTGTCGCTGGAGGTCTTCAACGACACCTTCCGCCAGACCGATCCCGGTCACACCGCCGTGCACGCCCTTCGGTCGCTGGTGTGGCTGGACGATCAGGTGGCACACACCCTCACCGAGGCCAAACCGCCGACCGGCTTCGACTTCGTGGAGATCAAGGCCGAGGACACCAGCGAGGTGGAAGTCCTGCTCACCCAGCTCGGCTTCACCCCGCGCGGACGCCACCGCACCAAACCGGTCTCGCTGTGGTCGGCCGGCGCGGCCCGGGTGGTGCTCAACGAACAGCAGGCTCGCGATCAGGTGCCGCACGTCGCCGCCATCGGCCTGCAGGTGCCCGATGCCGAGGCCACCTCGCGGCGTGCGGCCGAACTGATGGCACCGGTGGCCTACCGGCGCACGTACGCCGCCGAGCAGCCGTTCGGTGCCGCCGTCGCCCCCGACGGCACCGAGATGTTCTGGAGCAGCGAGCCCGCCTGGGTCGCCGAGTTCGAACGCGGTGCGCCCCAGGGCCCGAGCCCGGTGGCCGCAATCGACCACGTCAACCTCACCCAGCCCTGGCAGACCGCCGAGGACGCCGTGCTCTTCCTCACCAGTGTGTTCGGCCTGACCGCGGGGGAGCCCGCCGAGGTGCCCGGGCCCACCGGGTTGGTGCGCAGCCAGGTCATGCACAACGCCGACAAGTCGGTGCGGTTGCCGCTGAACGTCGCGCCGCACATCCTGGACGGCGCAGGCCTGCCCCAGCACATCGCGTTCTCCTGCACCGATGTCCTCGCGCTGGCCCGCGCCGCACAGGCCGCGGGGCTGCAGTTCCTGGCCATACCGGACAACTACTACGACTACCTGTCCGGCCGGTTCGGCTTGGCCGAGGACACCGTGGCCGAACTGCGCGAGCTCAACCTGCTCTACGACCGGTCACCGCACGGTCATTTCATCCACTTCTACACCCGCACGGTCGGCACCGTGTTCCTGGAATTCGTGCAGCGGTTCGGCGCCTACGACGGTTACGGGACCGACAATGCACCGGTGCGCCTTGCCGCACAGCGGGGCCGCCTCGGTACCGTACGGACGTGACCGAACGCCTACTGCTGCTCGTCAACGGGCCCAACCTGAACCTGCTGGGTACCCGGCAGCCCGAGGTGTACGGCGCCACCACGCTGCCGGAGATCGAGGCCGCGGTGACCGCCCTGGCCGCCGAGCTCGGTTTCGGGGTGCGGGCGGTGCAGAGCAATCACGAGGGTGCGCTGATCGACGCGATCCATGCCGCCCGTGGCGAATGCGCCGGCGTCATCATCAACCCGGGCGCCTACAGCCACACCTCGATCGCGATCCGCGATGCGCTGTCCTCGGTCGACCTGCCGGTCGTGGAGGTACACCTGAGCAATATCCACGCCCGCGAGGAGTTCCGGCACCACTCCTATGTCTCGGGGGTGGCCGACGCCGTGATCGCCGGTGCCGGGCCCGCCGGCTACGACTACGCGGTGCGGTATCTCGCCGCCAAGCTGACATGAGCCTGCAGCCCCCGATCGTGCGCTACGCGGGTTATCTGGTGGCCGCCGAAGCGGTCACCGCCCTCATCGTGGCCGTCGTCCTGGCCGTGCTGGCCAGTGGCGGCACCGACAAACACGCGCAGGGATTCAACGCTTACGGCACCGCGGGCTGGTTCGCCATCATGGGCACCGGCCTGCTGGCCGGCGGCTGGGCGCTGATCACCGGCCGACGCTGGGGGCGCGGGATCGGTGTGTTCGCCAATCTGCTGCTGCTCGGGGTGGCGTGGTACCTGTTCACCTCGCACCAGGTGGCTTACGGGTTCGCCGTCGCGGCGCTCGCCGTCCTGACGCTGGGCATGCTGTTCAGCCCGTCGGCCGTGCACTGGACCACCGGCGAAGACTAGCCCTCGGTTCGGGTGCTGAGCACCCGCCGGGCGCTGGCTCGCCGGTCCTCGATGGCGCGGCCGAATTCCTGCAGCAGCAGGGGGTTCCGCTGCACCACCAACTCGATGTGCTCACGGTCCACGTGGACCACCGTGACCTCGCTGAGGGCATGCGCGTAGCCGATCACGGGCTGCCGGGTCAGGGTGCTCTGGCCGAGGAACCCACCCTCTTCGAGGGTGCCGATCATCAGCCGCGGTTCATCTCCGGTTCCCGTGGTCAGTGCGACACGACCGGCCAGGATGAACGTCATGCGATCCGGCACCTCACCGGCGCGCTGGATCACCTCGTCGGCGCCGTAGCGATCCAGCGTGGCGGAGGGAATCAGCTCCCGCTGCTGCTCGGCGTTCAGTCGCAACGTCGGTGCCACCACTTCGGCGACCGCCGCGGCGATCCGCTCGGGTGTCGTGAAATCGTCTGCGGCCTCGTCGAGATGCAGCCCCGCACGCCGCGACGCGTACCAGATCCATTGCAGGAATATGGTTTTGGCCGGCCCGTCCTCGGCGGGCGAGGTCAGCGGGATGGTGGTGCGGTACTCCAGCCCGCCGACAGGTGTCGCCGACACCGTGCCGCCGGGGCGCAACTGCGGCAGTTCGGAGGCCACCCTGGTCAGTAGAGCGCACACCTGATTGGGGGGATCGGCCAGCGAGAAGATCGTGGTCACGGTGATCTTGTGTTTGTCGCCGGGCCGGCTGAGGTTCGTGAACGAGGCGCCGGCAAGTACCGAGTTCGGCGTGATCTGCAATCCGGTGCTGGTCTCCAGGTGGACTGCGCGCCAATTGACTTCGACGACCCGGCCGCGGGCGGCCGCGGTGTCCAGCCAGTCGCCCAGCTGAAACGGCTGTTCGAACAACATCAGCAGGCCGGAGATGATCTGGCCGACCGAGTTCTGCAAGGTCAGACCGATGACGATCGAGGTGATGCCGAGCGCGGTGAACAGGCCGCGGACGTTCGCGCCCCAGATGTAGGAGAAGATCAGCGCCAAGCCGACGGCGATCAGCACGAAGCGCCCGACGTCGACGAAGATCGTCGGAACCCGCTTGCGCCAGGTGCCTGCGGGAGCGCCCTGGAACAGGGTGGCATTCACCCCGGACAGCAGCAGCACCAGCACGACGAAGGCGAAGAGGGTGGCGACCGTGCGGACCGAGGTGGCTTCGGCGGGAACCTGTCTGGCTTCGGTCAGCAGCAGCAACAGCGCACCGAGCGGCAGTAGGTAGTTGCGCATCACCGTCACCGGTCGCGCCAGGGCGCTCTGTTTCCGCCGCAGTGCATGCTGCCACTCGGTGAGTAACACCAGCCCGATCGGCAGTCCGATCGCTATGCCGACGGCCCAGTAGAACCAGGACGAGGTGAAGACGTCGGTCGTCATCGTGGCTCCACCAGTCGCCAGATGGGTTCGTCGTGCCCGTCCACGTTCACCGTGCCGACGGAGGTGAAGGTCATCGTCTCGCGCAGCGCTTGGTACACCCGGTCGGTGACGTCGATCCCGAGTTGTGACGAGCCGCTCTTGATCTGGTAGGCGACGTTCACCGCCGCTCCCCACATGTCGAACACGACGGAATGGCGGCCGCCGAGACCGCTGCTCACCGTGCCGGTGTCGATACCGGCACGCAGGCCCAGATTGTTGTTGGTCTCACTGTTGAACCGGTCGATGATGCGCTGGCATTCCACCGCGAAATCGACCGTCCGGCGCACGTTGTCCAGCCGCGGCACGTTCAAGCCGCAACTGCCCAGATAGCCGTTGCGCACCGCCCTGCCGCGTTCGATGCCGAGACTGTCTGCGGCGGCGTCGAATTGCCGCTCGATCTCGTTGACCAGGGCCAGCGAGCGATCCGAGGTCAGCTCGGCCTGGAGGCGGTCGAGCCCGACGATATCGGCGAAGATCACCGTGACGTCCTGATGCTCCTCGGCAGCGATCTCCTCACCCTGTCGGTAGCGCTCGGCGATCGGCTCGGGCATCAGCAGTGCCAACAGCCGGGCATTCTCCTTACGCTGCTCGATGAGGAGTTCCTCCTTGACCGTCAGGCTTCGGCTCATCTCGTTGAAAGCCTCGGTCAGATCCCCGATCTCGTCCCGCGTCTCGATCGGTATCGCGACGTCGTAGTCACCGGCGCTGATCCGTTGCGCGCCGGCTTCCAGTCGTCGAATCGGCCGGACGAACAGCTGGGCGAGGAACACCGAGGCCACGCAGACGGCGAAGATGATCCCGACCGTCGACATCACCATGGTCCTGGTGAACGTCGACTCTCTGGCGAAGGCCTCCGCAGTGTTGACCGTCGCAACGATGGACCAGTGCAGCTCCGAATCGGGGATCACCACCGGGGCGTAGGCCTGCAGCGCCCTGTTCCCGAGGTAATCGGTCGCGATCTGGGTCCCCGATTCACCGCGCGCGGCCGCTCGCGTGGTATCCGGTGGGATCGGCTGGACGAGGGTGGTGCCGCCCAGCTGGATGGCCCGGTCGGCGATATCGCTCGGGGTGCCGGCCTCGACGACATCGTGTCGGTAGGCCTGCGGATCCTGCAGGAACACCCGGGAATCGGAGCGCATCAGATTGTCGGGGCCGACCAGGAAGACTTCGCCGGTGTCACCGAGGCCGAACTCCGTCCAGCGCTTGTCGAAGGTCATCAGCCTGTTGACCTTCGACGCCGGGAACTGCATGGCGAGCACACCCACCGCGTGACCGTCCGCCACGACCGGGGTGACCATCCACGCCGTCGGCTCGTTCTCGGCGGGCTGGTAGACCTCGAAATCGGTGAATCCCACATAGTCGAGAGCATTGGAGGACAAGGCTTTTTCGTATGCGGCCCGCAGTTTGGATCCGCTGTACGGTCCGGTCAGGATGTTGGTGCCCAGATCGACGTCTTTGTACGCGGTGTAGACCATGTTGCCGCGGGTGTCCAGGAGCATCGCGTCCTCGAACTCGAAGCGGGTGACGATCTCGCGGAAGAAATCCTGGTATCGGGCGTTGGCGGCCGACCACAGGCTGCCGTCATGGGCGTCGTCCATCTTGACGGCGGCGTCGTCGTTCTGCCGAAGTGCGGTGTAGTTGGCCTGGAGGTAGCGCTGGGCGGTGTCCTGCGGGATCAACTGGTCGGCGTCGAGCTTGACTCCGCTGGACTGCTGAACCTGCGTGAGATAGGTCTTGGTGTAGTAGTCGGTGAGTGACTGCGCCTGCGCCGGACTGAGGGGCTTGTTCTCCAGCGCGTCGAATCCGGCGGTGAAGTCCGCCAGGGCGCTCCGGGTGGTGGCGCCCCGGGCGTAGATGATCATCGAGTTCTTCAGGTCGTTCAGTTGTTCCTGGAGCGCGCGCGACTGTGACTGCCGCACTTCCGTCAGCCGGGTGAAGGCGGAGTCGCGCAGTGAGGTTCGGCCCGTCTGGAAAGCGATGATGCCGACGACGGTGGCCGCCACGATGGTGCACAGCACCAGCATGACCACGAGCTTCGACTGGATGCTGACATTGGCGAGCGGCCGATGACGCCGGAAACGGTCGATTCGCCGGGACGGCGCCGGGGGTTGGTTACCCGATTCGGGCGCGTTGTCACCCCGATCCGCGGCAGCGTGTTGCTCCGATACCTCTGCCATCGGCATCCCTTCGCCGCTCCGACCTCACCGGTCCGGCCGCAGATTAACACCGAAGGGACAGATGGGGACCAAGTGTCTGATGGGATTTGTCAAGAATTTACGCAAACGCAGGCCGGCCGAGACCGAAAACCGCAGCGGATCCTGTGCGAACCCTGTCAGTCGCGTGTGGTCAGGCGTTCTCTTGCGCCAGTGCGGTCAGTTCGGGTCCGGACACCCGATAGGTGGTCCACTCGGTCTGCGGCTTACCGCCGACACTGTCGTACAGGGCGATCGCGTTGACATTCCAGTTGAGCACCGCCCACGACAGCCGGGTGCCTCCGCGCCGCACACATTCGGCGGCCAAGGTGGCCAACAACTTCCGGGCCAGACCCCGCCGCCGGAATGCCGGGCGCACGAACAGGTCTTCGAGGTAGATCCCGGTCACCCCGTCCCAGGTGGAGAAGTTCAGGAACCACACCGCGGTGGCCGCGGCCTGTCCGTCAACCTCGACCACATGCGCGTACGCCACCGGCTCCGGGCCGAAAAGGGCGGTGTGCAAGTGCTCTTCGGTGACGGTGCACTCGTCGGAAGCGTTCTCGAACTCGGCGAGCTCCCGGATCATCCCGACGATCTCGGGCTCGTCACCGGGTCGGGCCCAGCGGATCAACTCACTCATTCGCTACTCCTAGTCCTGTCAGGATCGTCCGGAACTTGGTGGTGGTTTCGTCGACCTCGTCATCGGGATCCGATTCGGCGACGATCCCGCCGCCGGCATGCGCCAGTGCGGTGCGGCGGTCGGTCGAGAGCACCGCACAGCGGATCGACACCACCCACCGGCCGTCGCCGCGGGCGTCACACCAGCCCACCGCGCCCGCGTAGAAGCCGCGGTCACCCTCGAGTTCGGCGATGAGTGCGGCGGCCGTGTCGGTGGGTACCCCGCCGACGGCCGGAGTGGGGTGCAGGGCCAGCGCGAGATCCAATGCGGTGGTGCTGCTTTCGCGCAGCCGACCGCGGATCGGGGTGCTCAGGTGCCACAGCGCGTCGGTGCCGTGCAACTCGGGTTCGGGTGCGATCTGAAGCTCGACGCACAGCGGGTCGAGCGCCTTGCGCATCACATCGACGACGAATGCGTGTTCGCGGCGGTTCTTTTCGGACGCCGCGAGCCCCGCGGCGTGGGCGGCGTCGACCGCCGGGTCCGCCGATCGCGGAGCCGATCCGGCGAACGGCTGGCAGATCACCGTCTCGCCCTCGCGTGCCACCAGCAGCTCGGGGCTGGCACCGATGAGCGTGCCCGCCGATCCCAGTTCCGCCAGATAGACGGTGGCGGCCGGGTCGGCGCTCGCCAGCCGGCGCAGCACCGAGCGTGGATCCCAGCCGTCGTCGGCGGTCAGTTTCAGCGCGCGGGCCAGCACCACCTTGTCCAGGGCCGACTCGCGCAGCCGGCGTACCGCTTCGGTGACCCGGGCCCGGTGCACCTCGCTGGCGGGCAGGGTCTCCCGTGCGCGCACCGTCGGGGCCGCCGTGACGGGCCAGTCCGGCAGGGCGCCGGTGAACTCCACCCGCTCCGGGGTGAACAGTGCGGCGGGCTTACTCAGGTCAAAAGGCAACGCGCCCAACACGATAGCGGCTGCGCCGGTTCGCAGCGCCTCTTGGGCATCGGGTATCCGGGGGTAGTGCCGGAGGGCTCCGTCGGCGAGCACGGTGCCCGACGGCCCGGAGAGCACGAACGACGGTGTCACGCCGGCAGGCACGGGTTCACATGGCCGGTCAGGCCCAGTGCGGTGATCTGGCGTACGCCGTGCTCGAAACCGCATACGGCGATCGAGGCCGCGGCCATCGACAACCGGATTCCCTCGGACACCGGCAACTCGATCCATCGGGTCAGCATCGAGCGGGAGAAATGGCCGTGCCCGACGAACACCACATCACGGTCGACCATCTGGCCCAGCGCCAACTCCACCGCGGCGTCGGCCCGTGCGGTGACATCGGCCATGCTCTCGCCGCCCGGGCACGGATGCGTCCACACCGTCCAACCCGGCACGGACTGCCTGATCTGCGGTGTGGTGAGCCCCTCGTAGTCGCCGTAATCCCACTCGGCCAGCAGGGGCGTGACCTCGTCGACGGTCAGCCCGGCCAGCTCGGCGGTCACCAGGGCGCGCCGGCGCGGACTGCTCACCACCAGCGGGTTGCTCAGCTGCAGATCGCCCAGCGCCTCGGCGGCGAGCTCGGCCTGCTTCCGGCCGACATCGGTGAGTTCGAGATCGGTGCGGCCGGTGTGCTTGCCGATCTTCGACCATTCGGTCTCACCGTGGCGAAGCAGGAACAGCCGGTGTTGCTGGACGCTCACCTCGGGGCGAGCGAAGCGACGGGGAAACTTGTCGGGGCGAGCGAAGCGACGGGGGAACCTTTTGGGCGAGCGAAGCGACGGGGGACATCCACCGGGCCGATTCTGCCCCACGCCCGGCCGCAGTGGACGCTCGCGTGCTTGGATGGTCGGTGTGACGCGAGTACTAGCGGTCGCCAATCAAAAGGGTGGGGTCGCCAAGACCACGACAGTGGCGTCGTTGGGTGCTGCCTTCGTCGAGCTGAAGCAGCGGGTGCTGCTGATCGACCTGGACCCGCAGGGCTGTCTGACGTTCTCGCTGGGCCAGGATCCGGACGACCTGGCGGTGTCGGTGCACGAGGTGCTGCTCGGTGACGTGGAGCCCAATGCGGCGCTGGTGACCACCGCCGAGGGCATGACGGTGCTGCCGGCCAATATCGACCTGGCCGGTGCTGAGGCGATGCTGTTGATGCGGGCTGGCCGTGAATACGCGCTCAAGCGCGCCCTGGCCAAGGTGTCCGACCAGTTCGACGTCATCATCATCGACTGCCCGCCGTCGCTCGGGGTGCTCACGCTCAACGGTCTGACGGCTGCCGATGAGGTGATCGTGCCGCTGCAGTGCGAGACGCTGGCGCACCGCGGTGTGGGCCAGTTCCTGCGTACCGTCAGCGATGTCCAGCAGATCACCAACCCGGATCTCAAGCTGCTCGGTGCGCTGCCCACGCTGTACGACTCGCGCACCACACACAGCCGTGACGTGCTTTTCGACGTCGTCGACCGGTACAACCTGCCGGTGCTCGCGCCACCGATTCCCCGCACGGTGCGGTTCGCGGAGGCCACGGCCTCCGGCGCCTCGGTCCTGACGGGCCGGAAGAACAAGGGCGCCAACGCTTATCGCGATCTGGCCGGAGCACTTCTGCGACACTGGAAGACCGGCAAGGCGCTGGCGACGTTCACCCCGGAGCTCTGAGCCCCAGCGCCCGAGGGGATCACCCCAGCGCCACCACGGTGCCCCCGCGCTGCTCCAGCAGCGTCGACCCGGCCACCGCGGGGATCACCGGGTCCTGCGACGGCGGCCGCTTGAGGTCGATATGGCGCACCCCGGCACCGGTTTCGGGATTGAACACGTCGTAGCCCGAGGTGACCGGCACCAGCAACTCGCCGGCCATCAACGTCGCGGGCCCGACCGGAGCGTTGGATCCCGACGGTGCCACCGTGTACTTGTAGCGCAGCTGATTCGCGTCGAACACCAGCACCGAATCGCCGGTCCACCAGGTGATCAGGTCACCGGGATGGGATACCGCGGCGTTGGGGGACACCTTCTGGTTCAGCAGGGTGCTCGCCGTGACCGTGCCGGTGTCGTCCACGACGTTCACGGTCGGTTTCGGGGTCGGGATGTACAGCGCGGTGGTGGTGTCCGACACCGCGATCACCCGCGCGTCCGAGTCGACCGAGACACCGGGCTGCTGCTGGAATTTCGTCTTGGGAGTGTCCTCCTCGTCCGACGGCGTCAGCATCGTCAGGCGCATATCGGCCTGATTGGGGCAGCCCTCCAGCACCGATACCTGCGATGAGCTCGCCGCGGCGGACACCAGTCGGCACAGCGGGTCCTGTGGCACATCGGGTTTGATCCGCGCGTCCAGTGCGCCCCAACTGAGCATGCGCACCATGTCCGAGCGCCACAGTTCCAGCCGGCTGTCACCGGCCGAGAGCACCGTGGTGCCGTCGGACGACAGCGTCACCTCGGCGTCCGCGTAGGCCGTCCGGGTGGGGCCACGGCGCCCGGTCTGGGCGTCGATGGTGCTCACCTGTCCGCAGCCCCGGTTGTCCGGGTACACCGCCACCGCGTACTGGTAGACCCAGGTCACCCCGCACAGGTCGAGATCACGCGCATAGGACCACAGCCGTGTACCGCTGGCCGGGTCGTGCCCGACGACCTCGCGGCCGTCGCCGGTGACGACGGCACCGGCGACCACCAGGGGCTGGGTGGTCTTGGCGCTCGGGGTCGACCACAGCTCGTGCAGTGCGTCGGGAACCTTCGTGGCGGGTTTCAGGCTCGGCACCGGCGCGGCGGCCGGTGTGCTGATCGTGGCCCGCGCATCACTGGTCCACCAGATCAGCGCGGCGACCACCGCCACCACCACGGCGATGGCCGCGGCTGCCACCAGGTCACCGCGGGTGCGGCGCTCCGGCGACAGTAGTCGAGGGAGTGCGGGCATTTAGCCGGCGGCGGGGGTCGCGGCCTTACGCGGACGGCGGCGACGCCGGCGCTTGGGCGCACCACCGGTTTCGTCGGTGCCCTCCTCGGCGGTCTCACCGGTGCCACTGAGCTCGGTCACGGCGACCTCGTTGAGCGCGGCGCCGTCCACCTGCTCGGGATGGCCGGTCGCCCCCTGGCCACCACGAGTGCGCCGCCGACTGCGGGTGCGCGCGGGGCGCTCGGCCCTTTCGGTCCGCTCGCCGCCCTCGTCGGGGGTGCGCGTCTTGGGTTTGCGTGGGGCCGCGATCGATCCCGTGGCCTCGGTGGGGATATTCAGTTCGGTGTACAGATGGGGCGAGTTCGAGTAGGTCTCGACGGGATCGGGGGTGTTCAGCCCGAGCGCCTTGTCGATCATCGTCCACCGGGGCAGCTCGTCCCAATCGACCAAGGTGACGGCGATACCGGTCTTGCCGGCGCGGCCGGTGCGACCGATGCGGTGCACGTAGGCCTGCTCGTCCTCGGGGATCTGGAAGTTGATCACGTGGGTGATGTCATCGATGTCGATACCGCGGGCGGCCACGTCGGTGGCCACCAGGACGTCGACGTCACCGTTGCGGAAGCCTTTGAGGGCCTTCTCACGGGCGATCTGACCCAGATCGCCGTGCACGGCGCCGACCTTGAAACCGCGCTCGCCCAGTTCGTCGGCCACCTTCTGCGCGGTGCGCTTGGTGCGGGTGAAGATCATCGTCGCGCCGCGGCCCTCGGCCTGCAGGATGCGCGCGACCATCTCGACCTTGTCCAGGGCGTGGGCGCGGTAGGCGAACTGCTCGGTGGTGTCGTGGGTCTGTGAGGACTGCGGTGCTTCGGCACGGATATGCGTCGGCTGGTTCATGAATGTCCGGGCCAGCGTGATGATCGGATCCGGCATGGTCGCCGAGAACAGCATCGCCTGGCGGGTGTCCGGGGTGAGCCGCAGGATGCGCTCGATATCCGGCAGGAAGCCCAGGTCGAGCATCTCGTCGGCTTCGTCGAGCACCAACACCGACAGGCCGCCGAGCTGCAGATGGCCCTGCTGGGCCAGATCCAGCAGCCGGCCCGGGGTGCCGACCACGACGTCCACGCCCTTCTGAAGCGCCTCGATCTGCGGTTCGTAGGGGCGGCCGCCGTAGATGGCGGTGACCTTCAACTTGCGGCCGTCCGGGCCCGGCACGTACTTCGCGGCGGTGGTCAGGTCGTCGAAGACCTGCAGACACAGCTCACGGGTCGGGACGACGATCAGGGCGCGCGGGGCGCCGGTCAGCGGGCGGTTCTGGTCGGTGGACACCCGGTGCAGTAGCGGGACGCCGAACGCGAGGGTCTTACCCATCCCGGTGCGGGCCTGGCCGATCAGGTCTTCACCGGCCAGCGCGAGCGGCATGGTGAGTTCCTGGATGGCGAACGGGTGCTCCTTGCCATTCTCGAGGAGTGCGCGGACGATCTCGTCGCGCACGCCGAGGTCGGCGAAGGTGATATTCGGTTTGCTGGTCAGAGCGGTCATATTGTGGTCGGCATAGCTTTCGCTGCCTTGCTGCCTTTCGGTGTCATTCCTCGTCGCGTCTGTTGTCACGCGCGCACGAAGATGACGAGAAAGCGGTCGCTTCTCCCCGGATGGGGTGATGTCAGCCCGCTGGGCCCTGCCCTGTCGATCGGGCCGGCCGAACCACGTGCACGCACATTGCCGTAGGCGACGGCGCCTCAGCGAAGCCGTAAACAAGCCGCTGCCTGTCCCTATGATAGCTGGCTTGTCCGCGGCTCGGTCGCAACGGCACCTGGCGTCTAGAGTTGGCCCATGTCTCAGACGTCCCCGGCGCAGCCGGGTGCAGAGCCGCAGCCGGCCGTCTCGGCCGACCATCCCGGCGTCACCGAACTGTTCGCACTGCTGGCCTACGGCGAGGTCGCGGCCTTCTACCGGCTCACCGAGGAGGCGCGGATGGCGCCGAATCTGGCCGGCCGGATCAGCATGGCCAGCATGGCCGCCGCCGAGATGCGGCACTACGAACTGCTGCGTGACGCGCTGGCCGAACGCCACGTCGACGTCGTCCCGGCAATGACGAAATATGCTTCGGCACTTGAGAATTACCATCGATTGACGACGCCGAGCACATGGCTGGAGGCGTTGGTCAAAACGTATGTCGGCGATGCGCTGGCCGCGGATTTCTATCTCGAGATCGCCCACGTACTACCCGATGATGCGGCCGGCGTGGTGCGGTCGGTGCTCTCCGAGACGGGTCACTCCCAGTTCGTGGTCGCCGAAGTGCGCGCCGCCGTCACCGCCAGCGACCGGCAGCGCCATCGGCTGGCGTTGTGGTCGCGGCGGCTGCTCGGTGAGGCCATCACCCAGGCGCAGTACGTGATGGCCGATCACGACGAACTCGTCGATCTGGTCATCTCCAGCGGTGACGGGCTGCTGCAGATGTCGGAGTTCTTCGACCGGTTGCAGCGCACCCACGCCAGCCGGATGCAGGAACTCGGCCTGGCTTGACGCCGGGCCCGGCCCGCTACTTGGTGCAGGTCGCGATGATCGTGTTGTTGGTCTGGGCGACCAGCGGCGTACCTGCCGCGTCGGTGATCGCGCAGTTGAGCTGAGCCCCGATGCTGGTCGCGGTGACCGAGCTGAGCTGCACCCCCGGGTCGAGGGTGACAGTCTTGGTCCACGGCAGCGCCGCGTTGACGTCGGTCTGCAGTGCACCCTGCTGGTCGGTGTAGATGATCGTCACCAGGTCCAGCATCTGCCGATTGCCGGTGACCGTGTAGGTGATCGTGCGGGCGGCGGCGGGGTCGACCGCGGGCGCGGCGACCGGCGCCACCGGGGTTTCTGCAATGGTCGGTGCCGCGGTGGCCGTCGGCGTGGGGGTCACGGTGGTGACCGTTTCCGCCGGGAGGGTCGGGGTCTGCTGCTGAGCGGGCAGCGGGGCCGGGGCCGGCGCCGAGGTGGTCGCGGGGGCGCTGGTGGTCGCCTGCGCCGCGGAGGTCGACGCCTGGGTGGCTGACACCGAACCGCTGTCGCCGCCGCCGAGGATCACGCCGGTGCAGATGACGGCGACCATCAGGATGACGCCCGCAACGCCCGCGACCCAGATCCACCGGCGGTCCAACTGGTCGTGGTAGTCGGCGGGGAACTCGTACTCGTATTCCGCGCCGTCGTACTCGGTGTTGTCGTACTTCGCGCTGCCGTACTCCGCGTACTCCGCGCCCGTGTCGGCGTCGTCGTACTCGTAGGAGTCATCGGAATAGCGCGACCGGTAGCCGGCGTCGCGCGTCGCGGAATTTCTTGAATAAGGCCTGCTCATAGCGTTTCCCAAGTGGTCGCGGTGCGTACCTGGCCGATGCTAATGGGACTGCTGTGGCGGGTGAGGCCGACGCGGCGAGGCCACCGGTCACGGTCCGGACTCGTTCTCGTAGCTGTCGGGTCGCGACCCGTGTGACAGCCCGCTTCGCTCTCGGCGTACCGACCTTGGCGTCGTGGCCCGGGCCGCGTCCACTAGCCTGATTGCACGCAAGGCACACCAACCGAAAGGGTCGCAGCGTGGACGTCAAGATCGGGGTCGCCGACAGCCCGCGAGAGCTGGTCATCAACAGCGCGCAGACCCCAGGCGAGGTCGAAGAACTCATCACCAAGGCGCTGGGTTCGGACGGAGTGCTTGCGTTGACCGACGAAAAGGGGCGCCGTTACCTGGTGCAGGCGTCGAAAATCGCCTACGTGGAAATCGGCGCCGCCGATACCCGCCGAGTCGGCTTCGGTGTGGGCGCGGTGGGAGCCGAGGCCGTCAAGAACGGGTGAGCGGCACGTGTGACAGGCCGCCCCAGGCGAACTGCACCGTGCCCTCGACGGCCGCCTCTTTCGTGATGGGGCGGTCGTTGTCGAGCCAGTACCGCGCGCAGTCCACACTCGTGGACACCAGACCGACCGCGATCATCCTGGCTCGATGCGCCTCCAGCCCGGAATCGCGGCTGATCAGGTCGAACACCGCGTCGGTGCACGATTCGGTGGCCACCCGTACCTGGGCCGATACCTGGGGTTCGGTGACGTAGTCGTTCTCGAAGATGAGGCGGTAGCCCTGGCTGTCGTGTTCGACGAAATCGAAGAAGGCCTGCACGGCCGCACGCAGTCGCTGACGGTTGTCGGTGGTGGTCCGCAACGCCTGCCGGACACCGGACACCAGATTGTCCACGTGTCGTTGCAGCACCGCCAGATACAGCTCCAGCTTGGACGAAAAGTGTTGGTAGAGCACAGGTTTGCTGACACCGGCCCGGTCGGCGATCTCATCCATGCCCGCGGCGTGGTAACCGCGGTCGACGAACACCTCGCTGGCGGCGATGAGTAGCTGCCCGCGGCGTTCGTCACGCGGGAGCCGGTTTCCGCGCCGGGTGCCGCCGGTGCCCGCCTTGGCGCCTCTTTGTTCGGCGGCATTGGCGAGATCACTCATCAGGTCCTCAATCTTGAACTCTCATACGCGCACTCAGGCGCTAGCGGGCATGTGCCCATGTGTTGATCGTCACGACATTACTACCGCACCGTGAGGTAGGCCCCGTCGCAGGTCCCTGTGACGGTGGCGCGCCGGACCTGCGCACGTCACGGTCTGTGTAATCCTGGTGCGGTGACCTACGACCCGGGGCGTCGCGCAAGCGACCGTGCGCCCCTCGGGGAGGAGCGAAGCGACCGGGGGAATGTTCCCGTGCTGCGCAGTGACCGGCGCGAGCCGCTGCGCGCCCAGCGCGACCCGCTGGCTGACGACCAGGGTCGGCCCCGCTCCAACCGCGAGGACCGTCGGAATCTGCGCAAGCAGACGTGGCTGGGCCGGTTCGTGTCCACCTACGGATGGCGGGCCTACGCACTGCCGGTGCTGGCCGTACTCACCGTCGTGGTGCTGTACCAGACCGTCACCGGGACGAGTGCGCCCATGCCGGCCAAGGCCGACGGCCCGATCCAGGGTCCGCCCACCCTCAACGCTGCCGGCACCGCCATCATCGGGGCGCCGCCCAAGGGCCTCACCCAGTTCGACGCGAACCTGCCGACCGGCATCCTGCCCGACGGTGGCCCGTTCACCGAGTCGGGCGCCAAGACGTGGCATGTGGTTCCCGGCACCACCCCCAAGGTGGGCACGGGGGACACCAAGACCTTCCGCTACACCGTCGAGGTCGAGGACGGCGTGGACACCACGTCCTTCGGCGGCGACGACGGCTTCGCCCGCATGGTCAGCGAGACCCTGGCCAACCCGAAGAGTTGGCGGCACAACCCCCAGTTCGCCTTCGAACGTGTCGACGGTGACGCCCAGCCGGATTTCCGGGTGTCGCTGACCTCGCCGCTGACGGTGCGGGAGGGCTGCGGGTACGACATCCCGCTGGAGGCGTCCTGCTACAACCCGGCGTACGCGGAGAATCAGCCGCGGGTGTTCGTCAACGAGGCCCGCTGGGTGCGCGGTGCGGTGCCGTTCCAGGGCGATATCGGCTCGTACCGGCAGTACCTGATCAACCATGAGGTGGGCCACGCGATCGGCTACCCGAAGCACGAACCGTGCCCGGAGAACGGCGCGCTGGCCCCGGTGATGATGCAGCAGACCTTCTCCACTGACAACGACGATGCCGCCAAATTCGACCCCGAATCGGTGAAGCCCAACGGACTCACCTGCAAGTTCAACTCCTGGCCGTATCCGATCGCCTGACGGCGCGGCAGGGGAAGGTTTACCCCTGGATTACCGTTGAAGCTGTGGGCCTGGTGAGATTGACGCCAGCATTGCGATCGAGTCAAGGAGAGCCACGGTGACGTCGTTACCACCGCTTGTGGAACCAGCCGCCGAACTGACCCGGGACGAGGTTTCCAGGTACAGCCGTCACCTGATCATCCCGGACCTCGGGGTGGACGGTCAGAAGCGTCTCAAGAATGCCAAAGTGCTGGTCATCGGGGCCGGCGGGTTGGGATCTCCGACGCTGCTGTACCTGGCCGCGGCCGGCGTCGGCACCATCGGGATCGTCGAGTTCGACGTGGTCGACGAATCGAACCTGCAACGACAGATCATCCACGGCCAATCCGATATCGGCCGGTCCAAGGCGCAGAGCGCGCGCGACTCCGTGCTCGAGGTCAACCCGCTGGTGAACGTGGTGCTGCACGAGTTGCGCCTGGAGCCTGACAACGCGGTGGACCTTTTCGCGCAGTACGACCTGATTCTCGACGGCACCGACAACTTCGCCACGCGCTACCTGGTCAACGATGCCGCCGTGCTGGCCCACAAGCCGTACGTGTGGGGTTCGATCTACCGGTTCGAGGGCCAGGTCTCGGTGTTCTGGGAAGACGCCCCCGACGGGTTGGGCCTCAACTACCGCGATCTGTACCCGGAGCCGCCGCCGCCGGGCATGGTGCCCTCCTGCGCCGAAGGGGGCGTGCTGGGCATCCTGTGCGCGTCCATCGCCTCGGTGATGGGAACGGAGGCCATCAAGCTGATCACCGGAATCGGCGAGACCCTGCTGGGCCGGCTGATGGTGTACGACGCGCTGGACATGACGTACCGCACCATCAAGATCCGCAAGGATCCGTCGACGCCGAAGATCACCGAACTGATCGATTACGAGGCCTTCTGCGGCGTGATTTCGGACGCCGCTGCCGACGCCGCGGCGGGTTCCACGGTGACCCCGCGCGAACTGCGTGAGCTGCTGGATTCGGGCAAGCCGGTCGCCCTGATCGATGTCCGCGAACCGGTCGAGTGGGAGATCAACCACATCGAGGGCGCCGAGCTGATCCCGAAATCGGCGCTGGAGGCCGGCGGTGGTCTGGCTCAGCTGCCGCAGGACCGGACCCCGGTGTTGTACTGCAAGACCGGGGTGCGTTCGGCCGAGGCGCTGGCCGCCGTGAAGAAGGCCGGTTTCGCCGATGCGCTGCATCTACAGGGCGGAATCGTGGCTTGGGCGAAGCAACTCGAGCCCGACATGGTGATGTACTGAGCGCTCTGTGACGCAGGCACCGCTTAGGCTGACGTGCGTGACTGACGAACTGCCACCGGATCATGTGTTGGCGGCGTTCGGACTGGCGGGGTTGAGCCCCGTCCCGCTCGGCTCCAGTTGGGAGGGCGGCTGGCGCTGCGGCGAAGTGGTGCTGTCGATGGTCGCCGACCACGCGCGCGCCGCCTGGTCGGCGAAGATCCGTGAGACGTTGTTCGCCGACGGGATCCGGCTGGCCCGGCCCGTCCGTTCCACCGACGGCCGCTATGTCGTGGCCGGGTGGCGTGCCGACACCTTCGTCGCCGGCACCCCGGAACCACGGCACGATGAGGTGGTCTCGGCGGCCGTGCGGCTGCACGAGGCGACGGCCAAGCTCGAGCGGCCGCGATTCCTCACCCAGCCGCCGGTGGCGCCGTGGTCCGATGTCGACGTGTTCATCGCCGCCGACCGTGCCGCATGGGAAGACCGGCCGTTGCATGCCTTGCCGCCGGGAGCGCGGGTCTCACCGGGTTCGGCGGACGGGCAGAAGTCGATCGAACTGATCAATCAGCTGGCCTCGCTGCGCAAGCCGACCCGAAGCCCCAGCCAGCTGGTGCACGGCGATCTGTACGGCACCGTGCTCTTCGCCGGCGCCGCCGCGCCCGGTATCACCGACATCACCCCGTACTGGCGGCCCTCGGTGTGGGCGGCCGGCGTCGTCGTCGTCGATGCACTGGCGTGGGGTGACGCCGACGACGGTCTGGTCGAGCGCTGGAGTCCGCTGCCGGAGTGGCCGCAGATGCTGCTGCGCGCACTGATGTTCCGGCTCGCCGTGCACGCGCTGCACCCACGGGCGACGGCGGCGGCATTCCCGGGCCTCGCCCGCACCGCGGCGCTGGTCCGCTTGGCGCTCTAGCCTTCGCCCTCACCCGCGCCCAATTGAACAAACGGGCGCGAAAGTGCCAGGAACACTCCACCGTTTTGTCGATCTCGGCAGTGGAGAGCACGTTGGTGCGCTGACTTGGCGTCCTGGGTCTTGGTTACTCGCACTTCTGCGCCCCTGCCGCCAAGTCGACGATGCTCGCGGTTTCCCTGATCGGTGTGTTACGCCGCCATTGCGGCGGTGAGGTGCGCGCAACGCAGATGTATTCCATCCCTAACCAGTCGGTAATGGTGGGCGCCTGTAATTGGAAGCACCCCAACAACACCCAAACTTGGAGTCCTTCATGGCATTTGACGCATCCATCGCCGAGAACATCGCCACCTCGCTGGCCGAGATCCCGCACCCGTCGCTACCCAAAGGGTCGAACATCTACGGCGGCACCAAGATCTTCCCCGACTACCAGGCCGAGGAGGGCGAGAGCTACTTCACCCTCGTGCACGGTATCGCCCACGAATCCTCCGTCTCCTTCGTGGCGGTGCTGCAGGCCACCCGGGCGCTGCGCAAGGGCTTCGAGTCGGCGATCTATTTCTACGGCCCCGGCGCCATCAATTGCCTTGCCACCCGCGGCTTTCCGAAGACCGGCGACTCCGGCTTCCCCGGCGAGCAGAACATCAACGACGCCCTGGCGACCTTCATCAAGGAGGGCGGCACCGTGTTCGCCTGCCGGTTCGGGCTCGCCCTGCACGGCGGGCGCGAAGAGGACCTCATCGAAGGCGTGATCCCGGCGCATCCGCTCGATGTCCAGGACGCGCTCATCTACTACGCCCGCAAGGGCGCCATCATCAACTCGACCTACATGGTCTAGGGGCGCACCGTCATGACCACACTTGCCGCCGTCTCGGCCAACTTCACCCGGGACCTGGAACAGAACTACGCGCTCATCGCGGCGCTCACCGAGGAGGCCCGTACCAAGGGCGTCGACTTCCTGGTGTTCCCGGAGGCCGCCATCGGCGGCTATCTGTCCTCGCTGGGCAACCACGGCGACACCGTCAAGAACACCAAACGCTCACTGCCACCGGCCATTCGGCTGGACGGACCGGAGATCGCCAGGGTTCAGCAGATCGTCGGTGACCTGGTGATCGCCATCGGCTTCTGCGAACTGGACGACGACGGCGAGACACGCTACAACACCGCCGCGGTGCTGGACGGCAACACCGTATACGGCACCTATCGCAAGGTGCACCAGCCACTCGGTGAGGGCATGTCCTATTCCGCGGGATCCGGATACGGGGTGTTCGACACCCCGGTCGGCCGTGTCGGCCTGCAGATCTGCTACGACAAGGCCTTTCCCGAAGCCGCCCGGATGATGGCCCTGGGCGGCGCGCAGATCATCGCCAGCCTGTCGGCGTGGCCCGCGGCGCGCACCGCCACCGCGGAGAACCTGCAGGACGACCGATGGACCTACCGGTTCAACCTCTTCGACACCGCTCGTGCGCTGGACAACCAGGTGTTCTGGATCGCCTCCAACCAGAGTGGAACCTTCGGCTCGCTGCGCTACGTCGGCAATGCCAAGGTCGTGGATCCCGGCGGAAACGTCTTGGCCACCACACTTCTCGGTAGCGGGATGGCCGTGGCCGAGGTCGACATCGACGACACGTTCCGCACCATGCGCGCCGGGATGTTCCATCTGCGCGACCGCAGGCCCGACGTGTACGGCCCGCTCACCGATACCGACGCCATGCGCGAGGCAAAGTGGCGGGAGCTGGCCCATGCCTGAGATGACCTTCGAGGTGCGCTGGCCCGACGGCAGCACCCAGCGGTGCTACTCACCGAGCCTCGTCATGCACGACTATCTGTGCACCGGAACGCATTACACCGTCGGTGAGTTCGTGGACCGGTCCACCCGAGGACTGGCCGAGGCCAGTGAGCGGGTGCGGGCCAAGTTCGGGTTCGCCTGCACCTCGGCCGCCGACACCACCGAGCGGATCGCCGGCGCCGCAGCCCGATTCCCGCAACAGGCGCTCATCCAGATCACCGGCATGCATCCCGCACTGGAGCAGTCATGACCACCACGCACATCCCGGTCGCGATCATCGGCGGCGGGCAGGCCGGGCTGTCGGTCAGCTGGTACCTGGGCCGCATGGGCGTCGAGCACGTCGTGCTGGAGGCCCAAACCCCGGTGCATGCCTGGGCTGACACCCGCTGGGACAACTTCACTCTGGTCACGCCCAACTGGCACTGCCGGCTACCCGGGTACGCCTACGCTGGACCGGATCCGGACGGCTTCATGACCCGCGACGAGGTAGTGGCCTGGCTGGCGGGCTGGCTGGACACGTTCGAGCCGCCGCTGCGTACGCATACCCGGGTCACCCGACTGGCCAACCGCGCCGAGGGTGGATTCGAGCTCACCCTGGACGGGCACGAGACGCTGACCTGCGAGCAGGCCGTCATCGCCACCGGTGGCTATCCACTTCCTGTGATACCCCCGTACGCAAGCACATTGGACGCCGGTATCACCCAGATCCATTCCGAGTTGTACCGTAACGCCGCCCAGTTGCCCGACGGTGCGGTCCTGGTGGTCGGTACTGGACAGTCCGGCGCCCAGATCGCCGAGGATCTCCATCTGGCAGGCCGACAGGTGCACCTGGCCGTCGGCAGCGCGCCACGCGTCGCCCGGTTCTACCGGGGCCGGGACTGCATGACCTGGCTGGCGGATATGGGGCTCTACGACAAGCCTGCCCAGCAGTACCCGGGTGGTAAGGCCGCCATCGAGAAGACCAACCACTACGTCACCGGCCGCGACGGCGGCCGCGATGTCGACCTGCGGCAGTTCGCAGCCGAGGGGATGAAGCTCTACGGCACGCTGGCCGACGGCAAGGACTCGTGGTTGCGGTTCGAGCCCACCCTCACCGATGCGCTGGATCACGCCGATGCGGTGTACAACTCGATCTGCTCCGATATCGACCGCTACATCGACGGAGCGGGAATCGACGCGCCGCCGCCGTCCCGTTACCAGCCCGTGTGGTCACCCGAAGCCGAGCCCACCGCACTGGATCTGGCCGAAGCCGGCGTCACCAGCATCGTGTGGGCCATCGGGTATCGGCCCGACTACCGCTGGATCGAGGCCAGCGCGTTCGACGGTGGCGGCCGGCCCATGCAGACCCGCGGGATCACCAACGTCGACGGGCTGAGCTTCATCGGACTACCGTGGATGCACACCTGGGGATCCGGCCGTTTTCTGGGCATCGACCGCGACGCCAAACACGTCGCCGACACCATCATCAGCAGCAAGGTTCGCCGCCGCACCTTCCATACCGACGCCGTCGCGATCTAGGGAGTTGTTGTGTCTGTATCCACGCGAGTCGACCTGGCCCTGCTGGGTTTCCGCGGCCGTCCACCGGTCAGCCGCACCGCGGGCGCCGGCCCGAGCGCCGACGGCCACCTCGTCATCGACGGCCTCAACGCGGCCATTCCGCGGAATCCGCAGAGTCCGTTCGTGTTCGATGGCAGCCGGGTGCTGCTCGACGGCGAGGACACCGGGTTGGACGTCGAGGTCGTCGACCGGCCCAGGTTCTACGACCTGAGCACATCCGACGGGGTGCCCTACGAGAAACTGGCCCGGCTGCACGGTCGTAACGTGCTGGCCACCACCGTGGTGCAGACCTGTATCCGCTACGGGGAGGACCAGCGCTGCCGGTTCTGCACCATCGAGGAGTCGCTGCGCAGCGGCGCCACCACGGCGGTCAAGCGGCCGGCCGAACTCGCCGAGGTGGCCGAGGCCGCCGTCCGGCTCGACGGCGTCACCCAGATGGTGATGACCACCGGCACCTCGGCCGGAACCGACCGCGGTGCGCGACATCTGGCCCGCTGCGTGCGGGCCGTCAAGGCCGTCGTGCCGAACCTGCCCATCCAGGTGCAGTGCGAGCCACCCGCCGACCTGGCGGTACTCACCGAACTGCGGGAGGCCGGCGCGGACGCCATCGGTATCCATGTCGAATCGCTCGACGAGCAGGTGCGACGACGCTGGATGCCCGGCAAGGCCACGGTGTCGATGGACAGCTATCGGGCCGCGTGGCGGGAGGCGGTGCGGGTGTTCGGCCGCAACCAGGTCTCCACGTACCTGCTGGTCGGACTGGGCGAGAATCCGGACGAACTCGTCGCCGGGGCAACCGAACTGATCGAGATGGGTGTCTACCCGTTCGTGGTGCCCTACCGGCCGCAGCCCGGCTCGTTGGCCGTCGATGTCGATGCTGCCGCCGCCCCGGACTCGGCCCTGGTGGAGAAGGTTTCCCGCGAGGTCGCCGCGGCGCTGGCCGTGGCGGGGATGACCGGAACCGACCAGCGGGCCGGGTGCGCCGCCTGCGGAGCCTGCTCGGTACTGCAAAGCCTGGGGGCCTGATGATCAGATTCGATGCCAGCCCGGTGCCCTCGGAGCTGTCCATTCTCGCCGGAACACGCCCGCCTGCACCGTTTCTCATCCACCCGGCCGAGGGTGTCGAGCTCGACGGTTACCACCGGCTGCGGCGGGACGCCTTCGTCCTCGAGCAGGGCCTTTTCGCCCACAGCGACCGTGACGATATCGATGACGATCCCCGCACTGTGGTGTTGGTCGCCACCGGGCCCGACGGCCGAGTTCTCGGGGGAGTCCGGTTGGCACCTGTCGGTGCGGTGGACCTGGGCTGGTGGACCGGCAGCCGACTGGTCGCCGAACGCGGCGGGCCCCGCGGTGTCGGGCCGGCGCTGATCCAGGCCGCCTGCGCATACGCCGAGTCGGCGGGCGTGCTGCGCTTCGAAGCCACCGTGCAACCGCGTTATCTGCCGCTGTTCGACGCACTCGGCTGGCAGACCCTGGGCGACACCGAGGTCGCCGGCCGGCCGCACGCGGCGGTCCGCTGGCCGCTCAACCCGTTCCGGGCCCTGGCCGCGGCCACCAAGACGTTCCTCGGGCCGGCGCTGGCTCCGCTGCGGGCCCCGGACGGCGCACTCGGCCCGGTCGGGTTCGTCGGCGACGACGGCGCGCCGGTCCCGGGCACCGATCTCGTGGCCGCCTGCGACGCCATCATTCCGTCCATGGTCGAACGCGACCCCGAATGGGCGGGCTGGTGCTCGGTGCTGGTGAATGTCAACGACCTGGCCGCGATGGGGGCCGCACCGGTGGGGCTGCTGGATGCGGTCGGTGCCCCCACCCGGGCCCTACTGGATCGGATCATCCGCGGCATCGCCGCGGCGTCGCACGCCTGGAACGTGCCGGTGCTCGGCGGGCACACCCAACTCGGCGTGCCCGCTGCGCTGGCCGTCACCGCACTGGGCCGCACCCGCACACCCGTGCCCGGCGGCGGCGGGCGCGCCGGTGACGCCATCGCGCTCACCGCCGATCTCACCGGTGGCTGGCGGCCCGGATATACCGGCCGGCAATGGGATTCGACAAGTGGACGGGACGGTACCGACCTGCGCGCCATGACCGGACTCGTCGCCGCGATGCGCCCCGCCGCGGCCAAGGATGTCAGCATGGCCGGCGTCGTCGGCACCTTGGGCATGCTGGCCGAAGCAGGCGGCACCGGAGCCGAACTGGACGTTGCCGCGGTGCCGCGTCCCGCCGGCGCTGCCATGGGCTCATGGCTGACCTGTTTTCCCGGCTACGCGATGCTCACCGCGGGTGCCCTCGAGTCGGTGCCGACGCCGCCGGGGGTGGTCACCGCCGCCTGCGGGTCGCTCACCAGAGCGCCGGGAGTGCGCCTACGCTGGCCTGACGGGGTGACGACGACGGCACTGACGTCGTCGGTCACCGGTCTCGGAGCGGCTTGAGGGGAGCCATGGCGACAGTCACGCTGGGAGCCGTTGCCGCTCATTTCGGCCGCGATGTGGATCGCGGGGTGTCCAAGGTCGTCGGCATCGTCGAATCGGCGGCCCGCGACGGGGTCGACCTCTTGGTGCTGCCGGATGCCTGCCTCGGGGGCTATATCGGTGATTTCGCCGCGCCCGACCCCGACGACCCGCCGCCGGCACTGGATCCCGACGGCCCCGAGATCGCCGCCGTGATCGCCGCGGCGGGCCCGATGACCGTGTGTGTCGGCTACGCCGAGGCCGCACCGGGCGGGGGCCGGTACAACGCCTCGATCTGCGTGTCCGGCGACGGTGTGCTCGGCGCCTACCGCAAGGTGCACCAGCCCGCCGGTGAGGCCCTCACCTATCTGGCCGGTGATGCATTCGCGGCGTTCGACACACCCGTCGGGCGGGTCGGCATGCTCATCGACTACGACAAGACCTTCCCCGAGGCTGCCCGGGCGCTGGCGCTCGACGGTGCGCACATCATCGCTGCATTGTCGGCCTGGCCCGCGAGCATCACCGACCGTGCGTCCCGGCTGCCCGCCGACCGGCAGTCACGGCTGTTCGACCTCTACGACTGCGCCCGGGCCGCGGAGAACCAGGTGGTCCTGGTGTCCTCCAATCAGACCGGCGTGATGGGCAACCTGCGCTTCCTCGGGCAGGCCAAGGTGGTCGGACCGGGCGGGGACATCCTGGCCACCACGCGGTCCAAGGGCGGGATGGCAAAGGTCGAGATCGATGTCGAAGCTGAGATCTCACGCGCCAGAAGGGTGTTGAACCACCTCGCCGAACGGCGCCCGGAGACGTATCGCCTCAAGTCGGTGCGGGGCTGACATGCGGATCGCCCTGCTGACGTACTCCACCAAACCCCGTGGGGGAGTGGTGCATACGCTCTATCTCGCCGAGGCGCTGGCGCGGCTGGGCGCCGAGGTGACGGTGTGGTCGCTGGCCCGTGCCGGGGACCGGGGCTTCTTCCGTGACGTCGACCCGGCCGTGACGGTCCGGCTGGTGGAGTTCACCGACCATGAGGGAGACACCGTCACCGATCGCATCGTCCGGTCGATCGAGGTACTCGGGCGCGCGTTCACCCCGGGTGACTACGACATCGTGCATGCGCAGGATTGCATCAGCGCCAACGCCGTCGGCGTCTGCATCCGCACCGTCCACCACCTCGACCAGTTCACCACCCCGGTGCTCGCGGAATGTCACGAGAAGGCGATCGTCGAGCCGTACGCCCGTATCTGCGTGTCCGCCGCGGTGGCGGCCGAGGTACGTGCCGGCTGGGGATTCGACCCTATCGTGATACCCAATGGTGTTGACGCGCAACGATTCATCGACGCGGCCGCGGACACCGAGGGTCAATCCCGCTGGCGGGACGAGCTGGGTGGCTACATCCTGACCGTCGGCGGTATCGAACCGCGCAAGGGCACCGTGGATCTGGTGCAGGCCTATCACCTTCTGCGACAACAGCACCCCGAACTGGCCCTGGTGATCGCCGGCGGTGAGACGCTGTTCGACTACCGCGACTACCGGGCCGCATTCGACACGGCCTGTGCCGAGCTCGATGTCGACCCGGTCATCCTCGGTGCGATCGCCGACGATGATCTGCCGGCGCTGGTCGCCGCGTGCGACGTGTTCGCCTTCCCGTCCACCAAGGAGGGATTCGGATTGGCGGCGATGGAGGCGCTGGCGGCCGGGCGGCCGGTGGTGACCCGTGATCTGCCGGTGCTGCGGGAGGTGTTCGGCGACACGGTGCGCTTTGCCGCCGATATGTCCGGATTCGCCGCCGAAATGGTTGCGGCCCTTGCCGAACACGCCGACCCCACGCCCGGCCGGGAACTGGCGGCCGCGATGACCTGGGAGGCGGCCGCCCGGGCCCACCTGGACTTCTACGCGAACGCGTGACGGTACTCGCGTAGCGGCACCCGCCCATCGGCGGCAAGCACCCCCTCGGCCCGAAGTCGTTCGAGTTGCCGGGTCGCCAGATGCGGGGCAGGTCGCCCGGATGCGGGAATCACCCTGTGCCACGGAAGGTCTGAGGAATCGGTGCGCATCACCCAGCCGACGATCCGCGGGCTGGACAGACCGGCCTCCGCGGCGATATCACCGTAGGTGCTCACCCGGCCGGCCGGTATCGCGGCCACCAGCGCGCGCACCGCCTCCACCTGCTCCTCGGTGACGCGCGCCATCTCAGCCCAGCTGACCGCGGATGATGGCGGCGGTCTCGGCCGGGAGGGCCTGGTTCACCATGTGATCGCAATCCAGATCGGTCAGGACGAACCGGTCGCCCAGTGCCGCCTGCAGAGCGCCGATCAGTTCGGCGCTGACATACGGCGGCGAAGTCCGGGTGGCGCGAATCAAGGTGACCGGAATGACGTTGGCGGGCAGTGCGATCGGGCGGGTCAGCTCACTCCAGTACGACATCGTGGCCGGAACGCTGATCCGCCAGCCCAGCCGGCCGTTGGGCAGCGTGATCAGATGCTCGTCGAGTTCACGCTCGAGTTCGGCGGGGTCGGCGGCGGCCACCTCGCCCCATGAGCCGGACAGCTTGTCCGCGCGAGCCTCGTCTCGATCCGGGTAGTCGGGGGAGGACAGCATCGCATCGGCGATATCGCGCATCCAGCCGCCGTCCAGCGCCACCGCCGGATCAAGCAGTACCAGCCCGGCCACCAGATCGGGGCGGGTCGCGGCCAGTGTCAGCGCCACCGCCCCGCCGAACGAGTGGCCGGCCACCAGCACCGGCCCGGAAGCCTCGGCGTCCAGCACGTCGGCCAGCGCCGCCACGTTGGCCTCGATGGTCCACGGCGCCGCCCAGCTCGACCGGCCGTGCCCGATCAGGTCGGGAGCCAGGATCGACACCTCGGGCAGATGTTCGGTGGCCAGTTTCTCCCACCGCCTTCCGTGTCCGGTCAGTCCGTGGATGGCCAGGACCTGGACGGGTTTGTCGGGACCGTAGCGATAGGTGTGCAGCACGTGGGTGACGCTACATTCGCTCGCCCGGACTTGTCGTACCCCCGTGATGACATGTCGCCATGACCGCATCGAGGACCGCGCTGAGCCCCGGCGCGTTGGCCGACTCCGGTCTGCGCGGCACCGTGCGGGTACTCGGCGGTCCCGGCACCGGCAAGACCCGGCTGCTCATCGACACGGCCGCTACGCACATCGCCGCCGGCGCCCCGACCGAGTCGGTGCTGCTGCTCACAGGGTCGGCGCGACTGGGTGCCGCCGCCAGGGCCGAGATCACCGCCACCCTGCTGCGCAGCGGCGCCGGTGTGGTCCGGGAACCGCTGGTGCGTACCGTGCATTCCTACGCCTTCGCGGTGCTGCGGCTGGCCGCCCAGCGCAACGGTGACCCGCCCCCGCGCCTGATCACCGGCGCCGAGCAGGACGGCATCATCCGCGAGCTGCTCGCCGGTGATCTCGAAGACGGCGCCGGCATGTGGCCGTCGGCGCTGCATCCCGCACTGAGCACCGCGGGCTTCGCCTCCGAACTGCGTGATCTGATGGCGCGCTGCGCCGAGCGTGGGGTCGACCCGGTGGCGCTCCAACGCCTCGGCAGGATGTCGGGCCGCGCGGAATGGCAGGCGGCGGGTCGCTTCGCGCAGGTGTACGAGCAGGTCATGTTGTTGCGCGCCGCGGTCGGGATGGCGGCCCCGCAGGCCACCGTGCCGGCCCTGGGCGCCGCCGAACTCGTCGGGGCGGCCCTGGACGCGCTGGCCACCGATCCCGACCTGCTGGCGGCTGAACGCGCCCGCGTCCAGCTGCTACTGGTCGACGATGCCCAGCACTTCGACCCGCAGGCCGCGCTGCTGGTGCGGGTGCTCTCGGCAGGTGCCGGACTCACGGTCATCGCCGGTGATCCCAACCAGGCGGTCTTCGGGTATCGCGGTGCCGATCCCGCGTTGTTGCGCACCGACACCCCCGCGGTCACGCTGACCGCTTCGCATCGTTGCTCGGCAGCCGTGGCCACCGCGATCTCCGGCATTGCCCGCAGGCTGCCCGCTGCCGAGGGGTTCGGCGAATTCACCAGTGCCACTGAGGAATCCGGGTCGGTCTCGGTACGCATCGCGGCCTCGGCGCACGCCGAAGCCACCCTGGTCGCCGACGCGCTGCGGCGTGCCCACCTGGTCGACGGGGTGCCGTGGTCGCAGATGGCGGTGATCGTGCGGTCCGTGCCGCGGGCCGGCGCCGCGCTCGGGCGGGCCCTGGCCGCCGCCGGTGTCCCGGTGGACCTGCCCGCCGCCGAACCGATCCTGGCCCGGCAGCCCGCCGTGCATGCCCTGCTCACCGTGCTCGGTGCCGCCACCGGCGATATGCCGGGTGACGCGGTGCTCGACCTGGTCACCGGTCCGCTCGGCCGGATCGACCCGGTGTCCCTGCGCCAGCTGCGCCGGACACTGCGCCGCCTAGACAACCATCAGCGCGAATTCCCCGAACTCCTCGCCGAAGCTGTGCGGCACGTGCCCGACGGACTGGCCCCCGAACACGGCCGCAGCCTGCAGCGGGTCGGCACGGTGCTGCGCGCCGCGCAGCGCAGCCACCGCGCGGGGGAAGATCCCCGCGCCACGCTGTGGCAGGCCTGGCACCGCAGCGGACTGCAGCGCCGCTGGGTGACGGCCGCCGAGCGTGGCGGCGCCGCGGGAGCGGCCGCCGAGCGTGATCTGGACGCTGTCACCACCCTGTTCGAGGTGGCCGAACAGTACGTCACCCGAACCACCGGGGCGACGCTGACGGGTCTGCTCGACCATGTCGACGGTTTGAGCCTGCCGGTGACCGCCGATCGCACGCCCCGCGGCGAAGCGGTTGCGGTGTGTAGCGCGCACGCGGTACTGGATCGGGACTGGGACTTCGTGGTCATCGCCGGTGTACAGGAAGGACTGTGGCCCAACACCGTTCCACGCGGCGGCGTGCTGGCCACCCAGCACCTGGTCGATATTCTGGACGGGGTGACCGAGCCCGGCCAGCCGGTGTCGGTCCGGGCGCCGCTGGTGGCCGAGGAACGACGTCTGCTCATCGCCGCGATGGGGCGGGCCCGCACCCGGCTGCTGGTGACGGCCGTCGACAGCGATGCCGGTGACGCCGCGATGCTGCCGTCACCGTTCTGCGCTGAACTGGCCGATCTGGCCACTGACGCGCAGGTAAGCGACCCCGCTCCCGTCGTCGCCCCGCGGATACTGACCCCCGCGGCGCTGGTGGGCCGACTGCGGGCCGTGGTGTGCGCCCCGGAAGGAGAGCTCGACGACGAGGTACGTGCCTGCGCGGCAGCACAATTGGCCCGGCTGGTCGAAGCCGGGGTGGCCGGCGCGGACCCGGCATCCTGGTACGGCAGGACGGCGCCGTCCACCAGCGAGCCGCTGTGGTCGGGCGATGAGCACGTGGTGACCGTGTCGCCGTCGACCGTGCAGACCCTGTCCGAATGCCCCCTGCGCTGGCTGCTGGAACGCCACGGCGCAAGCGACAGCCGCGATGTCCGCTCGGCGGTCGGATCCCTGATACATGCCCTGGTCGCCGACTCGACCAAGACGGAGAACCAACTGTTGGCCGAACTGGAAAGCATCTGGGGCGCGCTGCCGTTCGAATCCCAGTGGTACGCCGACAACGAACTGGCCCGCCACGGCGCCATGCTCACCGCTTTCGCGCAATGGCGCGAACTCACCCGCCACCAGCTGACCGAGGTGGGCACCGAGGTCGCGGTCGACGGCATGGTCGCCCCCGGGGTCCGGGTGCGGGGCCGCATCGACCGTCTGGAGCGCGACAACGCCGACCGCCTGGTGATCGTCGACGTCAAGACCGGGAAGAGCCCGGTCATCAAGGACGACGCCCAGCGCCACGCCCAGCTGGCGCTCTACCAACTCGCCGTCGCAGAAGGTGTGCTGCCACACGGCGACGAACCCGGTGGCGGTGTGCTGGTGTACCCCGGCAAGCCCAGTGCGGGCGGGGCGACCGAACGCCACCAGGACGCGCTGACACCGGATGACGTGGCCCGGTGGCGCGAGCAGGTCGCCGCCGCGGCCGGGGCCACCCAGGGGCCCGCATTCGTCGCCCGGGTGAACGACAATTGCGGGCACTGCCCGGTGCGCGCGATGTGTCCGGCGCACCAGCGTGGGGAGGAGCAGTGATCAGCACCAGGTACAGCCCGGCCGAACTCGCCGATGCGCTGGGTCTTTTCGCACCGACCGACGAGCAGGCGGCCGTCATCGCCGCGCCCCCGGGACCGGTGGTCGTGATCGCCGGCGCGGGTGCGGGCAAGACCGAGACGATGGCCGCGCGGGTGGTGTGGCTGGTCGCCAACGGTTACGCCGCGCCGGCCGAGGTGCTCGGGCTGACCTTCACCCGCAAGGCCGCCGGCCAGCTGCTGCGCCGGGTCCGCGCCAGGCTGGCCAGACTCGCCGGCTCCGGGCTGTGCCCGGAACTCCGGGCCGACGAACCCCCGACCATCAGCACCTACCACGCGTTCGCCGGTTCCCTGCTGCGCGAACACGGCCTGTTGCTGCCGGTGGAACCCGACACCCGGCTGATCGGGGCGACCGAGCTGTGGCAGTTGGCCTTCCAGGTGGTGTGTGAACATCCCCGGACACTGGACACCGACAAATCCCCGGCCGCGGTCACCGGTCAGGTACTGCGACTGGCGGGGGCACTCTCGGAACATCTGGTGGACACCGCTGCGCTGACCGACACCCATATCGAGTTGGAGCGGCTCATCCTGAATCTGCCCGCGGGCGCCAACCAGCGCGACCGCGGGCCCAGTCAATGGCTGCTGAAGTTGTTGGACACCCAGACCGAACGCACCCAGTTGGTCCCGCTCGTCGACGAACTGCACCGCCGCATGCGCGCGGCAAAAGTGATGGACTTCGGCGCGCAGATGTCGGCGGCGGCCCGCTTGGCCGTGGCAGCGCCACGGGTGGGAGAGCAGCTGCGGCAACGCTATCGGGTGGTGTTGCTCGACGAATACCAGGACACCGGTCACGCGCAGCGGATCGCCCTGTCGTCGTTGTTCGGCGGCGGCATCGACGACGGCCTGGCGCTCACCGCGGTGGGAGATCCCATTCAGTCCATCTACGGCTGGCGCGGTGCCTCGGCCACCAATCTGCCCCGGTTCGCCACCGATTTCCCGCTCTCGGACGGGACGCCGGCACCCACCCTGGAGCTGCGGACCAGCTGGCGCAATCCGCCGCAGGCACTGCATCTGGCCAACGCGGTGTCCGCGGAGGCCCGGAGCCGCTCGGTCAGCGTGCGGGAGCTGCTGCCGCGTCCCGATGCCGAGCGCGGCGATATCCGCTGCGCACTGCTCACCGATGTGGTGGCCGAACGGAACTGGGTGGCCGACGAGATCGCGCGGCGTTACCTGGCCGGCCCCACCCCGCCCAGCACGGCAGTGCTGGTGCGCCGCAATGCCGATGCCGCCCCGATGGCCGACGCGCTGACCGCGCGCGGTGTTCCCGTCGAGGTCGTCGGTGTGGCCGGGCTGCTGGCTATCCCCGAGGTCGCCGACGTGGTCGCCATGCTGCGGCTGATCGCCGACCCGACGGCCGGGGCGGCCGCGATGCGGGTGCTGACCGGACCGCGCTGGCGTCTGGGCGCCCGCGATATCGCGGCCCTGTGGCAGCGGGCGGTGGAGTTGGACGGGCCGGCGGCGGTGGCGAGCACCGCGCAGATCGTCGCCGCCGCCGCGCCGGATGCCGACGCGGCCTGCCTCGCCGACGCGATCTGCGACCCGGGAGCCCAGGGCCGTTACTCGGCGCCGGGTTACGCGCGCATCGTCGCCCTCGGCCGCGAGTTGACGGTCCTGCGCGCTCATCTGGCACATCCGCTGCCCGATCTGATCGCCGAGATCCGCCGGGTGCTCGGGGTCGACGCCGAAGCCAGGGCCGCCCGGCCGGTGGCTGCCGGCTGGGGCGGCACCGAACATCTCGACGCTTTCGGTGACGTCGTCGCCGATTTCGCCGATCGCGCCGAGGCTTCCCCGGACGGTCTGCTGGCCTATCTGGAGGTGGCTGCGGACATCGAGAACGGTTTGGCGCCGGCCGAAGTCACCGTCGCCGCCGACCGGGTTCAGATTCTCACCGTGCACGCGGCCAAGGGTTTGGAATGGCAGGTGGTCGCCGTGCCTCATCTGAGCGCCCGGGTGTTCCCGTCCACCGCGATGGCGCGAACCTGGCTCACCGATGCCGGTGACCTACCGCCGCTGCTGCGCGGCGATCGGGCCACCGAGTCGCAGCACGGTGTGCCGGTACTGGACACCACCGACGTCTTCGACCGGAAAGCCCTGTCCGACAGGATCGCCGCGCACAAGGACCATCTGGCGCAGCGGCGGGTGGATGAGGAGCGCCGGCTGCTGTACGTGGCGCTCACCCGCTGCGAACACACGCTGTTGGTGTCCGGCCACCATTGGGGGCCCACCGAATCGAAGCCACGCGGACCATCGGAATTCCTCCTGGAGCTGCGGGGCATCATCGACGCTTCGGCGGCCTCCGGTGATCCCTGCGGGGTCATCGACCACTGGGCCCCGGATCCGGCCGAGGGGGACCCGAACCCGTTGCGTGACACGGTCGTCGAGGCGGTGTGGCCGGCTGAGCCGGCGCGGCGTGAGGTGCTCGACCGTGGCGCCGAACTCGTGCGCCGAGCCGATTCCTCGGCGGATGTCAGCGCCGCCGACGCGGAGAACTGGGCCGCCGATGTCGACGCGTTGTTGGCCGAACGGGCCAGGGCCGGTGCGCCGGAGGCGGTGACACTGCCCGCGCAACTGTCGGTCAGCATGCTGGTCGAACTGGGTAAGGACAGGGCGGCCGCCGCGCAGCTGTTGCGGCGCAGGCTGCCGGTCCGGCCCGACCCGCATGCCTTGCTGGGCACCGCATTCCATGACTGGGTGCAGCGCTTCTTCCACGCCGAGCGGCTGTTCGACCTGGACGATCTGCCCGGTGCTGTCGATGGGGACACCGGGCGGGCGCACGCCGAGGAACTGGCCGGGTTGCAGGCCGCGTTCGCGTCATCGGCGTGGGCGGCGCGAACCCCCGTCGACGTCGAGGTGCCTTTCGACATGATGATCGGCACGACGGTGGTGCGCGGACGTGTCGATGCCGTGTTCGACGACGGGGACGGCGCGCAGATCGTGGTCGACTGGAAGACCGGTGACCCGCCGAGCACCCCCGACGCTCAGCGGGCGGCCGCGGTCCAGCTCGCGGTGTACCGGCTGGCGTGGGCGGGGATGTCCGGCCGTCCGCTGGACTCGGTGCGGGCGGCGTTCCACTACGTGCGTAGCGGTGTCACCGTGCGGCCCGACGAACTCCCCGGGCCCGAGGAACTGGCCGCGCTGCTGGCGCAGGAGGAGCTGACCTCGTGACGGTCACGAATTGCGGTAGATCTTCCACGCCTGCGTGATCATCGGGACCTGCAACGGCAGCCGGGCCACCGCGCCGATGCGCATCGGCAGCGGCTTGTCCTTCCACAGCCGGACCATGTTCACGTTGGCCGGGAACACCCCGACAAACAACGCGATCGAGGCGAGCGCACCGAGCTTGCGGGTGCGCGGTGCGAGCAACAGCGCGCCTGCCCCGGCCTCCGCAACACCGGAGGCGTAGGTGTAAAACCGCGCGCTACCAGGAAGTTCCTCCGGGACGATCGTGTCGAAGGGCTTGGGCGCGACGAAGTGCAGGATGCCCATGCCCACCAGCCAGCCACCCATGAAGCGAGCACGGGACTGGTTGGATGACTGTCGAACGGCCGAGGAAATGGAAGTCATGGTTACATTGTGACGTGCCCAGCTCACGCCAATCGGTGAACCGTGGCCAAAGGTAGGTTGCGTCGGCGGCTGGAGGCGGTCGACCAGAACCTGACTTCCCGCCCGGACGCCGACCTCGTCGAAATCCTCAACATCCCGGAGAAGTTCGTCAGTCCGGGTCGCCGAATCTTCATGCGGGTCATCTGGGCGCTGTCCGCTCTGGTCGCGGCGGTGCTCATCGTCTACATCGACCGGCACGGCTACCGCGATGTCGCGGCCACCCCGGAGGAAAGCGACCCGCTGTCCCTGCTGGACTGCATCTACTACGCCACCGTGTCGCTGTCCACCACCGGTTACGGCGACATCACGCCCTATACCGAATCCGCGCGCCTGGTCAACGTTCTGGTGATCACGCCGCTGCGCGTGGCGTTCCTGATCGTGCTCATCGGGACCACCGTCGAGACCTTGACCACCCAGTCGCGCCAGGCACTGAAGATCCAGCGATGGAGGAGATCCGTGCGCAACCACACCATCGTCGTCGGCTACGGGACGAAGGGCCGGACTGCGGTTTCCGCGATGATCGGCGATGACGTGGCGCCCGGGGACATCGTCGTGGTCGACGACGACCCGGCCGCGCTGGAGCGGGCCAAGAGCGCGGGGCTGGTCACCGTGCGCGGTAGCGCCACCGACTCGGAGGTGTTGCGGCTGGCAAGCGCCCAGCACGCCAAGTCGATCATCGTCGCCGCCAACCGGGATGACACCGCGGTGCTCGTCACGCTCACGGCACGCGAACTCGCCCCCAACGCGAAGATCATCGCCGCGGTACGGGAGGCCGAGAACCAGCATCTGCTGCGCCAATCCGGCGCCGACACGACCGTCGTCACCTCCGAGACCGCGGGTCGGCTGCTGGGCATCGCCACGCAGACGCCGAGCGTGGTGGAGATGATGGAGGACCTGCTCACTCCCGATGCCGGGTTCGCGGTTGCCGAACGGCCCGTCGAGCCCAAGGAGGAGGGCGGTTCACCGCGCCATCTGGCCGACATCGTGCTGGGTGTGGTGCGCGACGGGCAGCTGCTGCGTGTGGACGACGAACGTGTCGACGCCCTCGAGCCGACCGACCGCCTGCTCTACATCCGGTCGAAGGAGTAACCGATGAGCGCGTTCACGCTGCGCAATGTCCCGCTGCTGTCCCGCATCGGCGCCGACCGTGACGACCAGGTCCGCACCGATATCGATGCCGCGATCGCCGGCTGGCCCGACGCCGCCGTGTTGCATGTCGACCGGCGCAACCAGGTCTTGATCTCCGGCAGCAGTGTGGTGCTGAGCAAGACGACCGCTCTCGGTGACACCCCGCCGGACCACGCGGTGTTCCTGGGCACGCTGGCCGACGGCCGGCATGTCTGGGCGATCCGTGGCGCCCTGGAAGCCCCGGAGGACGACTCCGTCGAGACCGAGGTGCTCGATCTGCGCCGCGCCGGCCCGATCTTCGACGATGCCAGCGCACAGCTGGTGGCCACAGCCACGGCGCTGCTGAACTGGCATGACGCCGCCCGGTTCAGCCCGGTGGACGGCTCGCCGACCAAGACGATCAAGGCCGGGTGGGCCCGCATCAACCCGGTCAACGGGCATGAGGAGTTTCCCCGTATCGATCCGGCGATCATCTGCTTGGTGCACGACGGCCACGACCGGGCGGTGCTTGCCCGCCAGACCGTCTGGCCGGAACGGTTGTTCTCGCTACTGGCCGGCTTCGTGGAGGCAGGGGAGTCGTTCGAGTCGTGCGTGGAGCGCGAGATCGCCGAGGAGATCGGGCTCACTGTGCGCGATATCCACTACCTCGGCAGCCAGCCGTGGCCGTTCCCGCGCTCGCTGATGGTGGGTTTTCATGCCATCGGCGACCCCGACCAGCCGTTCTCGTTCAACGACGGTGAGATCGCCGAGGCCGAGTGGTTCACCCGCGCGCAGGTGCGCGAAGCACTCGAACACGGCGACTGGAACAGCGACTCACCGTCGCGGCTGTTGCTGCCCGGATCCATCTCGATCGCCCGGGAGATCATCGAGTCGTGGGCCGCGGCCGGCTGACCAGCCCGACCGCGTACCCGCAGCTCGTACTCGCGCGCGATATCGCGGGCACGGTCACACAGCGTCATGAGGTGCCACGCATCGCGCAGCCTGGACGGTTCGGATGACAGTGCGTCGATCTCGGCGTTGACCGCGTCGAACTCGGCCCGAAGTGCATCGATCGTGTCGAGGTTGCCGTTCATGTATCGAACACTAGTTCGATACACCGACAAGCGCGCGATCAGCCCAGCTTTGCCTTGACCTGCTTGACGTTCGGGTTGGTCAGGGTGGACCCATCGGCGAACTTGACGGTCGGCACCACGTGGTTACCGCCGTTGACCGAGCCCACGAACTCCGCTGCGGCAGGATCGCCCTCGATATCGATCTCGGTCCAGGAGATGCCTTCGGCCTTCAGGGCGGTCTTCAGGCGAGAGCAATAGCCACACCATGAGGTGGTGTACATGGTCAACGCAGCGGTAGTCATAGTGCCTACAACGTAGCGGACCTCATGTGCATGCCCGGCAGCGAAGCGACGTCCTGGGGCGAGCGAAGCGACGGGGGAGCGACGTCCGAGCGAGGATGTCACCACGCCCTGCGATGATGGACGCCATGCCGTCCGTCGACAGCCTCCTCGTCGACCTCGACGACGAACAACGCGAGGCCGTGCTCGCCCCCCGGGGGCCGGTGTGTGTGCTCGCCGGCGCCGGTACCGGCAAGACCCGCACCATCACCCGGCGCATCGCGCATCTGGTGGCCGCCGGTCATGTCGCACCCGGACAGGTGCTCGCGGTGACGTTCACCGCGCGCGCGGCCGGGGAGATGCGGGCCAGGCTCCGAGCCCTCGGCGACGAGTCGGGGGTGGGCACCGCGGCGGTGCAGGCGGTCACCTTCCACGCGGCGGCACGCCGGCAGCTGCAATACTTCTGGCCCCGCGTGGTCGGCAACACCGATTGGCAGCTGCTCGACAGTAAGTTCGCCGTGGTGGCTCAGGCCGCCAATCGCGCTGCGCTGCAGGCCAGTACCGACGATGTGCGCGACCTCGCCGGTGAGATCGAATGGGCCAAGGCGTCCTTGATCACGCCGGAGGGTTACGCGACCGCGGTCGCCAAGGCCGGACGCGACATTCCGATGGACGCTGCCACCGTGGCCAAGGTGTACGACGGCTACGAGCATCTCAAGACCCACCGCGACGGCACCGCACTACTCGACTTCGACGACCTGCTGCTGCACACCGCCGCGGCCATCGAGAACGATGCCGCCGTCGCGAGTGAATTCCGGGACCGCTACCGCTGTTTCGTCGTCGACGAGTACCAGGACGTCACGCCACTGCAGCAGCGGGTGCTCAACGCGTGGTTGGGCGACCGCGACGATCTGACCGTTGTCGGCGACGCCAACCAGACCATCTACTCGTTCACCGGTGCCACGCCGCGATTCCTGCTCGACTTCTCCCGGCGCTTTCCGGAGGCCACCGTGGTCCGCCTGGAGCGGGACTACCGCTCCACACCTCAGGTGGTGTCACTGGCCAATCAGGTCATCGCGGCGGCCCGCGGCCGGATGGCCGGCAGCAAGCTGCACCTGGTCGGCCAGCGTGACCCGGGGCCCAAGCCGTCCTTCACCGAGTACTCCGATGAGGCAGCCGAGGCGGCCGCCGTGGCCAAACGAGTCGCCAAGCTCGTCCAATCCGGTACGCCGGCATCCGAAATCGCGGTGCTGTACCGGATCAATGCGCAGTCCGAGGTCTACGAGGAGGCGCTGACCGCGGCCGGCATCCCGTTCCAGGTGCGCGGTGGCGAAGGGTTCTTCAGCCGTCAGGAGGTCCGCCAGGCGCTGCTGGCCATCCAGCGCGCCGCGGGGGCCGAACACGACGGTGAGCTGCCGCAGGTCGTGCGCGCGTTGTTGGAGCCGCTCGGGCTGACGGCCGAGCCGCCCACCGGCACCAAGGCGCGCGAGCGCTGGGAGGCCCTGGCCGCGCTCGCCGAACTGGTGGATGACGAAGTGGCGCAACGGCCTTCGTTGGATCTACGCACCCTGCTGGTCGAACTGCGGCAACGTGCCGAATCACGGCACCCGCCGGTCGTGCAGGGTGTCACGCTGGCATCGCTGCACGCGGCCAAGGGACTGGAGTGGGACGCGGTGTTCCTGGTCGGTCTGACCGACGGCACGCTGCCCATCTCGCATGCCTTGGCAAAAGGCGCCGACAGCGAACCCGTGGAGGAGGAGCGTCGCCTGCTCTATGTCGGAATCACCAGGGCGCGGGTGCATCTGATGCTCAGCTGGGCACTGGCCCGGGCCGCGGGCGGCCGACAGGGCAGGCGCCCCTCGCGATTCCTCAACGGCGTGGCCCCGCAGTCCCCGGTCGATGCCCCGGCCGGGCGGGCCCGAAAGGCGCGCGGCCCCGCGCCGCGGTGTCGGGTGTGCAACAAGGCGCTCGAATCCGCGACGGCGATCACGCTGCGCCGTTGTGAGGGCTGCCCGTCCGATATCGACGAGGCGCTGTTGGCCGAACTCAAGGAATGGCGGCTGCGCACCTCCAAGGAGCTCAACGTGCCGGCGTATGTGGTGTTCACCGACAACACCCTCATCGCCATTGCCGAGATGCGGCCGGCCGACGACACGGCACTGGTATCGATTCCCGGTATCGGAGCGCGCAAGCTCGAGCAGTACGGGACCGATGTGCTGGAGCTCGTCAAGAATCGGTCATAGGTCCCATAAATACTGCCAAAACCGCAGGTCAGAAAATCGCTTGTCGGTTTGGGCTGGTACCGTTTAACCTCGAGATCACCAGATTCCGTGCGACTCATCGAAAGGAGGGGAACGACATCATGCTGAACATTCAGGGAACCAGCGGCGTACACGCCGATGCGGTGGCGATGTCTGTCCTCTCCGGGGCGGCCTTTCACTCGGGCATGCCCGTCATGCCCGCCGTCGCCTCCGCCCATCGAGCTGGTTGGGCGCTCACTGCCGTTAACCCGCAGTACAAGCGCCGCACCGCCGCCGCGACATCTACGTCCGTCAAGCGGGGCACCACCTAGGTAGCCCCCAGAACGCCGAAAAGGCCACGGACCCGATGTCACCGGATCCGTGGCCATCGTTTTTGGGAAACCTTTTCGGAACTCCCGAACACCCTGGTCACCGGTCCACAACAACGACCGACACCGATACAACGACCAGGAAATAGGGAGAGACATGTCGGACATGACATGCCAGGAACTCGAACTGCCCGCGGTGCCGTGCCATGGGGGGGATCCCGACCTGTGGTTCGCCGAGAACCCGATCCAACTGGAGCAGGCCAAGGCGCTGTGCGCCGACTGCCCCATCCGCAGCCTGTGCCTGGCCGAGGCGCTGGAACGCCAGGAGCCGTGGGGCGTCTGGGGTGGCGAGATCCTCGAGCGGGGTGCCGTCGTGGCGCGCAAGCGTCCGCGTGGGCGTCCGCGGAAGGACAACCGCGAGGGGCAGGCGGCCTAGCTTCTCAGCTAGGCCGCCTGGCCTCAGGCGGCGTCGTCCTCGGCGAACCCCGGAACCAGTTCTGTGGCAATCGCTTTCACGGGCACGTGGGCGTCCAGCTGACAGCAGATGGCGATCGTCGACGCAATCACTCGAAGCGGGATGGCCAGCTGTGGCGGCAGATCGAGCTGACGGGCCATCTTGATCTGGGCCACCGAGTTGTCCATCTGGCCGGCGGCCATCTTCTGCAGCCAGCGCCGGCGATAGTGGAAGACATCGACCTCGATGGGCTGCACGTACTGGCGCAACATATCGTCGACTTCTTCCGCCGAGACCTGCTGACCTTTCTGGATGAAACCGGCAGCCTCCATGGCGGGCAGTGCTTCTTCGTAATTCTTGTCGCGTGCCAGCCGGATGGTCCGGCCGAGCGCGGACGGGAATCCGCCGGGCATCGGGGCCACCGCACCGAAGTCGATGACGCCCATCCGGCCGTCGGGCAGCAGCATGAAATTGCCGGGGTGCGCGTCGCCGTGCATCATCTCCAGGCGCTTCGGTGCGCCGAAGGTCAGCTCGGTCAGCCGGGTGCCCATCAGGTCACGCTGCTCGGGGGTGCCTTCGCGGATGATCACCGACATCGGGATGCCTTCCATCCATTCGGCGATGACAACCTTGGGTGCGCTGGCCACGATGTGCGGTACGGCGAAATGCGGGTCGTTCTCATAGGCCTTGGCGAAGGCGCGCTGGTTGTCGGCTTCCAGCCGGTAGTCCAGTTCCATCTCGGTGCGTTCGATCAGCTCGCTGACGACACCCTCGATATCGGCGCCCGGCGCGAGCTGTTTGAACACGCTGACCAGACGCTGGATGGTTTTCAGGTCGGCGCGCAGTGCCTCGTCGGCACCCGGGTACTGGATCTTCACGGCGACCTCGCGCCCGTCGGACCACACCGCTTTGTGAACCTGGCCGATGCTCGCCGACGCGATCGGAGTGTCGTCGAAGGACGTGAACCGGTCGCGCCATTTCGTGCCCAGCTGCGCGTCGAGCACGCGGTGCACCTTGGCGGCCGGCAACGGTGGGGCCTCGCGCTGAAGTTTGGTCAGTGCCTCGCGGTAGGGCTTGCCGTACTGCTCAGGGATGGCGGCTTCCATCACCGACAAGGCCTGGCCCACCTTCATCGCCCCGCCCTTGAGCTCACCGAGCACGGTGAACAGCTGTTGGGCGGCCTTGTCCATCAACTCGGCCGTGACCTCGTCCTTGGACTTGCCGGTCAGCCGCTTGCCGAAACCGAGTGCCGCGCGGCCGGCGAAGCCGACGGGCAGGGTCGCGAGCTTGGCGTTGCGCGCCACGCTTCCACGCTTGATATCAGCCACGTTGACCATCATCCATGACTACGCTGTCTGTCCCGCACTGAACCTGCATCCGCACAGGTCAGCACGGGCAGGACGGATGCCTGGACCAGCGCCGGGCCAGCACGGAGCCACGGCCCACGTCGAATTCCAGGGTGGTGTCCAAGGTCATCGGCGGTTCCGGGGTGCCCAGCGGATCACCTGCGCAGCGCAGCGCGTGGACCACCCGGTCCACCTGGTTGAGGGCCAGTGCCGCGGTGCCCATCAGGGTGGCGCGGTCCGCCGCCCCGATGGCATGACGCAGTTGGGCGGCCACCGCGGGCCAGGCCGCGTCCCGGTCTCGGCGGTGCCGGTCGGCGCAGGACAGACACGACGTCACACCGGGAATCACCAGCGGTCCCACCAACCCGGTGCCGTCGCGCACCCGAACCGGCAGGTGTGGAACCTCAGCCGCGTGCAGATCGCGCACCACGCGGGGATCGGCGACCAGGGCGTCGGTGAGCACCACCAGGTCGGCGCGGTCGGTGGTCACGACGGCGTGGGGCTGACTGCTCTGGGTGACGCGGGTTCCCGAGCATTTGAGGGCGCCGGCCAGGAGGTCCGACAACGGACCGCGGCCGTGGATGCGGATGGTCACCGACCGTCCGGCGCGTTGGCCGGTGGTGAGCACACCCGCCTGTTCCAGGACACCGAGCAGCTCGGTCACCACCGTGGGGCCGGCGGACTCGGGCGCCCCGAGCTGTCGTGCGCAATCGCACAGCTCGGCCACGGTCGAGGCTGTCTGCATTCGGCGCAGCAGGGCGGCCAGCGAGGTAGAGGTCAGGCCGGCCGGCGGGTGTACCACCACCGCCCGGCGCGGATCCCACCCCACCTGCACCGTGTCATCGGGTCGCAGCAGCACCGGCATCGACGGATTCAGCAGGTAGCGCCTCATGTATCGACTGTGCCACGGCCGGAAGCCCGGTCGCGTCAGTTATTCACAGGGCCCTCGGGGCCTTGTTTCCCTTCGTCTTCGAGCTCGGCCAAGGCCTGATCGATGCCCGTGGTGTCGCCGCCGATGGCCCGGTCGATGAAGGCGGCCGGCTCATCGAGATCGTCGGCTCCGGGTAACAGATCGGGGTGCTGCCAGACGGCATCGCGCGCGTCGGGCCCGACCGCCTCAGTCAGCTTCTCCCACAGCGCCGCCGCCTCGCGCATCTTGCGGGGTCGCAACTCCAGTCCGACCAGGGTGGCGAAGGTCTGTTCGGCGGGTCCACCGGTCGCGCGCCGGCGACGCAGTGTCTCCGACAGGGCGGCCGTGCCGGGGATGCGGTCGCCAAGGGCCGCGGTCACCACCGTCTGCACCCAGCCCTCGACGAGGGCCAGCAGGGTTTCCAGCCGTTCCAGCGTCGCGACTTGTTCTGGGGTGGCCTTGGGCTCGAACATGCCCTGACTGAGCAGCTGCTCCATGGCCGACGGGTCGGCGAGCATGGCCGGGTTGAGCCCGCTGGCCATGTCCTCGATCCCGCTCATGTCGATCTTCATGCCCTTGGCGAACGCTTCGACGGCGCTCAGCAGCTGACTGGACAGCCACGGCACATGGCTGAACAGGCGGTGATGGGCGGCCTCGCGGGCGGCCAGGAACGTCAGCACCTCGCTGCGGGGCTGTTCCAGTCCCTCGGACAGGGATTCGACAGCCTCGGGCAGCAGCGCGGCGACACCCTTGGGGCCCAGCGGCAGGCCGATATCCGTCGAGGTTAGGACCTCCTTGGACAGTTTGCCCAGCGCCTGGCCGAGCTGGCTGCCGAACGCCATGCCGCCCATCTGCGACATCATCGCCAGCAGCGGGCCCGCCATGGCCTTGGCTTCCTCGGGCAGCGCCGACGCCCACACCGTCGAGATCTGTTCGGCGACCGGATCGCACAGCCGCTTCCAGGTGTTCAGCGTGTTGTCGATCCAGTCGGTCGGGGTCCAGGCCACGGCCTTCGTGGTGCCGGCGGGCAGCGCCGTCACACCGTCGAGCCACGTCTCGGCCAGGTGTACGGCGTCGGTGATCGCGGAGCTCGTCTTCTCCGACACCGGGGCGACGAATCCGATGGAGCTGGAGGCCAGCTGACGGGCAAGGTCGTAGTTCACCGGACCGGCCTGCTGGCCAGTGCCCGTCACATTGCCTGCGCCGCTGAACATTTCGCCGAGCTTGGTGAAGATCTGGCCCAGATCGGCCATGTCGAATCCGGCCCCGCCCAGTCCGAACGGGTCCGCGCCAGACCCCTGGCCGGGGTTTTCTTTGCGCTTGTCACGGTCGGGGTCGTCCCCGTGGGAGAAGCCGAAGGGCAGGTCAGCCATGGCTTCAACGGTACTCATACCTGGCGATCACCGTGGGGCCGCGGGTCACGCTGTGGGTGAACGCGCTCTACTGTGGGCGGCGTGAACAGGCGGATTATGACGCTGGTGGTCGCGCTGGTGCCGATCGTGGCGTTCGGCGTACTGCTGTCGTTGGTGACGGTCCCTTATGTGTCGCTGGGCCCGGGCCCGACCTTCAACACCCTCGGTGAGGTGGACGGCAAGCAGGTCGTCGACATCAAGAGCACCGACAGCACGGCCGGCTCCATCGTGCATCCCACCTCCGGGCATCTGAACATGACCACGGTGTCGCAGCGGGACGGGCTGACCCTCGGTGAGGCGCTGGCGTTGTGGATGTCCGGACGCGATCAGCTGGTGCCGCGCGAGCTGGTGTACCCGCCGGACAAGTCGAAGGACGATATCGACAAGGCCAACACCAACGACTTCAAGGCTTCGGAGGACAACGCCGAGTACGCGGCACTGTCGTATCTGAAGTACCCGAAGGCGGTGACGGTCGAATCGGTGACCGATCCCGGGCCGTCGGCGGGCAAGTTGAAGGCCGGTGACGCGATCGACATGGTCAACAATGTCGAGGTGCCGAACATGGAGGCATTCCAGGCGATCGTGAAGAGCACGAAGCCGGGGGACCAGATGGTGATCGACTACCGGCGGAAGAATCAGCCCGCCGGCACCGTCACCGTCACCCTGGGCTCCAATCCCGACCGCGATCACGGATTCCTGGGCATCGGCGTGCTGGATGCACCCTGGGCTCCCTTCGACATCGAGTTCAACCTCGCCAATATCGGCGGGCCGTCGGCCGGGTTGATGTTCAGCCTCGCCGTCATCGACAAACTCACCACCGGCGATCTCAACGACGGGAAGTTCGTCGCGGGCACGGGCACGATCAGTGCCGACGGTGTCGTCGGGTCGATCGGCGGTATCACCCACAAGATGATGGCCGCGCAGGAGGCCGGGGCGACCGTGTTTCTGGTGCCGGCGGACAACTGCGCCGAGGCACTGACGGCGCGCGACGACCGGCTGACCCTGGTCAAGGTCGATACGCTCACCACGGCCGTCGACGCCTTGCACACCATTTCTGCCGGTGGCGAACCGCCGCGTTGCTGAGAGTGCGCTTGGCAGGCCATGCGTAGAGTTATTGCAGTTGTGGCGGCCCTTCCGGTGGCGGCGGCCACCCGATCAGCATGAACCACAGACTGGAGTTGACGAGTGGGTATGCGGCCCGCGGCGCGAATGCCGAAGCTGACACGACGTAGCCGAATCCTCATCGGGGTGGCCCTGGCCGTCGTCCTGCTGCTGTTGGTGGGACCCCGGATCATCGACACCTACGTCGACTGGCTCTGGTTCGGCGAGCTGGGCTACCGGTCGGTCTTCACCACGAGGCTGTTCACCGAGATCGTGCTGGCCCTGGCGGCCGCTGTCTTGATCGGTGCGTTGGTGTTCGCCGGGATGACGCTGGCCTACCGCACCCGGCCGGTGTTCGTGCCCTCCAACGGGCCCAACGACCCGGTGGCGCGGTACCGCACCACGGTGATGAGCCGGCTGCGGCTCTTCGGCATCGGCGTCCCGGTGATCATCGGCCTCGGAGCGGCCGTCTTCGCCTGGAACTCCTGGACGATCGTGCAGATGTTCCTGCACGGTGGCGATTTCGGCGTCACCGATCCGCAGTTCGGCCGCGATCTCGGTTTCTACGCTTTCGATCTGCCGTTCTACCGGTGGTTGCTGGACTTGCTGATGACCGGTGTGTTCATCGCGTTCCTGGCGAACCTGGTGACGCACTACCTGTTCGGTGGAATCCGGCTGTCCGGCCGCGCCGGGGTGCTCAGCCGGGCTGCGCGCATCCAACTGGTGTCGTTGGTCGGCACGCTGGTCTTGTTCAAGGCCGCGGCCTACTGGCTGGACCGCTATGAGCTGCTCAGCAACACCCGCGGTGGCAAGCCGTTCACCGGTGCCGGCTACACCGATATCAATGCCGTGTTGCCGGCCAAGCTGATCCTGCTGGCCATCGCGCTGATCTGCGCGGCCGCGGTGTTCTCCGCCCTGGTGCTGCGTGACCTGCGTATCCCCGCCATCGGGCTGGTGCTGTTGCTGCTGTCCTCGCTGATCATCGGCGCGGGCTGGCCGATGATCGTCGAGCAGTTCAGCGTCAAACCGAATGCGGCGCAGAAGGAAAGCGAATACATCAGCCGAAGTATCACCGCGACCAGACAGGCCTACGGTCTGACCGATCAGACCGTCACCTACCGCGATTACAGCGGCAACGCCGCGACGACCGCCCAGCAGGTGGCGGCCGACCGCGCGACGACGTCGAACATCCGGCTGCTGGACCCCACCATCGTCAGCCCGGCGTTCACCCAGTTCCAGCAGGGCAAGAACTTCTACAGTTTCCCCGAGCAGCTGGCCATGGACCGCTACAACGGGCCCGACGGCAACCTGCGCGACTTCGTCGTCGCCGCACGCGAACTCAACCCGGAACGGCTGATCGACAATCAGCGGGACTGGATCAACCGGCACACCGTGTACACCCACGGAAACGGTTTCATCGCCTCGCCCGCCAACACCGTGCGCGGGGTCGCCAACGACCCCAACCAGAACGGCGGCTACCCGGAGTTCCTGGCCAGCGTGGTCGGCGCCAACGGCAGCGTGGTCTCGCCCGGTCCCGCGCCGCTGGATCAGCCGCGGATCTACTACGGCCCGGTGATCGCCAGCGCACCTGGCGATTACGCGATCGTCGGCCGCAACGGCGGTGACCGCGAATACGACTACGAGACCAACACCGAGACCAAGAACTACACCTACACCGGTGGTGGTGGCGTCCCGATCGGCAACTGGCTGGCGCGCAGCGTGTTCGCGGCGAAGTTCGCCGAGCGGAACTTCCTGTTCTCCAACGTGATCGGCTCCAACAGCAAGATCCTGTTCAACCGGGATCCGTCCGAGCGTGTCGAGGCGGTGGCGCCCTGGCTCACCACCGACAACGGGGTGTACCCGGCCATCGTCAACAAGCGGATGGTGTGGATCGTCGACGGCTACACCACGCTGGACAACTACCCGTATTCGGAGCTGACCTCGCTGTCCAGCGCCACCATCGACTCCAATGAGGTGGCGGTCAACCGGCTGCTTCCGGACAAGCAGGTGTCTTACATCCGTAACTCGGTGAAGGCCACCGTCGACGCTTATGACGGCACCGTGACGCTGTATGCGCAGGACGAGAACGATCCGGTGCTCAAGGCGTGGATGTCGGTGTTCCCGAACACGGTGAAGCCCAAGAGTGAGATGTCTCCGGAGCTGCGGGAGCACCTGCGCTACCCCGAGGATCTGTTCAAGGTGCAGCGCCAACTGCTGGCCCGCTACCACGTCAACGATCCGGTGACGTTCTTCTCCACGTCGGATTTCTGGGACGTGCCGCTGGATCCCAACCCGACCGCCAGCAGCTACCAGCCGCCGTATTACATCGTTGCCAAAGACATTGCACAGAATGACAATTCGGCGTCGTTCCAGCTGACCAGTGCGATGAACCGGTTCCGTCGCGACTTCCTGGCTGCCTATATCAGCGCCAGTTCCGACCCGCAGACGTACGGCAAGATCACCGTGCTCACCATCCCGGGTCAGGTCAACGGTCCGAAGCTGGCGTTCAACGCCATCAGTACCGATACCGCGGTCAGTCAGGACCTCGGTGTCATCGGCCGGGACAACCAGAACCGGATCCGGTGGGGCAATCTGCTGACGCTGCCGGTCAGTGAGGGCGGCCTGCTCTACGTGGCGCCGGTGTACGCCTCGCCGGGCGCCAGTGACGCCGCATCGTCATACCCGCGCCTGATCCGGGTCGCGATGATGTACAACGACAAGGTCGGGTACGGCCCGACCGTCGGCGATGCGCTCACCGAGATCTTCGGTCCCGGCGCGGCCGCCACGGCCACCGGGCCGGCGCCGACCGACGTCCCGGGCGCCAAGCCGCCCGCGTCGCCGCCTGCGGCGCAGACCCCGGCCACGCCGCCGCAGCAGGGCCAGGCGCCCGAGGTCCCGGTGCCGGTCGGCGCCATCCCCGGTGGTGGCGTCCAGCTGTCGACCGCCAAAGCCGCTGCGCTGCAGGACGTCAACAGCGCGCTGGATGCGGTGCAGCAGGCGCAGCACACCGGCAACTTCGCCGACTACGGTGCGGCGTTGCAGAGGCTCGACGACGCGATGAACAAGTATCGAGAGGCCAAGTAGCTCGATGTAGCCGCGTTTGTGCGGTTTCATACGTCACTCGCCGGTGCGAGCGTATGAGACCGCACAAACGCGTCGCCCGCGTACTTGGAATGCGTTCCAAGAAGATCTCAAGTGGGTTCGTCCATTCTTTTCGCCTGTCATACGTGCATGGTTGAAAGGACTCCGATGACCCTGGCCGAAACTGTCGGCGATGATGTTCTGTCCACGCTGCCCGACCACGTCAGTGCGCTGGTCGCGTTGCCCGGAGAGCCCGGCTACGAACGCTGCACCCCGTGGAATGTGGCCGCGCAGGTGCAGCCGGCGGCGGTGGTCTTCGCCACCGAACCGCACCACGTGGCCGAGGCGGTCCGCTTTGCCGCCGGGTGCGGCCGGCGGGTCACCGTGCAGGCGACCGGTCACGGGGCCATCCCGATCGGGCAGGACGCCATTCTGGTACTCACCTCGGCGATGACCGAATGCGTCATCGATGCCGATGCCCGCATCGCGCGGGTGTCCGCGGGTGTGAAATGGCAGCAGGTGATCGATGCCGCTGCGCCTTATGGCCTTGCGCCGCTATGCGGATCGTCGACCGGTGTCGGGGTGGTGGGATTCCTCACCGGCGGCGGTGTCGGACCGCTGGCGCGCAGCGTCGGGGTGTCCTCCGACTACGTGCGATCCTTCGATGTGGTCACCGGTGCGGGGGAACTGTTGCACGTGACCCCCGACGAGCACGCCGAACTGTTCTGGGGACTGCGCGGCGGGAAGGCGACAGTGGGGATCGTCACCGCGGTGGAGATCGAGCTCCTGCCGATTCCCGAATTCTACGGCGGCGCCGTCTATTTCGATGGCGACGAGGCCGCTACGGTACTGCGGGCATGGCGCGACTGGTGTGCCACGTTGCCCGAGAATGTCAACACTTCGATTGCGCTGCAGCATCTGCCGCCGCTGCCCGGCGTGCCGGAACCACTGGCCGGCCGCTTGACAGTTGCGGTGCGCTACGCAGCCCTCGACGACTTCGCCGAAGCGGCAACGCTGCTGGATCCGATCCGGGCTGCCGGAACACCGGTCCTCGACACCGTCGAAGTCCAGCCCTATGCGGCGATCGCAGCGGTACACGCGGATCCGGTCGACCCCATGCCGGTGCACGAGGAGCAGACGTTGTTGCGCGAGCTCACCGCCGATGCGGTCGACATTGTGCTCGCCGCGGCCGGGCCGGGATCGGCGTCGGTGCAGACCATCGTCGAGGTGCGGATGCTCGGCGGAGCATTCGCCCGGCAGGCCGAGCACAGCAGCGCGTTCTGCCACCGAAACGCCGCCTACGCGGTCACCACCATCGGCGTGCTCGCCGGCCCCACCGCGCAGCTGGTGCCTGCCCAGGCCGGCGCGCTGGGGCGGGCACTGGCGCCGTGGTCGACCGGTGGCCTGATGCCGAATTTCGCGCCGTCGGCCGATCCTGCGCGGATGGCGCGGGTGTACGACGAGGACACCCGGCACTGGCTGGCCGCCCTCGCTGACCGGTATGACCCCGACGGTGTGTTCCGGACAGGTCAAGTGGTGCGTCACCCAGCCCCAGAACTGCCCGAAAAGAGCCTCTGAGCACTCGATTTGGATTCGCACGCACCCCTTCTGTAACGTTGTATTCACCAACGCGGGGTGGAGCAGCTCGGTAGCTCGCTGGGCTCATAACCCAGAGGTCGCAGGTTCGAATCCTGTCCCCGCTACCAGTTGAAATGGCCCCCGGAGACATCTCCGGGGGCCATTTTCATGCCGTTTGGGAACACTTTTGGGAACATTAGCCTTGGTAACGATCGAGTGCTCGCGCTGTGGGGCCGACAGGACGGGATGCTAGGCGCGATAAGCGCAGCCCTCGGCAGGGACGGATAGGGCGTGTCTGTGCGTGCACGGGTTCGGTTGCAGATATCTATCCGATCAGGGCGTCGGACCGCTCGTATGGCCCGTTCGTCAGGGCGAGGCACCTCAAAAAGCGAGCGTCGAAGCAGCGATTTGTCAGTCGTGTCGGCTAGATTGACGGCAAGAGTCGAAGGGGGCTTCGCGTGACCATTGCGCATGCGACAGACCTAGCAACGCAGGTGCTGTCAGAGGTCGGTTGGCAGAACCGGGGCGTAGTTCTGTACGGGAGTCGGGCAAGGGGGACTTACCGCGCGGACAGCGACGTAGATGTCCTCAAACTAGTCGAAGGACACCCAAGGTCGTACTCCGCTGGATCGATGAATGTGACCGCTTACACCGTGGACCACCTGACGAATATGGCGGCGAGGGGCAGCCTATTTGTTCGGCATCTCGTCGACGAGGGCATAGTGCTGTCCGATCCCAACGGCGCGGTCTCAGATGCACTCGCTGCGTATCAGGAGCCATCCTCTTACGCTGGACTCAAGACAGAGTTGCGTCTGCTCCTTGAAGCGATGTCCAAGTTCGATGCTGCGCAGTATCGCCCGCTGCTCGACAATCTCGCCAGGTTTACAGTCCGGTCGGCTCTATATGTACGGACAGCAGAGCAAGGCAAGCCAATCTTTGATCTTGAGGATGCCGCCGCTTCGGCCAATGCTCCGCAGGTTGCATCTCTGATCCGCAGTACGCTTGTGGAGGATTTTGCGTCGCTTATCGATAGCGGCGTGAAGCTTCTCGACATATCACTACCCAGGGATGTCCCAAATACGCTTCAAGCAATAGCTATCTGGTCTATCGAGCGGTACCCGCTTGTTTCCACTCAGCTGGAACGAGCGATCGCAGGTAACGCCAGAATCGACTACTCGCTCTTATCCTTACCGCCGTCGTAGGTATGGATACATATGACAATGCCATCGTTGCCGGCGATATTCACGGTCAATATGAGCCGCTGCGGTCCTTGCTACTTCTAGTTCGCGAGCGGAGCAGCGCGCTAATTCTCCTAGGCGATTACGTGAACCGGGGCCTGCAGAGTAGGGTGGTGTTGGATATCTTGTCGACTGCCCCAGAGCGCGAGGCTGGTAAATTCGTATTTCTCCGTGGTAATCACGAGCGAGCATTGCTCAGATTTCTTGATGGCGGGCCACTAGAAGATTTCGCTGCTCACGGCGGCCTAGCCACAATCAAGTCATATTTGGGCAGCGATACCCCCGACGATCCCGTGGCTGTATTTCGTGAACGATTTGACCCATCGCACCGCGACTTTTTGGAGTCACTTCCTTCTTTTCTTGAGACGGAAAATTTTCTGTTTTCGCACACCGGTTTTGATCCGTCCGATATTCTGCTTCGAACTGACGCTGCTGTAGCTGGAAATGGTAACCCGCGAATATTTACGCACACTGGTCCGTGGCCAAAGCGCCGCACATTTTTCGGGCATTTTGTGCAAACTGGCGGGAAACCCTTCGTAACCTCGCACCTAGTCTGCTTGGACACAGGCTGCGGAACGTTTAGTGACGGACCCTTGACGGCCTATGACATCGAAAGAGATGAAATCTTGCAGTTCGAAGCAGGCGCGGGAGTTCAGTAGTGGCGAATCACGGCTATGGCTTGCAGCAGCTCACGCGTGCGTTGACTTTGAACGAGTCGGTGATTGCAGTGCATTACGCGTGCGAGTCGATCCTGACGCCAAAGGATCATCCGCCGGGTGTTGCGAGTATCGCGATTTATGATCTTAGTACGCGCGAGGTGAGTGCATACAGTAGGAATGATGCGCCTAAGGGAATCTCGCCGGACCATATCGAGCTGGATTTGTTGAAGCGATTCTTTTCGCGTTTGGCAACTTTTCAAGAATCGCTTGTTGTTCACTGGAACATGAATAGGCCAGAATATGGTTTCGATGCGTTAGCTTCTCGGGTGCGTTATCTTACGGACCAACCTGGCGATATCATCATTCCAAATCGCAGAATAGATATCGACGATTTGCTTGTCGAAGAATTTGGCGACGATTATGCGCCACATGGCCGCCTCCTCAGCATGGCAAATCTTAACGATCTCGATGTCAGATCGTTCCTAAAAGGAAAAGATGAAGCTGACCGATTTTCTAGCGCCGATTGGTCCGCTCTCGCGAGGTCATGCGCCAGCAAAGCAAAGATAATCGGTGATATTCTTCAAAAGCTAGCGAATGGTACCATTAAGACGGCGGCCTCGCCGGGGGTGATCGGTTTTGGAGGGGCTCGCCTGGACGCCGTCAAGGTTATTGTGGGCATCGCGGAGCAGTTCGTACTAGTCCAGCGAAGTTTGCGAAAACACCCCCACGGTGGAGCGGTGATAAAGTTCGAGAATGAATGGGATGATCAGTATCTCTTTAAAGCGCTGCTGAGGCTCTTTTTCGACGATGTTCGTGACGAAGTTTATGCACCTATTTATGCCGGTTCGAATAGTCGCATTGACTACTTGCTGCCGGAATACGATATTGGAATTGAGCTGAAGCATGCTTCGCAGAATTTGACTGATAAAGAAGTCGGGGAGCAGTTATTAGTCGATCGTGATCGTTATAAGTCCTTGGCTAACGTGAGCCACTTGATTTGTATTGTCTTTGATCCAGGTGGCTGGGTAGTAAATCCGCGCGGTCTTGAGAATGATCTTCAAGTCAACGTCTCTGAACCAGGCATGACGGTCACTGTCGTGATTGTTGACCGGTAATTGGCAATCAGCAGATCGACTCGTTCAACGAGTTCGTTGACGAGTTACGCCACCGTGGTGGGAGGCTCCGCGCAGATTGCCGTAGCTTTCGGCGTGATCATGCGTCTATTTGTGTGGACGATCACGCCTTACTGTTAGGCCGAGAGGTGTGATCGTCCTTGGCCGAACACCGATCGCCTGGCTTGCGGCCCGCTAGCCGCTCAGTATCGGATCGCTCGCTATCCGTCGAACGTACTAATTCGGCGCGGCATGTGCATAGGTTGTCGGTGACGCCTGGGACAATTTTACGTCGTGACGGAACTAATGGCGCTGAGCCGGCCGACCCTGGTTTGTCTTCTGCAAAGCGGAGACGAGATTGCTCTCCCCTTAAGGGTCAACGGCGTCGGTCCAGTCGAATACCATCGAGCTACCATCACTGCAGTCGAGGACGACGAGCCTAACCGCATTATCCGAATCAACTTCTACGTCGGTTCGCTGGATCATTCCGGCTCTCAGGATGCCAAGCCAGGCAATCTCATGCACCTTCTAACCGCCGTGGACGAATCCCGCGATCCGGTCTACGTAGCCGGCACGGACCTTTGGAAATGGGAAGGGGTCTGGGTTGACGATCCCGACGGCGGTGGCAAGGTCCAACTGATTCGCGCTGTGCGCGGGCCTCATCCGGAGGATGGCCACGAGATCTTGGCTCTTGTCGTGGAAGACGGCCAAAGCCAACGTAAGCCGGTTTTGATGGATCTGACGGGTGGACTGTTCTGTGAGTGGGATTAGTTCAACGGTGCCGCGGCTGAGAGACGGCGGGCAGATGAGCTGGTCGACGAGTTGCCGCCCAAATCCCCTGTGCTGCCTGGTATCAGCCAGTCGGGTGAGCGGTTAGCGATGACTCCGCAACCATTATGGGTGACGTTTCTACTTTTTGCGGGTCAGTGATTTTGTTCCTCGCGGCATTGATCGTGCTCGTTGTGACTATCCGATCAACAAATTTCGAGGGCCGGAGCCGACCGCGAAGCGGCGCAACAACGGGCCAACGACGACCGACACGCCGCGGTGGCGCGGGCTGTCGCCGATAGGGACGCCGCGCGCGAGCGTGATCGTGCGTCCTGGCGGCGCGACAACTCTGTTGCGGCTCGCGAACGACGCCTTGAGCGCGGCAGTCTCAGCGCAACAGGAATACCGCAGAGCACTCGACAAGCCTGAACACACCGATGCCGGGACGGCATGGCTGGACCGAATTTCGTTGGCGGGCCAGACCATCATGCCTGCAAGTACGACGCTGCGAATACTTGGTGCTGCGGAGTCCGCTATGGAATGAGTGCACTTGCATCACACATAATGGACGACGAGATCCTGCAGCTCGTCGGCGAATTTCCTCGTCGAGCGCAGCCGCACCGCGATCGTTTTGAGGAACTTCCTCGAACTGACTGGCCATCGAGCAACGGTTTTTGCGGAGATTGTTGCCAAAGCTATTGGGGAGCCGCAACTGAAGTCCCCGGCAATACCCGTCCGAACCTAGTGATGCGTGCCATACGCGCCAGCTAGGTTCTGTGAGTCTGCTGCTGGGTAACGTTTACACCCGGGGTGATTGGACCGGGCACGAAGTTGCCTTTCGTGATGAACTGCCCGCTCACTGATGACCGGCTACTGGATGGGCGGAGGCGGCGAGTCTTTGGTGTCGAGGTCGTTCCACCCGGGCCACGGCTCGATGTCGTGGTTATCGAGTGGTATTGCTGCTCGGATTCCCAAAACTTCGTCGGGACTATCTTCGTCGTCGGTGTATAGATCATCTGACTCGCCGGCCGCGTTGGGGAAGGCTGCGCGGGCCTCACGCCGTGTTTCGAATCGCGCGAACGTCGCTAGCTTCTCATGCGAGAGGCGCAGGCCACCGCCGCCGATGCCAAACACGACAGTCGCTTCGTTCGGCCCGACAGAAAGTATCTCGCCGATACCGAAGTCCGCGTTCGCGATGTACCTCGGTTCTGGTTTTACACCGACTCCTTCGGCGAGCTGATTCGTTCGGTCGAGTATCCGAGTGACTCGCCCACCGAGTGTGCGCTGGTGCAGTTCCATTGCACGTACCCGCTCAATCACCTCGCCTAGAAGCTCACTTGGGTTTCGCTGGTCGCTATTTAGTCCGACTTCCAGCTTCTGCTGCCTCTGACGAATCTTGTCGAGCTCGGCTACAAGTTCGGGCCAAAATCCGTCAAACAGTCGGCTTATCTGATGCTCAGACAGTTTTGGATCGGACACTTCGTTCACCGACTTCACAAACTTAAACATGTCGTCACGGTCGTTGATATTGGTGTGCTGAAAGTCCCACAGCGGTCCTGTGATGTCGCGCGGTTGTAGGTCGAAGAGCAGCGTCCGTACGCGCGAATTGGAGTGGCCTGCGAGCGCACCCGCTTCAAAGTTCAACCACGGTTCCGCGACGTTCTGTCGGGTGACACAGATGACGCCCTGCCCGCTCCCTGCCAGTTCATCCATAATGGTCCGGCTACCAAGGGTTCCCTTTGCGATGTCTTCGCTAGACACCCACGGTTGCGCGGAGGTAACCACGAGCGGTAGCCATTGATGGATCGCTCGCGCTACTGCGTGACTCACTGGCTTCGACCAACTGACGAAGATCTTCACGCACCCATTCTCCCAGCCAGGTGCGTGGCGGGTGGTCAGGCAGTCGCCTGCGTGGCGCACTCGTAACGCAAAGTGTCCGCAGCCAAATCGCGTCAGCATTCTATGCGAATACCTTCGGCTTAGTGGCTATCTTGGGTTACCACCGGGGGCATTTCGTGGAAGCGCAGAGTCACACCCTGCCACTCGGCGTTGGAACGAACTTGGGCCGCTCAATTTCGGTCGCGATCGCCTTCCGCCCTTTCTTAACCGCCGCCGACCGCGGATCAGTCCATGCCCGTCCGTCCAGGGCGGGGGCTTGAAGGTCTTGACCTCATGCTGTCAGTTCCATGGTTCTCTCGCCGAATTCCGCCACGATACGGAGATGCCCCCCAGGGCCGCGACATACGATTGCAGTGTCTCTAACTCGGTATGCGACAGATCGCCAGCCTCCAACTTCGACACCCAGGCCTGCGACACACCCATGAGAGCGGCGACGTCGGCCTGCCGTGCGTGATGGGCTTTACGGATGTCGGCGAGGCGCTGCGCCTGAACGGCGTCGTGCATCTTTTTACGCGCGGCATCGGCCTGCGCCGGGTCGATACTCCCCGAAGCAACTGCCTCGGCGCGGATCTCACGCCAGTGTCGTGCCATCGTCCTCGTATTGATTCCCAGTAACTCTGCTGCGCGAGGAACCGCAAGCAGGAGTGGAAGGTTGTCGAACACGCTGTCTTCCATCTTGATTCACCACCCTTCGAACGTGGTCCTGCGATCGGGAGAAATACGATGCCGGGCAGGCGCTGTGTGTGATTGAAGCCCCGGCTACTGGCGCCGCGAGGAGCGAAATGATCGCCCCGGTGTCGTATCCATCGAGCCGACTAACACAACTGTAAGTCTCTCCACCGACACTTCCGACGCTAATTTCTCACACCGTCTCGACGCGATTTGGCAGCGCTGCGCCCGAACGCGAGATCCCAACAGCCACGTGTCATCCAATCGCGAACCCTGAATCCTGTGACCTCTCCTCACCGCCTTCGCCATCGCTCACAGGCTTCTCATCACATACCAAAACAGCTGGCCCCGTTACACTTCCACCGTCGCATCTCATTCGTCCCAACTTCCAAATACTGCTTGGCACATTTGCGCAAGGTGCGAGAATGGTTGTGGCGCAGTCAGCGTCAACACCTCGATCTGTGGATGGATCGGCGAATGTTGACAATCTCGAAGCTCAAGGCGTGGTCGATCAGCTACTACATCGACACCGCGGACACCGCCGCGCGCGCCAGCCGGGACGCGAGCGCTGCCGGTGGCGGGCTGGGGGAGTACTACTCGGAACACGACACCCGCACCCCAATCTGGATATTCGCCGGGGACGCCCGCACGGCGGCGACGCTGGCTGGGCTCAGTGATTTCCAGCGTGGCGGCGGGCAAGCGGATTCGGCGGTGGTGGGGCGGTGGCTCGATGACGGGATCGCCCCGAACGGCGCGATGGGGCGCACCTTCGGGACCCGCGGTGTGCATGGTTTCGATCTGACGTTCGCCGCGCCCAAGAGTGTGTCGCTGCTACGCGTGCTGCGCGGTGATGATGTGGTGCAGAAGGGGATCGCCTACGCGCACGCCACCGCGATCAGTGAGGCGATGGAGTATCTGGCCCAGCATGTCGGTTACACGCGCGTCCACAATCCGGTGACGGGGGAGAAGGACCTGCAACGGCTGCCCGGGATCGTGGGGATCGCCTATCAGCATGAGACCAGTCGGTGTGGGGATCCGCACCTGCACACCCACGTGATCGTGCCCAACCGCCAAGCCCGGGCTGATGGACGGTTGGTGTCGTTGGATGGGACGTCGCTGTTTCATGAGGCGAAAGCGGCGGGCGTGATCTACCAGGCCACCCTGCGCCGCGAGCTGCAGCGGTCATTGGGGTTCGAGTGGGAGCAGGTCGACCCCGGCACGGGGATGGCGGAGCTGGCCGGGATGTCTCGCGAGACGATCACGGCGTGGTCGCGGCGCTCGTCGCAGTTGCGGGACTGGGCGGCCGGGCACCTGGAGCAAGGGGAGGACGGCGCGTGGTCGGCGGCGCAGCTCGGTACCGCGCAGAAAGCGACCCGGCCGACCAAACCGGAGGAGTTGGCGTGGAGTGTTTTGGTGGAGCAGTGGCGCGTGGATCCGCGTGGGATGGAAATTGACCGCGCGCAGTTTCTCGCAGCCCGCGCTGCGCGGCGCGCACATGCGCGGACCGCGTTTGACCGCGCGCGGGTGCTCGCGGCCGCGGAAAAGATCGACAAAGCAACTTTCATCCGGGCCGATCTCATCGAGGTCCTGGGGGCGCAGGTGCCGGTGGATTCGGAGCTCTCACCTCGGAAAATGGTGGAGGCCGCGGTGGACGCGGTCATTGTGCGGTTGTCCGCGCCGCGCGCGGCACACCAACGCGAAGGCCACGAAAAGTTCACCCTCGACGCCACCCTGGCCGAGGAAACCGCGGTCATGGAGTTAGTGGACGCGCGCAACGACCGTGCGCAGTTGTGGCTGCCCGCGCGGGACACCGCGGGGTTGTCTGCGGATCAGCGCGCCGCGGTGACCGAGATCGCGCGCTCGCCATGGCTGGTGCAGCCGTTGACTGCGCCTGCGGGCGCGGGCAAGACCACCTGCCTGCGCACCCTCGCGGGCGCTGCGCACGGAGTCGCGCGGGGAACCGCGATCGTGCTTGCCCCGACCGGCAAGGCCGTCGATGTGGCACTGCGCGAAGGGGCGGGGAATCAGGGCTACACCGTCGCCAAAGCACTCCAACTGCTCGACGACAAACAGCTGGAGTTGGACCGTTTCAGCCTGGTGATCGTCGATGAGGCCGCCATGGACGGCACCAGCGACCTACGCCGGCTGCTGACCGCCACCACCCAGGCCGGCGCGAAAACCATCCTGGTCGGTGACCCGCGCCAGTTGGCGCCGGTGAAAGCGCGCGGGGGAATGTTCGCCCAACTCTGCGAGGACCTGCCGTGGACCCAGCACCTGTCCGAGGTGTGGCGGATGCACGATCTAGAGGAATGGACTGCGTCGTTGGCGCTGCGCGACGGTGATCAAAAGGCGGTGAGTCGCGCAGTGGAGTGGTACCGCCAGCATGATCGCCTGCACTGTGGCGATGAGGTCACCATGGCCGCAGAGGCCGTGGCCGCGTACAAGAAGGACATCGCCGCAGGCAAGGACGCGCTCCTGCTTTGCGACACCAAGGAAATGGCCGATGCCCTCAACTGGCGGCTGCACCACGAGACCGTCGCCGCGGACGCGGAAACGGTGGCCGGCGCGCGTGGGCATCGGCTCGCGGTAGGGGATCTCATCCTCACGCGGCAGAACGATGCGTCGATCCCGCTGCGTTACCGCGAGAGTCAGTCGGTGGAGCCCGGGCCGATCCGCAACGGGCAACGCTGGCAGGTGGAGAAGGTGCACACCGGTCATCAACAGGTTCTCGCTCGCCGCCTCGACGACAACGCCTACACGATTTTCCCCACCGACTACACCCGCACACACGTCACCTACGGCTACGCGCTCACCGTGCACTCCGCCCAAGGTGTCACCGCCGACACCACCCACGCCGTCATAGGTGAGAACGCCACCCGCAGACTGCTCTATGTGGCGATGACCCGTGGGCGACAAGCCAACTCGGTACACATCTTTCAGCGCGTGGCCGAGGGACAGGAGCTTGATCACTCAGAGTCCGCAGGCGCGCGCCTTCCCGCCCGAGGTGATGGACTGGATGCTACTGATCTCGTGCGCAGGGTTCTCACCAATGATCAGCCGGACGTCACCGCCCACGCCTACACAGCCCAGACCTCGCAGGCGGCGCTACCTGCCGGTCTCCGCTCAATGCGAGCGCAGCATGCCGAAATGGTGGGCCGTCGCGCGGCCGGTTACCGCGCGTGGCTCACGGATTACGAGGCGAGGTCGATCGACGTAGACCGCGCCCATGAACGCAGCGCTAACAGGAGCCGAGACCGCAGCTCAGACTACGGAGTCGAACTTTGACCGGGACTTTGGGAGCTGTCGAATCATGTTGCGTCGGTGCCGCCGGTGCGACCCGCCGAATACGGTTGGAGAGTACCGAGGACGCCGCCGTTCCTGCGTGGGCGTGGCAGTGGCATGGGCTCCTTTCGTGGGTTTTGGACCCTCTTCATGCCGGGTTTGCCAAGGTCATCAGGGTGAACTCTCGGGCCTGTTCTTCGTTGTCTCTGGCCACCGTCAGTGCGCACCTCCGATGTTGTTGCGCCCCCGTTCATCTCCGGCTGCCACTCAGGTCGGTTGCGAGTTCGTGCAGCGAGAGGATCTGTATGTCGGCTAACGCTGCTGTCGGGTGTTGAGCGTGCAAGAGGCCCGGCGGGCCACTGCGGATGTGTGCAGTGTTCGTGCCCGCCTTGTGTGAGTGTCGGCAGGAGCTGCAAATGCGACACGTCGATATGGACCGACAACATGACATGCCGTGTCGATCCTCACGCGCTGTGAGCGCTGGCGCTGTGGTGGTCATCGACCGCACCGCCATCGAGACCAGCGAAAATGGCATGGCCCCAAACGATGACCTGCAACTTCGACGCGACGGGGGCCAGAAGTCGCGAGAAAAGTATGTCAGCAGCGGACGATCTAGGAGTTCCATGCCCTAGCGTGAAACGGGTGAATATCGAGATGCCCACGAATCTTCGTCCACTGGCCGGGTTGGAAGACACGAGCCCAAATTGCTGACACCGCTTTGTCGTGCGGTGGGCGTGAAACTAACACTCCTACATGGTGTGTCGAATTCCTAGACCGCACATAGAGGTCGAATCGCCGGTAGCGTTATTGATAGGAAGCCACCACGCAGGTGAGGGTGACCGATCCGCGAAGTCTGCGGGCAATCCGCTCGCCAAATGGCGAGCGGTCCCTGCTACCAACAGGGACCGCCCTACGACTCCCCGGGCAACCACTGTGAATAGTTGATGTGAGGAGTACACCTGTGACCATATCCAACCCGGGTCCCGACCGCCATACGGACGAGCCGGATCCTTCTAACTCAAAGGTACACCCGCTGTTATCGCTGATCGTCGCGATGATCGCCGTGTTTGTGACCTGCTGCGCGATCTACTTGGCTTTTCCGGTCGCCAAGTTCTGGGTCGAGATCGGCGGCGCGGCGATCGCACCGATCGTGGCCGAGGTCGTCCGCCAGATCAACGATCAGCGCGGCCGCCACCGCGGGACCTGATCGAGGTAATTCGACACCGGACGTGACGCGCAGAGGCCAGAAGGCCTTGGCTCTGCGCATCACGTGTTTCTGTGCTCGGAAGGCATGCAGGACGGTAACGAGATCGCCTCGCCGGCAGTTAGCGGGCACGGGCCTACGGGATCCACAGTTAGCGGCCCAGGGCCTACGGGGATCTAGCGGGGTGGAGCCGTCCGACACCTAACGACGACTTTCTGTCGTGGTACCAAGGCGCCATGTGCATCCATCATTGTGGATTAGGCGCTGGCGGCCCTGGGGGCAGTGGATTCGGCGGCATCTCAGCCGGCGCCCCTTCGGCGTCCTGGAACATCTCGGCGGTCACATCCGGGTCGTGCTTTAAACCCGGTGGCTTAGCACAAGTTCCGCTGGACCGGATCCGCCTGACCGACATGCACGCGGTGTCGAATCTACGGGAGCAAAACGTCGAAGCCGATGGCTGCGGTGGTCAGGTGATGATCCAGTCCTACACGACGATCCGGCTCCGTATCGACAACGACGACGACACCCAAACTCTTTACGGCGAAACGAAAGACCTCTGGCGCGTGGGTGATCGCGCTGACGATTCAACTGTTGGGCGTGTTTCTGAGCACGCGCTGCCAGCTCGGTGCTACGTGTCGATGCGTTCGTGGGTGATTGGAGCTGCGGGTGTGGTGCGGGGTTTGATCGCGGCCCAGGCGGCGTCGGCGCCTTTCCAGAAGAGGCGTCCGGCGATGGACATGTACAGGAAGTACGTGAGGTAGACCGCGACGGTTCCCCAGTGGGTGACCCAGCCGGGCAGCGCGGTAATGACGGCGAAGCCGGCGACCAGCATGCCCAGGCCGGCCAAGAGCGCACCGAAGTCTTTGAACTGAAACTGTGCGCTGTCGTTTGATGAGTGCATGATTCCCCCGAATCGATGGTTCGGTGGCCGTTGACGTCTGGGTGTCGTGACGTTCTGGCCACCGTGTGTTGGTGGTGTCGAAGCGTAGCCGCGATTGGCGCTGATGTTGCTGTGGGCTAGATCACCGTTCGCTGACGTTCGGTTTTGGCGTTCGCCCCCGACTACACCTTGCAGAGCCCGCCTGATTGACGGACTCCGATTTAGATGTCGAGGGGGAGATGTCATGGGGGGATTGTCGCGGTCTGACCTGCGCAGTCGGGACGTGTGGGGACGGCGAGCTGGTCATATCGTCGCTGAGTGGGTGGCGTGGTGACGCGGCGTCGGCGTGCTGCGACAGACCCGGCCAGCGCTCCTGTCGCCGTCGCGGATAGCCGAACGGATCTTTGCCCTGAAGCATCCATCGGCGAGTGGTTGAGGCTGCTCGAAGCATCGCGAGACCAGGGACTACTGCCGCAGGTCGATGCCGCCGCGGGGCCCGCATCAGGGCCGGCGGTTACTTCACCTTTGGTGTCGCATGCTGGCCGCGCATACCGGGGCCGGCACCGGGCGGTGCCGGCGCGATCGATCAGTGATCGCGGCCGCTGGGTGCGCCTGGGTGTGGCAGCGGGGCTGACGGCGCTGCTGGTCCCGGTCGCGGGTCTGGTGGTCCCGCTGATCAGCAGTGATCCCATGGTGATGGCGCAGGCCGGGGCCACCCCCAAACCGGGCTCCGCGGGTGGGAATCACTCCAAACCCGGGGACAACAAGAAAAAGAAGAAGAGCGACAACAAGAAGAAGTCGAACAACAACAGCAACCGTGGGGGATCTGCTGCCCGCGGATCTGGCAGCGATTCCGGTGCGCAGCGAGCGGGGTCGAGTTTCACTGAGCAGACCAACGCCAACAACCGCTGGAGCGCTGATGGCCCGAATCGCAGTGTGAACAACCGGATTTCCAGCCAAGCGCAGCCGTCACAACCGGCGCAGGCACCCAGCCAGGTGCAGGAAGCGCCACCGACCCAGGGGCAGCAGCAGGCCACCGAGTCGACCTCACCGCTGCAGACCACCACCACGCCGGACACGGCACCGTCGACACAGGTCGCGCCGCCGCCTTCTCAGGAGCAGACCCCGACCGTCGTGCTGCCACCACAAGGCGAGTACGCCGCAGGGCAGCAGACCACCACCACGGTCACACCGTCGGCGCCGAATGACCCGACCGGACCCGTCACCGCGCTGGTCGTCGGGTTGGCCGCCACCGGGGCCGGTGCAGCATCCTCACGACGCAACGGTGCCCGCACGCCCTCGATTCAGTCGACGACTGACCCCAACCAAGGGGTGCGCGGCGGATTCAGCGTCACCCATATCGGTCAAACCGATGGCGACCAAACACTGGTCACCCTCACTGACCCGTCCTCGCCCACCCGGTACAGCTTCGACGCCTCTCAGGTCGTCCCTGACGGCGGTAGCCTGAGGGTCAACCCCGACCAAACCGTCTCAATCCTGGACCCATCGGGTACCGCCACCGGTGACGGCTTCTCGGCCCCGTGGGCACGGGATGCCACCGGCGCCGCACAACCCACCCAATTCACCGCCCAAGGCACCACCCTCACCCAAACCATCACCCCACGACCGGATGCGGTCTACCCCATCACCGCCGACCCCGACGGAGACACGGTCACCCCGGAGGTTCTTGGCCAGGCCCTGACCAACCCGGCGTCTGCTCCCGGGTCGAGCGGGTCGGCTATCAGCGTGGAGAGCCTGCTCGAAGGACCGCAGGCTCCTGCGCAGCCGGCACCGGTCCCCACGGCCCAAAGCATCCAGGACGCCATCAAAGACCTGCCGCAGGGAAAGCGGGCCAACGTGCGTGTGGTGCGCGACCCCGAACAGGTTAAGCAGTTACAGGACTGGATCAGCAAGAACGGGACGGAGTTTCAGAGCGACCCGCCCTACCGCGATGGCCGAGGCACCGAGTACCGACTGTCCGACGGCACCGAGGTTCGGTTCGGGCCGAGCGGTAAGTACGGGCCAACTGTTGACTTGGCCCTCCCAGACGGTAGTTCGATCAAGGTGCATGTGGACGCTGTCAAGGGTGGTGACATCAAGTTCCTGAGCCCGCCGACGCCGCCGCCCGCGGAGGCGGCCGAAACTGCTACGCAGGCTGTGGAGGCTGCAGAAGCAGGTTCAGCCACAGCGGCTACGCCGAATGCAACAGTGGTTGAGCCTGCCGAGGCGGCTGTACCGAAAGCACCAGCAATGGAGGCCCCGGTGATGGAGGCGCCGCTGATGGAAGGTGGTGGCCCCGGCGCACTATTGGGTCCACAGCTGGTGCACCTACCCGGCAGCATCGACCACCCGTTCCCGATCCTGGGCGTCGACGACCTGTCGGAGAGCATCCTTGACTTTGAGGGCCACGGTTAGGGAGATGCATCAACGCACACCCCACCCCATTCATCCACAAACACCGCACCCTCGTGCGGACAGGAGGTTCTAGGGTCGTGAACATGGACACCGATACACCACCAGACTGCGCGGGCAACCTGCGGCAGGAGCTGCTATATGACGGGCTGTACGACTGGGTCAGCCTGGCCGATGCGAATTCGGACGCGGTGAAATTCTGCCCCGACGTCCCGAAGCCGCAGCGGCAGGAACTCCTGCTCGAAATCCTGCGCGAACTGGTGTCCGAAGGTTTGTTTCTCGTCGGAAGTCTGGACAACCCGGACGGCCGATTCGCAGCGTTCGACGAACCGCTCGATGAGGTCATGGCGCGAATCCGCCACGCCTACATCGACAACAACGACGACCGTAGCGGCTGGGTGTTCCGGTTCTGGTTCGAGCTCACCGATAAGGGCACCGCAGCAGCCACCGAGACCGAATATGGTCGCGAACTCGCCCGTGGCGTCGAAGAAGACGTCCGCCGCCTCGCCGCACAGCGAGAACAACAGTGACTCCCGATGGGACACCATCGCGTTCGATCTACACCATGGCGCACTGAAGGCTCGCAGAAGCTGACGATGGAGCGAGGACGTAGTGAGAGTTTCAGTGGAAAGACACGGAGTGGCTCACCTACGTTGCGCACGGCGGCCCGTGACGACGAATGAACCACATTCGATTGAGACCGCAGTCCTCTCATGCGAGGGGCGTGAACATGAACACTGATACTTCGCCAGAGTCCGCGGGCGGACTGCGCGAGGAACTGCTCTATGACGGACTGTCCGACTGGGTCAGCCTGGCCGACGCGGATTCGAAGGCGGCGAAGTACTGCCCCGACGTCCCCCAGGAGCAACGGCAAGAGCTGGTCCTTGACACCCTGTACACCCTGGTCGCCGAAGACTTGTTTCTCCTTGGGCATCGGGATACTCCAGATGATCGGTTCGCCGCATTCGCCGAACCTCTCGACGAGTCCATGGCCAAGATTCGTCATATTTGCGTCGACTACTACGACACCCCTATCGAGTGGGCGTTCTGGATTTGGCTCCAGCTCACCGACAAGGGCACCGCAGCAGTCACCAAGACTGAGCGCGGTCGCGAAATCGCCCGTGGGGTCGAAGAGGACGTGCGCCGCCTCGCTGCGCAGCGAGAACAACAGTGACTCCGTGATTGGGCACCGACGGGTCGATCGACACTGTGTAGATCATCGAACGGTGCACGCAATGACGCGGATCTCGTCAATCTGGCGGTCGTGGGATGAAGCGACTCGCCGCTCGGCGCTCTGGGCGATGGCGAGCGGCTTCTGGTTGGTGGTTCTCGGGCTCAGCGTCTTGACTCATTCATGGTTGGGTGGGGTCGCGGCGGGGGGTTTGGTCGTCATAACCGGCTACCGGTCCTACGTGGCAAAGCGGTGCAGCCGTCTCGGCGATCGCACAAACTGGTCGGGCTAGATGGCGCTGCAGACGGTCTTTGCTGGTCTCGCCCTCGTGGTGGGACTTGTAGTGTGTGGGCTCGCCTTCGTGAGGCGTCGCTCCGGCCGGAAACTCGGTGTCAATTGGAAAGTTTCTCTCGCCTGTTCGAGTATCGGTGCTGCCTTTATGGCGGTGGGCGCTGTTGTCGGCGTGATTGCAGGCGCAGTGCTGTTGCCGATCTCAAATGTGGTGTGGCCCGCGGTCTTCGCCGGCGGAGTCCACGACGCTCCCCATACCCGAGAATTCCTATCCGAGGTTGCTCGGGAATTTCGTAAAGTCTTGCGGTTGTACTGCATGGGCGAAATGACAGCGACAGCCCGGGGCCCTGTTTCCTTGGTGCCCCGCCGGAACATATTCGTAGATATTGGAATTTGGGTGTAATCAAGTCGGATCGTGGCTTCACCGCCCCCGACGACTACCGGCAGATAGTTGACACCTATGGCCGCGCGGCAAGTTCGGCAACTTTCTACAAGCATTCACCGGTGTGATTCGACCCCAATGGCATTTAGGAAAGGACACCGCTGTGTTGTCTGTGGAGGAGTTCGTTCGAGTCGGCTCGGCTTGTCTGCGGGGGCCGATCACCGTGGTAGCCAGCGAATCTGAGCTGACCGACGCCGAAACAATGTCTGTACCTGAATGGTGGCTGCGGCTGATTCACATGGAGCCCGCTGCAGCGGTGGAGGCGACGACGATGCAGTGGAGGCAAGTTTCAGTCGCGATACTGCCGCGCTTCCTTGAAATTCTTGGTGAGCACGGTACCGGCGTGCGCCTTGTTCGCACTGAATCCGAAGCCTATGTGGGGTTAGGTCTTGCCTACGGGGGCGATGTGCCAGGTAGGGGCCCTGACTTCGTCTTCGGATATCCCCCAGCGGTATCGCTCGGGAGCCCCGCGGCCAGCCTTTCCTCTGCCACAGTGCAGTTCTTTTCAGCGCTCCACGATGGGTTTCAGTACAGCCTGAGTGGCGCCCGACCGGGTATCAAGCGATCTGGCGAGCTTATCGACTGGCGATCTTGGCTCGGCGAAGAAGCCGAAGACCTTGAGTTCATTTCGACGCCGCCGCAACCGCTCCCAGCTTCGGAGAAGCTGTACGTCCTCTATGACGAGAACAACGGCGCCTACGTCGTGGAAGATGCCGATCCGAAAGACAAGGCGGTGTGGACCACCCAGACCGGGGTGTTCTGCGACGTGTCGGACCAGTACCCGACCACATGGGACGTCATCGACAGTTGGATACATCTACGAATGTCACCATCAGAGACTCAACGTTGAGCCAGCAATACCTCGTGCTTCATAGTTGACTGAGTCCTGCAACAGACTGACTCAGCAGCCGCCTTGCGGGGCCACGCTGCAAGAAAGCAACGAGCCAGTTTTGGCCGGTTCGAGCGGCACCGAGTTGTCACTACTCCGGCGGGGCGACAAGGGATGAGCGGATACCTGATGAGATCATCGCTGCAGCTCAGCGTCGCACAGGGGGGCATGACACGCTGGGAAACCGTGGTTCACGGACTGTTAATCCCTCGCCGTGCGCGCAGGGCTCCATTCCGTGCCCGACGGAATTTCTAGCCACCTTCGGGACCGCCCGCGGTCCAGGAGCTGCGAAACGGAGTATCAAACGTTGGGTGCGGGCGGCGGGGGCATGCCCTTCCCGTGGCCGCCAATGTGGTGAACGTGTCGGCGGCTGCCGTCAAGACCCTAGGCCGCTGGGCGGTCGGCTCACGCCGAGCCTTGACGGCACCCACCACCACGCACAAATCGGCCCATCGCAACGAAGGGCCCGTTGCGAGCACCACCAAAAGGCGATGGGGTAAGCAGGCGTGCTTTCTCCACCATCGCCGTGCGTCAACGTCCCAGAACAGCGGTGATGGCGTAGTGTCCGATCGCGCGCTCGGGTGCGGGATAGCGTTGGAGACCGCCAATGTGATTGCATGGCATTGTCTTTGGCAATCCAAGGGTCATCCCTGAGGCAAGTCGCTTCGCTAAATCCCTTCGCAATGCCGGCTCTATCCGATATGCTTGAGGAATGTACGCGCAGCACCGTCGCCGACCGCTTCGGCGATCACGCTCCTTCCGACTTAGCTAGTCCAGGTGTTCGCCCAGTTCTGCTGGGCGACGGTTGCTAGAGCCACTACGGCTCGGCTTTCCCCTTGCGGCCTTTGGTCAGTGCGAGTCCCTCGCGTCTTGGCTGATCTCGGGTCGAGGTCGTCGGCACAATTCCTGGACGTTCTCTTACGGTCTCAATGTCCCTGTACTGCAGGGTTTTTAGTGCTACGCGCTTGTGGCGGAATCTGGTATACGCGCTGGTTTCAGGTACCAGTGTCTTCGGGCATGAGGGTTCGAGTCCCTCCAAGCGCACGCTCCTCTAGCCCAACTTGGCAGAGGCAACGGCCTGAGGGGCCGTCCAGTATGGGTTCGAATCCCATGAGGAGCACGCAACCACACATGGGGAGAACGCCATCGTGCTCGCTGGTGGGCGAGACAGTGTTGATGTCGACGCGGCGTGGCGCAGTGGATGTTCATCGTGTGCGCGGGTCGGTCGGTACGGGTGAGGCAGATCAAGGACCATGGCAGAGATGGGATGCCGACGGTGGAAGAACAGTTGGTGTTTGACGAACACCAGCTGATCCATATCCATAACGGCGGCGTCCACGTTGGCGGACGTCGCGACGATGTTCACCCCGACCGGGGCGGCGAAGAAGATCGCCGAAGAAACGGCCGAAGTTGTCGCTGAACAAGCCCTCAAACACACCGACGACATCATCGATGCGACCAAAGTCGTACCCAACCCGGCACAGGTCCGCGAGGAGATCACCGCAGCCGCAGCGGCCGGGAAGCCACCGCTGCCCGGGGTCGGGACTGCGAAAGCACCCAACGCACCACCTTCTGCAGACGTTGTTCCTGGCGGGGAGCTTGCTCACCCGCTGCCTCCGGCTGCTTCCGACCGGCGTCTGACCACCAATATCACCAGCCGCGCGCCCCTTCGCAAGGACACCAAAGCAGATATCCATGCCGCTGCGGAACGTGATCCCGACTCCGGCCTGCCGCTAGACCCAAACACTGGTGAACCGATACATGGCACTCCCGACATCGGGCATAAGCCCGGTTTCGAGGAGAACACCACCAACGACATGATCACCCGGTACGGGCTGTCACGTCGAGAGAAAATCGAATGGTCGAACGAAGCCAGCCACTACCAGCTGGAGGCTCCTGGTTCCAACCGCTCTCACCAGTATGAGAGCCCGCGCAGCGCCAGCCACATGTATGAGGATGATTACAAGGACTGGCTGCAGAAGAACATGCAGACCAATCCGAAACTGGCTCAGGATCCGACGGCCCAGCGGCGCCTGGCTAACATCCAATCCCAAGCCCGACCAACAGGCGCAGCTCAGCAACGCCAGATCCAGGAGGCCAGCGTCAGGCAGAGCACCGACGGCCAGCGTGACGTCGCCCGTCAGTCGGCTCAGGAAGCCAACCGAGGCAGTAACCGATCCTCGTCGCAAGGCCAGGATCACGACAATGGCAGCTCGCACAAAAAGTCCAACAGCAAGAAGAAGAAAAAGAAGAGCAGCCAACACCATCCCAAACCGAAGGGCTAGACCGAAGGAGTCCTCACATGGCTCGCACCCCGCTGCACCAAGCGGCTGTCCGGGGAACCCAGGACAGTGTTCGTGACACGATCGACGAAGGTTTCGACGTCAACGAACCCGATGCCGACGGCCTCACCCCCCTGCACATGGCCGCCATCAACAAGAACTATGACGCAGCAAAGGCACTTCTGGAAGCCGGCGCCCAGGTCGATCTCCAGGACAAATGGGGAAACACATCCCTATGGCGTGCTGTCTTTGGCAAGGACGGCACTTTACCCCTCGTTGAGCTACTCATCCATTACGGTGCAGACCCCACTATCGAGAATGAAAGCGGAAACAGCCCGCTGAAACTAGCGCAACGACTCCAGAAATCGGACTACTTGGATGCCTTCGCCAAAAGGGGTCCCGAGGCCGACAGCTAGCATTGCGTTTCTACTTACTTCCGAACCGTTGCCGGTATCCTCGCGAGGGCCGTTAACCAATCTGGTTGTGGTGGCCCCTGATGAGACCGGTGTTGTGAAGATGCTGGCGGTGGTTCACCCTTGCGGCCCCGGCCGTTGGCAAACGCCTATCTCGTTTCCGGACCGGGAGTCCTTTCTCTAGACCGTGAGCGTCGCGGCGGGGTCGCAAGGGTTCTTGTCGGTGGGATTAGCCGCGTGGTTCGTGCCCACCGCACGGATACAACGCCTCAATGTTCTCGAGCCGAGAGCTCTGTAATAGACGGGCGCCGTGCGGGTTCGCTGGTTTGGGAGGTTGAGATGATGCTTAGCGTGGGGGAGCAGCGCGGGCGATGGATTGAGGCGACAAAACACGTGGCCGCTGGGAGCTGGGACAATATTCGTTGTCCCGCAAATGATGACGAATTCCTTGAAATCCAAGTGAGTGAGTGGCGTTCCGATCCGGAAGCGCCGACCATGTATGAGTACCGACTGCGCTGCCCCCGCTGTGGCGCTGAGAACTTCATGTATGGGCCTCAAAAGTACAGCCCGAAGGGCTGACAACGCCGCTGGCAATGTACGAATAGTTGGTGCAGGTCATCAGTGTTGACGGGTTATCGATGTGGTGCACTTCGTCCAAATCGACGCATCTATCGGGCCTATTTCGACATTCCGGTATCTCACAAGTTCGTCAGTTCGGGTCTCCTTCACGGCCGTAGCAGACAAGAGATGCAGATCTCGGCAGTTTGAGAACATTTTCAACATCAGTTGACGGCGGCTATGTAGTCGATCAATATCTCCCTAATTATGCTTGTCCATGAATATCGACGAGCAACACCTGTGGAAAGGAGTCTCGTTGCGATCGGGAAATTTGGCCGATCGTCAACGACGCGCTCAAGTCAACGAGAAGGTCGAGCCATCTCGGCTCAGACCACAATTATACGATCGCCGTTTTTTATAGTAAAACACTCATAATTTTTGTCCGAATCGTGCAGTATTAGCGTGTATTCACCATCGAATACCAGAAACAAGGCGCGTTGAGTCGACTTAATATCGGTGATCCTCTTGCCGAGAAAGTCCACAAGATCACTGGCAAGCGAGCGCGGGTCTTCTGCTGATCTACGTCCACGAATGTGGGTGACGATCTCGATGTCGGCCATGACGACGATGGAGATCGTAGGATCATCGAAACGAAGAATCAGCTCATTCTCGCCAAAACACATCTGCTGCAGCAGCTTCCGTTCGAGAAAGTCGAAGTTCTCTTCGGGCGAAATACCGTACACCGACGTCCCCTCACGCGTCTGAATATCAGGCTATGCGACTTCATGTTACCCAATTTTATTGACATTCGCTTTCGCTCGCCTGAAGCCAGCGAGGCAATGTCATTCTCATTGGCAAAGCTTTTTTAGAACCTTCGCAACGCGAACGAATTGTTGTTGACGGACCTGGAACGCCGTGTGCTGACAAGGCCACGTGACGCTGAAATACGCAATCGAAGCCAGCCAGTTCAAAACTGCACTGAGTATTTCATTTCAAAACTGCACTGAGTATTTCATACCGTGGAGTGTGGAGACCGTCGTGTGCTCACGCCAGCCTCTCGGTCGGACACCTCATTGGCCGTGGGGTCAGCATCTCAATTCTTAGCGATAGATCTCTGCGTCGACGGCCTGCCTGACCGTGCTTATCGTCTCGCCGAGGCTATCGATGTCCGCAGAGCCGAGGGCGAGTCGAATCGCCTGCGGTACATGGCCGGAGATGGAAAAGGGTTCGGCTGTCGACACGGAGATGTTCTCGAGCAGCAGTGCTGCGGCGATCCGGTCTGCGCGGGCTGGCTCGGGCAGTGGGAGCCACACGTAGTACGACGAGGGGTGGGTAATGGGCGCCAGGTCACCAAATGCCTCGCGGGCGATGGCTTGTCGGGCTCGCGCGTCCGCACGTTTTTCTTTTTCGAGCCGGTCGACGGTGCCGTCGTGCAGCCAGCGGGTCATGATGGCTGTCGTCAATGCCGGTGTGTTCCACGTGGTGGCGCGGATGGCACGCTCGATCGCAGGGATCAATGATGTTGGGGCAGCGAGGAACCCGACACGTAGCCCGGTCGCGACGCTCTTGGACAGCCCCGATACATAGACGGTGCAGGCGGGGGCTAGTGCGGCCAGGGGAGGGGGTGGCAACTCGTCGAGGTAGGCGTAAGAGGCATCTTCGATGATGAGGAGTTGATGTTCCTGGGCAATGTCGACCAGGCGCCGTCTCGTATCGAGGTCCATGACCCAACTCAACGGGTTGTGCATCGTGGGCATCGCGTACACGGCGCGAACCCTGCGCGTGGTGCACAGGCGGGTGAGTGCGTCGAGGTCCGGACCGTTCGGGGTCACCGGGATGGGTGCCAGTTCGATGTGCAGACTTTCGGCGAGCACTTTGAAGCCCGGGTAGGTGAGGGCGTCGGCGGCAACCACGTCGCCGGGGCGCAGTGCCGCCAGCATCGTGGTGGTGAGTCCGTGCTGTGCCCCGTTGACGATCAGCACGTGCTCGGCGTCGACGGCGAGCGTCCGGCGTCGTAGGTGGTCGGCGAAGATGGCGCGTTCGTGTGGTCGGCCGCCGTGGGGCTGATACCGGAGCAGAGTTTCCAGGTCACCGGAGTTCGCGAGGTCGCGTAGCGCGTGCCGGAGTGTCTCGGCTTGGCCGGGCACCGAGGGGTAGTTGAAGTTGAGGTCGATGGTGTCGCTTCTGGTGACCTGTTGGTCGATGCCGTGGCCAGGGGGCAGTGTGACTTCCCGCACGAAGGTGCCACGTCCCTGTTCGGCGCTGACCAGTCCCATGGCTTCGAGTTCGGCGTAGACGCGCGATGCGGTCGCCAGCGCGATGCGCTCGCGGGTGGCGAGGTCGCGGTGGGTGGGCAGACGTGTCCCCGAGGTCAACCGGCCCGCGCGAATATCGGACGCCAGTACGTCCACGATCGTCTTGTAGCGGGGAGCCGGCACACCGCGATTGTATCTAGAACAATTTATTGAATGTCATGAATAGGTCTCCTACGCTTTCGGCGACGACAGGAGACACTCATGCACATCGCCATCCTCACCTTCGAAGGTTTCAACGAACTCGACTCGCTGATCGCCCTGGGCGTGCTCAATCGGGTGAAGAAAGCTGATTGGCGCGTCTCGATCGCATGCCCGACACCGCGTGTGCGTTCCATGAACGGCGTGGTGATCGAGTCGATGGCAAGTCTTCAGGAGGCTGGCTCCGCCGACGCCGTGATCGTGGGCAGTGGCATGCAGACACGCGAGGTGGTGGCCAATCCGGCCCTGATGGAACAACTTCGACTCGACCCGTCACGGCAGTTGCTCGCCGGCCAGTGCTCAGGGACGTTGATCCTGGCCAAACTCGGCTTGCTGCAGGGTGTTCCGGCCTGTACAGATCTGACGACGAAGCCGTGGGTGATCGAGGCCGGCGTCGAGGTTCTCAATCAACCCCTTTACGCCAGGGGTAACGTGGCGACCGCAGGCGGTTGTCTTGCGTCGCCCTATCTGGCCGCGTGGATCATCGCTCGCCTCGAAGGCGTTCACGCAGCCGAAAGCGCGCTGCATTACGTTGCGCCCGTGGGTGAGAAGGAAGAGTACGTCACTCGGGCCATGGGCAACATCTCCCCGTACCTGGAACAGGCGGTCGCTGCCGTCTAGCCAAGGCAGTGGGCAGGGATTGGACGTGAGCGCGCCCAGGTCACACCGGTGCGGCGCTGACTTAACTCAGTTCTCCTGCCAGAAGCGGCGCGTCTGGTCAGCGATGGCGTCATTTGCGGTCCCGGTACCGTCCCATAGCCCTCGGTTGCGCGCGTTAGGGACTGACCACCACAACGCGGCGGCCTCGCGAACTTGGCGAATCTGCATACCTGAAGCGATCGTGGCGTAGTGCAGCCAGTAGTCGTCAGCGCGTGGGCACACCCGGGTGAATGCGTCGCCGCGATGTCTCAAGGTGAGAAGCACCGCGGGCGGATACGCCACACCGGAGGTGCCGGTCGCGAATACCGTGTCCGAAGCCTCGCTCGTTTGGCATATAGGCCATGTGCGATAGGGGCCTTCGCCGCGGATTCGTGCTCGAAACGCCGTCACCTGATTGGGGCGATGCGCGCTCAGAAGAACGTTCAGCCAGTTCGCCGGATACAGCACGTCGTCGTCGGCGGTGACCAAAGTGCGATCGGGTTCCGACGGAAGGATCTCGTTGACGTAGGGAAAATACTTCTTGTGCGGCCCATAGTCGAGGCACGGTCGGATTTCCAGCCCGCGCGCTTGTAGGCGTCGCAATGAGGGCGGCAGATCGCCCAGAGCCTCGGCATCATCGAGCCACAAAATGAGGCGACGGGGTCTGGTGCTTCCGGCACCTATGGTCTCGATGGTCTGCCATACCGTGGAGATGCGCTTTCCGTAACTGGTCAACGATACGTTCGCATCGGCATCCCCGAGGATGCTTGCCCGTGAGGTGCGGTTGGCGTGACGCAGCTGAAAATGTTGTGTGGCAAGCTCGATGAGAGCTGCGGCAAGCGCGACGGGGCCTCTGGGGTTGGTACCTGTGTTCCGGGTGGCCAACGTCAAGGTGGATTGTGTTCCGGCGGTGGGCTCTTCTGCTGACGTCGCTGATCCCAGGAGTCGTTGGTCAAGTCCTGGTTCACCGCTGTTCATCGTTCGGATGACCCGGCGACGGTCCCGGGCTGTGAAGTCTCGGCCACCAGAGACAGGGGTGAGTTCATGGGTCGAATGCTCGCACCCGATTCTTCGAACATTCCAAGAATCGGCGCCGGATGCTGTCTGGGTGATCGACCTCTGCTGCGACGCCGTCTACGGAATCCCGAAACCGCACAACCCTAACGAGATTCGAGACCGGTCGCTGCCTGAAGATCGAAGCGAACCAGGTCATACACATACGATCGATCACCCTTGTGGCTTACCCACAAGCCCTCGGGCGGACGATCACCCCACCCGGTATCGCCGAACGGGCGACTCAATATCGCAGCGGAGTCGCTGCACACCACCCAACCGAAGTCAGGGAGTCGTCGGTACCACATATCGCGGTCGACTCGCCTATTGGACGGAAAACCATGCGCCGCCCCGTCATGGATGAACTCATCGGTCAAACCGTCCAGACGCCGCACAAACCGCACGCCCTCCACTACGTGATTGTCGACGAGAGACGCCCACCGTCGTAACCGAATATCGGCCGCGAGGGGCCTTGCTGATGCCGTGGCTTCCTTGAATGACGCCAGCATCTTCTTCGCGAATCCGTCGGTTGCTGCATGGAGTGTCTGCTGGCCTGGTCGTCATTGGTGGCCACATGCGGGCCCTACCGGATGATCGGTCGACCTAGCGAAAGAGCCCTTCCGCCGAGCTCTTCCCACAGCGCAGCGAAATAGAAGTAGACGACCACGGCGACGAAGGCGAAAACGAGCCAGCCTGCGGCCCGGTTCGCGAGCACGCTTCCGGTTTGGTTGCCGATGATCAGCAATACCAAGGCGATGTCGACGATGGCGAGCACTGCAGGGTAAAGCCATGGCAGCCGCAGCGTGAGAACGGTGAGCAGGCCGATGACCAGGAGCCAACTGGCCAGCCACAGATTCGTGGTCTGGCGGGCATCGGAGGCGGCAATGCCGAACCAGTCGTGGGTGAGGCCGAGGGCGAGCACCGCGTAGCTGCCGTAGAAACCGAAGAAGGTGCCGTAGATGGTGGCGTTGACGTTCTGCCGCAAGGCCGCTGACCAGATGGTGGTGAGGAGCAGTCCGATTGCGGTGGCGGACACCAGGATCGGCACCGCGGCCGCCGATGTGCTCACCAGGCCGGTGTTGACTGCGCCGAGGCCGAGAGCGCCGGGGATGATGAGCGGCAGCCCGATCAACCCTGGGTTGCCTTCGGCGGGCGGGGCCGGCTGCACCGGAGTGGGTGCCGTGTGTGAAGCCGCGTTGCGTTCGGCGAGCGTCGTCACAGCGGTTCTTTCGTTCGTCGCGCTGAAGTCACGGTTCCGAACAGTAGGTGCCAGGTCGCGGGGCAACCATAGTTCTGATCGTCGTCAGGCGAAGTCGTATGCGGTGCTACTGAGCGGGGCGGCTTCCGGCCAGGCGCGAATCCAGGTCGATCACCCGGGCGGCGATATCGTCGCGGATCAACCGCATCCGCTCCATGCCCTCGATACCGCGCAACGACGGCTCGTCGGTCTCCCAGGTTTCGATCGGGGTGTGAGCGACCGGGTCGACGTGCGCCTGGGCGCCAAGGACCACGACCAGGTCCGCTCCGGCGACGAGGTCGTCGGTCAACTGGGTTGCGGTGTGGCCGCTGATATCGATACCCAATTCTGCGAGCGCCTCGACGGACTGCGCGTTGATGCCGGCCTTCGCTTTGGTGCCGGCGGAGGTGGCCGTGATCCGGTCGCCGGCGGCCTGACGCATGAGACCCTGGGCCATCACGGACTTTCCGTTGTTGCTGACGCAGACGAACAGCACCTTGGGGGTGTCGGTCATTGTGTGACGGTGACGTTGAGGTCGGCGAGCAGCCGCCGCACACGTTCCTCGATGTCGTCGCGGATCGGGCGCACCGCATCGAGTCCCTGTCCGGCCGGATCGGGCAATTGCCAGTTCTCGTAACGCTTTCCGGGGAAAACCGGGCAGGCGTCCCCGCAGCCCATCGTGATGACGACGTCAGCGGCTTGGACAATCTCGTCAGTCCACGGTTTGGGATATTCGCCGGTGATGTCGATTCCGATTTCGGCCATCGCCGCGATGGCCGCGGGGTTGATCTCGGTGCCGGGTTCGGAGCCGCCCGACCAGGCCACCGCACGGTCGCCGGCCAGGTGGGTGAAGTAGCCCAGTGCCATCTGGGAGCGTCCGGCGTTGTGGGTGCACAGGAACAGCACGGTGGGCTTTCCGTCGACGATCTTGCCTTCCACGCGCGCCAGGGCGTGCAACCGCTGTCGGGCGAACCGTTCGGCGAGCAGCGGAAGGAAGTTGGGAATGGTGGCCCGTCCGGCGAATTGGTCATACGAGGTGTGCAGGAACCGTTCGATGGTCGCCACCCCGAAGGTGTCCTCGAATTCGGTCCGCAGCCGTGTCGCTGCCGTTTTGAGGGCGAGCTTCTGGTCGATGGACAGATCTGCGCGCAGTGGATGGGTGACAGGTGTCTCGGTCATGAGGTGGGTTCCGTTCTCGTCGCCTCGTCGGTGGGAAGGTGCTGCGAAGTGTGGTGGCTGAACCGCTTTCGTAGGGCCAGAGAGACATAGACCAGCGCGACCAGGACCGGTACCTCGATCAGCGGCCCGACGACGCCGGCCAGCGCTTGGCCCGACGTGGCGCCGTAGGTGGCGATCGCCACGGCGATGGCGAGTTCGAAGTTGTTGCCGGCGGCCGTGAACGCCAGTGTGGTGGTGCGTTCATAGCCGAGGTCGAGCAGGGAGCCCAGCAGATACCCGCCGCCCCACATGATCGCGAAGTAGGCCAGCAGGGGCAGCGCGATGCGCACGACATCCAGTGGGCGGCTGGTGATCTGCTGGCCCTGCAGCGCGAACAGAATGACGACGGTGAACAGCAGGCCGTACAGCGCCCACGGTCCGATGCGCGGTAAGAACTGTGACTCATACCAGTCGCGGCCTTTGGCCTTCTCGCCGAGGCGTCGCGACAGATAGCCGGCGGCCAGGGGGATGCCCAGGAAGATGATCACCGATTTCGCGATCTGCCAGGGCGAGGTGGTGATGGTGGTCTGCGCCAAGCCGAGCCAGCCCGGCAGCACCGACAGGTAGAACCAGCCCAGCACCGCGAACATGACCACCTGGAAGATCGAGTTCAACGCGACCAGGACGGCGGCCGCTTCCCGGTCCCCACAGGCCAGGTCATTCCAGATGATCACCATCGCGATACAGCGAGCCAGGCCGACGATGATCAGTCCCGTGCGGTATTCGGGCAGATCCGGGAGCAGCAGCCAGGCCAGGGCGAACATCAGTGCGGGGCCGAGTACCCAGTTCAAGATCAGCGAGGACACCAGGAGCTTGCGGTCCCCGGTGACCGTGTCGAGGCGGTCGTAGCGGACCTTGGCCAGCACCGGATACATCATGATCAACAGACCCAGCGCGATCGGCAGCGAAATCCCGTCGATCTGAACCTTTTCCAGCGCGGTGTTCAGCCCCGGGATCCACCGGCCGAGCAGCAGGCCGGCGACCATCGCGGCGCCGATCCACACCGGCAGGAATCGGTCCAAGGTGGACAGCTTGCCCACGACTGCCGGTGCGGTGCTGGCGGTATCGGTCATGCGGTGGCTCCCATTCGGATATCGGCACCCAGTAGTACGGCGAGACTGGCCAGTGCTTCGGGGACGACGGCGTAGTAGACCCAGGACGCGCGGCGCTGCGAGGTGAGCAGGCCGGCGTCGCGCAGGACCTTGAGGTGATGGGACACGGTGGGCTGCGACACCTCGACCCCGTCGGAGATATCGCATACGCACGCTTCGCCGCCTTCGCGGCTGGCGATCGCGGAGAACAGTTGCAGCCGAACGGGGTCGGCGAGTGCCTTGAGCTTGACCGCCATATCGGCGGCTTCAGCTGCCGACAGTGGCTGCCGCAGTAGCGCCCCCGGTGCGCAACACGGGTCCGCGTCGGCCACCCATTGATTCGACATTCATCGATATTGACAGTTATCGATATCGATCGCAAGGCGCCGCCGGGTGAACAGTGAACGAATCAGCAGCAGGATGAAGCTGTGGCAGTCGGTGTGGCCGCGGCGTCGGACTGGTCGTCGACCTGACTTCCACAGCACCCACCCGCGGCGTCGGCGTTCTCATCGAGATGCTGCGGGCTGGAGCCGAAGGTGTCGGAGTCGGCGAGCACGGTATAGACCTCCCACTTCTCGCCGGCCGGCCCGGTCACCCACACCTTGTCCTGAGTGGCGAAGCAACAGGTGGTGCCGATCTCTTCGTCGGTGAACAAGCCCTCCCCGGTCAGGCGGGCGATCTCGTCGTGCACGGTCTCGCTGGAGGCGACCTCTACACCCAAGTGGTTGATGGTGCCGCCCTTGCCGGGGTTCTCCAGTAGCACCAGCTTCAGTGGGGGCTCGGCGACGGCGAAGTTCGCATAGCCGGGTTTCACCTTGGCCGGGGCGGTGTTGAACAGCTTGGTGTAGAACGTGATTGCTTCCTCAAGGTCGTCGACGTTGAGTGCCAGTTGTACACGGGACATGACTCACCCTCCTCGGGTTGTTGGACATATATCGAACTAGTGCGACACCGCCCAGCATGCCACCTTTTGGATATATGTCAATCTTTCTGGCAGACTCGTGCCATGCCCAAAGCGCTGCCCGTGATCGACACGTCCGCACCGGTGTGCTGCGCCCCGGTCGCCGCCGGCCCGATGAGCGACGACGATGCGCTCAACGTGGCCCTGCGGCTCAAGGCGCTTGCCGATCCTGCGCGCGTGAAGGTGATGTCCTACCTGTTCTCCTCCGCGGCGGGAGAAGAGAACAGTGGCGACTTGGCGGCCGCGCTCGCGCTCACCGAATCCACGGTGAGTCACCACCTCACTCAACTGCGCAATGCCGGCCTGGTGCTCTCTGAGCGCCGCGGCATGAAGGTGTTTCACCGCGCTCATCCGGAAGCGATGCAGGCATTGTGCGTCGTCTTGGATCCCCACTGCTGCAGGTGAGTTGCCACGCCGCTCTGGCGCGCACAGTCCGATAGGGCGCGCGGCTGTCAGGGATGGGTGACCAGATACGTCTCGTTATCCAGGCCGACGGTCAGTTCTTCGACGTCGAAGGGCCGGTCCAGCCGAGCACGGAGTTCGGCGGGGTCGATGAGCAGACCGATCTCCACGGTTTGTCGTGCAAATACCCGGCCGATGAGCGGATAGGCGCGTCTCATGATCGCTCGCTCGGCGGGTGTGCATCGAGAGGCGCAGTAGCCGACGTGGCCGATCTCGTCGGTGAGGATCTCGGTGTAGAGCCGCTGAATGCGCTCGCAGACTTCGGGCTCGTCGGCGAACAGTTCCATCCCGACGCGTCGGAGTTCATCGAACATCACGCAGCCCGCCATCTCGGCTGCGCCGACGAACATCACCCCGAGCCGCTCGGGCAGGAACACTCCCGCTTTGACGAACTGGCGCATCACGAACGGGGGCGGCACCACCTGGAAGGTCAAGTCGAAAACATCCAGCACGTATGCGAGAAGCCTTGTGTGATAATGCTCTTCGAGTTCCAGGTAGACACGCTCGGGAGGCAGGTTATCGTCGCTGTTCATCCCGTAGGTTTCGCCGAGTCCGACGCCGAACCGCTCGGCTTGATTGAGTTTGGCGGTCGCCAACAGGAACAGCATCTTCCGGTCCAGACCCGGTTCGGGCACCCGGCGGCGCAAGTTTCGCAGGAAGGTGGTCCGGTCGGCAGGCCGCTGTGACCGGATCGGATTGGTCTCAAGATGGTCGAAGAAGTCTTCGCGATTCGCCAGGCGCCGATTGAGAAGGTCGGCTTCACCGTCGCGCTTGCGCAGATAATCGCGATAGCCCTCGATACTTGTCGTGCTCACCGTGTCTCCATTCCTTTGACAATCGTTGTGACATAACGACCCAGCACCGCGTCTGCGGTGGGGGAGTCCTGCACGCCGGTGGCAAGCAATGCGAATAGGCCGGTGAGAAAGAAGACCCCGAGTTCACCTGCGTCCGCATCCGGGGGGATCTGTCCGGCGTGTTGCGCCTCGGTGATGACGCCGGACAGGAACTCCGCAAGGGGATGCTCGGCCACCTCGTCTTCGACCGGCCGTGTTGAGGAGAAATGCAATCCCAACATGTCCCGAAAGACGACGGGGCCCAATCGGCGTTCTGCGGCGAGCACGTGCCGCACCAACAGCAGCAGAATCGATATCAGGTCGCCGTCACCGGTTGGCGCGTCGCGAAGTTCGGCGACGATATTCACCTCTTCGTGGCGTTCCAACTCGACCAGGACGTGTTCCTTGGTCGGAAAGTGAAAGTAGAAGGTTCCGCGCACCACGCCCACCGTGTTGGCGATGGCGGTGACGTCCGCGGCCGCCAGGCCCGAACGGCCTATTTCGGCGACTGCGGCATCGAATATGCGCGCGCGCGTTTCACGTCGTCGGGCCTCTCGGGCGCTGCCGGTGGGCGATCCGCCTTTTCGCGTGGTGTGCGACGACTGCATGTCGTCACCGTACGGTCGCCGCTGACGATCGTCAATGACAGTCGTCAATAAATATCGAGAAGGTGCGTGTTTCGCCGGCTGTGGGCAGGTGTGATCGACCCCGACATCGGGTACACGGCGCTATCGGCATCCGCGGCGCTATTGTTGCGGCCCCTCGGTAAGGACGGATGAAAACATGGCAGCGACAGTTGACTACGACGCACCGCGACGGCGCACGATCGAAGAGGAGGGCACTGTCGCGGACCCGCTGGCCGACCTGGCTGCCGAATTGAAGCCCGTGCCTGCAGATGGTGATGACCCCGGCGAACTGGCCGAGTCCTTTGAGCTCCCGGGTGCTGACATCTCCGGTGAAGAGTTCACGGTCACGGTTGTCCCCAAACAGGACGACGAGTTCACCTGTACCAGATGCTTTTTGGTGACCCACCGGCATCGGCTCGGTTTCGCCCGGGGTGCGGAGACGGTCTGCGCCGACTGCGCCTGACAAACCGTCCGCGCAAAGCGGTGTGAGTCGACGCTTCAGCGCCCGTACTCGTCGGAATCCGGATCGATTTCGACGGGGTCGTTCTGCTCCTGCCAATCGGGGGCTTCGGCCTCCAGCGGTGGGCCGTCGGGCCCGCTGGCGGTGGCCTCGATATCGGTGTCTGTTGCGGTGAGGTCGCGCAACTGCTCGACGGCGTCGGCAATCGGCACGTCATCGGGAAGGCTCTCAGGGTCCATCGAGGCGGAGTACCCGCCAGTCCGGACATCAAACCCGGCCGGAGGGGGCGGGAGTGTGCAGAAATCGGTTTCTGTCTACCTACCCCTTTTCGACCACAGAAATTGACGTGGATGTCAATGAATAATGTGTGCACGCCCGAATGTGGACCGTCGCCGTAACGACGATCACCTATCGGCGTGAAATCCACTCGGGCCGCCACCGCCGCGGTGTGTCGGAGAAATCGGTGTCGGCTCTAACCGCGGCGATGATTGCGGTCCGGCTTTGACGGATTCGCCGAATCAATACGAAAGGTCTCCGGCCTCCTATGTGAGATGAGCATCTCCCGTCAAGTCGCTATGAACCGGCCCTGAATCATTAGAATCTGGTAGTTGATATGTGAAAGAGCGTGTACTCGCTGGTAGCCTGCGAAGGCAATCGAAGAGATGGGGGCATTTCCAATGGCCGAACGAGTTGTCCGCCAATTAATTGACGACCTGGATGGTTCTGAAATTTCGGATGGCGGCGGTGAGCGTATCGAGTTCTCGGTGCGCGGTGTTGAGTATCAGATCGACTTGGCGGCGTCGAACATCGCCAAGCTCGATAAGGCGCTGAAGCCGTTTGTCGACGCAGCGGTGAAGGTTCGCGGATCGCGCCCGCGTCGCGCCGTGAAATCGATTTCCCTCAACGGTAGTGGCAGCGGCGGCGGCTCCAAGGAGCAGCTGGCGGCCATCCGGAAGTGGGCCAGGAAGAACGGGTTTGAGGTTTCCGACCGGGGACGTATCAAGGGCGAGATCCTCGAGGCCTTCGAGGCTGCGCACTAGATTTCCGCACGAACGTCGACTTCTCGTCGATATAGGGAAGTTTCTCGACGAGAAGTCGACGTTGACGAACAGTGGCGATAACCAATGACCTGTTCCGCTATTCAGACTCGGCACTGCCGGACCTCTCGCTCACCGTTTCGGGGCGCGCCGGACTCGGGCGCTGGGGTAGCAATTCATCGACTACGTTGCCGACGCCGGATGCGCCGTTGGCAACCTGCATGAGTCGGCAATTCTTTCTGTGACGTGGATTCCCGGATAGTCGCAGGATTCACGGGGCGCGCCGCGATAGCGAGCAAAACGAATTGACGCCTACTTTCACGGCGTATTGGGCTCGTCAGTGCCGATCGAGCGGCAAACCGTCCCTCGGGGGCAACGCCGGCCCGGGCCACGCCGCACCGACGATCAAGCCAGGTCCCATCCGATTGTTACCCTTGCCCTCGTGTCCGCTGATAACGAGCCCGACGACGAGAACGTATCCGAGGATTCCGCACCGGATGCGGAGGAAGCCAAGTCCGGGTCCAATTTCGGTCCCGGTGTATTGGCCATGATCGCGGTGCTGATCGCGATAGCCACCCTGGGTGCGTCGGCGTGGATGTGGCGAAATCCGACGAACACTGCACCCGCCGCACCCGCCGAGGCGGCCGCGCCGACCTTCAGCGATACCGAGAAGAACGACGCCAAGACCAAGCTGTGTGCCGCGTTCGAACTCGTGCGCGCCGGTGTGGCCAACAGCAGCGCCCTGCAGGCCCCTGGGGGCGACGAAGATGTGACCGGCGCGCTGGCCGTGGCGGCCAATGCCCGCCTCGCGCTTTACGGCGGTGGTCAGTACCTGCTGGCCCGGATCGAGCCCGCCGCGCCCGCCGACGTTGCGGACGCAGCTCGCAAGTTCGGGAACACCTTGATGGATATCGGCGCCGCCGCGATGGCACAGGTTCCCAAGAGCGATCCGGGACAGGACGCTCGCCTCAAAGATGCGGACGCCCAGAACGCCGCGGTCGAGGAACTCTGCAAGTAGCGCCCTACCGGGGTGTGACGATGCGCTGCTCGTAGGCGAACACGATCGCCGAAGCACGATCGCGCAGACCGAGTTTGGTGAAGATCCGGCCGATATGGGTCTTCACCGTCAATCCCGAGATGAACAACTCGTCGGCGATCTCGGTGTTGGTGTGGCCCTTGGCGATCAAGGTGAGCACATCGCGTTCGCGCGGGGTGAGCTCCTCCAGCGCGGAACCGTCTGCGACCGGCGCAGCTGAGTTGCGGTAGGTGGTCAGGACGCGGGCCGTCACGGCCGGGTCGAGATAGCTCTGGGCACTGCCGACAGCCCGCACGGCGCGAATGAGTTCTTCAGCGGGGGAGTCCTTGAGAACGAACCCGGCGGCACCGGCGCGCAGCACATCGGAGAGCAGCTCGTCGTCGTTGAAGGTGGTGAGGGCGAGCACGGGCGGACCCCCGGCTGCGGTGAGCCGTCGGGTGGCCTCGATGCCGTCGACGCGTTTCATGCGTAGGTCCATCACCACGACGTCGGGACGGTATCTGCCGACGGCGGCCGGGACCTCGTCGCCGTCGGAGCATTCGCCGACCACCACGATGCCGTGTTTCTCGCGCAGGATCAGCGACAGTCCGGACCGCACCAGCTCCTGATCGTCGACGATGAGCGCGGTGACCGGCGCGCCGGCGGTCACGAGGCACGCATCCTGGCCGGCAGGTCCATATCCGCGGCGTACGACGGCACGGTGGCCTGCACCGACCAGCTGACCGGGCCTGCGCCGATGTCGACGGTGCCGCCGAGCAATTCGATGCGCTGGCGCATGCCGCGGACACCGCGGCCCTGGGTGGTGTTCGGCGGGATGTCGTGGTCGGGTAGCGCGTTGATCACGGTGAGCGTCGCGGCGGTGCGGGATACCGTCAGACTCACCGTCGCCGGCGAGGCCGGCGCGTGTTTGGCGATATTGGACAGCGACTCCTGGGCGATCCGGTACAGCGCCAGACCGGCGGCGGCGGAAACGTGTTCGAGTGTGCCGCTGATCTCGACGGTGAGGTCCAACCCGGCGCGCGCGAAATCCTCGGCCAGAGTCGAGATGTCGGACACACCGGGTTCCGGCGCCATGGGGTCGGCGTCGGCCGCGAGCAGCCCGACGGTGTGGCGGATATCGTCCATGGCCTGGCGGCCCAGGCGTTCGGCCTGCTGCAGCGCGTTGACGGCCTCGGCATCGTCACCGTCATGCTGGAGTGCGTGGCGCGCACCGGTGAGGTGCAGCAGCGTGATGCTCAGCGAGTGGGCGATCACATCGTGCACTTCGCGGGCGATGCGTCGGCGCTCGTCGGCAGCGGCGAGCGTGGCCAACTGTGCCTGGGCTTCGCGCTGTTTGAGGAGCAGCATCTGTTGACTACGCACCAGATATCCGATCAGCCAGGCGATCCCGACGAAGCTCAGGTAGATCGCGGGAGTGTCGATGCGGTGGGTGATCGCGGCGTACGCCAACAGGGCGGCGGCCGACGCCGCGGCCAGCGCGCCACCGCGGGTCGAGGTGATGGCGCCGACGACGCCCACTGTCAGTTGCAGCAGCAAGGGTGCGAAGTCGCCGTGAATGGGGGTGGAGGTGCCGAAGAGCAGAATGGCCGAGGCGCCGGTCCAGGCCGCCCACAGCGCGGGGCCCTCACATCGGTGGTCCTTGAACACGAAGAACATCGCCCACGGGATGATCGCGATCGCGTTGGCGAGCACCGCGGCCGGCCAGTCCGACATCGGCCGCTGCAGGGTGGCGATGACGCCGATCACCACCATGGTGACATCGATGGTCAGAACGAAGGGCCAGCTGAAGCCGCCCGGGATGCGCGGCTGCTGTAGACGCGCCCAGGCCCGTACGTAGCGTGTGGCCGCTTCCAGCATCGTTTCATGCTAAGGCGGTGGGCCCTCGCGCACGTCATGCTCGGGTTGTACTACCGGGGTAGGAGGCCTAAAGCCGGTACATCTCGCGGGCCATGGCCGCATCCTCGACGAATGCGGCGCGCCGAGGCGGGTAATAGGGCTGGTACTTCTCTGCCGGCGTGCTGCGTACCGCCGCGAGCAGGGTGGCGAGCCGTCGTTTGGCGGCACCGCGCGCGCATGCGGGAGCCACACTGATGCCCGGCCGGACGGCATGCCCCATCAGCAGGAACCCGAACAGGCCGACCCGTCGCGGACTTGTGTTGCTAGCCATGATCTTTGGCTTCTTCTGGTGTCATATCTCGACGCTACGAAGCGTGCGCCCTCGGCGCATCGTGCCGAGGGTCGATCTTGATCTGCGACCGTGGTAGGAGGAGGGTCCTCGCCAGGGCAGGAGACCACGCGGTGAGTGCCCCCGGCCTCGGGTCCATGGCTGCGGGTGAGAAAAAATCTCACTTTTGTGTGGACAGCTCACAACTCATGTCATAGATTCACACGCAATGAACGCATCAGGGGCAGTCTGGCCGGTATCGGTCACTGTTAATGTGAATTTTACACAGTGGAGTTGGGTGTGAGCGTGGACGCGAAGACCCGTCGCGACCGCATCGAGCAGCGCGTCAGAAGCGACTTCGAAGTCGGCTACGCCGAACTGGCCTCCGAGTTCGCGGTATCCGAGATGACCATCCGGCGTGATGTGGAAGCACTGGAGGCCCTCGGCGTGGTACGCCGAGTGGTCGGCGGCGCGATCGCCGTGAAAGGCAAAGATGCCGAACCCTCCTTCGCGACGCGGGTGGCCGACGCGGCCGAGGAGAAACGGCATATCGCCGATGCCGTCGCCGATCTCGTGAGCCCCGGTGAGACCCTGATCCTGGATTCCGGCAGTACCGCGCTCGCGGTGGCCCGCTCACTGCGCGGCCGCCGCCTCGGCCTGACGGTGGTCACCCCGAGCATCCTGGTGGCCCTGGAACTCGTCGACGAACCGGACACCACCGTCGTGCTGACCGGAGGTGAGGTGCGGCCGGGCGAATTGAGCCTGATCGGTCCGACCGCCGAGGACACGCTGGCTCAGTACAACTGCGACACCTTCGTCATGGGTGTGGCCGGCATCGACGTCGACCGCGGGATCTCCGACTACCACCACGGTGAGAGCCGGGTGAAGCGGTCGGCCAGCCGTCGCGCGGACCGGGTCATCGTCGCCGCCGACAAGAGCAAGCTGGGGCGCGTCACGTTCGTCAGCATCGCCGCACTGGCCGATATCGGAGTGATCGTCACCGACGGTGAGGTCGACCATCCGGCCCTGGTCGCCGCCCGCGGTGCCGGTGTGGAGGTCGTCTGTGTCGCCGCGGATGAGGACGCCAACTCGTGAGCGACTACACCATCGGCGTCGACATCGGCACCACCGGCACCAAGACAGTGTTGTTCAGCACGGACCGTGGCATCGTTGCCACCGCCACCCGTGAGACCGCGCTGTATTCGACCGGGCCGGGTATCGCCGAGGCCGACACCACGCAGTGGCACGACAATGTCGTCGAGTCCATCCGCGAAGTCCTGACCGTCAGTGGCGTTTCCGCCGCTTCCATCGGTGCCGTCGCCACCTCGGGCATGGTGCCCGCCGTCATCCCGGTGGACCGCGAGGGAAACCCGTTGCGGCGGGCCATTCTTCAGAACGACGCCAGGGCGCACCGCGAGGTGGCCGAACTCGGCGCCGCATTGTCCGGGGTCGACCTGGTCACCCTGACCGGGTCCGCACTGACCCAGCAGTCGGTGGCGCCCACCACGGTCTGGCTTCGCGAGCACGAACCCGAGATCTATGCCCGCACCGCACACTGGGTCGGCTCCTACGACTGGGTGCTCACCGCGTTGGGCGCGCCATGTCACGTCGAACAGAACTGGGCGCTGGAATCGGGACTGTTCGGCATTGATGGACCGATCGCCGCCCCCGTACTCGCGGCCGCGAAGCTGGACCCGGAAACCCTTGCGCCGGTGCACCGTCCGGGCACTCGCGTCGGTGAACTCAGTGCACAGGCCGCCGAACTGACCGGCCTGCGTGCGGGCACGGCACTTGTGGTCGGCGGCGCCGATCATGTGCTGTCCGCGTACGCCGCCGGAGTCAACAGGCCCGGCGACGCGCTGGTGAAACTCGGTGGTGCGGGTGACATCCTGGTCGCCAGCGACACCCAGGTCGTCGACGAACGCCTCTACCTGGATGCGCATCCGGTACCCGGGCACTGGCTGCCCAACGGGTGTATGGCCACCAGTGGCAGCCTGATCCGCTGGTTCCAGGCGCTCGTCGGGGGCGCCGAGCTGACCACCCTCGATGACGAGGCGGCTAAGCGCGCGCCCGCCGAAATCCTGTGTCTGCCCTACTTTCTCGGTGAGAAGAGCCCGCTGCACGACCCGGACCTGCGCGGCACGTTCGCGGGTCTTCACCTCGGCCACACCAGGGCCGACATGTACCGCTCGGTACTGGAGGCGATCGCGTTCGGGTTCCGTCACCACGTCGACGTCTTCGCCGATATCGGGATCCCGCTGAGCCGGGTGATGATCACCAACGGCGGCTCGAAATCCACACTGTGGAAACAGATCCACGCCGACGTGCTCGGTCTGGAGATGCTGCCCGTACGCGGGCACCCCGGCGCGTCGCTGGGCGCCGCGGTGATCGCCGCCATCGGCATCGGTGCGTTGGACGACTGGTCCGATGCCGGCCGGTTCATCACCCTGGACGCGCCGTACGTACCCGATCCGGCCCGGGCTGCGGCCTACGACGACGGGTATTCGGCATGGCGTGAACTCGGTGCGGCGATGACGCCCATCTCGCACCGGTTGGCTCGTACACCTCGATGAGTAATACGAAAGGATCAGTGCCGCAATGAAAATCACCACCACCCCGACACCAGGGCGGAGGCGGCCGTTCTTCTTGGCCACCCTGTTCGCCCTGGTGTCCGCCGTCGCACTGCTGCTGAGCGCCTGCGCGGGCAGCGGAGGCCCCGGGCAGGCTTCGTCTCCCTCGGCCACCGGCACCGGCGAGATCCCGAAGAGCACCTCGGGCAACGTCCGCATCCTGATGGAGAACGTCCCCGACAGCGATATCGTCAAATCGATGGTGGCCGACTTCAACAAGGACTACCCGGACATCAAGGTCGACATCGAACAACTGACCTATGACCAGATGCGCGACAAGCTGGTGTCCTCCTTCCAGTCCAGCACCCCGAACTACGACCTGATCGTGGTGGACAACCCGTGGATGGTGGACTTCGCCAAGGCCAAGTTCCTGCAGCCGCTGGATGCCCGCATCGACAGCACCCCCGACTACGACGCGGCCGACTTCTTCAAGCCGCTCACCGACATCACCACCGTCGACGGTGTGCGTTACGGCGTGCCGTTCTACAACTACGCACTCGGATACCTCTACAACACCGACGATATGGCGCAGGCCAAGCAGACGGTGCCGACCACACTGGACCAACTGGTCTCGGTGTCCAAGGCGCTCAAGTCCGGCGACCGTGCGGGTATCGCCATGCAGCCGCAGCGCGGGTACAAGATCTTCGAAGAGTGGGGCAACTGGTTGTTCGCCGCGGGCGGTTCCATCTACGGCCCCGACGGCAAGCCCACCCTGAACACGCCGGAAGCCAAGCGTGCGCTCGCGGCCTATATCGACACGTACAAGAACGCGGCCCCGGCGAACAGCCTGAACTGGAGCATGGACGAGGCGCAGCGCTCGCTAGCCGCCGGCCAGTCCGCGTCGATGATCAACTACAACTGGCAGCTGCCCGCCGTCAACGAACCCGGATCAGGTCCGTCCGCCGGCAAGTTCAAGCTGGCGACCATCCCCGGTGGCAAGCAGGTGCTGGGCTCGTGGAGCTGGGCCATCCCGGCCAACTCCGGCGCTTCGGACGCCGCCTGGGCGTTCGCCTCCTGGATCACGGCCAAGCCGCACGATGTCATCCGCACCGAGAAGGGCGGCGCGGCGATCCGGCAGAGCACCCTCAAGGATCCGGCGGTGCTCAACGGCACATTCGGCGCGGACTACTACCAAACGGTGGAGAAGCTGCTCGCCAACTCCGCGCCCTTGAGCCAGGGACCCAGCGGCGAGGAGATGATCCAGGCCGTCGGCACCGAACTCAACGAGGCCGTCGCCGGCACCAAGAGCGTCGACGATGCGCTGGCTGCGGCACAGGCCGCCGCCGAGAAGATCCAGGGCTAGCTCACCTCCCCCCGACGAGCTGGCCCTTCGAAGAGACCGACCACCCCACGAAAGGAGCGATGACCATGGTGCAGTTCAAACACGGCATGGTCGCCCCCCTGATCGCCCTTTTCGTCGGGGTGGTCGGTTTCCCTCTGGGATACGCCTTCTACCTGAGCGTCACCGACTTCAAGCTCACCAATCACGGCACACCGAATCTGGTGGGCGCCGACAACTACGTCAACACCTTCGGCGACGGGGAGTTCTGGCACGCGTTCGGCACCACGGCGCTGTACGTACTCATCGCCGTCGGGCTGGAGCTGGTGATCGGGCTGGCCATCGCGCTTTCGCTGCAAAAGCAGCGCTGGGCACGCGATCTGACCCGTTCGATGCTGTTGGCTCCGATGTTCATCACCCCGATCGCGGTCGGGCTGATCTTCCGTTTCCTGCTCAATGACCAACTCGGTGCCATTCCGCATCTGCTGCGGGCGATCGGTATCGACTACGACTTCTTCGGGCCGGGACGGGCACTGTTCACCATGGCGTTCATCGATGTCTGGCAGTGGACGCCGTTCATGGTGCTGCTGCTGCTGGCCGGCCTGGAATCCATTCCACGCCAACCGTTGGAGGCGGCCCGGGTGGACGGCGCGAGCGGCTGGTATGTGCTGCGCAGGGTGACACTTCCGCTGTTGGCTCCGGTGTTGGTGGTGGCCATCATGCTGCGGTCGCTGGACGCCATGAAGGTGTTCGAGTACGTCTTCGCCACCACCCGCGGTGGCCCGGGTACCGAAACCGAGACGCTGCAGTACTTCATCTACCAGACCGGCATCCAGTTCTTCCGGCTCGGCTCGGCGTCCTCGATGGCGTTCGTGGTGCTGGTACTCGTGCTGGCGGTCATCGTGGTCACGTTCCGCCGGATGGAGAAGGCGAAACAGTCATGAAGAACTCCCGCCTGTTGACCGCCTGCCGGATCACCCTGCTGTGGGCTGCCGCGATCACCGTGCTGTTCCCGGTGCTGTGGGTGGCGCTGGCGAGTGTGAAAACTGCCCAGCAGCTCAATGATCCGTTTCTGCTGAGCTTCACCCCGGTGCTCGACAGCTGGCGCAACGTGCTGTCCTCGGGCATCCTCGCGGCGGCCGGCCGCAGCGCGCTGGTCGCACTGGTCACCGTCGGCATCAGTGTCGTGGTCGGCAGCATGGGCGCCTACGCCATCGCGCGGTTCCGCGCCGGTGGCACCGCGACCCGGTTCGGCATGCTCGCTGCGCAGGTATTGCCGCCCGCGGTGCTGGTCTTCCCCTTTCTCACGATGGCCTATGCGCTGCGGCTCAACGACACCGTGGTGCCGGTGATCTTCGCGCATCTGAGTTTCGTTCTGCCCGTGGTCACCTGGTTCCTCATCGGGTTCTTCGAGGCGGTGCCGCGGTCCTTGGAGGAGCAGGCCCAGGTCGACGGCTTCACCCGGTTCCAGGCGTTCCGGATGGTGGTGCTTCCACAGGTGTTCCCCGGGATCGGTGCGGCGGCCATCTTCGGTTTCACCCTGTCCTGGAACGACCTTTTCTACGGCCTCATCCTGGCACCGGGTAAGGCGGCGATCCTGCCGGTCGCCATCGCCGGGTTCAACACCTTCCGCGGTGTACAGATCGGTTCGATGAGCGCGGCGATCCTCATCGCCGTGGTGCCGGTCGTCATCGCGAGCTTCTTCATCCAGCGCCGGCTCGTGCAGGGCATCAGCGGCGGCGCGGTCAAGTTCTAGAAATGATTGGGTAGCAACGCGTCATGGCAACAGTCCGTTTCTCCGGCGTCAACAAGTCCTATGGCTCCACGTCCATCGTGAAGGACCTGAACCTTGAACTGCCCGACGGTTCCTTCACGGTGCTGGTAGGACCGTCGGGCTGCGGCAAATCGACCTCCCTGCGCATGCTCGCCGGACTGGAATCCGTCACCGCGGGCACCATCACCATCGGCGACCGTGATGTCACGAACCTGCAGCCACGCGACCGCGACGTGGCCATGGTGTTCCAGAACTACGCGCTCTACCCGCATCTGAGCGTGCGGGAGAACATCGCCTTCCCGCTGCGCGCTTCCAAGACGCCGCGCGCCGAGGCACTGCGCCGCGCCGACGAGGTCGCCGAATCGCTCGGCCTGGGCAAGCTGGTGGGCCGTAAACCCAAGGATCTCAGCGGCGGTCAGCAGCAGCGGGTCGCCATCGGGCGCGCGATCATCCGGGAACCGTCGGTCTTCCTGTTCGACGAGCCGTTGTCGAACCTGGATGCCAAATTGCGGGTCGAGACGCGTACCGAACTGCTGCAGATCCAGCGTCGACTCGGCATCACCTCCGTGTACGTCACGCACGACCAGGAGGAGGCCATGACGCTGTCGGATCGCATGGTGGTGATGCGCGATGGGCGCACCGCCCAGGAGGGCACCCCACTGGAGGTGTACAACCGCCCGGCGGACACCTTCGTGGCCTCCTTCGTCGGCAGCCCCAAGATGAACCTGCTCGACGGCGAGCTGATCGGCCGGACCTTCACCGTGCCAACCGGATTCACCATCGATGTCGACGGGATGGCCGCAACCGGACCACTCATCCTCGGTGTCCGGCCCGACGACCTCGTGCCGGTGGCGGCCTCTGGTGATCAAGATGCCACCGCACACGTGACCCTGATCGAACTACTGGGTCCGCGCGCCATCGTCACCATCGAGGCGCGCGGCACCGAACTGACCAGTGTGGTGGAGACCGCACGCCTGACGGGCATCACCGAGGGCGCCGCGGTGGCGCTCTCGGTCCGGCCGGGTGCCGCCCACGCCTTCGACGCACGGACACAACTGCGCCTGGCCGGCGTGTAACGCAGAGAAGCAGAGAACCTGACAGAAGAGGACAAGCAGATATATGACCAAGACAGTCGTGGTGACCGGCGCGGGATCCGGCATCGGGCGGGCGATCGCGACCACCCTCGCGCAACGTGATTGGCGCGTGGTCGTCACCGATATCAACGGCGACGCCGCGCGTGACGTCGCGGCCGGCCTGCCGAACCAGGAGGCCGGGCACGAATCGGCGGTGCTCAACGTCAGCGCACCCGAGGACGCCGCCACCGTCGCCTACGGGATCGCCGATCGACTCGGCCTGGATGCGTGGGTGAGCAACGCCGGAATCTCGTTCATGCACAAGTTTCTCGACGCCCCGGTGGCCCGTTACGACCAGACCATGGACGTCAACCTCAAAGGCGTCTTCGTGTGCGGTCAGGCGGCCGCCCGTGCCATGGTGCGCAGCGGTACCGCCGGCAGCATCGTCAATACCGCGTCGATGGCGGGCAAACAGGGCCGGGTGCCCTACCTGTCGGATTACGTGGCGTCCAAGTTCGGCGTCGTCGGCCTCACCCAGGCGATGGCCTACGAGCTCGGCGAGCATGGCATCACGGTGAACTGCGTGTGCCCCGGCTACGTCGAGACGCCCATGCAGACAAGGGAACTGGAGTGGGAGGCGGAGCTCCGCGGATCCACGCCGGACGGTGTGCGCACGATGATGATCGACGACACCCCGCTGGGGCGGCTGGAACAGCCCGACGACGTCGCGCGTGTGGTCGCGTTCCTGCTCTCCGCGGACGCCAGGTTCATCACCGGTGAGGCGCTGGCCGTCAACGGCGGCGCCTACATGGATTAGCCGTCCGCTCCCGATCAGCTTTGTAGTCAATAAGAAAGGCATATCAGTGACCACCACCTGGCTCGACGAGGTCTTCGGAGTACGAAAGCCCGTCATCGCCATGCTCCACCTCAGCGCACTGCCCGGAGATCCCGGCTACGACACCGCCGGCGGGATCGCCGCGGTGGTCGACCGGGCCCGCGCCGAGCTCGACGCGCTGCAGACCGGGGGAGTGGACGGCGTGATGATCAGCAACGAGTTCAGCCTGCCGTATCTGACCAAGACCGAACCGATCACGGCGATCACCATGGCCCGCATCATCGGCGAGCTGCTGCCCGACCTCTTCGTGCCCTTCGGGGTCAACGTGTTGTGGGACGGGCGTGCTTCCATCGACCTGGCAGTCGCCACCGGTGCCAAGTTCGTCCGGGAGATCTTCACCGGTGTGTACGCCAGCGATTTCGGCTTGTGGGACACCAACGTCGGCGAGGTGGCCCGGCACCGGGCACGCGTCGGCGGGTCCGCGGTGAAGCTGCTGTTCAACATCGTCCCCGAGTCGGCCACCTATCTGGCCGCGCGCGACCTCGCCTCGATCACCCGCACCACGGTGTTCGCGACGCTGCCCGACGCGATCTGCGTGTCTGGGGCCACCGCGGGCGCGCCGACCGACACCGAGGCACTGCGTGTGGTGAAGTCGGCGGCCGGTGACGTACCGGTGTTCGTCAACACCGGGGTGCGGGCCGAGAACGTGGCGACGCAACTCGGCGTCGCGGACGGGGCGGTGGTGGGGACGTACTTCAAGGCTGACGGTGTGTTCGAGAACCGCGCCGACCAGAAGCGGGTCGAGGAACTGATGCTCGCTGCCAGGGCATTCCGGGAACAGCTGGCCTGATCCGGGGCACGGGACCGGGCTCGGCTCACGGCGAGTCGATCTCTGGTCCCGTGCCGCATCGCCCGCGACACTGGCAGCACACAGTCACCGGGACAGGAGGCGTTGTCGGCAGATGACGGTACTGAGCGATGACCAGTGGCGAACCGTGCGGCCATTGGTCGAGGACTGGACCTGGCAGACGCTGGGCACCTGCAGGCAGCTGGCTCCCGAGGTGTTCTTCCCCGAGGATTCGGGCCGGTCTGGCCTGCGGGCCCGCGAAGAGCGCGCCAAGCAGATCTGCCGCGCCTGCCCCGTCCTCGCGCACTGCCGAGACCATGCGCTGTCTACGCGGGAAACACACGGGGTGTGGGGTGCGATGTCGGCGCGCGACCGCGCCAAACTTCTGACCGCGCGCGGACAGTAGCGCCGCGGACGCCGCCGTTGACGGTGCCGTCAAGGTACGCGCCCACGTGCCGTTCCTTTGCTGTAATTTCCTCCCATGACGCTCGGCGCGCTTGGGGCCGCGATATGACCCTCATGACGATCATTGCCCGAATCGCACACCGATGGTGAACCCACTGGCCGCGGTACTGCGTGAGCGGTTACCGGTCAGCGGCAACCATCTGGTGTTGCTCGAGGACGGCATCTGGGTCCGGCACCCGTGGCCGGAGATCTATGCCAGGGCCGAGAATGTGGCCGAGTGGATCTCGGACGCCGGTGTCACCGCGATCGGGCTGGTGGGTGAGCCGTCCGCAGAGTTCGTCGGAGCGGTCATCGGCGCCCAGCTGGCCGGCGCCGCGGTATCGATCCTGCCGGGCCCCATCCGCGGCGCCGATCCCGCGGAATGGGCGCGCGGCACACTGGCACGGTTCGCCGGGATCGGCGTCCGGCGGGTGCTGAGTCACGGGAGCTATCTGGAGCGCCTCGCCGCCGAGTCGCCGGCGGTGACCGAGCTGGCCACCATCGCGCATCCGCGGCGGTCGTCCACCGTCGCGTTGCCCGACGTCGACGCGCCGATCGCCGTCCTGCAGGGCACCGCCGGTTCCACGGGCAGCCCCCGCACGGTGGCGATGTCACCGGCCGCGGTGCTGGCCAACCTGAACGGGCTCAACGAACGCATCGGGGTGGGACCGGACGATGTCGGGTGTTCGTGGTTGCCGCTCTATCACGATATGGGCCTGAGCTTCCTGCTGTCCGGCGCGGTCGCGGCCATCGACGTGTGGCAGGCCCCTACCTCGGCGTTCCAGGCCTCACCGTTCCGGTGGCTCAATTGGCTCAGTGATAGCCGGGCCACCATCACGGCCGGACCGAATATGGCCTACGGCATGATCGGCAAATACTCCCGCCGCGTCACCGACGTCGACCTGTCCGCACTGCGCTTCGCGCTCAACGGCGGTGAGCCCGTCGACTGCGAACTCACCGAACGGTTCGCAACGGAGATGGCGCGGTTCGGCTTCGATGCGGGGGCCTTGTCGCCGTCCTACGGTTTGGCCGAATCCAACTGCGCGGTCACGGTTCCCGTACCTGGGAGGGGTTTGCGTGCGGTCGAGACCGAAGGCGGCAGGCGCGCCGTGCTCGGTGAACCGATCACCGGGATGGAGGTGCGAATCGAACCCCGCGACGACGACACCCACGGAGTGATCGGCGAGATCGCCATCCGCGGCACCTCGATGATGACCGGGTATCTCGGTGACGAGCCGCACGGCGACCAATCCTGGTTCCGCACCGGCGATCTCGGCTACTTCGCCGAGGGTGGTCTGGTGGTGTGCGGCCGGGCCAAGGAGATCATCACGGTCGCCGGGCGCAACATCTTCCCGACCGAGGTCGAGCAATTGGCCGCCCAGGTGCCCGGAGTGCGTGAAGGTGCCGTGGTGGCCGTTGGCATCGGCGAGGGGTCGGTGCGGCCCGCCCTGGTGGTCACCGCCGAGTTCCGCGGTCCCGACGAGGCCGGTGCCCGCACCCAGTTGATGCAGCACGTCGCGTCGGGATGCGGAGTCATGCCCGCGGACGTCATCTTCGTCAGGCCGGGCACCCTGCCCAGAACGTCCTCGGGCAAGCTGCGTCGCCTGGAGGTCAGGCGCAATCTGGAGAACCGTTAGCTACGCTGGACGTACATGTCTGATCTCACGCCGGCCAAACGTATGCTGACCGCACTGGTACTGCGGGTGGCCGCCGCCCGGTTCGGCCTGGGGCCGCCGACGACGAACTACGGCGTGACCCGCGATATCGACGTCCCGACCCGGGATGGCGAACGGCTGCGCACCGATGTCTACACGCCGGAGTCGGAGCCGGTCGGCACGCTGCTGATGCGCACCCCGTACGGCCGCTCCAGTCTGTTGGTGACGGTGGTCGTCGGGCTGTACGCCGGACGCGGCTATCGTGTCGTTTTGCAAAGTACGCGAGGGACTTTCGGTTCCAGCGGAACGTTCGAACCGGGCCGCGACGAGACCGCGGACGCGGCCGACACGGTGGCGTGGCTGCGCACTCAACCATGGTTCGACGGGCAGTTCGCCACTATGGGGGCGTCGTATCTCGGGTTCACCCAATGGGCGTTGCTGTCCGACCCGCCGCCGGAGCTGGCCACATCGGTCATCGCCATGGCATCTCATAACTTGGGCGAGTCCTGTTGGAGTACAGGGTCATTCGCGCTCGCCGACATCCTCACCTGGAGCTACCAGGTGGCTCATCAGGAAGACGGCGGCACCGTGCGCGGCCTGGTGCGGGCGCTTACCACGGTGCGCAGGATGCGGCGGCCGTTGCAGACGGTGCCGCTGCGCGATGCCGGCCACCGGGTGCTCGACGGCCGCGTCCCCTGGGTGGAGTCATGGCTGACCACACCGGATCCCGCTGATCCGTACTGGCAGCCCAGCCGGCTCGACGACGCACTGCACCGGGTCACCGCGCCGGTGCTGCTGATCGCCGGGTGGCAGGACGTGTTCCTCACCCAGACCCTCGAGCAGTACGGCGCGCTGGCGCGCCGGGGTGCGGAGCCGGCGCTGATCGTGGGGCCGTGGACCCATGCCGAGGGCGGTGGAGATGCGGTCCGCGAGACGCTGGCTTGGTTGTCCGGACCGCGCTGGAGCGGGGCGCGGATCTACGTCAGTGGTGGTACCGGGGCGAGCGAAGCGACGGGGAGTGATACCGGGGTGAGCGCAAACGAGGGGCCGTGGCGTGAGCTGCCCGCATGGCCACCGCCTGCCGAGGACACGGTGCTGTACCTGCAGCCCCGGGCCGCACTGTCCGACCGGCGGCCTGCCGATGAGGGGACCATCGCCCGGTTCGTGTTCGACCCGGCCGACCCGACCCCGACGGTCGGTGGCCGACTTCTGTTCGCGCCCAGTGGGTATTGCGAGGACCGGGCTCTGGCCGCGCGCGCCGATGTCGTCACCTTCACCACGGCCTCGCTCACCGAGGCGCTGGAGGTGATCGGCACCCCGCGGATCGAGCTCGTGCACCGTACCGACATCGGGTGGGCCGACGTCTGGGTGCGGATCAGTGAGGTGGGGCCCGACGGCGCGTCCCGCAATGTCAGCGACGGCTACGTGCGACGGACACCCGGGGCCGAACCGGTGCTGCAGCTGGACCTGGACCCGATCGCGCACCGGTTCTCCGCCGGCTCCCGGATCAGGCTGCTGATCGCCGGCGGCTCGCATCCACGCTATGCACGCAACCACGGCACCGGCGAATCGGTATGGGCGGCAACGCAGATGGTGTCGTCGTCCCATGAGATCGGCGCGGGCTCCCGATTGTTGCTGCCGGTTCCGGTGGACCCCGCCTAGCGCACCTTCAGTACGACTTTGCCGGTGGCACTGCGGTTTTCCAGCGACGCGATGGCGTCACCGGCCCGCTCGAAGGGATAGACCTCGGGTTCGGGTGCGCTGACCGCACCGGAGGCCAGCAGCGGGGCCAGCTCCGCCCACTGCTGCGCGAGGTAACCCGGGTGGGTCATGGTCCACGCGCCCCAGCCGACACCGACGGCGTCGACATTGTTGAGCAGCAACCGATTCACCTTGACGGTCGGGATCTCGCCGCCGGTGAACCCGACCACCAGCAGTCGGCCGCCCGGCGCGAGGGAACGCAGCGAGTCGGTGAACCGGTCCCCGCCCACCGGATCCAGCACGATGTCCACGCCACGGCCGCCGGTCAGCTCGGCCACCGCGTCCTTGAACCCGTCGGCCAGCACCACGTCGGTGGCTCCTGCGGCACGGGCGGTCTCACCCTTGGCCTCGGTGCTCACCACCGCGATCACCCGGGCGGCCCCGAACGCCGGTGCCAGCCGCAGCGTCGAGGTGCCGATCCCGCCGGCGGCACCGTGCACCAGCACCGTCTCCCCGGCGGCCAACCGGCCGCGGGTCCGCAAGGCGAAGTGCACCGTCAGATCGTTGAACAGCACGCCCGCACCGGCCTCGAAGGACACCGAGTCCGGCAGAGCGAACACCCGCTCGGCGGGCAGCGTCACCACCTCGGCCATCCCGCCGGTGAGCAGGGTCAGTCCCGCCACCCGATCCCCGGCGCGCACATGGGCATCGGCCGGTGCGCTACGCACCACCCCGGCAACCTCGGCTCCCGGAATATAGGGCAACGGCGCCTTGTACTGATAGAGCCCGCGGGTCTGCAGGGCGTCGGGGAATGCCACGCCGGCCGCGTGCACCTCGATCACCACCCCGTCGGTGCCTGGTTCCTCGATGTCGACCAACTCTGCGACCGACGGACCGTCCAACCGGGGTATGTGTATGGCGCGCATGAAGCACCATTTAACATCCCGGCGTGATATCAGCACGTGCCGCGGTACTCCGCGCAGCAGGTCAGGACCCGCAGCTCACCGATATCGAACTGCGTGATCCGGTCGCTGACGAGGTGCTCGTCCGCATCGAGGCCGTCGGCATCTGCCATACCGACATCAGCGTGGCGGCCTGGTTTTCCAAGGTGCCCATGGTGTTCGGGCACGAAGGCACCGGCACCGTCGTGGCCGCGGGACCCCGGGCACAGGATCGCATCGGGGCGCGGGTGGTGCTCACCTTCGCCAGCTGCGGCACGTGCTCCAACTGCGCATGTGACCGTCCGGCCTACTGCGACCAGTCGACCAACCTGAACATGAGGGGCAGCCGGCGCGACGACACCAGCGCTCTGCGCCTGGACGGCGAGCCCATCACCGGAGGATTCTTCGGCCAGTCCAGCTTTGCGACCTACGCCATCGCCCGCAGTCGCAACGCCGTCACGCTGCCCGAGGGCATCGATCCGGCGCTGGCCGCACCGCTGGGCTGCAGCGTGCAGACCGGTGCGGGTGCGGTGCTCAACGTGCTGACCCCGGCCGCCGACGACGCGGTCGTCGTGTTCGGTGCCGGCGCGGTCGGGCTCTCGGCGGTGATGGGGGCTCGCATCGCGCGGTGCCGCACCATCATCGCCGTCGACCCGATCGCCGCGCGCCGCGAGCTCGCCACCGAACTGGGCGCCACCCACACGTTCGACCCCGTCGGTACCGACGTCCCGGCCGCCGTGCTGGAGCTGACCGGTGGGGCCGCGGCCGTCATCGACACCACGGCCCGCCCGGAGGTCGTCGCTTCCGCGGTCGGGCTGCTGCGCTCTCGCGGCACCCTGGCGCTGCTCGGACTCGGCGCGCCGATGGCCGAGCTGCCGGTCGCGCTCATCATGGCCAAAGGCATCACCGTGCGTGGTGTCGTAGAGGGCGACAGCGACCCGCATGTGTTCATCCCGTACCTCGCCGACCTGCACCTGCGTGGTGAGTTGCCCCTGGACAAGCTGGTCACCAGCTTCCCCTTCGATGATTTCGGCCGGGTGTGGTCCGCGGCGAAGGCCGCCGAGGTGATCAAGCCGGTGCTCGTCACCTCCGATTGACACGGCGTAGGCTGGGCGGTCCGGCAAAGAAGCCGAGACGATTGGAGCTGGCGATGGCGCTTCCCCCGCTACCTGCGAGCCGCACGCTGACGGTGCGTTCGGCCGACGGCACCCGGCTACACGCGCAGGTGTTCGGGCCGGAGCACGGTTACCCGATCGTGCTGGCACACGGCATCACCTGCGCCCTGGAGGTCTGGGCCCACCAGATCGCGGACCTGGCCGGCGACTACCGCGTGATCGCCTACGACCACCGCGGCCACGGCCGCAGCGAAACCCCCAGGGAGCGCCGCGGCTACAGCCTCAACCACCTGGCCGCCGACCTCGATGCCGTCCTGGACGCCACAATGGTGCCCGGTGAGCGGGCTGTCATCGCCGGGCACTCGATGGGCGGGATCGCGATCTCGTCCTGGTCGCAGCGCTACCCGCAGCGCGTCGCCCAGTGCGCCGACGCCGTCGCCCTGATCAACACCACCACGGGGGACCTGCTGCGCAACGTGCGGCTCGCGCCGGTGCCCGCCCCGCTCACACAGGCCCGGATCCGGGCCGCCGGGACCTTCCTCAAGACGTTCGGGGCCACTCCGATCCCCAACCTCGCAGGCGGGCCCAACAAGCGATTCGTCCAATACCTGGCCGTCGGCCGCGATGCGGACCCGGAGGTGGCCGACCTGATCTACCGGCTGTTCGCCGCCACCCCGCCGGCCGGCCGCGGCGGGTGGGCCAGGGTTCTGGTGGACGGTCTTGGGCCCACACACATTTCGCTGCACAACCTGACGGTGCCGACGCTGGTGATCGGCAGCCGCAAGGATCGGCTGCTACCGATCAACTCGTCGCGCCACATCGCCGAACACGCACCCAATCTTTCGGCGTTCGTCGAGATGTCCGGTGGCCACTGCGCCATCCTGGAACGGCCGGCCGAGGTGAACCGGCAATTGCGCAGCCTCGCCGAATCGGTTGCCGCGCAACGCCTCAGTTCCTGAGCGATTTCGGCGCGCTCGCGTTCGGTGGGCGAACGCGAGCGCGCCGAAATCACCGGCTGAGGTAGTCGGTCACCTCGGCCGCGGCACGCTGCCCGGACCGCACCGCGCCGTCGAGGAACCCGGTCCATTCGTCGGCGGTCTCGGTACCCGCCCAGAACACACCGTCCACCGGGGTCCGCAGCACGTGCCCGTAGCTGCTCCACGACCCCGGCGGCACCGCCGCGGTGGGCCCGCCCGGCGCGAACGGTTCGGCACCCCAGCAATGGTCGATGTAGTCGATGGGGTTCGCGGCCGCCTCGCCGAACAGCGCGGTGAAGTTGCGCAGGGCCCGTTCCCGGCGCTGCGCTGCCGGTAGCGGGTCGAAGGTGCGGGCGTCGGCGAAGCCCAGCAACACCCCCGGTCCGTCGTCGCTCGGGCTGACGTCGAAGGTGATGAACACCGGTCCTTCGTCGGACAGCGCCTCCCCGGAAAAGCCCGCCGCCCGCCAGAACGGCCTCTCGTAGGCGACGTAGGCCTTGCTGAGATTGCCCTGCGGCCAATGCGCGATGAGTTCCCGGTGATCTTCGGGCAGGGCCGGCTCGAAGGTGATCGCCCCGCGATGGGCGGGCGGGATCGCGACGATCACCGCCGTGGCGTGCCATGACTCTGCCGCCGATTCCACGCGATAGCCGGTGCCGTCCCGCGCGATCCGGAGTACGGCCGTGTTCAGGTAGACGGTCAGGTCTTCGGCCATCCGCACCGCGATCGGTTGCGTCCCGGCGGGGAAGTGGTCCTGCTGGGCGCCGCCCTTGACGTCGAGCATCGGTCCCAGGCCGCCGGCCGCCTTCACGTAGCGCACTGCGTGCAGCATCGAGACCTCGTCGGGTTCGCACCCCCAGGTCACCCGGGACATGATCGCCATCAGATTCCGCGTCGAGGCATTCGCGTGCACAGACCGCAGCCAGCTGTCCAGGCTGCGCCGGTCGAGCCGCGCGGCGGCGGGGACCGACCACGGGTTGGTCACCGGGATCAGCCGGGACAGCCGCTCGAAACGCCACTGGATACGGGACACGTCGAACAGTTCGATCATCGACAGCTTGGGGATGGTGCTCCGATAGGACCGCACCCGTCCGTGCCAATCGATCAGGTTCTTCCCGCGGCTGTGGGTGGGGACGGTATCGCAGCCCAGCTCGGCGGCCAGGGTGAGCACCGCATCCTGGGTCGGGCCGACGAAGGTGCCGCCCAGGTCGACCGGTACGCCGGCGATGGTGGTCGTGTACGACCGGCCGCCGACGCGGTCGCGGCCCTCCAGCACCACCACCTCGTGCCCGAGTTTGGTCAGCTCGCGCGCTGCCGACAGTCCTGCGAATCCGGCTCCCACCACGATGACATCGCCCACAGGCCCAGTCTGCCCCGAATCTTCGCAGAATCGCACTAAGGTGAGCCGCTGTGAAGGTCATGACGGCGTTGTACGGGCCGACCGATGCCGTCGACCGTGCGCAGGCGCTGCGCGATGCCGGGGCCAGTGGGGTGTTCACCTTCGAAGGGCCGCACGACGTTTTCACGCCGCTGACGCTGGCGTCCACCGTGGGCGGCCTGGATCTGATGACCAATGTGGCGATCGCATTCCCGCGCAATCCGATTCACCTGGCGCACCAGGCCATCGACCATCAGATCCTGTCTGGCGGCCGGTTCACCCTGGGGCTCGGCACTCAGATCCGCACCCAGATCGAGAAGCGGTTCGGCGCCGATTTCGACAGGCCGGTGGCGCGGATGACCGAAATGGTCGCGGCGCTGCGGGCCATCTTCACCACCTGGTCGACGGGGGAGCGGCTGGATTTCCGGGGCGAGTTCTATCGGCACACCCTGATGACCCCGACCTTCACGCCGCGCGGCAACGTCTACGGACCACCGCCCATCTATGTGGGTGCATTGGGTCCGCGACTGACTCGGGCAGTGGCCGAGCACGCCGACGGCTTGCTGGTGATGCCGTTCGGGAACAAGAAGTTCCTCCACGAGGTCACGATGGCCGCCGTCGACGAAGGACTAGCCGCGGCCGGACGGGACCGCGCCGACCTGGCGATCGTGCCGGAGATCATCGTGTCGGTGGGCGACGACCACGCCGCGACGCGCCAATTGCTGGCGTTCTACGGTTCCACCCCGGCCTACCGGCCCGTACTGGACGTGCACGGATGGGGCGATCTGCAGCCCGAACTCAACGCCCTGTCCAAGCAGGGACGATGGGCGGAGATGGGGGCGCTGATCGACGACGACGTGCTGCACACCATCGCCGCATGCGGCACACCCGCCGAGGTGGCCGCCCATATCAGGGACCGGGTGGCCGGTATCTCGGACCGGATCTGCATCTACCAGCCCGGACCGATCGCGGTGGATTCACTGGCGCAGATCGTCGACGCGCTGCGCACCTGAGCACCTATGGTGGTGGTACGGCAACGGACCACGAGGAGGTTGTCCATGGGCGAGGAGCAGGTCGAGTCCTCTCCCGAATGGTCAGATGTACTGATCATCGGGGCCGGCATCTCCGGGATCAACGCCGCCTACCGCATCCACGAACAGAACCCGCAGCTGAGCTACACCATTCTGGAGCGGCGCGAACGCATCGGCGGCACATGGGATCTGTTCCGGTATCCGGGTATTCGATCTGACAGCGATATCTTCACCCTCAGCTTCCCCTACGAGCCGTGGACCCGGCAGGAACACGTCGCCGACGGCGCCGATATCCGCCAGTACCTCACCGATGCGGCGCGCAAATACGGCATCGATCGGCACATCCGGTTCGGCACCCGGGTGCTCTCGGCCGATTGGGACTCGACCACTGATACCTGGACGGTACGTACCAGGGCGAGCGAAGCGACGGGGGAAAGTTCCAGGGCGAGCGAAGCGACGGGGGGCGATTCCGATAGCGCGGTGTACCGGGCGCGGTTCCTGTTCTTCGGTACCGGCTATTACGACTACGACCAGCCACACAACCCGCGGATCCCCGGAATGGAGGATTTCGGCGGTCAGGTCGTACATCCGCAGTTCTGGCCCGAGTCATTGGATTACGCAGGCAAGAGGGTGGTGGTGATCGGCAGCGGCGCGACGGCGATCAGCCTGGTGCCCGCGCTGGCCGAGCAGGCCGCCCACGTCACCATGCTGCAGCGCTCCCCGACCTACATGGCAGCGATGTCCGCTGTCCCTGCTTTCACGCAGGGAATCCGGAACATACTGCCGCGCAAGATGTCTCATCAGATCGTGCGTACACTCAACGCCTGGGTTCACTACCTGACGTACGTCTTCTTCCGGAAGGCCCCGAACATGGGGCGCAAGGTGATCCGCGACCGCAACAAGGCGCGACTGCCGCACGGATATCCCATCGATGTGCATTTCAACCCGCGCTACCGGCCGTGGGACCAGCGGATGTGTCTGGTGCTCGACGGCGATCTCTTCGAAGACATCACCGCCGGGCGTGTCGAGGTGATCACCGACCACATCGACCACGTCGACACCACCGGCATCGTGTTGAAGTCGGGCGAGCGGGTGGGCGCAGACATCATCGTCACCGCGACGGGGCTGACGTTGCAGGCGCTCGGCGGGATCGAGCTCAGTATCGACAAGCAGCGCATCGACCCCACCGATCGCTTCGTCTACAAGGAACATCTCCTCGAGGAGGTGCCGAATATGGCGTGGTGTGTCGGCTACACCAACGCCTCGTGGACGCTACGGGCCGACATGACCGCCAAAGCAGTGGCAAAGCTGCTGGCCTACATGGACTCTCACGGATACACCCATGCGTATCCACATTTGGGTGGGGTACCCATGCAGGAGAGACCGGCCTGGGATCTCAACGCCGGGTACGTGCAGCGCGCCCCGCATGCGCTGCCGAAATCCGGTACCCGGCGGCCGTGGAAGGTGCGGCACAACTACGCTCTTGATGCGTTGGAGCACCGGCTCGACCGGATCGGGGAGTCGATGGTCTTCGGCCGGGTGCCGGTCAACTCCGCCGCTGGCAAGCCGGCCGCCACACCGAAGGTCGCCATCTAGTTCGCGTGCCGGTCCCGGTGGAGGTGATAGGCGAGCAGGAGCGCGTGCAAGGGCCCCCACTCGGCCGGCAGGTAATCGCGGGCGGCTCGCAGGCGGGACGCCAGGTGCGGCGACTGGTCGTGAAGAATCTGTCGGGCCCGACGCGCATGGAAGGTGTTCGATGCGATCTTGATGACGGGGCTTGCGGTCAGCAGCGGTATCGAATTCGCCACGTTCTGCACCGTGGTGCGCGACTGGTCCTCGAGCACGACATGTGCCGAAGGCACGCCCAGACGGTCGATGGCGTAATCCGCCATCATGCGAGCTTCCGGCAGCCGCGTGCGCACCGCCCCGCCGGAGAAGACGAATAGGGCTGTGCCGGGATCGGTCGAGCGCACGGCTATGCGCACCCGCCATTTCCACAGCGGGGGAATCGGGCAGCCCAACACCAAGATCGCCTCGCCCGGTAGCGGAGGCCCGGACGGCCCCGCGGTCAGATCGCGTGAGGCCTTCCATGTCACCCATTCGACCGCGCCGAACACCGCGGCCAGGGCGACCAGCACCGAAGTTCGTCCCGAGGCCATCGGTCCATTCGACCACAGTGCACAATCTCACTGATGGGGTATTCGCCCGACATCCTGGCCACCGGACTGGATGTCGTCTTCTGCGGGATCAACCCGGCGTCCACCGCCGCGGCTGACGGGCACAATTTCTCCAGCCCGAGCAACCGCTTCTGGACGGTGCTACACCGTGCGGGTTACACCGACGTCCGGTTGCGACCCGACCAGGAGCAGCTGCTGCTGACCTACGGCTGCGGTATCACCGCCGTCGTCACCCGGCCGACCCCGCGTGCCAGTGATGTCACCGCAGCTGAATTCCGTGACTCGGCACCGGTGTTCGAGGCCAAGATCCGGCATTACGCGCCGCGGGTGGTCGCGTTCCTCGGCAAACGTGCGCTGGCGGCGATGCTGTCGCGCCCCGATCTCGAGTGGGGACGGCAACCGCGTGACATCGCGGGCGCACAGGCGTGGGTGCTGCCCAATCCGAGCGGTCTGAACCGGAATTTCACGCTCGACGCGCTCGTCGCCGCGTATGCCGAACTACGGCGTCCGGATGGTGACGCCGGTCGCCAGTAGCCGGGTGGCGGACAGTCCGAACGTCGTCTTGAATCGGTCGGCCAGGTGCGACGGGCTGGCGAAACCCGCCTCGGCAGCGGCGGTGGTGAGATTGCTGCCGGTCGCCAGCTCGGTTCCGGCCCGGATCAGCCGGCTCCACAGCCGGTAGCGGCGTAGGCTGCATCCGGTCTCCTGCCGGAACAGGTGCAGGAACCGCGATTCGGACAATCCGGTGGCCGAGGCCATTTCTCCGGCCGGGATCGACACCGCGGGGTCGTCACGAATCTGCTTGGCCACCATCTTGATCCGGGTATCGATGGGGTGGATTGCGGCCGGGGCGGCGGCATCGCGCCAGCGTGCTGCGGCCCCATCATCCTGGGGCAGCGTCAACAACGCGTCCCGGCGCTCATGATCGATGCCGACAACGCCCTGGAACTGGGTGAAACGAAGCCGGCAGGACGCGCTGCGCTCGGACGCGGGATCGAGGTAGCAGGTCACCAAACGGCCGTCCAGGGCCAAGTGGTGGATCACCCGCGGTGGGATGAGCGCCGTACGCGTGACGATCCGCTGGCTGCCCACGGTGACGGTCAGCGGCCCGTCGACTCCGACGGCCAGGCACCACGCCGACCCGGAATGCGGCGCCAATCCCAGTGCTGGACCGGCATACAACGCCTGCCCGGGCCACAACCACACCGTTGGGGAGCAGGTTTGTGGAAGCGCCGCCGGTACGGGGCTGGGCATGCTGGACTCCTGATCGCTGACGAAACAGGAGGTTACCGTGGTCGAACTCTTCATGGCGGTGTTCTTCGCCAGTATGGGTCTGTACGCCCTGGCGGCCCCGGCAACCATGCTGCGCCCGTTCGGCGTCACCCTCGGCACGGCGACCGCACGCGCTGAAGTCCGCGCCGTGTACGGCGGGTTCGGTCTGGCCATCGCCGCGGTGCTCGTCTACGCATCACGGGTGCCGGAGGCGCGCACCGGCATACTGATCACCGTCGGTGTCGCCCTGGCGGGGATGGCTGTCGGACGGTTGGTGTCGGTGTTCGACGGGCGGACGCCGTTCTACCCCAACTGGTTCTACTGCCTGGTGGAAGCTGTGGCCGCGGCGGCGCTGTTCGGGGCGGTGTGACTCGCACCGCGCACGTGTGGTGCCGCAGGCTCTCGGGTTACGGTGCGACCGTCAGCCAGTCGGCGAACCCGGACGGGTCGTGCCGGCCAAGCGCACCGTGCTCGAACAAGCCCCAGCCCTCGGCGGGGGAGCGGTCACCTTCGGTGCACACGGCGCGGCCGACGTGATCGATCACCCCGAACCCGGAGCGCCCGATGACGGCCGGGTCGTTCATGTCGTAGGTGAGCCGCTCGGTGAACTTCTCACCTCGCCATACGCCGTGCGTCCAGTCCGAGTCACCGCCGTAGCCACCGCCGACGTGAATGGGCACGGGCAGTTTGGATTCCACCTCGAACCGCACGGGAGAACCATCCTGTGCCGTCGCGTCGATGGTGGCGCCGGTGGGGATGCGGGTGCCGGATCGGTAGTGGATCTTCACCCGCGGCCAGCCGAGTTGCTCGACGCGCCCGTCTTTCCAGATGCGGGTGCAGTCGTTGAGTGACCGGAACCCGTTGGGCTCCTCCTGGATGATCACCACGATCGAGAACTCGTCGAACGCCATCGGGACGTAGAGCCACCACATGCCCTCGAAGGGCGGGTCGGCGGGCCGGCCCGCCGGCTCGGCCTCGCCGATCGGGCGGATACCCCACGAGCGGTCCCGGGATCCGATCCATACCGCGGGGTCCACCGTGATGTGTTCGCCGTCGATCTCCAATGAGCCGCTCCACGAACCCAGTTGGGCGAAGCGCTGGGCATCCAGGGTGACCCGGTTGCCCTGCCGCATGATGTGTGGCTGCTCCTGCACGACGTCGAACAGGCCGGTCCAGGTGAGGTCGGCGGCGATCCCGTCGGTCTTGTCGAGGGTGATCCGCAGCTTGTGCAGCGGTTCCTGGACCTCGACGCGGTAGCCCAGCACGTGTTGGTCGAGCCGATCCTGGTCGATGGCGTCGGACAGGTGGACCGCGGTCTGGGTATCTCCGCTTCCGCCGAATCTGCCGCTGCCGCGGCGGGAGACCAACAGGAAGGCGTCCTTCACCCCGAGGTTGGGGTAGTACCCGATACCGGTGATGAGGAAGATGTCCCCACTGCGGTCATGCGCGTTGTAGTAGGACCGGTCGTAGAAGTTCCGGTCCGAAGATCCGGGCCAGGCAATGGGTTTCGGGATCTGGTGAATCGGGAATTCGTCCATCGGGCCGATCATGAGTGTTCCTTTCCCCGCGGATCCTCCAGCAGTCGTCGCAACAGTGAGGCGTGATAGAACGTCGACTCCACGTCCTCGGGTTTGTCCATCTCGCCGAAGTGCACACGGCGTGCGGTGGTGCGCATGAATACGCAGCACCAGATCACGCCGGAGTAGATGTAGAACCACCGCAGGTCGCCCAGGGTGACCCCGGTCTGCCGCTCGTAGGTGGCGCGCACGTCCTCCTCGCGTAGCACGTCCGGCAGGCCGGGCAGCCCTGCCAGTCCGGCCAGCTCCTGGAACACCATGTGCGCGAAGATGATCCACGAGACGTCCAGCTCGCGTGGGCCGACGGTCGCCATCTCCCAGTCCAGCACCGCGGCCGGCCGGAAGTCCTCGTACAGCACGTTGCCGATACGCGAGTCGCCCCACGCCAGCACGGGAGTCGTGGCGGCCACCTCGGCCGGGAAGTTGTCCGCCAACCAGCCCAATGCCCGCTCGACCAGCTCGGAACGCCCGATATCGGGCACCGAGAACTCATACCAATCCTTGAGCCAGCCGAAATGCCTGGCCAGCAGGGTGTCCCCGGATGGGTCGGATTCGGACAGGAACGCAAACCGTTGCGCGGCATCGGGAATCGAGTGCAGTTTGGCCAGCACCTCGACGGTGGAGTCCTGCAATTCGCGCTGCCGATCCACCGGTGCGTCGGCGAACCAGTTGCCGCCGAACGTGTAGGGCATGACATCGGGCGGCACGATGCCCTCGACACGGTCCATCAGGAAGAACGGGGTGCCCAGCACGTCACCGGTGGTGTCGATCCAGCGGACCCGGGGGACCGGGACATCGGTGAGCTCGCCCACCTGGCGCATGAGCTCGAATTGGTGGTCGAGCCGGTATGAGGAGAACACCGGAACATCGGCATCGGTGGGGGCGACGCGTGCGACCATGCGCTGCTGCGTGCCGTCCCAGTCGACGGTCAGCAGGATGGTCTCCGAGGACATGCCGTTGGCGTCCACACCGCTCTCGACGGTGACCGCGGGCGTGTCCTTGCCGGGCAGTTGCGTCGCAAGCCACTGGGCGATCGCGGCGGGCACGGTGCTGACATCTCGGCTGGAGTGCTGGAGGCGGCTGACATCTTCGACGGCCGGTTCGTTCGACACGGTGTTCCTTCCGAAACGACTGAAGCTACCAATTACGCTACTATTGGTAGCGATATGAAAGCAGACTCGTCTTCGATTGACAAGGGGGCCGGGCGGCCCCGGGATCCCCGCATCGACGCTGCCATACTCGGGGCCACAGCGGATCTGCTTGTGGAGATCGGTTATTCAAACCTGACCATGGCGGCCGTCGCGGAGCGCGCCGGCACCACCAAAACCGCGCTCTACCGCCGATGGTCGAGCAAAGCCGAGTTGGTGCACGAGGCGGCGTTCCCCACCGCACCGACCGCCCTCGGCATGCCGGAGGGCGATATCGCCACCGACGTCCGCGCCATGATCGCCGCGGCAGCAGCGGTGTTCACCAGCCCTGTCGTGCGTGCCGCGCTGCCCGGGGTCATCGCCGATATGGCCGCCGACGCCGAGCTGAGCTACCGGGTGATGAGCCGGTTCACCGGATTGTTCGGCGTCGTGCGGGACCGCCTGGTACATGCGGTCGACCGTGGTGAGGTGCGTCCCGATGTCGACCCCGACCGGCTCATCGAGGTCATCGGCGGGGTGAACCTGCTGCGCATGCTGCTGGTGCCCGGATGGGAACTCGACGAAGAGTGGCTGGACCAGACCACCGCAATCGTGGTGCACGGCATCGTCCGCTGACCCAGTGCTAGGTGATCCGACACCCATCGCTGCAACCTCGTGCGTATGGTCGATGCGGTGTCCATCTTGTCGACTCCCCTCATCGCCGATGCCCTGGCCCGGCTGTTCTCCCGGGTCGTCAACCCCAGCCCAAAACCGGGTGTGCAGTTCCCGGACATCGCCGGGCGCACCACCGAGGCCGACATCCCGACTCGGCACGGTGACACCGCCGCAACCATCTACCACCCGGTCGGCGAGCCCGCCGGGGTGTACGTCAACATCCACGGCGGCGGCTTCGTCGTCGGACACCGGGAACAGGACGATCCATGGTGCCGCTTCCTGGCGGCCCGCGCCGACGTCACCGTGGTTAACACCGACTATCTGCTCGCTCCCGACTGTCGATTCCCGACCCCCGTCGAGCAGTTGTACGACGTGGTGTCCTGGGCGGCGGCACAGGAGGCGGGCGACCGGCTCTGTGTGGGCGGACAGAGCGCAGGGGGCAATCTGTCGGCGGCCGTGTCCCGGATGGCGCTGACACCCGGCGGTCCGCCGATCGCGCTGCAGGTGCTGCACTATGCGCCACTGGACCTGGTGACGGCGACGGGACGCAAGCGGTCGCCGCTGGGCGGCAAGGCCATCATGAAACCATGGATGGGAGAGGTGTTCGACACCGCTTACATTCCCGACCAGAAGCGCCGCCGCGATCCGCTGGCCTCGCCGGCGTGGGGTGACAACGCCGACGAGATCGCCGGTATTGCACGGGCTTTGGTGATCACATGCGAGTACGACAGGCTTCGCGACGAGGCGGCCGCCTACGCCAAGAGCCTGGACGCGGTCGGTGCGCTCGCCGACTACGTCGAGGTGCCCGCCGTCGACCACGGCTACAACATCATGAGCGACGCCACCGAGGTCACCCGTGGCATGTACGAGCTGATCGCCGGGCAGGTACGCCAGGCCGTCAACCGGTGAACTGCTGGCCGTTGACCAGGTCCAGCAGGGGTTGGGGCAGCGCGCCGAGCGCGAAAGTCACGGCCGCGGTGATGGTCACGGTCACCGTGCTGAGCATGCTGGGGACCACCACGACGGGTGGGTTCTCGGGCGGATCCGTGAAGAACATCAACACGATGACGCGCACGTAGAAGTACGCTGCCACGGCACTGGCGACCACACCGACGATCACCAGCGGAGCGGCTCCGCCCTCGGCGGCGGCCTTGAACACCGCGAACTTGGCCACGAAGCCACTGGTCAGCGGGATACCCGCGAATGCCAGCAGAAACAGCGAAAAGACCACGCTCACCAGGGGATAACGACGGCCCAGCCCGGCCCACTGGGACAGAGTGGTGGCCTCTTCGCCGTCGGCGTTGCGTACCAGGCCGGCGAGCGCGAACGCGCCCAAGGTGCTGAAACCGTAGGCGAACAGATAGAACAGTGTCGCCGACAGTCCGGCACCGTTGAGGGCGATCACCCCGGTGAGGATGAACCCGGCATGCGCCACCGAGGAATACGCCAGCATCCGCTTGACATCGCTCTGGGAGATGGCGGTGATGGTGCCGACTGCCATGGTGAGGATGGCGATGACCCACAGCACTGGACGCCAGTCATGCGCCAGGCCGGGCAGCGCCACATAGAAGATCCGCAACATCGCCCCGAACGCGGCGATCTTGGTGGCCGCCGCCATGAACGCCGTCACCGGCGTCGGGGCGCCCTGATAGACATCGGGAATCCACGAATGAAACGGCACCGCACCCACTTTGAACAACACCCCGACCGACACCAGGGCCACCCCGACCACCGCCATCGAGGTGTCCCCGCCGGTGGTCACCGCGGCGGCGATCCCACCGAGGCTGAAGCCGCCGGAGAACCCGTACAGCATCGCGATCCCGTACAGGAAGAATGCCGACGAGAACGCACCCAGCAGAAAGTACTTCAGCGCGGCTTCCTGGGACAGCAGCCGTCGCCGGCGTGCCAGCCCGCACATCAAGTACAGCGGCAGGGAGAACACCTCGAGCGCGACGAACATGGTCAGCAGGTCGTCGGCGGCCGGGAACAACATCATCCCTGCCACGGCGAACATCGTGAGCGGGAAGACCTCCGTCTGGGCGACAAAGAATTTCGGGCTGGCTTTGTCCGCGATTTTCTCCGCGACGCTGCCCGGAACCGCCGCGGCTTGCGGGGTGAACGCGTCCAGACCGAGCCCCCCTGGTCCTTCTGTGGCGGGTATCCGCCGCTCGGCGATCAGAAGCGTGCCGAGGATACCGATGAGCAGCAGCGTGCCCTGGAGGAACAGTGCCGGTCGGTCCAGCGCGACAGCGCCGACCGCCGCCGGGCCGCCCGCGCCGTTGAGGGACAGTGTCACCAGTACCACCGCTGCCAGCGCGGCCAGTTGACCGCCCACGGCGAGCACCAGTTGGGTGGCGTACCGGACACCGCGCGGCAGGAACGCTTCCACCAGAACGCCCGCCACCGCCACCCCGAGCACGATGAGCATCGGTGACAGCTGGAAGTACTCGATGGACGGTGCCGGAGAGAGCGAAGCGACCGGAAATGGACCAGGCAGTGTCATCGGTGCGAGCCCTCCGCGGTCGGGACGGGATCCTGCTGATGAATCGTGCGCAGGGTGTGGTCGACGGCCGGATTGATGACATCCAGCGCGGGCTTCGGGTAGATACCCAGCACCAGCAGCAGCGCGATCAGCGGCGCCACCACGATCAGTTCCCGCGGCACCAGATCGCGCAACCGCTCGTTGCCGTCCTTCACCGGTCCCGTCATCATCCGCTGGTACGCCCACAGGATGTAGATCGCAGACAACACCAGTGCACTCACCGCGAACACCGCGATCGCCGGGTATCGGGTGAATGTGCCGATCAACACCAGGAATTCGGAGATGAACGGCGCCAGCCCGGGCAGCGACAGGGTGGCCAGTCCCGCGACCAGGAAGGTTCCGGCCAGCACCGGGGCCACCTTCTGCACACCACCGAAGTCGGCGATGAGCCGCGAACCCCGGCGTGACACCAGGAATCCGGCGATCAGGAACAGTGCCGCCGTGGAGATGCCGTGGTTGACCATGTAGAGCGTGGACCCGGACTGGCCCTGGCTGGTCATCACGAAGATACCCAGGATGATGAACCCGAAGTGGGAGATCGACGTGTAGGCGATCAGCCGCATGACATCGGTCTGACCGATCGCCACGACGGCGCCGTAGACGATGCCGATCACCGCGAGGGTGATGATCAACGGCCGGAACGTCATCGACGCGTCGGGGAACAGTTGCAGGCAGTACCGCAGCATGCCGAAGGTGCCGACCTTGTCGACGACGGCCATCATCAGCACCGCCGTCGCCGGGGTGGCCTCGACGGCGGCATCCGGCAGCCAGCGGTGGAACGGCCACAGCGGGGCCTTCACCGCGAAGGCGAACATGAATCCGAGGAACAGGGCATTGAGCACGGCGGGGCTGGCGCCGAGTTCGCCGCGGGAGACCGCACCGACGATGGCCCGGAAGTCGAACGTCCCTCCGAGGGCATCGGTGGTCACCACGTACAGTCCGATCACCCCGGCCAGCATGATGAGCCCGCCGAACAGGTTGTACAGCAGGAACTTCACCGCCGCGGCGCTCCTGCCGACGCCACCGAACCCGCCGATCAGGAAGTACATCGGGATGAGCATGGCCTCGAAGAACACGTAGAACAGCAGCACGTCGAGGGCGACCAGTGAGATCAGCACCATGCCTTCGACAGCGAGGGTCAGTGCCAGATAACTCTGGGTGGAACGTATCCCGAAGCGGGTCTCGTCCCCGGCAGGTGATTCTCCCGCCGCTCCGCCCCCGGTGTTCCAGCCTGCGATCAACAGCAGCGGCACCAACACCGCGGTCAGCACCACCAGGGCCAGCGCGATCCCGTCGACACCGAGGATGTAGCCGGTGCCGAAGGTCGGAATCCACTGGTGGTCCTCGACGAACTGGAACTGCGGTCCCACCGGGTCGAACCGCACCGCGAGCACGAGCGCGATGGCCAGCACCGCACACGACACCGCCAGCGCCACATAACGTGCGACCCGCTTGGCGGGCAACAGGATCACCACCGCGGCGCCGACGATCGGCACCGCCCACAGCGCGCTCAGCCAGCCGATGCCGGTCACCAGATCCTCACCACCAGGAACGCTCCGATCACCAGGGCCGCGCCGCCGAGCATGGACAGGGCGTAGGACCGGGCGAATCCGGTCTGCCAGGACCGCATCCGCCGGGAGGCATCACCGATCAGTCCGGCCAGGCCGCGGGTCACCCCGTCGACGGCGTCATCGTCGATCTCGACCAGACCCGCGGTGAGCTGCCGGCCAGGCCGCATGAACACCGATTCGTTGAACCGGTCGCCGTACAGGTCGGCGCGCGCCGCCTCGGTCAATGCCGAGCCCTGCGGCGCGGTGTCGGGAACCGGGCGCATCGCGTACATCCGGTAGGCGACAACGACACCGATCGCGACCACCGACAGGGTCACCACGGTCATGACCCACACCGGGACGGCACCGTGGGCTTCGTGGCTGCCGACCACCGGTTCCAGCCAGTGCGCCAGGTTGCCGCCGATGGCCAGCAACGCACCGGCGCCGACCGAGCCGATGGCCAGTACGATCATCGGGGCGGTCATGATGCCGGGGGATTCGTGGGGATGTTGTTCGTGTTCTTCCCAACGCTTTTCGCCGAAGAACGTCATCAGCATCACCCGGGTCATGTAGAACGCGGTGATACCCGCACCCAGCAGTGCCGCGCCGCCCAGCAGCCATCCGCGTGCCCCGCCGGTGGCGAACGCGGTCTCGATGATGGCGTCCTTGGAGAAGAAGCCGGCGAACGGCGGCACCCCGATGATCGCCAGGTACCCCAGCCCGAACGTCACGAACGTCACCGGCATGTACGTGCGCAGACCACCGTAGCGGCGCATATCGGTTTCGTCGTTCATACCGTGCATCACCGACCCGGCGCCGAGGAACAACCCGGCCTTGAAGAAGCCGTGCGTGAGCAGATGCATGATCGCCACCGCGTAGCCGGCCGGGCCCAGCCCGGCGGCCAGCACCATGTAGCCGATCTGCGACATCGTCGAGGCGGCAAGGGCTTTCTTGATGTCGTCCTTCGCGCACCCGATGATCGCGCCGAACAGCAAGGTGACCGCGCCGACGACCGTGACGGCCAGCTGAGCGTGGGGGGCGAGGTTGAACACCGGCCCGGATCGCACGATCAGATAGACACCCGCGGTGACCATGGTTGCGGCATGGATGAGCGCCGACACCGGCGTCGGGCCTTCCATCGCGTCACCCAACCAGGACTGCAGTGGCACCTGCGCGGACTTACCGCACGCGGCGAGCAGCAGCAGGAGCCCGATCGTGTTCAGCGAACCCTCGGACAATCCCGGTGCCGCCCCGAAAACGCCGGCGTACGAGACGGTTCCGGCCGTACTGAACATCACCATCAGCGCCAGCGCCAGGCCCATGTCGCCGACCCGGTTGACGATGAACGCCTTCTTGGCGGCGGTCGCCGCCGACGGCTTGTACGACCAGAACCCGATCAGCAGGTAGGACGCCAAGCCGACACCTTCCCACCCCATGTACAGGCCCAGGTAGTTGTCGGCCAGGACCAGCAGCAGCATCGCCGCGACGAACAGGTTGAGGTAGGCGAAAAACCTTCTACGATCGGGATCGTGGCTCATGTAGCCGATGGAGTACAGGTGGATCAGCGAACCCACCCCGGTGATCAGCAGCACGAAACAGATGGACAGCGCGTCGACTTGCAGACCGAAGTCGACGTGCAGCGCCCCGACCGGTACCCAGGAGAACAGGGTCTGCTGGATCACCCGGTCATCGGCATCGCGGCCGAGCAGATCGGCGAACAGCACCACGCCCACAAGGAATGACGCCAGGGCCGTCGCGCAACCCAGCAGGTGACCCCAGCTGTCGGTGGCCCTGCCCCCGAGCAGCAGCACGGCCGCACCGGCCAGGGGGAGGGCGATCAGCAGCCAGGTCATCAGTACCGTCTCTTCTTCGCGCAGGCGCTCATCAGTTCCTCAGCAGACTGGCCGCGTCCACGGAGGCCGATCGCCGGGCCCGGAAGATCGTCATGATGATGGCCAGGCCCACCACCACCTCACACGCGGCGACCACCATGGTGAAAAACGCCACCACCTGCCCGTCGAGGTGACCATGCATCCGGGAGAGGGTGACGAAGGCCAGGTTCGCCGCGTTGAGCATCAGTTCGACGCACATGAACATGACGATCGCGTTGCGGCGCAACAGCACCCCGGTCGCGCCGATGGTGAACAGCAGGGCCGACAGATACAGGTAGTTCGCGGGATTCATCACTTGCTCCCGTCCCGCGGAACCAGAATGGTGCTGACCGACGTCCGGGCCGCGGTGCCGTCGGGCAGCCGGGCCGGGACATCCACGGCGTTGTGCCGCGCGTACACTCCGGGGCTGGGCAGTGTGGTCGGATAACCGCCCGGCCCGAACCGCTCGATCGCCAGCTCGCGCTGGGTTTTGCGGCGGTCGAACCGTTCCCGGTGCGCCAGTACCATCGCGCCCAGGGTGGCGGTGATCAGCAGCGCGCTGGTGAGCTCGAACGCCCAGACATAGCGGGTGAAGATCAGGGCGGCCAGACCCTCGACGTTGCCGCCCCGGTTCGCGGCATCGAGCCCCGCGAATCCGTTCACCGCGACGTTGCCGATCCCGCCGATCAGCAGTACCCCGAAGCCGATACCGGCCACGATGGCCGCAACCCGTTGCCCGCGAATGGTTTCCACCAGCGACTCCGAGGTATCGACACCGATCAGCATGAGTACGAACAAGAACAGCATCATCACCGCACCGGTGTAGACGACAACCTGGACGATCCCGAGGAACACGGCGTCCTGCGCGATATAGAGCACCGCGAGGTTGATCATCGTGATCGCCAGGAACAGTGCCGAGTACACCGCTTTGGTGGCGGCCACCACCCCGATCGCACCGAGGACGGCCAGGGTGCCGACGATCCAGAAGGTGACGGCCTCGGTGGTCGAGGTCTGTGCCAGGCCCTCGGAGAGCAGCGTCGCGTTCATCGGGTCGGGACCTTCGGAATGCCGAGGCCTGTCGCGGTGATGTTGCCGCGGTAGTAGTCCTCGTCGGTGCTGCCGGGCGCCATCTCGTGCGGCGGGACGGTCATCTCGGGTGTGAGCGGGGCCAGCAGTTTGTCCTTGCCGTAGATCAGGTCGGCACGGTTGTCATCGGCCATCTCGTAGTCGTTGGTCATGGTCAGCGCCCGGGTGGGGCAGGCCTCGATGCACAACCCACACCCGATACAGCGCAGGTAGTTGATCTGGTACACCCGTCCGTACCGCTCGCCGGGTGAGAAGCGTTGTCCCTCGGTGTTGTCCGCGCCTTCGACGAAGATCGCATCGGCCGGACACGCCCATGCGCACAGTTCGCAGCCGATGCATTTCTCCAGGCCGTCGGCATACCTGTTGAGCTGGTGGCGGCCGTGATAGCGCGCTGCCACCGGACCGGGATGTTCGGGGTACTGCTCGGTGATCGGCTTGGTGAACATCGTCTTGAAGGTGACACCGAACCCGGCCAGTGCATCGCCGACCTTAGACATCTGCGGCCTCCTTGTGCGGTAGCGGCGGCACCGGGAAGGCCCCGGTGTCAGGGGGTGGGGTCGGCGCCGCGATGTTGTGCCGCAGTGCATTCCACACCAGTAGAAGCAGGGCGGCGGCCGCGATGACGCCGACGCTGACCACCGCGGTCATCCACGACGGGGAGCCTTGGGCCCGCAACTCGTGGGTGACGGCGACGACGACGATCCAGCCCAGGGACAGCGGGATGAGGATCTTCCAGCCCAGCGCCATGAACTGGTCGTAGCGCAGCCTGGGCAAGGTGGCACGCAGCCAGATGTAGAAGAACAGGAAGGTCCACACCTTCGCGACGAACCACAGCAGTGGCCACCACCAGGAGTTCGCGCCGTCGATCATGTTGAACGGGAACGGTGCGTGCCAGCCACCGAGGAACATCGTGGTGGCCAGGGCCGACACCGTGGTCATGTTGACGTACTCGGCGAGCATGAACATCGCGAACTTCAGCGACGAGTACTCGGTGTGGAACCCGCCCACCAGTTCACCTTCGGCCTCCGGCAGGTCGAACGGCGCCCGGTTGGTCTCGCCGACCATCGAGGTGACGTAGACCAGGAATGACGGCAGGAGCAGGAAGACGTACCAGGTGTCGTGCTGGGCGGCCACGATACCCGAGGTCGACATGGTGCCCGCGTACAGGAACACCGCGGCGAAGGACAGTGCCATCGCGATCTCGTAGGAGATCACCTGGGCGCTGGAACGCAAACCACCCAGCAGCGGGTAGGTCGAGCCAGAAGCCCAGCCGGCCAGCACGATGCCGTACACCCCGATGGAGGTGACCGCCAGCACGTAGAGCACCGCCACCGGCAGGTCGGTCAGCTGTAACGGTGTGGTGTGCCCGAACACCGATACGTAACCGCCCATCGGGATGACGGCGAACGCCATGATCGCGGGGATCACCGCCAGTACCGGGGCCAGCAGGTAGATCGGCTTGTCGACCGCGGCCGGGATGAGCCCCTCTTTGAGCGCGAGTTTGACGCCGTCGGCCAGGCTCTGCAACAGCCCGAACGGGCCGACCCGGTTGGGGCCGAACCGCATCTGCATGCGGCCCAGCACTTTCCGCTCCACCAGGATGGCCACCAGCACGGTCAGTAGCAGGAAGACGAAGATGCCGAGCGCTTTCGCGATCACCAGCCACCATGGGTCGTGGCCGAATGAGGTCAGATCCGGGGTGTTCATACCGGCTCGATCCGCACGATGTCGCCGACGCCGGCGCCCAATGTCGTATGCACCGCCGACCCGGCCGAGTTCAGCGGTAGCCACACCACCCGGTCCGGCATCTCGGTGATCTCCAGGGCAACGGTGATCGATCCCCGGTCGGTACTGACCCGAACCGTGTCGGTGCAACCGGTTTCGGCGGCGGTGCCCGCGGACAGCCTGGCCACCACCGGGCGGGCGGTACCGGCCAGGTACGGTTCCCCGTCCTGTAGCCGGCCGGCATCGAGCAGCATCCGCCACGAGGAGAGCACGGCCTGGCCCGGCCCGGCCTCCCGTGGGGCCGGGGCGATATCCGGTGCGAGGGCCGGCTTGCCCTGCCACCCGCCGAGGCAGGCCAGTTCGGCGCGCACCCGGGGCGCGTCGGTGAGGCCGAGGTCGACGCCCACCTCGTCGGCCAGCGCGGCCAGTACCCGCATATCGCTGGTCGCCGCCGGGGGCAGGGCACCGTCGAATACGCGGGGACGGCCCTCCCAGTTCACGAAGGCGCCGCTCTTCTCGGTCACGGGTGCGACCGGGAACACCACGTCGGCGCGCTCGGTGATCGCGCTGTGGCGCAACTCGAGGCTGACCACGAAACCCGCGGCCTCGACGGCGGCCAGTGCGGCGGCCGGGTCGGGCAGGTCGTCGACGTCCACCCCGCCGATCAGCAGGGCGGCCAGTTCGCCGGCGGCCGCGGCGGCCAGGATGTCCGCGGTGTCGCGGCCCGGCCGCTCCGGCAACTCTTCGACATTCCAGGCCGCGGCCACTTCCGCGCGGGCGGCCGGGTCGGTGACCGGCCGCCCGCCGGGCAGCAGGTTCGGTGCCGCACCGGCTTCCAGCGCGCCTCGGTCGCCGGCGCGCCTGGGCACCCAGCCGATCCGGGCGCCGGTCGCATCCGCCAGCCGGACCGCTGCGGTGTAGGCACCCGGTGAGGTGGCCAGCCGCTCACCGACCAGGATGATGCTGCCCGAGGGGAGCTCGGCGCGCAGTCCGTCCAGCGCCGCGGCTTCGCCGCCCGGCGCCGCGCTGACCAGCCGGCCGCCCAATTTCGTCAGCCCGCGGCTGGCGAAGGGGGCCACGCAGACGACCGGCAGCCCGCGCTTGCGGACCGCCTTGCGCAGCCGCAGGAACACGATGGGGGATTCCTCTTCGGGTTCCAGCCCGGCCAGCAGGACTGCGGGTGCGGTCTCCAGGTCGGCGTAGGTCACCGCGAACGGCTGACCGGCCACGGCGTGAGCCAGGAAGTGCAGCTCCTCCTGTGAGCCGGCCCTGGCCCGGAAGTCGATATCGTTGGTGCCCAGCATGATCCGGGCGAACTTGGCGTAACCGTAGGCGTCTTCGAGGGTCAGGCGGCCGCCGGTCAGTACCCCGGCCCCGCCCGCGGTCAGTCCCCGCAGGGCCACCGCCACCGCTTCCGACCAGGAGGCGGGCCGTTGTGTTCCGTCGGGGTCGCGCAGCAGCGGGGTGGTGATCCGGTCGCCCTGGGTGGCGTAGGCGAACGCCCACCGACCCTTGTCGCAGTTCCATTCCTCGTTGACCTCGGGATCGTCGCCGGCCAGGCGCCGCAACACCTTTCCGCGCCGGTGATCGGTGCGCTGGGCACAGCCCGAGGCGCAGTGCTCGCACGCGCTCGGCGAGGACACCAGGTCGAACGGGCGGGCGCGGAACCGGTAGGCGGTGCCGGTCAGCGCACCGACGGGACAGATCTGCACGGTGTTGCCGGAGAAGTATGAATTGAACGGCGCTGCTTCGTCTCCTGATGCGATGCCGACCTGCTGCAGCGCGCCGCGTTCCAGTAACTCGATGAAGGGGTCTCCGGCGATCTGATCGGAGAACCGGGTGCAGCGCGCGCACAACACGCAGCGCTCGCGGTCCAGCAGCACCTGCGCGGACAGGTTGATCGGCTTGGGGTAGGTGCGTTTGACATCGGTGAACCGGGAGTCGGTGCGGCCGTTGGACATCGCCTGGTTCTGTAGGGGGCATTCGCCACCCTTGTCGCAGACCGGGCAGTCCAGCGGGTGATTGATCAGCAGCAGCTCCATCACCCCGTGCTGGGCCTTGTCGGCGGTGGGCGAGGTCAGCTGGGTACGCACCACCATGTCCGGGGTGACGGTCGTGGTGCACGAGGCGAGCGGTTTGCGTTGCCCTTCCACCTCGACCAGGCACTGCCGGCACGCGCCGACCGGGTCCAGCAACGGATGGTCGCAGAACCGTGGGATCTGGATCCCCATCAGCTCGGCCGCTCGGATCACCAGCGTGCCCTTGGGCACGCTGATCTGGTGATCGTCGATGGTCAGCGTCACCATGTCCACGGGTGTGGTGTCGCCAAGCGGCCCAGCCGGTTCGGCCAACGTCATACCCCTGCCCCTTCCGTCGCGAACACTGTCGAGGCATGCGGGTCGAACGGGCATCCGGTGCCCAGATGTGCCTCGTACTCGTCGCGGAAATACTTGATGGACGAGATGATCGGGCTGGCGGCGCCGTCGCCCAGGGCGCAGAACGACTTGCCCAGGATGGCGTCGGAGATGTCCAGCAGGGTGTCGATGTCGGTCCGGTTGCCCGACCCCGTCTCCAGCCGCTCGAAGATCTGGCTCAGCCAGTAGGTGCCCTCCCGGCACGGCGTGCACTTGCCGCAGGACTCGTGCGCGTAGAACTGGGTCCACCTGCGCACCGCCCGCACCACACAGGTGGTCTCATCGAAGATCTGCAGTGCCTTGGTGCCCAGCATCGACCCGGCCCCACCGACTCCCTCGTAGTCCAGTGGGACGTCGAGGTGTTCGGGGGTCAGCATCGGCGTCGAGGAGCCGCCCGGGGTCCAGAACTTCAGCTGGTGCCCGGCCCGGACCCCACCGGCGTAGTCGAGCAGTTCTCGTAGCGTGATGCCCAGCGGAGCCTCGTACTGGCCCGGCCGGGTGACGTGACCGGACAGCGAGTACAGCGTGAAGCCCGGCGACTTCTCCGAGCCCATCGACTTGAACCAGTCCACCCCGCGGCGCACGATCGGCGGCACGCTGGCAATGGACTCCACGTTGTTGACCACCGTCGGGCAGGCGTACAAGCCGGCCACGGCCGGGAACGGCGGCCGCAGTCGCGGCTGCCCGCGGCGGCCCTCCAGGGAGTCCAGCAGCGCGGTCTCCTCACCGCAGATGTAGGCCCCGGCCCCGGCGTGCACCACCAGGTCCAGATCGAAACCCGACCCCAGGATATCGCGGCCCAGATACCCGGCCTCGTACGCTTCGGCGACCGCGGCGCGCAGCCGCCGTAACACGGGTACCACCTCGCCGCGCACGTAGATGAAGGCGTGCCGCGCCCGGATCGCGTACGAGGCGATGATCGCACCCTCGACCAGCACGTGCGGGGTGGCCATCATCAGCGGAATGTCTTTGCAGGTACCGGGTTCCGACTCGTCGGCGTTGACCACCAGATAGTGCGCCTTGGGGTCGGCTTCGGTTGAATGGTCGCTCCGCGGGCTCCGCTCCTGGTTGATGAACGACCACTTCTGTCCGGTCGGGAAGCCGGCGCCGCCGCGACCGCGCAATCCGGACTCCTTGACCAGTGCGATGACCGCGTCGGGTTCCATGTCCAGGGCCGCGTCGAGCGCCTGGTACCCGTCGTGGCGCAGATAGGTGTGCAGCGTCCAGGATTGCGGAGCATCCCAATAGCTGCTCAGCACCGGTGTCAGGTCGGTCATCGCTCACCCCTGGCGGCCCGGAGCCCGGCGAGCGTCGCCGCACCCGGCGGTGAGGTGTCGGGGGCGCCGGCGGCCCTGTCCTCGACACCGGCCAGGATCCGCGCGGTCTCGCGGAAGGTGCACAGCGTCGCGCCGCGGCTGGGGGTGACCGGCTGCCCCGCGCGCAGATCGTCGACCAGTTCCCTTACCGAAGAAGGGGTTTGGTTGTCGAAGAACTCCCAGTTCACCATGACGACCGGAGCGAAGTCGCAGGCGGCGTTGCATTCGATGTGTTCCAGGGTGATCGAGCCGTCTGCGGTGGTCTCGCCGGCGTGTACACCGAGGTGTTCCTGCAGGATGTCCAGCAGCGCGTCGCCGCCCATGACGGCACACAGCGTGTTCGTGCACACCCCGACCAGATAGTCCCCGGTCGGGCTACGCCGGTACATGGAGTAGAAGGTGGCGACCGCGGTCACCTCGGCCGGACTGAGCGCCAATTGCTCAGCGCAGAACCGGACTCCGGCCGGCGTCAGGTAGCCGTCCTGCGCCTGGACCAGGTGCAGCAGCGGCAGCAGGGCGGAGCGCGGATGCGGGTATCGGGCGATGATCTGCTCGGCGTCGGCGCCCAGGCGGCTGATCACCTCGGCCGAATAGGATTGCGGCCCCGCCGATATCGGGGGACCGGTCTCATCGGGCCGCTGGCCCAGTCGCAAATCGATGACACTCACCTGTCCACGCCTCCCATGACCGGGTCGATCGACGCGACCGCCGAGATCGCGTCGGCGACCATGCCGCCCTCGCACATCGCCGCCACCGCTTGCAGATTGGTGAACGACGGGTCGCGGTAATGCACGCGGTACGGCCTGGTGCCGCCATCGCTGACGATGTGCACACCCAGTTCCCCGCGCGGGGATTCGACCGCGACGTACACCTGGCCGGCGGGCACCCGGATACCCTCGGTGACCAGCTTGAAATGGTGGATCAACGCCTCCATCGAGGTACCCATGATCTTGGCGATGTGATCTGGGGAGTTGCCCAGCCCGTCGGGGCCGACCTTCAGATCGGCCGGCCAGGCAAGTTTCTTGTCGGTCAACATCACCGGGCCCGGCCGTAATCGGTCCACGCACTGCTCGACGATCTTCAGCGACTCCTTCATCTCGTCGACCCGGATCAGGTAGCGGCCCAAGGCATCACAGCCGTCGGCGGTGCACACGTCGAAGTCGTAGGTTTCGTAGCCGCAGTACGGTTGTGCCTTACGCAGATCGTGGGGCAGACCCGTGGAGCGCAGCACCGGCCCGGTGATGCCCAGTGCCATACATCCGGTCAGATCGAGATACCCGATGCCCTCGGTGCGGGCCTTCCAGATGTAGTTGTCGCGCAGCAGTTTTTCCATTTCGCGCAGTTGCCCCGGCAGGTCCTTGAGCAGGTCGCGCAGTTGGGGCATGGCCTCGTCCGGAAGATCGGCCGCCAACCCGCCGGGCCGGATGAATGCGTTGTTCATCCGCAGGCCGGTGATGGTCTCGAACATGGAGAGGATGGATTCGCGGCCGCGGAACCCGAAGAACATCGCCGACATGGCACCCAGTTCCATCCCCCCGGTGGCCAGCGCCACCAGATGACTGGAGATGCGGTTGAGCTCCATCAGCAGTACCCGGATGACGGTGGCCCGCTCCGGGATGTCGTCGGTGACATCGAGCAGCTTCTCCACGCCGAGGCAGTAGGCCGTCTCGTTGAAGAATGGCGACAGGTAGTCCATCCGGGTCACGAAGGTCACGCCCTGCGTCCAGGTGCGGAACTCGAGGTTCTTCTCGATGCCGGTGTGCAGGTAGCCGATTCCGCACCGGGCCTCGGTGATCGTCTCGCCTTCGATCTCCAGGATCAGTCGCAACACCCCGTGCGTCGACGGGTGCTGCGGACCCATGTTGACGACGATGCGTTCCCCGGCGTGTTCCCGGGCGGCGGCCACGACCGCATCCCAGTCCTGACCACCGACCACGACGACGGGCGGGCCGCCGGGCGGGACGGTGGGAATGTTGCCCTGCAGCGTCATCAGTTGTAGGACCTCCGCTGATCGGGCGGCGGGATCTCGGCGCCATGGTATTCCACCGGGATTCCACCCAGTGGGTAGTCCTTGCGCTGAGGATGGCCGATCCAGTCGTCGGGCATCTCGATCCTGGTCAGTGCGGGATGACCGTCGAAGATGATGCCGAAGAAGTCGTAGGTCTCCCGTTCGTGCCAGTCGGTGGTCGGATACACCGAAAACAGCGACGGCACATGGGGATCGGCATCGGGTGCGGCGACTTCGAGGCGAATCCGGCGGTTGTGGGTGATCGACATGAGCGGATAGACCGCGTGCAATTCCCGATCCTGCTCATCGGGATAGTGCACCCCTGACACGCCCAGGCACAGCTCGAAGCGCAGACCGGGATCGTCGCGCAGCGTCTGCGCCACCGCCATCAGGTGAGCGCGCCGCACCTCCAGCGTCAGCTCGTCGCGGAACACCACGACGCGCTCGACCGCTGCCTCGAAGTGCCCAGCACCCCCGAGTGCAGTGGCCAGCCGGTCGACCACGTCGTCGAAGTACCCGCCGTAGGGACGTGGTGAACTACCGGGCAGCGCGACTTCCCGGACCAGTCGACCATATCCGGAGGTGTCACCGGATCCGTGCACACCGAACATGCCCCGGCGCTCGCCGATGACCTCCTTGTCGGTCAGCTTGTCCGTCATCGCAGCAGCCCGGTCAGTTCGATCGTGGGCCGTGAGGCCAGGGCGGCCTGCTCAGCGGCGGCGATGGCCTCGGCCCGATTCACCCCGAGCGGCATCTCGGCAATCTTGGCGTGCAGCTTGAGGATTGCGTTGAGCAGCATTTCCGGACGCGGGGGACAGCCCGGCAGGTAGATGTCCACCGGCACGATGTGATCGACACCCTGCACCACCGCGTAGTTGTTGAACATGCCGCCCGACGACGCGCATACGCCCATGGCCAGTACCCATTTCGGTTCGGCCATCTGGTCGTACACTTGGCGCAGCACCGGTGCCATCTTCTGGCTCACCCGGCCCGCCACGATCATCAGATCGGCCTGCCGCGGAGTGGCGGAGAAGCGTTCCATTCCGAACCGGGCGATATCGAAACGCGGACCCGCGGTCGCCATCATCTCGATGGCGCAGCACGCCAATCCGAACGTCGCCGGCCACAACGATCCTTTGCGGACGTAGCCGGCCACCTTCTCCACCGTCGAGAGCAGGATTCCGCCGGGCAGTTGTTCCTCTAGTCCCATGACAGACCTCCCCGTCGCCACACATAGGCGTAGGCGACGAACACCGTGAGCATGAACAGGATCATCTCGACCAGCGCGAACATCCCCAGCGAGTCGAATGAGACCGCCCAGGGATAGAGGAACACGATCTCGATGTCGAAGACGATGAACAGCATCGCCGTCAGGTAGTACTTGATCGGAAATCGCTGCCCCGTGGCCAGCTTGGCGTCCTCGGCCGGAAGCAGCGGTTCGATACCGCACTCGTAGGCCTCGAGTTTGGCCCTGTTGTAGCGGCGCGGGCCGATCAACACGGCGATACCGACCGAGCCGACCGCGAAGGCCGCCGCGATCACCCCGAGTACGAGGATGGGTAGGTAGATGTTCATAGCTCCCTCGTTGGGCTTTCGATGTGAGCTAGAACACAGCTTAGTCACGCTACCGGTCGGACCGGCGCATTTTGGCTAGGATGAAAATGACAGCTGGGTTACCACGTCCTCACCGGCGACGACGTGAAGAATTAACGGCCACAGCGCTTTTCGTGCTGCTTAGAGAGCAGCCCCGCGGAGCAGGGCTGCGACGGCCTCGCCGAGCCGGATCGGGTCGATCGGATGCGATACCGCTGCCTCGGCTCGTGACCACGTCGCAAGCCAGGCGTCATCGGCGCGGCCGGTCAGCACCAGGATCGGCGGGCAGTCGGTGATCTCGTCCTTGAGTTGCTTGGCCAGTCCCAGGCCGCCGGCCGGCGCGGCCTCACCGTCGAGGATTGCCAGATCGAACCCGCCGTCGGCGAGCTGCTGGACGACGACCGGTGCGGTCGCGACATCGAGATAGCTCAGTTCGGGCAGATCCGGGTGCACACGGCGGCCGAGTGCCGACCGCACCGCGTCGCGAGTGCGGGGATTGGAGCTGTATACGAGGATCCGGACCTGCGCGTCGGTGTCGGCCACGCCTGCGATGCTACGACTGCCGGATGAAGACCGCGGTGGCTTCGATGTTCACCGCTTCGCCCATCATTCCGAACAGGTTGCCGTCCACGCCGTAGTGCAGCCGGTTCAGGGTGGTGGTGGTCTGTAGTCGCAGCGCACCCTCGCCGTCGGCGCGGACGTGGGTGGGCAGTTCGAGCTCGCGCTGCACACCCTTGACCGTCAACTGGGCGCGCAGCGACACCCAGCCCGGCTGGGTGGCCTCGGCGGACTCGATCGAGACCGCGATGCTGGGAAAAGCCTGGACGTCGAAGAAATCCGGTGACCGCAGGTGCTCATCGCGTTTGCGGATACCGGTACGCAGCGACGCGGCGCCGATCTGCAACTGCCCGGTGACGCTGTCCTCGGTGGCCCGCGCCGATCCGCTCACGTCGGTGAACGTTCCCTTGACATGGGCCAGGCCCCAGAAGGTCGGGCTGTGGAACTCCAGCGCTGTGCGCTCGGGGTCGAGCTGCCAGTCGCCGAGCCAATCGGTATTCGTCATGACATCAACGGTGCCATATCCGCCGGGTCGAAGTACTCGTCGATCCGGGTGATGAGCCCGTCGGTCCCCACTTTGATGACGATGCAGACCCGCAACGCGATGGACGCGCCGTTGGTCGCGTCGGCGTGCAGAACGTGCTGTTGCACCAACCCGCCGTCGAAGAACTGACGGTCCAGGATCTCGTATCGCCGCGCGGTGGTGGTGTCGAGGAACCATCGGATCACCTTCAGCGCGCGCCGCCTGTCGTTGTCGTGGGTATCGCCGCTGTGCCACACCGTGACGTCGTCGGCCCACAGCGCCTCGACGCCGGGGTAATCGCCGCGCTCGATGGCGCCGAACAACCGGTTCGCCACATCGATGCTCATCTGTCCTCCTGTTGCTGGCTTACTCGCGTTCATAGCCGGGATGTGCGACGGCCAGCCTGTGCCGGACCAGCGCGTGCAGCGCAGGCAGCACCTCGTCGCCGCTGGCCCCGGACCGGATGGAGGCCGCCAAGGCGGGTTCGTCGGCGAAACCCAGTGCGTCCAGAGCCCGGCGGGGGATGTCGGCGCGGTCGTCGAGCAGTTCGCGTTCGACGGTACGCAGCACGTTGGCCGCGACGCGGGCGTGGAAGTTCACCGCCCCGCTGGTGCCGTCTCGGACCTCGGTTTCCAGGAATTCGGCGACGGCGGCCACCAGTTCGGCCGCGGTCGGTTTGTAGTGCAGATTCACGCGGAACCCTCCAACAACGTCAGCAGGTCGTATTCGGTTTCGCACACCCGTCGTCCGATGGCGGCCAGTTCCACCGAACGGGTCTGCCCGGATCGGTGCCGCTCGTACTGATAGCGGCAGATGACTCCCCAGCGCAGGGTGGCCAGCACCAGCCACCAGTGCAGGGCGGCCCGGTCGATCGCGGCGCCGCCGGCGTTCTCGTAGGCGGTGACGAAGTCCTCGATGCTGCCCAGCCCACCCGCACCGAGTTCTCTGGGCGCGCCGAATCGCCACGCCCTGATGCAGAACCACGCCAGGTCGTCGGCGGCTTCACCGATGTGGGTGAGTTCCCAGTCCAGGACGGCGGCCAGGCTGCCGTCGGCGACGATGAGGTTGCCCATCCGGAAGTCGCCGTGTGCGAGCACCGGGGCGGTCGGGGCCGGCCGGCGTTGTTCCAACCACCGGAACGCATACTCGAAGGTGGCCGTGGTGTCGCCCATTTCGTCGAGCTCGTGCCGCCAATCCGTCAGCGGATCCGAGACGGGCAACCCCACACCCTGGGGATCGGCACGGTGGATCTGTGCCAGTGCCTGCGCGCACTGCGCCAGCAGTGCGGCCCGGGAGGTGTCGTCCAGGGTGCGTGCGATCTTGCGGACGATCGTCTCACCGGCGATGAAATCGCACACCAGGTAGGGATTGCCAAGCGGCTCAACCGAGTTGGAAGCCGCCAGGACACCGGGCACCGGCGCACCGCTGGCCGCGGCCCGGCGCAGCGCCGCGGCCTCCAGTTCCATCCCGGCGTGGACCTCATCGGGTGGGCCGGTGCGCAGGATCAGCGGGCGGTCGTCGGCCGTGAACGCCCACGTGGCTCGGCTTGCGCCCCCGGTGAGCACCCGAAGATCTGCGATGCCGACGGTGCCGAGCACCGGTTCCAGCACCCCTGCGAGGGCTTGCGGATCGATCACTTCCGGCCGAACTTCAGCATCCGCTGGGCCACGCGGCGGATCTGGATCTCCTCGGCCCCCTCGGTGATCCGGTATCTGCGGTGGTGGCGGTAGATGTGTTCGAACGGTTCGTGGCGGCTGTAGCCGACGCCGCCGTGAATCTGCATGGCCCGGTCGGCCGCCTCACACACGAGTCGGTTGGCCCGGTAGTTGGCCATCGAGACCTTGTCCGAGACCTCCATATGGTGATCGCGATCCAGGTGCCAGGCCGCGTAGTACACCAGCAGTCGCACCATCTGCGCTTCGGTCTGCAATTCGGCCAGTGGCCACTGCACCGCCTGGTTCACCGACAACGGCTTGCCGAACACGATCCGGTCACCGGCGTACTGGGCGGCCCGGTCGATACAGTATTGCGCTGCGCCCAGGCTGCTGGCCGCCTGCCGAATCCTGTTCTCGTGCAGGAAGGTCTGACCGACCTCGAGGCCGTGATCCACCTCGCCGAGCACCGCGTCGGCGGGCACCCGGACATCGGAGAGTTCGACCTCACCGTGGTCGCTGGGCATGTTGAACGTCCACCAGTAGTAGGGGACGGTGAAGCCCGGGGTGTCGGTGGGTACCAGGAAGGCGGTGATCCCCACCGGAGATCCGGGGGACCCGGCCGTCCTGGCGAAAACCAGGTCGTGGGTGGCCCGGTGCACCCCGGTGTTCCAGCGTTTGGCGCCGTTGATCACCCAGTCGTCGCCGTCGCGTACCGCGGTGGTCTCCATCCAGGTGGCGTCGCTGCCGTGGTTGGGTTCGGTCAACCCGAACGCCATGGAGCGCTCGCCGGTGAGCATCGCCTCCACCCACTCGGCCTTCTGCGCCTCCGTGCCGAACCGGCTCATCATGATGACCTGCGGGAAGTTCCCGACGATCGACGATTCGTCCTGAAGGTCGTTGTGCAGCCCGAGACCCTTGTGGGCCAGGTGTTCCCGGATGACGGCCATGTCCAGGTTGCTGCCGCCGCGCCCACCGAACTCCACCGGCAGCCCATACCGCAGCCAACCCGCGGCATCGGCACGCCGGCGCATCTCGTCGAGCAGATCCTCCCATTCCCTGGCCGGCACGCCGCCGTTGTCCAGGTCGGTGCGCGCGAACTCGCGGCGCCGGTCGAAGTACTGCATGTTCTCGCGTTCCAGCGGTTTGATCTCCGCCTCGATGAACGCATCCATCTCGGCCAGCAGCCCCGGAAGATGTTCGGGTAAAGCGAAATCCACTCTGATCTCTCTTTCGTCCTTTAGAAGCCGTACAGGGTTCGCTTCCAGATCGTCGACAGCGTCTTGATCGCGTCCTGGTCGCTGATCTGCAGTTCGGATCCCGGACTGCCGACCACGACGACGGTGAAGTTCTCGAAGAGCAGCGCGATCGCGGCGGCGATGTGCTCATCGGCCAGGTCCTGGGCGTACCCCTGTTGGCGGGCCCTGCGCACCGATCCGGCAACCATGTCCATGCCGAACCGGCGGAACTCGTGCTGCACCTTGGCGAATCGCGGCTGGGTGGCGCCCAGTTGGGCGACGGCGATCATGATCCCGATGTTCTGCTTGAACAGATTCCAGTATCCGGTCACCACCGTCGTGAAGTATTCGGTGTCCTCGGGGGAGTCGGGAAGCGGAACCCGGGTGCCGGACGGTTCCACGATGTCATGCAGGAAGGATTCGGCCAGCGAGGCCAGCAGGTCTTCCTTATCGTCGAAGTAGCGGTAGAACACCGCCGAGGATTTGCCCGCCGCCGAGGTGATGTCCGCTAGGGTGGTGCCGTGAAAGCCGCGTTCGGCGAACAGTTTCCGGGCCGCCAGCTCGATGGCTTCGCGGGTCTGGCGGCCTTTGGCGGTCAGCGCTTGGGCGGGCGCCATATCAGGCCAGGATGCGATCCCCGGCGCGCAACAGCGCGCTGGGCAGTTCGTGGCCGACGGCGTCCTGTGCCACCTTCGCGGCGTCGATCGCGCGGTCCAGGTCGACGTCGACGTCGATATCGCTGTCGCGCAACAGGTACACCAGATCCTCGGTGGCGATGTTGCCGGAGGCACCCGGGGCGAACGGGCAGCCGCCCAGGCCGCCGACGGAGGCGTCCAGCCGGGTCACCCCGGCCTGCACCGCGGCATACGCGCTGGCCAGTCCCGCGCCGCGGGTGTTGTGAAAATGCGCCCCGAGAGGGATGTCCCCGATGAGGGGTTTCAGCTTGCCGATCAGCACGCTGACGCGCCGCGGGGTGGTGGTGCCGATGGTGTCGGCGATGGCGATCCGGTCGACGCCGAGTTCTACTGCGGCGATGGCGATATCGAGCACGTGGCGGGCAGGTGTCGGGCCGTCGAACGGGCAGTCCCACGCGGTGGCGATGATCACCTCGACGGTGGCGTCACTGTCGTGCGCGATGCGGGCCACGTCGGCGATCGCGGCGGTGGCCTCGCTGCTGGAGCGTCCGACGTTTGCCATGCTGTGCGCGTCCGAGGCCGATACCACGTATTCGATGGACCGTAGCCCGGATGCGATGGCGCGCTTGGCGCCGTTGGCGCTGGCGACCAGAGCGGAGAATTCCACGTCCGGGAACCGGTACAGCTGCGCGGCGAGTTCGGCGGCGTCGGCGAGGGCGGGCACCTTGGACGGTGAGACGAAGGCGGTGGCCTCGACCTCGCGCACCCCGGTCGCCACGATGGCCTCCAGGAGTGCGACCTTGGCCGCCAGGGAGATCGGCTTCTCGATCTGCAGGCCGTCGCGCAGGCAGACCTCGCGGATGTCGACCTTCATAGGACGCCCTCCTCCTGTAGCGCGGCGATCTGGTCGGCGGACAGGCCGAGCAGGCCACCGAACACCTCGTCGTTGTGTTGGCCGGGGCGCGCGGAGCCGGCGTTGCGCACCGAACCGGGGGACTCGGTCAGCACGGGAACCACACCGGGCCCCTTGACATTTCGCTCGATCCGCTCATCCCAGTGGTCGGCGATCATGCCGCGGGCCTGCAATTGCGGGTCGGTGACCACTTCGGCGACGGTGTTGATCGGCCCGGAGATCACGCCGGCCTGCGACAGCGTCTCGATGATCTCGGCGGGCTGCCGTTGTGCGGCCCAGTCGCCGATGATCTTGTCCAGTTCATCCTGATTACGGCCACGCGCAACGTGATTGACGAACCGGTCATCGGCGGCCAGCTCGGGCCGGCCCATCGCCTCGCAGAGGCGCCGGAACACGGTGTCCTGGTTGGCGGCGATCACCACCCAGCTGCCGTTGGCGCTCTGATAGATGTTCGACGGCGCGATACCTTCCAGCCGGGTACCTGACGGGCCGCGCACCACGCCGCCGACATCGTAGTCGGGGATGGTGGATTCCTGGATCGCCAGACATGATTCGGTCAGCGCGGTGTCGACGACCTGACCGACGCCGGTGACGCTACGCCGGTACAGCGCGGCCAGTGCCCCCTGGGCGGCGAACATGCCGGCCAGGCTGTCACCGAGGGAGAGCGCCAGCCGTGGGGGAGGGCCGCCGGGAAAACCGTTCATATGCCGCAGGCCGCTGGCGGCCTCGGCGACCGAGGCGTACCCGGCCTTGCCGGCGTCCGGCCCGGTCTGCCCGTACCCGGACACCCGCACCAGGATGATGCCCTTATTGCGTTCGCGCAGCACGTCGTAACCCAGGTTCCACTTCTCCAGGGTCCCGGGCCGGAAGTTCTCGACGATCACATCGGAACGGTCGACCAGTTCGAGAAACAGCGCCCGGCCGGCTTCCTTTCGCAGGTCCAGGGTGACGGCCTTCTTGTTGCGGGCGTGCACGGTCCAGAAGAAATGGTGCCCGTCCAGTTCGGCCTGCCCCCAGGTACGCAACGGATCCGGGGCGGAGGGCAGCTCGATCTTGAGCACCTCGGCGCCCATGTCACCGAGCAGCCGGCCCGCGAACGGGCCGGAGATCAGGGTGCCGAGTTCGAGCACCCGGATGCCATCGAGGGCGCCGGTGGTCATGGCGTCTCCAGCGAGAATCCGTGCCGGTGCAGCCAGTCCGTACAGATCCCCACGGCCTGACGCAGCGTCCCGCGCTGATCGGGTCCGGAGTAGTAGTGGTTGGCCCCGGGGATCTCGTGCATTTCCTTGTCCGGATGCCCGATCGCCTCGTACAGCCGACGGGTGTGGCTGGGGGTGCAGGCATCGTCGGCGAGGTTGCCGATCACCAGTGCGGGCACCGCGATGTCAGGGCCGGCTTTCACGGCGTCACCGTTGGCGTCGTCATAACTCCACTGTGACAGCCAGCTGCGCAGGGTGCAGAACCGGGCGAGGCCGACCGGGCTCATGTTGACCACCTGGGGGTCGCCCAGGTAGCACTGGCCGGGGGTGCGGTCATTGGGATCGACGGTCGGATCCAGCCAGCGCGGATCGGCCATGGTGCCGTGCACGACGAACGCGAATTCGTCATCCGGTCGGCCGGCGGCCTTGAGTTCCGCGAGCTTGTCCTTGACCCACGCCGTGATTCGCCGGTTCCGGGCGATCTGGGCCTGGTGGTAGCGCTCCAGGAACTCCGGCGTATAGGGCGGTTGGTTCGGGTTGTCCGGGTTGTACAGGTCCAACTCGGGGTCCCGCTTGGACGGGTCGTTCTCGTCGAGGATGGAGGCGTCCATCCATTCGGTCATGGTGCCGTGCCGGCTGATGTGGGCGGCCAGCAGCATGATGCCATCGGCCGGGATGAGCCCGAGCTTGGTCAGATCGGGGCCGTCGCCGGACGGGCTGGCGGTGACGGTCGGGTGCTGCGCCTGCTGTTGGTAGAACACCGACAATGAACCGCCGCCGCTCCAGCCGGCGAGCACCACCTTGGAGTAGCCCAGCCGGTTCTTGGCGTCTTTGATGCACTCGCCGAGGTCTTCGACCACCTTCTCCATCAGCAGCGCGGAGTCGGTGCCGCGGAACCGGCTGTTGCAGTAGATGACATGGTGGCCGGCGCGGGCCAGTGCGTTGATCATCGGCAGGTAGGCGCCGCCGCCGATCGGGTGCATGAACACCAGAACGGTGTCACTCTGTGTGGTCTTGGGCTTGAGTAGATAGCTCTCCAGCACCACCAGTTCGGCGACGCCGCCGTACACGTCGCGGACGCTGGAGGTGTTCTGGTACGCGACCAGATACGGGATGCGCTCGTACTCGAACCTCACGGGTGTTTCCACGGCGGTCACTAGTGTTGCCCCAGATCGTTGGCGAGGATTTCGGCGGACGGTGTGAGCCTGCGGCGGGTGTCAATGGCGATCACCGACCAGTCGACCCGGTCGTAATCGTCGAACTTGCGCCGGGCCCGTTCACGCGCCTTCTCGGGTGCGCCGTGGTGAACGCCTTGCGGCGCATGGGAAACCAGACCCGGAGGCATCGGGATGCCGTACAGCGAGCCGGAGTGGAAGAATGCGATCTCGTCATAGTCGACGTTGCGGTGATACCACGGCGTGCGCTCGGTGCCGGGCACGCTCTCGGCCGGCTTGGGCAGGAAGTTCATCACGTACACCCCGGTGGCCTGCATGAACAGATGCACCGTCGGCGGCAGGTGCACGCTCTCGGAGGTGATGACGGTGTAGTCCTCGATGTTGAAGGTGAACGGGAAGTTGTCTCCACGCCATCCCTCGACGTCCAGCGGATTATGCTGGTAGAAAAGCGAAGTCGGCCCACCTGCGTGGATCAGCCGCACCTCATATTCTCCGTCGGCCTCTGGCCCCACGCCATCGTCGATCGGTGCCGGTTCGGGGACGGTCACCTGCGCCGGGTCGAACGGGAAGTGCCGGCCCAGGATGCCGGCCGGCGGCACCCGGAAGTCGTCGGTGGCCTGGATCATCAGCCAGGTCGATTCTTCGTCGGGCACCTGCCGGAACGTGCACGCCTTGGGGATGTACACCCAGTCGCCTTCGCGGTAGCGCAGCGGGCCGAACTCGGTTTCCAGCAGGCCGGCGCCCTTGTGGACGAACACCAGCAGGTCACCGTCGACATAGCGGACGAAGAACGGCATCTCCTCGCTGCGCCGGCTCAGCAGCACCAGGCAGTCATCATTGGAGTACATCAGTAGCGGCCCGCCGTGAGCATCGGTGGCGTCGCTGGGCTTGAGTTCGGACGACAACACATCGGTGGGCCGCAGGGGACCGACGGTGCGGTAGGCGGTGGGGTCGTGGCGCCGGTACATGTTGGCGGTGCGTCCGACGAACCCACCGCGACCGAGTTCGTCGTCTTTGAGGCCGTCCAGGTCGGCGTGCACACGCTTGGGCGTCTTGCCCTTGCGCAGGTGAACGAAGGATTCCATCTCGCTCCTCGATGATCCGGCGATGCAAAACTGAAAGTGACTTTACTTTTTGTTTCACGAACAGGCAAGGGCGATCCGGCGTCGGTTTTCCGCGGAGAACCGGACCGTCAGGGGACCGGCACACCGTCCTTGAGGAACTTCAGGCCGGAGCCGTCGCGCTAACGTCTTGCCGCGCGGGCCAGTTCGATCGCCTCGGCGCGCAGCTGTGCACGCTCGGCCGGTGTCCACCGGGTGGTCGGCTCGATCACCAGAGTCTCCACCGAGTATCCGAGCATGCCGAACACGTACTCCAGATACGGTTTCTGGAAGTCCTGCAGCTCAGGATGGCGGCCGTCGTAGGCGCTGCTGCGAGTCAGCAACAACTGCAACGGTTTTCCGTCGCCGAGGGTGCCCACATGTTCACCGTGTTCGTTGAGGGTGAAGCTGGCTGCGGTGAATGCCGGGGCTGCACGATGATATCGATCCAGGCCTTCAGGGCATGGGGCACATGCTAATTCCACATCGGCGAGGACACCACCAGCCGATCGAAGCCGCGTACTCGTTCGATCTCGTCGAGCACCCGTTGCCACGCCGTCTGCTGGTCATCGGTGATCGGTTCGCCGAACAACTGCGCGAACTTCGCCAGGGCGGCGTCCCGGCCGAAGCGTAGTACATCATCGCCCCACACCGAGAAGCGTTCGTATTCCTGGCCTTCCAGATAGGCCAGCGCCAGCTGGGACGACAGCGCGTCGTCACCCTTGGGACTGGCCTCGACCCACAGCGTCGCCATCAGACCATCGATGTACGGGGGATCTTCAAGCCCAGGCTCAGCGCCCCGGCCAGCTCGCGGCTGGTGTCGTAGTCGAACACCACGTGCCCGGCCAGCACGTCGACATCCCGTTTGAACCGTTGCAGCGGGTTGGACAGGAAGTGGATGCTCGCCCCGCCCGCGCCCAGCAGCTCCGCGATGACGGCCCGTGATTCGGTGACGATATGCGCCGCGGCCAGCCGGGCCTGTGCGCGGACGGGTTTCTCGACGGCATCGCCGGCCTCGACGATGGACTCGATCTCACCGACGGTGTCGGCGAGCAGCCCACGCAAGGCGCGTAGCCGGACCTGTGCCCCCGCCAGGTGTGCCTGGGCGATCGGCTTGTCCTTCTGCATCACGCCCTCATACGGCAGCACCCGTTCGGCGAGTCGGTCCGCGTAGATCTCGGTGACCCGTTCGGCGCTGCCCAGCGCGGGCATCGCCGCCAGCAGCGCCAGCGCCGGCACCATCGGCCAGCGGTAGGTGGCCGCGTCGTGCAGCCCGGCTCCCGGTGCGGTGCCCGCATAGATGTCGGTCACCTTCACCAGGCGATGCTCCGGCACGAAGGTGTCGGTGACGATCGCGTCGTTGGACCCGGTGGCCCGCATGCCATCGGTGTGCCAGACGTCCTCGACGGTGACCTCACTCATCGGCAGCAGCGCCAGCGCCGGATAAACAGCGTCATCTGGCCCACAGAGCGCGGCGACGATGATCCAGTTGCCGTGCATCACGCCGGTCGACCAGGACCACCGGCCGGTCAGCCGGATCCCCCCGTCGACGGCCACGCCGCGGCCCGTCGGGGCCAGGGGAGCGGGCGCCAGGAACGGCCTGCTGCCGAAGGCCTCCTCCTGGGCCTGCTCGCCGAACAGCGCCAGCATCCAGTTGTGCAGGGCGAAGAAGCCGATGGTCCACGCGCTCGAGGTGCAGCCATGAGCCAGCCGTCGGACCGGATCGAGGAGGGCGGGAAACGGGGCCTGCGCTCCTCCGTACCGTGTCGGCACCAGGAGATCGGTGAAACCCGAGGCCAGCAGGTCTTCGACGGTGGCGTCGGGCAGTCGGCGCAGGGTTTCGGCTTCGTCGGCGCGGGCGGCGAGCGCGGTGACGAACTCGCCGGTGATCTGGGGCTGCGTGATCAGCATGGCCAGAACGTACCATACCTTTTGGTATGGATTCGGGTGGAAGGCGTCAGGTGGCCAGCATCAGATCCAGAAATCGTTCGCTGCGGGCGGCCTGGCGCGGATGGGGGACGGGCCCCGATAGATGCAGCAGGCCGACCCCCACGGCAAACGTCGCGTCGGCTCGTAACTCGGCCTCGTCGGGGGCGAAGCCGGAGTCGAGAAACGCGTTGCGCACAGCGGCCCACACCCGGCGGTCGGCGGCGCGCACACTCTCTGCCACCTCGTCATCGGTGCGGGCCCATTCGCGCATGGCGCGCTCCAAGGTCCAGTGTCCCGGGGTGATGAGTGAGGCCATCATGTGCCGCAGTCGGTCGCGGGGTGGCAACGATCCGATCTCTTCTATCGAGCGGCGATCCCGGTCGCGAAGCTCACCCCAACCCTGCACAAGCGCTGTGCGGTAGCTGGGCATGCCGTCGAAGTGCCAGTAGAAGCTGCCTTTGGTCACCTCGAGGTGGCGGCATAAACGGTCGATTTTCAGGGCTTTTATCCCTTCGGCGGCGAGGATCGTGTAGCCGGCCTGCAGCCAGTCATCGACTGATAGACGATTGCTCGAAGAGGTCCGTTCACCCGCCATGAAGCGAAGCCTACGGCGGCACGCCGTGACCCCGGACTTTCTGAACTTGCTGGCACCGTGTTTTACTGCAATCCGCGACAACTGAATTTCTCGGTCCGCTCTGCTGCCCGAACGTCAGGTCGAGCGGACGCGTGATATCGCCGTGCAACGGAGCGCTGCGGTGTCGCTGGGCGGTGCCGCCATCGTCCAGAGCCGAGCGTGACCGCGGACAATGTGAGTTGGGATGGATTTATGCAGAACGTTGTAGGCCGGTGGATGCGCCGGATCGGGGCCGCCGCCGCGGCCGCCCTTGTCATTCCGGGCGCGGTCGCCATGACCGGCGAAACCGCACCAGCGGGGGCCTTCTCCCGCCCGGGTTTGCCGGTGGAGTACCTGCAGGTGCCGTCGCCGTCGATGGGCCGGGACATCAAGATCCAGTTCCAGAGCGGTGGCGAGGGTTCGCCCGCGGTCTACCTGCTCGACGGTCTGCGTGCGCAGGATGACTTCAACGGGTGGGACATCAACACCCCGGCCTTCGAGTGGTTCCTCAACAGTGGCCTGTCGGCGATCATGCCGGTCGGCGGACAGTCCAGCTTCTACGCCGACTGGTACTCCCCGGCCCGTAACAAGGGCCCGACGCTGACCTACAAGTGGGAGACCTTCCTCACCCAGGAGCTGCCGCAGTGGCTGCAGGCCAACCGCGGTGTCAAGCCCACCGGTAGCGCCGCCGTCGGTCTGTCGATGGCCGGCTCCGCCTCGCTGACCCTGGCGATCTGGCACCCCGAGCAGTTCGTCTACGCGGGCTCGCTGTCGGGCTTCCTGAACCCCTCCGAGGGCTGGTGGCCGTTCCTCATCAATATCTCTATGGGTGACGCCGGCGGCTTCAAGGCCGACGACATGTGGGGCAAGACCGAGGACCCGAACAGCGGCTGGAAGCGCAACGACCCGATGGTCAACATCGACCGCCTGGTGGCCAACAACACCCGCATCTGGGTGTACTGCGGCAACGGCCAGCCCAATGAGCTCGGCGGCGGCGATCTGCCCGCCACCTTCCTCGAAGGCCTGACCATCAAGACCAACATCACCTTCCGCGACAACTACCTGGCTGCGGGCGGTAAGAACGGTGTCTTCAACTTCCCGGACAACGGCACGCACAACTGGGCGTACTGGGGCCGGGAGCTCCAGGCGATGATCCCCGACATGCAGCGCGTGCTGGGCTGATCTGCGACATAGATCTGCGACATAGAAGAATCCCCCGGGGCCTGAAAGGGTCCCGGGGGATTTTTTATGCGGTTTCGCCCGCGGAAGCCGCTACCGGGTGGAGGGCCGCGGTGGGCCCGGGGCGGCGCAGGTTCACCCGTGCGACGCGGGCCATGAAGTCGGGCCGGAGCAGCTGCACCGGGGAGTCCATCATGCCCGTGACGCGCAACAGCTGGACCGCGATATCGACATCGGTCTCGGCTGCCCTCATCACCCGGTCGAGGTAGGCGTTGGACAGCCGCATCGACAGCGGGCGCGGGCCGGCCACTTCGGGCAGGGAGAGATCGGAGCCCACCGCGGTCTGCCATGCCACCCGGAGCCGGCGGGCGCTGGCCCGGAAGAAGCGCCGAGACATGTCGCGATCGCCTCGGCGCAGGCACTCCCGCAAGATGGTGGACTCGATGGCGGCCATCGTCATACCTTGCCCGTACACGGGATTGAAGCTGCAGATCGCATCTCCGAATACCAACAGCCCCTGCGGAAAGCGCTTCATCTTGTCGTAGCGCCGCCATCGATTCGAGGGCACGCGGTAGTGCTCGCCCTCGCCGAGCGGGGTGGCTGCGTGCACTGCTGCGACGGCGTGCGGCGGCGCGAATCCCGCACCGAAGGTGAGCATTTCGGATCGGTTAGCGGGTGCGTCATGGCCGCACATGGATCCGACCGTCATCATCCAGGTGTCGTTCTCATGGCCGACGATCGTCCACGTCCTCGGCCGGCCCGGCGCCGGGAAATAGCCGATCATCTGCTCGCGCAGGGTGCCGGCCGGTATCTGTAGCAATTGGCTGGCATAGGCGAGTTTGACGACGAGCTCGTCCGTGGGTGGGCTGCTGTATCCGATCTCGCGCAGGAACGTCGGCGTCCGGGAGCCGCGACCGGTCGCATCGACGACGAGATCGGCAACCGTCACCCGGGGATCCTCGCCGCCGTGGCTGACGATTCTCGCGCCGGTGACCCGGTCGGCGTCCGGGGTGCAGGTCAGCCCGACCACGTCGTGGCCGTCGAGGATCGTCACCGTGTCGATCGCGCGGACCCGCCGGCGGACATTGCGTTCGAGCAGAGGCCGGCTCGGAAAGTACAGTCGGGCGGCGTCCGGCGATTCGACATCGGTGTGGTGGGCCAGGACGTGGCCGGCAATCGCCACCTGCATCCGCGTCATCTCGGTGGACAGGGTGGCGGCACCGTCGCGGACCAGTTCGTCACCGAACCCGGGGAACAGCTCTTCGAGTATCTGCGCGCCGCGGGCCAGCAGGACGTGCCCGTGCCGGCCCTGGGGGACGCCGCGGCGGGGGACGGGCTCGTCGTTGAGCTCATCGCGTTCGACGATGGTGACGCGGTGATACTGCTCGGACAGCACGCGCGCCGCCAGCAGCCCTCCCATGCTCGCGCCCAACACCACCGCGTGATCACCGAGAACAGCCATTATTGGAGTGTCGGCGCGCTGGTCGGCGCGACGTAGGGCAATTCGGTACTCGAATCTGCGCACGCCGACGGCGCCCGCACGAAACTCCGTACGGGCGCCGCCAACGTCGTGACGTTACTTCAGCTGGGCTGAGGACAGCCCGAGCAGCCGTCGCGCGACGACCAGCTGCTGAATCTGCTGCGTGCCCTCGAAGATGTCCAGGATCTTCGAATCACGCGCCCACTTCTCCAGCAGCGCCTCTTCGGAATAGCCTGCAGTGCCGGCCATTTCGACGGTCTTGAGGGTGATGTCGGTACCTACCCGGGCGGCCTTGGCCTTACCCATCGAGGCTTCCTTGGAGTTCGGGATCTTGTTGTCGGCCTGCCATGCCGAGCGCACCGTCAGCAGGTAGCCGGCTTCCCAGTCAGCCTCCATACGCAGGAATTCCGCGGCGGCGGCGCTCTGCGCGTGTGCGGGCTTGTCGTAGGAGATCTCGATCCCGGCGTCGGTGAGGATGGTGCGCAGTTCCTCCAGCGCCGCCCGGGCGACGCCGACAGCCATCGCGGCCACGATGGGCCGGGTGTTGTCGAAGGTCTCCATGACGCCGCCGAAGCCCTTGTCCACCTTGACTTCCGGATCGCCGAGGAGGTTCTCCTTCGGGATGCGGGCGTTGTCGAAGCGGATCACGGCGGTGTCGGAGGCCTTGATGCCGAGTTTGTGCTCGAGGCGTTCGACGATCACGCCGGGATGCTCGCGTGGCACCACGAACGACTTGATGGCCGCCCGGCCCAGCGACTTGTCCACGGTCGCCCACACCACGATGTGGGTGGCCCGGGAGCCCGCCGTCACGAAGATCTTCTCGCCGTTGATGATGTATTCATCGCCGTCGAGAGTGGCCGTCGTCGACACGGCCGCCGAGTCGGAACCGAAGCTCGGCTCGGTGATGGCCATGGCGGCCCACACCTTGCCGAAACGCTCCAGCTGCTCCTTGGTGGCCACGCTGGAGATGGCGGCGTTGCCGAGGCCCTGATAGGGCACCGTCAGCAGCAGGGCGACATCGCCCCAGCTGACCTCCAGCGCATTCAACAGGGCAGACATGTTGGCGCCGTTGATGTTCTTCTCGGAGCCCTCGCCGGCGGTGAACGCGTCGGCGCCGGCCAGGGAGAGGGTCTTGGCCTCTGAGATCCCCTCGAAGAGGCTGGACAGGGTGTCCAGCTCGACTGGGTAGGCGTGCTCGGCCTTGTCGTACTTGCGGGAGATCGGCCGCAGCATCTCGGCTGCGCCCTGATGTCCCTTCTCGAGGACCGCTTGTAATTTCTTCGGGAGTTCCAGATTGATCGCCATTGCTCAAATCCCTTCTAGAGAACCACGACACCCTCGGCGACACCGATTGCCCGCAGATCGCGGTACCAGCGTTCGACCGGGTGTTCCTTGGTGTAGCCGTGGCCACCGAGCAGCTGGACGCCGTCCAGGCCGATCTGCATGCCCTTGTCGGCGCCGAACTTGCGCGCCAGCGCGGCCTCGCGGATGAACGGCAGGCCCTGCTCGGCGCGCGCGGCGCCGCGCCAGGTGATCAGCCGCAACCCGTCGAGTTCGATGGCGATGTTGGCGGCCATGAACGCGACCGACTGGCGGTTGGCGATGGGCTCACCGAACGCTTGGCGCTCCTTGATGTAGGGGATGACGTAGTCGAGTACGGCGTGTGACGTGCCGACAGCCAGTGCGGCCCAACCCAATCGGGCCAGGGCGATAGCCTCCGAGTAGTCGTTGTCGGTGGCCTCGTCCTCGCCGAGCCGGTTGTGCAGTGGGACGGCGACGTTGTCGAGTTCGATCTTGCCCAGGGCGGCGGCGCGGATGCCCATGCTCGGGTCGGCCTTGACGGTCAAGCCCTCGGACTTCGATTCGACGATGAACAGCGCCGGCTTGCCGTTGAGCTGGGCGCCGATGATGAAGAGTTCGGCGTCGGCGGCGGCGGGCACCAGCGATTTGACGCCCGACAGCCGGTACCCGCTGGGGGTGCGGACCGCGGTCGTCTTCAGCGCGGTCGGGTCGAACAGCGCATGCGGTTCGGTGATGGCGACGCAGGCCTGCGGGACGTTCTCGCCGGCGAACTCGGGCAGGTACGTGGCCTGCTGGTCGGCGCTGCCCCAGTGGGTCAGGGCCGAGGCGACGCCACCGGGCGCCAGGATCGGCAGGGCCAAGCCCATATCGCCGTAGGCCAGCGCCTCGGCGACCAGCGCGGTGGTGACGGTGGACCGGTGGGCAGCGATCCCGTCGAAATCCTCGGGGATGTTGATGGCGGTGATGCCGAGTTCGGCTGCCTTGGCGATCAGGTCACCGGGGTAGGTCGCGGCATCGTCGGCGTCGTGCGCGGCGGGGCGCAGGATCTCGGCGGCGAACTCCTCGACGGTTTCGACGATCAGCTTCTGATCCTCGTCGGGCGTGAGGTCGAAGTAGTCGGATCCGCTGGGCTTGAGCCGGGTGGCCGGCTTGCCGAGCCCCTGGATGCGCTTGATCTGGCGCGTCGAGGCGCCGGCGGCGGAGAACGCCGTCTTGACGCCGTAGCGCAGGCCCTTGTTGAGCGGATCGCGCAGGCCGTAGCGGTCCAGGAATTCCTGGCCGACGATGGGGGTGATCAGCGCCAATCCGATATCGGTCGCTGTCCGCTTGTGCTTTTGCAGCCCGATGGCACTCTCGGGTCCGGTGCGCTTGGGGCGGGATTCGATCTGGGTCATGTGCAGCCTCGTCTAGTAGGTGCGGTGTGCCATGACCGTATCTTACTCCCGAGTAAGATCGGCGAAACCTGTTACTAAGTTCACACCAGACGGCGCAGAACCTGGTCGTGCAAAAGGCCATTGGTGGCCAGCGCGCTGCCGCCGTGCGGGCCGGGCCGGCCGTCCACGCTGGTGAAGGTTCCGCCTGCTTCCCTGATGAGGACGTCCAACGGCGCGATGTCCCACACCTTCACCTCGGGCTCGCAGGCGATGTCGACCGCGCCCTCGGCGACCAGGCAGTACGACCAGAAATCCCCGTAGGCCCGCACCCGCCACACCTCGTCGGTGAGTGCCACGAACTCCTCACGGCGGTCCTCCCACCCGGTGGTGAGGTCGGAGTAGGACAGGCTGGCCGCGCTCAGTTCGGTCACGCCGGACACCTGAATCCGGCGGGTCGCCCCGTTGAACGACGCGTACGCACCCTCGCCGGCGGCGGCCCACCAGCGCCGGCCCAGCGCTGGTGCGCTCACCACTCCGACCACCGGCACACCGTCGTCGACCAAAGCGATCAGCGTGCACCACACCGGCACCCCGCGCACGAAATTCTTGGTGCCGTCGATCGGATCGATGATCCAGATGCGGCCCGCTGTCGTCCCGGAAGTTGTTGCACCACCGAACTCTTCGCCGAACACCGCGTCCGTGGGCCGCGCCTGCGCCAGTGCCGCGCGCAACGCCTGCTCGGCGCCCTGGTCGGCGTCGGTCACCGGGGTCAGATCCGGTTTTGTCTCGACGCGCAGGTCCAGCGCGCCGAAGCGCTCCATGGTGAGCGCATCGGCCTGGTCGGCGAGCTGCAGGGCGAGCGTGAGATCGGTACTCATGGCTGCAGTCCTACCATGGGGGCTATGTGGGAATTCGCTCTGCTGTTGCTGTTGGTCGGCGCGTTGGTCCTGATCGTCGTGCCGCGGCTGCGCAACCGACGGGGCGCTCCCGGCGATTGGCAGTCCGGCCAGCTGTTGGTGACCGGTCTGAGCCCCCGCCCGGACGCCACCGGTGAACAGTTCGTCACGATCACCGGCGTGATCAACGGCCCCACCGTGGCCGAACACGTGGTGTATCAGCAGCTGGCGGTCGACGTCGAGAATTGGCCGACCGTGGGCCAGTTGATCCCCGTCGTCTACTCACCGAAGAATCCCGACAACTGGCGGTTCGCCCCGTCGCAGGTGCCCGACCACCCGGGCGAGTTGTCCTAACCCGCGAGATTGCGGTTATCGGCCGAAAGAACGAGTGCACGCCGCAGCAACTGCAATCTCGCGGCGAGCCGGGCCCGCGACGGATGTGGTGGGCCGAGTTTCCCGTCCCAACCGTGGGCGAGCAGAGTGCGATACGTCCGTTCCAGGATCTCCCAGTCGCTGTCCTCTTTGATCACCCGCACGACGTTCCACCCGAGTCGTTCGATCCGGGGGATTATGCGTAGGTCTTTCACGTACTGAAACCGGTTGGTGCGGTGTTGATCTCCGTCGTACTCGACGACGACCAGATGCTCCGCCCAGCCCATGTCGACGGTGCGCAGCAACCTGCGGCCGTCCAGGATGGGGATCTGGGTGACCGGCCGCGGGAAGCCCGTGTCGAGGAACAACAAGCGCAGGCGGCTTTCCTGAGGTGAGGCCGCGCCGCCGTCGACGAGGGGCAATATCGCCCGCAGTTGTTTGAGCCCGCGGACGCCGCGATAGCGCTCCGCCAACATGGACACGTCCGCGATGTCGAACGCCGTGACGCGCTTGAGCTCGTCCATCCGGGCGAGCGCCTCGGTCCGCGGCCGGTATCGGCCCAGGTCTAACGCGGTACGGGCAGGCGTTGTCACCCGGACGCAATCCTCGACCATCACCTCGTCGGCGCCGAGTCGGTCGCGCCGCACGACGATCCCAGGCGGCGGCCGGCTGATGGTCCAGATCATCTCGACATCGATGTCCATATCGATCCAGCGGGCGCCGTGCAGTGCCGATGCGGCGAGGCCGGCGATGACTCCCAGCTTGCGGGAGCGAAGGAAGGCGCCGTCGATGCGCTCGTCGAGGGTCAATTCGTGACCCCTGGGCGCATAGACGTCGCGGTGGACGCGGTCGTGGTGGCGGCGCAGTTCGTGTGGCGTGACTGAGCCCTGCGCCAGGGCCTGCGTGCCCACGATGAGTTTCCTCATACCGGGATGTTCACCCCGCGTGCCGACAGAACTCGTCGACATTGCCGTTGTTGTGCACAAGTGCGAGTGGCGTCCGCAATAACGGCAATCTCGCGGACGGGCGGGGGATGGCTACGCTGACATTCATGCCCCAGCCGCTGCCCGAAGACCTGCTCGACCTGCTGCGCAAGCCCAGCCCGTGCTTCGTCGCGACATTGATGCCGGACGGGTCACCGCAGCTCACCGAGACCTGGGTACACACCGACGGCGAACACGTCGTCATCAACATCGTCGACGGCCACCAGAAGGCGCGGAACATCGCGCGCGACCCACGCGTGGCGGTGAACATCGCCGACCCCGACGACATCCGCCGGTTCTACGCGGTCCGCGGGCGGGTCAGCGCCGTCACCACCGAGGGTGGCAGGGAGAGCATCGACGAGATCTCCCACAAGTACCTCGGGATCCCGTACCCGAACTTCAGCGGAAACCCGGACGAGACAAGGCTCATCGTCACCATCGAAGCGGACAAGATCACCCCGCCCATGGGTGGGTGATCAGCCGTGCGCGATGCCCAGCATGTCGGCGACGCTGACCAGCTTCACGCGGGGCCGGTGCTGAGCCTCGCCGGTGGCGCGCTCGTGGGCGTCGATGCGCTGCCAGTGATCGTCGGTGACGAGCTTGGGTTGCCGCGACAGCAACCACTCGACGAGTACCTCGGAATGGTCGGCGGGAAAACCGGGTTCGCCGAGCCCGGCCAGCAACGTGGTGACGGTATCCGCCGAATCCTTCTTGTTCGAACCGATCACGCCCGAGGGGCCGCGCTTGATCCAGCCCACCACGTACTCGTTGCGTGAACCCTCGACGCGACCGTCGGTGTGCGGGATGGTGCCGGAGCGGTCGTCGAACGGCAGCCCACTCAGCGGCACCCCGCGGTAGCCGACCGCGCGCACCACCAGCTGTACCGGAATCTCCTCGCGCTCCCCGGTGTCCTTGGCGACCACCCGGTTGCCCTCGTTCACCAGCTCGTTGCGCCCCAACACAATCGACTCGACGCGGCCGTCGCCACGGATCTCGATCGGTGAGGTGGCGAACTTGAAGACCACCCTGCGCTTCGCTCCGCCCGGGTCCATCTCGGCGTACTCGCGCAGCACCTTCACGTTCTGCTTGACGGCCTTGCCGGCCGCCTCCAGCTCCTCGTCGGTGATGGCGTCGAAATCGGCTCGGTCCACCACGATGTCCACCTCGGCCATCTGTTCCAAGTGGCCGAGCTCGCGTAGTTCCAGCGTCGTGAACGGGGCCTGCACAGGCCCGCGCCGACCGACCACGATCACCTCCTGCACACCGCGGACCCCGAGCGAGTCCAGCGCGTGGTCGGCGATATCGGTCTGCGCCAGGATCTCCGGATCGCTGATCAGGATCCGCGCCACGTCCAGAGCCACATTGCCGTTGCCGATCACCACGGCGCGCTGTGCGTTGAGGTCCGGTGCGATGCCTTGGAAGTGCGGGTGGGCGTTGTACCAGCCGACGAAGTCGACGGCGGCGACACTGCCGGGCAGGTCCTCACCGGGGATGCCCAGGGCCCGGTCGGACTGCGCGCCGACGGCGTAGACCACCGCGTCGTAGCGCTGCGCCAACTCTGCGGCCTGCACATGCTCACCGACGGTGATGTTGCCGAAGAAGCGGAACCGCGGGTCCTCCGATGTCTTCGCGAACTGCGCGCTGATCGACTTGATCTTCGGATGATCGGGCGCCACGCCCGAGCGCACCAGGCCCCACGGCGTGGGGAGCATCTCCAACATGTCGACGCGAATCTCCCGATCCTGCGACGCATCGGCGGACTTCAACAGCGATGCGGCGGCGAAGAACCCGGAGGGTCCCGAGCCGACGATCGCCACGTGGTACGGGCGCATGTGCGAGCCTTTTCGTGAGGCTGACCGGCGGCGCGCAAGGGGCTGTCGCGACGTCGCCGCAGCGGTTACCAGGCCGATGCTAGCCGCGCCGCGCCGATCGAGGGCGGACTCTGGATAAGCGGCCGGTACCCTGAACTTTCGTGGATCCAGACCTACTTGCAGATATCGCCGCACTCGACGGAACGCTCACCACCGTGGAGCGGGTGCTCGATGTCGACGGTCTGCGCGCGCGCATCGCCACGCTCGAGGCCGAGGCCACCGATCCGAACCTGTGGAACGACCAGGCCAATGCGCAGAAGGTGACCAGCAGCCTGTCGCACGCCCAGAGCGAGCTGCGCCGGGTCGAGGAGCTGCGCCAGCGCATCGACGATCTGCCGGTGCTCTACGAAATGGCCGCCGAAGAGGAAGACCAGGAAGCTCGTACGGCGGCCCTGGAGGAGGCAGACTCCGAGCGGGCGCAGCTGCGCGAGGACCTGGAGGCACTCGAGGTCCGCACCCTGCTGTCCGGGGAATACGACGAACGTGAAGCCGTCGTGACGATCCGCTCCGGGGCGGGCGGGGTGGACGCCGCGGACTGGGCCGAGATGCTGATGCGGATGTACATCCGCTGGGCCGAGGCGCACAAGTATCCCGTCGAGATCTTCGACACCTCCTACGCCGAAGAGGCCGGTATCAAGAGCGCCACCTTCGCCGTGCACGCGCCGTACGCTTACGGCACGCTGTCGGTGGAACAGGGGACGCACCGGCTGGTGCGCATCAGCCCGTTCGACAACCAGGGCCGACGCCAGACCTCGTTCGCCGATGTCGAGGTGCTGCCCGTGGTGGAGACCACCGACCACATCGACATCCCGGAAGGGGATCTACGGGTGGACGTCTACCGCTCCAGCGGCCCCGGTGGGCAGTCGGTGAACACCACCGACTCCGCGGTACGCCTCACCCACATCCCGACCGGCATCGTCGTCACCTGCCAGAACGAGAAGTCGCAGCTGCAGAACAAGGTGTCGGCCATGCGGGTGCTGCAGGCCAAGCTGCTGGAACGCAAGCGCTTGGAGGAACGCGCCGAGATGGACGCCCTCAAGGGTGACGGCGGCAGCTCCTGGGGCAACCAGATGCGCTCATACGTGCTACACCCGTATCAAATGGTGAAAGACCTGCGCACCGAATACGAGGTGGGTAGTCCGTCCGCCGTCCTCGACGGCGATATCGACGGCTTCCTGGAAGCGGGAATCCGTTGGCGCAACCGCAAAGACGATGACGAGAAGTAGCCCTTGAACTGGTCCCAGCAGTGGCACAACTTCTGGCACGGTCAGATCGGTGAATGGATCCTGACCCGCGGCCTGCGGATTGTCATGCTTGTGCTCGCCGCGATGCTGGCCGCCCGGTTCGTCAACTGGATCGCGCAGAAGATCACCCAGCGCATCGATGCGGACTTCCGCGAGAGCGACGCCCTGGTGCGCTCGGAGACCACCAAGCACCGTCAGGCCGTCGCCTCGGTCATCTCCTGGGTGACCATCGCGATGCTCGTCGTCATCGTCTTCGTCGAATTCACCGACATCCTGGCCATCCCGATCGCCTCCCTGGTGGCACCGGCCGCCGTGATCGGTGCCGCGCTCGGTTTCGGCGCCCAGCGGCTGGTACAGGATCTGCTGTCGGGGTTCTTCATCATCACCGAGAAGCAGTACGGCTTCGGTGACCTGGTCGCGCTGACCGTCTCCGGTATCGCGCTGCCCGCCGAGGGCACGGTGATCGACGTGACACTGCGGGTGACCAAGCTGCGCTCGTCGGAGGGCGAGATGCTCACCATCCCGAACGGCCAGATCGTCAAGACGGTGAACCTGTCCAAGGACTGGGCCCGCGCGGTGGTGGACATCCCCGTGCCGACCACCGCCGACCTGCACACCGTCAACGAGTTGCTCAACGGGGTGTGCGAGTCCGCCATGAACGATCCGCAGATGCGGGAACTGCTGTTGGACAAGCCGCAGCTCATGGGTGTGGAGAGCATCCAGGTCGACACCGTGAACCTGCGCATGGTGGCCCGCACGCTGCCGGGCAAGCAGTTCGAGGTGGGCCGCCGGCTGCGGCTGCTGGTGATCGCCGCTCTGGCCGGGGCGGGTATCGCCTCACCCGCCGAGTCCGCGGCCTTGGCCCCGGTGGTGCCGCAGGAGCCGCACCAGTGAAATTCAGACTGCGTCGCGAAGGCGAGAACCGGCACTGGCCCACCTATCTGTTCTGGGGCCGGGTGCGCACCTCCACCTTCGGGTTGATTGTCGCGTTCTTCTTCACCTGGTGGCTGTACAACACCTATCAGCCACCGCCGCCGGCGCCGGCGGTCCCGGCGCAGCAGGTGGTGCCGCCCGGCTTCGTGCCCGACCCCGAGTACACCTGGGTGCCGCGTACCAACGTGGAGTCGCCGCGCACCACACGCACCACGACGACCACCACCCCGACTCCGACGACGACCGAGCCGACCACGACCACCGAGGCGACCGACACCACCACCACCACCACCCCGGGTGTGCCGCCGACCACAACGACGTCCACTCCGGCGGCGCCGACCACGACGGTGATCGACCCGGACGGGCCCGGTCCGATTCCGCCGCTGACCTTGCCCGTCATCCCGGGGCCGGCCCCGGCGGTGACGACGCAGACGACGGTCGATCCGAACGCGGCGCCCGCGACACCGGTGCCGCCCGCACGCAGCGCCAGCTGACACGCGTCACCTTCCGGCTACACTGGCGTGCCGTGATGATCACGCTCGACAAAGTGAGCAAGCAGTACAAATCCTCGGCGCGGCCCGCGCTCGACGATGTGTCGCTCAAGATCGACAAGGGCGAGTTCGTCTTCCTCATCGGACCGTCGGGGTCGGGCAAGTCGACGTTCATGCGTCTGCTGTTGGCCGCCGAACACCCGTCCAAGGGTGATATCCGGGTGTCGAAGTTCCACGTCAACAAGCTCTCCGGCCGGCACATCCCAAGCCTGCGCCAGGTGATCGGCTGCGTGTTCCAGGATTTCCGGCTGCTGCAGCAGAAGACGGTGTTCGACAACGTGGCCTTCGCACTGGAGGTGATCGGCAAGCGCGGCGATGTCATCAACCGGGTGGTGCCCGACGTGCTGGAAATGGTCGGACTGTCCGGCAAGGCCAACCGGCTGCCGCACGAGCTCTCCGGTGGCGAGCAGCAGCGGGTGGCGATCGCACGGGCGTTCGTGAACCGTCCGCTGGTGCTGCTGGCCGACGAGCCCACCGGCAACCTGGACCCCGAGACCAGTAAAGACATCATGGATCTGCTCGAGCGGATCAACCGCACCGGCACCACCGTGCTGATGGCGACGCATGACCACCACATCGTGGACTCCATGCGTCAGCGCGTCATCGAGCTCGAACTGGGCCGGCTTGTCCGCGACGAACAGCGCGGCGTCTACGGAATGGATCGCTAAGTGCGTTTTGGCTTCCTCATCAATGAGGTTCTGACCGGTTTTCGTCGCAATGTCACCATGACGGTGGCGATGATCCTGACGACGGCCATCTCCATCGGTCTGTTCGGTGGTGGTCTGCTGGTGGTACTGCTGGCCGACCATTCCCGCACCATCTACCTGGACCGGGTGGAAAGCCAGGTCTTCCTCACAAACGACGTGTCGGCCAACGACCTGACCTGCGACTCGGATCCGTGCAAGGCGCTACGCGCCCAGATCGAGGCGCGCGATGACGTCAAGTCGGTGCGGTTCTTGAACCGGGACCAGGCTTACGACGACGCGATCAGGAAGTTCCCGCAGTACAAGGACGTCGCCGGCAAGGACGCGTTCCCGGCGTCGTTCATCGTCAAGCTCGACAACCCCGAGCAGCACAAAGACTTCGACGTGGCCATGCAGGGCCAGCCCGGTGTGCTCAACGTGCTCAACCAGAAGGACCTGATCGACCGGCTGTTCGCCGTGCTCGACGGGATCAGCAGTGTCGCGTTCGCGGTCGCGCTGGTGCAGGCCATCGGTGCGGTGCTGCTGATCGCCAACATGGTTCAGGTCGCGGCGTACACCCGGCGCACCGAGATCGGCATCATGCGGCTGGTCGGCGCCACCCGCTGGTACACCCAGTTGCCGTTCCTCGTCGAGGCGATGCTGGCCGCGCTGATCGGTGTGCTGCTCGCGATCCTCGGCCTGGTCGTGGTGCGGGCATTGTTCCTGGACAAGGCGCTGAGCCAGTTCACGCAGGCTAATTTGATTGCGCCCATCGACTACGCTGACATTTTCTACATCACCCCCGCCCTGCTATTCGTCGGCGTGGCGATGGCGGGGCTCACGTCCTACGTCACGTTGCGCCTGTACGTCCGAAGATAGAGATGGCTACCAAGAGTAAGAAGCCCGACAAAGCTGCCGACAAGGCCAACAACCAGGTTGTTGCGACCAACCGCAAAGCCCGGCACAACTATTCGATCCTGGATGTGTACGAGGCCGGGGTGGTGCTGGTGGGTACCGAGGTGAAGAGCCTGCGCGAAGGTCAGGCGTCGCTGGTCGACGCGTTCGCCACCATCGACGACGGCGAGATCTGGCTGCGCAACCTGCACATCGCCGAATATCACCACGGCACCTGGACCAACCACGCGCCGCGGCGCAATCGCAAACTGCTGCTGCACCGGCGTGAGATCGACAACCTGGTCGGCAAGATTCGCGACGGCAACCTGACTCTGGTGCCGCTGTCGCTGTATTTCACCGACGGCAAGGTGAAGGTGGAGCTCGCGCTGGCCCGCGGTAAAGAGGCCCACGACAAACGTCAGGATCTGGCCAAGCGCGACGCGCAGCGCGAGATCACCCGCGAGCTGGGCCGGCGCAACAAGGGCATGCGCTGATCGGCGTAGTGCTCGCGCTGGTCTCGGCCGCCGGGTACGGCGTGAGCGACTTTGTCGGCGGCATCGCCTCGCGCCGGGTCGCCGCGCTACGCGTGGTCATCGTGTCCTACCCGCTGGCGATGGTGTTGCTGAGCTTGCTGGCGCTGTTCGTCGACGGGCACGTGACGGGCCCTGCGGTGTGGTGGGGTCTGCTGTGCGGGTTCTGCCAGGCATTCGGGGTGTGGTGGTTCTACGCCGCGCTGGGTTCGGGCCCGATCTCGGTGGTGTCCCCGCTGACCGCGATCCTGGTGGCCGGCGTCCCGGTCGGCTTCGGCGTGCTGATGGGCGAGCGCCCCAGCGCGGTGGCCCTCGCCGGGATCGCGGTGGCCCTGGTCGCGGTGGTGCTGGTGTCCCGGGGTGTGAGCGATGAGGATGTCACCGAACACCGGTTCACCACCAAGGTGGCGTGGTTGACGGTCGGGTCCGGCCTGGCCTTCGGACTGAACTTCGTGGTGATCAACGAGGCCCCGCACGACGCCGGGTTATGGCCGCTGGTGTTCGCCCGGATCGCCGCCTCGGTGATGGTGGTGCTGATCGCCCTGGTCGCCGGGCAGTTGCGGGTGCCGACCGGGGTGCCGCTGTGGCTGGCGCTGTCGGCCGGTGTGCTGGATACCGTCGCCAACATAGCCATGCTGTGGGCTTTACAGAACTCCCTGCTGTCGTTGACCGGAGTGCTCATCTCGCTGTATCCGGCGGGCACCGTCGCGCTGGCGCTGCTGGTGCTCAAGGAGAAGGTGACGCGCTGGCAGGTGGTCGGGATGGTCGCCGCGCTGGCCGCGGTCGCCATGATCGCCGGCGGCTAGTTCCCGGGCCGCAACCGCCACCGCGCGATGCCGGCGAACCCGATCGCCAGCACCCCGAGCATGACCATGTCGAACCACCACGCGCTGGCGGTGTGCTGCCAGTGCCCGTCTTGGGCGATCCCGACCACCGAGTTGCTCAGATCCGAGGTCGAGGCCGTCGCCGAGAAGCCCCAGCGGGCCGGGGTCAGCGCTGCGAGTACCGACAGCGCCGGCCGGCCCGTCACCGGGATGAACCCGCCGGCCAGCACCAGTTGCGCGGTAAGGGTCACCGCCAGTAGCGGCATCACCTGATCGGCGGTGCGGGCCAGCGCCGAGATGGCCAGGCCGAGGATCGCGGCGACCAGACCCGCGGCCGCGACACCGACGAGGAGCTCGAGCAGTGGGTTGCCGAGCGCCGACGCGCCGGCCGGTCCCGGCTTGCCGAGGCGGACGATCAGCACCAGCGCCACCGACTGCGCGACGGCGACCGCGCCGAACACGGCGATCTTGGCCAGCAGATAGGCGGTCGTCGACAACCCGGCCGCCTGCTCGCGGCGGAACAGCGCCCGCTCGTTGGTCAGGTCGCGCACCGTCAGCGTGACGCCCATCAGGATGGCGGCGAAGTTGGTCAGGGCGATCACCTGTTTGGCTTCGAACGGCGCCGACGCGGCCGCGGTGAGAAACCCGGCATGCCCGGACACCGTCAGCGGCAAGATCCCGACGAGCAGCGGCAGCACGGCCAGCAGGGCCAAAGGACCGCGGTCGGCGAGCAGCAGCCGCAGCTGGCGGCGGGCCAGGATGAAGAACTGGTCGCGCGGCGTGACCTTTTCGGGCAACGGCTTGGGTGCGAGTGTGATGAGGCGCAGCCGGGGCGGCGGGCTGGGCGCCCAGCGGCGGCCCAGGTAACGCCGTTGCGCCCCTTCGGGATCGGCGCACAGGCCGGCGAAGATCTCGGCCCAGTCGGTGCTGCCCATCGCCGGCCCGAGATCGACGGGTGTGCCGCAGTAGGCGGTCCGCCCGCCGGGTGCCAACAGCAGCACCTGATCACAGACGTTCAGGAAGGCCAATGAGTGCGTGACCACGATGACGATCCGGCCGGCGTCGGCGAGGGCGCGCAGCATCGTCATCACCTGGCGATCCAATGCGGGATCCAGGCCGGTGGTGGGCTCGTCAAGGATCAGCAGCGCCGGGTCGGTGAGCAGTTCGATGGCGACCGAGACCCGTTTGCGTTGCCCGCCGGACAGTGCGTCGATGCGGGTGCCGGCGTGAGGTGTCATCTCCAGTTCGGCGAGCACCTCGGCGATGGCCTGCGGGCCGGCGCCGCGCAGTTCGGCCGCGTACTGCAATGCCTGTGCGACGGTGAGCTTTCCGTGCACGATGTCGTCTTGCGGGACCATGCCGACGGAACCGTCGAAACGCACTATCCCCGAATCCGGTGCGATGGCACCGGCCAGGGTCTGCGCCAGGGTCGACTTGCCCGCACCGGACGGCCCGATGAGCGCGGTGAGCGTGCCGGGCGCGGCCGAGAACGACACCGAGTCCAGGCGGGTGTCGAGGGTGACGTCGTGGACGACGAGGCTGGGATCGGTCAATCGTGTGGTCATGTCAGCACGTACACCAGGGGGAGGGCCAGCAGGAGAGAATCGATGCGGTCGAGCAGGCCACCGAATCCGGGCAGCCAGTCGCCGGCGTCCTTGACGCGAGCTTGACGCTTGAGCATCGATTCGAGCAGATCGCCGAACAGGCCGCCGAGTGCGATGGCCAGGACCAGTCCGACCGAGACGGTGCCGAGCAGGAACAGCACCGCCGTGGCGCCGAGCAGCGCGCCGACCACACCGCCGAGGGTCTTGTTCGGGCTCAGCGGGGAGATGGGGCGCCGCGCCCAGGCCATGAAGCGCAACCCTTTTCCGCCGCACCAGGCGGCGACGTCGGTCGCGGCGACCGCGAAGCACACCAGGAAGGCATCCGGCCAGACCAGCACCAGATGTGCCAGCGCCCAGCAGATCCAGATCGACCCGAAGGCGGTGAAAGCGGTACGCCGCGCGCCGTTTTCGATATCACCGGACAGCACTGCGGGCGCCGCGCACAGCAGCACCAGCAGCGGGGTGAGGTCCAGCAGGGTCGGACGCAGCCAGGCTGCCAGCGGGTAGGCGACCGCGAGTGCGATGAGGACGACGGTGTCGGCACGGCTCAGCCGGACCAGCCGGCAGTACTCGATGACGGCCACCACGGCCAGTGCCGCGGCGAACGCGGCGGTGGTGCCCGGGCCGAGGACGGTTGGGACACCGACGGCGGGGGCGATCAGTACCCAGGTGCGCCATTTGCGGACCAGCTCGGGTTTGCGCGAGATCAGCACCGCGACACCGGCAACGGCCAGGATGCTCACCGTCAGGATCGGCAGGAACCAGGGGCCCCGGTCGAAGTGCACGGTGTCAAGCAGCGAGGGCATGACGCACTCCGGTAGCGAGTTGCACGACCTCGGCGCGCAACTGGGCGGCGGTGGTGTCATGCGGGTCGACGGGATCGCCGATACGGACCTCCATCGGGGAGCCGGGGGAGAACCTGCCGCCCTTGGGCAGAACATCGGCGGTACCCAACAGGGCCACCGGCACGATCGGCACACCGAAGTCACGAGCCAGGCGCAAGGCGCCGGAACGGAATTCGGCGATGCTGCCGTCGGTGGACCGGGTGCCTTCGGGATAGATGACCACGGTGTGGCCCGCGTCGAGCAGCGGACCCGCGGCATCACACAGGGCGGTGTAGCCGCCGTCGCCGGAGCGACGCAGCGGCAGCACCCCGATCAGCGAGGTGGCGACCAGCCGGCGGGCCGGGACATCGAACCAGTAGTCCGCGGCCGCAGCGAATTTCACCTTCGCCGCAGGGGGCAGGGCGGCCAGCAGCACCGCGGTGTCGGCGTGGGAGGAGTGGTTGGCGACGATCACGGCGCCCCCGCCGACCTGCCAACGGCCGGTGACGGTCAATCCGCCCGAGGCGTCGCAGACCGTGCGCCACAGCCAGTGCCGTAGGAAGCCGGCGCCGCTCATGCGGTTGCCTCGCAGGCTCGGCATCCGCATGCCAGATCGCCGATTCGCTCGGCGAGCCTCGCTCATGCCGCCACCGCCCGCATCGGCCGGGTCGGGATGTTGGAGACGACGATCCGCGGGCGGGTCATCGGCACGGTGATCGGGTCCTCGTCGGCGACGGCCCGTGCGTTCAGCTCGCGGTGCGCACTGCGCAACCGCAGCGCGGTGGTGATCAGCGACCCGTTGACCAGCTGGGCCAGCAGGATGGGCATGAGGCCGGGGAACGCGGTGGCCAGCACGGTGAACACGCACCGTTCGGTTTTGCCGAGCGGGCCGCCGTTGACGCGGGTGGCGCCCGCTCCGGCGGCGGCCAGCGATGCGAAAGTGGGCAGCGTCGCGGCCAGCGCGGCCAGTACCACCTGCAGGACGGTCCAGGACAGGACATGCAGGCCGGGGCCGTGCTGGCGGGCGGCCCAGACCGCGAGTCCGCCGAAGGTGAGCAGATCCGCGGTGCGGTCACCGATCTCGTTGACCACGAAACCCCACGGCCGGCTGACGCCGCGGGCGCGGGCGACGGCACCGTCGAGGTTGGCGCCGGCCAGTCGCAGCACCAGGAACACCGCGGCCAGATGCCACCAGCCTTGCGCGATGAACACGCCGGCAATCCCGGCGGCGAGCACACCGGCGGCGGTGAAGACGTCAGGTGAGATGCGATGGGCGACGGCGGCATTGAGGATGGGGGCGAGGCGGGCGGTGAACCACGGCTTGAGCGCATAGAGTCCGGCCATGCGGCGTCGCTGCGGGGTGGGCACATGCTGGTTCATGGCTGGCTCCTTTCGTGTCGAGGCGTTGTCGCCTGGTCACGAACAGGTTGCGGCCACGTGCTTGGGGGATTCTTGTCACGAAACGAGAACGTGCCGTCGATACGCGCAGGTGATGTCAGTCCCCGGTACGAGTGAAGGTCTCATCGAACTCGGACGTCATCGCGCAGGGCGCCGACTCCTCCCAATTACCATGCCCCAGTAGCAGATTGATCGGCTTCTGCGCCGGCTGCGGCATCGGGTACTGTCCGGTCGCGGTGATCTTGATGACCTTGCCGTCGCACATGCCCTCGGATTGGCTGTTGAGTGACCAGGTGCCGTTGGTGAACAGCAACGGCCGGAAATCCTCGGGTTTGTGGAAGTAGCTCATGCACCGGTCCCCGGTACGCAGACAGTCGGTTTTGACGGTGTAGTCGCCCTGAATCGGTGCCACGCCGTTGCGGAAGGTCCGGGTGCTGCGGTAGGTGCCGCGTAGGGCTTCGGCCGGGGAGACGACCCGCGGGGGCAGCTCGGCCGGGTCCGGCAGCGTGTCCACGTCGACGTCGGTGGTGCGGTTGAAGGTGAGGGTGGACCTGCCGGAACACGAATTGCCCGCGGCACCGGTGTAGTCACCGGTGAGGCTGCCATTGGGATGTTCGCGCAGCGTGAAGACGTACCAGATCTCGTCGGCGATGTCGTGGCACTTCTCGGCGGCGAGCGCGACGGCCACCCAGCGGTCGTCGATCCGGTCGAACTCCAACTTCGCCATCGGGGGACCACCGTCGCCGCTCTGCCGCTCGGCGATGGCCACACAGCCGTCGGGGCGACAGGCCGAACGCACCGCCCACATCGCCGTCGACGGCTTCGCGTCGTCCAAGGGGCCGCCGTCGATCAGGGTCGGCGCGCTGAACACGGCTTGGTAGATCCCGGTGAACGGGGGCGTCTCGGGGACCACGGAGGCGCTGGTGGTCGTGGTCGGCGCAGCGGTGGGCGCGTCGTCCTTGGTGAGTGCGACGGTCGTGCCGACGCCGCCGGCGACGAGCAGGACGACCGCCGCCACTGCGGTGAGGATCAACCCGGTGCGTTTCTTTCGCGGTGCCGGCGGCTGCTGCCACAGCTGGGTGGGAGCGGCGGGTTCGGGGCCGGAGGGACCAGAGGGATAGGTGAGGGCGCGTTGGGCGGCGCCGGCCAGCTCCACGGTGGTTGGGAAGCGCTGGGCGGGTTCCTTCGCCAGGCCGGTGGCGATCACGGGATCCATGGCGGCGGGCACGGTGGCGAGTTCCTGCGACGGTCGTGGTGGCGGCATCATCATGTGGCTGACCGCGACTTGTTCCAAGGTGTCACCCGGGAAGGGCAGGTTGCCGGTGAGGCATTGGTAGAGCACACATGCCAGCGCGTAGATATCGGAGCTGGGTCCGCTCTCACCGGTCCGAAAACGTTCGGGTGCCATATACGCCCAGGTACCGATCGTGGTGTTCGCCGACGTGAGTGCGGTGTCGGTGGTGGCACGAGCGATGCCGAAATCGATGAGATAGGCAAAGTCGTTGGGCGCCAACAAGATGTTGGAGGGTTTCACATCGCGGTGGATGAGGCCGGCCTGGTGCGCGGTGTGCAGCGCCGAGGCGATCTGGCCGATGATGTACACCGCACGTCCGGGATCGAGCGGACCGTTGTTGATCAAGGTCTGCAGGTCGGTGCCGTTGATGAGGCGCATGGTGACGTAGAGGCGCCCGTCGATCTCGCCGACGTCGTAGATGGGCACGATATGCGGATCGTCCAGCCGCGCCGCGGCGCGGGCTTCACGGCGGAACCGCGTCTCATAGTCAGGGTCCCGGGCGAAGTGCGGCAGCAGCATTTTCAGCGCGACGACACGATCGATCTCGGTGTCATGCGCCCGCCATACCTCGCCCATCCCGCCGCGGCCCAGCAGTTCGATCAGCTGGTAGCGGCCGAAAGGCGTCCCCTCCACCGGTTCAAGATAAACCAGTGCGGGCCCCGGGTCAGTGCTGATTGACCTGGGTGTTCACCTTGATGACCGGTCGTCCCGGCGGTTCGGGCTGCGGGTTGAAGCCATGGGTCTCGGCCGGGGTCACATGGCTCGTGAGTCCGGGCGGTTCCGGCTGGGGGTTGAACGCCGAGGCGGTCCCGGACGCAATGGCCAGGCTCGCGATGGCGAGACCGGTGGCGAGGACTACTTGCCTGAAGCTGTGCATTTCGGGTCCTTTCGGTGGGGTGGTGAGGCGAGCGTGCACGGCGGCGCTTGGCACATTCTTGGCGTGGATTTCCCTCCGCCCGCGGACTTGGCGACGTAGCGTCTGCCCCGTGAGCCGCCCCGTCACCGTGTTGTCCCAAGCCGAAGTGGTGCCGGCCCTCTTCGGCGTCTTGGCCGATATCGACCGCCTGCTGGACGGACTTCCCGAGGTGAGGTGGGAGGCGCGGGTGCCGTTGCCCGCCTGGCGGGTGCGCGACGTCGTGGCCCACGTCCTGGGTACCGAGCTGCTCCTGCAGGGGGAGTCGGCGCCGCCGGCGGAGGTGTCCGGCCTGACCCATGTGCGCAACCCGATCGGTGAGATGAACGAGGCCTGGGTGCAGCACCTCGGTGCGCTGACCCCGGAAGGCTTGTTCGCCCGGTTCCGGGAGGTCACCGCGAAACGGCGGGCCGAACTCGCGGCGATGCCCACCGAGGAGTGGAACGCGGTGATGGCGACACCGGTGGGGCCGGACAGCTATGGCCGCTTCATGCGGGTGCGGATCTTCGATTGCTGGATGCACGAGCAGGATATTCGGGAGGGATTGGGCCGGCCGTCCACCGACGAGGACCTGTCCTGTCCGGGTGCCCGGATGGCGCTCGACGAGATCGCAGCGGGCTTGGCCCGCGTCGTCGGCAAGCAGGGTAAGGCGCCTGCCGGGTCACGCGTGTTGTTCTCGTTGACCGGGCCGCTGTCGCGGGAGATCCGCGTGGCCGTCGATGAGCGTGCGGCTGTGGTGGAGGCGTTCGACGGTGAACCGACGACGGTGATCCGGATGGACGGGCTGCAGTTCACCAGGCGTTGCGGGGGCCGGCCGTTGGCGGTGACCAGGGCAGACGAGGTGGAGTGCGACGGAGACGTCGAGGTCGGGGAGCTGATCGTGGCGAATCTGGCGTTCGTCATCTGACCTGGAACATTTAATCGCTGGCCGTCGTTGAACAAAGCGCTATGATTGATCGTCCTGCCGAAACTCGGCGGGGATGCGAGGGGCTGAACGGTTTCGACTTCGCGCATCGAATCAAGGGAAGCGTGCCGGTGCAGGCAAGAGACCACCGTAAGCGTCGTTGCAACCAATTAAGCGCCGATTCCAATCAGCGCGACTACGCCCTCGCTGCCTAAGTAGCGACTGCGTGTCTGTCAGACCGGGAGCGCCCTCGGCCCGGACCCTGGCATCAGCTAGAGGGACCCACCCACGGGTTCGGTCGCGGGACCTGTGGGGACACCAAACAGCGACTGGGATCGTCATCTCGGCTTGTCTGCGTGACCGAGAGATCCGAGTAGAGGCATAGCGGACTGCGCACGGAGAAGTCTTGAGGGAATGCCGTAGGACCCGGGTTCAATTCCCGGCAGCTCCACAAGAGAAGGCCAGGGCACACAAGCCCTGGCCTTCTTTCGTAAACTGCCGCCCAGACTCTCGTTGGGCGCCATCGCGTTCGATCCACTGAGGCGGACCCGCGTCTACAACTCGTAGACGTCGACCAATCCATCCTGGACGGCCCGTGCGATCAGGGCGGCCTTGGTGCTGGCCGATCGTCCCACCGCGGCATACTTCGCCCGGATCCGCTGCAAATGTGAACTCACCGTGGCGCGTTCGATGGCCAGCCGTGCGGCGACATCCTCCTTGGTGCTGGCGTGACACCATGCGATCAGGACCTCGGATTCCCGATGCGTCAAGCCCGGGGACGCGACGCTGGCCGGGCTTGACGCCGGAGCGTACAACTCGGAGGCCGTGCACGTGGTCACCGCGGTGTAGCCCGACGGTCGGCGGTCTCCAGCGACGAATGCGACAGCCCCGGCATCAAGGTAGTGCAGCACTGCATCATCGAGAAGGGTTGTCCCGAAGAGTATTACGCGATACCCGGCAGTGGAGATTCGTCGCATGGCCGCAATATCCGCGTCGTCGTCATCATCGGAGGTTCGCGCAACGAGTACAAGATCGATGCGAGTGGTGGCGGACAGGCGGGCGCCTTCGAGAAAGTCGCTCAGGGTCGTGTACACGGCCGACACCGTGGCCGGGGCGCCGATCTCTTCCAGCCACCTGTAGATGCCGGTGTAGAACCGCTGCGTCGGTGGGCACACGATGACGACCGATAAGTGCGACCGATAGTCTTCGGCCATACCCACTCCTTGGCTCACACCTGAACGCACTCACCCGTGCAGGTTCCGCGGCACCCAACCAGCGATGGACGTGGCCGGCGCTCACCCTCGGCACTGAAGGAAGAGTGGTGGTGGTTCGCTATGTTTCAACCCAATGATGACATATCGCCTCATTTCCGCACGTGAGTAGTGGACTACCTAGATGCGCTTTTGAATTGCTCGTTGTGCCACGTCCCGACAGGTCCGGTGACGATCGACGTCACTCGCAGGCATCGACGGAATCCGCGTAGTGCAACCAATCCGGCAGGTCGGCGACGAAGGCGTTCTTGATGGCGGGCGCACCTGCCGCGCGCCAGTCCACCCAGTCGTTGATCTCGATCTCGAACTTGCGCCATTCGAACCAATTGATCATCTTGAGCTGCGGAAAGCGCTGGCGTGTCTCCGCCGAGAAAACCTGACGCCACCATGCCTGTTTGACGTCCAGTTCGGACTGGCCGCTGCGTGACGGGGTGAAGATGGCAGCTGTTTCCACGATGGCGACCGGCTTGTGGTGCTGTACTCCGTAAACCTGATAGAAGTCGGGCACTCCCAGGTCGTCGCCGGCTGTTCCGTCGTACGTGCCGGTCAACATATCGATGAACTTGTGGGGCTCGGTGATCTCGTTGTTGCCCCACGGCCGTCGATTTCCCCAGTGGTAGAGCGACACGCCAACCCAGTCGACGTAGGCGTCGCCGGGGTAGTAGGGCTCGTAGGAGTCGTCAGTCATGGTCAGTACACCGTCGTGGTCGGTGTCGAGTTCGTGATAGACCTCGGTGCCGGGCGCGGCGGCGAACTTCCCACCCGAGAATGGGTACCCGCCACCATAATTCGGTGCCCACATCATGGCCGACCCCGGCGCGATATGGTGCACGGCATCAGCCACCTGACGGAAGACCGCCTTGTAGTGGTCGGGCTGCTGGCCCCAGGCGTACCAGGATCCGTTCATCTCGTGGGCAAACCGCACGATGACGGCGACACCGCTGTTGTTCAAATCCAGGAGGTCGTAGGCGAGTGTCCGGATCACCTCGGGGCTCACCGTATCGAGTCCGCCGTGCGGCTCCAGCGTCAACAGCAAAGCCCCACCGTTCTCTTTGATCTGGCGGGCAGCGCTTTTCGTGTGTTCCCAGGTCGGCCGGTCGTAGGGAATGTCGGAGAACTCCACCGCCACCGCCGGGGAATGGCCCAGGTTCGCCCGGTGCTCGCCGAGTGTTTCGGACTTCCAGTCCAGGTTGACCCCGAAAAGCACGCCGTCCTTCGGTATCACCGCACTGGCATTGCTGACTTTGCATCGTCCGAGCAGCAGCTGCAGGGGCCTGATCTGCGGTTCGATGACGATGACCAGGATGACGCCCAGCAGCATGGCGATCAGCGGCACAACGACATTCTGGCCGCGCCGTCGACGGCGGGTGGGGTGGGCGACGAACTCCGGTTCCTCCCTTTCGTGACGGGCGGAGGTGTCACCGTGCTCGCCCGGTCTCGGGAATGTGCGAACTCCGTTGTCGTGCATATCATGTGTCATGCCCAGCGCCTTTCATCGACACAGGTCGAATGACCGGACGAAGATCCGCGACATTGCGTTTCGTCGGCCGAGGTTCTCGCAGTTGACGTTGCCTGTGACTGTCTCCGTGCTTGCGTTGCTCACCGGCTGTGGGCACGACGCCTCCCCGGCGGCCGCCGGGGAGCGTGCGTCCCACTGGATCGACTGGGGTGTCTTCCTGCCCGACGACGGGGCGCCGTCCAGCAATCTGTGGACCGTCCGGGAAATGACCGGCTCTCAGCCGCGTTATGTCATGCGGTTCGCCGCGCTCGACGACCGCACACCGATTCCCGAACTCAATGTCATCGCGAGTTCCGGTGCGGAACCGATCATCACCTTGGAGCCTTGGCAGCCGGGCGCAGGAGTAGACCAACCGGAATATGCGTTGTCGCATATCGCTTCTGGTGATTTCGACACTCAGATAGACACGTGGGCGCACAACCTCGCAGAGTGGGGCCAGCCCGTCGTGCTGCGTTTCGCGCACGAGATGAACAGCGATCACTATCCATGGTCGGTCGGCGTCAACGGGAACTCGGCGGAGGACTACCGCGCGGCGTGGGCTCATGTGCGGGAACGCTTTTCGCGTGCACGGGCGGGCAATGTGTCGTTCATGTGGTGCCCCGATGCGCCAGGGGAAGGATCCAACGACCTTGCGAGCACCTATCCCGGTGCGGAGTCGGTCGACTTGTTGTGCCTGGATGGCTACAACTGGGGTGACGGCAGCGGGCATACGTGGCGCAATCCGGAACAGATCTTCACCGATGGTCTGAACCAACTTCGGGCGTTGGAAGGAAATCGTCCGATCGTGATCGCCGAGACAGCCAGCGTTGAGGGACCGCAGTCGGGCACGGATAAGGCCGCCTGGATCAACAAGCTGTTCGAATTCCTCAGACGCGAGGACAGGGTCGCTGCCGTGGTCTGGTTCCAGATGGACAAGGAGCGTGATTGGCGCCTGAATTCGTCCGGCCAATCCCAGCAAGCGTTCAAGCGGGCCCTCGCCGACCGGTAACGGCCGTGATCGACAATTCATCTCGGCGTCGGCATCTGTCGATGTCCTCGCCGTCACCTCGGGCCGGACATGATCGTGGAGTGGCGGTGTGCCCCGCGGCCACGCTGTGCTGGGCCTCGGCGCCACGGACCGTTCGCGTATGCCGAGTCGGCGGCCTCTTCCGGGTCACCGTGCAATCGCGTCACGTGTGACAGTGCCATCGTCTCGTAGGCCAACGCGAACGAGCGAGAGTCACCGAAGATTCTGAGATCGCCGCCACTGGTGCGCAGCAGCCGAAGCAGGTCCACGACAACGGCCACGGCCGACGGGGTGATGGTGCGGACGCCGGACACATCGACGAGGACAACCGGTGCACCGTCGAGGACGCTCTCCGCGACGTGGGAACGCAATGCCAACGCCGCGACGGCATCGAATCTGGCTGCCGCATAAAGGAGGATGGCCAGCTCCGCGCCTGCTGCCCGGACCGGCACGTTCGCGGCGGGGGGTGTCGGTGCGTGGTATGGCTCGATGGCGGCGGTGCTTGCGGCGTTGGCGGGATGGTGGATAGCGGCGATGACGTCGCGCACCTCATCGGTCAGCGCCGCTGGGAAGGGGCTGTCGATGTGGTCGGGCCCGCGGTACCGCGCGGCGCGCGTCATGGCCGACAGCAGCACGATATCGATGCCGACCCAGATCAGCGTGATGATCGAGGCGAACAACGGACGTTCACCGTCGGCCGCTTGGATGGCGCCGTAGCCGCCGGCGAGCACCAGGGCCGCCATCGCGATCAGTTGCGGGCGGATGTGGCGCAGCCCGATACCTGTTGCTTGCTTGGTCTTTTGGGTGACGGCGAAGGTCAGCGCCTTACCGAAGAACGCCGCACTCGCCCCGGCAATCGTGGCCTTGATCCAGGTCGGGAACAGCGCGAACGACATCTGTTGCCCACGCCACAGCCCTCGGGAACGGTTGCCGGCGACGACGAACAGCGTTTGCGAGCACAAGAAGAACGGCATGAAGTACACGAAGAACGCGATCGAGTCGCACTTGATGGGGAAGATCCCGCTGACCAGGAACACCATCGGCGCCGCGATGTACACGACAGCGGCAAACCCGTTGAGGTAGCTGGTCATGGTGGCCAGGTACATCAGGCGCTGACCGATGGTGAGTCCACGCAACAACAGCGGATTGTCGGAGAAGAAGACCTGCATGGTTCCGGTCGCCCAGCGTTGGCGTTGGGAGAGCATGGTCCGCACGTCTTCGGGAGCGAGCCCTTGGACCAGCACCTCGTGGTGGTAGACGCTGGCCCAGCCCAGCGCATGCAGGTGCATCGCGGTGGCCATGTCCTCGGTGATCGATGACGTGACGATCGGATCGATGGCCAGTGCCCGGTCGGTACGGGCCACTTCTGCTGCGCCGAGGGTATCGGTGATCGCGTCGATTACCGGCTGCGGCAGCATGTCCGACAGGGCGATGCTCTTGATCTGGCGACGCAGCACGTAGGTCACGTCGGCGAGCACGTCGCCACGGCGGACCCTCGCCTCGGCTTCGACCAGCAGCCCCACCGCACGGCGGCCGATGATCTGCCCGATGTCACCGGGGAGATGGATGTTCACGGCTGCCTGTACGCGCCGGCGCCCATCGTGTAGCGCCTTGCGCACGCGTTCTGCGGCTGACCGCGAGAACATGGTCAGGCCAAGCGCCATGAGAGCTTCGCGACGCAGGACGGCGTTGGATCCGCAGAAGAACGCCGCACCCCAACCGTCCTTACCCTGCTGAATGGGACCGTAGAACAGGTCTGCACCGCTGCCGAGGGGATCAGATCGCGGTACGTTCCAGAAACGTTGCGGCGTTTGGACGAACGCGACTTCTGGGTCGTCGAAGTAGCCCAGGACGCGGTCAAGGAACGCGGGATCGGGCACCTGGTCTGCATCGAAAACAGCGATGAACTCGCCGGATGTGCGGAACAGCGCATTGTTGACGTTGCCCGCCTTGGCAAATCGAGGTCGTCCATCCCAGTCAGGACCACGGACGATGTAGCCCACGCCGATTCGCTTGGCCGCGTCGGCGAACTCTTGCCGATTGCCGTCATCGAGAATCCACGTCTTGTGTGGGTAGGTCATGTCGCGTGCCGCGATCGCCGAGGTGAGAACGATCTCGAGTGGCTCGTTGTACGTTGCGATGAAGACGTCGACGGTCCGACCGCGCTGCGCCGGCGGGGGAGCGGGTCGTCGGCGAGAGTTCCACATGGTCACGCCATAGAGCACGGATTCGCCGAAGCTGTAGGTCTCTGCCAGCACCAACGGAACGGCAATCCACCAGGCCCCCCAGGCGATGGTCGACGACCATCGCCAGACCATGTAGGTCCCACCGAAAGCCACGACCAGCAATGCCAGACAACGTACGACCAAGAGTCGGCCACTAGTCATTCTGAGCTCTTTTCATCTCGATATAAGAGTTGCCAAAATCGCACGACAGCTAATTGTTTGTTATTTACCGGTAGTGCTCTATCGCTATTAGATTGTATTTCCATGCTCGATGTATGCGTCTATCGATTTACGCAATTTATGCTCACTAAGTCTGAGCGTTCAAGCAAAATTAATCGTCCACGCCGAAGGATTGTAAGGCGCGCAAGAAGGTAATTCATCGAGCCATTCGAGCCGAAACGTTTCGGCGGCCGTGAACCCCGAAGTCGTCCGGACGGTCACGAAGAGATGCGGAATTACCTGCATAAATATGTCTGCCTCAGGAGTCCTCCCCGTGGAACCCGCATGATCGCACATACCCGCAGTCCCCATTGATTGCGCTCGCAACAATCACCCCGAATCAAGGCTCATCGCCTCGATTAACTTATACAAGCCTGCTCACCGACCCGCGCGACGAGATAAGGGCATAATCTGTGATGTGCATCACGAAAGGCGATCTCGATGCCGATATTAGTACGTATGACGTCATACGATTGAACGACTCAATGATACGAACGTACTAATGATTGAAAATTTACTGGGAGAGATAAGCCGCGCTGTGATTTTTCGGTTATCGTTCACCCATGTCAGCGCCACAGGTACTGCTGCCCCGTACCGCCGTAGTTCCCGCTGCAGGACTCGGCACCCGCTTTTTGCCCGCGACCAAAACTGTGCCGAAAGAACTTCTTCCCGTGGTCGACACGCCAGGAATTGAGCTGGTTGCCGCAGAAGCGGCGGAGGGTGGCGCCGAGCGGCTCGTCATCATCACCTCACCCGGGAAGGACGGAGTGGTAGCGCATTTCGTCGAGGACCTCGTCTTGGAAGGCACTTTGGAGGCCCGTGGGAAACACTCGATGCTGGAGAAAGTCCGTCGAGCCCCCGCGCTGATCAAGGTCGAAGCGGTTGTTCAGCACGAACCACTGGGTCTCGGGCACGCGGTGTCGTGTGTGGAACCGCTGCTCTCGCCCGACGAGACTGCAATCACTGTTCTGCTGCCTGATGATCTGGTATTCCCGACGGGCGTGCTCGAAACGATGATGGCGGTCCGCGAGGCGTTCGGCGGATCGGTGTTGTGCGCCATCGACGTACCCCAGGAGGATATCGGGGCGTACGGCGTCTTCGACGTCGCCCCGATGCCGCCGATCATCAATCCAGATGTTCTGCGGGTCAAAGGAATGGTGGAGAAGCCGGCTCCGGGAGAGGCGCCTTCGAATTTCGCGGCGGCGGGCCGCTACTTGTTGGATCGCGCCGTCTTTGACGCACTGCGGTCTACGCCTCGCGGGGCCGGTGGCGAAATCCAACTCACCGACGCCATTGCGGGGATGGCGGCGCAGGGGCACCCCGTCCACGTTGTGGTACACCGGGGCGCGCGCCACGACCTGGGCAATCCCGAGGGGTATCTCAAGGCTGCAGTGGATTTCGCGCTCGATCGCCCGGACTACGGCCCAGGGCTACGAAGTTGGCTTCTCACGCGACTGGGAATCACCGCAGCGGTCGCGGTGGGGGCGTGAACCGCTTCGACTGATCGTCGGGGCGGCGCGATCGTGAGTAAGGCTGAGTGCCGGGGGACAGGGGGTTCAGATGAACGGTCGGTCTATCGCGGCGCTCGTTGTGCTCGTGATGGTTTCCGTGGTGGCCTGTGCGGCCCACAGCGAGTCGTCTGATGGGCCTTCGTGGAGTGATCACACGGGTGAAGGGGTATGGCAATCAGACGATGTCAGCGCCTCGACCGGGGCGCCCCCGGCAAGCGGAGCCGCCCTGACCGGGTATGCGTTCGAGGCGCAGGGCACGCAGCACATCGTCTACGTCGGAGCGCAGGATCGGCATCTGTTGGAGCTGTGGTGGAACGTCAACGGCTGGCATTTCGCCGATCTCACCGTCGCTGCGCGCGGGGTGCCGGTCGCGGATCAGTCGTCGGTGTACGGCTATGCGTTCGACGGACAGATGACCGAGCACATCATCTTCGTCGGTGTTGATGGCCATCTTCACGAAACGTGGTCGGACGCCGGCCAATGGCGCAGCGGCGACCTGACGCTGGCCACGGGTACCGTCCCGCCCGCGCTCGGCCCGGGGAACATCTCCGGGTATGTCGCCGCGGCGAGTGGGTCCCAGCATGTGGTGTTCGTGGGTGTTGACGGCCACATCTATGAGTTGGCCTACGGCCAAACAGGCTGGTATGCAGCCGATCTCACTGACATCACGAAGTCTCCGTCACCCGCGCCGAAGGGTGAGCTCAGGGCCTACGCCTTCGAGAGTGAGGGAACTCGGCACGTTGTCTTTGCCGGTGTCGATGGTCGTCTGCATGAGCTGTGGTCGGGTGGTGCCGGTTGGCAATCCAGCGATCTCAGCAGTGCCACCAACACGCCGAGTCCGACGAGTTCTGCGGGAAATCTCGCCGCCTACACCACCGCGGCCACACGAACCCAGCACATCGTGTTCACCACCGTAGACGGGCGCCTGCTGGAACTGTGGTCCGGGCGCACCGCCGGCTGGCACGTCACCGACCTGAGTGCGGTCGCGCCCGCACTGCCGGCGCGCCGTCTCAGCGGTTATGCCTTCGATCGGCAGGGCACCCAGCACATCGTGTATGTCGGCGCCGACAGTCGGCTCTACGAACTGTGGTGGACCGACGGCTGGCACGCCGGCAACCTGACCGCGGCCACCGGGGATCCTCCGTGTGGACCAGATGTCATCGCGGGATACACCTTCGAGGCGCAGCAGACTCAACACGTCATCTGTGTCGGTGTCGCCGATGCCCACATCCACGAGCTGTGGTGGGGCCCGCCGTCCGGTCAGGCTCAGCAACCGGCGGTGCGCTGATGCCGGCGTAGACATCTGCCTGCGGTTCAGGCCTGTCAATGGGTCCGGTTCGTTTCCTTCGCGACTCGCCGTCCGCGGCGTTGAGTTCCCCCAAATGAGGCGGCCACGTCGCGTAGCGTCCGAAGCGTGCTGTCTTTGCTGGCCCGCGTGGTCATCGCGGCCCCGAAACGGGTACTTCTCGCGGTCGGGCTGCTGACGATCGTCGCCGGGGTGTGCGGTGCCACGGTCACGGAGCACCTGGGCGCTGCCGGCTTCCAGGACCCGAGTTCCGAATCGGCGCGGGGGACCAAGGTGCTCACGCAGAAGTTCGGCCAGGGCGATATGGACCTGACCTTCGTGGTGCGAAGCTCCGGCGGGGGCAGCGTCCTGGAACCGGCGGCCGTGACGGCCGGTCGCAAGCTCGTCGCGGACCTACGGGCCACCCCGCATGTCAGCGGTGTCGAATCACCCTGGGACGGTTCCCCCGCCGGTCAGGGGTTGCTCAGCGCCGACCGCAGGACTGCGGTGGTGATCGCGCAGATCACCGGGGGCGAGAACGAGGCGCCCAAGAACGGCAAGAACGTGGCCGACACGGTCACCGGTGACCGTGATGGTCTCACCGTGCTGGCCGGTGGCACGGCGATGGTGTCCGCGGAGATCAACGAGCAATCCGAAAAAGACCTGCTCATCGCCGAAGCCATCGCGCTGCCACTCTCCCTGCTCGTACTCATCTGGGTGTTCGGCGGCGTGTTCGCTGCCCTGCTCCCGCTCGTGGTCGGCGGTATGGCCATCGTCGGCACCCTCGGGATGCTGCGCGGAATAACCCTTTTCGCCGATGTGTCGATCTTCGCGCTCGACCTCACCACCGCCATGGGTCTGGCACTCGCGATCGACTACACGTTGCTCCTGGTCAGCCGGTACCGAGAGGAGTATGGACTGGTCGGTGATCGCGATGAGGCCCTGCGCCGGGCGGTGGCGAAAGCCGGTCGCACGATTCTGTTCTCGGCCTGCACGGTCTTCCTCGCGGTGGGCGCGCTCGCGGTGTTCCCGATGTACTTCCTGCGGTCGATGGCCTATGCGGGCTGCGGCGTGGTGGCGCTGGCCGGCCTCTACGCCGTCGTGGTAGCCCCGGCGGTGATCACGCTCCTGGGCGACCGGATCGAGTCACTCAACATCCGCACGGCGATCGGACGGGAGACCACGGACCCGGACATCCGGCACAGCGTGCTCTACCGGACCGCCACGTTCGTCATGCGGCACGCGATCCCGTGCGCGCTGGCGGTGATCGCGCTGCTGCTGATTCTCGGCGGCCCGTTCCTCAGTGCGCGGTTCGGGCTCCCGGATGATCGCGTGTTACCCGCGACCGCGCAGTCACGCCAGGTGGGGGATACGTTGCGTGCGGAGTTCCCGGGCAACGCCGCGGTTGCGACCTCGATCGTCATCCCCGATGCCCGTAGCCTGACCGGCAGCGACATCGCCGCGTATGCCGCCGCGTTGTCCGACGTTCCCGGTGCCGTCGCGGTGTCTGCGCCGAAAGGCTCCTACGTGCACGGCCGCGTCGTCGGCCCCCCGCTGTTGCCGACCGCGCTCAAGGACGGCAGCCTGTGGATCTCGGTGGCGATCGAGCATCCGTCGTCGGACTCGTTGTCCCGGGCGGAACTCGACCGGCTGCGCGCGGTGCCCGTGCCGCACAGCGTCGAGGCGCTGTTCACCGGTGCCAATCAGCTCAACCAGGACTCGGTGGATGAGATCGTCCGGCTGCTGCCCACGGTCCTGCTGCTCATCGCGGTCACCACATTCGTGTTGATCTTCCTGCTCACCGGAAGCCTCCTGCTGCCGGTGAAAGCCTTGGTACTCAACACGTTATCCCTGTCGGCGACGCTCGGAGCGCTGGTGTGGGTGTTCCAGGAGGGGCATCTGGGCGGCCTCGGCACCACACCGACCGGCACACTGGTCGCCGATGTGCTGGTGTTCCTGTTCGCGACCGCGTTTGGGTTGTCCATGGACTACGAGGTGTTCCTGCTGTCCCGGATCCGCGAACACTGGCTTGCGACGGGCAACAACGACGAAGCGGTGGCGCTCGGGATCGCCGGTGCGGGCCGGGTGATCACCGCGGCCGCGATTCTCATGGTGATCGTCTTCGCGGCGCTGTCCAGCGGCCAGGTCGCCTTCATGCGGATGGTCGGCGTGGGACTCGCGCTCGCCGTCGTGGTCGATGCGACGCTGGTGCGGATGGTGTTGGTGCCGGCCGTCATGAAGCTTGCCGGTAAATGGAATTGGTGGGCTCCCGCACCGCTGGCGACGTTGCACGCCAAGGTGGGGATCAGCGAGTCAGGCTGATCTTTCCGGCCAGTTCGTGGTCGAGCAGGAAGGCGCCGGATTCGCCCAGATTCGGTGGGTGGAACGAATACGCCGAGATGCACGAGGAGAGGTATGCGATCTCGGGGTCGGTGGCGAAGGCGACGCCACCCACCTTCGCCACCAGGCGGGCCACACTGGTCTGCAGCTGGTCGCGCAGGCCGAGCCGGATCCACAACAGGTCGGCGAACAGGTCGTCGCTTCGATCGCCGGCGTCGTATCGCGCGGCGATCATCCGCAGTGCGCGCCACACCCCTTCGACCGGTGAGAACAGTTCGACGAAGTCGGCCGGGGTGAAGTCGTCGCGGCTGGCCAACTTGAGCGCGAGCCGGGTTGCCGCGCCGACGTAGCCGGCGGTGATGATCAGACCGAACAGGACGTAGCCCGACTTCTCGTTGCGGCCGTGGGGATCTTCGATGTCGCTGACCATCATCAGCTCGTTCGGCACGAAGACATCCTCGAAGACCACCGCGTGGGTCTGCGCACCCGACAGGGGTGCGCTGGTCCACAGCGGGGTGACGCTGAGCCCGGGGCTGCCGTTGAAGATCACGGTGATGGCCCGCTGTTTGGTGTCATCGAGCAGCACGCTGGCCATCACACAGTCCATACTGTCGGCGAGGCTGCACGGCTTCTTCTGTCCCGTGAGCGTGTATCCACCGTCGGCCGGGCTGGCCTGCATCGTGGGGCGGAAGACGCTGCCGGCGATCGTGCCCTCCGAGAAGCCGGAAGCGAACACCGTGCGGTTCTCGATCAGCGATTTGATCAGGCCGACGGTCTCCTCGTCGGCCGTGTTCGCGAAGTCGGCCAACCCCGCCACCGACAGGTAGTGCATGGTGGTCGCCGCGGCGAGGGAGGGGCTCAGGTAACCGACACCGCGTTGCAGCTCAAGGGTTTCCACGCAGGTCGCACCCAGTCCGCCGAGGGCACTCGGCGCGGTCAACCGGGGTCCGTCGTGCTCCTTCCAAAGCGCGACGACGTTGGTCGACGGGTCCTCGGCGGCCATCATGCCGAGCGTCTCCAAGGTGTCGGCGAGATCAGGCAGGTGATGACGGACGGCTGCCACGTGTGACAGTCTTGCCTCGAGTCCGGTGCGGTCCATGTGCGGGTCCTTGCTCGTCAGGTACGAATGAGGTAGCGCTGGAGCGCTTCTGCGGAACTGGCTGAGGGTTTCCAGGCGGTCGTGGTGCGAAGTAGCCGGGAGTCGAGTAGCGGATCACCGCGTGTCACCCAATGCCCGGAGAACGGTGAAAGGTGAAGCCGGAAAGCCAGATCGGCACCCGGTTTCAACAGGCGTACCGGACCGCCGATCAGACGTGCGCCGTTCATCGAAGCGATCTCCTTGACGCTGGTGTGATCTGTCGGGGCGATGTTGTAGATGCCGGCCAGGCCCTCGGTGAGGATCGTGGCGTAGGCATCGACAAGGTCGGTGTCCCAGAGGAATTGGTAGAACGAGCGGGCCGGCTCCGGGTAGACGACCGTTTTGGCCAGGAACGCTTGCAGGCCCGAGTTGTCGAAGTGCTCGCCGACGATGTAACACGGCCGCGCCACCGCCAGTTTCGTGCCGCCCTCGCCAGAGTGTGTCCAGTACCAGTTGGCCAGGTGTTCCAGCAGTGCCTTGTGATAGAAGTAGTAGTGGTCGGGGTTCTGATCCCCGGCGGGATAGCTGTTCTCCGGCAACTGTTTTCCCGTACCGCAGGCCGCGACGCCGAGGGCGTTCGCGCTCGAGGTGAGAATCAGGTGGCCGATGCCCACCCGGTTGGCTTCGGCGAGGAGGGTTCGCGTTGCCACCACGTTGACCTGATAGGCCCGGCGTTTGTCCCTGGGTTCCTCCACGCAGTAGGCCAGGTGGATCAGCGCGTCGTACCCGGCGACCGTGTCGAGGTCGACATGGTTGCTCAAGTCGAGGAAGGCTTCGCGCACCTTGGGGTGCGCCACCTCGACCGGCCGGCGGCCGAGGACGGTGACTTCCTTGATGTCGTCGTTCTCGACGGCCCACGTGAGCATGGACCGTCCGAAATCTCCTGTCCCGCCCGTGATGGCGAGGCGGAGGCCTCCGCTCATACGGCCGCCAAGGCCCAGGACAATTCCGCGGTGAGCACGTCGGCGCAACGACGGACATCGTCTTCGCTCAGTTCCGAGGTCATGCAGACCCGCAGTATCGGTTCGCCCATGGGCACCGCCGGATAGATCGCCGGTGTGACGAACACGCCCGCGTCCCGAAGCTGGTTCCAGCTCAATGCGGTCCGCATCTCGTCGGACAGCCGGATGGGGATGATCGGGGACCAGTCGGGGCTGAGTGCGTCGGGTCGCTGGAGTGTGACGTCCAGGGGCGCAAGGAGGTCGCGCATGAGCCGCGAGTTGCGTTCCAGGCGACGCCGGCGCCGGTTGCCTTCGTCGCTTCGGATGATGTCGATCGCCGTCGCGGCCGCGGCCATCGCGGCCGGAGTCGCGGAGGTGCTGAACCAGAATGAACGTGCACTCAGCCGGATCTCGTCGATGAAGTCGCGTGACGCCGCGATGAATCCGCCGAGGCCACCGATCGCTTTCGACAACGACCCCATCAGGATGTCGACGTCCTTGGCGACGTCGTTGCGTTGCGTCAAACCGCCCCCGGTCGGTCCGAACACGCCGATGCCGTGCGCTTCATCGACCATGAGCAGCGCCCCGGCGTCCTTGCAGACGTCGATGATCTGCTCCAGGGGGGCGGTCGAGCCTTCCATCGAATAGAGCGAGTCCACGATGACCAGCATGCGGCGATATCGGGTACCGGCATGGCTGCGCAGGGTCGCGGCCAGGGACTCGGCGTCGTTGTGCTCGAACTTGGCTTCGACGGCCCGGCTCAGCCGTACTCCGTCGCGGATCGACGCGTGGGCCAGGGAGTCCACGACCGCCAGGCAGTCGTCGCCGAGCAGCGCCTGGATGGTGCCGACGTTGGTCTGGTAACCCGTGGTGAAGACGAGGGCTTCCTCATGGCCCAGCCACGCCGCGATCTGCTGTTCCAGCGCGACATGCAGTCGGTATGTGCCGTTGAGCAGACGGCTGCCGGTGGTGCCGGTGCCGAATTCGTTCGTCGCCTCGACCGCTGCGGCGACCACGTCCGGATGTGTCGACAAGCCGATATAGGAGTTGGAGCCGAGCAACACGCATTGCCGCCCCCGGATCCCGACGCGCGGCGTGTCGACGGAGTCGATTTGCTGGAAGAACGGGAGCTGGCCGGTCGAGGCAAAGTGGCGCACCAGCTCGATTCGCTGCCCCACATCCTTCGCAATATCCCCCGTTTCTGCGAATTCCTGCAGGTCGTGATCCATGATTCCCCTCCAACGATCGGCTATGGACACTGACGAGCGTTCACCGAACTCACGTCACCGAAGTAATTCGGGTTCAACGCCGCCGCGGATTGCTCGGAACTCGGAGAATCTCGATCTGAGGCGGGGTGTGCGTACGAGGACGCACAGATGCGCACGCGTCTCGGCGGCGGCTCTGCCACGCTGAGCCGGTGGACCTGATGTGGAGCGTCGTGGCGTTGACGGTCGCGACGTTTACCGTGCTGCTCGCGGTGCGCCGGGTCGTCATGGTGGTGAGCGGGCTGGTGTTCGCCCGCTACGTCGCCGTCGGCGGCCTGGCGGCGTTCTCCGTCGACCGCGACGGCGATGTCTGCCGCGTCCGGTTCGAGGTGGGCGGGCCCGGCGTCTTCCACAACGTGACGATGCAACTGTTCGGTGGTGACGGACCCGACCCGCCCGCGGTGCGGCACACCATGGCCGCGGGGGACCGCCCGATCGAATGGACTGTCCACGCCGGGGACGCGGCGTGGGTGCTGGTGACGTGGGTCCGGCCATATCTGCAGGGCGTCGAATCCGAGGCGCTGGCGCATGTGGTGCAGAGCGGCCGGCTCTACGAGTGGCGGTGGTACTCGGAGACGACCCGCTATGTGCGCACGGTGATCCGGTTCGTCGGCCGCCGCTGGTCGCTGCCCGGCGCCGACCTGGCGCTGTACGGGCGGTGGCGTCGGACCTCGTCGAACTCGGCGGAGGATCTGGTGGGACCCGATGACACCCCGCCGCCTCACGCCGGCGTGTAGACCACGATCTGGAACTCCGGCTGATCCGACGGCCGCAGCTGGTGGTGCTCGTAGGTGACGGCGCCGAATTCAGGGTGATGGAAGATCCGTTCGCGCGATTCGAAGCCGCGGATATCGTGGCGTTCCCAGCCGGCGCGGAACTCGGGGCTGGCCTCCGATAGTCGCGCCACCAGGTCCAGCAGGGCGGGATCGCCCAAGCGCGAACCGATTTCGGCACGGAACTCGGCGAGGAACCGCGAACTCGTCACGTGCCAGTCGTCGAGCAGATCTCGCACCGCGGGGTCGGTGAACACCACCCACAGCAGATTTCGCTCGGTCGGCGCGGTGGTCGCCACGTTGGGGTAGAGGCGTTGGTAGGCGGCGTTCCAGCCGGCGATGCCCCACTCCGGGGTCAGGGCATAGGCGGGGTTGTCCCCGATCGCGTCGAGGAAGCGCTGCAGGTGCGGCGGCACCGTCGACACCTCATCGGCCGAGGCCGCGGGTAGCGGAGCGAACCCGGCCAGTCCCAGCACGTAGCGGTGTTCGGGAACACCGAGGCGCAGCGTGCGGCTGACGGCGTCGAGCACCTGGCGGGACGGATTGATATCGCGGCCCTGCTCCAGCCAGGTGTACCAGGTGACGCTCACCCCGGACAGATAGGAGACTTCCTCGCGGCGAAGCCCCACCGTGCGACCGCGCCCGGCGGGCGGCAGACCGAAGTCCGTGCGGACCAGACGTTCCCGGCTGGCGCGCAGGAAGGCGCCGAGTTCGGCGCGGCGGTCCTCATCGGTGGGCATCTGTCAAGACTAGTACTGTCACTACTAGTAGTGACGGCGTCTTCCCAGGTGAGGGTCCCCGCCCGACAGTAGAAGCATGATCCCGCTGCGTTCCCGCACCGTCACCCACGGCCGCAACATGGCCGGTGCCCGGGCCCTGCTGCGCGCCGCCGGCGTCGCCCGCGAAGACTTCGGCAAGCCCATCGTGGCCGTGGCCAACAGCTTCACCGAGTTCGTGCCAGGGCACACCCACCTGCAGCCGGTCGGACGGATCGTGTCCGACGCCATCCACCGGGCCGGTGGCATTGCGCGCGAGTTCAACACCATCGCCGTCGACGACGGTATCGCCATGGGGCATTCCGGCATGCTGTACTCGCTGCCCTCGCGTGACCTCATCGCCGACTCGGTGGAGTACATGGTGGAGGCGCACAAGGCCGACGCCCTGGTGTGTATCTCCAACTGCGACAAGATCACTCCCGGCATGCTGATGGCCGCCCTGCGGCTGAACATCCCGACGGTCTTCGTCTCCGGCGGCCCGATGGAGGGTGGCCGCGCCACCCTGGTGGACGGCCGTGTGCGCACCGGCCTGCACCTGATCGACCCGATGGCCGGCGCGGCCGACCCGAACGTCTCCGACGAGGACCTGGCCCGGCTCGAGGAGGCCGCCTGCCCGACGTGTGGGTCCTGCTCGGGCATGTTCACCGCCAACTCGATGAACTGCCTGGTCGAGGCCCTGGGGCTGGCGTTGCCGGGCAACGGGTCGGTGCTGGCCACCCACACCGCGCGACGCGCCCTCTACGAGCAGGCCGGCGCCGCCGTCCTGGACCTCACCACGCGGTACTACGGCCACGGTGATGTCTCGGTGCTGCCACGCGCCATCGCGTCGCGGTCGGCATTCGAGAACGCCATGGCGATGGACGTCGCGATGGGCGGATCCACCAACACCATCCTGCATCTGATGGCCGCGGCACATGAGGCGGAACTGGACTTCGTGCTCGGAGAGATCGACGAGATCTCCCGCCGCGTCCCGTGCCTGTGCAAGGTCGCCCCCAACGGGGCCTACCTGATGGAGGACGTGCACCGGGCCGGTGGCATCCCCGCGATTCTGGGCGAGCTGTACCGGGCCGGGCTTCTAGCCAAAGAGGTGCATGCGATCCACGCCACGAACCTCGACGAGTGGCTCGACGCCTGGGACATTCGCGGGCTCAATCCCTCCGCGGAAGCCGTCGAGCTGTTTCATGCCGCCCCGGGTGCACGCCGCAGCGCCACCGCGTTCTCCCAATCCGAGCGCTGGGAGAGCCTGGACACCGACGCCGCGCACGGCTGCATTCGCGATGTCGCGCATGCCTATTCGCCCGACGGCGGGTTAGCCGTACTCACCGGGAATCTTGCGCCCCATGGGAGTGTGGTCAAGACCGCCGGTGTCGACCCGAGCGTGCTGACCTTCGCGGGCCCTGCGGTGGTGGTGGAGTCGCAGGAGGAGGCCGTCGACGCCATCCTCGGCGGCCGGGTCGCCGCCGGCGATGTGGTGGTGGTCCGCTACGAGGGCCCGCGCGGCGGACCGGGCATGCAGGAAATGCTGTATCCCACTTCATTCTTGAAGGGCAAGGGGCTGGGCAAGGCGTGCGCGCTGATCACCGACGGCCGGTTCTCCGGTGGCACCTCGGGACTGTCGATCGGGCACGTGTCACCCGAAGCCGCGGCCGGCGGACCCATCGCTCTGGTGCGCGACGGCGACCGCATCGTCATCGACATCCCCTCGCGGGCGATCACCCTCGATGTCTCCGACGACGATCTCGACCGCCGCCGTGCCGAGCTCAACGGCGTGTACCGACCGCGAGACCGGGACCGGCCCGTCTCGGCGGCACTGCGGGCGTACGCGTTGTTGGCAACGTCGGCCGATCGGGGCGCGGTCCGGGAGATCCCGGCCGACGTCTGAGTGTTGCTTGCGCGCGTGTGTGCGGTTTCGTCGGCGACGCGCCGCGACGGGCCGTCCAAATCGCACAATTGCGTACGAGCGGTGCGTGGAGCGACCCGGGTAGGCTCGAGTCATCACCACTTCCGAACGTCTCGCGGTCCGCGACCCCCTCCGTATTGCTGTCCTGGCGCCGATCGCGTGGCGGACCCCGCCGCGGCACTACGGGCCGTGGGAGCAGTTCGCATCGCTGCTCACCGAGGGGCTGGTGGCCGCCGGCCATCACGTCACCCTGTTCGCGACCGCCGACTCGCTCACCTCTGCCGAGTTGCAGGCCACGACGCCCACCGGCTGGTCGGAGGACACCAGCATCGACGCCAAGGTCTCCGAGTGCCTGCACATCGCGTCGGTGTTCGAACGCGGCGGCGATTTCGACATCATCCACAACGGTTTCGACTTTCTGCCGCTGACCTACAGCGAACTGGTCGACACCCCCGTCGTCACCACCATTCACGGGTTCTCCTCGGAGAAGATCGTGCCCGTCTTCCAACGCTATGACGGCGCAGGTGCGTACGTGTCGATCAGTGACGCCGATCGCCATCCCGACCTGCACTACGCCGCCACCATTCACCACGGCATCGATATCGACCAGTTCGCGGTCCACCCGAGCCCGGGGGAGCACCTGTTGTTCTTCGGCCGGATCCATCCGGACAAAGGCACTGCACATGCCATCGAGGTCGCCCGCCGATGCGGGCGACGACTCGACATCGCCGGAATCATCCAGGACGAGGAGTACTTTCGCGATGCCGTCGCGCCGCACCTCGACGGCGACCAGGTGCGCTACCTCGGGGCCGTCGATGCCGACAGCCGCACCGAAGTGTTGGGCGGCGCGCATGCCCTGCTGCACCTGATCGACTTCGATGAGCCGTTCGGTTACAGCGTCGTCGAGTCCATGGCCTGCGGCACGCCGGTGATCGCCCATGCCAGGGGCTCGATGGGCGAACTGATCGAGCACGGCGTCACCGGTTACCTGGCGGCAGACATGGACGCCGCGGTGGCGGCGGTCGACGCGGCAGGAGGGCTGGACCGCGCCAAGATCGCCGAGTGCGCCGCGGCGCGCTTCTCGGTGTCGGCGATGGTCGACAATTACGTCGATGTCTACCGCGACGTCCTCGGCGCCCGGGCGTGAACGCGGCGTGGTGGAAAACCGCTGTCGTCTACCAGATTTACCCCCGCAGCTTCGCCGACTCCAACGGCGACGGGATCGGTGATCTGGGCGGGATCATCGAGCGGCTGGACCATCTGCACGATCTCGGCGTCGACGTCATCTGGTTGTCCCCGATCTACCGCTCACCCCAGACCGACAACGGATATGACGTCAGTGACTATCGCGATATCGATCCGCTGTTCGGGACGCTCGCCGACTTCGACGGGCTGATCGCCAAGGTGCACGCCCTGGGGATGAAACTGGTGATGGACCTGGTGGTCAACCACACCTCCGATGAGCACCCGTGGTTCGTCGATTCGCGATCGGCACGCGGAAACCCCAAGCGGGACTGGTATATCTGGCGAGATGCCCGCGGTGGCGCGGTGCCGAACAACTGGCAGTCGTTCTTCTCCGGGTCGGCCTGGCAGTGGGACGAATTCACCGGCCAGTACTACCTGCACCTGTTCGCCCGTAAACAGCCAGACCTCAATTGGGCGAACCCCGATGTGCGAAAAGCCGTGCGGGACATGATGGTGTGGTGGCTGGACCGCGGGGTCGACGGATTCCGGATGGACGTCATCAACTTCATCTCCAAAGCCGACGGGCTGCCCGACACCATCTCGCCGCAGCAGCGCTTCGTCGTCGGAGACGCCGTACACACCTACCTCGCCGAGCTCGCCGATACCGTGTTCGATGGCCGCGCCGGGGAATTCCTCACCATCGGTGAGATGCCCGGTGTGACAACCGAAGAGGCACGGCTCTACACCGATCCGGCGCGCGGTGAGCTGGATATGGTGTTCCAGTTCGAGCATATGTCGGTCGACCAGCGCCCGGGGAACAAGTTCGACGATATCGGTCTTGACCTGGTCGCTCTGAAGACCGCGTTGCACCGGTGGCAGTCAGCACTGGCGGATGTCGGGTGGAACAGTCTGTACTGGAACAACCATGACCAGCCGCGTGTGGTGAGCCGGTTCGGCGATGACCACCCGGACCACTGGGCCGCCTCGGCCAAGGCGCTGGCCACCGTGCTGCACGGGATGCGGGGTACCCCGTTCGTCTACCAGGGTGAAGAGATCGGAATGACCAACTACCCGTTCCGTTTTCCGGAGGAGTACGCCGATATCGAATCGGTGAACTACTTCCGCAGCGTCCTCGATCAAGGCTGGGATCCGGGAGCCGCGCTGGCCGGACTGGCGAAGATGAGCCGCGACAACGCCCGCACCCCCATGCAATGGGATGCCGGACCCCACGCCGGATTCAGCTCCGAAACAGCGTGGCTGCCGGTCAATCCCAACCACAGCTGGCTCAATGTCGCAGCGCAGAGCGCGGCGGCGGATTCGGTACTCGCGCACTATCGCGCCCTCATCCGGCTTCGGCACGAGCTGCCCGTCCTGGTGGACGGCAATTTCACGCCCGTGATGGCCGATGACCTGCAGATCTGGGCCTATACCAGGGCGACTGCGCAGGAAAAGCTGCTGGTGATCGCGAACTGTGGCCGCGCTACGCGCACGGTGGAAATCGGGCTCGAATGGATGTCGGCTGAGTTGGTGCTCGGCAACGTGTCCGGTACTCCGGCCGCGCTGACATCGACCTCACTCGCTCTGTCGGGTTGGGATGCCCGGATCTACTGCCTCGGCTCCTGATCGGCGGATGGTCGGCGTTCGGCGTACAGTGAAGGAATCAAAGGTGTTCGGCGGGGTGAACTCCCTGATGTACTGAGACCTGCGTCTGCCACGAGTCAGATTCACCCGTTCCGACGAAACGGGTAATTCACATGTGTGGCAGGGGTATCTCGTGACGTACTGCATCGGCGTGATGCTGAACGACGGACTCATCTTCGCCTCTGATTCCCGCACGAATGCCGGCGTGGACAACGTCGCCAAGTTCTGCAAGATGACGGTGTTCGAGATTCCCGGCAATCGGGTTATCGTGCTGCTCAGTTCGGGGAATCTGGCCGGCACCCAGGCCATCGTCAGCGTGCTGACCCAGCGGTGCGCCGATGGCGCGGCCACCACCAATCTGCTCGGCGCCACAACGATGTTCGACGTCGCTCGGCTGGTCTCGGATGCGATGCGCGAGACGGAGGAACGCGATGCGAAATACTTGAACGGCAACGCGGTCGGATTCAATGCGTCGTTCATCGTCGGCGGGCAGCTGGCCGGTGAACCGATGAGGCTGTTCCGCATCTACGCGGAGGGCAACTTCATCGAAGCCGGAACGGACACGCTGTTTCTGCAAACGGGGGAGACGAAGTACGGCAAGCCGATCCTCGACCGTGTCCTCGCGCCGGACACGTCGCTTGCCGATGCCACGAAATGTGTGCTCGTTTCCTTTGATTCGACCATGCGCAGCAACTTGTCGGTGGGTATGCCGATCGACTTCCTCAGTTACGAACGCGACAGCCTGGTGGTGCGGCGGCGGCGATTCGACGACGAGGACCCGTACTTCACCGCGGTCGGGGAGGCGTGGAGCGAAGGTACCCGCGCGGTGTTCAGCAGGCTGCCCGAACTTCATTGGTGATGGGCAGAAGCCCTGCGCGAAAACTAGCTTGAGAGATCGCGAGACAATATGAAAATCAACGTCGGCTTCGAGATGATCTTCGAATGCCCCAAACCCACCCCGATGATCTTCAACCTCAACGTTCATTACACCCGGGTGTCGGATCTCCTCGGTCGCGACGCACTGATGGTCGACCCGCCGGTGCCGATGAAGGCCTACCGCGACGACTTCGGCAACTGGTGCACCCGCATCGTCGCGCCGACAGGACGCAGCCGGGTCAGCGCCGACGCGACCGTCACCGACAGCGGGCTGCCCGACGCACTGGTTCCCGGGGCACGCCAGACAGCCGTAGAGGACCTACCCGACGACACGCTGATCTTCCTGCTCGGCAGCCGGTACTGCGATACCGATCGGTTGTCCCAGACCGCATGGGACCTCTTCGGGCAGACACCCACCGGCTGGGACCGCGTGCAGGCGATCTGTGACTACGTGCACCGCCACATCGCCTTCGACTATGAGCAGGCGGACAACACGCGGACGGCGCTGGAGGCGTTCACCGGACGGGTCGGGGTGTGTCGGGACTTCACCCATCTGGCCGTCGCCTTCTGCCGGTGCATGAACATTCCGGCGCGGTACTGCACCGGCTATCTGGGCGATATCGGAATGCCCCCGCCGTATGGTCCGATGGACTTCGCGGCCTGGTTCGAGGTGTTCCTCGACGGGCAATGGCACACCTTCGACGCACGCAACAACGTGCCGCGTATCGGCCGAGTGCTGATCGCCCGTGGACGCGATGCCGCCGATGTCGCGCTCAGCAACGCGTTCGGGGCCAATACCTTGACGGGTTTTCGGGTGTGGACCGACGAGGTCGGCTGAGCCACGTGCCGGCCATCAGACCTGAATCTGCCCGCCGTCGACGGCCAGCTCAGCGCCGGTCATGAAGCTGCTCTGGTCCGAGGCCAGGAACAGTACGGCTGCGGCAATCTCCTCCGGCTTGCCGACCCGCTTGAGCGGCAGGCTGGCCGCCATACCGTCGAGCAACTCCTGCTGTTGATCGGCCGGCGCCAAACCGGTGAGCCCGGGGGTTTCGATCGGTCCGGGCACGATGGTGTTCACCCGGATCTTGCGGTCGGCCAGCTCGGCGGCCCAGGTGCGGCCCAGCGAGCGGATGGCGGCCTTGGACGCGGCGTAGAGCCCGAACGCCGGCATACCTTCGGAGGCGGCGGTGGAGCCGGCCAGGATGATGGAGGCGCCGTCGTTGAGCAGCGGCAGCGTCTTCTGCACGGTGAAGACCGTGCCGGCGACGTTGCGGTCGAAGTTGTCCCGGTAGTGCTGAGGCGTCACGTCGGCGAGGGTGGCGAAGTCGCCGCCGCCGGCATTGGCGAAGACGATGTCCAGGCCCGTGCCGTGCGTGGCGATCTCGGCGGCCAGGCTGTCGAGATCGTCGGGCTTGCTGATATCGCTCTGCACACCGTGGGCGCCGATCGACGCGGCCGCCGCGTCGAGGCGGGTGCGGTCGCGGCCGGTGATGAAGACGTAGGCGCCTTCATCGGCGAGCCGCTTGGCGGTGGCCAGGCCGATGCCTGAGGTTCCACCGGTGACCAGTGCTGTCTTGCTGTCGAGCTGTCCCATGATCGGGCTCCGTCCTTGTGTGGTTCGTGCGGTTCGCCCGCTACAATATAGGTGATACATCACCTATTCCGGTGTGAGTACCGTCCACAGTCTGGCGATGCGGTCATCGATGATCTCGGCCACGTCGAAACCCGATGCCACGGCAGTGTGGTCCGGGGTGCGCACCTCCCAGGCCAGGAATCCCAGGCCGCGGGTCCCGCGGACCGGCCCGGCCTTCACGAAATGCAGACCGGGAAGCTTTTCCTGCAGCTCAGTGACCTTGGCATTGAGTTCGTCGTGGCCGGTGGCGATGCCCTCGTCATCGATCCACTGCACGTCAGGCGCGTATGTCGTCGCGATCGCCGCGGCGCGGCGCTGCGGGTCGCGTTCATCGAACACGGCCAGCAGATTGGCTTCCATCAGTCGGGTGATGATCTCGGTCATAACGCTCCTTTAGGTGATTAATCACCTAAATACTAGCCCGGCGCCGGCGGGAGCGAGCTGTTGTGATTGAGGTTGACGTGAATGTGCTCCAGCGCCGCGGTGAACGGGGCGAGCAGGTTGTCGGGCAGGGGATCGAAGAACAGCCGTCGCACCAGGTCGACGTGCCGGGGCGCGGCTTCCTTGATGGCCTGGCGTCCGTTCGGGGTGAGCACGACATTGGTGATGCGGCCGTCGGCGGCGCTGGGCCGGCGTTCGGTCAGGCCGCGTTCTTCCATGCGGCGCAGCTGATGTGACAGTCGGCTGCGTTCCCAGCCGATCTGCGCGGCAAGATCACTGACCCGCATGCCCTCGTCTTTCGCGCCGCTCAGCGCCACCAGCACGTCGTAGTCGGCCAGGGATAGATTCGAGTCGGCTTGCAGCTGGCGGTTCATCTCGTAGCTCATCCGCAGTTGCACGCGCATATAGGCCACCCAGGCGCGTTGCTGCTTGGGCGTCAGCCATTCCTGCTTAGGTGATGTGTCCCGCTTCTTCGGCACCTCATGAGTATGACCCGATATTGCGCCCGAGTCTGGGAAGTCCAGTTGACACGCGATGCTTTGACGGACTAGGTATATTACGCGTGACTGCGCAGATGTAATGCCGACGAGCTCCCCACGGGCCGGGGCCTGATCGGAGTATCGATGACTGCTAGCACCACTGAACAGCGATCCAAGATCGCCCACCTCATCCGGGTGCTCTCCGTGCCGATCCTGATCGGCTGGATTCTGCTCAACGTCGCCACCAGCGTTCTCGTGCCGCAGCTGGAGGAGGTCGGGGAGGCCCACACGGTCGGGCTCAGCTCCAAAGACGCGCCAGCCATGATCTCGATGAAGCGCATCGGCTCGAACTTCCAGGAGTTCTCCTCCGACAGCAACGCCATGATCGTGCTGGAAAGCGACCAGCCGCTGGAGGCCGACGCCCACCACTATTACGACGAGCTGATCGCGAAGTTCCGGGCAGATCCCGCGCATGTCGAGCATGTGGCCGACTTCTGGGGCGATCCGCTGACCGCGGCGGGTGCCCAGAGCGAGGACGGCAAGGCCGCCTACGTCCAGCTGTATCTGAAGGGCAACCAGGGCGAGACGCGGGCCAACGATTCGGTGGCCGCGGTGCGTGACATCATCGCGAAGAATCCGCCGCCGCCCGGCCTGCAGGTCTTCGTCACCGGTGGCGCGCCGCTGATCTCCGACCAGCACCACGCCGGCGACAAGAGCATCGCCCTGGTCACCGCGATCACCCTCGGCGTCATCGCCCTCATGCTGCTGATCGTCTACCGCTCCCTGGTCACGATGCTGCTGATCATGGTGATGGTGTTCATGGAGTTGGGCGCCGCGCGCGGGGTGGTCGCGTTCCTGGCCAACACCAACATCATCGGGCTGTCGACGTTCGCGGTGAACCTGTTGACGCTGCTGGTGATCGCCGCGGGCACCGACTACGCGATCTTCGCCATCGGGCGATACCAGGAGGCCCGCGGCGCCGGCGAAGATAAAGAGACCGCGTATTACACGATGTTCCACGGCACCGGGCATGTGGTGCTGGGTTCGGGGATGACGATCGCCGGCGCCATGCTGTGCCTGTCGTTCACCAAGCTGCCGTACTTCCAGACCATGGGCGTGCCCTGCGCTATCGGCACGTTCGTGGCCGTGATCGCGGCGTTGACGCTGGGCCCGGCGATCATCACCATCGGCAGCCGCTTCGGCCGCTTCGAACCCAAGCGGGCCATCCGCTCCCGCGGTTGGCGCCGGGTGGGCATCACCGTGGTCCGCTGGCCCGGCCCGGTTCTGGTGGCCACGTTGGCGCTGGCGCTCATCGGCCTGGTGACGCTGCCTGGATACAAGACCAACTACGACGCGCGCAAGTATCTGCCGACCGATATCGCCGCCAATGTCGGATATGCGGCGGCGGAACGGCATTTCAGCGCCGCCCGGATGAATCCCGACCTGCTGATGGTCGAAAGCGACCACGACCTGCGGAACTCGGCCGACTTCCTGGTGATCAACAAGATTGCCAAAGCCATTCTCGCGGTGCCCGGCATCGGCAAGGTGCAGACCATCACTCGGCCCAACGGCAAGCCGATCGAGCACACCACGATTCCGTTCATGCTCGGCCAGCAGGGCGCGACGCAGAAGATGAACGAGAAGTACCAGCAGGACAACTTCGCCCAGATGCTCAAACAGGCCGACGATATGCAGACCAACGTCGAGACCATGGAGAAGATGTCGTCGGTCACCGAGCAGATGGCGGAGACCATGCACTCGATGGTGCAGCGGACCACCGACATGACCATCGATATCGCCGAATTACGGGACCACATCGCCGATTTCGATGATTTTCTGCGGCCCCTGCGCAACTACCTGTACTGGGAACCGCACTGCTACGACATTCCGTCGTGTTGGTCGATCCGGTCGATCTTCGATGCCCTCGACGGTATCGACACCATGACCGACGACATCCAGAAGCTGCTGCCCGATTTGAAGCGCATGGACACCCTGATGCCGCAGATGGTGGCGCTCATGCCGGAGAACATCCGCGTGATGAAGAACATGCGCGACCAGATGCTGACCATGTACCAGACCCAGAAGGGTATTCAGGATCAGCAGTCGGCCGCGGGGGATCAGACCAACGCGATGGGGCAGGCGTTCGACGACGCGCTGAACGACGACACCTTCTATCTGCCGCCGGAAGCCTTCAACAACAAGGACTTCAAGCGCGGGATGAGTAACTTCATCTCACCGGACGGCAAGTCGGTGCGGTTCATCATCAGCCACGACGGCGATCCAGCCACCCCCGAAGGCATCTCGAACGTCGAGCCGGTCAAGCAGGCGGCCAGGGAGGCCATCAAGGGCACCCCGCTGGAGGGCTCGAAGATCTTCCTGTCCGGGACGGCCGCGACGTATAAGGACATGCACGACGGGGCCTACTACGACCTGCTGATCGCCGGAATCGCGGCAGCCTCACTGATTTTCATGATCATGCTGCTGATCACCCGGTCGCTGGTGGCGGCCGCGGTCATCGTGGGCACCGTGCTGCTGTCGCTCGGGGCATCGTTCGGTATGTCAGTGCTGTTGTGGCAGCACATCCTTGGCCTGGAACTGCACTGGATGGTGCTGCCGATGGCGGTGATCCTGCTGCTGGCGGTCGGATCGGACTACAACCTGCTGCTGGTATCGCGGTTCAAGGAAGAGCTGCAGGGAGGGCTCAAGACCGGGATCATCCGCGCGATGGCGGGAACCGGTTCGGTGGTCACCTCGGCGGGCCTGGTGTTCGCTGCGACCATGGCGTCGTTCGCGTTCAGCGATCTGAAGGTGATGGCCCAGGTAGGTACGACGATCGCGCTGGGCCTGCTGTTCGACACGCTGGTGGTGCGGTCATTCATGACACCCGCGGTGGCGGCGCTGCTGGGCAAGTGGTTCTGGTGGCCGCAGATCATCCGGCCGGAGCATTCGGACCGGAGGTTGGCGGCGGCGGGAGTGGAGCCCGTCGCGGCCCGGTGAACCCGCTGACGGCCGGGGCTTGCGCCCCGGCCGTCAGCGGGTGTCCTGGCTAGGGGCTGGAGCTGATGGTGACGTGCGGGGTGACCTGCGGGATCTGGTCCTCGGACAGGCCGATGCACGCGCCGCTGTCGGCGCCGGTGCACGGGATGCCGTCGATCTCGGGCATGTCCGGGTTGGCAGCCGTGGTGGTGAAGCCCGACGAATCCGGTGAGTTCGGCACCATGAACGGCGTGCACTGCGTGGTGAACTGGTCCTCTTCCTCACCACTGCTGCAGGCTGCCTGCGCGGTCGCGGGGTTGAGGATGACCAGCGCGGCCGGGGCACCGAGCGCGGCCAGGGCGAAGGCGGCGGCTAGCGCACGTTTGGTCAGGTCGGGCATGGAGCGGCTCCTCGTCTTTGATAGTCGTCAGGATTGTACGGCTGAGTCACAGAAGTCACACGGGGAACTGACGGGGTTAGTGGCGGGCGCATGATGGGGATATGAAGCTGCCCGTTGTCCTCGGTCTGGTCCTGACGTTGCTGATGTTGTTCCCCGGTGTGTCGTCGGCGTCGGTGGCCGCGACTTCCGGGGATGTGGTGACGATCGGGGATCCCGATGCTCTGGGCCAGATCGATCTCTATGTCGACCCGCTGTGCCCCTACAGCGGCAAGATGATCCGCTCACAGGGGGCCGAGATCGGTCGGCGCATCGAAGACGGCTCGCTGCGGGTGAATCTGCGATTCGTGAACTTCCTCGAGAAGTACTCCGCGAGCGGCACTTACGATGCCCGGGCGATCGGCGCGGTGTTCGTGGTGGCGGGGCAGTCCGGGACGAGTGATGTGACGTGGCGGTTTGTGCAGCAGATCTTTTCGGCTGAGCAGCAGCCGCACGAGGGTGGGCCGACGGATCTGTCGAATGACCAGCTTGCTGGGTTGGCTGCTTCGGTGGGGGCCCCGGCATCGGCCGTTGATCAGATTCGGGTTGGGGTGTTTTTGGGGTTCGACCCGCAGGCGATCGCGGCGTCGAACCTCGCGGTGCTGCACACCTTCCCGGAGCCCGGGGTGCCGACGGTCATTCTCGGCGGGGAGCCGTTGGATGGGGAGTCGGATTGGTTGGCGCGGTTGCCGGGGTGACGGGATGGGGCGCGTGGCGGTTTCAAGGTAGTGGCCGACCTGTGGCTCCTCGGAGGTGTTGAATTCGAGTGGGCTGCTCCTTCGAACCCCTCTGTTGCTCTCGGAGCCTATCCAACCTCGTCCTACTATCCCGTAAACGAGAGTCTTGAGCCCGTAGGCGTATTGCGCCTCCAATTGCGAGCCCGACTTTGGGTGGAGGGCCAAACCTCTTGTCGATTCCCTACGTATGTTCTTGGGCGGCTAAGAGCTCATCGCCACGCGGTCCGGGCCCAACGTCTGAGCGCAGGTTGGTAGATCGGGCTTCGCCTGAATCGCCAGCGCCACATTTCATGGCACACACCGCTACCGGCGTGGGATCAACCAGGCTCACCCGCGAACGACAAGCACGTCGAACCCGCCATGGCCCAATGACTGGGAGCGCGGCGTGGTCGTGACGTGCCTAAGAAAGGTGGAGGACCCGAATCGCCCCGTGCTTAGCATGGCGAAGAGGCCACATAACCTACGCTCGATTGCGAACGAGGTCGTGGCTATTGGGGGAGAGGTTGCAGAGCTGGTGGGATCGACACGTAGCGGCGGCGGGAAGAAGCTGAAGGTCGAGGAAGTCGTACCAGCTGCAGCAAGGACGATCTCATCGCTTCGTGATATCGGCTACGAGCTACCACAAGCCATCGCCGATCTTGTGGATAACAGCGTTTCTGCAGGAGCTTCATGCGTTAACGTGGACCTCATTTTCGACGGCACAGACTCCTGGATCCGGGTATCTGACAACGGTTCAGGAATGGATACGTCGACGTTGACGGAGGCTCTGCGCTATGGATCGGTGCGGGACTACGACGGTGACGACCTTGGCAAGTTCGGCTTCGGTCTAAAGACAGCCTCGACGTCGCAGTGCCGGCGCGTCGTGGTTGCGTCACGGCGGTCACCCGAACGGGCTCGAATCGAGGCTAGAGCTCTTGATCTAGAGCATATTGAGAAAACAGACAGGTGGGAGATCCTTATAGTCGATCCTTCGGAGAGGCCCGCCCATCTAACTGATCCGTTGCAAGAAACTACCGGCACAGTCGTACTGTGGGAAGATCTCGACAGGGTGCTTGACTATAAAGATCCGTGGGGTGGTTGGGCAAAGCGGAAACTGCTAGAGCAAGCCGAGGCCGTTGCCGAACACCTGGGGATGGTGTTCCATCGATTTATCTCCGGCGAGGTTAAACGCACAAGATTGAAAATATTTGTCAATGGATCGAAAGTTGAAGCATGGGATCCATTCTGTAAGGCTGAGACAGCTACTACCCCACTCCCTGAACACGACTTCCGGGTGGCCTCCGAGAATGGAGTCGGTATTGTCCGCGTCCGTCCGTATGTCCTCCCCGAAAAAGGAGATTTCTCTGACGTTGCCGCTTGGCAGCGTGCATCTGGTCCACTGAAGTGGAATCGGCAACAGGGATTTTACGTTTACCGTGCAAATCGTTTAATCCAGTGGGGAGGCTGGAGTCGTATGCGGACCTCGGACGAACACTTAAAGCTCGCACGTGTCGCGATTGACTTTTCGCCGGACCTTGATTCGACATTCGGCATTAATATTTCTAAAGCGATTGTGAAGTTGCCGTCTGACCTACGATCTGATCTAGAGCCTGTGGTTGCACAAGTAGTTAGGGTCGCAAATCAGCGATACCGCAAGGAGTCTAAGTCAGGTGGCCCCTCCCAGCCGTCGCCCCGTCCGTCGCATAGCCCCCCCTCGTCCTCAGCGCGACGAGGGGCGCTGGCTGGCGGAAGTGGGCACGGCGGCAACCCTCCGCAACCTCCACCGGTAGACGCAGAGGACAAGTCGGCTCAGTCGACTCGTCAAGCCATAGAGGAGGCTGCCCGCGCGGCGGGCGAACAAGAAGCCCTTGAAAAGATCGTCGCAAGCTTGCGGCGCACGGCACCTGAGGTAGCGCATGAACTTGGATGGTGAACGCATTGATGGTCATATCCGCATTCTGCGAGCTTTAATAACGCGCGATGGAATTACTCTGGACGAAGCCTTAGATGCTGCGGGGAGTTTGGTGCCCCCAGCTGACCACGAAGCAGTTCGACAGGCTTATGAGAGGCAGTCGTCTACTACCATCAAGGTGCTGAGGCCAGACGTGTTGTCCGAAGGCGGTCCACGCCCTTGGTTCGCGAATTTCGACCCGTCCAGCGGATACTACTGGCGCCGGCAAAGGAATTTCCTGGCGCACGACTTAGGTCGGGAAGACTTCGAAATCGATGACCTGGATCGTGCCAGCAACGATGTGCTAGAACATCTCGAAGATCCCCATCTCGAAACTGGATTCGCCATCCGCGGCTTGGTCATCGGCCACGTGCAGAGCGGCAAGACGCAGAACTTCTCGGCCCTAATCGCTAAGGCCGCTGACGCCGGCTACAAGATTGTGATCGTACTGTCGGGCTTGCACAACACCCTCCGGCAACAGACGCAGAGGCGGCTGGAGCGAGACCTTGGTCGGGAGAACGTCGCTGGTGTTGGGGAGCCTGAAGCCGGTAAACGATGGCAGTGGATGACGGGGTCCGAGGTATGGGGTGATTTCGATCCGGGGGCAGTTAATGCTGCCTTGCTGCAAGGAAACGAAAATGTGATCTTTGTTGTAAAGAAGAATAAGACACGCTTAGAACGGCTGATCGAATGGATGGACGGTCGGGTTCCCGACCACGTCCCGGTGCTGGTTATCGACGACGAAGCTGACCAGGCATCAATCAACACAGGCGGTAATCGGAATTTTGAAGCCCGGGAAGAAGTCGATCTTGTCGGCGACAGCGACTTTGATGGAGACAACCTCGACGACGATGAGCTTGATCCAAGCACGATAAATCTGAATATCAGGCTTCTCCTCAGAAGCTTCGTTCGTTGTTCTTACGTGGCTTACACAGCAACCCCGTTCGCCAACGTGCTCATCGATCCGTCAGCTTACGATGTCCAGGGTGGTAATGATCTTTTTCCGAGGAATTTCATTATTTCTCTGCCAACTCCACCGGGTGGACTTTACGTCGGGGCCACACAGCTTTTTGGTCGTGATCGCCTTCCTGCCGATGCGCAAACGAGCGCAGATGAAGACGGCCTTAACGTCATAGAATTCGTACCGGACCACGAGGTTGAAATGCTGGTTCCACCGCCTCGGCAAAGGGCTGGCTTTGTTCCGATTGCTCCACCTACGCTGAAGCAGGCATTGGTGGACTATGTCTTGGCCTCCGCGGCCTGGCTCCAAAGGTCAGGTAAGGATGAACCTTGCACGATGCTTATTCACACTGATATGCGTCGAGCGATGCAAGATCCGCTTGGTCCCGAGGTTCGGGCTGAGCTTGCGTACATTCGTCAGCGTTGGCTATACGAGTCCAGCGAGTACAGACCTCTTTTAAAGGCGCGTTGGGATGACAGATTTCGGCCCCTGACGATCAGTATCAATCTAGACCTGGATAGGTTGTTCGATGTGATCGAGCCCTATATTGATAGGCTCTTGCGCGACGGGATTGACGTAAGAATATTGAATTCTAACTGGTCGGATACCGTCGATTTCGACCATGAACCTACCCTCAAGGCGGTTCTAATTGGTGGAAACAAATTGAGCCGAGGGCTCACAATTGAAGGTCTTTTGGTCTCCTACTACGTCCGGGAAACTCTTTATTATGACACACTTATGCAGATGGGGCGTTGGTTTGGCTACCGCGGGCGCTTCGTTGACCTTACGAGAATATATAGCACTGAACAATTGGTGACTTGTTTTCACGACCTCGCGACTGCAGAAGAAGAGCTTCGTAGACAAATTTCTCGTTACAAGCGCGATCGCCTAACTCCGACCCGATTTGTGCCAAAGGTTCGGACCCATCCGCTCATGCAGATCACGTCGGAGAGCAAGATGCAGGCCGCAGTCCGAGTCAATTTGAACTTCGCAGGTGAACGAGTGCAAACACTGCGTTTTCCGGAGAAGCCAACTGATGCATTGCTTGCAAACTTGGACGTCACCAGACAGCTTTTGAGTTCGTTGGGGCAGGCCGACGGGCAGAGTGATGCCAAACCTTCTTGGTCGGCTGTCAGCCCCGACGTTGTTAAGCGTTTTCTATATGACTTTCGCGTGATGAATCAGTTTGCAATCGATCCGCCGTCAGTGGTTGAGTACATTGATAATCAATTGCATCATGGCGAGTTGATGCGTTGGCGAGTTCTCCTGTCATCCGCGATCCGGCAACGCGACGAGGCTGGATGGACTGAAGACTTAGGTGTCTACGGAATGCCTAGGGTTCCACTGATATCACGTAGTCGGTTGGCTAACGATCCAACCTCGCTTGGTGTTGTAACGGACCCGGGTGACGAATTGATTGGACTTTCAGATCAGCAAATAATTGATGCCGACCGAGAATTCGAAGACGGCCACTACGGATCGCGTGCTGAGGCATATCGGAGTCGCCGTGATCCTGTGGAAGGCTTGCTGATGCTTTACCCAATTAGCGCCTTTTCGTCGCCGGGCGCGAACGCCTCTTCAAACCGTGTCCGACTATTCGCGGATCCGTCGCGTGCCCAAACGCTAATCGCATATGCGGTGTCATTTCCGTTCAGCTCGACCGATGCCACTCGTGAATACGTGTCGGCTCCCCGACCGCAAGGGACCCTATGACTCCTAACGAATTTGATGTTGTTTGGCGAGCGCTTCCTGCTCCCATGTCACTCGACGAGATGGAAGCGCACGAAGCCGCTCCAGGAACAGGCGTCTGGATTGCTCGAGATGTCTTGGGCCAGCAACATCTGTTGGTAGAGGTTCCTGCTGGCGTTCATGCAAATACCGCCAGTACGCATGGCTTGGGCGTCACTGTGGGGACGCGTCGTATTGCGGGTAAGCCAGATGCGCATGTCATCGACCTCGCTTGCCTCGATCCCGCCGTAACGGGCACCTTTTCGTCGGTAGCTGCGAATGTGCTGAGTGCTGTGCTGGACTTGGATCTGAAGGCTCGGCGGGACCAGCTTATGTTAGTGCTCAGTCAGTGGCGCTGGTTCTGGGGTGTTGATGGCAGCAGATTTTCGGCTTCGGAAGCTACGGGGCTGTTTGGGGAGCTGTGGTTCCTGCTCCGCTGGGCTGGGGTTACATCGGAGTCGGTCCGCGCATGGGACGCCTCTAATGGAGCGAGGCATGATTTCCAATGGCCGGAGCGGTCAGTCGAGGTCAAGGTGTCCTCGCGCTCCGGTGCCCTCGTGCATACAGTGCAGCATCTCGATCAACTTGCGGACCCTGAGACTGGGGAGCTGTACCTTTTTAGCCTGCGACTGAGGCGGGACAACCTGGCGGCCAACAGCCTCGACGGACTCGTGGAGGCCGCGGTTAACGCGCTCTCGGACGACGTAGTCGCCCGAGGTGATTTGCTTGAGAAGGTGGCTAAACGGGGTTACGCCCCAGCCGCCAGTGGCCAATCGTCAGCCAGCTATCGGATCCTGGATGAATCGCTTTACCGTGTTGCCGATGGGTTTCCGAGACTGACGGAGTTTTCGTTCACCGATGGACTACCCAACGCCATCACAAATGTGTCGTACCAGCTTGATATGAATGCGTGCGGCGACTGGTTGGTGGGCACGACATCTCAAGTGTGGTGTAGGTGAAGCTTGAAAGTGCTAGTCCAGGTGTGATCTCCTGGCCCAAGGCGTAGAGGGAGGAGTCCTGCGGTGTCACATTACGCGGTCACGCTGAAACGAAGTGACCAGCTCAGGCTAGCGCCGCACCCCGAGGGGCCGACGGTGCGAACGTTGAGGAAGTGGTGCGAGGAGCAACAGACGTCGGGCCGGCGAATTGCCGTTGACCTTTTTGCCGGTGCTGGCGGACTGAGCGCTGGTTTGGATTCTGCCGGATGGTCAGTTGCTGCTGCGGTGGATCATGACGAGCGAGCGCTCGAAACTCATCGTCACAACTTCCCCGGGTTGGCGTTAGATCTGGATCTCGGGGATGGACAGTCCAGGGATACATTGGTTCGACTCTTTGATGGTATTGAGGTTGACCTTGTGGCGGGTGGGCCGCCTTGCCAGCCATTCAGCCGGGCGGGCCGTAGCAAGATCCGAAGTCTGGTGGACGCGGGATTGCGAGCCGACGTCGATGAGCGACGAGAGCTTTGGTCAGCGTTTCTGGATGTGGCCCTTCGATTGTCGCCTCGAGCAATCTTGATGGAGAACGTCCCAGACATGGCCCTCGGTGACGATTTTCGAGTGATTAGATCTATGACTGACCAACTTGAGAGCGTCGGTTATATAACTATGGTTAGACTCGTCGATGCGTGGCAGCACGGGGTGCCGCAGCACCGAAAGCGGCTGCTGTTGTTCGCTCGACGTGACGGCCACGGCTTTCATTGGCCCGAAAGTCAACGCACTGTTACAACATTGCGCGAGTCGATTGGTGATCTGCCAAACCTCAGAGGAGGTACTGGCTCGCGGGAGTTGGCTTACGTTGAAAGTAGAGATATTTCGAGTTTCTCTGCGCGAATGCGCCGAGGAGCTACCCCCGGAGTGGTCTATGACCACATGACGCGGGCGGTGAGGCCAGACGATCTTCAAATCTTCAACATGATGAATTCGAAGACACTGTACTCAGAGATACCCGCAGAGCTTCGTCGTTACAATGCCGATTCATTCGATGACAAGTACAAGCGTCTGGATTGGAATGATGTCAGTAGATCAATCACTGCTCACATCGCAAAAGATGGTTACTGGTATATACATCCAGAAGAACCACGCACGTTAACTGTTCGTGAAGCCGCTCGTATCCAGACCTTCGGTGACAGCTTTCGTTTCGCCGGAACACGTAGCGATGCGTTTCGCCAGATAGGAAACGCGGTGCCGCCGTTTCTCGCGGAGGCCGCAGCTCGGGTGCTATCGCCTCAAGATGGTCTGTCACCTCCCGAAACGAATTGGTTTAGCGTCCGGGCGGACTTAACTACTTGGGCGAGGCGACAGAGAAGAACTAAGCATTGGTTTATGTTGCCGGGTACAGCCGTAACGCCTCCTGTTGCGGTGGCCCACGCGGTTACTGCGGGTTGCAGGGTGGGGGCGACGATATTGGGTGATGCGTTGCAGTCGATTCGAGGCCAAGCTGTACTGCAAGCATCAGCATTAGCTGATGCGGAGGAGCGATTGAGCGGCAGTCCAGCTGCCGCTCTTCGGCGACTGCGCCCGTTGTTAAGGAAGCGGAAGCTTTGGATCGACTTAGATGAGGTAGTTGCTGCCGTTCCCCTCAAACCTGCTGAGTCCCAACTTTTCTGGCTATTGTGCGGCGCTGACATACTATTGACCGGCCAAGGAGTTCTGCGAGTCGCCGCGCGTGTAGCTGGATCGAAGTCCAACGAGTCCAACCGATTGACGGATGGGCGCGTTGACTTAGTTCGGCTTGTCGGTGGTGGTTCTGACGCACCCTTGCGGATGGCGGCAGTCAGGCTTATAGGGGAGTCGGTATGTACCCCTCATAAACCGACGTGCGAGCAGTGCCCTTTGTCGACTTGCTGCGCATACTTTGCGGCCGCTAGGACGGAGACCTAGCATGTAAGATGTCAATAATCCGTTGGGCGGTCTGCTCGCTACTTTTCTCAACTTCGCATTCCCAGATACGCAGGCAGAACCATCCAGCGGTTGTCAGCGCTTCGACGGCTGCGATGTCTCGGATTCGGTTTGCGGTGAGTTTGTCAGCCCATCGGCGTGCGTTTGGGCCGGTGAACTCCTTCGGGCCGTGTTGGGGGCAACCATGCCAGAAGCAACCATCGACGAATATGGCTGTGCGGTAATGTGGGAGTACTATATCTGGCTTGTAGCCGTTGATATTGCGTCCTAGCCGGAACCTAAGGCCACGCGCGTGGAGCACGCGCCTGAGCGCAACCTCAGGGTGAGTACTGGAAGTCCGCCTTCCGCGCAAGTGCGCTCCACGGTCCGTCGAAACCCATTCGGCCACGCTACACGGCGTTCATTGAACTATCGCTGAATCCGATGGGCGCCCAAAGGCTTACAATCAAAACCGTTGTCCTTGATAGAGCTCAGAGGTGATGCTCACGCCAACACAGTGTACTGCCGACGCAAACAGTCGTCACGGGTCCGTGGAATCGATAGAACGCGATCGTCTTGTGGTGGATCTGATGGCCCAAACGGCCGACATTGAAGGTGTCGATGTGCGTGCGAACCGCGGGGCTGCGCCTAGGCCTGCGCCGTAGAGATCTGTGTAGTCATGTACGTGGCAACCCTTCTCGTTCGAACATGTTCGGTCAGGCTGCCGCTGGTGCTCGACCCCCGGGTGCGGCCGTTTGCGGCGCAATCGATCTCAGATTGGAAGAACGCCTAGCGTAGATGAATGCGAAGACTGTTCGGCCCGTAGCCAGTGCGTCGGATTCTTCTCAACGGGCCGACCAAGAAACCTCGTATTGATTGGCTCGCTGGAGTTGCACGTCGAACATAAGAATTGCGGAGACCATCGATGAGCAACGGTGCACCGCGACTGGTCCATATCGCAAGCCAAGCCCCCGCGCCTGCTGACCGCGGGTCTGCTTACTACGAAGGTCGTCAGCCTCTGATCGCAGCGACTCCGCGACTGAACTCGCCTTCGACAGTTCGGCTTTATGAGTAGTTCTACCGATGTATCGGCCAAACCCAACAGCGCAGAGTGATCCCATGCCAGCCGGATTCCCTGCCGATATCGAGCACGAAGCGGGCTCCCGCCCGGCCGGACTGGGCGGACTGGTGTGCTGGTGTTCAGCGATCTGTTTCGGCGTTGCCGCTGGCATTGCGCTGCAGGTGTGGGCCAGCCCCGAATTCGCCGTGGACTTCGACGGCGGTACCAGAACCGCTCACGTTTCCGCGGACATCCATCTGGCGACCCGACTGCTCGTCGCCGGCGTTCTGAGTGCGATCGGTTCCATCGTTCGCGGTGGCGGCTACCGCGTGCGACCGAGTGGCCTGCTGCTTTTATTGTTGGTCGGTCCGGGCGTCGCGGTTCTGACGCTGCCGTTACTGGGGTACTACGGCTGACCGACCCCTCCAGTTGGAAGCGGCTTATCAGTGCCCTGTTCGATCCGTGCCACTTGCGTCCGTCAGGCACCGACAGGCAGTAGGCAGACGTGGTTGCGACACCAAACGCCCAACCCACACGCGTCTCCGTATCGCGGAACGGCAGGAGTGAACCGGTCGGCCATTCGTGCAACTGTGCCGGACGGCACACATCGCTCGGCCAGGATCAGGACTAGAACCCTCCTGTTCGGGGTATCCGCCTTTCGCCGGAAGTGCACCTGCTGATCGTGCGGACGCAGAACGGCACTCTCGTTCGAAGGACCTGAAGGAGTTGTGACGATGTTTGGTGGAGTAGCCGGACCCGGAGCGGTCGTCGGATCTGATGAGCATCGAGTGCTCGCCGCGGCCGAGGGCGTGTTGATGGCACTTCGCCGATGCACTCCGCAATCCGCGATGGACGAACTGCGTGGTGCTGCACACCGCCACGGTGTGCCGCTGTCGACGATCGCGTTGGCCCTGGTGGATATAGCAGCCTGCCGGGCCGCGGACGACGAGACGCCCGGCCCGGCACATGTTGCGGCGCAACAGGAATGGGCCTCGCTCTTCAGCTCCTCCGCAGCGGCAGCCTGAGCAGCGGCACCCCACGCACGTCGCGGCCCGTCGGCTCCCGGGAATAATGAACGCCATGAGAGTCGCGGTTCTGGGTACGGGTGCCATGGGCGCCGGCATGGCGCAGTCGTTGCTGCGTGAGGGAATCGAGGTGGCGGTCTGGAACCGCACGCCAGAGCGGGCGCTGCCGCTGGCCGCCGACGGCGCCGAGGTGGCCTCCGATCCGGCCGATGCCGTCAGAGGTGCCGACGTCGTGGTGGCAATGCTCTTCGATGCGGCAGCGACGCTTGAGGTGATGGCCACGGTGCTGCCTGTTTTGGAGCCGGACGCGGTGTTCGTCCAGTGCGCGACCGTCGGCACCGACGCCGCCGAGCAGACCGCAGCCCTTGCCGCCCAGCACGAGGTGGCGTTCCTGGATTGTCCGGTGCTGGGCACCAAAGTGCCTGCCGAGCAAGGCAACCTCGTGATGCTGGCCTCCGGTGACCCTGGACTGCGTGAACGGGTGCAGCCGGCGTTCGACGCCATGGGGAGCAAGACGATCTGGGTAGGCGACGAGCCGGGCTTGGGGTCTCAGCTCAAGCTCGTCTGCAACGCCTGGATCAGCGCCCTGGCCGCCGCCATCGGCCAGTCATTCGCCCTGGCCAAGAGCTTGGGCTTGGATCAGCGACTCATCTTGGAAGCGTTCGATGGGTCCGCCGCGGGGTCGCCATACCTGCAGGTGAAGGGCAAGGCGATCATCGATTCGTCCTATGCGCCGCACTTCAGCGTCGACGGCGTCCGCAAGGACACCCGACTGATCCGTGACGCGATTGCGGCGGCGGGGCTGTCGACAGCCTTGGTGGACGGGGTCCGCGCCGCGTTCGACGCCGCCAGCGAAGCCGGCCACGGCGGCGAGGACATGGCCGCGGTCTATTTCGGTTTCTGAATCCGGACCGTTGAGTTTCTGAACCCGGACCGTTGATTCGGAGCTTCCTCGGACTGTCATCTCTGCATCGGCACATCATGATGCAGAGATGTAGCAGTGCTACGCTTTCATATGCGCACCACCATCGATCTACCCGACGAGCTGCACAAACAGGCTCAGGCGATCGCCCGAGATACCAAGCGCACACTCAGCGAAACCGTGGCGGATCTGATGCGGCGCGGCCTCGGAGCGGGTGGCACACCGGCGCCGATCTCTACCAACCCGCGTACAGGATTGCCCGCCATCAGCGTCGGTCGCGTCGTGACGTCGGAAGATGTGCGCTCGCTGGAGGACGAGCAGTGAGCGTTCTGCTCGACTCCAACGTGTTGATCGCGTTGCTGGTCGAGGAGCACGTGCATCACGATGCGGCCGTCGCCTGGTTCTCGGCATCCGGAGAGGCTTTCGCCACATGCCCCATCACCCAGGGCAGCCTCGTGCGTTTTCTCCTGCGCGAGGGCCAGTCCGCACACGCAGCGCGCGAAGTCGTCACCGCTATCACCGGCGCCGAGCGTCACGAATTCTGGCCTGACAGCCTCTCTTTCACCGATGTTCAGATGGACGGAATCGTCGGCCATCGGCAGGTCGCCGACGCTTACCTTGCTCAACTCGCCCGAGCTCGGCACGGACAACTTGCCACTTTGGACTCCGGCTTGGCCGGGCTTCACCTCGACGTCGCGGTACTCATCGAACAGTCTTGACCGCAAGCCTTGTGCTTAGCCTTCGGTCACAAATGGGTAACCTCATGCCTGAAGTCGACGGATCAGGGGGAAGTCCATGAGCCTGGTGCTGGGCCTTTCGGTGACGACGAGGGATATACGCGGCGAGCTGGTTGACGGCGCCACCGGTGAGGGAGACCACCTGGACCGGGCGGTGCTCGACGCCGCGGGCATCCAGGACTACCTGGCCACACTGCCCGCCGACGAGGAGCTCGCGGCCGTCGGGCTGACCTGGACCCCGGACGCCGAGTCGGATGCGATCAAGGTGCGCGAGGCGCTCGATGTCTACGGCGGGGGAGCACCCGTGGTGGCCGTCCGCGAGGTCGAAGCCACCGAAGCCCTCGCCCGCGGCATCGCCGAGATGACCGGGCATGACTTCCTGGTCGTGTGCATCGTCGAACCGGATGCGGCGGTGGTCGCGACCGTCGACGGTTACCACGTCGCGGTGGAACAGATCGACCGCATAGACGCCGCCACTCTGATCGAACGGGTGTGCGCGGTGGTGCGCAGTGCGCGCCCCAGCCCGGACGCCGTGTTCGTCCTCGGCTCGGAAGACTCTGAGGAACTCGTCGAAGCGCTGCAGGAGGAGACCGACCGGCCCGTCGTCACCGCCACCGAAGCGGACTTCGCGATGACGCGCGGCGCGGCGCTGGCGTCGGCATTGCTGGCCAGCCAGCCCGCGACGGAGCCCGCTGCGCCACGGTTCTCCCGGGTTCAGCTGCTGGCCTCGGCACTGGGCGTCGCGAGCGTGGCGTTCGTGACATCGGTGTCAGTGGTGCTTGCCTCGCATGGGTTGCCGCAGGTGAGCGAGTCAGAGCCCGAGCCGGTCGCCGCTTCGGCACCCCTCGCCCGTCCGGCGCCTCCGCCACCAAGCGTGGACGCCGTCCGGGCCATGGCCCGCAAGCCTTTCGCCCTCATGAACGTGCCCGCCCCGCAGGCGCCGGCACCCGCCGCACCGCCGCCCGCTGCGGAGCCCGCCGCGCCGGCGAACGTCGCACCCGTGCTGCCGCCGGCCTACCTGCCGCCGCCGGCAGCCCCGCCGCCGCAGCCACCCCGGCTGCGTGACCGGATTCTGGACAAGATCCCGATCATCGGCAGGTTCCGCTAGGCCTCAGGTCTCCGGGAGCGGAGATTCGCCAGCTCCGAGCCCGTTCAACGGGTGCTGCGCGGCGGCGCTCGGCTCCTTGCTCCGGCCGGAGACGAAGGGCACGGCGCCGCAGGCGACCAAGATGACCGCCACGCCGATCCACTGGATTGGGTCCAGGCGCTCGCCCAAAAGTGTTGCTGCCAAGGTGATCCCAATGACGGGTTCGAGAGCGCCGAGCAGGCTGAGGGGCACCGAGCCCAGCGTGCGGACGGCAAAGAGGGCGCCACCGGTGCCGATGGGCATCAACACCACACCCTGGATGGCGGCCACTGTCCATACGCCCGCCGGCACGGAGAAATGCTCGCCGGAGACGACGGCGAAGAGTCCGGTGGTCACCGTCGAGCCGATCGTCACCAAGGCGGCGGTGGCTACGGTGCCGACTTGGCGCACCCACCGCTCGCTGAGGACGAGATACCCGGCGTAGCCCGCCGCGCTGAGCAGGGTGAGGACCACCGCCGCAACGGACACCGCGCCCGATCCGGCGCCACCGACCATCACCAACCCAGCGATCGCCACGCAGGCCAGCAGGATCAACAACTTGGGTACCGGCGCCCGGTCACGCAGCCACACCAGGGCGATCACCATGAGCGGGCAGACGTTCACCACGATGACCGGTATCTGCGCACCGCCGTGTTCGACAGCCATGAAGAACGCGAGCACCTGAGCCCCGAACAGCGGACCGCAGAACACGAGCATGCACAGCACCGGTCGCCACGGCAGTCGCCGGGCCCGGCCGCTGAGCAGCCACAGCGCGGCGATGACGGCCGTACCGAGGATGCCGCGGATGGTGAGGAGCACCGCAGGACTGGCGCCGACGTTGTAGGCGAACACGGCCGCGACCGGCATCGAGCCGTATGCGAGTGCCGACGCCGCACCGGCAACCCAGCCACGCCGAGCTGAGTGCTCCAGATCCTGCCCCACCGCTGCCTTCCCGTTGCACGTGCCGCATCGAGCCGACGTCGTTGTCCGGGCTGATCTTGCGCACGCAAAGACTACTGCCCGGCGGGACGGGGCTGGATCGGGCGTCGAGATCGCGCCTGAAGCGTCGTTGGTGCCGTCAGACTTTCGGCAGCCAACCGGACCAGGTGGGGGACAGGATGAAGCCGCGACCCTGTGCGTCCTTGCACGCCGTGGTACCTGCGCCGTCGACGCCGCAGGTCATGCTGTTGAAGGTGATCGAGTGAAACGGTGGGAGCACCTTGAGAGGCTGGCCGCGAAGCGTGCCGTTCACGGCGACCGGATTCCCCGTTGTCTTCAATTTCGTCAGTGTGCCAATCCAATTGGCGCCATTGAGTCCTCGGCTTGGATCAGTCTTGACCGGTGGCACACCGGGAAAGTTGTTACCGGTGCATTGGGCTTGCTCGATCATGAAGTCACAGGAAATGCCGTCCGGCGTGAGGAAAGCAATGGTGCTGGCCGTGAATCCCGGTGTCGACGTGTCGATGGCGTAGTCGGCGAAGTCGACTGGTGTGTAGCGGCTGAGATCAGGGAACCTCGGTGTGTCGGCATGTGCTTCGGGGCAATGCGCGCCAACAAGCAGTGCTGCCGCGGCCAGTACAGACATCGAGTGGATCGTCATACTGCTAGACCTTTGGCAGCCAGCCCGAACCGTTCGTAGACAGAACAAATCCGCGACCTTGCGGGTCTTTGCACGCTGTGGTCCCTGAGTTGTCCACGCCGCAGATGACCCCGTTGACCGTGATCGAATGGGAGGGCGGGAGAGTACGAATTGACTGCCCGTGGATAGTGTTACCGTCGACATAGCCAGGGTTCGATGACTGGTATAGGCCCCGCTGGGTGTCCATATAGCTGACTCTGGACTCGGGATTTGCGAGCGCCGGGACGCTCGGGAGATTGTTCCCAAAACACGCCGCGCCGCCGTCATCGATGACACATACGACTCCGCTGGGAGTTAGGAAGTAGTCGGTCATAGTCGGCTGCCGGCCAGGATTGTCGAAGGCGATCAAGTAGTCCTGAGCGTTGACAGATGCGTAGCCCCCCAGATCTGGAAATTTCGGTGTGTCCGCGCGGGACTTGGGGCCGTAACTCCCGATAAGCAGACCCGCCGCGATAAACACGGCCGTAGTCGAGCGCATCCTCACCCTCTACACCTTCGGCAGCCAGCCTGACCACTCAGGGGACAAGATGAAACCTCGCCCCTGTGAGTCTTTGCATGCCGTGGTTCCGTGGTCGTCAACGCCGCAGACAGCGCCCCCGACGGTGATCGAGTGCAGCGGCGGCAGTGTCTTGATGGCCTGGCCGTTGAATGTGTTCGTCGGGGTTCCCTCGTTCGTCTGCTTCAGACCAGTCACGGTGCCGATCCAATTTGCCCGATTGAGTCCTCTAGCGGGATCGGACGCGGCGGGAGGAACAGCAGGGAAGTTGTTTCCGCGGCACTGCGGTTGGAGAGAACTGAAATTGCAGATCACGCCATCAGGCGTCGCGAAATAGGTACCTGAACTCGAGTGGCCAGGTGTAGTCGTGTCGATTCGATAGTCCGCGATGTCGACGGGGGTGTAGCCACTCAGATCGGGAAACGCGGGCGGGTTCGCGGACGAGATACCGGCGCTGAGCACGGCCACACCGCTGGTCACGGCGGCAACAGCGAGGGCTTTGGCGATCATGCTTGTCCTATCGGTACGGATGGTGGATGCGTTAACAGCCATCAGCGGTTCGGATTCACCTGGAACTGCTCGACGACGTAGGGGTTGCCGGTACTGGTGTTCCATTGACTGACCAGAATGCCCAGGTTGTTCAGCGACGAACCGGGCAAGATATAGCCGCCGTAGTTCTGCGGGTACTGACCGGGAACCGGCTGTTCCCAGCGGCCGGGTGCGGCAACGACGGTGGCGGGTGCGGTATCGAAAAGTCCCGTCGGCACCCCCGTTCCAACACGTACCTCTGTCGCTCCGGTGTCGGCGTTGAAGCCAGACAACACGGGGCGGCCATCAACTTCCCGAAAGCTGATCTCCCCGAAGTTGCCGCCACTGATCGCCGGGGCGACTTGCCCCTGCTGGCCGAAGCTCTGCCCATTCCACGGTTGCCATGCATCCCGGTCACCAATCTGGCTGGGGTCGACGCGGTACATGGAGACGCCCTGCTGACGGTCGAACCCGTCGGCAGCGATGTAGACCTTCCCATCGCTGGCTTGATATCCACTGATCTGTGTTGGGAGCGCGGTGGGGTCGCTGATGAGCGCGGGTTGCCCAGGCCCGGCGTTCGGATTCGGGACTGGCGACCAAGGCTTATAGCTGTTCTCCACCGGCACCCACCCTTTCGACGGTTCATTGGTCACCTTCACCAACCACGACCCGCCGATAGGCGCCAGCCCCTTCCCGGTGTTGGTGCCGACCACCATCATGTAGGTGTCCTTGCCGACGGTGATGCTGCCGGCAGGCAAGGAGTTGTTGGCGCCCGCCTTCACCGCTTCGGGAGGCAGTGGGAACAGCACGTTTTTCCCGTCCGGCCCGGTCAACGGCGTCCCGAAGTGCGCTTTCCCTTGCGAATCGAAACTGACTGGCACGGCCACGGACGGGTAGTGGGTGCCCTCGCCCTGCTTGCCGCCCGAATACGAGTCACCCAGAATCGCCACCTTCGACCCGTCGGGCAGGGTGATCACCTCACCGAGGTCGGCCGCATTGATCCCGTCGATCGGCGCGCCGGTGCCGGCGACCGGGCCCATGTTCCGGGACTCGCCCGGCTGCAGTGGGCCCAGATCCGGCGTCGTCATCGGAGACGGTGCAGGCTCCGGCAGCCCCGACGCCTTCGCGATCGCCTTGGCCAGCTCGTCGTCGATCCGGTCGCCCTCGATGATCGCGTCGGCGATCCGGGCCTTGAGGTCGGCGATCTTCTCGGACACCTTGGTCTGTGTCTCGGCGTCCATGTACTGGTAGCTGTCCGGTGGGCTCACCGCATTCGTCGCGGGGTCCACCTTCACCGCCGGCGCCTCGGCCGCGTAATTGAGGATGTCCTTGACCTTGTTGGCCAGCGTGTCGGCGTCCTGATGCGCGGTGTCGATCAGGGTCGCGGCCGCCTTGATCCGTTCGGCCTGTTTGTCGTGGTCACCGGCGGTCGAGAACACCGCTTGACGCGCGGTATCGCCGGACTCGCCGTCCCAATCCGCCGCCTGCATCGCCGACCGCAGGAAGTCGGCGGAGTCGGCGTGATTGGTCGCCACGTCATGTGCGGCCTTGCCCAGGTCGCCGATCTCGGGCGGCCAGTTCAACAGTTCCTGCAGGGTGAGGGCCACGAGCTACAGGTCGCGCCCGGCGGCCTCGATCTCGTCGGCAGCGCCATCGTCGGTCTTTGTGTACGCCGCGGCCGCCGCCCGGTGCCCGTCCGCGTGCTTGACGTGATGTGCCGCGAACTGGCTAGCCGAGGTCTGCCACTCACTGAGCATCGCCGGCAGCGCCGCGGCGGCCTTGCCGGCTCCGAGCGCCACCGAACCTGCGCGCGACTGCGCCTGCGTGTGCGCCGCCGTGAATGACTCGGCGTGACTGCTCAACGACTCCGCAGTGACCTGCAACTGGGCCGGATCGACCCGCAACGACTTCCCCATGAGAACTACCCCCTCGACCACAACGCGGACGTTCTTCGATTCTAAGCTCGCGCCGAACCGGCCCAGCACGCGAAAACCGGGCGGTACCGTCGACCGATGGAGATCTTGCGCACCCCAGACGAGCGTTTCGCCAACCTGCCCGGGTACAACTTCGAGCCGCACTACGTCGAGGTCAGCAGCGCCGACGGGACGCCGATACGGGTGCATTACATCGACGAGGGCGCACCCGACGCACCCGTGGTCCTGCTGCTGCACGGTGAACCCAGCTGGTCCTACCTCTATCGGCATATGGTGCCGGTCCTCGTGAGCGCGGGGCTGCGCGCCGTCGCGATCGACCTGGTCGGCTTCGGGCGCAGCGACAAGCCCGCGCATCGCACCGACTACACCTATCAGGCCCACGTCGACTGGGTTCGCGACGCGATTGCCGCGATCGGCCTGGCCGATATCACCCTGGTGTGCCAGGACTGGGGCGGACTCATCGGACTGCGCCTGGTCGGGGAGCACCGTGAGCTGTTCAGTCGCGTGGTCGCGGCCAACACCTTCCTGCCGACCGGCGACCGCCCGCCGGGCAAAGCCTTCCTGGCCTGGCAGCAGTTCAGCCAGCAGACACCGGTGTTCGACGCGGGCGCCATCGTCAACGGCGGCTGCACCACCTCCTTGCCCGACGATGTCATCGCCGCTTACAACGCACCGTTCCCCGACGAGACGTTCAAGGAAGGCGCTCGGCAGTTCCCGACGCTGGTGCCGACCAGCCCGGACGACCCGGCCACCCCCGCCAACCGCGCCGCGTGGGAGTCCTTGGGGCGCTTCGAGAAACCGTTCCTGTGTGCGTTCTCCGACTCCGATCCGATCACCCAGGGCGGCGACCGGGTACTCGCCGCGCACATCCCCGGCGCCAAGCACCACGAACCCGTCACCATCGCTGACGGCGGGCACTTCCTGCAGGAGGACAAGGGCGCTGAGCTCGCGGCGGTAGTGGTTTCGTTCATCCAGCGCACTCCGCAATGACGGTCGTCGCCGTCACCGGCGGCGGTCGCGGCATCGGTGCCGCCACGGCCCGAGCCTTGGCCGCGCGCGGCGACCGGGTGGCCATCGGCGATATCGACGCCACCGCCGCCACGGCCTTGGCCGATCAGCTGCCCGGCGCGATCGGCGCGCAGCTCGACGTCACCGACGCCGCGTCCTACCAACGGTTCCTCGATGACATCGAGAACCGTCTTGGCGCACTGGATGTGCTGATCGCCAATGCCGGGGTGATGTGGGTCGGCCCGTTTGACCAGGAACCCGAGGCCGCGATGCGACGCCAGATCGCCGTCAACCTCGAGGGCGTCATCACCGGTTTCAAGTTGGCGACACCGGCGATGCGGCAACGCAGATCGGGACACGTCGTCGTGGTGGCGTCGGCGGCCAGCAAGCTCGCGCCGGCGGGAGAGGCCACCTACGCGGCGACCAAGCACGCGGTCTACGGCTACTGCACCGCGGTACGGGAGGAACTGCGGGGCAGCGGTGTCGACGTCAGTGTGTTGATGCCGACCGTGGTGGCGACCGAGCTTGCGGCCGGAACCTCCAGCGGCAAGGTCGCTCTCCTGACACCAGAGCAGGTCGCGGCCGGGGTCCTCGCACTCGTCGACGGTCGACAGCCGGAACTGTTTCTGCCGCACAAGGCCGGTCTGGCGGCACTGGCAATGGCTGTGACGCCGCCTCGGCTGCGTGGCGCCCTGCAGCGGTTGCTCGTGCCCAATCAGGTCGTGCTCGGACATCCTGAACAGCGTCGCGACTACGAGACGCGGACCCTGGACGCGCCCGCACCGGAAGACGGACCCGTCAGCTGAACGAGCGCTGAGTGCGGTGAGCGACTGGTTACCCCAGGTCATCGCGATCTTCCAGCGAATTGCCAGCTGGCAGATGGCTTTTTGTGACAGCACTGCGACCTCTGGTTATCACTTGTACAAGCAATCCTGACCGTGCGCATAGCCTCTACTTAAGGTCGATAGCAAAACTAACTTTCAGACGTCCTCCGCCGGATCGGGACTACCGGTACGGGTCCCACGCGGTTGCGATCCCAGTAGCCGCGGTTCCCACGACGTCAGGTCTGAAAGGAATCATCGACATGAAGTTTGCGAAAGTCATTTCCACAGTGGGGATTACCGGCGCGCTCGCGATGGGTGTCGGTGCCGGTGTCGCCAATGCCGACCCTGGCTGGGGTCCGCATGGACCAGGTTGGAACAACGGCCCGGGCTGGAACCGTGGACCAGGACCGGCTGACTGGCATCACCCCGAATGGGCCGGTTGGAACGACGGATACCCGGCACCGGGCTGGCGGCCGCCGGAGGGCTGGGAGCCCCCGGGCGACTGGAACAACCCCGGCGGATGGGCACCGCCGGCGGATTTCCACATGAGATGTGGTGGTCCGCTGTGGAATCTGTTCCACCCGATCCCATGCTGGTGATCTAAGCCTGCTCCCTGTTCTGCCGCTCGCCGCGTGGCGGGCGGCAGAACGCCGGGGATGGCGCGCTCCGTGGTACTCCTCTTCTGGACTGTGTCATCACATGATGACAACCGCCAGCAGAGAGTCACTCCAGATCTCCGGGGTCCATTGCTCGGACTACCTGATGAGACAAGGCTTCTCAGGGGGAGGTCGTCCCTTCGCTGCCGTGGCTATTCGGTTATTGAATCCGCGGACGGATTGCCTCTACTCGTTGATGAGATTCCGCGACGAATGGACGCAGCAAGCACGCCGATGCCGATGATCGCTGGGATGCTTACCTGCCAGGCGATCAGGAGATACATGGGTCCCCAGACCGTCAGTGAAACAACGACTAGGCGAACATATTCACCAGCTGCCACCGTCGTGGTGCTGTCTTTGCCGACGATGAAGCCGATTGCCACCGCGATCCCCGCGATGACGCTGCTGACGACGAAGACGATGACGATCGACCAAAGCGCCCGGCGCAACGATGGTTTAGCGAAGTGCATGTTCACCGTCCCACCCCCACGGTCGGGACATTACCCATGAAGGGGTCCCGCGCCGCCATTCCAGAGCGTCTTACCCCTCGGCCGCCACCAACGACCGCAACTTCACCGACGGGTTGTCCCGCTGGAAGCCTTCCAGTCGCCACTTGGTGGAGAACAGCACCAGCAACACGCCGTCCGAGCGGGTCAGCACCTCCGAGGACACCTGCTTGCTCATAAACTCCGCGTCCTCGGGATCCACGATCCGCGCCACTTGATACGGCAGCGACTCCAGAGTGATCGCCGCACCGATCTCAGTCTCCATCCGGTGCGCGGCCACCTCGAACTGCATGGGCCCGACGGCCGCGAACACCGGGGCCTGCTCGCCGCGCTTGTCCGAGCGCAGCACCTGCACCACGCCCTCCTGGTCGAGCTGTTCGATGCCCTTGCGGAACTGCTTGTGCTTGCTCGGATCCTTGCCGCGGACCACCGAGAAGTACTCGGGGGAGAAGCTCGGGATCGGTGGAAACTGCACGGGCACATCGCGATACAGCGTGTCGCCGGGACGCAGTGCTGCCGCGTTGGCCAACCCGATCACGTCGCCGGGCCACGCGTCGTCCAGTGTCGAACGCTGCTGCCCGAACACTGACTGCGCGTACTTCGTGACGAACGGTTTGCCGGTCCCGGCGTGGGTCAACACATCCCCACGCTCGAACGTGCCCGAGCACACCCGTGCATACGCGATCCGGTCGCGGTGCGAGGAGTCCATCCCGGCCTGCACCTTGAACACGAACGCGCTGAAAGGAGAGCTCACCGGGCGCGGCTCACCGGCGACATCCACGATCGCGCCGGGCGGGGGCGCCAGCTCCACCAGCACGTCCAACAGCTGGTTCACGCCGAAGTTCAGCGCCGCCGAGGTGAACAGCACCGGCGAGGACTCGCCGGACAGGAACGTGTCCCGGTCATAGTCCGAGCCGTCCATCGACAGCAGCTCGGACTCCTCCACGGCGGTGTCCCAGTCATCACCGGCCGCGGCGTGAGCGTCGGCCGCCGCGATGTGTTCCTCCGGGGCCGCGGTGGCGCCACCGGCGGTCCGGGTGAACCGGATGAACTTGTTCGCCCGGCGGTCCATCACGCCCTTGAAATCACCGGCGATACCGACCGGCCAGGTCAGCGGGGTTGTCCGCAACCCGATGCGCTCGTGGATCTCGTCCATCAGCTCCAGGGCGTGCCGACCGGGGCGGTCCCACTTGTTGATCACGGTGATGATCGGGATACCCCGGTGCTTACACACCTGGAACAGCTTCAGTGTCTGCGGCTCAAGACCTTTGGCCGCATCGATGAGCATCACCGCGGCATCCACCGCCGTCAGCACCCGGTAGGTGTCCTCGGAGAAGTCCGCGTGACCAGGGGTGTCCAGCAGGTTGATCACGCAGTCGCGGTACGGGAACTGCAGCGCGGTCGAGGTGATGGAGATGCCACGGGCCTTCTCCATCTCCATCCAGTCCGACACGGTCGACTTGCGGCCCGCCTTGCCGTGGATGGCGCCGGCCTCGTTGATCACCCGGGCATGCAGCGCCAGCGCCTCGGTCAGCGTCGACTTACCGGCGTCCGGGTGGCTGATGACGGCGAAGGTACGGCGGCGCTTCGCCTCGGCGGTGACGCGGCCGGCGGTGCGGGTGTCCAGGGCGTTCTCGGTCATATCACCCTTGATGGTATTTGCCCAGGTGGGCAAACCTGAAATCTACGAGAAGTCGGTCCCGGAGCTGACGCGCTCCCACGTGGCGATCTCGGCGGCCCGAGTCTCCGCGACGTAGCGGTAGAGCGCCAGAGCATCACTGCCGAGCAGGAGGAAGCCGGGCGGCTCAGGTGCCTCAACCGCGGCGATGATCGCGGCGGCCGCCTTGGCCGGATCGCCGGACTGGGTGCCGTGCACCGTGTCGTTCTCGATGCGGCGCTTGCCCGCGGTCTGGGCGTAGTCTGCGATTGGCGACGTGGACTGGGTGAGTGAACGGCCCGCGAAGTCCGTGCGGAACGCACCCGGCTCGACCACGGTGACTGAAATACCCAGCGGGGCAAGTTCGCCGCGCAGCGATCCGCTCAATCCCTCGATCGCCGCCTTGGCCGCCGAGTAGTAGCCCGACCCGACCGGGGTGATCTGCGCGCCGATCGACGAGATGTTCACGATCGCCCCGGACCGCCGTGCCCGCATTCCCGGTAGCACCGCCTTGATGGTGGCGACCGTGCCGAAGAAATGCGTCTCGAACAGGGTACGCACGTCGGCGTCATCACCCTCCTCGACCGCAGCCCGGTATCCGTAGCCGGCGTTGTTCACCAGCACGTCGACGCAGGAGAACCGGTCTTCGGCTTGGCGCACCGCCTCGGTGACCTGCTCGGCGACCGTGACGTCCAGCCGCACGGGCAACACCCGGTCCGGTGCGGCATCCGCCAGGTCGGCGACGCGGGTGACGTCGCGGGCGGTGACCACGGCATTGTGGCCGGCGGCGATCACCGCCTCCGCGAGCTCACGTCCGATTCCTGAGGAGCAGCCGGTGATGAGCCAGGTCGACATGTCGCCAGTATGCCGCCCGATCCTGTGGCTTCTGCCACGATGTTGGTCGTGAAGAAGCGTTGGCTGGTCCTGGTTGTGCTGCTGGTCGCCGCGGTGGCCGCATTGCCGTGGGGGTTTCGGACCTTTGTCGAAGGATCACCGGAGCCTGCTCTCATGCTTCCCGCGGGAGCTCAGCCGGCCACCACCGCTGTGGACGGGTCCTGGACGGTGCAGCCGGACTCGCAGGCCGGCTACCGCGCCCGGGAGAAGTTGCTGTACCAGCCGATCGACGTCAACGGCCGAACCGGCAAGGTCACCGGCGACGCCAAGGTCGCCGAATCCCGCTTGGTGTCAGCCGATTTCGTCGTCGATGCGGCATCGCTGCAGTCCACGCACCGCGGCCGCGACGAGAAGTTCCGGAGCACCGACGTCATCGACGCGAAAAAGTTCCCGACCGCCGAGGTCAAGGTCACCGCGCCCGTCGACCTCACGTCGGTGCCCGACACCGGGAAGGCGGCGGAGGTGGAGATCCCCCTGACCGTCACCCTGCACGGCGTCACCCGGCCGGAATCCGCACATACCAGCATCCAGCGCAACGGTGACCGCGTCGATGTCGCCGGAACCATCCCGATCACATTCGCCGACTACGACGTGCACCCACCCAAGCTCCTCGGCGGCGTGCTGGAGATCCAGCCGGAGGCGACCATCGAGTTCTTGGTGCATCTCGCCAAGAACTGACACGATCGGCCCGGTGTGCTGGAGCGTCAGAACCGCAACCAGCCCCGCTTGGCCGGTGTGTGCCGATCCGCGTACGGCCACGGCCAGTGCCGCTCCGGAACCGATTCCGCCCGCACCTGCTTGAGCTGGGTGCGCAGGAACCGGCGTACGTCATCGAGCGTGGGATCAGCCCAGCGGTTGACGGCCTCGATCGGATCGCCGGTCAGGTCGTAGAGCTCCCACTGGTCATCGAGCACATCGTTGCGGTACCGGTCGCCGCCGCGCCCGCTGAACGCCAGCTGCCGCACCCCGGGCTCGGTCCAGACGCCCGGATCGTCGAAGCAGCGCACCAACTTCCACAACCGCCCGTCGTATCTCTGGACGAGCCCCTCGAAATTCCCGGCGACATCTGCGGGCACCCTGATGCGTAGCGGTGCAGGGGGATTCGAGGCGACTCCGAACATCCGTGCCACCCCCGATGCCCCGGTGTCGCCTTCGAGGACGTTATCGCGGGTCATCAGATACACCGGCCGGTCGGCATCGGCGGGGGCGCCGTCCACCACCGGCATCAAGTTCTGCCCCGGCAGCGGATGCACCTCGCTGAACGTCTCGGCCAACACCGCGGCGGTCCCGGCCACGTCGACGCCGGCCGCGCCCAGCAGCGTCGGCACCAGATCCACGTGCGAGGTGGGCGCGTCGACGGTGCGTGCCGAGGTGGCTCCGGCACCGATGCGCGCGATGATGAATGGCACCCGGGTGGCCTCGTCGTACAGGTTGAACCACTTCTGGTGCAGCCCGCCATGCGCGCCGAGCAGATCCCCGTGATCGGAGGTCCGCACCAACACCGCGTCCGTCGAACCCTCGGTGACGGCGCGGCGCACCCGCTCCAGCGGACCGTCCACCTCCGCGTGCAGCCGGTAGTACAGATCGCGGTACTCCTGCGCCTTGCGCCGGTAGGTCCGTTCGATCGCCCCGGCCGGGCCGTATCCGGAGTAGTACGCCTCACGGAACGCGGCCTGGGCCGCGGGCTTGGACCGAAGATCCTCATCCGCGGTCGGGGCGGGCGGCACCGGCGGCGGATCCAGCGGTGAGGCGGCCAAGGGGGAGCGTCGGGCCCACGCCGGAAACAGCACGATGTCATGCGGATTGACGAAACTGGCCACCAGCAGGAACGGCTTCAACGCCTGCGCATCGCCCGCGCGGCGACGGGCATAGCGGTCCTCCAACCACGCCACGATCCGGTCGGCGAACAGCGGGTCACGCCGAAACCCGCTGTTGCCCATCAACGCCCCGTGCGGCTCGGGGCCGACCCAGCCGGAGAAGCCGTAGGGCGCCAACGGGTCGGCATCGAGGTACTTCTGCACGGCCGCCGGGTCGACGACACCTTTGGCATCGTTGGTGGCCAACGGTTTTCCGGTCTTCGGGTCGGTCAGATCGGCATGCGAGATATGCCATTTGCCGTCGTAGTGGGTGTCGTATCCGGCGGCGCGGAACCAGTTGCCCAGGGTCGGCACCTCACCGGGGCGCAGCCAGCGCAACCGCGAATCGTCATACCGTTTGCCGATACCGTCGGTCTGGGTGACCCCGTGCAGATCCGGGTACTGCCCGGTGAACAGCGTGGGCCTGCTCGGCACACACGCCAGCGACCCGGTGTAGTGCCGGGTGAAGCGCACGCCGTGCTTGTCGAACCAACGCCACCCGGCCAGGGTGGTCTGCCGCCACTGCCGCAGCGCCTCGGGTTCATAGGGCGGCGCGGCGCGTTCCTCGTCGGTCATCAGGATGACGATGTCTGGGTCCATATGTGAATCTCACACCGTGCGCCCAGCATGGTGGGGGAGAATCGCCGCATGTCGACACCGCCGCCCGACCCGGCTACTCGGCGGATACCGCGTCCGCCCCGACCGGAGGTGCCGACCCAGCGGATTCCGCGCCCGGAGCCACCGACAGAGCAGCTCCGCGTCCGGGCCGAACCGGCCACCGAGAAGATCGCCCTGCCGCAGCAAGCCCCGCCGCCCGCACCGCCGAAGAAACGCAACACCCAGACGATCGTGCTGGTCGCCGTCATCGTGGTCGCACTTGTGGTCGGCAGCCTGGCCGGCGCCGAACTGTATGCCAGATACAAAGCGGCCGCCCTGCTGTCGAGCATCACCGACTGCCTGGTGCAGGACGGCGCGAATGTCTCGTTCTCGGTGAGCCCGCCGTTCCTGTGGCAGTACCTCTCCGGTGACTACACCAACATCTCGGTGGCCACCGACGGCAACCGGGTACAGGAAGCCAAGGGGATGACCGCCGACGTCACCCTCAGCAAGATCGCACTGAAGGACTCCGCAGACTCGAAGGGGACGATCGGATCCCTGGACGCGACGCTGTCCTGGACATCGGACGGCATCAAGGACACCGTGGCGCAGAATCTGCCGGTGGTGGGGAGCCTGGTCACCGGCGTACACACCGACACCGGCGCGGGCACGCTGATCATGGAGGCCGCCGGCGGCACCACGGTCACCGCACAACCCGCGGTGGCCGACGGCAAGCTGAATCTGAACGTCACCGACGTCACCGGCCCGTTCGCCAAGGACACCGTCCAGACCGCGCTCAACGATCTGACCACCAAGCTCAACGACAACTACCCGCTCGGCATCAAGGCCGACAGCGTGCAGGTGACGAGCACCGGTGTGGTCGGCAAGTTCTCCAGCCGGAACGCGACGATCCCGTCCGGCACGAGCAATTCCTGCTTCGCCGATCTCTAGGCGACGAGCCTGATGGGCAGGTGACTGTGCCTGCGAATGATGTTGTTGACGGCCCACACCGGCCGGCCCGTCACCTCGATCCGATCCACGTGTTGCACCAGCGCGCGCAGGATGGCGACCGTCTCCAGCCGGGCCAGGCCCTGACCGGCGCAGGCGTGTGCGCCATTGCCGAAACCGACGTGCCGCCCGGCGTCGCGGCGGATGTCGAACGTCGCCGGGTCGTCCCAGGCGTCCTCGTCGCGATTGGCCGATGCGTAGAGCACCAGCACCCGGGACCCGGACGGCAAGGTGGTGCCGGCGATCTCGCCGTCCTGGCGGACCCGACGGGCGAACGCCCGCAGCGGTGACTCATAGCGGACGATCTCGTTGACCGCGGCCGGAATCAGATCCGGGTCGTCCTTGAGCAGGCGCCACTGTTCGGGGTGCGTGCCCAGCAGGTACAGCGCATTCGAGATCGCGCTGATGGTGGTGTCCAGCGACGGGGCGATGTAGTCGATCATCAATGCCGGGCACGCACTGTGGTCCAGCACGCCGGCGTCGGCCGCGGTCAGCAGTTCGTCGACGATGCTGCCGGGCAGGACATTGCGCTGCCGTACCACCCGGCGGGCGAACCGCAGCATCTGCAGTGCCCGAGGCATCGCTTTGACCGCTTGCCAATTGAGCGGTCCGAGGATGTCGAAAGTGGCCCCGCCCCATTCGATCAGGTGCTCACGCTGATCACGCGGCCAGCCGACCAGATCGGGGACGATGGCCAGCGGCAGCGCGGACGCCAACTCCACGCCGTCGACGTCCCGGCGGCGCACCGCCTCTTCGACCACCGTGTTGGCCTGTTCCTCGACGGTGTCGCCGATGGCGCGCAGGGCGCGGGGCAGCAATCGGTGCGCGACGAGTTTGCGTCGGTCAGCGTGCTCATCGCCGTCGCTGGCCAGCGTGGTCCCATGGGACAGCTTGTTGGACAAGCTATTCAGGGACACACCTTCGCGGGACAGGAACTGCTCATCGTCACGCAGGGTGGCCTTGCATTCCGGGTAGCGCGGCAAGGCGAAGCACTTGTGCCGGTCCAGCCACACCACCGGCCCGAGCCGGCGCAGCTTCTCGTAGTGCGGGTGCGGGTCGAGGATGGCATCGGTGCTGTACAGGTCGGCGGCATAGGTGGCGGTCATGAGATCCTGCTGGCCACGGTGAAATCCGGTCGCACGAGCAGGGTCTGGCCGCGTAGCCAGTCGGCGGCGGCGCCGGACACGATCTGTACGGTGGCGCCGCACGCGTCGGCGTGCGCCTGTTCGGCGTCGGAGAGCGGACGCGCGGACACCACGGCGAATCCGTTGCCCCACGGCGCGCCCGGGTACAGCCGGCCGGTGAGCCGGCTGCGGCTGACTCGGCCGTCGCGCACCTTCAGTGCCGGCGTGGTCGAGTCGACCATCTTGGTGCGCAACCCGGGGATCAGGTGCAATCGCGGTACGACGACGCGGCGCAGCAGATCACCGAGCCGGCCGCCGCTGGTCATCGCCCGGCCCACCATCAGGGCCAGCCGGATCATGGCACGAGCGTGCGGTTTGCGTTCGCGCTCGTAGGTGTCCAGGACCTCGGGCGGCAGCTCACCGTGCAGCACGCCGGCCAGCTTCCAGGCCAGATTCATCGCATCGCGCATTCCGGCGCCCATGCCCTGGCCGATGAACGGCGGGGTGAGATGTGCGGCGTCGCCGAGCAGGAACGTGTTGCCGTGCCGCCAGCGTTGCGCGAGCAGCGCGCGGAAGGTGTACTCGGCGACCCGGACCAACTCCAGGTCGGGTTCGGTGGTCCAGGGTGCCAACAGCGGGCGCAGCGCCTCCAGGGTGCCGTAGTCCGAGGCGGATTCACCCGGCAGTAGCTGGAATTCCCAGCGGTAGCGGGCATCGCCGATACGCATGTACGTGGCGGCCCGGCGGGTGCTGCACACCTGGTACACCCCGTCCCATTGGCGAAGATCGGCGGTGGTGGCGATATCGACCACCAGCCAACGCTGTTCGAAGCCGAGGTCCTTCATGGCGACACCGACGCTGCGGCGCACCAGGCTGTTCGCCCCATCGCAGCCCAGGATGTAGTCACACTCGATCACCGCACCGTCGGCCAGGGTGATCCGGCCGGGCTCGACACCGGTGACCTCGACCCCCGCGCGCAGATCAATCTGTGGATACCGGGATGCGTTGTCCCGCAGGAGCGTCTCCAGCTCGGGCTGGTCGAACATGTTGGCCTGCGGGAAGCCGCAGCGCCCGGGCCCGCGGTGGAACCGGGCCATCACATTCAGCTGCTCGTCGACCAGTTGCAACCCGAGAGCGGGCCGGGAGACCTTGGCGAATTCGCCGGCCACACCCAGCCGGTCCACGATCCGGTACACCTCGTCATCGAGGTGGACGGCGCGGGGCTGCGGGTAGACGTCGGGCCAGCGCTCCAGCACCAGGGTCTCGATCCCGTACTGGGCCAGCAGGGTGGCGACGGTCATTCCGGTGGGCCCGGCGCCGATGACGGCCACCGAGACATGTGTCACCGGTAGCGCACCGTCAAACGCTGTGCGCCAAGGTCGATCGCACCGTCATCGGTGCCGATCGTGGCTTCCACGATATCGCCGTCGCGCAGGTACTTCGGGTTGCCGGCCTGCCGCTTGAAGAACGCCTTCCACTTCACCGCCGGCGGCAGCAGGTTGCCGATCATCTCGATCACCTTCGCCGGGGCCACCAGCGCGGTGCCGGCGGGGGTGCCGGTGAGCACCAGGTCACCGGCGGACAGATCCTGGAATCTGGTCAGCGACTGCAACGCCTGCAGCGGCCGGTACAGCATGTCCCCCTCCACGATCGCGTTCTGTCGCTGAGATCCGTTGACGCTCAACCGCAACCGGAGGTCGCCGAATCGCTTGAGCTCGTCGGCATCGAGTAGCACCAGCTCGGGGCCGGTCGGGGTGAACGTGGGGTAGGACTTGGCCTCGTAGAACTGGGTCTGGGGCAACTGGATATCGCGAGCCGACACGTCATTGGTGATCACCAGGCCGGCGATGACACCGGGCAGGTCGGCCTCGGAAAGGGTTGTGCCCACCGGGATGTCGCGTCCGATGACCAGGCCGATCTCGACCTCGTAGTCGAGGAACCGGACATGCTGGGGCTTGACGATATCGTCGAACGGCCCGCTGATCGATGCCGAGGACTTACGGAAGAAGGTCAGGGGCACCGTCTTCGGATCCATGCCCGAGTCGCGGACGTGGGATTCGAAGTTGGTCATCTGCGCCACCACCCGGCACGGGGCGGTGACGGGGGAGACCAGCGCGAGGCTGTCCAGCGGCACACTCTGGCCGTTGCGCGCCGCCTCGATGGCGGCCCGGTCGGCCAGCAGCGCGCCGGTGGTGGCGGCCTCGGTGTCGATCCGGGCGGCCCCAGTGGGCGTCTTGACCCACCAGGCGTCGGCGGTGCGCAATACGGAAATGGTCATGAGGAAGCAACTTTCAGTAGGCCGGCCAGGCGCCGGATATCGAATTCGTTGTCGCCGCACAGTGCGGTCAGCAGGTGCGCGGCTTCATGGCGGACCGATTTCACGTCGGTGCCCAGGAAGTCCCGGCTGACCGGCGGGCCCCACTGCGACAGGCCGGTGGCGGTGAACGGCGCCCAGCCGGGCTCCAGCGTGTTGTCGAACATGTCGCCGTCGGCGTAATGCTCGACCAGAAAGCCGTCGGGGTCGCGCCAGTAGTCGAACAGCTGGCTGCCCTGGATGTGCCGCCCGATACCCCAGGAGCGGAAATAGCCACGCTCGCGCAGGTATTCGCCGCCGGCCGCCAGCGCGTCGAGGTCGCTGACCTGGTAGGCAGAATGCACGTAGCGGTTCGCCGGACCCAGCGCCAGGGCCAGGGTGTGGTGATCGGCCGGGGTGGCGCCCCGATCGCATCGGATGAAGCTCATGGTGGGGCCGCGGTCGCGCTGACCGGGGAAGTAGAGGAAGTCGCTGACGATCATCCCGAACAGGTCCAGGTACCAGTTCAAGGTCCGGCGGTAGGTGGTGGACTGCAGCACCACGTGACCGAGGCGTTGCACGCGGGCCGGGACCCGCGGGGGGCGCTGAGTGGCGTTGGTGCGGGTGACGGTGCGGCCGGTGTTGTGCACGAGCGGAGGTTGGACGGGCAGTTGCGGCAGGGTGTGCATCCCGGCGACCACCCGTACCGGTGTGCCGCCCGGGTCGGCGAGGTCGACGGCCAGCCCGCCGATCGCCTCCGGCAGCGCGTGCGCCGCGACGCCGGTGTGCTCGGCCAACCGCAGCACGTCCACCTCGTCGGCGGCCTGCAACGCCAGCCCGGCGAACCGGGTGGCCGGCCCCTGGCGCAACAGCACGCATGGCGCGTCCGCGTCGGTGCCGCGCAGATGTACCTCGCTGGGGGTGCGCAGAGCGGTCTGGAACCCGAACGCGCGGGCGAACGCTTCGGCCCGGGTCAGATCGGGCTTCTCGAACTCCAGCCAGGCCAGGTCGACCACCTTGATGACCGGGTTACGCGAGCGTCCGGGATGTTCACCCTGGTGCGCGCCCTGCTCGCTGTGCAGGTCTTTGTGCACGTCAGTGTCCATGCTGCCCCCTTTTCTGACGAAATCGTCACATGAGACGTGGCCGTCAGTCAATGTTTCTGACGAAATCCTCAGAAATGAGCTACGCTGCTGTGCGTGCCTGAAGCACCCGTGGGCCGGGTCGACTCCCGTAAGCGGCGCACCCGCGCCGCGCTGATCGAGGCCGCGCAGGCGTTCGTCGCCGCAGGCCGGCTCAATGCGCCGATCCTGGAGATCACCCAGGCCGCCGATGTCGGGATGGGCTCCTTCTACAACCACTTCGCCACCAAGGAGCAGTTGTTCGAAGCGGCGGTGACGGAGGCGCTCGACGCGCACGGAGCCCTGCTCGATGCGTGTACCGCCGAGCTCGACGACCCGGCTGAGATCTTCGCGGCCGCCTTCCGGTTGACGGGTCGGTTGTTCCGTAGCCGGCCACAGGAGAGCCGGGTGTTGCTGGCCAACGGGATGGCCCTGTTGGTATCGGATCGCGGCCTGGCACCTCGGGCGCTGCGTGACATCAGGGCCGGGGTGGCTGCGGGGCGGTTCCGGGTCCCGGATCCCGAACTTGCGCTCGCGATGGCCGGTGGCGCGTTGCTCGGGTTGGGCAATCTGCTTCAGGCGCAACCCGATCGCGACGACGCGCACGCAGCCGATGCGGTGACGGCGGACTTGCTGCGCCTGTTCGGCATGACCGAGGACGATGCACGCGAGATATGCGCGCGTCCGCTGCCCGACCTCAGCGTCCGGGCCGCCGCGAGCTGACGCGATTGTGCGGAATCATCGGTCCCGATCGGCGAGTCGGCAATGAAACCGCACAAACTCGCGCCGGGTCTAGAGGATGCCGAGGATATCGTTCTTCAACGCCTCGGCCTCGGTGCCGAACACCGCCTGCACACCGTTGCCGACTTCGATGACCCCAGCGGCGCCAAGGCTTTTCAGCCGGGCCTGATCCACCTTCGAGGGGTCGGCGACCTCCATCCGCAGCCGGGTGATGCACGCGTCGACGTTGACCAGATTCGCCCGTCCGCCGAACGCGGCGATCACCTGTTCGGCCTTCGAATCCACCTGCGCGTCGGACCCCACGGGCACTGCGACGGCGGTCGCCGAATCGGCACCCTCGCCGAGATTGGCCTGCTCCTCGGCCTCGAACTCGTCTTCCGGCTCGCGACCGGGGGTGCGCATATTCCATTTGACGATGGCGAACCGGAACAGCAGGTAGTAGACGGCGAAGAACACCAGGCCCATGCCGATCAGCAGGGGGATGTTCTTCGCCGCCGGCGCGGTGCCGTAGAGCAGCAGGTCGATCAGCCCGGCGGAGAACGAGAACCCCAGATGGATATCGAGCAGATAGGCAATCGCCAGCGACAATCCGGTCAGGACCGCGTGGATGACGTACAGCGGGAACGCCACGAACATGAACGCGAATTCCAGCGGCTCGGTGACCCCGGTGAGGAACGCCGTCAGCGCGGCGGCGGACAGGATGCCGACCGCCACCTTGCGCTGCTTCTTGTTGGCGACGTGGATCATCGCCAGCGCCGCGGCCGGTAACCCGAACATCAGGATCGGGTAGAAGCCGGAGGTCAGGATGCCCGCGCTCGGGTCACCGGCGGCGAACCGGGTGAGCTCACCGGTGACCGTCTGCCCGCCGGGGGTCTGGTAGTCGCCGTAGAGGAACCACACATACGAGTTCGGGATGTGGTGCAGACCCAGCGGGATCAGCATCCGGTTGGCGAAGCCGTAGACGAAGGCGCCGAACGCCCCGCTGGCGCCGATGAACTTACCCAGGCCGGTGAGGCCGGCGTCGAAGAGCGGGTAGAAGTAGCTCAGACCGAAGCCGATGAACAGCGCCGCCAGCGACACCACGATCGGCACGAACCGTCGTCCGCCGAAAAAGCCCAGATACGAGGGTAATTGGATGGTGTGGTAACGGTCGAACAGCCACGCGGTGACGAGTCCGACGACGATACCGGCGAATACGCTGTAGTTGATCTGGGCCTGCTCACCGGATTTGTCCAGCTGGCCGGCCAGCACGATCGGCGACATGGTCTTGAACACCGCCTCGACCACCAGATAGCCGACCACGGCGGCCAGTGCGGTGGAGCCGTCGGCCTTGCGGGCGAAGCCGATGGCCACGCCGACGGCGAACAGCAGCGGCAGATGCGCGAATACCGCGTCACCGGCGGCGCTCATCGCTTTGAAGAACGCGCCGATCACCGGGGTGTCGATACGGCCGAGCAGATCGGGCTGCCCCAGTCGCAACAAGATGCCGGCCGCGGGCAGCACCGCGATCGGCAGCATGAGACTCTTGCCGAGGCGCTGTAACTGCGCAAATCCCGGAATCCGCGGACTACTTTGAGGTTTCGTCGACCCACCCATTCGGGGAGCTTAAACGAGAACCGGTGAACCCGAGACCCGGTTGCGCCGGGATCGTAGTGTTGAGCACCATGACCACAGAAGTTCTCGCGCCGGTCCCCGGCCGCGCGGTGGCGCTCAGTGAGGTGCCCGACCCGGTATTCGCCCAGGGTATGGTCGGCCACGGTGCTGCCATCGATCCGCCCCACACGGTGGTCGAGGCGCTGGCCCCGGTCAGCGGCACGCTGCTCAAACTGATGCCGCACGCCTATATCGTGCTGACCCCGGCCAAGGTCGGTGTCCTGGTGCATCTGGGTCTGGATACCGTCGCGCTGAACGGGGAGGGCTTCACCACCCACGCCGCCCAGGGCGATGAGGTCACCGCCGGCCAGCTCATCATCACCTACGACGTGCCCGCGGTGGTCGCCAAGGGACTCAACCCCGTCGTGCCCGTGGTCATCATGGACGAACGCGAACCCGGCCGTATCACCCAGCGGGCCGATGGCGAGATCGCCAGTGGTGCAGAGCTTTTCCTGGCGACGAAATAATGGAAGTCGTCATCGCGCCCGATACCGGAACGCTCGGCATCCTCGCTGCCGACGCCATCGCTGCCCTGCTGGCGCGCAAACCCGACGCGGTGCTGGGGCTGGCCACCGGATCGTCCCCGCTGGTCGTCTACGACGAACTGATCGCGCGTCACCAGGCCGGGCTGCTCAGCTTCGCCCAGGCCCGCGCCTTCACCCTCGACGAGTACGTCGGGTTGCCCGCCGAACATCCCGAGCGCTACCGCAATGTCATCGACAACGTGTTCGTCTCCCGCGTCGACTTCGCCCACGGCGCAGTGGACGGACCGGACGGCCTGGCCGCCGACATCCCCGCCGCATGCGCGGCCTACGAGGACGCCATCATCGCCGCCGGCGGGGTCGACCTGCAGATCCTCGGGATCGGCACCGACGGTCACATCGCGTTCAACGAGCCGGGGTCCTCGCTGGCGTCACGCACGCGGATCAAGACGCTGACCCGCCAGACCCGCGTGGACAACGCCCGGTTCTTCGACGGCGATATCGACGCGGTGCCCACGCACTGCCTCACCCAGGGCCTGGCCACCATCATGGCCGCCAGGCACATCGTCCTCATCGCCGCCGGCGCGGCCAAGGCCGAAGCGGTGCATCACCTCGTCGAAGGGTCCGTGTCGGCCATGTGGCCGGCGACCATCCTGCAGCACCATCCCCATGTGAGCGTGCTGCTCGACGATGCCGCCGCCCGGCGCTTGCAGCTGTCCGACTACTACCGCGAGGCCTACCGATCCAAACCGGCTTGGCAGGGTATCTGAGTGCTGATCGCCGCCGACACCCTGCTCACCGGAGCGGAACTGTTACGGCCCGGGTGGATTGACCTCGCCGGGGACACGGTGCGCGCCGTCGGGGCGGGTCACCCACCGGCGCCTGCGGACCACACGGCGGCCGTGGTGGTGCCGGGTTTCGTCGACACCCATGTGCACGGCGGCGCCGGAGCCGATTTCTCGGCGGGCACGCTGGCCGCGACATCGGCGGCAGCCGGGCTGCATCGCCGGCACGGCAGCACCACACTGATCGCCTCCTTGGTGACCGCGGCGCCCGATGACCTGCTGCGCCAAGTCGGTGCGCTGGCCGAACACACCCGCGCCGGCCTGATCGACGGCATCCACCTGGAGGGGCCGTGGTTGTCGGTCCATCGCTGTGGCGCCCATGACGCCTCGCTGATGCGTGACCCGGATCCCGTTGAGCTCACCCGCATTCTGGACGCCGGCGGCGGTGCGGTGCGGATGGTGACGCTGGCGCCGGAGCGCGCCGGCGCGCTGGAGGCGATCGCCACGCTGACCGACGCCGGGGTGGTGGCCGCCGTCGGGCACACCGAGGCCAGCTATGCGCAGACCAGGGCGGCGATCGACGCCGGCGCGACGGTCGGGACCCATCTGTTCAATGCGATGCGCCCCATCGGGCATCGCGCACCCGGCCCCATCGTCGCGCTGCTGGAGGATCCGCGGGTGACCGTCGAGCTGATCACCGACGGTGTGCACGTCGACCCGGCCATCTACCGGCACGTGTGCCGAAGCAGCGACCGGGTCTCGCTGATCACCGATGCGATGGCGGCCACCGGTGGCGCCGACGGCCACTACCTGCTGGGCACCATGTCGGTCGAGGTGCGGGACGGGAAGGCGCGGGTCGCGGGCACCGACACCATCGCGGGCAGCACCGCCACCATGGACGCGGTGTTCCGGTTCGCTGTCGCCCACAGCGGCCTGGGCCGCGATGACGCGCTGCTGCAGGCGGTACGGCAAGCCACCATCAGTCCGGCTGGTGCGCTGGGGCTGTCCCGTCCCGGCTTGGTGCCCGGGGCACCTGCCGATGTCGTGACAATGGATGCTGATCTGGGCGTGACCGGCACGCTCTACCGGGGGAGTTGGGCCGTCACACCTGGCGGCGACGGCGGCGTCGGTACCGCCACACCTTGACGGCGAGGTAGACGCCGGTGCCGATCAGCACCATGGTCGGACCACCGGGTGTGGTGGCGCCGTCATCGGGGCTGGGGACGTGCTTCGTCGGCGCAGCGTCCTCGGGTTCGGTCAGCGTCAGCTCCTCGATTGCCGTCGCGGCATCGCTCGCCGAACTGTCCATCGTCATGTCCTGTGTCACCCTCATGCCTGTGGCCGCCATGCTGGCAACGGCTACGACTGTACAGAGTGAGGGTTACTGGCGGGTATCCGAGAAGTGCACCGGGTGTGCCGCGTCACACCTGCGGCCTGATCGCGCGGGTGGCAGCACGTGGAGTACCGCTCACGACGCTGAGGAGCAGGGCATGATGAGACGATGCCCGAACGCAATGTGCTCGGCGGTCCGCTGGAACCCTGTGGGACGGAACCGCTCACCGGCTTCTACCGTGACGGCTGCTGCTCGACCGGCCCCGAGGATCCGGGTATGCACTCGATCTGCGCGGTGGTGACGCGGGAGTTCCTGGACCATCAGCGTTCCATCGGCAACGACCTGTCGACACCGATGCCGCAGTACCGGTTCCCCGGGCTGCAGCCGGGCGACCGGTGGTGCGTGACCGCGCCCAACTGGCTGCGCGCCTACGAGGACGGGTGCGCGGCGCCGGTGGTGATGGCGTGCACACACGAGCGCACCCTGGATGTGGTGTCCTTGGAGGCGCTCGCCGAACATGCCGTCGACGTGCCCGACGACGCCAGCGATCTCTGACGGCCGAGCACGGTCCCGCAGGGCTGCGCCCACCGCCGGTGTAGCCCACCCGAACGTCACGGTGTTGGGTAGGCTCGGCGCTCAAATGATCGACTCTGACGACGTGCTACCCATCCTGCCGCGCGAGCTGACCACGATCTCCGACGAGGTCCGCCACGTCCCGGCGCCGGCGATCCCGCAGATCGCCGCACCGTACGCGGCCCGCCTGGCCGACCCCGATTCCGACGCCGAGCTGGTCTCGGAGTGGATGAACCTGCCGCATCTGGCCGAGGCGTGGGAGTACGACTGGCCGCCGGAGCGCTGGCGGTTGTACCTCAAGGCTCAGCTGGCCGGCACGTTCTCTCGCCCGTTCATCACCAGCCGTAAGGGCGAGCAGATCGGGTACATCGAATTGTACAGAGCGGCAAAAGATTCCATCGCCACGCGGTACGACGCCGATCCCTACGACCTGGGCATGCACGCCGCGATCGCCGACACGAAGTTGGTGAACCGGGGTATCGCCCCGCTCATCATGCCGAAGCTACTGGCCGACCTGTTCGCCGCCGAGCCGCAGTGCCGCCGCGTGATGTTCGACCCCGACCACCGAAACGTCGGTGCCCGCCGGCTGGTCGAATATGTCGGATGCACGTTCCTGGGCGAACATCAGATGTCGAATCGCCGGATGGCACTCTATGTGTTTCCCCGGACCCCGGACGACATCCCGGAGCACCAATAGCCGCTCGGGGTCAGTGGGCCATCATCGCGGCGTAGCCGTCGTGGTCGGGCTTCATCGCCGCGGCGACCAACTCCCACAGCACCTCGTCGGTGCCGCCGCCCACCCGGGCCAGCTTCATATCGCGCCACCACTGACCCATAGGGGTCTCGTCGATGAGATAGCCTGTGCCGCCGAAGATGTGCATGCACTCCGAGACCACCTCTTCACCGAGGCGGGCTGCGGTGACTTTCATGGCGGCCGCGGTGCGCAGGTCCAGCTTCTTGCCGGCCGCGATGCCGGTCAGGGCGTGCCGCAGCATGTCCACCCGGGCCTGCAGGTCGGCGATACGCATCCGCAGAGCCTGGTGTTCGTACAGCGTGTGACCGAATTGGCGGCGATCCATCATGCGCGCCAAGGTGATTCCCAGCAGGCGTTGGCAGTTGCTGGCGACCTGGCCGGCCACCGACATCCGTTCGTGGGCCAGGCCCCAGGAGATCGCGGCCAGGCCGGTGCCCGCGCGGGCCACCAGCGCCTCGGCGGGCACCCAGGTGTCGATGTGCACGGCGGCGGTGTCCAGCGGCCCGGCGCCCACCTTGCGGTAGGGCGCCTGAACCCGCACCCCGGGATCGTCGAGCGGCACGGCGATGACGACGACGTTGCCCTTCCTGCTGGACGGGTCGTCGCCGACATCGCGCGCCACGGCCATCACATAGTCGGCGATGGGTGACAACGAGACGAACTTCTTGACCCCTCTGACCTCGAAACCGCCACGCGCCGAACGTACTTCGGTGCCGACGATCTGCAGGTCGGAGCCACCGGACTCCTCAGAAGCGCCGATGCACAGCACCGCGTCACCGCGGATGGCCCGCTCTGCGATATCGCGCAGATAGTCGTTGCGGGCGAATCGGCGCAGGATGGCGATCGCCGAATCGTGCAGACTCACCCCGACGGCGATACCGGCCGAACCCAGCTTCCCCAGTTCGATCGCCAGCGCGATCACGTCCCCGACGTCGGGTTGCTGCGCGTCACCCCATTTGGCGGCGAACACGCCCTCCCGGCCCAGGTACTCGATGAGTGCGCGCGGAAAGTGCTCCGTCGCTTCGGCTTCGGCAGTCCAGGCCCTGACCTGATCGTTGAACACCCGCTCGAGCAGGGCGGAGAAGTCCTCGTCGGACGGCGCGGCGAGCGTCACGGTGCGGCCTCCAGATTGCGCTTGACCTCGAGCCTGCGCAGCTTGCCCGAGGAGGTGCGCGGCAAGGACCCGGGCCGCATGAACACGACTTCGGCAGGCACCACACCGCATTCGGAGGCGACGCGCTGCACCAGCGCACTGCGCGCGGCGGGTTCGTCGGCGCCCTTGAACTCCGCGGCGATCACCAGGCCGGGCCGCGTCGAGGAGCCGTCGGTGCCGATCGCGACCACCGCTCCCGGGCGGATTCCGTCGACCTGGGCGGCCACCTGCTCGATCTCGGTGGGGAAGATGTTACGTCCGGCCACGGTGATGATCTCCTTGGCGCGCCCGCAGATGACCAGGCTGCCGTCCAGCAGGTACCCGATATCGCCTGTGGGAAACCAGTTTCCGTGCTCGACCGGCGTTTCGCCGAGGTAGCCGGTCATCATGGACGTGCCCCGGATCTCGATCTCGCCGACCTCGCGATCGGCGATGCTGTCGACGAACTGCTCGCGCGGGGCGACCCGGATTTCCATCCCGGGGATCGCCTCACCGAGCACCGCGTGCTTTCGGGCGAAGCCGCCGTCATCGCTGACGACGTGGATCTCGTCGAGCCGCAGACCGCTGCCGGGCGTGGGAACGCTGACCGCACAGTTGGATTCGGCCAGGCCGTAGGAGGGGGCGAGGGCGCCCGGGTCGAGTCCGAAGCGGGCCATCTCGGTGGCGAACCGTTGGCTGCCGTCGCAATCGACGGGTTCGCCACCGTTGAGGGCGAAGCGCAGGTGCGAGAAGTCCGCGTCACTGACCAGGCGGGCGTATTTCCCGACGATGTTGTAGGCCATGTTCGGCGCCGCGGTCAGGGTGGCGCGGCTCTCGGTCAGCCAGGTCAGCCAGCCGAACGGCTGGGCGGAGAACGCCGAGGTGGGTGCGTGCCACAGGTTCGCGCCGCCGAGCGCGGTGGTGAGCAGGAAGGACAGCCCCATATCGTGATACAGCGGTAGCCAGGAGTGCCCGGTGTCGTCTGCTCCGACGCCGACGCGGTCCACCAGTGCCCGAAGGTTGGCCAGCACCGCCTCGGGTGAAAGTTGGGCGGTGCGAGGCGTGCCCGTGGATCCGGCGGTGCCCTGCAGGACCGCGACGGTGCTGCCCACGGTGCCGTGGTGGGTGGCGGAGCGCTGAGCGTGCGCGACCGTCGTCACATCGGCCACGGTGACGTCGCCGCCGACGGATTCGAGATCGCGAAGGTGGGTGCCGTGGCTGAACACCGAGCGCACGCCGACGCCTTCGAAGCGCGACAGGGTGGCTCGCGCCCAGCGTTGCGGTTCGGCGCCGCGGACCGGTCCGGGCAGGATCGACACGGCGGCCCCGGCCAGCAGGGCGCCGGTGATCGCGGCGATGAATTCGACGTTCGGATCGCCCACCAGGCCGACGGCCTGGGTGCCCTCGGCGCAGATGCGGTCGGCGACGTTCTCGGCGCGGGCGTGTACCTCTGCCCACGGATGGCGGTGCCAGGCGCCGGCGGCGGTGTCGAAGACGTGCAGGTCGTTGTTCGACCCGGTCATCGCGGCCGAGAGGGCCTGGGCGAGGACACTCACGAGTTGGCCTGCCCGGCGGGCAGTTTGGCGGTGATGGTGTCCTCCAGCTGGCCGATGGTCTCGCAGCTGAGCAGGTCTTCTTCGGTCAGGGCCGCGTCGAGGCGGTCCTCGATGGCCACCATGCCGACGGCGAACGCCACCGAATCCATGCCGAGATCGTCGATCAGCCTGGAGTCGCGGGTGACCTTGCTGACGTCGATGCTGAGATCGTCTCTCAGGACCGCGAGCAGTTCAGGGTTGACAGCAGCGGACTGTGACTGTTCCATGTCGGGGGACGCTACACCGGGCAGTTAGCTAAGGCTAGGCTTACACCGGCTGGGGCGTTGTTGGGTGTCTCACCAGGTGGGCCCCGCGAGCTCGGTGCTGCCCTGGCGTTTCCCGCCGTCGATGCTCACGAACGCCGGAACCAGCTCGCTGGTGACCAGGCCGTGCCGGGCGGTCAACTCGTCGACGACCGCGAATCCTGCCGCGATGCGGGCCGGCGTATCCACCACGATGGTGGTGACCGGTACCTGACGGCCCAACTGAATCAGCTTGTCTCCGTGCGGCTCATGGTCGCCGTGAAAACCCCAGATACCGCGCACCACGGTCACCCCGCTGACCGTGTGGTGTTCGCGCAGCCGCGCCACCAGTGCGCGGTGGATCGGCGTGGCGCCGGTCGATGTCGACACGGTGCTCTCCGAGGTGTGGATCATCAGCTTCTGCCGCAGCGGACGCCCGGCTGCATCGGTCTCGGGCACCGCGGGCGGAGGCGCGATCAGCCGCCCATCACGTTTGCAGAGCTGGGCGCGTTCCAGCGTCATGGTGGCGCTGGGCACCAGCCGCTTCAGCTCCGGTGTCGCCGCCGCGACCTGCTCGCCGGTGCCCGCGGCGATGATCATCAACGGCACGTCGGTGTTGGCACTGAAGAAGCGCGCCCGCCTGCGCTGCCCGGCCACGGTGCCGTCGACCCCGAGGAAGACGGCAGCGCCGGCGAATCCGTGCGCATACAGCACGTCGCAGACCGCGCGGTAGGCCGGCCGGCCCTCGACGCGGGTCTGCCGCCCGATGTAGAGGGTGAGTTTGGCCTGGTCGGGCAGGGGCGCGTCGAGGAGTCGAGCCCGCTCCAGCGTCACGACGCCGCGGCTGATCATCGCCACGGCTTGTTCGGATATCGCGGTGATCCGTTCGGCGCGGTCCACCGCGGCGACGGCGACCGGCAGGTCTTCCGACTGGGTCAGCGTCGCGTCGCTGCGCAGAACGTGGCGCGGACCGAACCCGGCGCTGCCGCGCAGCACCACACTGGTGGCGATCCGCTGCGAGCCGAACAGGTCCAGCAACTCGTCGGCGACGAAGCCGCGCCTTCCGCGCAACCGCTCCCCGAAGTACGCCGTCAGCTTGAGATACTCCGTGCTCACACGAGCCTCCCGACGGTCAGTCCCAGCCAGGCCGCGCCCAACCCGAGCGCCACGCTGATCACGATATTGGCCACCGCCGGCCACACCTGACGTTCCTCGCCGAGCCGCTGTGTCTCCAGCATCCACGTCGAGAACGTGGTGTACGCGCCGACGAAGGCGGTGCCGGCCAACAGCGCGGCGTTCGGGCTCAGCGCCATACCGCCGAAGAAGCCCAACAGCCACGCCCCGCTGACGTTCACGACCAGCGTGCCGACCGGGAACGGCCGGGACAACCGCTTGGCCGCGTGTTTGGTCACCGCCTTGTCCACCAGGAACCGGGACACCGCACCGAACCCGCCGATCACGGCGACACCCATCCACACCGCGAAGGTCATCGGACCCGCGCCCGTCGCACCAGCGCCGTGGTGATGTGCATGGCCAGCAACCCGAGCACGATGCTCGCGACCGTGTAGGCGACGGCCAGGCCGTAGAAGCGGTGCTCCAGCATGGTCACCGTCTCGACCTGCATGGTGGAGAACGTCGTGAGGCCACCGCACAACCCGGTGCCCAGCAGCGGACGCCGGTAAGCCGAGGTCGGGAGCCGCTCGAGCAGTCGGGTGGTGAAGTACGCGAGCAGCACCGTGCCGACGATGTTGACGAGAAACGTCGGCCACGGCCACTGTCCGGGCATCACCGGCAGCGCATGCGCCAGCCCCGCGCGGGCCAGGGTGCCCAGTGCGCCGCCGGCGAACACGGCCGCCAGTTCACGTCGGTCGAAACCAGCCATGCCGCTCAGTATGTAGCCCGACGCGGGGACCGTTATGTTGGGCACACCATGACGGTTGTGCGGATCTGTGTACTGGGCCCGGTCCGTGCCTGGGTCCATGGCGAGCCGGCGGGCAGGAGCGAAGCGACCGGGGAATTCAAGCCCGTCGATCTGGGTGGCCCCAAGCAGCGGGCGGTGCTGGCCCGGCTGGTGCTCGCGCACGGTCAGGTGGTGTCGGTGGACCGGCTCATCGAGGATCTCTGGGAGGGCGAACCGCCGCCCAAAGCGCTGGCGGCGCTGCAGGCCTACATATCCCACCTGCGCCGGGTGCTCGAACCCGGCAGGCAACGCCGGGCCGCCGCCCAGGTGATCGTCAGCGCCGCACCCGGATACTGCCTGCGGCTGCCCGACGACGCCGTCGATGCGTGGTCGGCGGAGGCGAAAACGATTGCCGCCGAGTCACAGTCGGATCTTCTGGAAGAGGTGCTCACCGAGTGGACCGGTGATCCCTACGTCGAGGTCGCCGACACGCTCTGGGCGGCACCGGAAGTCGCGCGGCTGACCGAGCTGCGGCTCTCGGCGGTGGAGTCCTACGCCGCCGCCCAGTCCGCCCTCGGTCAGCACGCGGTGGTGCTACGGGTGCTCGAACCCCATGCCCGCGATCATCCGGGCCGCGAGACCGCCGCCTGCCTGCTGGCCGCCGCCCAGTACCGGGCCGGGCGTCAGGTCGCGGCCCTGGAGGTGCTGCGTCGCACCCGCGAATACCTGACCGACGAGCTCGGGCTCGAACCCGGCAGGCCACTGCGTGATCTGGAGCGCGACATCCTGCGCCAGGCCGAGCACCTCGACCCCATCGCGGTCGCGCCCGCCACGGCCGCCCCGGTGGCTTCGGCGCCGACGAGGTCGCGGACCCGCGGCCGGGCCGATGAACTCGCCGCCCTGGAGACGGCCGCCACCGCCGCACGGCGCGACGGACTGAAGGTGGTGTGGATCGGCGGCGAAGCCGGAGCGGGCAAGACCACCCTGGCCGACACGGCCACCGCCGCGCTGCACCGGGCCGGGTGGACGGTGGTGTTCGGGCGCTGCCCAGAGGTCGACGGCGCGCCACCGGGCTGGGCCTGGACCGAGGTTCTCGACCCGTTCCGGTCGAGTATGGAACCCGGGCAGGCGGGCGCCCTGGCGCCACTGCTGCACGACGGCCCGGCTACCGACAGTGGCGCGTTCTGGCTGGCGCACAGCCTGGCCGAGGTGCTCGGCGACGCCGCGACCGCTCAGCCCCTCGCGATCGTCCTCGACGATCTGCACCGCACCGACGGTCTGACCCTGGAACTCCTGCGCCTGGTCGCCGACCGGCTCGGTGGCCGGCCGGTGCTCGCGATCGGCACCTACCGCCCGTCGGAATCGGGTGCCGAACTCGATATGGCCCGCGCCGCGCTGACCAATCAGACGGCCGCGCATCTGATGCTCACCGGGCTGGACGACGCGGCCATGGTCGAGCTGGCCACCGACTGCGGGCTGCCCGCGGTGACCGGAGCGACCCTGAAGTTGTTGCGGGACAGAACCGGTGGCAATCCGCTGTTCGTACGTGAGATGGTCCGGCTGATGGTTGCCGAAGGAGCCGACGCAGCGCACGGCCGCGTGCCGGCCGGGGTGCGCGACGTGGTACGCCGCCGACTGGCCCGGCTGCCCGGACAGACCGCGACCGCCCTGCGGCAGGCCGCGGTGCTCGGCCGCGAAGTGGACCTGGATCTGTTGGAGGAACTGGCCCGCAGCGACGACGATCTGCTCGACGCGCTCGAACCCGCAGTACTGGCCGGCTTGCTCGACGAACCCGCGCCCGGCCGGATCCGATTTGCGCACAGCCTGATCCGCGACACTCTCTATGACGACACGTCACTGCTGCGCCGGACCCGGCTGCACGCCACGGCATTGAACATGTTGCGCGCACGCGGCACCGACGCCGCGTCGCTGGCCTACCATGCGGTGGCCGCCGCGACTCCCGAAACCGCCGCCGAGGCAGCAGAATTCGCGACGGCAGCCGCCCAGGAGGCCGATGCGGTCGGCGCACCGGGCGAGGCGGCCCGGCAGTGGCGGGCCGCGGTGCGCATGCTGGAACTGGCGGCTGCGGATCCGCAGCGTGCGGTACCGGCCCGCTGCGGGCTGATCTCGGCGCTGGCCCGCGCGGGTGACGCCATCTCGGCGCGCGAGGAACTCAACCGCACCGTCACCCTCGCCGCCGGCGACGACGATCTGCTGGTGCGTGCGCTGACCGCGTTGGACAGCCCGCTGGTCTGGCGGCTGCGAACCGGCGATCACATCGACCCCGTCATCGTCGAACCGCTGCGCCGGATCCTGGCCCGGGACCACCCGCCGCAGGTGCGGGTCCGGCTGCTCATCACCTTGTTCAAGGAGGTCGAGGGCGCCGAGCACGAGGTGGCGATGGCGGCCAGCCTGGAGGCGCTGGAGCTGGCCCAGGTGCTGCACGCGGCCGACCCCGACGCGCATGCCCGGCTGTTGTGCGCGGCGCTGAACGTGGGTGCCTTTGCCGCCCTTGGTCCGGATCTGGCCGATCAACGTCAGCCGATGGCGGCCGAACTGCTGAAGGCCGCACAGGATTGCGGTGCCGTGGACTATCAAGCGGTGGGGCACTGGCTGCTGTTCCTCGCCGCGTCGGGCCGCTCGGATCTGGCGGCCGCGCTTGACCACGTCGATCAGGCCGTGGCCCGGGCCGGCACCGGTCAGCTGGCCTTTCTGCTCGGCGTGCTGGACGCCTATTCCGCCCAGTTGACGGTGCTCGCCGGTCGCCCGGACGAAGGGGAGGCCCGGTACCTGGCCGCCGGTGTCAGCCTGGCTGAGCATGGGGTGGCCAACGGGGTGCTGGTCGGTCTGGTCGGACGGGTCAGCGCGGCGCTGAGCCGCGGGGACCTCGCACCGATGGCCGATGAGCTGCTGGTGCTGCACCGCACGATCTCGGCCACGATGGCCGACGGCGCGGTGCTGGCGCTGGTGTCGGCGGGCAGAATCGAGGAGGCACAAGAGGTCTGGGCCCAGCGGGTGCCCACCGAGCGGTCTTATTACTGGGTGGCGATGACGACGCTGCGGGTGCACGCCGCCGTGGCCGTCGGCGATCTGGCGGTGGCGAAGGCGGAGGCCGCCGAGTTGTTGCCCTACAGCGGGCTGATGGCCGGGCTGGACAACGGCACCCTGCTGACCGGGCCGGTGGACGAGGCGCTGGCCGTGTTGGCCGAGGCCACCGGCGATACCGCCGCCGCGGCCCGCTACCGGCGGGCCGCGGCGGAACTGCGCACGCGCCTGGCCGCCGAGGCCGCGCGGCTGCTCCGCTAACCGAACACCCGGCGTTCAAAGCGCTTGTGGCGCCGTGACATCAGCTTGATGAACCCGAGGAGCAGCGGATTCGCCTCTGCCGCCAGCTGCGCGTACTCCGCCTCGGTTGCCGCGCCGACGATGCGCGGGCCGTCGAAGGACATCCGTCCGGCGCGCTGGGCTGCCTTCTCCACGATGGCCCAGTCGGTGACCGACACATGCCGGCGGATCACGCTGAAGAGTTCGCGCTCCTCGTCGGCGATGTGTTCGCACACCAGTTGGTGCAGGCCGGCCAGCGCGGTGGCCAGCGGTGCCGCCGTCGTCGAGTCGGGTGCCTTCCCGAAGGCGGTGGCCAGTGAGGTGATGCGGTCCAGTCTGGGGTCCAGGGCGGCGTGGTCGTCGGTGAGCTCGGACAGATCGACGAAACTGCCCGCCGAGGCCGTGACGATCGGCCACAGCACCTCGTTCTCGACGGTGTGGTGATGGTGGATGGATTCGCACAACAGGTGGAGGTAGCGGGTGACGTCCTTCGGATGAGCGCAGGTGTGGGCGCCGCCGCCCACCGCGGCCAGCAGTTCGGCGAGCCGACCGACGTCATTGATCATGGCGCGGTGGGCCATGGTGATGCCGGACAGGTCGGGTTCGGTGCTCTGTTGCGCGGATTTTGGTGAGCTGTTCATGCCGCATACGTTGTCGCGCGGCACTTGTGGCGCACTTGCGGCGGGCTTGCAAGATGTGCGGAACAATCGAGGACATGGCCCCCAATCCACGCGCCGGCAAGCCGGCCGATCCGTCCGACCTCATCGACATCGCACACGTGGTGACGGCGTATTACACCGTCTTGCCGGATCCCGACGACATCGCCCAGCAGGTCGTGTTCGGGACGTCCGGCCATCGTGGTACCAGCCTGGACGGCGCGTTCAACGAGGCCCACATCCTGGCCACCACGCAGGCCATCGTCGAGTACCGCACGGCGCAGGGCACCACCGGGCCGTTGTTCATCGGCCGCGACACCCACGCCTTGAGCGAGCCGGCGTGGGCGTCGGCGCTGGAGGTGCTGGCCGCCAACGACGTGGTCGCGATGATCGACGCCGCCGACCGCTACACCCCGACGCCGGCCGTCAGCCACGCCATCCTGACCTTCAACCGCGGCCGGGACACCGACCTGGCCGACGGTATCGTCGTCACCCCGTCGCACAACCCGCCCCGCGACGGCGGCTTCAAGTACAACCCGCCCAACGGCGGGCCTGCGGATACCGATGCCACCGGGTGGATTGCCAAGCGCGCGAACGAGATTCTGCGCGAGGGCATCAAATCGGTGAAGCGGGTGCCGCTGTCGCGGGCGTTGCAGATCGCGCAGCGCCACGACTACCTGAACGCCTATATCGAGGACCTGCCCAATGTGGTGGACCTGCACGCCATCCGCGCCCAGGGCATCCGCATCGGCGCCGATCCACTCGGCGGGGCCAGTGTGGACTACTGGGGTGCCATCGCCGAACGGCACCAACTGGACCTGACGGTGGTGAACCCGCTGGTCGACGCCACCTGGCGGTTCATGACGCTGGACACCGACGGCAAGATCCGGATGGACTGCAGCTCGCCCAATGCGATGGCCTCGCTCATCGCCAACCGCGACCTCTATCAGATCGCCACCGGCAACGACGCCGACTCCGACCGGCACGGCATCGTCACCCCCGACGGCGGCCTGCTCAACCCGAATCACTTCCTGGCCGTGGCCATCGACTACCTGTACACGCACCGGCCGTCGTGGCCGGGTTCGACGGCAGTCGGTAAGACGGCCGTCAGCTCGTCGATCATCGACCGGGTGGTGGCGGGATTGGGCCGCAAGCTGGTCGAGGTGCCGGTCGGGTTCAAATGGTTCGTCGACGGGTTGATCAGCGGCTCAATCGGATTCGGTGGGGAGGAGAGCGCCGGGGCGTCGTTCCTGCGCACCGACGGCTCGACCTGGACCACCGACAAGGATGGCATCATCCTGGCCTTGCTGGCCTCGGAGATCCTGGCGGTCACCGGTTCCACCCCGTCGCAGCGCTACGCGGAGCTGGCCGAGAAGTACGGTGCGCCGACCTATGCCCGCATCGATGCGCCCGCCGACCGGGAGCAGAAGGCGCGGTTGTCGAAGTTGTCGGCCGACCAGGTCAGCACCACGGAGTTGGCCGGTGAGCCGATCACCGCGAAGTTGACCACGGCGCCGGGCAACGGGGCACCGCTGGGCGGGCTGAAGGTGACCACCGAGAACGCCTGGTTCGCGGCCCGGCCGTCGGGCACCGAGGACGTCTACAAGATCTACGCCGAGTCGTTCAAGGGGGCCGAGCATCTGGCGCAGGTGCAGCAGGCGGCCAAGGACGTGGTGAACGCCGTCATCGCCTGACCTCAGTCCGGAGTGGTTGTCTTCTGAAGGTTGTCATCATGTGATGACACACTCCAGCAGAGAGGCACCCGGATGTGGGTGCCTACAGTCAACGGGTGAGTTCTGTTACGGAGGACGACTGTAAGCAGCGGCTACCCGGAGAAGTGTGGGTGCTGATCACCGCCAACGCGGTCATCGCCCTCGGGTATGGCGTGGTTTCTCCCGTCCTTCCGCAATACGCCCGCAACTTCGGCGTCAGCATCAGCGCCGCGACCTTCGTCATCACCGCGTTCGCGCTGATGCGGCTGTGCGCGGCGCCGGCGAGCGGTCTTTTCGTGCAGAAGCTGGGGGAGCGGCGCGTCTACCTGAGCGGCCTACTGATCGTCGCGGTGTCCACCGGGGTGTGCGCCTTCGCGCAGACGTACTGGCAGCTGCTGCTGTTCCGCTCGCTGGGCGGGTTCGGATCGGCGATGTTCACGGTGTCCTCGCTCGGTCTGATGATCCGGATCTCACCGCCGGATGCGCGCGGCCGGGTGGCGGGCATGTTCTCCAGCGCTTTCCTGGTCGGGTCGGTCGGCGGACCGGTGCTCGGCGCGTTGACCGCAGGACTCGGGCTGTCCGCGCCGTTCGCGATCTACGGGGTGGCGTTGGTGGTGGCGGCCGGGGTGGTCTGGGTCAGCCTGCGGCACTCGCCGCTGGGGGCGCCGGCCGACCACAGCGGGCCGACGGTGACGGTGCGCGATGTGCTCGGCAACCGCGCCTACCTGGCGGCCCTGTTCTCCAACTTCGCGACCGGGTGGTCGGTGTTCGGTCTGCGGATCGCGTTGGTGCCGCTGTTCGTGACCGAGGTGCTGCATCGCGGGCCGCGGATGGCCGGGCTGGCCTTGGCGGTGTTCGCCATCGGGAACGTCTCGGCGGTGATTCCCAGCGGTTACCTCTCCGATCGGGTGGGCCGTCGTGTGCCGTTGATCACCGGGCTGGCGATTTCCGGGGTGGCGACCCTGCTGGTCGGGCTGGCGTCCTCACTGACGCTGTTCATGGCGGCCGCGTTCGTCGCCGGGGCCGCGGCCGGCGTGTTCACCTCGCCGCAGCAGGCCGCGGTGGCCGACATCATCGGCAGCAAGGCGCGGGCCGGCACGGCGGTGGCGACCTACCAGATGATGTCCGACGTGGGGGCCATCGCCGGATCCCTGGTGGTCGGGCAGATCGCCCAGTACCTGTCGTTCGGGTCGGCGTTCGTGATCAGTGGGGTGATCCTGCTGATCGCCGCGTTGGGGTGGGCTTTCGCGCCGGAGACCCGTCAAATGACGCCGCAAGCACACACTCCGGCCCGTCCGCTCGGCCCGGAGGCGGGTGGAGAGCTTCCGTGACCAGCGGTTTTGAACCAGGGGTACGGGTGGTGTACTTTCGGTGAGCACAAGTTACGGGGCTATGGCGCAGTTGGTAGCGCACCACACTGGCAGTGTGGGGGTCAGGGGTTCGAATCCCCTTAGCTCCACTCGTAGGAAATCCGCCCCGACCTCGGTCGGGGCGGATTTCGTTTCCTGTGGGGTTCTGTAGCTCCATTCAGATCGACTTCAAGGCTGTTTGATCCGCTCGGATCGCGATCCCCGCCACAGTCTGGATTGCCGCGTCCTGGTCATTCACGGTCGCGGTGACAGATGCGACGAGTCCGCAACGTGTCGGGTGCCTGGCGACCACTGATCCACCCCGGCCCCGCCGGACGGCCGAACAGAACTTAGCCCTGATACGTCCATGGGCTCACAGGCCGATCTGCGCACTCATTGCAGTGTTTGCCAGTTGACGAAGGCATCTTACGATTGACATGCCAGTCGACTTTATGGCAGGGTGCGCGTTGAAGCGGTAGCTGAGGAGTTCATCAGCGTTTGCGAGGGGGTCTCGCCGCGGAACACGTTCGGGGGCGTGCTGTTAATGAGATTGAGTCTCGCTGTTTGTGCGCGGCGACCAACGGTCGCGGTCTTAGCCGGCTTGTTGGCAGCCAGTGTGTCTACCGCTGCTGCGGCGTTTGCTGATCCGCAGGTAATGCCGGATCGGTGGACGCAGTTTGTCACTGACGATGGCTGGGTGGTGGATGTGAACACCACCAATGAGGTGATCGATCACATCGACAACCTGGCGGGTGCGTCGAATTCGTGGCAGGCGCGGGTGTCGGTACGCGCGGAGGCCCGCATCAGCGGTACCGGTGGTGCGGTGATTCAGGATGCGCAGTTGGAGGCCGGGTATTTCGTCGGCTGCCGCACCGATTCGTCGGCGGGTGTCGAGGTGGGCGGCGATATCGGCATCGATCCGTATCAACAGGTCAATGGCCAGGTCTACGGCGGGGGCTACGGCGGCGGCGGTTCCGGTGGTGGTCAGGGCGGCGGGTTCGGCGGGGCGTCGGTTGGTGCGACCTTGGGCGTGCAGGAGCATCTGGGTGGTTACATCCGGGTGGTCCTCAAACCCGGTGGCCTGGCGCAGGTTCCGCTGGACCGGATCAGTCTGCGCAACATGCATGCGGTGTCGAATCTGCGGGATCAGAACATCGAAGCCGACGGGTGCGGTGGTCAGGTCAAGATCCAGTCCTATACGACGATCCGGATCCGTACCGACAACGGCAATGACACCCAGACCCTCTACGGCGAACCGAAAGACCTCTGAGCTCATGGTGATTCGCAACACGATGGGTGCCATCGCACTGGCTGTGTTGGCAGCCTTGATCCCGATGCCGGCTGCGCAGGCGGACCCGCTCTCGACCGACCCGACCCGGCCCGCGGTGCCGTTGCCGATCCAGCGGCCGATGCCCGCCGACCCGGGACGGGTGAATCCGATTGGTGGGGCCAGGATCTCCTCGACGGCTCCGCAAGGCGAG